>NZ_JAXAVY010000001.1:0-1341595 GCF_035671315.1 Flavobacterium cheonhonense
TATGATTCTTGGAGCTAATCTTTTTACAAATCTTTACAAACACAAAACAAAAGTTAACTGTTTAGCCCCGATTGAAGAGGCTACCGCGTAGCCCGAAAAGCGGGAATGCAGACCGCAAATAAAGCCCGAGCCTTTCGCTACAAAAGAAAAATTATTCGAAACGGATGGATTTTGACGGTGTGATTTTGGTAATGATATAAGAAGGAATGAGCAAAACTACCAAACAAACCACAATGGTACCGATATTGAGGAGCACAAGATAGAATAGGTTGATGTCGACCGGCGCTTCGTTAACGTAGTAACTCTCCGGATTGAGTTTGATGATGCCGAAGTATTTTTGGAGCAACAGCAAAGTCAACCCGATGCCATTTCCCCATAACAAACCTCTACCGATTAAGTAAGCTGCATTGTAGAGGAATATTTTTCGGACGGACCAGTTGTTGGCGCCGAGTGATTTTAGAATACCAATCATTTGGGTTCTTTCTAAAATGAGCACCAAAAGCGCGACTACCATATTAATAGTAGAAACGGCTATCATGACAATTAAGATGACCAATATATTAACGTCGAAGAGTTTTAGCCATTCGAAGATGTAATAGTATTTTTCGACTATGGTTTGGGAATCGAGTGTGGACGAGGTTTCTTGATAAACTTCTTGGCCTTTTTGTTCGATTTGGGTAAAGTCGTTGACAAAGACTTCGAAGGCACCGACTTGATCAGGCTTCCATTTGTTGATTCTTTGTACGTGGCGAATGTCTCCTATTACATAAGTAGCGTCGAATTCTTGAAAGCCGGAATTGTATACGCCTACAATTTTAAAATTGCGCAGGTTATAGCCTTCTCCATTTTCTTTCATGAAATAGGTTACGAATTTATCGTTGTTTTTTAAGCCTAAGCGATTGGCCAGGTATTGCGAGATCAAAACCTCTTCGTTGAGAGTGTTTTTGAAATTGGGCAATCTTCCGGCAACCAAATATTCTTTTAGGTTAGCTGTATCGTAGTCGGCGCCGACACCTTTAAAGATGATACCTTCAAATGCAGTTTCAGTTCGGATGATTCCGGCTTTGCTGGCAACGGCTTGAATATGTGCAATACCATCGACTGAGGTGAACTTAGGATAAAAGTTTTGTTTTTTAGAAACGGGCGTAGTACTGACGTCCGAATTGTTATCGTTATACCCGGAAATAATAATATGTCCGTTAAAGGCCGAAACTTTTTGGCGTATCTTTTGTTGCAAGCCAATGCCGGTAGCTATGGAAACCATCATCATGATCATTCCTAGCGCTATGGCAGTAATGGCAATTTTTATTATTGGCGCGGATATACTACTTTTATGGTCTTTAGTAGTAATGAGCCTTTTCGCTATAAAATAGTCTAATTTCAACGGTATGATTTCAAATTTGGTGTTCAAAAATACAGTTTTATTCTCGGTTTTGCTAATGGTTTCGTGTGGAGCTTCGCAGGAGAAAAAAGCGATAAGGGATAAGGTAGAAGATATTCTTCCTAAAAATGTAAAATTCGAAATTCAAACAGGAGCACAAAACACAAATACTTATTTACCTTTATTAAAAGATAAAAAAGTTGGCATTGTGACCAATCAAACAGGAGTATTAAGTAACGCTAAAGTCAACCATACTTCAGACCCAAAAAACACAACCATTTCAAGAGAAACTGTTCATCTAGTCGATTACCTTTTGGAACAAAAAATCAACGTCCAAAAAATCTACGCACCCGAACACGGTTTTCGCGGCACAGCCGATGCAGGCGAATTGATTAAAGACGGCAAAGACACCCAAACCGGCTTACCGATTATTTCACTTTACGGCAACAACAAAAAACCAAAACCGGAGCAATTGGTCGGAATAGATATGATGGTTTTTGATTTGCAAGATGTAGGTGCAAGATTCTACACTTACATTTCTTCTTTACATTATATTATGGAAGCTTGTGCGGAAAACAATATTCCGTTACTCGTTTTGGACAGACCAAACCCGAACGGAGGCATTGTTGACGGGCCGCTATTGGAAAAAGAATACACCAGTTTTGTGGGCATGCATCCCATTCCGTTGCTACACGGGATGACGATAGGCGAATATGCGCAAATGATAAACGGTGAAAAATGGTTGAAAAATGGCATACAATGTCAACTGACTGTAATTCCGTGTTTAAATTACAACCGAGAAATGCCGTATTCTTTGCCGGTGAAACCATCGCCGAATTTACCCAACGACCAAGCCATCAATTTATACGCGAGTTTGTGTTTGTTTGAAGGTACGAATGTGAGTGTAGGTCGAGGAACAGAGAAGCAATTTCAAATTTACGGCTCGCCGTTTTTACCGAAAAGCGACTTTAGTTTCACACCGGTACCGAATTTCGGGGCCAAAGAACCGATGCATAAAGACCAACTTTGTTATGGCGAAGATTTAACAAAAATTGAAAAAGTAACCCGATTAGAGTTAAAATGGCTGATTAAAGCGTATCAAACTACAGCAGATCAATCAAAATTTTTTAATGATTTTTTCACAAAATTGGCCGGCACCAAAAAACTACAGCAACAAATCATGGCCGGGACTTCGGAAGCAGACATCAGAGCCTCTTGGCAAAAAGACCTCGAAGCCTTTAAAGCGATGCGAAAACCTTATTTGCTGTATTGATTTTCCTTTTGCATCAGCGATTTGAAAAAAGAGAACATCAAGTAAAGTATGCAAAACAATCCGGACAGCAATCCGAACAAGAATATTGAGAGCATAAACACCTCGTACATTTGGTATACCAAAGTATTTTGAGGTACATCCGAGTCTAACCAATAGCCCACAAACGACAGAAAAAGGGAAAAGATATAAATCAGTATGAGGTAACGAGCTACTTTTTTCATAACGCTTCTTTTTATCGAAACGAAAAAAATGTCGAATTATTATCAGCCCACCACGATATTAGGATTGATGCTTAGCAAGTGCGCTATAAAAGCCGATTGGTCTTTGGGGGAAATCAGGATTTCATCATATTTATTATAAACAATGGCAATTCGATCCAGCGATAAAGCAGGCGAACTTAACGGATTGTTGGTACGGTATACTTTTTTAATCGAATGGATGTCAATTTTGGTGGTCCAAACTTTGAGTTGTTCGCCTACTATTTTATATTGAATAGACCAAAACATCAAAAAAATTAAAACCACCAAGCCAAAAAATACCAGCGACATCAGGTAGTCTTTACTGATAATACCTTCTATTATAGGATAACCGAAAAGAGCTCCGATAAGGATAATCAACCACCAATCGATTTTAGATTTGTACACTTTCATCATAACGGTAATTTTTTCTTCATTTCTTCTACTATGTTGTAGGCAGCCGGACAAATGGCTACATTCTTCAACGTCAAATCTGAAATTTGCTGGAATTTCTTTCGGTCGGTGTGCGGGAATTCGCGACAAGCTTTCGGGCGAACGTCATAAATCATACAGTAATTTTGGGCATCTAAAAACGTACAAGGCACGCGTTGCAAAACATAATCGTTGTCTTCGTCTATGCGCAAGTATTGGTCAATAAACTGCTGTGGTTTCTGTTTGAAATGTTTGGCTATTCGCTCGATATCAGCCAAAGTAAACAATGGCCCGGTAGTTTTGCAGCAGTTGGCACAAGTCAAACAATCCGTTCGTTTAAACTCGGCTTCATGCAAATCCTGCATCACGTAGTCTAAATTTTTCGGTGTTTTCTTTTTCAGCTTATCAAAATACTTTTTGTTTTCGATATGCTTATCTTTGGCTAACTTTTGGATTTCGTTTAAGGAAGGCTTCAAACTCATAGTACAAAATTAAACAACTTTGAATAAACCCTCTGTAAAAACATTCA
Source organism: Flavobacterium cheonhonense (assembly GCF_035671315.1). NCBI lineage: Bacteria > Pseudomonadati > Bacteroidota > Flavobacteriia > Flavobacteriales > Flavobacteriaceae > Flavobacterium > Flavobacterium cheonhonense. The sequence continues at coordinate 3,852 of NZ_JAXAVY010000001.1, forward strand.
AAATCTCAGCCACTTAGTTACTCAGCCGATTAGCAAAATCAAAACAAACACGAGCGAGGCGACTGCATTTGACCTTTAAAATAAGATTAACAACAAATGAAAGATTTATTCGGCCAAGCCATACTTGATTACCAAACCCAAAATGCTCCGGAAGATTTGATTACGGAAACCAGCATTTCCGAAGCCGATGAGATGAGCATAGCCTATTTGTTTCGCACGTATCAGGAAATGCCTAAAATAGAAAAAAAGGCATTGCAACTGGCCAAAGGCAAAATCCTCGATGTAGGTTGCGGTGCCGGCAGCCACAGTTTGTACTTACAACAAAAAGGGTTTGAAGTAACGGCTATCGATATTTCGCCAAAAGCCATTCAAACTTGTCAGTTGCGGGGTGTAAAAGACGCGCGCATGCAACATTTGTTGGAGTTGGAAAACGAACAATTCGACACCATACTTTTGCTCATGAACGGCACGGGAATCTTCGGAACCTTAGCTGAAACCTCTAAATACTTGCAAAAACTCAAATCGCTTTTAACGCCTAACGGCCAGATTCTAATTGATAGTTCCGATATTATTTATATGTTCGACCAAGACGAAGACGGCGCTTACATGGTTCCGGCCACGGGTTATTACGGCGAATTAACTTTCAACGTGAGTTACAAAGGGCAAACTGAAGACACTTTCCCTTGGTTGTATCTCGATTATAACACCCTGCAAAATGCCGCGCACGCCAATGGTTTGCAATGCGAATTGCTGCTCGAAGGCAATCATTTTGATTATTTGGCGAGACTGCTTTAGGAGCTTAATCCGGCTTTGCGTTCCAATCTTTTTGTTTTTAAAGTAAAAACAAAAAGGATTTCCACTCCAATCCGGGCTAGGAATTTAGCGTTCAATCAAATCCGTAGTTTTCAAGATATCTTCCAAAGCGCGATACAACACCTCTAAATCTTCTTGAGTATTGTAGGCATTAATCGAATATCTTAAATACACTTTGTCGTTCAACGGCATCACCGGAATTTGAATTTTGTATTGATTATAGAGCAAATCTTTCAACTCGGCAGGCTTACTTGTTTTTACCGGAATGCTGGCCATTTGCCCTAAAAATTCGGAAGTAATCGGTGCAATGGGTTGTGTTTGGAGTAAATCGCAAAAGCGTTGGTAATTATCGAAAACAATTTGTTTACACGCTTCCGATTTCGCTTTCCAGTCATTTTCTTTTAAGAAGTTGATAACCGTAGGCGTACACAAAAAAGCGGAATGGTCGTTGGTACCTTGGTATTCGTGGTAATCTAAAAACCGACTTTCACTCGGCGCCAAACTTTCGTAACCCCAACTTACCACCAGCGGATCAATATCGTCTTGGAATTCCTTTTTCACATACAAAAACGAACTGCCTTTGGGCGCCAACATCCATTTGTGCAAAGTGCCGGTGTAAAAATCCGGATTCAAATCGGCTAGATCCAAATCAATATGACCGGGAACGTGCGCGCCATCTACTATAGTAATCAATCCTAACTCTTGTGCTTTATCGCAAATTTCCTTAACCGGAAAAATCAAAGCCGTTGAACTCGAAATGTGATTTAAAAAAATGACTTTGGTTTTACTGGTGTAGCCTTTCCAAAATTCGGCTATTATTTGTTCTTTGGAAACCACAGGCAAAGTTATCGGTTGGCGCACATATTTAGCTCCTGATTTTTTACAGTAAAAATGCCACGTTCTGTCCATGGCACCGTACTCATGATTGGTTGCTAAAATTTCATCTCCGGGTTGCAATTGCAAACTGCGCATGACAGTATTGATCGCAACAGTCGGATTGGGAACAAAGAAAAAATCTTTTGGATTACACCCAATAAATTCGCCCAACGGTGCTTTGGCTTGCTTTAAGTATACCGGTAATTTCTTCTGAATAAAATGAACCGGGTCCAATTCGAGTTCGCGTTGGAATCGTTGGAACTCGTCAAAAATGGGTTGCGGACAAGCACCAAAGGATCCATGATTTAAAAAGGTAATATTAGAATCTAATAAAAATTGGGAAGTATTCATGTTTTGAATTGATGATTTAAGGTGTAAAAATAAAAAATCCCAAAACAAGTTTGGGATAGTATTTTAATTTGCGGCAAGAGCAATCGGTAATCCGAATTGACAACGAACCGGAACATTTTTTTGAGTGGCCGGTTTCCATTTCGGGCAATTAAGCAACACCCTTTTAGCCTCTTCCGCCGTACCGAAACCACAATCTTTTAAAATTTTCACTTCGGTTACTGAACCGTCTTTTTCAATTACAAATGACACAATTACTCTACCGCCAGGGAACTTTTTATCCTTTGGCGCTTTGAAGTTTTGACCTATGTACTTGTAAAATTCGGAAATTCCACCGGGGAATTCTGGTTTCACCTCTAATGAAGCTAGACTGTAGGTTGACTCAATTATTTCTGTCGTTTGGTTGGTTTCTTGTGCCTTTACAAAAAGTGTGACACAACAAAACAGAACAGTGTAAATAATTTTCATAGAATGTATTTTATTTTCTCCTGAAGTTCATCGGATATTTGATTTCGATACTAATGGGTTTGCCGCCTCTTTTGGCTGGTTCCCATTTCGGACACAACTTAAGAACGCGTATCATTTCTTTAGCCGATTCGACGTCCAGCATTTGCACAATTTTAATACCGGTTACATTGCCTTCCACATCTATGGTAAAAGCCGCGATCATAGTTCCTTCTTTGGTGACTTTACGATAATCAAAAACATTGTTTACAAATTCATCAAACTTGTCTAAACCACCGCCTCGGAATTTGGCTTCAATACGATCTCCGGACAAATACACTTCATCTTCACCATCAATTTGGGCAGTTCCTAAAAAAGGCAAGAAGAGTAAACCGATAAAAAGCAAAATTTTTTTTGTCATTATTAAGGTATATTCAAATATTTATGCGTTTGCAATGATACACGCCATTTAGGGTTGTTCATTACATAATCTACAATCAACGGCGTCATTTCTTCTTTCTTGCTCCATTCGGGTTGCAGGAAAAGAATGGCGTTTGGATTGACTTTAGCGGCTTGTTCTTCGGCAAAAATAAAATCGTGTTTGTTGTAAATGATTACTTTGAGTTCGTTAGCTATTGCGTAAGCTTCGGCCACCGGGAGTTTATTCTTTTTAGGCGACAAACAAAACCAATCCCAAGTTCCGGAAACCGGATAAGCCCCGGAGGTTTCAATGTGGACTTTTCGTTTTTTTTCTTTTAACTTTTGGGTAAGCAATGTCATGTCCCACGTAAGCGGTTCTCCACCGGTTACTACTACTGTATCGGCATATTGAGAAGCATTTTCGACTATAGCATCCGTGTTTGTTGGCGGATGCAATTCGGCATTCCAACTTTCTTTCACATCGCACCAATGACAACCTACATCGCAACCTCCGATTCGGATAAAATAAGCTGCGGTTCCGGTGTGAAACCCTTCTCCTTGTATGGTGTAAAATTCTTCCATCAACGGAAGCATTGCTCCTTTGTCGACGGCTAATTGTATTTCTTTTGTTAACATAATTCAATTCTTGCCTGCAAAGATACTTATTTTAAAGACAGTTGATTTGAAAAAGCAAATTGACCCAATAAAAAAACCGCCTTGAAAAAAAGGCGGTTTTAGGGTAATGACTCAAAAAGTCTTATTTCAATAACTTCAACGATTCTGTTGCGTAACTGTTAGTTGGGTCTAAAGCCAATGTTTTGTTGAACAATTCTTTGGCTTTGGCTTTATCCGTATTGGCATAAAAAGCAGCCATATTGTTGTAAGCTTCGATAAACTTGGCTTTACTTTTAGTCACTTCTGCTTCGCCTTTTGCGGTTACAATATCAATATACAATTGATAGTTGGCTGCCATAACATCATCTTTTTCTAATAAATTATTGGTTCTGGCTCTGAAGATGTACGCATCTGCCGTGTTAGGTGAAGCTGTAATTACATTTCCGAAAGCAACATCTGCTTTTTGCAAAGCTATCGGATCCGGTTTAGCCAAGTCTTTACGAGTATTATCGTAATAAATGGCATTACCTAAATAGAAATTATCAATCAAATAATTTTTAGAAGTTGGCACAGAAACCGCTACTTCAAATACGGCTGCGGCAGCACCAAAAGCTTTTTGATCGTATAATTTTTTTCCTAATTCGTTCAAATCGGCCGCTACTAAAGGCTCCATGGTTACTGCTTTTTTAATATCTTCAATAGCTGAAGCTAACAATGTAGGATCAATAGTCTTACCGTCGGCACTTGCTCCTTTTTTGATTTTAGCTTGACCTAAGTAAATGTAATCTCTTGGGATAACTTTGTTAGCAGTATTGGCGGTATAATCTTGTAAAGCTTTCAAAGCCGCTTCAAAATTTCCGTTTTCGTAAGCAGAATATCCTAAATATCTTAAAATTCTTGGGTTTACACCATCGAGTTCTTTCATCTTGTTGGCTTCCAACTCTAAGGCTTTGTAATCTTTAGCCAAGATTAAGAAGTCGGCATGACGCATACGAGACGTGATAGAGTAATCTGTTAAAGTCATGTACTTTTCGTAAAAACCTAAAGCCTTCTGGATGTTTTCAGTATAAGTTGACGGCACGTTATTGCCCCATAAATAGTAAGTCTCAGCCAACTCGCGGTAAACCGGTCCGTAATTAGCGTCAATAGCAATTACTTCGTTGTAAGCTTTAACCGCTTCGGTATAGGCTTTAGCACCTTTCAACAAAACACCCAACTGCATTTTGGCTCTCAACAATGTATTGTCGGCTTGGTAAGCATTACGGTAAGCCACGTAGGCATCGTTTTGATTTTTATCACCATAATAAGCATCACCTAAGGCTAACTGCACTTGAGCATCATTCGGATTGGCCAATTTGGCTTTGTTTAAGATTTCGATAGCGCTTTTAAAATCAGGTTTATCTGCATTCATATAGGCGCGAGCGATGTAAACATACTCTTCTACATCTTTCTTTTTCAAATCTTTAGTCACTAAATCAAATTTAGCTTTGGCTGCCGTTACATTATTCGCATCCAAGTCGATTTGTGCCAAACCGATATTGTTGAACTTAGCGCCTTCTGCAGCGGCTAAACCTCTTTGAAAAAAGATAGTAGCAGAATCAGCAATGTTTTGTTTTAAATAAACATTACCTAATAGAAAAGCAGCCTTACCGTTAGCCGGTTTAGCTTGTATAACAGATTTTAATAACGATTTAGCTTTTTCAAATTGTTCAGCATCAATAGCCTTCTTCGCTGTTTCCAAATCCTGTGCCTTAGCAACGGTTGTTGCTACTAAGGCTAAGCTGAATATTTTAAACTTGTTCATCTTGCAATTTTTAATTTTTATCTTTAGTTATTTTGTCTCTAATCATAATTTTTCGGGAAGGAACACGCTCAGGAACCAAACCTGATTTTAAAATAATGCGTTGACCTCTTTCGCCACCTAAGAAGGAAGCAAAGCCCATTCCTAATCCGGAATATCCTTGACAATTCACGAAGTACAAATGGCGTGCCAAAGGATATTTACCTTGGGCAAGATTGTCTTGTGTTGGAAACGCGAAAGTAGCAGCTTTAGTACCTTTCACCCCAAGAACATTGACTTTATCAACTGATTCTTGTAAATCCAACGGCGGTTGAAAAATCCAATTAATCCCAACAACACCAATCATTCCATCGTGCTCGGCCACATACTTAATGACTTCCTGATTGGTTTTAAGAGAAAATACATTTTTTTGATTGTTTACCGGAATACCGACTAAATCCGACAGGTAACGAACCGTACTGGAGTTAGCATTATCAAATACCAATCCTTTGATTGAGTTGATAGATTTGCCATTGATGAAATCGATAACATCCTGTAGCTCAATAAGGGTATCTTTAGAAGTTTTACTTCTGATTAAAGCAACAGCATCGGTTGCAAATGGTGTAATTTTAGGATTGATTTTTTTAGCCTGAAAAGCGTTAAGCTCTTCTTTGGTTAAATTTCTGGTCAATACCGCAATGGCTGCTGTGTCGTTAAACATAGCATTTAAAACTTCATTCTCAGATTTGGGCACCAACTGCAACTTGGCATTGTATTGGGTTTCAAAAACGGCTTGCTCATCTTCGATTATGGGCAAAATCGATTCGTCTACATAAATTGTAGCCTTACCTTCAATAATAGTATCCACTGACTCTTCTGATTTCTTTTGACAAGAAAAAACAAAAAGCAGGGTTAAAAGAAAAAAACCAACTACGGTTTTAGCTACTTTATTCATCATCATTATTGTTTAAACGTTTGACCTGAGTTGTAAAACGTATAAATCCGAAAATTATTATCAAACAACCTACTATAAGCTGTAAATTATTAGGCAAATTTAACTTTAACTTGTCCCAAAATAAAAGGAGTGATCCTAAAAAACAAAAGGCTAAAAAGTTCAATAAGCTAATAACGAGAAGAAATCGCTCTTTAAGCGATTTCTTCTTGAAATTTTGTATGAAATTTGAAATCATTTATTCGGCTGACTGGATTGAAATCGGCAACGAGTACAATACCCTTACCTTTTTACCATTCTGTTCACCCGGATTCCATTTAGGACAAGATTTTAAAACTCTGATGGCTTCTTTTCCGGTTCCGTATCCAATATCTCTTAATACTTTGATATCTGTTAACGAACCATCTTTCTCAACTACGAAAGTTACAAAAATCTTTCCTTTCAATCCTTCTTCTTCAGGAACTTGGAAGTTTTTACCGATAAACTTGTAAAACTTCTCTAAACCTCCAGGGAAATCTGGCTTAACCTCGATACCGGCTGTGTTATAGATGTTGTTATCTTCTTCTACCACTTGGCTCGGTCCTGTTCCAGCGTCTTCTAAAGTTAGTGGCGCATCCGGATCTCCTTTGATGGTTTCATCACCAAGTTTTTTATCCTTGATTTCTTCCATTTTAGGCGGTTCTTCCACAATCTCTTCTGTTTTCGCAACTACCGGTTTCACAAATTTTACTTGATCTACTTTTGGCGGTGGCGGTGGCGGTGGTGGTAAGTCTTTAGGTTGCTCTTCTTTAGGCGGCAACTTAATCGTTACAATTTTTTTATCTAAGTTGGCGTCTTCATCTGAGCTGTCCGGAATCAAATCCGCAATTAACGGAGAAGCCACGGCAACACCAAAAATGAAAGCCCCTATCAGTAGTGAACGCAAAGTAGTTTTTGGGTTTTCTTTACGCAACTCATAAGCACCATAGGCTTTGTTACGTCCCTCAAAAACGATGTCTATCCACTGTCTTTTTAATAAGTCTAATTTCATTGTTTTACTTTTTAAAGATTAGTACAAGACATTACTTGTTCATTGCATCTACTAGTTTTTGCTCTTCAGGAGTGATATCGTTTACAATAGCATACGTTGGAACGTCACAAATTGCCATCTCATCTAAAATATCAACTAAATTTCTGTACGTGGCTTTTTTAGTAGGTTTGATAATAACAATCATCCCTTTCTTTTTATCGCCAGTTACTTGTGGAATCGAAGCTACTCTTTTTAAAATTTCTTTTCTGATTCCGTTTTTACCATACACTGCATCGGTTGGTGCTCCACCCGGTTCAGGACTTTCTAACAAACCGTGAAACCATTTGATTTTGTTGTCTTTCCCCATGATGATAGTCACGGTTCTTCTTTGATCAACTTTAATATCCGTTTGCGGTTCATCTTTATCTTCTTTATCCGGCAAACCTAAATCCATAGATTGTGGTTTGGATAGTGACGTGGTTAACATAAAGAAAGTAATCAATAAGAACGCTAAGTCCACCATTGCGGTAAGGTCTACCTTGGCATTGGATTTTTTACTTCTTACCTTTTTACTGCCTTTTTTGCCGCCGCCACTGTCGCCGGTATTTAATTCAGCCATTTTATACTGTTATTAAAATTAATAATCTTTTCCTCTTAAACCAGTAACTAAATTAAAGCTATTGATTTTTTGGTCCTGTAGTATATCCATCACTCTTTTGATTTGAGGATATAACTCTTTAGCATCGCCTTTGATAGCAAATTGAAGTTCTTTATCAGCACCTTCATCTATATTTGCTTTTCTTGCGCCTTGTATCCAATCTTGTAATTGATTGTTGATAGAATCACATGGAATCCCTGATTGTACTCCTTTTTTCACTCTATCCGAAGCTTTCATAGCCAGTAATGCTTTTAAACCTTCTATAGGAACTCCAAACTCATCCACTAATGCGAATTGCGCTTTTTCTTCCTCTGTGAAAGTTACATTATATTTCTGAGCCATATAATCCAAAGCACCCGAACGGATAGCTCTGTCTTTCATTCCATAAAATACTTGTTCTTTACCCTCACTTTTCCCTACAGTAATCATTACTAATCCGGTTTCCGGCAATTTAGTTTGAACTGTTGAAGATGGTGTGTCCACCGGTAACGGCTCGGGCATTTTTGCCGTTGCAGTTAAGATAAAGAAGGTAAGTAAAAGGAAAGCTACGTCACACATCGCCGTCATGTCGATGGCTCCTGCCGCCTTATGAGATTTTACTTTAGCCATTTATTTGTTTTATTAAGTACAATAAGTTTTTCAACTATTGTATTATGATTTTAAACTTCCTCTGAATTTTCTGTATGTGTTCACAATAGTAGAACCTGCCTCATCGATAGAGTAAGTTAACGTATCAATTTTAGAAGTAAAGAAGTTGTAAGTGATGATCGCTAAAGCTGAAGTAGAGATACCTGTAGCAGTGTTGATCAAGGCCTCAGAAATACCGTTTGCTAACGCTGCTTGGTCAGGAGTACCTGCAGAAGCTAACGCACCAAACGCTTTAATCATACCGGTTACAGTTCCTAACAATCCTGCTAAAGTTCCTAAAGCTACTAATGTTGACAAGATAGTCATGTTTTTCTCTAACATCGGCATTTCTAATGAGGTAGCTTCTTCGATTTCTTTGTGGATAGTTTCAGCAGCTTCTTCGCTTGTAAATCCTTCTTTTTTAACTTCTTGGTATTTTACCAATGCCGCTTTAATTGAGTTAGCTACAGAACCTTGTTGTTTGTCACAAGCTGTGATAGCGTCATCAATGTTACCAGCTTTTACACTAGCTTGTACATTTCTCATGAAAGTATCTAAGTTTCCTTTTCCACCTGCTTTAGTGATTACAAAGAAACGCTCAATTGAGAACACGATTACCATCAAAAACAATCCCATCAAAACAGGTACAATCGGACCTCCTTTGTATACCATTGCCAAATAGTTACCAGGTAGTGGGTGACCTGTATTTACACCACCTTCAAAGTTAGAACCTGCACCCATGATGAAGTTCCAAATAATCCAACCAACAAAAATACATGCTACAATGATGATTCCAGACATCATCCCTAAACCGTTTGAACCAGATTCTTTTTTAACGTTTGCCATTTTTTTAAATTTTAAAAGTTTTAAATAAATTATAAGTTTTAGTTGTTAATAAACTTGATTAGGGACAAATTTAATTTTTTACTTGAAATAAAAAAACTTTTTTTGGTTTTAATAACATATCCCAAATCATCGGTTTTAAAGGGTATGAATGTGTTTTAAAACAATCCTTAAATAATCAATAAAAATAAGCCTAATTTTCAAGGTTTTAATCAGCTTTATATAAGTACAACGCAAAAAATCCTGAAATTGTATTTTTTAACGAAAACATTTTCGGGAATTTAAAATTATTGCTTTCCTTTATGCAAAAGAGTTAACAACATTTTTCAGGTTTCAAAAAAAAACCTTATTTTGTTTTACCTTTATAAAACTACAAATGCAACCATGACTGCAACAGCTGAATTTTCAAAATACACCAACGAGGGCTATCAATTCAAAGGCGAAAGCATTACGCTGGGTGGCGCTATGTTTAACGGAGAAGCACTACCGGATACTTTTGTCAAAGTACCATTGAAGACATTAAACCGTCACGGACTCATAGCCGGAGCCACCGGAACGGGTAAAACCAAAACCATCCAAGTCCTATCAGAACAATTGTCTTCTTTCGGGATACCTGTCTTGATGATGGACATTAAAGGGGATTTTTCGGGCATTGCTAAAGCCGGCGAAGAAAAGCCTTTTATCACTGAACGTCACGCTAAAATCAACCTTCCTTACCAACCTGATAGTTTCCCGGTTGAACTGTTGTCGCTTTCCCAACAAAACGGCGTTAGACTAAGGGCTACTGTCTCTGAATTCGGCCCCGTATTATTTTCCAGAATACTCGATTTGAACGACACCCAAGCCGGTGTTGTGGCTGTTATTTTTAAATATTGCGATGACAAAAAAATGCCTTTGCTGGATTTGAAAGACATCAAAAAAGTCATCAACTACATCACCGAAGAAGGCAAAGAAGAAATTCAAGAACACTACGGCAAAATTTCCACGTCAACCACCGGCATAATTCTGAGAAAAATAATCGAATTAGAACAACAAGGCGGCGATATTTTCTTTGGTGAAAAGTCGTTTGAAATAGACGATTTAATGCGCATTGATGAAAACGGCAAAGGCTACGTAAACATTCTCCGATTGACTGACATTCAGGATAAACCAAAGTTGTTTTCGACCTTCATGCTGAGTTTGTTAGCCGAAATTTACCAACAAATGCCGGAAAAAGGCGATGCCGACCAACCGGAATTGGTGATTTTTATAGATGAAGCACACCTGATTTTTAACGAAGCCAGCGATGCCCTACTCGACCAAATCGAAACCATTATCAAACTGATTCGCTCCAAAGGTATCGGTGTGTATTTCATCACCCAAAACCCTATGGATGTTCCGGCCAGTGTTTTGGCGCAATTGGGACTGAAAATCCAACATGCCTTGAGAGCCTTTACGGCTAAAGACCGCCAAGCCATCAAGCAAACTGCCGAAAACTACCCGGTTTCCGATTATTACAAAACAGACGAAGTTTTGACGTCTCTCGGAATCGGTGAAGCTTTTGTAACGGCTCTAAACGAAAAAGGAATTCCAACTCCGTTAGCGGCGACTATGATGCGCGCCCCTATGAGTCGCATGGATGTTTTAACCGATGTGGAAATAGCAGAAATCAACGCCAAATCGAAATTAGTTAAAAAATACGCTGAAGCCATCGACCGCGAAAGCGCCTACGAAATGTTGACGCAAAAAATTGAAGCCGCCAACCAACAGGCCGAAGCTGAGGCTGAAGCTGAGACAAAACAAGAAGAAAGAAAAAGCAACGAGCCGAGTACTACGGAAGTCATAGGAAAATCGGTTACTAAAGTGGTAACGAGTGCCACCTTTATTCGTGGCGTATTCGGAATTTTAAACAAATTATTCCGCAAATAATGAAGTCGTTTTTAACTATAGGACTATTAGTATTGTCGAATGTTTTTATGACCTTGGCTTGGTACGGACATCTCAAATTTAAAGAGTTGAAATGGTTTGAAAACGCCGGATTGATTACCATCATTTTAATCAGTTGGGGATTGGCTTTGTTTGAATATTGCTTTCAGGTTCCGGCCAACAAAATAGGTTTTCAAGGCAACGGCGGACCGTTTTCACTGATGCAATTAAAAGTCATACAAGAAGTGATTACCCTTGTCATTTTTGTGATTTTTTCACTGTTGTTTTTCAAAAACGAAACCTTCAGATGGAATCATGCCGTTGGGTTTGTATTTCTGATATTGGCCGTGTATTTTATCTTTAAAAAATAATTAAACTATGAAAAAAATAGCCTTAACGCTCTTAACGGTTGCCTTTTTTAGTTGTAACAAAAAAGAAGTTATAACCCAAGTTGATTTAGAACCTTTCAAGAAAGAAGTTTTAAAAGCGGAAGAAGATTTCAAAACCATGGCGCAAACCAAAGGTATCCCGGAAGCGTTTTATACATTTGCCGACAGTAATGCGGTCATCAAACGCGAAAACGACACACTCATTATCGGCAAAGAAAACATCAAATTGTACTACAGCGATCAAAAATACCAATCGGCTAAAGTAACTTGGACACCTAATCATGTAGACGTTTCCAACGACGGCACTATGGGGTATACTTATGGCAACTACGTCTGGTCTATCAAAGATTTTCAAGGCAAAGAACGCGAATTCAAAGGTGTTTTTCATACCGTCTGGAAAAAGCAAAGTGACGGCAGCTGGAAATATACTTGGGATTAATTTCAACAAAGATTATGAGTAAATATTTTATCCAAAAAAATCCTTTTGTGGTACCAACCACCGACGGAAAACTAATAGAAGAGCACCACGGAAAAGCCGCAACTGCTAACAATGACATTTCCATCGCTCACATGGTTGCACCTCCACATTGGAGCGAACCTTTTCAAACACCGGAGTTTGACGAATATACCTATATAATCTCCGGAAAAAAGCAGTTTATTATTGAAGAAGAAACCGTAATTTTAGAAGCCGGTCAATCGATAAAAATTGAGAAAAACACCCGAGTACAATATTCCAATCCGTTTGACGATCCTTGCGAATATATTGCGATTTGCCAACCGGCATTCGATTTTACCAAAGTGCATCGGGAAGCAGAATAAGCCCTAGCCCGGATGGCAGCGGCATCCTTTTTACGTCAGTTCGAGTTTTTGTTTTGTTTCTCGAGGCATTCGAGAAGCGAAACAAAAGTATCGAGAACAAGTAAAAAGATAGAGCGCACAGCCGGAAATAGCTACTAAAAACTTACTTCAATAAATCAATGATTTTGTTTTCGACTTCCTCGCTATTCCAAATAGCTTCAATATTCGGCATTTGCATCACTTGTTCCATGATTTGATTTTGAAAATCGCCTATCGCCAGAGCTTCGGAATAGGGTTGCAAACTAAAGGTAACGCGACTGTAAAGCGGCATCCATTTGTCGGGATGCTTGTCGGAGAACCATTTTTCTATTTTCTTTTGCAATAAAAACTTTTCATCGGCGGTTTTGGTGCTCATCTCGATGAAATTGCGAAGCGACAATTCGGCTATAGCATCGGCATTAGGTTTGCGCGATTTTTGATATTCGGCGAAAATGGTTTCCCAATCGTCTCCATATTTTGTCATCATTTCACTCAGAACCGTAATGTCCTCAAAACCGGCGTTCATGCCATGTCCGTAAAAAGGAACAATGGCGTGAGAAGCATCGCCAATCAAGGCTACTTTATCTTCAAACGTCCAAGGATAACACTTCATAATCGCCAAATAACTGGTGGGATTTTTAAAGAAATCTCGAACCAAATCGGGAATCACTGCTGCGGTATCCGGGAAATAATTGGCGAAGAAAGCCACCAAAGCAGCTTCATCTTTTAATTGCTCAAAAGAGTTTTCGCCTTCAAATGGCATAAACAACGTACAGGTAAAACTGCCGTCTAAATTGGCCAAAGCCATTAACATAAAATTCCCGCGAGGCCAAATGTGTAAAGAGTTTTGGTCTATTTTATGTGTCCCATCGGGATTGGCCGGGATGTGCAACTCCTTGTACCCAATTTTCATGAACTCTTGCGAGTAATCAAACATACTTTGGCGTTGCATGCGATGGCGAATTCTGGAAAAAGCACCATCGGCGCCAAATACTTTATCGTATTGCAGTTCTGTCCACTCGCCTCTTTCGGTTTCCCCAATGTGAAGCGTAGCTGTAGCTAAAGTTACGTCCCAAATCTTGTGCTCGAAGAAAAACACCACACCTTCCGCTTCTGCCAAATCTATCATTCTTCGGTTTAAAACACCACGCGATAATGAAAAAATAGCTTCGCCGTCTTTGCCGTAATATTGGTAATTGAGTTTGCCGTCTTTGAGGTGAATCGCTCTTTTATCCACCGGAATCCCGATTTTCCGAATCTCATCATCTAAACCCACATCCGCCATGGCTTTCCAACCGCGATTGGACATCACCAAATTAATAGAACGTCCTGAAAACTCGACCGTTCTGATATCCGGACTTCTATCAAAAACATGTACGGTATGTCCTTGTCTTTTAAGATAAATTGCCAATAAAGTACCAACTAAACCGGAACCTACTACAGCAATTTTTTGTGGAGTTTGCATGAAATCTTGAAAAAAAGTTAGGCAAAATTACTGAAATATTACGGAAGTAAAACCCAGAAACCTTATTTATTTGGTCAAAATCATAAAATTTGTTTAATTATTTTTTATTTTAGTTAAACAAAAATTACCTTTGAAATAAAAACACATGAAAAAAATTAAGTGTTCCGAATGGGATTCGCTTTCCAAAATACACCGGCTGAACCTAATTAACAGTTGTACCGGTTATAAATCGGCCAACCTCATCGGAACCAAATCGCCAAACGGAATTCCTAATGTAGCTGTTTTTTCTAGTGTAACCCATTTGGGCAGCAGTCCGGCTTTGTTGGGATTTATCTTGCGTCCGAATGTAGTGCCCAGAAACACTTATAACAACCTCAAAGCGACCGGTTACTTTACAGTCAATCATATCGCTCAAAACATGATTGCCCAAGCCCACCAAACATCCGCGAGCTATGATGCTGAAATTTCAGAGTTTGAAATGGTGAATTTGGAACAAGAATACTTGTCTGACATTGATGTGCCGTTTGTAAAAGACAGTCCGGTTAAATTGTTGTGTCGCTACTTAAACGAATACGAAATTGTGGAAAACAACACCATACACATCATAGCGGCCATTGAAGAAATTCATTTTCGAGACGAAATGTTACATAACGATTATTGGCTGCAACTCGACCAAGGAGAAGTAGTAGCTGTAAACGGATTAGACGGCTACTGTTTGCCTAAAATTGTGGACCGATTTGACTATGCGCGTCCGAACACTCCAACCAAATCCATCTTAAAAAATGGCACATAAAAAAGTGAACTTGCCCGAAAAAATTTGCAAAAGCTGCGGATTGCCTTTCAGTTGGCGCAAAAAATGGGAGAAAAATTGGAATGATGTACTTTATTGTAGTGACCGATGCAGAAAAAACAAAAAACAAGCTTAGTTTGGTTTCGTAATGATTTACGGGTGAACGACCAAACGGCTTTATACCAAGCCGTAAAAGAAAGTGAACAAGTCATCGCTTTGTTTTGCTTTGACCCGAGGCATTTTGCCGAAACCGAATATGGTTTTAAGAAAACGGAAAAGTTCAGGGCTAAATTTCTGATGGAAACGATACAGGAATTGAGGCACAATTTACAGCAACAGCAAATCAGTTTATTAGTCTATTTGGAAAAACCGGAAGTAATAATTCCGAAACTGATTACAGACTATAATATCGAAGCTATTTATCTTCAAAAAGAATGGACGTCAGAAGAAACAGCTGTGACTGATGCGTTGAAAAGCGCACTGAAAAACATCACTTGGCAGGAAACCTATGACCAGTTTTTATTCCATCCCGAGGACATCCCGTACACCGAATTCAAAAAAATCCCCGAAGTCTTTACCGAATTCCGCAAACAATGTGAAAAAATGGTACGCGTAAAAAGTCGTTTGGAAACGCCAAAACTTCCCGATTCGAATTTAGTAGAAAACACCACTGTAATTCCTTCACTAACCGATTTAGGATACGAAGTGTTTGAAACACACCCTAAAACTGCTTTCCCTTTTCAGGGCGGCGAAAACCAAGCACTTGCTCGTATTGAGGCTTACTTTTGGGAGACCAAAAAACTATCGGTATACAAAAAAACACGCAATGGTTTGGTGGGTAAAGATTACAGCTCCAAACTTTCAGCTTGGTTGGCCAACGGCAGTATTTCGGCACGAACCATTTATTGGGAAGTGAAACGTTACGAAAAAGAAATCGGTGCCAATGAAGATACCTACTGGTTGATTTTCGAACTCATTTGGCGCGATTATTTCAAATACATTTCGCTCAAACACGGCAACAAAATTTTCCAATTACAAGGCATTTTAGGGAAAAATTACGACTGGAAATTTCACCCGAAAGCCTTCCAACAATGGACCAACGGACAAACCAAAGAACCTTTTGTAAACGCCAACATGATTGAACTCCAACAAACCGGTTGGATGAGTAATCGCGGACGGCAAAACGTGGCCAGTTTTTGGGCCAAAGAATGGGAACAAGATTGGCGCATAGCCGCTGCTTATTTTGAAAGTATGCTAATCGATTATGATGTGCATTCCAACTACGGCAATTGGGCCTATAACTCGGGTGTAGGCAATGATCCGCGTGATCGAAAATTCAATATCAAACGCCAAGCAGAAATGTACGATGCCAATGGTGCCTTTCAAAAACTTTGGTTACAAACGAGCTTATTTTAGATGAAAACACTGCGACTGATTTTAGGCGACCAGCTGAACCTTGAACATTCTTGGTTCCAACAAAAAGACGATACCGTTTATTATTTGATGGCCGAAGTCCGTCAAGAAACCGACTATGTAAAACACCACATCCAAAAGGTAACCGCTTTCTTTTTGGCGATGCGGAATTTTGCGGAAAAGCTGCAGCAAAACGAACATCAGGTTCGCTATTATAAAATCTCGGACTTGGACAACCTGCACGATTTTGAAAAGTTAATTCAGAATGAAATTGCAAGGCTGAACATCACGCATTTTGAGTACCAGCTCCCGGATGAATACCGTTTGGACGAACAATTAAAAAGAATTTGTCAAACTATAGGAATCTCTTCAATAGCATGTGACACGGAACATTTTTACACCGAAAGAACCGAGTTGGGTCGGTTTTTCCAAGGTAAGAAACAACTGTTAATGGAAAGTTTTTATCGTATGATGCGCAAAAAGCACCATGTATTAATGGCAGGCGAACAACCTTTGGGCAACCAATGGAACTTTGACCACGATAACCGAAAAAAGTACAAAGGTGAAGTACCGGTACCGAAAGCCAAAGCATTTTCAAAAACAGTTACTGATGTTGTAGCTGAAATCCAAAAGGCCGGTGTGATTACTTTTGGCACAATTGACCCTAATAACTTTGTTTGGCCGACTTCCAGAGCCGAATGTTTAGAACAATTGCAGTATTTCTGTCATGAATTATTGCCGCATTTCGGTACCTATGAAGATGCCATGCACACTACCGAGCCACATCTGTTTCACTCACGTTTGTCGTTTGCCATGAATGCTAAAATGCTTTCTCCCAAAGAAGTCATCGATTCAGTAGTACAGCATTTCTACCAAAATCAAGACCGCATTACCTTAGCGCAAGTCGAAGGGTTTGTGCGTCAAATTTTGGGTTGGCGCGAATATGTGCGAGGAATTTATTGGAAAGAAATGCCGCATTATGCTCAAATGAACGCTTTAGAAAACCACGAACCTTTGCCTGATATGTATTGGACGGGAAAAACCAAAATGAATTGCATGCACCAAGCGCTGCGTCAGAGTTTGAACGACGCTTACGCGCATCACATTCAGCGATTAATGGTGATTGGTAATTTTTCCCTACTTACCCAACGCCATCCCGATGCCGTTGACGCTTGGTATTTGGGCGTATATATCGATGCCATTGAATGGGTAGAATTGCCCAATACTCGAGGGATGAGTCAATATGCCGATGGTGGCATTTTGGCTACCAAACCTTATGTGTCATCCGGAAGTTACATCCAAAAAATGAGTAACTATTGTGATTCCTGTCATTATAAGGTAAAAGACAAATTCGGCGACAACGCCTGTCCGTTCAACAGTTTGTATTGGAATTTTTTAGACGACAAAAAAGCGCATTTTCAAAACAACCAACGCATGGCGATGATGCTAAGTTTGTTGCAAAAAATGAAGCCCGAAGAGTTATTCCAACACAAACAGCGCGCGGCTCAAATCATCGAAAATCCGGATGCGTTTTAGCTCTTAGGTCGGAAAACAACTTTAGTAGAAGATGATTCAATCTCCTTTTTATTCAACTTCATTTTTCTGAATTTACCGTTGACAAACAGTTCCGATTGGTCACTGTAATGTTTACTCATCGGATTACCGCTTTGGCCGGTGGGCAACACACTCCAACTGTTTTCGACATCTGAAAAATCAACAATGCGTCTGGTTGACGGTCCGCCTTTGATTGGAAGAATCGCATCATCGGTATAGATAAACAATTGGTTGTTGATGACTTCATTCGTACCGGATATCGGAAACGGTCCCACATTGAAAAAACTACTGAACAATTTTACTTTCCCTATCGGATGTTGGAAGGTCACTTGGTGTACTTTGCTCCACTGCCATTGCGAAACATCATTGCCTAATTGGGTTTCCAAAGAAGCTACAGCTTGTTTAAACGATTGGGTTAGGATTTCTGATTGGGTTTCTTTTTTGTCTTTGGTAGCCACATTATCCCACCAAGGCGAGGTGGCATTTGCTGTTTGGTTTTCTATCATTTGTTTGACAATATGCGTGCTGAGTAACAACTTAAAGTTCTCTTCTCCAAATTCATCTTCCAAAGTGGCTTTCAAATAATGATAAAACCATTTGTTGTAAATCGTTGGCGCGATGTCTTCCAATTCGTGTGTGGCTTTCCAGGATTGCAATACCGATAATGCCTGTTTTTCGTTGGCTGTGAAATCTTGGATTTGCAACGGTCGAGTCATATTACCCACTATGGTTTGAGCGGTTGCCGAAGTGTTATCGACGATCATTTTGGAAACGTCTTCTTTGGTCCAATTATTTTTGACTTTTAGCAAACCGTCGATTCGCACGGCGCGATCTTTGGGCAAATAGTAACCCGGATACAAATAACCGTTGACAGGCGAAGGTTGGTTGTTCGAACTGTACACATAATGCCAAGGCGGATTGATTGCTTGCGGATTTTGAGTAAACGGCAACCATTCTTTTTGGTCGTCAGTACCGTTTGCGCCATTTAAGATGAAATTACCATTAACGGTTTTGGGTAATTTATAGAGTTTTCCCGAAGTAATCCAGGCGATATTGCCTTTGGCGTCGCCGTACATTACGTTGAGTCCGGGTGCATGAATCAATTCGATGCTGTTATGGAAATGCTCCAAATTCTCCGAATGGGACAAGGCGTAAACCGCTTCTAAAATTCGGTTTTTTTGCTGGGTGAAAATCCATGACATAGACACCGATTTATCGCTTTGCAAACCGTCCAACAAACCGTTAATAATTGGTCCGTGTTGGCTGGTTTTTACATTCAACTTGACCTCTGTACTGTCTTTGACTTTAATGATTTTTTGTTGGTAGGTATAATTTTTATAACCATCCGGTGTTTTGTATTGTTTCGGATTGTTCGGATTCTCTTCTTCGGCAAAGAAATCCACATCATCGTTTTCAAACATGGTTAAGCCATAGGCATAATCGTGATTGTGACCCAATAATGGAAACGGCGTTCCGGCGATATAGTAGCCATACATTTCATAATCGGGACAAACGATGTGCGCTTCGTACCAAGTTCCGGGTTGGGCATACATGATGTGCGGATCATTGGCTAAAATCACTTTGCCGTTTTTGGTTTTTTCGGCACCAATTACCCAACTGTTACTGCCGATAAAAGCCGGTACCGGAGAAGCTTCAAGCAAATTGGCCACGGATTTGGAGATTTCGCTGTATTCCTTATATTTCCCTTGAAATGATTGTAATTGTTGGGTTCCGAGATCGCCATTAATCCCAAAATCTTTTAAATAATCCATACCAAAACGGTCACGGATATCGGTCATCAAAGGATCGGTTTTTTGCGCCATCGCAAAACTGAACGACATGAAACCGAAAATATTATAGACGTCTTTCAACGTAAATTTTTCTTGTTTGATTCCCAACAGTTGAATCTCTACCGGAGTCGTTCCGTTATCGATATACTGATTGATACCATCCAAATAAGCTTGTGCTAAAATATAGGTCTGCGATTTTTTATCCAATTGAGCTACCGCTTTAGCAGAATTCTCATCAATTCCGATGCCGGCAAAAAACTGATCGGTTTTCAAAACCGGAGTTCCGAAAATTTCAGCCAATCGTCCAGGAGCAATTCGGCGCATGAGTTCCATTTGCCACAAACGATCTTGCGCATGCACATAACCCAAAGTGGTCATCGCATCTTTTTGGTTGTCGGCATAAATATGCGGCACACCATAGTCGTCATAGTAAACCGTAGTTTCCTTGGCTAAATTTTGGAGTTGGTACTCGCCTTCATAACTCGGCTTGGTGTATTGCAAATAGGCGGCTCCGATAATGACAATTAAAACAACGACAACAAATAGCGCCAGTAGGATTTTCTTAATGCGTTTCATAGGAAAGGGATTGAATACTCAAATATAAGGAATTGGAAGGCACGAAGTACGAAGTGAGCAGTACGAAGTTTGGAAATTTATACGAAAAAGAAACCCTCTCGTTAGCGAAAGGGTTATTGTTGAATTTATTGTCTTTGGAAGTTGATTTTCTGTCCGACTTGTAATCCGTTATTTTTGGCTAAGACACCGCACATGTGAAATAACATTCGGGCACCCACATTACCGTCCCAATCGTCGGTTTCGCCGGGTGCGACTTCTACCAAATCGAAGCCGATAATTTCTTTACCGCTATCGGCTAATTTATTGAACAAATAAGTGGCCTGTTCAAACGAAAATCCACCAGGAACCGGCGTTCCAGTATTGGGGCAATACCACGGATACATGCCATCAATATCAAAACTGATGCATACTTTTTGCGGCAAGGAAGCAATAATAGCATCACATTGTTCTGCCCAAGTTTTGCCTTCGAAGGTTTCCTTTTTTAAATCGGCGTCCGTATTCACCAATACACGACCTTTTGCTTTTTGTACTACCTCAACTTCTTGTTCACAGAAATCGCGAATCCCCACTTGCACTAATTTAGAAATCTGCGGAATTTGCAACGCGTTGTACATGATAGAAGCATGAGAATAAGTAAATCCTTCGTAAGCAATTCGCAAGTCCATGTGTGCATCCAAATGCAGGATTCCGAAATTGTCATGAACCGATGCCAAAGCTTCGTAATAGCCTAGCGGTGTGGAATGATCGCCACCCAAAAGCACTACTTTTTTGCCTTGTTGCATCCAGTGTAACACGCGGTCTTTGACTTCGGTGTGCAACTCGCGGCATACTTTATTGATTTTATCCAAATCGGCTTGGAGTGCCGGATAATTTTCTACAGCTTCACCGCTTTCCAACAACTCGATAATCGGTTGTGCTAAATCTTTGTATTTCTCGGAATTCTTTTTCCAATGTACAGGCGCTTCGTCAAGGTAAATACCGAGTTTCCACAATTCCGGAAAATCTTGGTGGTTTAAATCCACTTGAAAAGAAGCGTCTAATACCGCATCCGGACCTTCCGAAGCACCGGCACCGTAGCTTACGGTTACTTCCCAAGGCACAGGAATGACTATGATTTCACTTTGTTCGGCCGAAAACGGCAAACCAAAAACGGTAGCATCGGCTAAACCGGGTTGCGAGGGATCGAAATTGGCTATGATTTGTTGTTTTGTCATAAAGTTACTGAGTTGCTGAGGCGCTGAGTGCCTAAGTTTATTTTTGTAGTGTGAGTATTCCTTGTTTTAAAATTTGTCCGAACTCGTACATATCTTCATACGAGCAATAGAATGGCGCCGGCGCTAAGCGAATCACATTAGGTTCACGCCAATCGGTGATGACGCCGTTTTGCATTAAATAATCGAACAGGCTTCGGCCTTGCCCGTGGAGGAAAACCGAAAGTTGGCAGGCGCGCTCTTCCTGATTGGACGGTGTGATGATTTCAAATTCGGCTCCTTCTAACTCGGCGTCGATTTCGTGTAAAATGAACTCTAAATACGCGGTTAGCTGATTGCGCTTTTTAATAAGTTTTTCCATACCGACTTCGGCAAACATTTCGGCTGAAGCCAAATACGGTGCTAACGACAAAATGGGTAAATTACTCAC
This sequence comes from Flavobacterium cheonhonense, assembly GCF_035671315.1. NCBI lineage: Bacteria > Pseudomonadati > Bacteroidota > Flavobacteriia > Flavobacteriales > Flavobacteriaceae > Flavobacterium > Flavobacterium cheonhonense. The sequence continues at coordinate 25,597 of NZ_JAXAVY010000001.1, forward strand.
TTGCCAACCGTCGGCACCGTTTACCGGATCAAATTGCGGTTCCATTTTAAAGCGGCGTTCTTTGTTGTGTCCCCACCAACCGGCAAAACGCGGTAAGTTGGTCGTGTGGTGTTTTTCGTGTACGAAACAACCGGAAGCATTTCCGGGTCCTGAGTTCATGTATTTGTAACTGCACCAAGCGGCAAAATCGACATTCCAATCGTGTAAGTGTAACTCGATATTTCCGGCGGCGTGTGCTAAATCGAATCCGACCTTGGCCCCTACTTTATGTCCGGCTTCGGTAATAGCTTTCATATCGAAAACTTGTCCGGTGTAATAATTGACACCCCCGATTAAGACCAGAGCCAGCTCCTCGCCTACTTCATTGATTTTGGCAATGATATCTTCTAAACGAATATTGTGTTCGCCTTCGCGACGTTTGATTTCTACGATAGCCTCTTCGGGTTTGTATCCGTGAAAGGCAACCTGACTCTGGAACATGTATTGGTCAGACGGAAAGGCCTTTTCTTCGCAAATGATTTTATAACGAGTGGCTGAAGGTTGGTAAAACGACACCATTAACAAATGCAAGTTGATGGTAAGCGTGTTCATTACGGTAATTTCCGAAGGTTTGGCGCCAACAATTTGACTTAACGGTTGGGCAAATCTTTCGTGGTAATCCCACCAGGGTTTGTTGGCGTAAAAATGGCCTTCTACGGCTAAGTTGGCCCAGTCGCTCATCACCTCATCTACATATTGCTTGGTGCGTTTGGGTTGTAAGCCCAGGGAATTTCCGGTAAAGTATACCACGTTTTTACCGTTGTGTTGCGGAAAAATAAATTCGTCGCGGTAGTGTTTAAGTTCGTCTTGTGCGTCCAGTTGTTGGGCGAACTCGCGGGTATTTTGAAACGTCATGGTTGTGTTTTTTTTTGCGGTGTAAAAGTAAAAAAAAGGGATAAGAAAAAAGGGATAAGGGATAAGTTTTAATGTGCAGATTGCCCTAGCCCCGATTGCAGTGGAAATCCTTTTTAGCTTTCCTTTTTCTGAAAGCTGAAAAGATTGTAACGGAAAGCGGGAAAGAGCTTCAAAAAAAATCCCAATCTCGTTTAATAACGAGATCGGGATTGTATCATTAGACTCACAAATGAGTTCAAATTAGATGATTAACATCGCGTCGCCGTAAGAATAAAAACGGTATTTTTCTTTGATGGCTTCTTCGTAGGCTTTTTTCATTAGGTCGTGACCACAGAAGGCGGAAATCATCATAAGTAAAGTCGATTTTGGTGTATGGAAATTGGTAATCATACAATCGGCGATGCTGAAATCGTAAGGCGGGAAGATGAATTTGTTGGTCCAACCCGTGTAAGGATTTAGCGTTCTGTTGGATGAAACGGAACTTTCGATGGCGCGCATGGAAGTAGTTCCCACGCAACAAATTCTGCGTTTGTTTTCTTTAGCTCTGTTAACGGTATCACAAGCTTCTTGGTTGATGATAAGCTCTTCGGAATCCATTTTGTGTTTAGACAAATCTTCCACTTCTACCGGGTTAAAAGTCCCTAAACCTACGTGAAGAGTGATTTCGGCGAAGTTTACCCCTTTAATTTCCAAACGTTTCAACAAGTGTTTGGAGAAGTGTAAACCGGCAGTTGGAGCAGCTACAGCTCCTTCTTCTTTGGCGTAGATGGTTTGGTAACGCTCGGCATCCTCTTCTGTTACTTCGCGGTTGATGTATTTTGGGATTGGGGTTTCTCCCAATTCGGTTAATTTTCTTCTGAATTCGGTGTATGAACCGTCGTATAGAAAACGCAAAGTTCTACCGCGAGACGTGGTATTGTCGATTACTTCTGCCACTAACGAATCGTCGTCGCCAAAATACAATTTGTTTCCGATACGGATTTTACGCGCCGGATCTACCAGTACGTCCCAAAGGCGTTGTTCGGCGTTTAATTCACGCAACAAAAACACTTCGATACGGGCGCCGGTTTTTTCTTTGTTTCCGTACATGCGCGCCGGGAATACTTTAGTGTTGTTTAAAATCATCACATCGCCGTCGTCGAAATAATCGATTACATCTTTGAACAATTTGTGTTCGATGGTTTTGGTTTTTCGATTTACGACCATTAATCTGGATTCGTCTCTGTTTTCTGTTGGAAATTCCGCAAGTAATTCGGCCGGAAGATTAAAGTTAAAATGAGATAATTTCATCTAAAAAAGTTTAAAAGTTTTAAGTGATTCCAAAAGTTAATTTGAAACGCCTGCAAATATACTATCGTGAGATAGGCGTTGTCAAGTGTTTTGGGGTTTATTTTTGAAAATGAGGTGCTAAGGAGCTGAGACACTAAGGTCCTGAGGCTTTTAGTGTTCTATTGTTCGGCTACTAAAAATCCTGCTGATTTTAAATCGGTCCAAAAAGTTGGGTAAGATTTCGACACCACTTCGGCTTCTTCGATTACTATCGGCACTTTTAGCGCTAAAGGTGCAAAGGCCATGGCCATGCGATGGTCTTGGTAGGTTTTGATGCTGATGTTTGGATTGATGTTTTCGGATTGTGACAAAGTTAAGCTTTCATCGGTAACCGTAACATGAGCCCCCAATTTTGTCAGTTCGGCTTTCAACGCTTCTAATCTATCGGTCTCCTTTATTTTAAGCGTATGCAAACCCGTTAAGTGGCAAGGTAATCCAAGTCCGAAACAAGTAACCGCTATGGTTTGGGCGATGTCGGGACAGTTATTGAGTTGTAGGTTATGGGTTGTAAGTTTTGGGTTATGGGTTTTTCTTAACAGTATACTATTGTTTTCGAAAATCGTTTCTACTCCAAATGCACTATAAATTTCTACTAAAGCGCTATCGCCTTGCAAGCTGTTTGGTTTGTAGCTTGATAAAGTGATTTCGGTTCCGATTTCAGACAGCGCCATGATGGAATACCAATAGGACGCGGAAGACCAGTCGCTTTCAATGGTGAATTGTGAATTGTGAATTGTGAATTGTGAGTGTACTGAAATTATATTGTCAACAAAAGAGGTTTCTACTCCGATTTCGTTGAGCAACGCCAAAGTCATTTTGATGTAAGGTACAGAAGTGATTTCGCCTTCTAAAGTTAGTTCCAGACCGTTTTCCAGTTTTGGAGCAATCAGTAACAAGGCCGAAATATACTGACTGCTGACATTAGCCGGTAAGGAAACTTTGGAGCGCGTCAACTTTTTCCCTTTGATGCTTAGCGGCGGAAAACCTGCTTGTTCTTCATAACTGATTTCGGCGCCGAGTTGTTGTAGGGCTTCGACTAAAATTTTAATCGGGCGTTCTTTCATGCGGGTTGAACCGGTTAGGATGACTTCTTTTCCTTCTTGTATGGCAAAGAATGCGGTTAGGAATCGCATGGCGGTACCGGCGTGATGAACGTCTACAAGTTGAGGGTTGTGAGTTGAGGGTTGTTCGTTTTGTAATGCTTTCGACATCACTTCTGAATCGTCGGAGTTGGAGGTATTTTCCAAACTAAGATTCGGATACAAGGCTTGTAACAACAATAAGCGATTGGTTTCCGACTTGGAACCGGTGATGGCGAATTGCAATTGGCGGGTTGCGGGTTGTGGGTTATAAGTTAGCTTTAGGTTCATTATTCCGAAACCACTTTTAATCCGACTATAGAAATAATCAACGTGCTGATAAAGAAAACGCGCCAAAAAGTAGCGGGTTCCTTGAAGACTAAAATCCCGACTAAAACGCTACCAACGGCTCCGATGCCTGTCCACACCGCATAAGCCGTACCGATGGGCAACTCTTTAGTCACCTTGACCAACAGCACCATACTGAGTGTTAAGCATAGTAAAAAACCACCGTACCAAGACCACATAGTTGTTCCTGAAGTTTCTTTGGCTTTACCAAGACAGTAAGCAAAAGCAACTTCAAATAGTCCGGCGATAATTAACAGTAACCAATTCAATTTATTTCAGTTTTTCGTTGTTGTGGTGGCGATCATGGTCGCGTTGGGTTTTCAAGTCCATTTTTTTTTCAAAAGCCGCTTGCAGGTCGACTCCGGTTTGGTTGGCCAAGCACAAAACCACAAAAACAACATCGGCTAGTTCTTCGCCTAAATCTTTGTTCTTGTCGCTTTCTTTTTCCGATTGTTCTCCGTAACGACGGGCGATGATTCGGGCTACTTCACCGACTTCTTCGGTGAGTTGTGCCATATTGGTTAATTCGTTAAAATAGCGAACACCGTGGTTTTTAATCCAATTATCGACTTCGATTTGGGCGTTTTTGAGATCCATTTTATTCTTTATTTTTAGTATCAATAACAATCGTAACCGGACCATCGTTTAGTAAGCTAACTTTCATATCAGCGCCAAATTGACCGGTTTGGACTTTCTTCCCCAATTCGGTTTCCATTTGCGCTATGAATTGTTCGTATAACGGAATGGCAATTTCAGGTTTGGAAGCTTTTATATAGGAAGGTCGATTGCCTTTTTTGGTCAAGGCGTGAAGCGTAAACTGACTTACAATTATCATGTCGCCATTTGTATCTTTCAGGGATAAATTCATGACACCGTTTTCATCCCCAAAAATTCTAAGATTGGCAATTTTGGAACATAGCCAAGTAATATCTTCTTGATTGTCGGAATCTTCAAAACCAATTAAGACCAACAAACCGTGCTGGATATCGGCTACTTTTTCGCCTTCTATGGTTACGGAAGCTTGTGAAACTCTTTGAATGACTGTTTTCATGCCTTATGATTTTCGTGTTTCATCACTGGCGATTCTGTCATCGTTGTAAGTGTCTGAACGGTAATGCTCGTCATCGCCTTCTAAGATTTTCAAGTAACTGTTGTAGCGCGACCAGGCAATTTTGTCTTCTTCCAACGCTTTCTTGACGGCACAATGCGGCTCTTCTTTGTGCAAACAGTTATTGAACTTGCATTGGTCTTTCAATCGGAAAAACTCGGGAAAATAATCGCTGATTTCTGTCGGCTCCATATCCACAATACCGAACCCTTTGATTCCGGGCGTATCGATAATTTTGGCACCGAAAGACAAATCATACATCTCGGCAAACGTAGTAGTGTGTTGGCCTTGCATGCTTTGTTCCGAAATGTGTTTGGTTCTCAAATTGAGCTCCGGTTCTAAGGCATTGACTAAGGTTGATTTTCCTACGCCCGAATGCCCGGAAAACATGCACACTTTTTCTTTCATCAGGTCTTTCAACGTTTCAATGCCTTTGCCGTTAACAGCAGAAACGCGTATACATTGATAGCCTATTTCGGAATAAATGTGTTGCAAATACAATTGTTCATCCAACATCGCCTCATCGAAAGTATCAATCTTATTAAAAACCAATACGGCTTCTATGCCATAAGCTTCGGCGGTGACTAAAAAGCGATCGATAAAACTGGTAGTTGTTGGCGGATTATTAATCGTTATTAGTAAAAAAACCACATCAATATTAGCGGCAATGATGTGCGTTTGCTTGGAAAGATTAACCGATTTTCGAACGATGTAATTCTTCCTATCGTGAATGTGATGAATCAAACCAATGGTTTCATCAGTAGAATTGTCTAATTCAAAATCAACTACATCGCCCACAGCAATAGGATTGGTACTTTTGATGCCTTTGATGCGGAATTTTCCCTTAATACGACATTCAAAAACCTGTTGGTCTTCGGTTCTTACCGTATAGGAACTTCCGGTTGATTTATAAACTAGTCCTGTCATGGTTTGGAATTACAAAGTACAAAGGTAGAAAAAATGAAGCCTATTTTATTTAAAAACAAAAGGCTGTGAAAATTTCACAGCCTTTTGGGTTAATCTTCTAAGATCATTCTGCCTAACTTATCCAATTTCTTGCGGGAAGAATAAATGATAAATTCGTTTTGACTCTTACGATAATAAACGCCCGGACGAATAACCAATTCGTTTTTAACAACTTCTTCCGGATCTTTTCGGGTGATTTGTCCTTTGCTGTCGAAAACAAAAACCGATGGTACTGCATTATTATAATTGCCTAAGGCTTTGATTTCTTCAATATCAGTAACGCCTTTATTCTTTACGTTATCGTTGAAAAGCAAGTTTAAAACACCGTCTTTGTATATTGGAATCGCACCCAAATATTCCGGTCCTTTACCCATTTGCGCCAACGGAATAGCCATAGAAACACCAACGCTAAAGCTTCCGTTGCTGCCTACAGCACTAAAAGCAAACGACATGGTCGTTACTGTAGCCGATTGTTCTTTCGGTAACACATTACTCCAATCCAACGAACCGTCGGGTTTTAAGCAAGTCACAATGATTTCGTTTTTAGTGTAAGTCACTGGTGTAAAGGCCAACGGACCAATTCCGGAACTCTGACCTACATACACAAACTGCAATTCAGACAGTACAATAATACCTCCGTCGTTTTTCTCGATTAAAGTAGTGATGCTGTATAATGGCTTTAAGTCTTTGCCTTTTTTGGCTCTTCTTTCGCCCAACAATTTTACTTTCGTCGCATAATCGAATTCGTTGAATTTCAAATTATCATTGGTATTGGTAGCCAAATTAATGGTCGCATTGTAAACTCCTTTCAACTCTTTATTGGCTTTTCCGTTATCGCGAACACTGGAATAAAATCCAACCAATTGCAAGGTGTTTTTATTGGTAGACATCATTTTACAATTGATGATTTCTTTGCCTTTGATGTTGATGTCAATCACTTCTTTCTTATAGTTATTGGCTCTTTTGAAAGTGTGAATTTGAAACTTCTCTATTTGTTCTTTCTTTTTTGAATCGCGGTAGCTTTCATTAATTACCAAGAAAACATCGTCTTGAAAATTCAATTCAAAATCCGAAATCGTAAACTCATAATCTTTTTTGCTGTCATCAAAATTTACTTTTTCTTCACTGGAAAATAAAGTAGCCAATTTATCATCAAACAACTTTACTTCGTATTTGATAGCATCTTCCTTAGGAAAACGAGAAGTGTGCATGATTAACAAAGCGCCTTCATCGGTAGATTGTTTGAAATAAAATCCGCCGCGCTCTGATTTTTTGGCCACTTCCGAATTGAATAAGGTAGTGGTGGTTTTGCTGATGATGCCTTTTTCAGAAATTGCGGCACCAATTAAATTGAAAATTTTTTCTTTTTTATTGTACACACTTCCAATGGCATACAAGGTATTGTTGAGTAAAAAAACATCTTCAAAATCAACTTCTTTGTCACTAATTTGAGGTATTACAATAGGATTAGAGGAAAGCAACTTCATGGTTTTAGAATCGAAAATCTTCAAGAAATAATCTTCTTTTTCCTTGAAGCCAAGGGCGTAGATTTTGTCACCCGTTTCTCCGATTATTTTTACGATTTTTTGTTTGTCCTCCGGCAATTCTTCGCCATAAGTCACGTTGATTTTATCGATTTTGTTTTGTGCATTCAAGCTTATGCAACTGCAAACAAAAAAGACAAAACCTAAAAAGGTTTTTTTCATTTTGGTTGTTTTTAAATTAAATAGGTTGTTCTTATTGCGCCGCAATGATACAAAAAAAACCTGCCAAAATACTGACAGGTTTCATTTTTATCGAATAGTATTGTTAACTATTAATAATTTTCTCCTGATGCGAAATACTTTCTTGGTGAATGGCTTTGAAGATTTTTAGGATGAACTCTTCACTCAAGCCTTTCTCTTCTCCGTCTAAAATCATTTTACCTAATATTTCGTTCCAGCGTTTGTTTTGCAAAACGGCTACATTTTTTTCTCTTTTGAGAGCTCCGATTTTGTCGGCTACTTTCATTCTTTTTCCTAAAATCTCCAACAGTTTTCGGTCGTATTCATCAATATCCACACGGAATCTGGACAAACGACTGTTGTAATCATCGGCATCATCCGTTTCTTTTCTGATTCTTAAATCGAGGAAAATTTGTTTCAAAACCGTTGGCGTAACTTGCTGAGCCGCGTCACTCCAAGCGTTGTCTGGGTCGACATGGGTTTCAATAATCAAACCGTCGTAATTCAAATCGAGGGCTTGTTGCGATACTTCTTGTATCATATTGCGCTTTCCGGTAATGTGCGACGGATCGCAAATCAGCGGCAAATCGGGGAAACGATTCTGCAACTCGATGGCCAATTGCCATTCAGGGATATTACGGTATTTGGTTTTTTCGTACGTCGAAAACCCTCGGTGAATCACTCCTAACTTTTTAATACCGGCATTGTACAAGCGTTCCACACCGCCTATCCACAAAGCCAAATCAGGATTTACCGGATTTTTGAGCAGTACAATTTTATCCGTACCGGCCAAAGCATCGGCGATTTCCTGAACGGCAAACGGATTTACGGTGGTTCTGGCACCAATCCACAACACATCAATATCATGTTCCAAGGCTAACTTTACGTGAGCGGCGTTAGCAACTTCGGTAGCCATCAACAAACCGGTTTCGGCTTTGGCTTTTTGCAGCCATTTCAAACCGATGGCGCCTACTCCTTCAAACCCACCCGGACGTGTGCGAGGTTTCCAAATACCGGCGCGGTATATCGACACGTCTGAATTTTTAAGTTCGTGGGCAATTTTCAATACTTGTTCTTCTGTTTCCGCACTACAAGGTCCGGCTATAACCAATGGATGAGTTAAGTTAAAATCATCCAACCATTTTCTGTTTTCTGCTGTAATATTCATAGCTGTTTTTCTACTGTAAAATTAGTGTCTTTTCTTTTAAAATCGGTCAATTGCTTCCTGAATTTTTGCTTCGGAAACACAGAGCGAAAAGCGAATATAGCCTTCACCGTTGCTCCCGAAAATACTGCCCGGCGTGATAAAAATGTGTTTGTCGAGCAACACCTTATCGATAAAGGTTTCTGCTGAAATCCCTTCGGGTAATTTGGCCCAAACGAACATCCCAACACTGTTTTTGTCGAAAGTGCATTCCAGCTTTTCGGCCAAATCAAACAACAACTGCCGGCGTTTGTGGTAAACTTCGTTTTGCTTACGAAACCAATCATTTCCCAGTTTGAGTGCTTCGACTGCGCCTTTCTGAATGCCGTAAAACATACCGCTGTCCATGTTACTTTTTACTTTTAAAACGGCCTCAATCAGATTAGCTTTGCCTAAAATCATACCCACGCGCCATCCGGCCATGTTGTAGGTTTTGGAGAGCGAATTGAGTTCCAAAGCCACTTCTTTAGCGCCTTTTACTTGTAAAATCGACAAGGGAGTATGGTTTAAAACAAAGCTGTACGGATTGTCATTAACAATTAAAATTTGGTGTTTTTTACCGAAAGCAATTAGCTTTTCAAACAGCGCCATAGTCCCGTTCGCTCCGGTAGGCATGTGCGGATACGAAACCCACATCAACTTAACTTTAGACAAATCCATTTGTTCCAAAGCCTCAAAATCGGGTTGCCAATTAGTGGCAGCTGTTAAATCGTAATAAACGGCTTTGGCCTGCACCAATTCGGTTACCGAAGCATAGGTCGGATAACCCGGATTGGGAATCAGCACTTCATCACCTTCATTTAAAAATGCCAACGAAATATGCATGATACCTTCTTTGGAACCCATTAACGGCAAAATCTCAGTATTCGGATTTAAAGTCACGCCAAACTGTTTGGTATAGAAATCGGCCATACCTTGTCGCAACTCCGGTAACCCTTGATAACTTTGATATTCGTGGGCTTTGGCATCGTTCATCCCTTGTACCATGGCTTGTATAACGGAGGCATCCGGCGCCAAATCCGGGCTACCGATTCCCATATTGATGATGGGTTTACCCTCGGCCACGAGCTGGCGTACTTCGCGCAATTTTTTGGAAAAATAATATTCCTGAACGCTGTTTAATCGGTGGGCAGTTTGTATCATATTTTTTTTAAATTTCAATGGCAACAGGAATGTTCAATACTAATCATTGATTTTTGATATTGTAATTGTTATTGTTTTCCTTTTTGGTATTCTCCCAGCACTTTGAAATGCGTGGTCATCAAAGCCAATATGTTTTTGGCCTTTTCATAGTGTTTGTATTTTTTAAAAATCACATCTACAAAAAATGAATACTGAAACGGTCGGTCAATAATCGGCATGGATTGGATTTTGGTTAGGTTTAGTTTGCAATTATTCATCACGTTTAAAACCGTAGCCAAGCTACCGGGCGTGTCGTCCAATTCGAATTTCATTGAGGCTTTGTTGATGGTTTCTTTAGGCCATTCTTTGTTGGTGGTTTTAACAATCACAAAACGGGTTTTGTTGCTTTGAACGGTGTGAATTCCGGCAGCCAGAATTTCCAAATCATACAAGTCTGCCGCAATCGGAGCCGCTACAGCGCCAATGCCTTTGAGTTGTTGTTCTTGAATACGTCGAGCGGTTTCGGCCGTATCGCCACTTTCCACCAATTTGATATGCGGATATTGACTAAAGAAAACAGCGCACTGTAATAAAGCTATAGGATGCGAATGCACTTCTTTGATGTCCTCAATTTTTTGCCCTTTCAAAACCATCAGGTTCATATGAATATCCAAATAATGCTCGCCAATAATGTGTAAATTGTTACGATCAATCAAGGCATAATTCGGGATAATCGACCCGGCTATGGAATTCTCCAATGCCATTACGCCTTTTTGCGAACGATTATTAATCAAGCTTTTGACCAAATCGTCAAACGACATACATTCGTCTAAACCATCAACTTGCTCAAAATACTGTTGGGCCACTTGGTGGTGAAAGGAGCCTTTGATGCCTTGTATCGCTATTTTTGTTTCCATACATCCAAAAAAAAATCCCAACTTTCGTTGGGATTTCTATTACTGTTACTTGTTTATTTATTTTTTTACATAACACAATACCAATCCCTTTTTCTGTCCGAAGAAGAAATAAAAGAAATAGGTATAAAAAGTGTTAAATTGTCTCATAGTGCTGATTGACTTTGGCTAATGTAAAAAAATAAAACTTAGCTTTTACAGAAACCATGCAAAAAATCTACGGAAACGTTTTCGCTGCATCATAAAAGCGGCAATTTTTCGTTATCCTTTTATTAATTATTACATTTGTTCCAAATAGTTCGTTTATGTCGATAGAAGTTCAAAACATCTCCAAAAGTTACGGTGCCCAAAAGGCACTGGATAAGGTTTCATTCTCAGTCAAAAAAGGAGAAATTGTTGGTTTTTTAGGTCCGAATGGCGCCGGAAAATCAACTTTAATGAAAATTTTAACGACTTACCTCAACGCCGATGAAGGTGTGGCTAAAGTTAACGGCAACGATGTTAACGAAGCCCAAATTGAGGTACAACAATCTGTAGGCTATTTACCCGAACACAATCCGCTTTATTTGGATTTGTACATACGAGAGTACTTGGCTTTTAATGCCGATGTATATAAAGTAGCCAAATCACGTATTGAGGAAGTAATTGAATTAACCGGTTTGACTCCGGAAAGCCATAAAAAAATCGGACAGTTGTCTAAAGGCTATCGTCAAAGGGTAGGCTTGGCCACAGCACTACTGCACAATCCCGAAGTATTAATTTTAGACGAACCCACTACCGGATTAGATCCGAACCAATTGGTAGAAATCAGAAATGTGATTAAAAACGTTGGTAAAGACAAAACCGTTTTTCTTTCTACACACATCATGCAGGAAGTTGAAGCTATTTGTGACCGTGTCATTATTATTGATCAAGGTAAAATTGTAACCGATAAAAAACTCGACAAATTGGTAGCTGAGGAAAAAGAGCAAATCATTGAAGTTGAATTTGACAAAGCGGTTACTAACGAAACCCTGGCCACTTTAGCCAACCTGAAAACGTACCAAAACAATGGCGACAACCTTTGGTTACTAACCTTTAATACCGAAGAAGACATGCGCCCGAATATCTTCGATTTTGCGCAAGCCAACGGTTTGAAAACGCTGCAAATAAGTTTAAAGAGTAAAAACTTAGAGCAAATTTTTAGGGAAAAAACCAAGAAGCAATAATATTTAGTGTTCTTAAGGATAAATCACATTCCCCTGATACAACTCTTCCACATCAATAAGTGGCGGCACGTGTTTCAAAATTACATTCCCGGTGCTGTTTAAAGTTCCGGTTAAGCTTTGGATGGGCTTTACAATCATGTCGTTAGAACCGCGATGGTACACATACAAATTCTGAATTGTTAATTGTTCTGCCTCAATTCTGCCGTCGCCAAAATAAAAATTGAAACTGCCATTGTTGGTTTGTCCCGATAAGTAGAACCTCGAAACATTATTATTGTTTATCGTCAAACTTTCGTTGTCAACGTTTAGGATAAAATCGCCGGTTCCTGCTCCGGCTTCACCATCAGCATCTTTGTCAAAAGCCGTGAACGTTAATGAAGGAAAAGTCAGCACACCATTAGAACTAATGTTTCTGTCGGTTTTGGAATACACTTCCTCCAAGGTTGGTGTTGTGACTAAAATCTTAGTCATGCCATAGGCGCGTACCCAATTACAACTGGCTTCATCTTTAAAAATCAACTGGTCACCGTTTTGAGTCACTTCTACATTGCCGATAAAGTTTTCCCCGGCTACAATTTCCACTTTATAAACAGCTCCCTGCGTAATAACCACCTCAATCCCGCGATACACTTTTATCTTTTTGAAAGGTTGCACCGGAACTTCTTTAGTAACAATTGTACCGCTGCTCTCCACGCAATCACTAGGTTTTTCACAAGCCACTAACAGCAAAAAAGCCACTACTAACAAACTGATTTTTTTCATCTCTTTCTTTTATAATCTGTAGCCAAGTCCAAATTCCAAAGCTTCCGCCAAGAACAAATGGGTTTTAATGGTAAAACCGCCAAATAGCTTATCGGTAAAATAGTATTTGACTCCAACCCTGTCGTAAATCGGAATGTCTTTTTTAAAAGGTTGATAGGCATAATAACCTACTTGTGCTTCTAAGGAAATGCGATTGATGAGCAACTCATGACCAACAAAAATTCCGATTCGCTTGTAATCAGTATTCGCGCTGATGTTTTCCTCCGGATAGGCCACCGAATAATATTTGATATATTCCTGAATGGATTTCGTCAAAAACAACTCTGCTCCCAACTGCAAAGCCGATTTGCGATTAAGACGTTTATCTGCATAAAAACCGATGTGGTAAAACGGAAATTGTCCGCTGTTGATGATCGGGTTTTCATTAATTCCGGTGCGCAAAACAAAATTATAGTGAATCGGTTCTTTATAAGATTTGGCAACTGTGGTTGTATCGGGTTTGCGGACAAAGTCTTCTGAAAAATTATAATTCAAACCTAAATTTAAAACATAGGTATTAATCCCGCTGTTGGGCGATTTCATTCTTCCGTTAGAATAATGAGTGAACAAAATCCCGGCATGAAAGCCAATATTTTTAAATAAATTTTGGTTGTCGTATGCCAAACCAATATTGGTGTTGCCCATAAACTTGCTCCCGAAAGCCTTGTTTTTGCTATTCTCCACTTTATCATAAGGATTCGTAGTAAACGCAATCCCTTGGGAAAGTTTGAGTTGCAAATGGCGGTTCCAAAAGTAAAAATTGTAAAGCGCTCCAACGGCATAGTTTTGTCCGAGTGGCTGACTGTTAAAGTCCTGATACAAAAAGTAAGCGCCGTAATCGGGGAAATTATAAGCTTGGTGCCATTCTTTTGAACCATCGGTTCTGTTTACTAAAGACAGCATCACACCTTGCGGATGACCGTTAACCAAATGGTACATGTCTTCGGTATGCGGTAAAGCATTGCCCCGTAAAATGGAAGCTTCGAGTGATAAAGCGTTCGTGTTTTGCCCAAAGCCTACAAAGGAACACAGGAAAAACAGCAGGTAAATTTTTCTCATCCTGGAATTTAAAACGCACAAATATAGCAGAATATCTTTAGGTTTGATAGTAAGAGGAGAATGCCCGGTGGACATTCGGTATTTTTAAATTTGGAAGCGAATGGTTCGGGCACTTTTGTTGGCCTTGTTCCCGCTTTTCGTTTCAATCTTTTGTTTTGTTACCCTGAGCGTCCCGAAGTTTCGGGAAAGGGCTTGTCCAAAAAACAAAAGGATTTCCACTTTAATCGGGGCTAAACGGGAATGGCCTTTTGTAAAATCCGATTAAAAAACAGCTTGGGCAATGGCTTTAATATTCTCAGCTTTCCCCATCGAATAATAATGCAACACCGGAATGCCGGCCGCAACCAACTCTTTACTTTGCACCACACACCATTCAATCCCGATTTGTTTGACTTCATCATTGTCCTTGGCTTTCACCACGGCCATAATCAAATCATCCGGCAACTCCAAACTAAAGCGATGCGGAATCAAGTTCAACTGCTTCTTAGTCGCAATCGGCTTCAAACCCGGAATAATCGGAACTGTAATTCCCGCAGCGCGACATTTGTCTACAAAATCAAAGAATTTTTTATTGTCGAAAAACATTTGGGTAATAATGTAATCCGCGCCATTCTTGATTTTTTGCTTCAAGAAATGGATATCACTGTCCAAACTCGGCGCTTCCATGTGCTTCTCCGGATAACCGGCAACACCAATACAAAAGTTCGTCTTGGCCGAATTCTTCAAATCTTCATCCAAGTAAATCCCTTTGTTCAAATTGCTGATTTGCGTCACCAATTCACTCGCATAAGCATTCCCTTCTTTCTCAGGATGGAAATAGGTTTCCGTTTTCAAGGCATCCCCTCTTAACGCTACTACATTATCAATCCCCAAGAAATCTAAGTCAATCAATAAGTTTTCGGTATCTTCTTTGGTAAAACCACCACACAAGATATGCGGAATCGCATCTACATTGTATTTGTTCTGAATCCCGGCGCAAATCCCAACCGTTCCCGGACGTTTTTTCACAATTTTCTTTTGCAATAATCCATTCGGCAATTCTTTGTACTCATATTCCTCTCGGTGATAGGTTACATCAATAAACGGCGGATTAAACTCCATTAACGGATCTATGCTGTCAAAAATCGACTGTATATTTTGTCCTTTCAAAGGCGGCAAAATCTCGAAAGAGAATAAAGGTTTGCCGTTGGCGTTTTCGATATGTTGGGTTACTTTCATAATTTTAAAATTGCGAGTTGCGAGTTGCGAGTTGCGAGTTGCGAGTTTACTTTGAACCCGAAACTCGTAACACGTAACCAAATTAATCTGCTATATTCGGTGATAGCCACTTCGTGGCTACTTCTGTTGCTATTCCTCTTCTTTTGGCATAATCTACCACTTGGTCTTCTTTAATTTTTCCGAGGCCGAAATACTTGCTCTGCGGATGGGCAAAATAATAGCCCGAAACCGAGGCTGCCGGCCACATCGCCATACTTTCCGTTAGTTTTACTCCTATTGCTTCTTCGACTTGCAATAATTTCCAAATCGTAGGTTTTTCCAAATGGTCCGGACAGGCCGGATATCCAGGAGCCGGTCGAATGCCTTTGTATTCCTCGTTAATCAAATCTTGATTAGATAAATTTTCATCGGAAGCATAACCCCAAATTTCACGGCGGACTTTTAAGTGCAAATATTCGGCAAAGGCTTCGGCCAAACGGTCGCCTAAAGCTTTCACTAAAATCGAATTGTAATCGTCCAATTGCTGTTCAAATTCGGAGGCTTTTTCATCCACCCCAAAACCGGTGGTCACACAAAAACAGCCTATATAATCTTGCTTGCCTGAATCTTTTGGCACTATAAAATCGGCTAAGGCAATGTTAGGCGCGCCAGCGGTTTTTTGGGATTGTTGGCGTAAGGTTAAAAACGTTGTCTGTTGCCCATTGTCCGTGGTCAGTGCTATATCGTCATCATTTATGGTGTTGGCCTGGAAAATCCCTAAGATGCCTTTGGCGGTAAACCATTTCTCGGTTACGATTTGGTGCAGCATTGTTTGTGCATCGGCAAACAAAGCCGA
Organism: Flavobacterium cheonhonense; assembly: GCF_035671315.1. Lineage (NCBI taxonomy): Bacteria > Pseudomonadati > Bacteroidota > Flavobacteriia > Flavobacteriales > Flavobacteriaceae > Flavobacterium > Flavobacterium cheonhonense. The sequence continues at coordinate 41,406 of NZ_JAXAVY010000001.1, forward strand.
AGCTTGCTCGCCCACTACGTCGTCTTTCAAAATCGCCGGATATTTTCCAAACAATTCCCACGATTGGAAGAATGGTGTCCAGTCGATAAAATCAACCAAATCAGACAGTGCCACCTCAACGGTTTTGGTTCCGATAAAGTTGGGTTTTACCGGAGTGAAATTATCCCAATCGAATTGTAATTTATTTTTACGGGCGTCTTCAATCGACAAATAATTTTTATCTCGACTGCGACTCAAATAGCCTTCGCGCAATTGGTCGTATTCGGAACGCACTGCTTGCACGTAGCTGTCTTTGGTTTCGGCTTGCAGCAAATTACTGGCTACAGTCACCGCTCGCGACGCATCGTTAACGTGTACTACAGTCGATTGGTATTCCGGTGCGATTTTTACCGCTGTATGCGCACGCGATGTAGTAGCGCCGCCAATCATAATCGGAATTTGGATATTCAGCTTGTCCATCTCTTTGGCCAAATACACCATTTCATCGAGTGAAGGTGTAATCAATCCGCTCAAACCTATAATGTCGACATTTTCTTTAACCGCCGCATCGATGATTTTTTCAGGCGGTACCATTACCCCTAAATCGATGATTTCAAAGTTGTTGCAGGCCAATACTACGGAAACAATATTCTTACCAATATCGTGTACATCGCCTTTTACGGTGGCCATCAATACTTTTCCGGCTGAAGACGATTTACCGTCTTTCGATGCTTCTATATAAGGCAAAAGGTAAGCCACGGCTTTCTTCATCACACGGGCTGATTTTACCACTTGCGGCAAGAACATTTTTCCGCTACCAAACAAATCGCCTACTACATTCATCCCGTTCATCAAGTGGTTTTCGATGACTTCAATCGGTTTTGCTACCAATTGACGGGCTTCTTCAACATCAATTTCTATAAACTCGTCTATTCCTTTTACTAAAGAATGGGTTAATCTTTCTTGAACCGAACCATTGCGCCATTCTTGCACTGCTTTATCATTGGTTTTGAAATCGCCTTTGAAACTTTCGGCTAAGTCCAGCAATCTTTCGGTGGCGTCTTCTCTTCGGTTGAGCAAAACATCTTCTACATGTTCTAACAAAACCGGATCAATTTCGTCGTAAATCTCCAACATTTCAGGATTTACAATACCCATAGTCATGCCGTGTTTGATGGCGTGGTACAAGAAAGCCGAATGCATGGCTTCACGCACTTTATCGTTTCCGCGAAACGAAAACGACACATTACTCACGCCGCCTGAAACTCCTGCAAACGGTAGGTTTTCGCGTATCCATTGCGTGGCTTTGAAGAAGTCTAAAGCGTTTAACTTGTGCTCTTCCATACCCGTGGCTACCGGGAAAATATTCGGGTCGAAAATGATGTCTTCGGGTGGAAAATGAACTTCTTTTACCAAAATATCATAACTTCTTTTACAAATATCGATGCGCCTTTGGTAGGTGTCGGCTTGGCCTTCTTCGTCAAATGCCATGACAATGACTGCCGCACCGTATCTTTTGATGAGTTTAGCATGATGGATGAACGCTTCCTTTCCTTCTTTTAAGGAGATGGAATTCACGACGCCTTTTCCTTGGATGACTTTCAAACCGGCTTCGATGATTTCCCATTTAGAGCTGTCAATCATCACCGGAACGCGAGCAATATCGGGCTCGGCGGCAATTAAGTTGAGGAATTTCGTCATGGCATAAACCCCATCCAACATCCCTTCGTCCATATTGACATCGATAATTTGCGCACCGCCTTCTACTTGGGCACGGGCAATATCGAGGGCTTCTTCGTATTTTTCTTCTTTGATTAAACGAAGGAATTTGCGCGAACCGGTAACATTGGTGCGCTCTCCTACGTTGATGAAATTACTTTCCGGTGTAACTATTAACGGTTCTAAACCGGATAATTTTAAGTATTTGGTTGCTTCCGCCATTATATCGTTTCTAAAATTGTTCTGGGTTTGAATTGAGCGGCTACCTCAGCAATGGCTTTGATGTGTTCCGGAGTGGTACCGCAACAGCCGCCTATGATGTTGACTAAGTTATCTTGTAAATATTCACGAATCAACGCTTGCATTTCGACCGGTGTTTGGTCGTATTGCCCAAAAGCATTGGGCAAACCGGCATTGGGATGTGCTGAAATATTTAAAGAGGTATTTTGGGCCAATCTTTTCAAATACGGTTTTAATTGGTCGGCACCCAAAGCACAATTGAATCCGATACTCAACAATGGAATATGCTGAATAGAAATCAGAAACGCTTCTACAGTTTGCCCTGAAAGAGTTCTTCCTGAGGCATCGGTAATGGTGCCTGAAACCATTACGGGTATGTCTAACTGTCTTTCTTCTTTGACTTCCTCGATGGCGAACAAAGCCGCTTTGGCATTGAGCGTGTCAAAAATGGTTTCTACCAAAAGCACATCACAACCGCCGTCAATCAAAGCTTCTACTTGTTGTTTGTAGGCGATGTGCAAATCGTCGAAAGTGACCGCTCTGAATCCCGGATCGTTTACATCGGGCGACATGGAAGCCGTACGGTTGGTTGGTCCGATGGAACCGGCTACGAAACGCGGTCTGTCGGTGAACTCATCGGCGACTTCACGAGCAATTTTTGCCGATTGGAAATTGAGTTCATACACCAAATCTTCCATATGATAATCGGCCATCCCGATGGTGGTTCCTGAAAACGTATTGGTTTCGACGATATCGGCGCCGGCTTGAAAATACAGGCGGTGGACTTGTTTTACCGCTTCGGGTTGGGTAATCGACAACAAATCGTTGTTGCCTTTTAGCGAATGTGGAAAATCCTTAAAGCGTTCACCACGGAAATCAGCTTCTGAGAAGTTGTTGCGCTGTAACATGGTTCCCATCGCACCGTCGAGGACGAGGATTCTTTCTTTGATAGCGTCTTGTATTTTTGACATATTTTTTAAATTTCACAGAGATGCACAGAGCATCCCAGAGATACACAGAGTTTATTAATTAGCCCCGATTACCTCACTTTACACTAATTCAATAGGTGTTCGGTGAATGCTTCGCATTTGGCAGTATCGTCTTTTGGGACGAGACAGAAAGCGGGAATAGGGACTGCAACAACGCGCAAGCCATTGCTTCGCCAATTCGCCTTCGGCTCGGGTCGCTAGTCAAAACATATAAAAGAATCAGGAAAGAGAGAGGAAATGTCTCTGGGTTATCTTTTCTCAAATTGAGATAGAATGTAGCACCTTCTTTTGGCAAAGGGTTGCTAAGCTTTCACAGGGTCTATTCCCTCCGGCTTTCGTGATAACAAACATAATGTTAATGAACGGTGCAAAGTAATGACACAGAATTCACATTTGCAAGGGTTTTGAAAAAATAAAAACCTACAACGTTGTAGTGCTGTAGGTTTTCGGGGTTCTGTCTTGCGGCAGAGCGGTTGGTGGTTAGTTAGCGAATATGACTTTTTGGTATTTTGAATTTATACTGTTGTAGAACAATAACACCATAGTGTATACTATAACTATCAAAGTTGTGGTGTAGAGTGTTGTAATTGTTTCGTTAAAAATAAAACAGAGAATGCTGAATCGTACAAACTCAAGGTGAAATATCCAACGTTTTTGCTCGAGCATTGCACCGGTAATAATTACACTAAAAATGATGAATGCCGTTAAGAGCCAAAGGTTGGGTTTTGAAATGTAATGTGAGAATAGAATAGTGATAAAAAGTACGCCTATAGTAGTCAGTGTTTTTACTTTTATGGCTCGGATTAGTTGTTTTGAATACTGAATGTGTGTTACTTTTTGGGAAAGTTTGCGTTCGAGCAAAGTTCTGATTCTCGGGTCATGGTTATTTGGACTTCCTAAAATGACTTTGATTTTTTGTTTAAATGTTGGCGCCAGACGAACAGCCACCATTAATTCCAGGAAATAGTGAAAATTTTGCCATAAAAAACTGTGACTCCCCAGTGATTTGGTTAAACCGTATTTCGGTTCGGCTTTTTCTTCGGCGAATGTTCCGAAAATTTTATCCCAAATGATGAGCATGTCACCATAGTTTTTATCTAAATATTCCGGATTGCTACTATGATGCACCCGATGATGTGAGGGCGTCACAATGATGTATTCCAGCCAACCCAATTTCCCAACGAGTTGAGTGTGCGTAAAAAAAGGATACGTTCCGTGAATAAGTAACAACACCGTAATCATCTCCGCCGGAAACCCTATTATGGGTAAAATACTCCAAAACAAGCCTCGAGCAAATGCCTGAATTACTGTGATTCGAGCCGCGGCTGTATAGTTGAAGTCGTCACTTTGGTGGTGCACGATATGAGCCGCCCAAAACAAGTTGATTTCGTGACCGAAGCGATGGTACCAATACCAAACCAAATCGGTTGCCAGAAATAACAAAATCCAAGTCAACCAGTTGCTCTCAATAGTAAAAATAGCCCAATTTTGGTGTAACCAAGTGAATGCAAAAAAGAACGAACCGGTAGTCAGCAAATCGGTAATTCGTTCAACAATTCCAACGTTGATATTGGCTATACTTTCGTTAAACTGGTGGATTTTTTTGTTTCTTTTTTGACTGATATAGTATTCCAACAACATAAAAAAGACAAAAAAAGGAATGGCTAAAGCGATATATTCCAGCTTCATAATGTATTTATAATTTGTTTTAAATTCGGAACATTACTTTTTCAGGAAAGCCAAATAGCTTCCTGAATTTTGATTTTCTCAGCTACTTTAAGAATATCGGTCAAAACACCACGCGCCGTAACTTGTTTCCCGGCGCCGGCGCCTTGAATGACGATTGGGATGTCTCCATACGATTTAGTGTAAATTTCAATGAGGTTATCAGCGCCTTGGAGTTGACCGAGCGGAGAACTTTTAGGTACCGAAACGAGTTTGACTTGGAGTTGTTTGGTCTTTACCTCCAATTCGCCTACATACCGAAGCACGTGGTTATCAGCTTGGGTAATTTTGGCAATTTGAAACGGTTTGTCAAACAACTGCTTGTTGACAGCGTATTCGGCTTTGGTGTTTTTTTGATTGAGATTCGGGAGCAAAAGGGATTCGATGTTGATGTCGGCGAATTCCAATTCCTGTTCAATTTCGCGTGCGAGGATGAGTAATTTTCGGGCCACATCGTTGCCGGATAAATCTTCACGGGAATCGGATTCGGTCAATCCGATTTTTTCGGCTTGGGATAAAATTTTAGAAAATGGCAATTCTTCGGCAGAAAATCGGTTAAAGATGTAACTCAATGAGCCTGAGAAAACGCCTCTGATTTTGGTGATTTCTTCTCCGGAAAAGTGTAAATCGTTGATAGTTTGAACAACCGGTAATCCGGCACCTACATTGGTTTCATACAAAAAGGTTTTGTCGAATTTTTTGAGGTTTCTTCTCAGCTCTTTGTAGAAATCGGTGTGCAAGGTGTTGGCTTTCTTGTTGGCCGCAACAATGTTAAACCCGTTTTGGATCAGCGGTATATAATTTTTGATGATTTCCTCACTGGCTGTGGCGTCAACGGCAATCAGGTTTTCCAGTTGTTGTTCTTGTACATATTCGATAATATCTTCGATGCGGAACGGAATAGCCGACTGGGCGAAGTTGGCTTCCCATTGATTTCTCAATCCTTCTTTTTCAAAAAAAGCCAAGGTCGAATTAGTGATGATGGGAAAGCGCAAATCGATGTTTCTTTTTTCGAGGAAGAATTTTTGACTCTCGATAACCTGATTGATAAGCGTACTACCGACATTGCCGATACCGAAAAGGACTATATTGATTCTAAGCGCTGACATAGTTTTGTTGTTTTTGTGGATTAAAAATAGGCTCTAAAATTTGGGCTAATTGTTGGTATTCGATTAAAAAAGCGTCGTGTCCATGGATGGATGTAATTTCGTGGTAAGACACATTCTCTTTTACGGCTTTAGCCAGTTCGAAAGTGGCCTTGTTTTCCTCGGGAATAAAAAAGTAATCCGTGTTTACGGCCACAATATGAATAGAGGCTTTAATGGTTTTGACAATAGTAGAAAAATCACCTCGGTTGCGAGTAATGTCGTTTGTTTTGAGCAAATGGTTCATCAATTTGTAAGCCGACAAGCGAAAGCGGTTTTTGAGTTTGATGCCGTGATTGGCCAACCAATTTTCGATTTGAAACACTGAAGAATCAAGAAACTTGCTTCTTTGAAAACGTTGGTTAATGGATTGCGGTGTTCGGTACAACAACATGGCGTGTAAGCGCGCATCGGCAATCGGATCATCGGAATTGTTAAGGATTTGGTCTTGGATTAATACGTTGGCTATCACCCAATCTGTTGCTTTCCAATCAGTGGCAATGGGGATTAGGTTTTGAATTCGGTTAGGCAAAAGCGCTGCCATTTCCCAGGCTACTGCACCACCTAAACTACCGCCGATTACGGCAAAAACATCGGTGATATTCAAATACAGTAAGCCTTCCCAAAAAATTCGGGCGACATCGCGAATGGTAAAATCTTTATAATTGGAAATCAGGTTCCCGAAATTATTGTCGTAACCGTTACCCGGAATGTTGAAAGCGATAACCGTAAAATAATCTGTATCGATGGTTTTGGTTTCGCCGATTAACTCGTTCCACCAGCCGTTTTCTCCCGTAACATTAGAATTTCCGGTAAGCGCATGATTGACCACTACTATCGGAGCGGAACCGATGGGTTGTCCGAAAGTTTGGTAAAACAACGGAACATAAGGACGCTGCTTTCCGCTTTCCAATACCACATTAAACAAATCTATTTTTTCTAACTTTTTCATTTTTTTAGCTTTTTTAAAAGACTGCCTTCAACCTAAACTTTGAAGACAGTCTTAACAAACAAACAAACAAAACCTATATCTTTTCTTTAGTATTTTAAATGACCTGTTGCGGAGTTTTTACCAGGACGAATGCGGCTTTTAGGTCGGCTTTCAAATCCTCGATATTTTCCAAACCAACCGACAAACGGATTAAATCTTTGGTTACCCCTGTCGCTTCTTGTTCAGCGTCTGATAATTGTTGGTGAGTCGTACTGGCCGGGTGAATGATCAGTGATTTGGTGTCGCCGATATTGGCTAAGAGTGAGAACAATTTGGTTTCATCAGCCACTTTTTTCGCCGCTTCGAAACCGCCTTTCAATCCGAAGGTTACGATGCCGCTTTGGCCTTCCGGTAAATATTCTTCGGCTAATGCTTTGTATTTAGAAGTAGCTAATCCCGGATAATTCACCCATTCGACTTCCTCTTGCGCTTCCAACCACTGGGCTAAGGCTAAGGCATTTTCACTGTGTTTTTTGATGCGGACTTCCAACGTTTCAAGACCTTGTATGGTTTGAAAAGCATTGAACGGTGATAAGGCCGCTCCGAAATCGCGTAAGCCTTCGATTCTTACTTTGGCGATGAATGACGCGGCACCCAAAGCTTCGTAGTATTTCAATCCATGATAACCGGCAGATGGTTCGGTGAATTCGGGAAATTTACCATTACTCCAATCGAAGTTTCCGGCATCGATGATTACACCTCCTAAAGAAGTTCCGTTGCCGGTAATGTATTTGGTGAGCGAGTGAATGACGATGTCAGCACCGTGTTGAATCGGGTTTAACAGATAAGGCGTTGCAACGGTATTATCAACGATAAAAGGCACTTTGAAAGCTTTGGCTGCTGCCGAAATGACCTTCAAATCGAGTACGTCCAGTTTGGGATTCCCTAAGCTTTCGGCAAAGAAAGCTCTGGTGTTTTCTTGGGCCGCTTTAGTGAAGTTTTCCGGATTTGACGGATCGACGAAAGTGGTTGTGATGCCTAGCCTCGGCAAGGTTACGCTCAACAAATTGTACGTTCCGCCATACAAGCTGTTGGAAGCCACAATGTGATCTCCGGCTTTGAGTAATACCAGCAAGGTTGTAGCGATGGCTGAAGTTCCTGAGGCCGTAACTACAGCTCCGATTCCGCCTTCGAGTGCGGCTAAGCGTTGTTCTAAGATGTCGTTCGTAGGATTGTTCAAACGGGTGTAAATGAATCCGGCTTCGGCCAAACCGAACAGATTGGCGGCGTGGTCGGTGTTGTTGAATACATAAGACGTTGTTTGGTAAATAGGCACCGCTCTGGTTCCTGCATTTTTGGTAACGTCGTGGCCTGCATGTAAGGCGTTGGTGGCGAATTTTTGTGTGCTCATGATTTTTAGATATTTAGATTATTTTAAAATTTTATTTTTAAAAGCCCTTCGACTGCGCTCAGGGTGACAAATTTGGATTAAATAAAAAAAGTCCTTTCGGATGGCTTACCAAAAGGACTTTTCAGGAGTATAAATATAAACTTCGATTACGTCTTTCGCTTTTGGTAATGGGGTACACGAATGCAACAACACATTGTCATGTGCATCATACGACGGCGAATCATGGTATTTTGAATGGTTGTTTTCATTTTGCTTTTTTGGTTTGGGTTGCCCCTTCGACTGCGCTCAGGGTGACAATTTTTTTTTAAATAAAAAAACCTCTGCGGTTGAGCAGAGGTTTGATGGTTATATTTTAAAATTTAAAATTATGCCATAAGCGTCCTCTGCGGAGTTTTCCACATCATGCGACACATATGACAAATTGTAAAGTTCATTTTTGTTGTTTTTGTATGGAGCAAACTTCTGAATGTTTTTTGACTTGACCAAACGGAATTTAAAAATTTAACATTTGAAATTGGGTGATATATATTTAAATACTACGTATTTAGATTTTTTGAAAAATCACAAAAAAAATAAAAAAAGCCAAATAGTTTTTTGTTTTCGAATTAGTCTTTATACATTTGCAACCGAAAATTGAGAGGAAAAATTTGAACTGATTGCAACCTCGTTAAAAAATGCTAAAGCAGAAACTCTCCTTTAGCTTTTACGGCAATCCCCTCTTTTTTCGCAACATTTAATATTAAACTAAAACATAGTTATGGCTTATTTATTTACGTCGGAATCCGTTAGTGAAGGACATCCGGATAAGGTAGCTGACCAAATCAGTGATGCGTTAATTGACAACTTTTTAGCTTTTGATGCCGAGTCGAAAGTAGCTTGTGAAACTTTGGTAACTACCGGTCAGGTAATCTTGGCAGGAGAAGTAAAATCGAATACGTACTTGGATGTACAATCGATTGCCAGAGAAGTAATTCGCAAAATTGGTTACACCAAAAGTGAGTACATGTTTGAGGCCAATTCTTGTGGTGTTTTATCTGCGATTCACGAGCAATCAGCCGATATTAACCAAGGTGTTGACCGCGCCAGCAAAGAAGAGCAAGGAGCAGGTGACCAAGGAATGATGTTTGGTTATGCGACTAACGAAACCGACAATTACATGCCTTTGGCTTTGGATTTATCTCACGCTTTGTTGCTTGAATTGGCAGCTATTCGCAGAGAAAACAACGAAATCACTTATTTGCGTCCGGACGCTAAATCGCAAGTTACTTTAGAGTATTCTGACGACAACAAACCGGTTCGTATTGACGCAATCGTAATTTCTACGCAACACGATGATTTTGCGGATGAAGCTACGATGTTGGCCAAAATTAAAAGCGATTTGATTTCGATTTTGATTCCGAGAGTAAAAGCCAAATACCCACAATACGCTCATTTGTTTAACGACGATATTACGTATCACATCAACCCAACCGGAAAATTCGTTATTGGCGGACCACACGGTGATACCGGTTTAACCGGAAGAAAAATTATTGTGGATACTTACGGTGGAAAAGGTGCTCACGGTGGTGGTGCATTCTCAGGAAAAGACCCATCTAAAGTAGACCGTTCAGCAGCTTATGCTACCCGTCATATTGCTAAAAACTTGGTGGCTGCCGGTTTGTGTGATGAGATTTTGGTACAAGTATCGTACGCGATTGGTGTGGCTAAACCAACATCAATCAACGTGAATACTTACGGCACTGCCAAAGTAAACATGACTGACGGTGAAATCAGCAAAGTAGTAGAAACCATCTTCGATATGCGTCCGTACTTTATTGAGCAACGTTTGAAATTGAGAAACCCTATTTACAGTGAAACTGCGGCTTACGGTCATATGGGAAGAACTCCTGAAACGGTAACTAAAACGTTTAAATCACCAAATGGTGAAGACAAAACGGTAACTGTAGAATTATTTACTTGGGAGAAATTAGATTTCGTAGACAAAGTAAAAGCGGCTTTCGGAATTTAATTATTATTTCGGAAATGATATAACAAAGCCCGCAATTGCGGGCTTTTCTTTTGGCTTTAGCATCTGGCAGGCGAGTGTCAATCCATTGAAAAATCCGTAAAAATAAAAGGTGTTTGAGCGAAGCGAGTTCTTTTATTTTCGGATTTAAAATGAGGATTGACCGCCGAAGATGCAACGCCTTGAATTTTTGCTTCTTTTGTTTCAAGACAAAAGAAGAACTAGCCCCGATGGAAGCGGCATCCTTTTGTTTTGTCATCCTGTCCCGAGGCTTCGGGAGTCGAAGGACAAAACAAAAGATACAGCGGACAGCGGGAATCAGCTCCTACAAATTATACTTCATACTAAAGATAATGTATCTCGGCTGTACGCGGTATTGCGAATTACGGGTAGAAAACTGCGAGAAATTGTCGTCGTTGATCGAAGTGGTATTCAAAATATTGGTTGCCGCTACTTTGTATTCCCAGTGGCTGTCTTTGGTTTTTTGATACGTCAAACTGGCTGAAAGAAAGTCGTATTCCTGGTCTACTGTTTTGGCTTTGTTATAGTAATGAAAAAACTCATACTCACTCACAAAAGAGAAACTTTTCAGGAAAAAGTAATCCAGTTTTACAGACGGACTATCGGTGTAAAAGGTATCGTTGGGATACTCGTTCAGCGTATACGAATAGCCCAATTCAATATTAGGCAATTTTTTGAAATTGGTTGACGCACTTAAAAAGTAGTTTTGGGTAAAACTCTCGGTATCAACTACATTTTCGACCGCATTAATAGGGTTTACTTGGATGTTGTAAAATTTACTCCAATTGACTGTAGCACTTACATTGGCTTTATAATATTTTAAAAACGAGCGCCCATAGCGTGCATTCGCGGACAAAACTTCCTCTCCGAAAGGCGAATTGAACGGCGAACCGATTTGGTTTACACCTTCGAACAAGGCTCGCGTTTTGATGGCTTCGGTAGTTCTGGTGTAATTGATATAGCCCCCAAAGTTTTCAAAATTAAACATATTGAATTTTTGGTAAGACAACGTATGGCTTTGGACTACCGAGTTTTCCAAATCGCGGTTTCCGGAAAACAAACTGCTGTAGCTATTGAAAATAGTACCTACCGCATAGTTATTAATATTGGTAAAGTTGTTGGTGATGCCGAAGTTATACGTTAGCGTTTCCGATTTTTTGATTTGGTAAATCATTTGAAAATCGGGCAACAAACGAAACAGTTCCTGATTGACATCGGTGCCTAATTGGGTATTGGTTAGATTAAATCGGTGTAAAGTCAAGCCTGGCGTAAAGGTAAATTTACCGGTCAACCATTTGAAATGAAACCCTAAATAGGTATCGTTGTAACGGTAGCTGACCTCGTTGTTGTTTTCGGGTGCGTTTAATTCGTTAACGGTTCCGTTGTCTAAACGTTGGTCGATGGAAGACGTTAAACTTTGGTAAACATAGGAGTTCGCTAAGGTAAAATTCAGATTGGTTTTAGGCGTTAGTACATAATAATAGTCCAAACGACTGTCGAGTTTGTTGGTTTTGATGAAGCGACTTTGGGTTATATCGTTGCGGTTTTGTGTCGTGTTGTAGCCTGTAAAATCAAACGGCTGGAACTGCAAATTGGCATTGTACAACGGATCTTCGTTTTGGTACAAATGTTGGGTTTCAAAAGCAAAAATATGCTTTTCTGTTGGCGTGTAATAAAAACTCAAATTCTGATTGATGTTGACCGGATCTTGTTTTTTGGAAGTAAAAATACTTTCGTTGGTATTGGTTCCGGTTAAGAAATTCGACACTTGACGATTGAGTTCGTTGTTTTCTCTTTGGGCGGAAATTCGGTTTAAAATATCGTAATCCAATTGAAAATTAGCATTGGGTTTGTAAGTCGCGCTGAACTTGAACAATCCCAAATTGTTTTTCTGACTGCCGGCATCGTCTCTGACTTCAGCCGAAGAAACATCGGTCGAATTAGGTTGTAAAATATTAACAGTAGAAGCCGTTTCGGTATCAACTAAAGTAGAAGTAGCGATGACAAATCCACTTAAACTCCAGCTTTTCGATGGGTTGTATGAAAAATTGGTAGCGCCGAAATGCGATTCGATTTCTTTAACGCGATTGTCTTGGAAAAAGCTAATGCCTAAGGAATTACTACCCACATTAATACTGCCGCCGCCTTTGCCCATGATGTTTCGGAAACCGCCACTGAAGCGGAAATAATCCTGTATAGTAAAGGCTTGCTGCCCGACATTATTGCTGTTCCCCATAATGTTGATGCTGTATTTCGGACTGTAATAAAATGCTTTCGGCGCTACTACATATCGGTTGTCATCGTGTCCAACGCCTATACCGGCGGTCATGTCGCCAAACCAGAAGTTCTTCTTACCGTCTTTCAGTTTGATGTTCATGGCGAGGTTGTCTTGGTTGTTTTCCACGCCTTTCATGATGGAATTCTCGTTGTAGTTGCGCAAGACTTGGACTTTGTCAATTGCATCGGCAGGAATGTTTTTAACGCCCAATTTGGTATCGCCGTCAAAAAAGTCTTTGCCTTCTACCATTAACTTGGTTACCGATTTTCCTTCTACTTTTACCTGACCATCGGCATCTACTTCAACGCCCGGTAGTTTTTTTAAGACATCTTCCAGTTTTCGTTCGGTACCGGTTTTAAAGGAATCGGCATTGTACACTATGGTGTCGCCTTTGATGGAAACGGGCATTTCCCGTACTATTTCTACACCGTCTAACTCGATTCCGCCGCTGTCCATCGTGATGTTTTGGGTGATGTTTTCCGCTTGGGTAGTGACCACTACTTCTTTATTCTGCATGCCCAAATAACTGAACTTGATGGTGTACGTTGTATTGGGTTTAAGATTGAGCAAAAACTTGCCTTTGTCATTGGTAATAGCGTAAGCGTCCATGGCTTTGGTTGCTTGGTTCATTGCCATCACATTGGCCATTTCTAAAGGTGCCTTGGCATTGTCTTGAACGATGCCTTCATAGCGAACGGTTTGGGCAAATGAAAATACAGTAGTAAAAAGAAAAACGAATAGTATAGATTTTTTCATTGGTTGAGTTGGATCGATTGATTAGTGTTGAAAGTAAATAACGCCGTCTTCATCTTTCATACTGTCTTCTTTTTTCTTTCGGATTTCGTCAAATTTCTTTTGGGACACTTTTTCCCCTTTGTTAGGCACTTTGATTTTGAATTTTTCTTTTGTGCTCAGTGTCACTTTGGTGCATAAGAAAATGCCGAAGCCATCATTAACCTCTAAGATTAAACCCGGCAAACCCCAATAATTATCGGGACCGAAACTAACAGGAATTTCAGGAGTGTACCAAACGGTTACTATTTTATCTTCGGGTTTGGCCATTTTAAAAAGCGCCGGTTTTTGGGCGTCTCTTTTTAAAAAGTCTTCGTAGTCTTGCTTTTGTTTTTCGCTAACCGGAATCACTAATTCGGCTTTAAAACAATTGTAATCCCCTATTTTCTTGGTTTCATCGATTAATTTCCAATCCGGTTTTACCAAGGGTTCCACAATTAAAAATTCTTTATCGAACACATTGTCTTCTACTACACTGGTTTGTTCTTTGAGGTTTAAGTATTTGTTACCGGTAGTACCGTAGGAAATGGAAACCGAAAAGTCTTCAGTATTGTTAGACGGTTTTTCTAAAGCTTTTTCTTCTTCATACAAACATTCGGTTTTATTGAAAGTGAGAGTATATTGCTTTTCTGAAGCTTTCTTTACAGCTTCCTTTACCACTTTTTCAAACTCAGGATCAACAGGTTCTTTGGGATCGGTTTTGACTTTTTCTGTCTTTTTCTTGGGAATTCTTTTCCAAAAATACTCAGCTTTCCCTTGAAATTCTTGGGCTTCGGACAATATTACTACTAATAAAAAAAGAGCGGTATAGATAACTTTAGTCATTACATACTTTATTTTGATTAACGATTCATTCTCATTTGGAATCCGCCTCGGCCACCCATTTCGCTCATTTCTTCCATTTTCTTGATGACAATTTCATCGTATTCTTTTTGAGACACTTCTTTGCCGGCGGCAGGTGCTTTGATATCGGCTTTTTCTTTGGGATTCAAAACCACTTTAGAACACAAAATGGTCGTTTTACCATCGTTGACTTCTAAGATTAATCCGGGTAATCCCCAATACCCTTCCGGACCTTGGTTTACCGGAATTTCAGGGGTATACCAAGCTGTAATGGTAATCTCTTTCGGCATTTCTATTTGATCCATGAAGCTGGTTTTTGCACCTTCTTTGGCTTCTTCTTTCGCTTTATCGTCTTTCTTTTCTTCTTCCTTTTTTGGACGGAAGTTTCGGAAATCGGTTTTACTGGCCGGAATTACGGCAGTCGCTTTGAAACAATTGTAACCACCAATTACACGGGTTTCTCCGGTCATTTGCCAATTGTAAGTCTTTAAAGAATCTTTCACCAAAAACTCTTTGCCCATGAATTCTTTGTCGACTTTATAAATTTTTTCCTTTACGTTTTTATAGTAAGTTCCGCCGCCGCCCATCATGGAGCTCATCATACGGAATCCGCCGCCGCCTTGACCCGGAGTGTCGAGTTTTTCTTCTTCTTTATAGATGGAAGCCGACTTATCGAAATTCAGAAAAAACGTTTTCTCAAACATTTTCTTCATGCGCTCTTCAATCATTTTTTGCATTTCGGGCGTGATTTCGCGGTTGCCTTCAAAACGGGATTTGAAATCTGCCGTACTGGTTTTGGATTCATACACTGCCATTCCTTGGAAATCTTTTTGGGCGTGCGAGGCTAAATAAGAAAAAAGAAAATACGAAGCGAATACTATTTTTTTCATTGTTTTTAGGTTTTGATAACAAATATGACGAATCAATTTGTAAACTGTTACCAATGTTATGTTAAAAAATCAGTTTTATCTTGGAAAAATCAGCCTCAATAATTTATCTTAGCTAGATGAATAAGCTACTTTTTTCATTGCTCACAGTGCTCTTGTTTTCCAACGTTTTAGCCCAAAACTCACGTTTGGAAACCAAATTGCTACAAACACAAACCTTGACCGATAAAGTTTTTAAAGGCTTTGACGGTTTGGGTAATGAATATTTTGTCAAAAACAACGTGTTCATCAAGCAAAGCGAAACCGAAACATGGGAATACAAAAACGTAGCTTTGGGAAAAATTAGTGCTGTAGACATTATCAATCCGTTGAAAATTGTGTTGTTTTACGAAGACTTCAACACGGTTATTTTACTCGACAACCAACTGAATGAAATCCAAAAGCTGAATCTCTTCGATATTGACAACACTATTTTTGCGTCTAAAATCGGGATGGCTTCTCAAAATCAGTTTTGGATTTACAACGCCTTGACCCAACAAATCATGTTGTTCGATTATTTAAAAAACACGTCTAAAAACATCGGAAATCCCATCCAAGAAAACATCAAGTTCACGCAATCCGACTTCAATCATTTTTATTGGATAGACGAAGTAAACAACTGGTACAGCATTGATATATTCGGGAAAGTAACCTTATTGGCCAACATTCCGCCGTTTGAAAACCTCCAAATTATTGACGCTCAAACCTTGTTGTTTGTAAAAGACAACGTGCTTTACTGTTTGAGTACCAAAACCAAATCGGTTTTCGAAATTCAAATTGTTGAGAAATCGTTACCTAATTTTTATTTCAAAGACCAAATTTTAGCTATTTTTACCGACCAACAACTTAAGAAGTATAAAATAAAATTACCATAATGCACATAGCGGTAGCCGGAAACATAGGAGCAGGAAAAACAACGTTAACCCGATTTTTAGCCAAACATTTCAAATGGGAACCTCATTTTGAAGACGTGGTAGACAATCCGTATTTGGATGATTTCTATCATCAAATGGAGCGTTGGTCGTTCAACCTGCAAATCTATTTCTTGAATTCGCGCTTCCGTCAGGTGTTGCAAATTCGCGAAAGCGGTAAAAACATCATTCAAGATCGTACGATTTATGAAGATGCGCACATTTTCGCACCCAACTTGCATGCTATGGGTTTAATGACCAACCGCGATTTCCAAAACTATACTTCGCTTTTCGAATTGATGGAAGGTTTGGTAGGTGCGCCGGATTTGTTGATTTATTTGAGAAGTTCGATTCCGAATTTGGTTTCGCAAATCCACAAACGAGGTCGCGATTACGAAAACACCATTTCCATTGACTATTTGAGCCGATTAAACGAGCGCTACGAAGCTTGGATTACCACCTACGACAAAGGAAAACTATTAATTATTGATGTTGACAACGTAGATTTTGTAAACAATCCGGAAGATTTAGGAATGATTATCAACCGTATTGACGCTGAGATCAACGGTTTGTTTTAATATTTAGGAGCGAAAGTTTCGGGCATTTTTGCTCCCGAAGTTTCGGGACCGTTTTCCCGCTATACATTACAATCTCGTCCCAAAAGACGAGATTTTCATTTCTATCGGGGCTAAAAAGGTTTTGTCTTTTGCAAAGTTTAGTGTTTCATAACCTCAAAAAGCGATGTTACACGAATGGCTTTTACCGGTTTCGTCAACTTAATTGTCACTTTCTGTCTTGGCAAAATATCAAAATAATTATCACTGAAAAAGGTATCTTCTTCCGAAGACAAATAAACATTTTTGGCTAATACATCCGAAGTAATCTCATAAGTGAAGTCGTCAATTTTACTGATTTGAATATTCGGCTTGGTCAATTGCAAATCTTTGGGTTTGACAAAATAATATAAGCCTTTTGACGTTTTACCCGTAGCTGTTGTACAAGTCACGGAAATCAACATTTGACGAAGATTTTTAGCCCTATAATTCTCTTTAGGAGTAGCTGAAAGTACTTCATTCGAATTGGCTTCAATATCAAACTCTACTTCGTATCCGTCAATAGGATTCCCGTTAAAATCCATTACTTCTTCCACTAAAGTAATGTGATGCGGTATCGGCTCGTCGTTGATTACTCTGACTTCATAATTCACTTCATTTGCAGTAATATCAACCAGTATAGGATTAAAACTCCGCTTCGCCTCGTATTGAAATGCTTTCCATCTACCGTAATAATCTACCGAACTCCAGGAAGTCACCGGCCAACAATCGTTGAGTTGCCAAAAAAGCGTTCCCATACAATTGGGCTTTGCCCGGCGATGCGCTTCAATAGCCGTTTTCATGCCTTCGGCTTGCAGCAATTGCGACACATAAATGAAGTCTTCAAAATTGGTTGGTACTTGATAATCTCTCGCCATGTACTCGTTGATGGTTTGGTAACCCGTTGGATGCTTTTGGTGATTTTTAACCGCTTCTGAGTCAAAGTTAAGTTCGTCACTTTTGGCAAAAGCCAAAAACGTTTTCTTCTCCGGCAGGCCTTGAAAACCGTATTCGCTCATAAATCGTCCGACTTTCATTTCATACATTTCAAACGGTTCCAAACCCCACCAAACACCCCAATAATGCGCATCACCACTCAACAAGCTTTCTTTTCTGCCCCAACCAATGGATGGAGAAGACGGCCAATAGCGGTTTTCATTCTTGGGCAATAAACTGTCTAAAGTTTTTGGGATTAAGTCGTGAAACAGCTTTTGATAATCGTTCCAGATTTTAGTCGAATCGGCTTCGGAATATTTATATTGCTTCTGCCAACCCCAATTGTGCCAGCCTTCGTCATTTTCGTTATTACCACACCAAAGCGCAATACTCGGATGGTTTTGCAAACGGGTGACATTGTCGACGACTTCTTGTTTGACATTCTCTAAAAAGGCTTCATCACCGGGATACATGGCGCAAGCAAACATAAAATCCTGCCACACTAAAATGCCGTTTTTATCACAGGCTTCGTAAAAAGCGTCATCCGCATAGACTCCGCCGCCCCAAACCCGCAACATATTCATATTCGCATCGACCGCATTTTTGACGATGGATTGGTACACCGAATCGCTTACACGAGGCAAAAAACTATCGGGCGGTATGACATTAGCGCCTTTCATATACACCGGTTGGCCATTCACTTTAAAATAAAAACTTTTTCCAATATCATCCTTTTCCTGAACCAGTTCAATCGTTCGCAAACCGAGAGTCACTTTTTGGGAATCGATTACTTGCATGTCTTTGATTAAATGAATATCGAACGGATACAAATGGGCTTCGCCCAAACCATTCGGCCACCACAATTTTGGGTTTTTGATTTCGTAGAAGAATGACAAAGTATTTTGGCCTTTTTGAAGTTGGATTTCCTCCGTTTTATCGTTGATTTTTAATTGGTATTGCCCAACTTTGTTGGTGTTGATATCGACAGAAAACACCACTTTCGCCAATGTTTTATCCGTCAAATCCTGATTAGTCTTGACTTGCGATAGAATAGCATTGTCCCAAAAACGAAGCACAACTTTCTTATAAATTCCGGCTGTAACAAATCGCGGTCCCCAATCCCAACCGAAATGATATTGCGCTTTTCGGGTAAACACTTTTTCATCCCCCGGTAAAGTATACGGTAGCTTTTTGGCTTCTTCCTTTCCTTTTTTAACTGCAGAAGCAAAAGTGATTTGAAGTTTATTCTGCCCCACTTTCAGCACTCTTTTAACGTCGCCTTTCCAAGTGCGGAACATGTTGTCGGCAGAGAGGATTTTGGTGCCGTTCAGATAAACTTCGGCAAAAGTATCTAAGCCATCGAAATGTAAAATTGCATTTTGATGTTTCAGTTCTGCTTTAGAAATAGTAAAAGTTGTTTGGTACTGCCAATCTTCGTTTTCAATCCATTGCAATTGTTTTTCATTGGCACCGATAAACGGATCCGGAATGAGTTTGTTAGCCAACAAATCGGTGTGCACCGTTCCGGGAACTTTGGCCGGAAACCATTGATTGTCATTTCCTTTTCTGAAATTCCATGGTTCCTTACCTAAATTGCGCGCGCTGTTTTGCGCCAAAGTTACTGTTGAAAACCACAATAACAAAAGCAACAAACGCAGCTTATAATTTGAACCATATAAGACATTTAAGTTCATTGAAGATTTGATTTTAAAGTCTGAATTTCGATGGCGTTAGCGGTTTCACTTCCATCGGTTATAGCCGAAGAATGATAAAAAATCGCTTTAGTATTTTGCTGAATCGTTTTGATATTAGTCGAACGTAAACCACCGCCGGGCATGATGGTGATTCGGTTATCAGCTTTGGAAACTAATTCTTCCAGGCGATGCATTCCTTCACTCACATTGGTTTTTTGACCGGACGTTAAAATAGTTTTGAATCCACAAGTAATAATGTCTTCCAAAGCTTCAAAAGCATTTTCTACCTCATCAAAAGCGCGGTGAAACGTACAAGGAAAAGGTTTGGCCAACTCGACTAATACTTTATTTTGCTCATAATTAATGGTTTGGTCTTCTTTCAAAATTCCGAATACAAAACCGTCAACATTCAACTGTTTTAAAGCAACAATATCGGCTTGTATTTGCTGAAATTCTTCATCAGTATAAACGAAATTCCCGCCTCGTGGGCGAATCATAACGTACAAATCGATGCTTAAATTTTTTCGGGCTTGCTTTACGGTTCCAAAATTGGGTGTGACACCTCCTATGTCAATTCCGGCACAAAGCTCTACTCTATCGGCACCATTTTCTTGGGCGATTAGAGCTGAATCTAAGTTGAAACAGGCGATTTCTAATTTCATATTGGAACTTTGATTAGCATTTTTAGCCACAGATTACACAGATTAACACCGATTTATTTTAAGAAATAGTCTGCGTCAACTAACTTATTCCCAGAATTATCGTTTACTGCATAGTTGAATCCGCCTTGAATACAATAAGCGCCGTAGTTACCTTCTTTGTCTAAGGCGATGAACCCAACCTGAATATCTTTGAGGTTTTTGTTACGATTTTGGGTGAGTTTTACAATACGCGAAATGGCTTCTTCACAAGCTTGTTGCGGGGATTTTCCCTGTCTCATCAACTCGACTACCAAATGACAGCCCGCAATTCGGATGACTTCTTCTCCGTGACCAGTGGCTGTTGCGGCTCCGATTTCGTTATCAACATACAAACCCGCTCCTATAATGGGTGAATCACCTACTCGACCGTGCATTTTAAACGCCATGCCGCTGGTAGTACAAGCCCCGGAAAGGTTGCCATGAACATCCAAAGCAATCATCCCAATCGTATCATGATTTTCGATATTGGCAATAGGTTTGTACTGACTGGTTTTGAGCCATTCCTTCCACTCTTTTTCGGAAGCTTCTACTAAGAGATTTTCTTTTTTGAACCCTTGAGAAAGAGCAAATTGCAGTGCGCCATCGCCGACCAACATTACATGCGGTGTTTTTTCCATAACAGCGCGCGCCACAGAAATGGGATGTTTGATGTGTTCCAAAGCGGCTACCGAACCGATATTTGAAAACTCATCCATGATACAAGCATCCAGTGTCACTTTACCATCTCTGTCAGGACGTCCGCCGTAACCGACACTTCTCTCCGTTGGATCGCCTTCGGGAATTTTAACCCCAGCTTCTACGGCATCGAGAGCGCGACCGTTATTCTTTAAAATTTCCCACGCGGCACCATTGGCTTGCACGCCGAAGTTCCATGTGGAAATCACGATTGGCTTATTGATTTTACCGTTGGGTTTTACCGAATTATCTTCTTTCGAAGTAAACGATTGCAGGGCCAAGGCTACGGAACCTGCGGCAGCTGTTTTGAGAAAATTTCTGCGATTGCTCATGTTTATTCGACGGTTATTTCATCTGCAAAAAGCCACGCTTTATTTCCGGCACCGGGTTGGCCGTCGGGTATAATACCGAAGTTTTCGACTGTGACTTTTACAAATTGAATGTTTTTATGATTGCATTTAATTTCGACTTGACCATTGGATTGCTGAATTTCTTCGAAGGAAAAAGTGCCGACGGTTTCAAATTGCAGCATATCTTCCGAAACTTGGAACGTCACTTTTTTGGGAAAATAAATCCACGACGAAGGACTGCTCAACAATCCGATACTTAAGTGATTGATTTTTTGTTTACTGCCCAAATCGATAGTAGCTATTAAATCAGTTCCTGAGAAACCCAGCCAATGCTGACCGAACTTGGCTTTATCTCCTTTGATGCCGTCTACTAAGGTAAATCCACCGCCTTTGGCATAATTTCCGCTAGGTTGGTTTTGAAGTGACACCAATTGGCTCACCGCTTTATGAATATGAAATGATTGTTCGGCGATATTACTCTTGGCCACACCATTTTCGAAATAAGTCGCTTTAATGGTTTGCGATTTTGTAATTTCTAACGGTTGGTCATAGGGTTTTGATTGTGCTGTAGGCTGCGTTCCATCAATAGTATAGCGAATTCCGTTAGTGGACTGATTGGTTTTTAACAGATACAGTACACCATTTCCGCCCGGTCTCGGCATGACCTCAGTCGTAATTTCGAAAAGTGCCTTACTGTAGTTGATGCCTTTTTGATCCAGTCTTTTGAAATGTTGTATCATTCGTTTCACAAAATCGGGGTATTGTTCCGATTTGGAAGTGCCCCAAACAACTTCAGATAGCGCCATCATGCGAGGGAAAATCATGTATTCGACTTGTTCAGGCGACGTAATGTATTCCGTCCACAAATTGGCTTGTGCCCCTAAAATGTATTTGGATTCTTCCGGAGATAGTTCTTTCGGAATCGGATTAAAAGCATACACCTTTTCCACCGGAGTATAGCCGCCAATGGCTAAAGGTTCGTTTTGCGGATTGCCTTGGTAATGGTCGAAATAACAATGCGATCCGGGTGTCATGACCACGTAGTGTTTTTCTTTGGCCGCTGCGATGCCGCCTTCGGTACCACGCCAACTCATTACTGCAGCATTTGGCGCCAAACCACCTTCGAGAATTTCATCCCAACCGATGATTTTTCGGCCTTTGCTGTTGACAAACTTTTCCATTCTTTGGATGAAATAACTTTGCAGTTCGTGTTCATCTTTGAGTCCTTTGGTTTTTATCAGTCCTTGACAATGAGCGCAACTTTTCCATCGGGTTTTCGGGCATTCATCGCCACCGATATGGATGTATTGAGAAGGAAAAAGTGAGATAACTTCGGATAAAATATTTTCAAGAAACGTGAAGGTCTCCTCCTTCGGACAAAACACATCGTCTAAAACACCCCATTGTTTCTCTACTTCAAACGGACCGCCGGTACAAGAATATTGAGGATAGGCTGCCAAAGCCGCTACGGCATGACCCGGCATTTCGATTTCGGGCACCACGGTAATGTGGCGTTGTTGGGCGTAAGCCACTACTTCTTTGATTTGGTCTTGGGTGTAAAATCCGCCGTAGCGAATGGTATCGTATTTTTGCTGGTTGTAATGGCCTACCATCGAACCGTTGCGCCATGCGCCGACTTCAGTAAGTTTAGGATATTGTTTGATTTCGATACGCCAACCTTGATCATCGGTTAAATGCCAATGAAAAGTATTGAACTTATACATCGCCAAATAATCGATATACTTTTTTACAAAATCTATGGAAAAGAAATGTCGAGCGCAATCGAGGTGCATGCCGCGCCATTTGAATTTAGGATAATCATTGATTTGTAAACACGGTATTTTGATTTCACTCTTATTTTCGGAAGGAATCAGTTGTAACAGCGTTTGGATGCCGTAGAAAAAACCGGTATTATATTCGGCTTTGATAGCTATTGCATTCTCGGAAACCGATAAATTATAGGGTTCTTTAATACCACTAGCGGCAGGAGCATCCAAATCAAAACTAAAACTAATTTTAGGACCATTCGACACAGGAACGATTTTCAAATTTAATCCTGTTTGTTGTTTGATAGCAGTTTGAAGATACTGTGCTTCAAACATATTGACATCGGCCTGAATTACCGTTCTATCAGTTAACAAAAAATTTCCTTTGCCTATTTTAACTTGACTTGGCTGTGGAATTAAAGGCAAAGAACTTTGTGAAAACACTATCGTCACAAAAAGAAGTAAAAAGGCAGTTAGTTTGGATGTCATGAAAATGTAGTTTGTTGAGCTAAAAATAAACAAAAAAAGCCAATAAAAAAGCCCCGCAAATGCGGGGCTTTTTTATTTCTTATAGCTTAAGATTATTTCAAAGCGTCTACTTTGGCTTTAACTTCAGCTTCAGTTCCTTCAAATTTTTGAGTAGTTGCTGTTCCGCCTACTGTAGTAGTAACCGTTGCAGTAGCTTTCCCGTTATTGTTGGTGATTTCTACTCTTACATCTTTTGTAGTAGTTGAAGTTCCAGGTTTAGCACAACAATCAGCCTTTTTATCAGCAATAAATTTACCGTCTGCACCGTAGTGTGATAAACAAGCTTCTTTTTGGTCAGGTGTACAACCTAAAGAATCGCACATTTTAGCACACTCTTCTTTAGTCATGTCTTTGCATTTGCTCATATCACATTTGCCGATCATCCCGTCTTTACACTCTTTCTTCATCTCCATAGTGCATTCCATTTTCTTGGTTTCAGCACCGGCTTCATGACCTCCTAAGATTGGAGCAATTACCAATCCGATCAAACAAGTTAATTTGATTAAGATGTTCATTGACGGACCTGAAGTATCTTTGAATGGATCACCAACAGTATCTCCGGTTACCGCTGCTTTGTGCGCATCAGAACCTTTATAAGTCATTTCTCCGTTGATTTCAACACCCGCTTCGAAAGATTTTTTAGCGTTATCCCAAGCACCTCCGGCGTTGTTTTGGAACACTGCCCAAAGCACACCTGACACCGTTACTCCGGCCATGTAACCACCTAACATTTCAGCAATTAATTGGTTGTTATCACCGTAAACTAATTTACCCACCAAAACAATGGCAATAGGGAAACCAATAGTTAATACTCCCGGTAACATCATTTCTCTTAAAGCTGCTTTAGTAGAAATCTCAACACATTTACCATATTCAGGTTTGTTTTTCCCTTCCATGATACCCGGAATTTCTTTGAACTGACGACGTACTTCGTACACCATGTCCATAGCCGCTTTACCCACAGAGTTCATGGCTAAGGCAGAGAACACTACCGGAATCATACCTCCAACGAATAACATTGCTAATACCGGTGCTTTGAAGATGTTGATACCATCAATTCCGGTGAATGTTACGTAAGCAGCGAATAAAGCCAATGAAGTCAATGCTGCAGAAGCAATAGCGAAACCTTTACCTGTAGCGGCAGTAGTGTTACCTACTGAATCCAAGATGTCTGTACGAGTACGAACTTCTTTTGGCAATTCACTCATTTCAGCGATACCTCCTGCGTTGTCAGAAATTGGTCCGAAAGCGTCGATAGCCAACTGCATAGCGGTTGTAGCCATCATAGCAGAAGCTGCTAAAGCCACACCGTAGAAACCGGCGAAAGCATAAGAAGCCCAGATTGCACCAGCAAATAATAATACGGTTGGGAAAGTAGAAATCATCCCGGTTGCTAAACCGGCAATTACGTTAGTTCCTGCGCCTGTTGAAGATTTTTGTACAATAGCCAAAACCGGTTTTGTACCTAAACCTGTATAATATTCTGTTACCGATGAGATTACACCACCAACAACCAATCCAACGATAGTTGCATAGAATACTCTCATTGAAGAAATTTGTTGAGCCCCTTCGCCATAGAATTCCATGGTCATTACTTCAGGCAATAAATATTTTACCAAGAAGAAACAAGATACTGCTGTTAAAATGATAGAAACCCAGTTTCCAACATTCAAAGCACCTTGTACTTGTTTTTCTTTAGCGTCATCACTTGATATTTTTACTAACATCGTTCCGATGATAGAGAATAAGATTCCGAAACCGGCGATTGCCATTGGCAATAAAATTGGACCGATACCACCGAAAGCGTCTTCGATTTTACCTCCCATATCTTTGATTACGTAGTTACCTAAAACCATCGCAGCTAATACTGTAGCCACATAAGAACCGAACAAGTCGGCACCCATACCGGCAACGTCACCTACGTTATCTCCAACGTTATCAGCGATAGTAGCAGGGTTACGAGGATCATCTTCAGGAATTCCTGCTTCAACTTTACCTACTAAGTCGGCACCAACGTCAGCAGCTTTGGTATAAATACCACCACCAACACGAGCAAACAAAGCGATTGATTCCGCTCCTAAAGAGAATCCGGCTAAAGTTTCTAAAACGATTGTCATATCATCAGTAGATGTCCATGCACCATTCATGAAATAACGGAAGAAAATGATAAAGAAACCTGTCAAACCAAGTACGGCCAAACCGGCAACTCCTAATCCCATTACGGTTCCACCACCAAAAGATACTTTTAATGCTTGTGGTAAGCTAGAGCGAGCAGCTTGCGTTGTTCTTACATTTGTTTTAGTAGCGATTTTCATCCCCATATTTCCGGCTAAAGCAGAAAAAAAGGCACCGAAAATAAAAGCAACTACAATTAGAATGTGCGTTGTAGGAACTACAAAAGAAATTCCTGCCAATACAGCACTTGCGATTAATACAAATACAGCTAACAATCTGTATTCTGCTTTCAAGAAAGCCAAAGCTCCTTCGTAGATGTAATCTGAAATCTCTTTCATTTTACCATCTCCGGCATCTTGCTTCAAAACCCAAGCTCTTTTTGCTGCCATAAAAAGCAGACCAATTATCGCCATAACTATTGGCACATAAATCATCATTGATTCCATAAATATAATTTTCGTTATAAATTTTATCGGTCGCAAAAGTAACAAAACTTTAACAAATAAAAACAATATCGCTAACGAATATTAGTTCAATTGGTATACATGTTTTTTGTGGTCTAAAACTTTGTTTGACATTTCAAATTATTGCACGGTAATTTAAAAAAACTATTTTTGAAAAACATTAATGCCTTACCCACAAATAAAGTGCTCTGGATTATAGTATCCTTGACAACAAAGAACTATGATTTGTATGTCATAAAGAAATCAAAGACAAGCTCATTACCTAACTAATATTAAAAAATTGCGAGGATAAACAAACGTTTGAGGTGGCAAAAAAACAAATAGCAAAGATGGTTGATGAACCTCTTTGGAAATTAAAACTCTTTTTTAATGATAGCAATTCGTCGAAATAAATTAGTTTTTGTACTTACTATTGGATTTATCCTACTGATAAAAAGCTACTTTCTTTGGAATACTTTTCATAATGGTGATTTTAGCGAAACCAAAATATTAAAAAGCGGTGATGCCGGACACTATTTTAAAATCGCCAAAAACCTGAGTGAATTTAAGAGTTATGCCGACAACGGCACTTCAATTGCCAATGAATCCGCCACTTGGCGACCACCGGTTTGGCCATTTACCTTATCCTTGTTTTTCTACATATCAACCCATCCTCTAGCCTTATTAATCCTTAAAGTACTGTTTGAAACTTTCTTGCTGGTGACAGCCATTGTTTATTTCTACAGAAAAAACAATTACTCTTTGATTTTTTTTGGCGCTTTATTGTTGTTGCTGATTGAGCCTCAATATCTAAAATATTCCGTCACTTTTCTTTCTGAGAGTTTTACCGCCGTTTTGATTTTACTGCTTAGTATACTGTTTATGCAGCTACAAAAAAACAAAGCACCTAATGTTTTAGTACCGATAGTCGCAGCAATTACCGTAATGTGTCATCCGGTTTCAGTATTTTTTGTTGTTACTCTTTTAGGCATTTATCTATTATTTCATCTTAAAAACCACATTAAGAGAACCTTATTACATGGTTTACTCTTTAGTTTAATCGTATTGTCGTGGCCAATGCGCAACGCTCTTCTTTTTAACAAAGGGTTTTATTTTACCGCATCGCAAGGCTCCGCTTTTTCAAAGAGTTGGAATGAAAAAGTTTTGACCGACTTCACTAATGTTGACGGCGATTTGGCCGATGAAAATTTAAACCTCAAATACATTGAGGCAAAAGAATTAAAAAAACCAAATAATGGTGTTTTAGAATATAGTAAACTGTATCAAAAAGGGACATGGAACTATATTAAAAGCTTAAGCTTTTCCCAACAAGTAAAAACCGCATTACGTAAATTAAAATCTAATTTTAATCCTTTTCCGGAAAAACCCAAGACAGGTTTTTTTGAAAGTCTTTCAGTTCTGTTCAGAATAATTTATTTGTTAGTTTTTGTACAACTGTTGATTCACTTGTTGAATTGGAAGAAGATTGATTTTAACTCACAACGAGACAAAGCCTTTTTGGTAGTTTTGGCTGTGCTATTGGGTCAGACTTTAATGTCAATTTACATCTATACCGGTCTCCGATTCAACTCCGTTTATTCATTGACGTTATTATTTTGTTTCTTACTGATCAATCAACGGTGGGTGACAGACAAAATCAATCGCCTCACTAATAAATAAACTTCCTGTTTCTTTTTTGAAGGTAATGATGCCATAAAAAATAAGTGGCCATACTGCGATACGGTTTCCAGCTTTCGGCCAACGACAACATCTCGGTTTTGTCTTTACACCCAAATAATTCTTTTAGTGTATTCACTAAAGCAATATCTCCAATCGGAAATATATCGGGCGATTGCAAGCAAAACATCAAATACACATCGATAGTCCAATGTCCGATGCCTTTGACTTGGATTAACTCGGTTCTCACATCGTCGGGATGTTTTTCTGAAAGTGTTTCTAAGACCAACTCTTTATTCAGAATGGCTTCCGCTAAAGCTTTGAGGTAACTGCTTTTTTGGCGACTCACACCACAGGCTCGCAAAACCTCATCAGAAGCTAACAAAATCAATTGCGGAGTGACTTCGCCCAAAGCATTTTCGATTTTTACATAACAAGCCCTGGCAGATTCCAAGGAAACTTGTTGCTCTAAAATCAGTTTAACCAGCGTTTGAAAACCTTCAGGTCTGGTGGGCACAAGCGGATTGCCGTATTGGACATGCAGCGCTTTAAAAACTGCATCCTTCTCAACCAAAAAAGCAATGGCTTCCTGCATGATTAGAAATAAAACCCAAAGGATCCTTTGATGGTAAAATTGTTGGTATCCGGAATGTCACGATAATTGGCGCGCCAAGCGAAATCCAAACGGAATACTTTGAAAATATTTCCGATTCCCGCACTGTATTCCCAGTATGGTTTTTCCGGCGCTTGGTACACTAAGCCCGAGGCATTGATGGCTCTGTTTTCATCAGACACGGTTCCGTAAACACCTCTTACGCCAATGATTTCTCTCAGGTTTAATTTTCGGATACCCGGAATTCGAGCGAAAATTTTTCCGTTAAAATTATGTTCCCATTGCAAAGTAGCATATTCATCGGCCACAAATTCGTAGAAATTAAGGTTACTAAAAGTATTTTGTATAATGAAATAGGTTTGATTCCCCGGCACCACACTCATCAACCCCAGCGGCACCTGACCGAACGTTTTTCCTAATTCCATAGTGAAATTGGAACGCCCTAAAGGCCCGATAACAACAGGCTGTTTATAATACAATTGGATTTTTTGATAATCGAAATCGCTGTCGATTAAACCTTTAAAACCTTGACTATAGTTGATAAAGAAACGGCTGTACGGACTGTCGACTTCTCTTCTTTCTACACCGTAACCAATGGTTTTTCGCTTTGGCGTATATTCTACTTGCAAGTTCAGCTCCGATTGTTTCACTTCGCTGGCAGTAGTGGTAAAAGTGTTATCGGTAAAATAATTCAGACTAAACGTATCCGAAGCGGATTCGAGTGTACGATAAGAAAAACCTAATTGGAAGGTTAAATTCTTCACCGGTTCCATTTCTACTGCCAAAGTGCTCAAGTTGATGTTGGTCAGCTTGCCGTTGGCCGCCGTGGTAAACAATCCGGACGAAGCATAACTTCTACCCAAAACATCATTAGTCGTAGTTAAACTGGCGCCTATTTGCTCCACGTCTCTTCGGTTTCCACCGGAGATAATTACTCGGTTCTTTTTGTCGACCATCCATTTTCCGGAAACGCCGTATTTGAATTTATTGTCATCGAAACCATAAGCCGTATAAGCTTGAATACGCCATAAATCGTTCGGCCCGAAATAAGTTCTTCCACCGGCTCGCAAGCGCCAACCTTCCACATCATTGAAACCTACGGTAGAAAAAATAGGCCCGTAATCAAGTTTCCATTTCGGAATTTCGATGTAACCGCTACCTAAAATCGACACCAAACTGTACATTTGTTTGAATCGCTTCACGGTTTTTAAGGTGTCAATCATTTTGTAAATTCCAACCTCATCTTTGTTGAGTCGCTCAAAACGATTTTCTTCCCAATAGGCATCGGACTTGGCATACACGGAATTGTCTATGTAGTTGACTTCTTCTTTGTAGAATTTCTCCGGTTTCTTTTCATCGAACTTAAAATTGCGATATAAAGTGGTCCTTTTTCCGTAAACTCCTTTCGATTCTTCTTTTTTGCGAAGGGCAAAATCCGACATCATATAATCACGCGTTGGCAAGAACACCGAATCGTTCAACACTTCAAATTCTTGTTCGATGTAAATGTCTTTTACCCAGTTGATGTTGGCGCTTTTGGTCACCGCCATGTTAATGGTTTTGATAGCGAAAGTGGAATCGTTTACCCAAAAATCGCCTTTAAAAGTCAGCTCATTTTTACGACGCGGATAGAACACGATGTTGTAACACCATTTGTTGTCAATGTAAGCCGTATCGGTCAACACATAATTATACACATCAATTCCGGTGCGCGATAACGGACTGACAAAACTCTTGTCGAAGAAATTCAGATAGTTATCATAAATATCAAAATCGTTGTACAAATCTTTGATAAACATATTCACGCCATCGCCGTTGCCTAAACCTGAATTTTTGTTGGCTTTGAGAATTTCTTTGGTTTTTTTGGCTTCGTTATCGCCATAATAATCTGAAAGCGATTCGTTGATAAAGATGGGTAAATAGGTTTTACCGGTAACGCTGGATGTATCGATATTTTTAAAGACGAACTCCATGCCTTTGAATAGCTTGTTTTTCATGAAAGCACTGTCAATGGTATTCATATCAAACTCTACTTTCTCGTATTTTTCGTATTGATATTGCTTGAACATTTTCAAGCCGTTTTTGCGACGGCGTTCCCAAATCTTGCGCAAGATGTCTAACGCAGGATTGTCTTTTTTGGATGTTTTTCCGGCGTAAATCTTAACTTCTTTCAAGGCGTTACCTTCTGTTAACACAACTTTAAAGTCGTAATTTACCAACTTAGGCAACTTGACTTCTTTATCTGGAAAACCTACAAACGAAACGATAATAGCGGTGTAATTGTTAGGTGATTCGATATAAAATCTTCCGTCTTCATTCGATACCACGCCTACTTGCGAACCTTTAAACACAATATTAGCATAAGGTATTGGTTGGTTGGTATTGTCGAGAACAATTCCACTTACCTTGGTTTGAGCAGACAGACTACAAACCATCAACAAAACAACTAGTGTAAATATTTTTTTCATGGGCAAAAAAAAACTTCATCTCTTTGATCAGATGAAGTTTCAAATATAGTTATTTAGGTTACTAGATTTCAGACTTCATGGAATTTTAGAGTTTTTCTAACATTCCGCCGGTCTAGTAGTCTGTAAAATTATTTGTACGTTACTTTTTTTACCGCTTTAATTACATCATCAGCATTAGGCAACCATTCTTTCAACAAAGTTGGAGAATAAGGCGCCGGTGTATCTGCTGTTGTAATTCTTTGGATAGGCGCATCTAAATAATCAAAAGCTCTTTCCTGAACCATGTAAGTCACTTCAGAAGCAACGCTGGCAAAAGGCCAAGCTTCTTCCAAAACTACCAAACGATTGGTTTTCTTAACTGAGTTGATGATGGTATCATAATCCATTGGACGAACTGTTCTCAAATCGATAATTTCACAAGAAATACCATCTTTAGCTAATTCATCAGCAGCAATAAAAGCCTCTTTAATGATTTTACCAAACGATACGATTGTGACATCGGTACCTTCTCTTTTCACATCGGCAACGCCTAACGGAATAGTGTATTCTTCTTCAGGCACTTCACCTTTGTCGCCATACATTTGCTCTGATTCCATAAAGATTACCGGGTCGTTATCACGGATAGCTGACTTCAATAAACCTTTAGCATCGTAAGGTGTTGATGGCACTACCACTTTCAATCCAGGCGTATTGGCATACCAATTTTCAAAGGCTTGCGAGTGTGTAGCACCCAATTGTCCCGCAGAAGCTGTTGGACCACGGAAAACCATCGGCATTGGAAACTGTCCGGCCGACATTTGGCGCATTTTGGCCGCGTTATTAATAATTTGATCAATCCCAACCAAAGAGAAATTGAATGTCATGAATTCCACTATCGGTCGGCAACCGTTCATCGCTGAACCCACGGCAATTCCTGCAAAACCAAGTTCTGCAATCGGGGTATCAATCACTCTTTTCGGACCGAACTCATCCAACATTCCTTTTGAAGCTTTGTAAGCACCGTTGTATTCGGCTACTTCCTCACCCATTAAATAAACTGACTCGTCGCGACGCATTTCTTCGCTCATCGCCTCGGCAACTGCTTCTCTAAATTGTATCGTTCTCATATTTCGGATTGTGTTACTGTCTATAATTTTGAAAGGCAAAAATAAAAATTAAATACGATTAAAAAACATTTCTGTAGGTTAAATAACGGCTTAAAATGATACATCGTTCGCTCAGCCAATTTGAACCTGCTACGAAATCGATTGAAATTTGAAAAAATATTATGCGCGCATATAAAAATTAGAAATATATTTTATACTTTTACGGTCAAAAAAAAAATTCACTTAATAAACGTAACAATGAAAATATTAGTTTGCATCAGTCACGTGCCTGATACTACTTCAAAAATTAACTTTGTGAACGGTGATGCGGAATTTGACACCAATGGCGTACAATTCGTAATCAACCCTAACGACGAGTTCGGATTAACCAGAGCCATTTGGTTCCAAGAGCAACAAGGTGCCAATGTAACAGTGGTTAATGTAGGCGGACCGGATACAGAGCCAACTCTGAGAAAAGCTTTAGCCATCGGCGCCAACGAAGCAATTCGCGTAAACGCTAACCCTACCGACGGATTTTTTGTAGCCAAGCAATTAGCCGAAGTGGTAAAACAAGGCCAATACGACTTGGTAATCTGCGGTAAAGAATCGTTGGATTACAATGGCGGAATGGTTCCGGGGATGTTAGCCGGTTTGTTGGACTACAACTTTGTGAACTCTTGTACCGAATTAACTATCGACGGCAGTGCAGCCAAAGCGGCTCGTGAAATCGACGGCGGAAAAGAAACTATTTCAGCTTCATTGCCATTAGTAATCGGAGGTCAAAAAGGATTGGTTGAAGAGAAAGACTTACGCATTCCAAACATGCGCGGAATCATGACCGCCAGAACCAAAGTGTTAACTGTATTAGAACCGGTAAGCGCTAACAACAATACCAAAGCGGTAAAATTTGAAAAACCGGCTCCGAAATCGGCTGTAAAATTATTTGCTGCGGACGATTTAGACGGCTTAATCAACGCCTTACACAACGAAGCAAAGGTAATTTAGTATTCAGTGTTCAGTCTCAGTAGGCAGTTTTTAACCTACAACTTAGAACGTACAACTTAAAACAAAAAAATCATGTCATTATTAATATATGCAGAATCGGCCGACGGAAAATTCAAAAAAGTAGCTTTTGAATTAGCGTCGTATGCCAAAAAAGTAGCCGAATCATTAGGCACCACTGTTACAGCTGTAACGGTAAACGCCGGAAACGTATCGGATTTATCCAAATACGGTGTTGACAAAGTATTAAAAGTAACCAATGATAAATTGGGCAACTTTAACGCCAAAGCCTACGCAGATGTTGTGAAACAAGCCGCTCAAAAAGAAGGCGCCAAAGTAATTTTATTATCATCTACTACCGACAGTTTGTACATGGCACCATTGGTAGCCGTTGGCTTAGAAGCCGGATTTGCTTCTAACGTTGTTGGATTACCAATAAGTACTTCACCTTTCCAAGTAAAGAGAACAGCTTTTTCTAACAAAGCCTTCAACATCACAGAAATTGCTACCGATGTCAAAGTATTGAGCTTGGCCAAAAACTCTTACGGGGTTTTTGAAAGTGCTGCTTCAACTACGGAAGAAGATTTCGCACCAAGCTTAAACGAAGCCGATTTCAACGTAAAAGTAGCTTCAGTAGAAAAAGCAACCGGAAAAGTAACCATCGCCGATGCTGATGTAGTAGTTTCGGGAGGTCGTGGATTAAAAGGTCCTGAAAATTGGGGTATATTGGAAGATTTAGCCTCAGTTTTAGGCGCTGCCACCGCTTGTTCTAAACCGGTATCCGATTTGGGTTGGAGACCTCACAGTGAGCACGTAGGCCAAACCGGAAAACCGGTAGCTACCAATTTGTATATCGCCGTGGGTATCTCAGGAGCGATCCAGCACATCGCCGGAATCAACTCTTCCAAAGTAAAAGTAGTCATCAACAGCGATGCCGAAGCGCCGTTCTTTAAAGTAGCGGACTACGGAATTGTAGGTGATGCTTTCGATATTTTACCTCGCTTAACAGAAAAGCTGGCAGCCTTCAAAGCACAAAACGCATAAGCTTTTACAGATACTTAACAAAGAGTCGTTGAAAACAAATTTCAGCGGCTCTTTTTTTATGCTTCTGATTTTAAGAAGCGAAAAGTTTTTGTTACTTTGCAGTCCGTATTCCTGCCATACGTTTCAATCTTTTTTTGTTCGTTCACGTTTTGATTTTTCGTCAAGTACCGAGTACACAAAAAAAGGATTTTCACTCCTGTCAGGGCTATGAAGGATTTGTATTGAATGTCGGGAAACTTGATTTCCTAAATATTCAATCTGAAATCTAAAATCTAAAATCAGCAATCTAAAATCTAAATGAGTTTAGTAAAACTAACTATCAAAGGAATATCATACAGCCAAACACAAAACGGTGCTTACGCCCTAATTCTTAATGAAGTAGACGGCGAAAGAAAACTCCCTATTGTCATAGGTGCTTTCGAAGCACAATCTATTGCCATCGCCTTAGAAAAAGAAATCAAACCACCACGTCCGTTAACGCACGACTTGTTCAAAAGTTTTGCTGACCGCTTTGACATTGTCGTGAAACAAGTCATCATCCACAAATTGGTTGATGGTGTTTTCTACTCGAGTATCATTTGCGAACGCGATAAAATAGAGGAAATTATCGACGCCAGAACATCAGATGCCATTGCCTTGGCACTGCGATTCAACGCTCCGATTTTTACCTACAAAAACATTTTGGACAAAGCCGGCATTTACCTCAACACCAATCCGGCCGACATCGACAATCAAAATGCAGATGATGATGGT
This sequence comes from Flavobacterium cheonhonense, assembly GCF_035671315.1. Classification (NCBI taxonomy): domain Bacteria; kingdom Pseudomonadati; phylum Bacteroidota; class Flavobacteriia; order Flavobacteriales; family Flavobacteriaceae; genus Flavobacterium; species Flavobacterium cheonhonense. The sequence continues at coordinate 75,824 of NZ_JAXAVY010000001.1, forward strand.
GTATTGTCTACTCCGGAAACTTTCGGACTAGACAGCGATGGCAATGCAGGTGACGCTTATGTCAGCATGAGTCTGACCGAATTGCACGAAGCTTTAGAGAAAGCCGTTCAAGACGAAGATTACGAAAAAGCGGCCAAAATAAGAGACGAAATTTCAAAAAGAGAATCGTAAAAAGTTGTAGGTTATAATTTGTATGCTACACAATTTAAACCCTAGAACTTACAACATAAAACTTACAACCCAATGAAGCAGTACCACGATTTAATGCGACACGTTTTAGAAAACGGTTGTCAAAAAGGAGACCGAACCGGAACCGGAACCAAAAGTGTATTCGGCTATCAAATGCGATTTGATTTGAGCGAAGGCTTCCCTATGGTAACTACCAAAAAACTGCATTTAAAATCGATTATTTACGAATTGCTTTGGTTTTTAAAAGGCGATACTAACATAGGTTATTTAAAAGAAAACGGCGTTAAAATTTGGGATGAATGGGCTGATGAAAACGGCGATTTAGGTCCGGTTTACGGCCACCAATGGCGCAATTGGAACAGTGAAGAAATCGACCAAATCACAGAATTAATCGAAACTTTAAAAACCAATCCAAACAGCCGACGCATGTTGGTTTCGGCTTGGAATCCATCGGTGTTACCGGATACATCCAAATCGTTTGCCGAAAACGTAGCCAACGGAAAGGCGGCTTTACCGCCATGCCACGCCTTTTTTCAGTTTTATGTAGCCAACGGCAAATTGTCTTGTCAACTCTACCAAAGAAGCGCTGATATTTTCTTAGGCGTTCCGTTCAATATTGCTTCCTATGCCTTGTTTACCATGATGATTGCTCAAGTTTGTGATTTACAGGTGGGCGACTTCATTCATACGTTTGGCGACGCACACATTTACAACAACCATTTCGAACAAGTCGAATTGCAATTGTCACGTGAACCAAGACCTTTACCGAAAATGATTTTAAATCCGGAAATAAAAAATATCTTCGATTTTACTTTTGAGGATTTCACCTTAGTCGACTATGATCCGCATCCGCATATCAAAGGACAAGTAGCGGTATAAAACAAAAAATCCGTCTCGGTTTCGAGACGGATTTTTTTCTAACCAAAACTAAAACCTATAGTGCCAAAACACTATTTTCTGAACCGGCAAACTCGTTGTATGCATAACGGTCAGCCTCAGGATCATTCACATAGGAACCATCCACTAAATATTTAAACTCAAAAGTGTTGTCTTTGGGTAAATCAAAAGTTGCTTTGAAAGTGCCGTTTTTCAATTTAGACAACTCTCCTTCAGCCGGATTCCAATTATTGAAATCACCAACCACTGCAGCCGCATTGGCTTCTTTAGCTTCGATTGAAAATGTAACTTTTACAACCGGTTTCGTCTTAATAACTTGCTTTTTAATAGCCATAACTATTTCATTTATAGATTACTGTAGCAAAGTAAAGCGATTTTAGAGTAGCTTTTACAAGCCTTTTTATTTTTACGACATTACCAAAAAGAGCGCCTGTTTAAAAGAAGATTTACAATTTCCATAGCCTTTAATTTTACATCTGCTGTTAAGAAATCGGTTTCGTAATACATTATCTTAAAAACAGATTTCACTGTTTTGAAAATAAATTTTACCTTTAAACCATAAATTTCGTCTTATGGAGCCCAACCAACACGAATTATACGAATATGCACGCAATCGTATCCAACAAAAAAAGCGATTGTTCCAGCATTTTATAGTTTTTGTAATTGGCTGTGTGTTTTTGTTTGCGGCAAACCATATCCTTTCCTATCACGATGAAACCAATTGGTGGATTTGGGTAGCTAGTTTGTGGTGTTGTTTGTTTGTTTTTCACGTTATCAAAGTGTTGATTACCGACAGTTTTATGAATAAAAATTGGGAACGCGCCCAAATAGACAAACTCATGCTCAAACAAACCAAAAAAATAGAACAACTTAAAAACGACTTAGAAAACGCCAAATCCAACCTATAATGATTACAGTAATAGCCGCGGTGGCGGAAAACAATGCACTGGGAAAAGAAAACCAACTGCTTTGGCATTTACCCGATGATTTTAAGAGATTCAAAACCCTAACTTCGGGACATTACATTATTATGGGACGAAAAACATTTGAAAGTTTTCCGAAACCCTTACCCAACCGTACCCACGTTATCATTTCGCGCCAAGCCAACTACCACCCGGAAGGTTGTATAGTGGTAAACTCACTCGAGCAAGCCATAGAAGCTTGTCCGAAAACAGAAGAAGTTTTCATTATTGGTGGTGGAGAAATTTACCGTCAATCCATTGCGGTGGCGGACAAACTCGACTTGACTAAAGTCCACGCCACTTTCGAAGCGGACACATATTTCCCGGAGGTTGACCTTTCTGAATGGCAATTGGTTTTCGAAGAATACCATCCTAAAGACGAACGACACGACTTCGCCTTTACTTTTCAAACCTACTTGAGAAAGTAACCTCTAACAACCGTAGCCGGCGAAAACTTTTTTCAAAACTTTGACCCTAAGGAACTTTGCAACTCTGCACTTTAATAGCGTATATTTGCAGAAAATTGCAACCATGTCAAAGCAAATCACTCCTTACAAAGAATCTACTTTAGGGAAAAAAGAACAGGTAACCCAAATGTTTGACAACATTTCAGGAGAATACGATGGTTTGAACCGTGTAATTTCTTTAGGAATTGATATGAAATGGCGTAAAAAAGTCATTGCCTTAGTCAAAGCTCATAATCCAAAAATTGCCCTTGACATTGCCACCGGAACCGGAGATTTAGCCATTATGATGGCTGAGGCTACAGCTGCTGAAAAAATTATAGGGTTGGATTTATCGGTGGGTATGTTAAATATTGGCAAGAAAAAAATACTCGACAAAAATTTAGCCGATAAAATAGAAATGGTCGTGGGCGACAGCGAAAACATTCCGTATCCCGACAATCATTTCGATGCCATTACCGTTTCTTTCGGTATTCGTAATTTTGAAACTTTAGAGAAAGGTTTGGCAGAAATTTACCGCGTGTTAAAACCGGGTGGTCTTTTTGTGATTTTAGAAACTTCGGTACCGACAAAATTCCCTTTCAAACAAGGCTATGCTTTCCACACTAAAGTAATTTTGCCTTTAGTGGGCAAGTTGTTTTCTAAAGACAATAACGCTTATGGTTATTTGTCGGAATCGGCAAGCCATTTCCCGTTTGGCGAAGCACTAAACAATATTTTAAGAAAAGTTTCGTTTATAGACTGTAAAGCCATGCCGCAAACTTTTGGCGTGGCCACCATTTATACCGCGACCAAAAAATAAAATATGTACTTTAGCCAAAGCATGAAGAAGTTAATTGTCCTATTTTTACTTATCTCCTCCGTTTCCCAAGCGCAATTTGGGAAAAGTACTTTTTCAAAAGATCCTATCATCAATTTGGAGAACTTTGACAAGCAGCGCGTGTATTGGGGTTACTTTTTAGGCTTTAGTACTTTCGATTTTAAAACCGATTATAAAGTTCCTGGACAAGACATTAATGTAAAAGGCAACAGCGGATTTAACGTAGGTTTGGTTGGTGCCTTACGCCTTCATGAATACGTTGAATTGCGCTTTGAACCCGGATTGTATTACGCCAGTCGTACCCTAACCTATCCCGGATTTACCAATGACCGAGATGCCATTCGTGAAGTAAAAGCCACGTATATTGATTTTCCGTTGATGCTGAAATTTTCCTCGTTGCGCACCGGTAATGTTAGACCTTATTTATTAGGCGGTGTAGGCGCGACTTTAAACTTATCCAGCAATTCTAAATCGAAAGACGACAACTCCGAACAAAAATTCAGAGTACAACCTTGGACCAATAATTATACGTTTGGATTTGGTATCGATTTGTATTTTGAATACTTCAAATTCTCTCCTTCGATTCGTGGTGTATTCGGATTTGGCGATGAATTGATTCGCGATGACGACCCGAACAGTCCGTGGACGGGCAATATCGAATCGCTGAAAACCCGAGCGGTATTAATCAACTTTACGTTCCACTAAGAATTTCTTCTGAACTCGCTTAAAAAAATTGCTGTAGCAGTGGCTACATTCAAGCTTTCCGTTTGTTGCAGATTGCCGAATCTTGGGATGGCGATTCGATTTTTTATCTTTTGTTCCAAAGCCGGAGAAATACCGTTGGCTTCGTTTCCGAAAATCAAAATCCCTTCCGAAGGCAAAGACTCTTTGTAGATGTTTTTCCCATCCATAAAAGTTCCGAAAACAGGTAAAGTTGTTTCCGAGATGAAAGTGGCTAAGTCAACATAATTTACCTGAACGCGACTCACAGAACCCATAGTCGCCTGAATCACTTTCGGATTGTATAAGTCGACCGTTTCCTTCGAGCACAACAATTGGGTAACGCCAAACCAATCGCACAAACGAATGATGGTTCCCAAATTGCCCGGATCCCTGATATCATCCAAAGCTACAATCAAACCCTCTGAAACTATAGGCTTAGGAGCAGGAATATGAAAAACTGCCAAACAAGAACTTGGTGTGCTAAGCGCAGACATGCGTTTCATATCAGCTTCTTTAATCAAAGTTTTTTGCGCTGTAGGCACTGTTTCAAAAACACTTTCGGTCTCAAATAAATGGTCGAGCACGATATTTGATTGCAACAATTCCTGTATTACTTTTACGCCTTCAGCCAAAAACAGCTGATGCTCGTTTCGGTATTTTTTTTGTTGCAAACCGGTAATTAATTTTATTTGGTTTTTACTAACCATAAAATACTGTATTTTTGAATTAAATATTTACACCGCTTGAAAAAGAGTCTCACAAAAATATCACTATTTATTCTAATTGGACTAATTATCTTTGGTTGTAACTCGACCAAAAGAGTTCCCGACGGTAAAAGTTTACTCACCAAAAACAACATCTACATTGACGACAAGAAAGACAATGCCGAGGAAGTCTTCAATCAGTTGTACCAAAAACAGAACAGTGCTATTTTCGGATTTCCGCTTCGTTTGAACATTTACAATTTGGCTAAGCCCAAATCGGACTCGCTTTTTAAAGCCAAAATGATTCAAAACCCGAAACGCTATTACCGCAAAGCCAGATGGTTATCGAAAAAGCAAGTGAAGCGATTGGGAGAATCTTTCTTGTATTCGGGTGTGGATAATTTTTTGAGAAAAACAGGTGAAGCACCGGTTGTATTGGACACCAGCAGTACGCGAAGATCGTTGAAGCGATTGCGTTCCTATTTCTACAACAGAGGCTATTTCGACGTAACAACACAATACAAAATTGACACCGTTGACAAGAAAAAAGTCAAGCTGCGTTACGACATAAAAACCGGCAAACCGTACATTATCGACAGTATCAAAACTTTTATTGCGAGTCCGGCCTTAGATTCTATCTACCAATCCAGAAAACGCAACGCTGTACTCAAATCGAAACAAAAATTTGAGACGGTGACTTTTGATGAAGAACGAAAAAGAATTACCGAAGATTTCCGTAACAACGGTGCGTTCCGATTCCAACAAAATTATGTTACTTTTGATATCGACACCTTGAAAAAGACGCATATTGCTAATGTTGATTTGGTTATTGAAAACGAGTCTATTCGCCTGGAAGACAGTGTGAAAACCAAGCCTTTCGAGTTGTACAAAATCAGCAAGGTGAACATTTTTACCGACCATAATCCGACGAACGCTTCAGCGCCCATTAAAGACAGTGTGGTCTATAACGATTTTACCCTTTACAGCACTACCAAATTAAAATACCGCCCGAAAGCCATTACCGACGGGATTTTTGTGACCAAAGGCAATTATTTTTCCGATTTCAGATCATCTATTACTTCTCGTTATTTAAGTAATCTAAAAGTATTCAACTATCCGCTGATTCAATATGTAGAAGATAAGACGCAAAAAAACAGTTTGATTGCGAATGTTTATCTGACACCGAGAAAGAAATATACTTTCGGTTTTTCGACCGATTTTACCCATTCCAACATACAGGATTTCGGGATTACGGGAAACACTTTTTTAGGCATTCGAAATGTATTTAACGGTGCCGAAACTTTTGAAATTGGTTTCAGAGGCAACATCGGTTCCTCCAAAGATTTGGCGAATCCAAACAATACTTTCTTTAATATTTCAGAAATCGGGGTAGATGCGAAATTGAATTTTCCTCGAATTTTCTTGCCGTTCAAAACCGATAAAATCATCCCGAAAACCATGATTCCGTTCACTACCTTGAGCGTGGGTTATGCCAAACAAACCAACATCGGTCTCGATAAACAAAACTTTACCAGTTCATTAACGTACAATTGGACACCGAAACGAAACACCAATTTTAAGTTGGATTTGATCAACATACAGTTTGTTAAAAACCTAAATCCGTCCAACTATTTCAACATTTACCAATCATCCTACAATACTCTAAACGAAATTGCCCAAGATTATCTGCCGGCCACTTCGCCTTACTTCAATCAGGATACCGGTAGATTGCTCATAGAAGACGGAACGAACGGCTTTATCAATGACGTAGCTGCAGGCAACATACCGCTTTCCGTATCTGATGCCAAATCGGTATTGAGCATAGTGGAAAGAAGACAACGTTTGATTGAAAACAACTTGATTTTTGCGACCAACATTTCCTTTACCAAAACCTCCAAAAAAGACTTATTGGACAACGAATTTTTTGCGGTTAAAGCCAAAGTAGAATCGGCCGGAAACTTATTGTCTATTTTAGCGCGTGCCTCCAAACAATTACAAAACCAAAACGGCGCCAACACCTTTTTAGATGTGGAATTTTCGCAATACTTAAAAGGCGAATTTGAATACATCAAGCATTGGGATTTAAGTCGCAAAAAGGTCTTTGCTACCAAAGTTTTTGCCGGTATTGCTGTACCTTACGGCAACTCCGATGACGTACCTTTTTCCCGAAGTTACTTTGCCGGAGGAACCAACGACAACCGCGCTTGGCAATCTTATAGTTTAGGGCCGGGCGCCAGCGGAAGCTTTTTAGATTTTAACGAAGCGAACATGAAATTGGCTTTTAGTGCCGAATTCCGTTTCAACATTTTCCAGCAACTTAATGGAGCCCTTTTCACCGATATCGGAAACATTTGGAACGTATTGGACAACTCTAAAAATGAAGCGGCAATTTTTGAAGGCTTTAAGTCGTTAGAAAACATAGCCGTTGGTAGCGGTTTCGGGTTCCGTTACGACTTTAATTTCTTTATCGTCCGTTTGGATTTAGGGTTCAAAACCTACAACCCTTCGGAGTTTGTTAACGACAAATGGATGAAAGAGATGCGCTTCGATAAATCGGTTTTAAATATTGGAATAAATTACCCTTTCTAAAATCAGAAATTATTATTTTTGTAACCTTAACTTAAAAACGACACAAAACAATGGCTCACAATATCAAACCCGGAGTAGCTACCGGAGACGAAGTTCAAGCAATTTTCAACTACGCTAAAGAAAAAGGATTTGCTTTACCGGCTGTTAACGTAATCGGTTCCAGTACTATTAATGGTGTTTTGGAAACAGCTGCTAAGTTAAACGCACCCGTTATCATTCAGTTTTCCAACGGTGGAGCGCAATTCAATGCCGGAAAAGGACTTTCAAATGCAGGAGAAAAGGCTGCCATTGCCGGAGCAGTTGCCGGAGCCAAACACATTCATACTTTAGCCGAAGCTTATGGCGCTACTGTCATTTTACACACAGACCACTGTGCTAAAAAACTTTTGCCTTGGATTGACGGTTTGTTAGACGCTTCTGAAAAACACTTTGCCGAAACCGGAAAACCGTTATACTCTTCTCACATGATTGACTTGTCGGAAGAACCTTTACACGAAAACATCGAAATTTGTAAGGAATACTTGGCTCGTATGAGCAAAATGGGCATGACTTTAGAAATCGAATTAGGTATCACCGGCGGAGAAGAAGATGGTGTTGACAATTCCGATGTAGACAGCTCAAAATTATACACCCAACCGGAAGAAGTAGCTTACGCCTACGAGGAACTGATGAAAGTATCGCCTAAATTTACGATTGCAGCGGCTTTCGGAAACGTTCACGGCGTGTACAAACCGGGTAACGTAAAACTGACACCAAAAATCTTGAAAAACTCTCAGGATTACGTTCAAAATAAATTCAACACCGGAAACAACCCTGTTGATTTTGTATTCCACGGCGGTTCAGGTTCTACTTTGGAGGAAATCAGAGAAGCGATTTCTTACGGAGTAATTAAAATGAATATCGATACCGACTTACAATTCGCTTTCACCGAAGGTATCAGAGATTATATGACCTCAAAAATTGATTATTTAAGAACCCAAATCGGAAGTCCTGAAGGCGCTGATTCTCCAAACAAAAAACACTACGACCCAAGAAAATGGATTCGCGAAGGAGAAGTAACTTTCAACAACCGATTAGAGCAAGCTTTTGCCGACTTGAATAACGTAAACACCTTATAAAGTACAAAGTACAAAGTACGAAGTACGAAGTGGATAAAGTTTAATATTAATAATATAGTGTTGGAACGGAAGGTTGAATACTTCCAACTTCCAACTTCTAACTTCTAACTTAATTATGGCTTGGTTTAAAAGAACAGAAAAAGGAATTCAAACACCTACGGAAAATAAAAAAGACGTGCCGAAAGGACTTTGGTATAAATCGCCTACCGGAAAAATTATCGATCAAGACGAATTGGCCCGTAACTTATGGGTAAGTCCGGAAGATGATTTTCACGTGAGAATCGGCAGTAAAGAATACTTTGAGATTTTGTTTGACAACAACGAATTCAAAGAGTTGGATGCCAAAATGACTTCCAAAGATCCTTTGAACTTTGTTGACACCAAAAAGTATTCAGACCGTTTAAAAGACGCTATTGACAAAACCGGATTGAAAGATGCGGTACGCACTGGTGTTGGTAAATCCAAAGGAAAAGATTTAGTGGTTTGTTGTATGGACTTTGCCTTTATTGGTGGTTCAATGGGTGCTGTAGTAGGTGAAAAAATTGCACGTGGTATTGACTATGCCATCAAACACAACACACCTTTTGTCATGATTTCCAAATCAGGTGGTGCTCGTATGATGGAAGCTGCTTACTCGTTGATGCAGTTGGCCAAAACGTCGGCTAAATTAGCGCAATTGGCCGAAGCTAAAATTCCGTACATCTCTTTATGTACAGATCCGACTACCGGAGGAACAACAGCTTCTTATGCCATGTTGGGCGATATCAATATTTCAGAACCGGGCGCTTTGATTGGTTTTGCCGGTCCGCGTGTAGTGCGTGATACTACCGGAAAAGATTTACCGGAAGGATTCCAAACTGCCGAATTCGTTTTAGACCACGGCTTCCTGGATTTCATCGCTCACCGAAAAGAATTGAAAAACAAAATCAATTTGTACATCGATTTGATTTTAAATCAAGATATTCGATAAGTCATTTTCGTTAAAAGTAAAAAAGGCACAAATTCTAGTTTGTGCCTTTTTTTATGTTGTAAATAAAAATGTATTCCGATTTACATTCCGCTTCGAATCGCTTCTACAGGATCTAATTTAGAAGCGGAAATGGCCGGTAAAATTCCGGAGATGAGTCCGACTATGACCGACAAACTTGTTCCGATTAACACATTAGAGAAGCTCAACACAAACTCGAAGTCGAGTATATTGGTGAGCAACATCGCCAGCAACCAAACAATCAACAAGCCAATGACGCCTCCAATCAAACAAAGGATAATCGCTTCAAACAAAAACTGAAACAAGATAAATTTATTTTTAGCTCCCAATGATTTTTGAATACCGATGAGATTGGTTCTTTCTTTTACCGAAACAAACATAATATTGGCAATGCCAAAACCACCAACTAAAAACGAAAAGAAACTGATGATGATACCACCAACTCTTAGACTTCCTAAAAGGCCGTCAATCATATCGGTTAGTCCTGATAAAATATTGATGAAAAAGTTATCTATATCACCTTGTTTCACACCACGGAAATTGCGCAATTTTTGAGCGATGTCACTTTTTAAAGCCTCAATATCGGTTCCTTTTTCGGGTTTAACTACAATAACCGGCAAAACCTGCGGATTGTTATCGCCGTAAATTCTTCTCAAAAAAGTAGCCGGAAAAAATGCAGAAGTATCATCGCCACCACCTATGTCAATCCCGGAACTTCCTTTCTTTTTAGTAACGCCGATAACGGTAAACTTCTGTCCGTACATTCTAACCGTTTTACCAATCGGATTAAAACCATCAAATAAATTTTGAGCAATATCATATCCTAACACAACCACTTGTTTACCGGAATACGATTCGGATTCGTTGAAAAATCGCCCTTCGGAAAACTCCAATCGCTGAATGTCTACAAATTCTGCGGTAACCGCCACCATATTTACAGCCTCGGAAGTTCTGGATTCATAAGTAATGTTTTGACTAACCGTGAAATACTGAAAACAAGAGTTTTCGACATCTTTCATAGCCGTTTTCATGTATTGGTATTCCTCGAAAGTCACGTTAGGAAACTGTTCCCTTTTCCATCTTGGTACATCCGTTGGTCCGAAAGACTGACTGGTTAAATAAATGGTGTTTTTGTCCAAAGTACTCAAATCGCTTTGGATTTTTTGATCTAAGGAGTCTACAGCAGCCAAAACGGCAATGATGGAAAATATACCAATGGTTACTCCCAACAAAGAAAGCATGGTTCGGAGTTTATTGTTTCGCAACGCATTCATAGCAAAAGCAAAACTTTCTTTGAGCAGTCTTAAATAGAGTAACATATGGCTAATTTATCTATGGGTAAATTTCCATAAAATTAATGGAAATCCCTATTATTTTTTGTTTCGTTTTATTTGTGTCAAAAAACAACAGATTGTTACATATCAAACTTGAATATTGCTTTTAAAAAAACTACTTTTGCGGTCTTATTAGAAACAACTTTTTTACACTCACAACACAACAACTATGAACACAACAAAAACAATCCAATCGGCCCTAATTTCGGTCTTTTACAAAGATGGTTTAGAACCGATTGTTCGCAAACTACACGAACAAAACGTAACAATTTACTCTACCGGCGGAACCGAAGAATTTATCAAGCAACTCGGCATTCCCGTAGTTCCGGTGGAAGACGTCACCTCCTATCCATCTATCTTAGGCGGCCGCGTTAAAACCTTGCATCCTAAAGTATTTGGTGGTATTTTGAACCGTCAGGACAACGAAAGTGATGCCCAACAAATGGTTGAATACCAAATTCCGCAAATTGATTTGGTGATTGTCGACTTATATCCGTTTGAAAAAACAGTTGCTTCCGGAGCGAGTGAAGCCGATATTATTGAGAAAATTGATATCGGTGGAATTTCACTAATTCGCGCAGCAGCCAAAAACTTTAAAGACACCGTTATCATTGCTTCGGTAAATGAGTATGGATTTTTGTTCGATTTATTGACCACACAAAACGGCGCCACAACTTTGGAGCAAAGACGAACGTTAGCGACTAAAGCATTCAATGTGTCTTCGCACTACGATTCGGCTATCTTTAATTATTTCAACCAAAATCAAGAAGAAACCGTTTTAAAAATCAGTGAGCAAAAAGGTCAAGTGTTACGTTACGGAGAAAATCCACATCAAAAAGGATTTTTCTTCGGTGATTTCGACGCGATGTTTACCAAATTACACGGCAAAGAATTATCATATAACAATTTGTTGGATGTGGATGCTGCGGTGAATCTGATTTTAGAATTCAAGGAAAACGAACCGACTTTTGCCATATTAAAACACAACAATGCTTGCGGTTTAGCCTCTCGAAACACGATGAAAGAAGCGTATTTAGCCGCTTTGGCAGGAGATCCGACTTCGGCATTTGGTGGTGTATTGATTGCCAATGGTAACATAGACGAAGCTACAGCCGGTGAAATCAACAGTTTATTCTGTGAAGTTGTGATTGCACCAAGTTTTGACGAGAAAGCCATCGCTATCTTATCTGAAAAGAAAAACAGAATTATTTTAATTTTAAAAGAAACCGCGCTGCCTCAAACCAACGTTAGAACTTGTTTGAACGGTGTTTTGGTGCAAGAAAGAAATAACATCACAGACAATAAATCGCACTTGACTTACGTTACTAACAGTAAGCCAACCGAACAAGAAATTGAAGATTTGCTTTTTGCTTCAAAAATTTGCAAAAATACCAAGTCGAATACAATAGTGTTAGCAAAAAACAGTACATTAGTAGCATCGGGCACAGGACAAACTTCCAGAGTTGATGCTTTAAAACAAGCCATTGAAAAAGCCAATACTTTCGGATTTGATTTGAACGGAGCGGTAATGGCCAGTGATGCTTTTTTCCCGTTTCCGGATTGTGTAGAAATTGCTCACAACGCAGGAATCACGGCTGTTATTCAGCCCGGTGGTTCAATAAAAGATGAATTGAGCATTCATTTTTGCAACGAAAATAAAGTTGCAATGGTATTTACAGGAACACGTCATTTTAAACATTAATTTGTTTAACTTTGTGCGTTAAAATTTTATATAAACATTTAAACCCTTAAAAGACTTATGGGATTTTTTGATTTCATGACCGAGGATATCGCTATTGACCTTGGTACAGCCAATACGCTGATAATTCACAACGACAAAGTTGTAATTGATAGTCCGTCAATTGTAGCCCGTGATCGAATATCAGGTAAAATCATTGCGGTTGGAAAAGAAGCCAATATGATGCAAGGTAAAACCCATGAAAACATCAAAACCATACGTCCGTTGAAAGATGGTGTTATCGCTGATTTCGACGCTTCGGAAAAAATGATCAGTATGTTTATCAAAAGCATACCGGCCTTGAAGAAAAAAATGTTTACACCGGCTTTGCGCATGGTAGTTTGTATTCCTTCCGGTATTACAGAAGTAGAAATGCGCGCGGTAAAAGAATCGTGTGAACGCGTTAACGGTAAAGAAGTATACTTGATTCACGAACCTATGGCAGCAGCTATCGGTATCGGTATCGACATTATGCAGCCAAAAGGAAACATGATTGTAGATATTGGAGGCGGAACTACAGAAATTGCAGTAATTGCTTTAGGTGGAATTGTTTGTGACAAATCGGTTAAAATTGCCGGTGACGTTTTCACCAACGATATCGTGTACTATATGAGAACGCAGCACAATTTATTTGTGGGAGAAAGCACTGCCGAGAAAATCAAAATCACTATCGGTGCTGCCACTGACGATTTAGAAACGCCGCCGGATGATATGTCCGTACAAGGTCGTGACTTGTTAACCGGAAAACCAAAACAAGTAGAAGTATCGTTCAGAGAAATTGCCAAAGCTTTAGACAAATCCATTCAACGTATTGAAGATGCGATCATGGAAACCCTATCGCAAACACCGCCTGAATTAGCAGCCGATATTTACAATACCGGTATTTACTTAGCCGGTGGAGGTTCGATGTTAAGAGGTTTGGACAAGCGTATTTCTCAAAAAACAGATTTACCGGTTTATATTGCCGAAGATCCTTTGAGAGCGGTAGTTCGCGGTACCGGAATGGCGCTTAAAAACATCCCGAAATTCAGAAGCATACTTATTAAATAGTATTGGGTCACCACACCGAATACTTTCGACTCAATACTGAACACTGAAGACTAGAAAAAGATGCAGCAAATAGTTAATTTTATTTTAAAAAACAGTAATCGCTTACTGTTTTTGCTGCTTTTGGTCATATCGCTTTCGCTTACTATTCAGTCGCATTCTTATCACAAAAGCAAAGTCATCAGCTCGGCTAATTTCTTTACCGGCGGGATTTATGAAAGGGTGAACAACATCAACGAGTATTTCAACTTGAAATCGCAAAACGAAGAATTGGCTTTGGAAAATGCCCGTTTAAAATCGTTGCTCTTCAATCAAAAAGACACGACCAAATTACCGGAGATTGATTCCATCAAAGGCGTTAAAAAAACGGACATCATAGTATCGAAAGTCATTCACAACTCTTATAGTGTTTTCGAGAACTACCTTACCATCAATAACGGTTCTTCGTCTGGCATCAAACGTAATATGGGTGTTATCAATAGCGCGGGTATTGTGGGTATAGTGGACAACACCTCTCCCAATTATGCTACCATCATTAGTATTTTGAATGTAAAGTCACAAATTAACGCCAAGATAAAGAAGTCCAATCACTTTGGTTCTTTGGTTTGGAACGGAAAAAGCACAGGTTTTGTGCAATTGATTGACGTACCAAGGTTGGCCGGCGTGCGAAAAGGCGATACTATAGTTACCGGTGGACAATCTATCATTTTCCCTGAAAATATTGGCATCGGAACTATTGAAAATGTTTACATAGACGAGGAAACCAATTATTATACCCTTAACATCAAGTTGTTCAACGACATGACGAATCTCGGCCATGTTTACATCATTAAAAATAAAGATGCCGACGAAATTACTAAGTTAGAAAATCAAAATAAAAAAGATGAATAGCGCTTTACTGGGAAATATCGCCCGCTTCATCTTGTTGCTGTTTGCACAGGTTTTGATTTTTAACCGCATTGATTTGTTTGGCTTTATCAATCCGTTTCCGTATATCCTTTTCGTTATCCTTTTCCCGGTAAACGGAAACAAAACCGGACTCTTAGCAGCCAGTTTCTTCTTGGGTTTATTGATGGATATGTTTTGCAATTCGGGTGGCGTTCATGCTACAGCATGTATAACTTTGGCCTATTTCAGACCGGCGATTTTTAAATTCTCTTTTGGATTGAGCTATGAATACCAAACGGTAAAACTCAACGATGTTATTACACCGGAACGCTTTTCATTTCTATTGATTGCCGTAGTGTTACATCACTCTATTATGTTTTTACTGGAAGTATTTAAATTGAGCTTCCTGTGGGAAATTTTATGGCGTACTTTTTTAAGTACTATCTTTACCCTTATCACTTGTATTATTATAATTTACATTATAAAGCCAAGTAAACGATGAGAAAAGTTTTATTGCCAACCATCATTTTTGTGGCTACTGCTTTATTGGTGCTGCGGTTGTTTTATTTGCAGGTTATCGATGACACTTTAAAACTAAAGTCAGATAATAACGCCATCAAGATTAAATACGAATATCCTGAAAGAGGTTATATTTACGACCGAAACGGTAAACTTTTAGTGGCTAACCAACCGTCTTACGACATTATGGTAATCCCAAAAGATGTAAAGGATATTGACACTATGGAGTTTTGTCAGCTACTGAACATCACCAAAGAAGATTTTCTGAAAAAAATTGCCAAAGCCAAAGTGTACAGTCCGAGATTGCCTTCGTTGTTTTTAGCCCAATTGAACAAAAAAGAATACGCCGCTTTCCAAGAAGTACAGCGCAATTTCAGTGGTTTTTACATTCAGAAACGTTCCCTTCGTGATTACCAAGTTTCTGTTGGAGCCAACATTTTCGGTTTCATCACTCAAGTGAATGAAAGCATCATCGAAAAAAATAAATACTATAAATCCGGTGATTTGATTGGCAAACAAGGTGTAGAAGAAAGTTATGAAGAAATCCTTCGAGGCATCAAAGGGGTGAAATACATCCAACGCGACAAATACAACCGCGAAATCGGCTCTTACAAAGAAGGCCGCTTTGATACAATTGCCGAACAAGGAAAAGACATTAATTTAACCATTGATGCAGTTTTACAACAATACGGAGAAGAATTGATGGTCAACAAACGCGGTGGTATAGTGGCCATCGAACCTAAAACCGGAGAAATACTGGCTTTAGTCACAGCACCGTCATACGATCCTTCTATTTTAGTGGGCAGACAACGTTCTAAAAATTACACGATGTTGTACCACGACTCTATTGCTAAACCTTTATACGATCGTGGATTATTGGCACAATACCCACCGGGCTCACCTTTTAAAATCTTAACCGGTTTAGTGGCTTTACAAGAAGGCGCTATCGATTTGAATACTTCTGTAGTGTGTAACCACGGTTTTAGCTTTGCACCGGGAAGATTCATGCGATGTCACTGTCACGGCGGCGTGGTTCAATTGCATCGTGGTATTTACGAATCTTGTAATACTTTCTTTTCCACGTCTTATATGCGAACACTCGACAAGTTCGGCAATGCTTCTGTTGGCGTTGACGTTTGGAGTAAACACTTGAAAACTTTTGGTTTGGGCGAGTTTATGGGTTACGATTTACCAACCGGAAGAAGAGGAAACATACCGAATTCAAAGACTTATAAAAAGATTTATCCGGGTTGGCGTTGGAGCAGTAAAACCATAGTATCGAATGCCATTGGACAAGGAGAAGTATTGATGACGCCTATTCAATTGGCCAATATGATGGCTACTGTAGCCAATCGCGGTTACTATTACACACCGCATATCATCAAAAAAATCAAAGGCGAAGTCATCGATAAAAAATTCAGAACCAAACACGTAACGACCATAAACAAAGAGCATTTTGAAACTATGGTCAGCGGTTTGTTCGATGTTTACAACTTTGGTACTGCCAGCGGTTTAAGAGTGGAAGGTATCGACATTTGCGGTAAAACCGGTACTGCGGAAAACTTTACCATCATAGACGGAAAGAGGGTACAGCTGAAAGACCACTCCATTTTTGTGGCATTCGCACCTAAAGACAATCCGAAAATTGCGATTGCTATTTTGGTAGAAAACGGAGGTTATGGGGCGACTATCGCCGGACCGATTGCCAGTTTGATGCTTGAAAAATACATTCGTGGTAAAATCACTCGCAAAGATTTAGAAACCCGTATTTTAGCCCGAGATTTACGACCGGAGTACAACCGTTTTATCAAAAATCCGGTTAATGACACGTTAATTAATGTTACTAAAACCAATACGCTTTTAAAACCGGCAGCAAAAGACAGTAGTGCAGCCAACAAAAGCGCAGCCTCACAAGGATAAATTCAGTTTATGAGAAACCAAAGTGTTACCAATAATTTAGATTGGATTAGTGTGGTGATTTACCTGATATTGGTCATATTGGGCTGGCTGAATATTTATTCTTCTTCCTTATCATCGATTGAAGGGGAAACGTCTATTTTTGATTTCAGTCAGATTTACGGAAAACAATTCTTGTTCATCCTGTTTTCCATTCCTATCATCTTTATTGTTTTATCGGTAGATGCTAAGTTCTACGAAAAATATTCGAGTATTATATTTGCGGTTTCACTTTTATCCTTGGTCGGCCTTTTTGCCTTTGGAAAAACCATAGCCGGTCAGCGTTGTTGGTACGGCATAGGCAGTTTTACGCTACAACCGTCCGAGTTTGCTAAAGCGGCCACATCCTTAGCTTTGGCCAAATATTTAAGCGATGTACAGGTCAATTTAAAAGACTTTAATCGACAAGTACAAGCCTTACTCATACTGGCCTTACCGGTATTGCTTATTCTACCGCAACCCGATCCCGGTAGTGCTTTAATTTACAGTGCTTTCATTTTAGTTTTGTACCGCGAAGGTTTACCGTCATGGTATTTGTGGACGGGATTTATCGCTATCGTTTTGTTTGTGATGGCTTTAATGCTGAAACCGTTAGTAATTATCGGTATTGCGTTGGCAATCATTATATTTATTTATTACCGAAGCCGAATTATTAACCGGAACTGGATTTTAAGTGCGATTATTTTTGCCGGCATATCAGGTTTTGTGTTTTCAGTAGATTATGTTTTTGAAAATGTTTTTAAACAACACCACCGCGATCGTTTCAACATTCTTTTAGGAAAAGAAGTCGATATGAAAGGCGTTGGATACAACACCAACCAATCGGAAATTGCCATTGGCTCGGGCGGCTGGTTTGGAAAAGGCTATTTAGAAGGTACGCAAACCAAAGGTGGTTTTGTACCCGAACAACATACCGATTACATCTTTACTACCGTAGGCGAAGAATGGGGATTTTTGGGTTCACTATTTGTCATTGCCCTATTTGTTGTCCTGATTATTCGGATTATTTACTTGGCTGAGCGACAGAAAACCAAATTCAGTAGGGTTTACGGGTATTGTGTTGCCGGAATTTTATTCATTCATTTCTTTGTGAATATTGCCATGGTTGTTGGGGTTTTTCCAACTATTGGTGTACCATTACCTTTCTTCTCTTATGGAGGTTCAGGTTTATGGGGTTTTACCATTTTGCTTTTTATTTTCTTAAAAATGGACGCCAATAAAGTTAACGAGTGGTAAAAGCGGAACAGTTTTTGTAAATTTGGGATTACACTAAAAAATCTCACTATGAACACTAAATTGCCCTTAACTCTTGTACTGCTTTTGAGCGGCTGTCTTTTATCGGCTCAAGTAGTCAAAGACACGGTTTCAAAACCTGTAGACTCTGTTGATTTAAAAGAAATTGAACTACAAAAAGTTGCCAAAGAAAAAACGCTTACGCCTGTAGAAGCGGCGGCTATTAAAAAAGCGGCTGATCAAAAACAAAAAGAAGCCGAGAAAATGAAAGCCGCTGCGGAGAAGGAAGCTAAAAAACTCGAAAAGGAACAACGCAAACTGGAAAAAGAACAAAAGCGTTTTGAAAAAGAGCAAAAAAGAATAGCTTCAGCCGAAAAATCGCTAATCAAATCGAAAGAAAAGCTGGTTAAGGAACGAAAACGTCTCGAGAAAATGCAAAGCAAACTCGAAAAGAACAAACGAAAAGGCAAGATTTCTGAAATTGACATAGAGAAAGAAAACATCAAAATCAGCAAACAACAAATTAAAATAAAAGAAATTCAGGAAGACATTGACAAAACCGAAAAGAAAGTCAACAAACTCAGAAACTAAAAAAAGCCACCCGATTGGGTGGCTTTTTGCTTTAAAATTGTTTGGCTAATTAAGACTTAACCGCAACCTTTTCTTTCTTTACTTTATTAGAAAGTCCTTTATTGTTTTCCATTTGCAAATCGTTCAAGATGTGGATGGCTTCTTCGATATAAATATCTTTAGACAAGCTTTCGTGCCATCTTTCGCGTTTTTCTTTCAGTACGTTATCCTTATCCATGGCTTCTAACTCGTATGGCAACGAATTGAAAACAAACTCATTTTTATAATCTGCAATGGGTTTGTATTTTTTGTTTTTCTCTTCTAAGGCTTTTTGTTCCGCTTTAAACTTATCAATGTTTAAGCTGTACACATTTTCCTTGTTACGTTCATCCAACCATTTAGCATTGTCGTCTATTAATTGCAATTGCGGATTGGCTTGCATACGCGCTCTACTCTTTTTAATGGCCAAATCAAAATTGTTTTGTTTGTCCCAAATTTTGTAGTTGGCAGGATCAATTTTATCCCAAGGCATAGCATTGTCAATATCACGTTCTCCCATTTTTAAGTAAGCGTATTTGTCCGGAATGGCAATATCACTCTTCACGCCTTCTAACTGGGTAGAACCACCGTTGATGCGGTAGAATTTTTGAGTTGTTGTTTTTAAAGCACCCAAATCACCATAAGTACTACCGCGTACAAACTGATTCAAATCGATTACATTTTGAACCGTTCCTTTTCCGTACGATTGTTTACTTCCGATAACAACGCCTCTTTTGTAATCCTGAATTGCAGCGGCTAAAATCTCAGAAGCAGAAGCCGAAAACTCGTTAATCATTACTACCAATGGACCATCCCATTGTACTTTTGCATCACGATCGTACAAGACTTCTTTCTTACCGGCAGCCGATTTGATTTGAACAATCGGACCTTGTTCGATAAATAAGCCTGCGATATCCACTACGGTTTTCAAAGAACCACCACCATTATCTCTAACATCCATTACAATTCCCTGAACACCTTCTTTTTTCAGGCGTTCCACTTCGATAGCCACATCTTTTCCGGCATCACGGCTGTTTTGGTCTTCAAAATCGATGTAAAATTTCGGCAAATAAATGATACCGTATTTGTAACCGTCTTTTTCAACTACACTCGATTTTACGTATGTTTCTTCAACTTCAACCTGATCTCTGATAATGGTAATCACTTTGATGGTTCCGTCTTGTTTTCTCACGGTCAATCGAACTTCGGTTCCTCTAGGCCCTTTGATTTTTTTAACCACGTCGTCCAAACGCATGCCTACTACATCAACAGGTTCACCATCACCTTGCGCTACTTTCAAAATAATATCCCCTGATTCTAATTGTTTGCCTCTCCAAGCAGGACCGCCGGAAATTAACTCAGACACTTCAGTAAAATCATTTTTCTTTTGCAAACGCGCTCCGATACCATCAAATTTACCGCTCATACTTAGGTCGAAACGCTCTTTTTCGTTCGGCGCGAAGTATGAAGTATGTGGATCAAATCGGGAGGAAATAGCATTGATATAAATAGAGAACCAATCTTCACGATCTAAATCTTTTATAAAACTAAAGTTATCATTCAATGAATTCAAAGTAGATTCTCTCGATTCTTTTTCCATTTGCTCGAAAGACTTAGGCGTTTCATTCTTTCCGGCTTCGGGATTTTTCTTTTTGTCTTCTTCTACCTTTTGTTTTTCCACTAAGGTGGACAAGGCGGAAAGCTTGACTTGCAAACGCCATCTTTCTTTTAACTCTTTGGTCGATTTGCAATATGGCAACTTTTCGTAATCAGCATTGAAAGTTTCGTCTACTTTATAATCGAAAGGATTGGCTAAAACATCTTTGTAGTAGCTTTTGCTTTCTTCCATGCGTTGCATCAAACGCGTGTAGGTCAATTCGAAAAACGACAATTCTTTATTCAGAATTTGATCGTCGATTTGTGTTTCGTATTTGGCAAACTCGTCGATATCCGATTGTAAAAAGAAACGTTTCGACGGATCTAAAGCATTTAAGTAATCTTTGTAAACGCCTTTAGAGAAATTATCATCAATAGCCGCCGGATTGTAGTGTCCTTTTTCGATAACAAACGTTAGCAACTCTATCAACAACTTATCTTTCTCCGGATCGGATTCTTTTTTGCTTGGGAACAAACTAAATCCCAACAACGCTATTGATAAGGTTAACACTACCAATAGTATTTTATAATTCTTTTTCATAAACTGCATTATAACATTCATTAATTTTCTTCTAAATTAAACAAAAAACCATGCCAAGAGTTTCAGGGCGGACTAATTTTTTGTTAAAAAACACTTTTCCTTGTTGACACTTCGTCGATTGGATCAAAGTTATAAAAAAATGTAGCGTTGTAAAGCCTTAAAATGGTTAATTTTGCCTTAGGTTGTTTGTCGATCAACCTCACAAATTTGTTACAATTAACACCAAAACATGATTCAGAAACCTACCATTTTAGTAACCAATGACGACGGTATTAACGCGCCCGGAATCAGGGCTTTAATAGCGGTTATGGCCGAAATCGGCAATGTAATTGTAGTGGCGCCCGACAGTCCGCAAAGCGCTATGGGACATGCCATCACCATCAACAATACCTTGTATTTGAATAAAGTTTCCGCCGAAAATGCCCTTGTTACAGAATATGCTTGTTCAGGTACTCCGGTAGATTGTGTCAAATTGGCGGTGAATGAAATCTTGAAGAAAAAACCCGATTTATGTGTGTCAGGCGTGAATCACGGATCGAACTCGTCGATCAATGTGATTTATTCCGGAACGATGAGTGCTGCGGTAGAAGCCGGAATTGAAGGCATTCCCGCGATAGGCTTTTCGTTATTGGATTACAGTTGGAATGCCGATTTTGAAACCATCAAACCGTTTATCAAAAAAATTGCTTTAGAAGTTTTGTCTCAAAAACTACCGGAAGGCACCGTTTTGAATGTTAATTTTCCCAAACTTAAATACGATGACATCAAAGGTATTAAGGTTTGCCGTCAAGCGAAAGCGATTTGGATGGAGAAATTTGACAAACGACAAACACCGTACGGCAAAGATTATTATTGGTTAACGGGAGAATTTGTCAATCAGGATAAAGGCGAAGACACCGACGAATGGGCTTTGGCTCACGGTTATGTTTCAATTGTGCCCGTACAATTTGATTTAACGGCACACCACGCCATCCAACAATTGAACAGTTGGAATTTATAGCATTTAATGAAACTCCATAACAAAAGCTTATGAAATATTACATCATAGCCGGCGAAGCTTCGGGCGACTTACACGGTTCCAATTTAATGAAAGCACTGTATCAAGAAGATGCTGAGGCTGAGATTCGTTTTTGGGGTGGCGATTTAATGCAAAGTGTAGGCGGAACCTTGGTCAAGCACTACCGCGATTTGGCTTTTATGGGATTTGCCGAAGTGGTGATGAACTTGAAAACCATTCTGAATAACATCAAGTTTTGCAAAAGCGATATCGAAAAGTTCCAACCCGATGTGATTATCTTTATTGACTATCCTGGATTCAATATGCGCATTGCCAAATGGGCGAAACAAAAAGGGATCAAAACACATTATTATATTGCCCCGCAAATTTGGGCATGGAAAGAAAACCGCATCAAAGCCGTTAAAAGAGATTTCGACAAACTTTTTGTGATACTGCCGTTTGAAAAAGACTTTTTTGAAAAGAAACATCATTTTCCCGTAGACTTTGTGGGTCATCCGTTAATTGATGCGATACACAACCGAAAACCAACCGACGAAAGTGTTTTCAGGAAAGAAAACCAACTGGACGACAGGCCGATTATTGCTTTGCTTCCGGGCAGCCGCAAACAAGAAATTGCCAAAATGCTAAGTGTGATGCTGAGTGTAGTGGCTGATTTCCCGGCTTATCAATTTGTGATTGCCGGTGCGCCGAGTCAGGAATATAGTTTCTATGAGCAATTTTTATCGCATCAGAATGTGAAATTCATCTCCAATAAAACCTATGATTTGTTGAGTATTGCCAAAGCTGCCTTGGTTACTTCGGGTACGGCCACTTTGGAAACCGCATTGTTCAAAGTGCCTGAGGTTGTTTGCTACAAAGGCAGTTGGATTTCGTACCAAATTGCCAAGCGAATCATTACATTAAAGTACATTTCGTTGGTGAATTTGATTATGGATGAAGCGGTGGTAACCGAATTAATTCAGGACGAATTCAACACCGCTAATCTCAAAAAAGAATTGGAAAAACTCTTAGACGAAAACCATAAAAAGGCACTTTTAGCAAAATACGACCTATTGGAAACCAAATTAGGAGGCATTGGTGCGAGCACCAAAACTGCTAAATTTATTATAAATGATCTAAAGTAGTTTTGATTCCAAAATCGAATTTTTAACTTTGCCAAAAAGTTACAGTTATCAAAAAAACAGGCTACATATTTCTTCTTTCCGTGCTGTTTTTCGCATGTAAACCGGCGGCTACTATAGTTACTTCCAAAGAAGTTGCTGTAAAAAAAGGCTTGTATTCGGAACCCAAACCGCTTACAGTTACAGAAACTAAAAGCTTAGAAAAGAAGAAAAAAAACACCAACACGGTGGTAACCTCAAAATCGGTTACAGCCGAAACCAAATCAGCCAAAAGAGCTATAGTCGATAACCAAAATGAATCGGATATTATTATTGATGATGAAAATACCAGCTATTTGATTCGTCAACTGATTAACAGTGCTTCCGAGAATTTAGGTGTTGGCTATCGTGGCGGCGGAACTACTAAAGACGGCTTTGATTGTTCGGGTTTAATTTATTCTACCTTCAAGAAATTTGACATTACTTTACCGCGTTCTTCTCATGAAATGGCAACCGTTGGAACAAAAATTGATTTGAAAAGTGCTCAAAAAGGCGATTTGATTTTCTTTATCAATCGCGGGCAAAGACGCATCAATCATGTGGGTATGGTGGTTGAAGTTACCGATGAAGAAGTGAAATTTATCCATTCCTCTACCCAAAGCGGCGTTATTATTTCTTCCACCAAAGAACCTTATTACAATCGAACATTCGTACAATTAAACAGAATTTTGTAGTATTTTTATTGTAAGAAAAAGATTTATTATGTAATTTAGTTGCATGATAATCTTACAATTTCCATTAGCCCGTATCGGTTTGTTTTTTATTTTGGGTTTGCTTTTGTACCAAAAAGGCTTTCAACCAAATGGATTTGTTGTTTTCATTTTCCTTTTCGTTGGTTTGGTTGGCTTGGTTACTATGCATCGGTATGCAAATAAAAGGAATGCTTTTAAAAGCTTTGGTTGGCTTGTTGCCTTACTTTCTGTCGTCCTTGGCTTATCAACGGCCGCTTTTGATCAAGACACCAGAAGTCGGCTTCATTACAGTCATCTTACCGAAGACCAAGTTCCTTATCATTTCCAACTAACCCTACACGAGAAATTAAAAAGCACCAAGAAAAACCAGAGATATGTCGCCATTATCAAAAGTATAAACCATCGTAAAAGCCTAGGCAAAATACTGTTGAACATTCGGCATTCGTCACAAAACACAAACATTCCTATCGGAAGTCATCTAGCAGTGGACGGCCTACTCTACCATAACAAAGCGCCTTTTAATCCGAATCAGTTTGACTATAGCGGTTATTTGGAAAACCAACAGATTTACGCCCAAATTTACACTTTATGGCCTAAGCTAAAAATCATTACAACCGAAAATACTATTTGGTCGAAGTTCTCCAATTTCAGGACAAAGATTATCGATAATTTAAAAAAGTCTAATTTCAACGAAACGGAATTGGCTGTGATGATTGCGCTGTTATTGGGGCAACAGCAAGATATTGATCCTGAAACTTTACAAGAATACCAATTGGCCGGTGCCGTTCATATTTTGTCAGTTTCCGGTTTGCATGTGGGTTTTATCATGCTATTCATTAACTTTCTTTTAAAACCGATCCCGAATACAAGCAGAAATACCTACATAAAATTGTTGATTATTGTTTTAGCACTATGGAGTTATGGTATTTTAGCCGGTTTGGCACCATCGGTGGTTCGATCGGTTACGATGTTTTCCTTTGTTGCGGTAGGCCAACATTTGCGTCGGAGTGTCAATGTTTACCATTCGCTTTTGGTTTCGGTATTGCTCATTTTGTTGTGGAAACCGTCCTTTCTATTCGATGTAGGTTTTCAATTGAGTTATTTGGCGCTGTTTTTTATCCTTTGGTTACAACCTTTAATAGCCGATTTTTGGCAACCCAAAAACAAAATTACACGATACATTTGGGACATCCTTACCGTTTCTTTGGCAGCACAATTGGGCACATTGCCTTTAAGTATTTACTATTTCCACCAATTTCCGGGTTTGTTTTTTGTAACCAATGTGCTGGTTTTGCCGTTACTCGGAATCATTATGGTAGTTGGCTTGGTTGCGGTTATTATCGGTTGTTTTGGAACAGTTCCGAAGTTTGTTATTGTTCCGCTAACAATGATGATTGCAATTCAGAATAAGTGCATTGGCTGGGTAGCTTCTTGGGATGCTTTAGTTTTTAAAAACATTGGATTTACTGCTGCTATGCTTTGGACTTCCTACTTGGTGATTATTGCTTTGGGACTTTGGCTTCAGAAACCGATTTACAAAAAAGTAGTGCTGGCTATGGTTAGTGTACTACTGTTGCAAATTGTTTGTTTGCACAACAAATGGCAATCAACAAATACACAGGAAATGATTGTGTACCATCAAAAGAAAAGTACAATGATTACTGAGCGAAAAAACAATAAAGTAATTTTGTTTGGGAACGATAGCATTCAAAATACAATAGCTAAAAATCAGATTTTACAATCGTATTTAACAGCCAATTTTGCAAAACTCACTCAACGAGAAAACCTACAGAATTTGTACTATTTCAACACCAAAAAGATACTTTTAATAGACAGTAGTGCGACAGTTCCGCTAAATATAAAACCCGATATTGTCATCTTAGTAAACTCCCCTAAAATCAACTTGGAAAGATATCTTTCAGCATACACGCCAAAACAAATTGTAGCCGATGGTTCTAACTACAAAAGTTACATTCGGCTTTGGAAAGCTACCTGCCATAAAGCCAAAATCCCTTTTCATATTACTAATGAAAAGGGATTTTATAAGATTTAATTCGTCTTGAATTATGATTTTTTGTTGGCTAAAATTTTATTGGCACCATCCAACCAAACTGCCGGTCCGCCGGCTACATAGCCTGTACTGCCAATTTGCTCTAAGTTGGTTTTACCATCTTTCTTAGAGGCATTTACAAACCAAACGGTAGGATAACCACGCACACCTAAAGCTTGTTGTAATTCCATATTTTGCTTAACCAATTCAGGACTTTGTTGTGCTCTTCTCGGGAAGTCTAATTCCACCAAAATGACATTGTCTTTGGCCCATTTGGCAAACTCAGGTGTTTTTAAAACTTCTTTTTGCAAACGGATACACCAACCGCACCAATCACTTCCGGTGAAGAATAACAGTAAAGGTTTTTTTGTTTTTTTGGAGATTTCCACGGCTTTATTCATATCAGTTTGCCATGTCAGTTCTTGAGCGTTTATCGTTAATGATCCTAAAACCAGGAATAACGTAAGGATTACTTTTTTCATATTAACTAATTTTATTTACAAATATATACAAAAACAATACCAACTACGACGGGCTATTTTACGTCTTGCATTAATTTTTTAACCAAAGGAGAAATCACTATAAGCACAATTCCGGCAACTAAGGCATAAATGGCCAATTGTTGATAGCCATCAGCATAGGTATTTAATTTCTCCAAATTGGAAGCATTTTCAGAAGCTTCAGCGATGTTTGCCCCAAGCAATCCGGCAAAATATTGGCCGTAAGCACTGGCTAAAAACCACATCCCCATAATTACGGCTTGCAGTTTTTGAGGAGACAATTTAGTCATGGCACTCATCCCAATTGGCGACAAACAGAGTTCCCCAAAAGTGATGATAAACCAACCGAAAGTAAAAAGATTCAAAGAAGTTTTTCCGTCGGGACCGGCCAGGAATTTTGTATAATAAAATACCCAGAAACCTCCGGCAAGAAACAAAAATCCTAATCCGAACTTTACAACTGTATTGGGCTCAATTTTTCTTTTAGCCATCCAGATCCATAAAACCCCAAGTAAAGCTGCAAAAAATATAACAAATAACGCTCCCGAAGCATTATTGACACCATTCGGGTCTAGCTCCATTCCAAGCAATTTGTTGTTTAGATTATTGGCAGCAAACAAACTCAATGATCCTCCGCTTTGCTCATAAAAAGCCCAAAAGAAAATAGAAAAAATAATAAACACCAAGGCTGCCAAAAGTTTCTTATTCTCTATTGAAGACAAATTACGCATTTCGTAAAACAAGTAAATAATGGAAGCCGGACCTATTATCATCATAAAGTAATCGGTGTAAACCGTATTCGCTACCATTAAAATAATAATCGGAATCAAAATCAAAGAACCTATATAAGTTATAACTTCATAAAGTTTTCTTTTAGATTCTTGGAGATGCGCTATGGGTGATAACCCGATTTCACCTAAACTTTTTTGGGTTTGTGTGAAAGTCAACAAACTTATAATCATCACTATGGCTGCAAAACCAAAAGCATAGTTCCAGCGTAGGTTTTCAGGAACAAAATTCGTCCAAAGTGTGCCGTTAGCCACGGCTATACAAACATAACCGCCCAACAAAGCGCCCAAATTTACACCGGCATAAAAAAGTGAAAATCCTGCATCTCGACGGGCATCACCATCTTTGTACAATTGACCCACCATTGAGGAAATGTTTGGTTTAAAAAATCCTGTCCCCACTATGGTAAAGCCTATTCCGGTAAAGAAGAAATTTTTAGGATCGACTGCTAAAATCACACTCCCGACTATCATTAAAATACCGCCCCAAAAAAGCGATTTTCTTAAACCCAGTATTTTATCGGCGAATAAGCCTCCTATAAATGTAAAGGCATACACCCAAGCTTGGGTTGCTCCATATTGCAAGTTGGCTACTTTTTCGTTCATACCGAGATGGCTTACCATAAAAACGGCTAACATTCCGCGCATACCATAGAAACTAAATCGTTCCCACATTTCACTAAAAAACAAATACCAAAGTTGTTTTGGGTATTTCCCTTTAAAATTTTGAATTTCTGCTATTGTTGTCATCTTAATTGATTCCTTTTTCTTTCATGACTTTATTCAGTTGTTTCAGTAAAGCAAACATCAATAAGGTGGCGAACATCAACAAGGCGAAATTAACCCAAAAGAAGTTGGCTTTGTTGTCGTAGGTATCCCATAAACTGGCCAATACTCCCGACATTTTATTCCCAATGGAGGTTGACAAAAACCAACCGCCCATCATTAAAGACGTGATATTTTTTGGAGAAAGTTTGGACACCACAGACAATCCCATCGGACTCAAAAATAATTCTCCGATAGTAATCACGCCGTAGTTAGCCACCAACCACCAAACCGAAACTTTTTCAGTGCCGTTATTACCAATTTGCACCGCCGCTACCATAACCAATACGGATAACGCTGATATTAATAGTCCAAACGCTATTTTGGTTGGCGTAGAAGGTTCTTTTTTTCTGCTGCGCAAAAAAGTAAAAAAGGCCACTACTAAAGGAGTCAAAATGATAACCCAACCCGGATTGATGGACTGACTCAAATTGGTTGCCCAAATACTTATTTTACTGCCTTCCTCAGGCTTTTTATCTTCTTTTACATTTCTGAAATAAATCGGATAATCGACTACTTTCTTAACCGCTCCATTTTCTTTTTGCAAACGGAAACCGGCATCGTACAATTCGGTTGAATCCTTTTTGTATTCGATTTCTTTAGCCAATTTTAAACTATTGAAAACCGTTTGTGTTGTTCCGGTAATTTCTCTGTCCGTATACCGATCTGCCCAAGTATTTAAAGCAGAACCGTTCAACTTGAATACAGCCCAGAACAAGATTACTACTGCAAAAATGGCTAACAATGCTCCTATTGGTCGTTTGTCTTCGCTTTTGGCTTTAAAGTACAAACTGCCGTAGAAGAAAATGACCGGGATACAAGCAAAGATAAAAGCATCGGTACTGTCGGAACCGAAGATGTAGCTGTCTAAATTAGTATCAGACTGAATTCCTTTGATTAACCAACCGATAACGCCAAAGATTACTGAAGGCAAAAGGATAAATAATACAATTTTATAGAAAGGCATATCCCCTTCCTGAACTCCTTTTTTCTCTGTTTTATCACCATAGTGTTTGGTTCCCATCAAGAAAACTACTACTCCGATAAACATCCCGATTCCGGCTGCCATAAAAGCATATTGCCATCCCAACAGGATTTGCAGTGCTGCGCCGAAGAAGTTACAAATAAAGGCGCCGACATTAATCCCCATATAGAAGATGTTATAGCCTTCGTCTTTTTTGTCTTTGTATTGGTCGTCGTTGTAAAAGTTCCCCAATAATGTGGAAATGTTAGGCTTGAAAAATCCGTTCCCCAAAATCACCAAGGTCATGGCTAAATACAACATGGTTTTATCGTGTATACCCATCAACATATAGCCCGCACCCATCATTAATCCACCTATGACTATGGATTTTTTATATCCAAAATAACGGTCGGCTATCAAACCGCCAATAAACGGTGTTAAGAAAACCAAGGCGATAAAAGTCCCGTACAAATCGGAGGCTTCTTTCTCGGTCATGGCAAATCCGGCCTCGACATCTTTGAGGTATAGCGTAAAAATACCAATCATTAAATAGTAACCGAATCGCTCCCACATTTCGGATAAAAACAAATAAGGCAGTGCTTTAGGATGACTTTTCCACATAATTTTTTTGATTTAAAAAAACAAACCTACAAGTAACTCTTGTAGGTTTGAAAGATATAAAAATATTTTAATATGTATTATCTATATTACTCAGTGACTCCTTCTACATGGTCATTGTGCATTCGTTTTTCTAACCAAGAGCTCAATACAAATAAAATGGCTGCAGCAGCACCTGACATGATTATAAATAATACAAAAAACTCATATAAGTTTGTAATTTGGAAGCCTAAGAAACTAGTCGCTCCACCAGTACCGTCTTCTCCACCCGGAATCAAAGCACTTAACGTTCCTGCAAATTTATTGGCTGCCGCGTTGGCTAAAAACCAAGTTCCCATCATTAAAGAAGACAAACGTAAAGGTGCAAGTTTAGAAACCATGGATAAACCAATTGGTGACAAACACAATTCACCGATAGTGTGAATTACATATAATCCAATTAACCACCACATCGATACTTTTTCTCCTAATCCTAAACCTTTAACGGCAATGGCAATTACTACATAACCTAAAGCTACCAATCCTAATCCGATGGCCATCTTTTTCGGCGAAGACGGTTCCAGTTTTCTTGCGTACAGAAAACCCCAAACAATTGTCATTATTGGAGCAAGAGAGATAACCGCCAACGGGTTGACCGACTGGAAATAAGATGCAGGCATTTCCCAACCAAACAAAGTTCTTTCAGTTTGTCTGTCGGCAAAAAGCGTTAATGAAGCACCGGCTTGTTCGAAAGCACCCCAGAAGAAAATCACAAAAAAGGCAAGGATAAAAATTACTGTAATTCTTTGTGTTTCAATTTTACTCAAACTCTTATCGCTAAAAATCAATACCGGCATGGCGACCATTGCTCCGTAGATAAAATAACTGATGATATCTAAATCACTTTTGAACATTTGCTTGAAATTCAGCATGAAGAATATGATGGCAATTGAACCGATAATCATTCCGATACTTTTGGCGTCTAATTTCTTTACCGGTAAACCTATATGTTTCCCTTCTTCAGAAATAAGGTATTTTTTTTGACCTAAAACAAAAGCTACAAGACCGATTAACATTCCGACACCTGCCGCTAAAAAGCCCCATTTAAAATCCATTGAGCCACATACTAACGGAGAAAAGAAAGCTCCTAAGTTGATTCCCATATAAAAAATAGTAAAGGCACTATCAATACGTCTGTCGTTGGCGGGATATAACTGACCAACCATCGTAGAAATATTCGGTTTAAAGAACCCGTTTCCGATAATGATAGCTGTCAATCCTAACCACATTAATGTTACTCCGCCATTGGTTCCAGCCGAAGCACTGAAAAACATGAAGAACTGTCCTATAGCCATTAATAATCCTCCGATGACAATACTTCTTCTGTTGCCTAAAAATTTATCACAAAGATAGCCTCCTAAAAGCGGTGTCAAATAAACTAAACCGGTATAACTACCATAGATTTCAGAAGCATCAGCATCTTTCATTAATAAAACCTTTGTCATAAATAGAATGAAGATTGCTCTCATTCCATAGTAACTGAACCTTTCCCACATCTCTGTAAAGAATAGGAAATAGAGTCCTTTTGGATGTCCTGTTTTTACTTTTGTTTCACTCATAAAATTGGTTTTAGTTTATTAGGTTGATTATAAATTTTCTTTGATAAAATTAGTCATTTTGTTATACAACTGAATTCGGGTTTTGCCACCGTAAATTCCGTGGTTTTTGTCGGGATAAATCGCCCAATCGAATTGTTTGTTGGCTTGTACCAAGGCTTCTACCATTTGCATAGTGTTTTGCACATGAACGTTGTCATCAGCTGTACCGTGGATTAAAAGGAATTTGCCTTTCAATTTATTCACGTGATTGATCGGCGAATTATCATCGTAGCCACTGGCATTTTCTTGCGGCGTTTGCATGTATCGTTCGGTGTAAATGCTATCGTAAAAACGCCAGTTCGTAACCGGAGCTACTGCAATAGCCATTTTGAAAACATCAGCACCTTTAAGCAAACAATTGCTACTCATGAATCCGCCATAAGACCAGCCAAAGATACCTATTCTGGTTTTATCAACATAAGCATAATTCCCAATGACTTTAGCCGCATCAATTTGGTCTTCGACTTCGAATTTTCCTAACTCTTTTTGAGTGCATTTTTTAAATTCGGCACCTTTGAAACCAGTTCCTCTTCCGTCCACACAAGCCACGATATAGCCTTGTTGTGACAACATCATGAACCAGTAATCGTTCGCATTCAACCATTGATTGGCCACTTGCTGTGAACCGGGCCCTGAATATTGGAACATAAAAACAGGATACTTCTTAGACGCATCAAAGTCTTTCGGTTTGATCATCCAAGCATTTAGTTTGTGCCCTTTTTCTGTGGTTAACTCAAAGAACTCCTTCGTAGGCAAATCGTATTTCTTAACTTTTTCAGCCAAGGCTTTGTTGTCGATAATAGTTTGAATTACTTTTCCGTCTTTAGCGTTGTTCAAAGTGTGAATAGTTGGTTGACTCACGCTGGAATACGAGTTGATAAAATATTGGAAATTCGGACTGAAAGTCGCATTATTAGTTCCTATTTGATTGGACAGCTTCACTTTGTTTTTGCCGTCTAATCCGATACGGTACACATCACGAACAATAGAACCTTTTTCCACCGATTGATAGAAAACCGTTTTTGTTTTTTCGTCAAAACCATAGTAAGCGGTAACTTCCCAAGGTCCTTTGGTAATTTGGGTTTTTAGTTTTCCGGTTTTGTCATATAAATAAATATGGTTGTAACCGTCTTTTTCAGAAGTCCAAATAAAACTGTTGTCTTTCAGGAATGTCAAATTATCGGTAACATCTACATAAGCTTTGTCTTTTTCGTTCAAAACCACTTTAGCAGCAGCGGTATTGCCGTCAACAAACAACAAATCCAAATTGTCTTGATGACGATTTAACACTTGTGCTGAAAGGATATTAGCGTCGTTAGTCCATTTTAAACGGGCAATGTAGAAATCATTGTAATTACTCAAATTAACCGTTTTGGCAGCATTCGAAGCCACTTCATAAATGTGCAAAGAAACCAAAGCGTTTTTCTCTCCGGCTTTCGGGTATTTGAAAGTCTCTACCGTAGGATACAAGTCTTTTTTGAAAATATTCATCGAAAACTCAGGTACTGCTGTTTCGTCGAAACGGATGTAAGCTAACTTTTTGCTGTCGGCACTCCAATCGTAAGCTCTTACAAAGGCAAACTCTTCCTCGTAAACCCAGTCGGTAATCCCGTTAATGATGCTGTTTTTCTTACCGTCCGAAGTGACTTGCGTTGTTTTTCCTGAAGCAATATCGAA
Organism: Flavobacterium cheonhonense; assembly: GCF_035671315.1. Lineage (NCBI taxonomy): Bacteria > Pseudomonadati > Bacteroidota > Flavobacteriia > Flavobacteriales > Flavobacteriaceae > Flavobacterium > Flavobacterium cheonhonense. The sequence goes on from NZ_JAXAVY010000001.1 coordinate 108,728, forward strand.
AATGTACAAATTGTTGGCTTTGGCAAAACCGATTTTAGATCCGTCAGGCGAAAATGTTGGCTCTTGAACTTGCTCTAATACCTTGGTTAACTTTTGAGTGTTTAAGTTATACAAGAAATAATCGGCTGTAAAGGAATGACGAAAAATCGGATTGGTATTATTGGCCAAAAGCAACTGCTTTTCGTCGGCACTAAAAACAAAACTATCGATACCGTTGGCCAATTCTGGGAATTTTTTGGTATCGATAATCGTGGCTACTTTTTGAAGTGTGGCAAAATCATGTAAATCAATTTGCATGCTGCGGGTACTTCTGTCAAAGTTCAAAACCGCATATTGATTGGTGTTTTTCATGGCGAAGAGTTCCTCCATGTTTTCAGCTCTGAAGGCACCCCCGTAAATTTCTTCTACACTTATTTTTTGTTGTGCCACTGTAACCCAAGCGGATAAGAGCAAAAGGACTAAAATTGAATTCGATTTCATTGTAAAGATGACTGGTTAAAGACGTCAATTTTAGTGAAAATTTTACAATTGACCTCTTATTTTTGTGTTAAATGCGTTTTACAGGCATTTTTTACTTGTAAAATTAGTAAAACAAAAAACCCCGATAATTGCTTATCGAGGTTTTGTGGTGGTATCTCCAGGAATCGAACCAGGGACACATGGATTTTCAGTCCATTGCTCTACCAACTGAGCTAAGATACCATTTTTGCTTTACATCGAGGGCCATGCCTTCTGTGTTGCGGGTGCAAATATAGAACGATTTTTAATTTATCCAAAACAAATAATAAAAAAAAACTATTCTTACCTTAGCCTACTAAAATACACCGCCATGCTTTTAGCCGTTGATGTTGGAAATACCTTAATTAAAAGCGCTGTCTTTGAACACAATACTATTTTGGAGCTGTTCCATACAGAACCTAAAGACATCGTTGAAAAAATAAATTTTATTTTAGCATCATACCCCAAAATTGATGTTTTGGCTCTCTCATCAGTAGGAAGCCTAGACAAAAATGCCTTTAAGTCTTTTAAAGATAAAGTGAAGATTTATGAAATTTCACGACAACACCGCTTCCCTTTTCAAAACTTATACAGCACTCCCGAGACTTTGGGATTAGATCGGATGGTGCTCGCTGCAGGTGCGGTATTACAATTTCCTCAACAAAATAGGTTGGTAATCGACGTTGGGACTTGCATTACTTACGACTTTATCAATGAACAAGACCAATATTTAGGTGGTGCCATTTCACCGGGAATCAGGCTACGATATGAATCACTACATCACTTTACAGCCAAATTACCGTTACTCACCAAAAAGCAACCGGAAAACACGATTGGAAATTCCACCAACGAATCCATACATTCCGGTGTAATAAACGGGATTGCTCACGAAATTGATGGCTTTATCGAAGCGTATCAATCGCAATACGCTAAATTTATCATAATTTTAACGGGAGGCGATGCAGATTTTTTGGCTAAACAATTAAAAAATACCATATTTGCCAATTCAAATTTTCTGTTGGAAAGTTTGAACCAAACATTTCAATACAATCAAAATGATTAAAAAAATTGTAGTAAGCCTGAGCTTGCTTTTTTCATTGACATCTCTTGCTCAAGAAGGAACTTCTTCACCCTATTCATTTTATGGTATAGGCGATATAAAATTCAAAGGTTCAGTTGACAGTCGCTCTATGGGTGGCTTAACTGTTTTTCCTGACAGCATCCACTTAAATCTACAAAATCCGGCCCACTTAGCCAGTTTAAAATTGACTTCCTTTGCTGTTGGCGGCACTTATGCCAATACCAAATTCCAATCGGAAACTGCCGATGGGAAAGCCAGAAGAACTACCTTAGATTATTTAGCGGTTGGTATTCCTGTGGGCAAATTAGGAATAGGATTCGGCCTTATCCCATACTCATCAATCGGCTACAAAATCCAAACTTTAACAGAAGAGGACAATCCAACTTTTTCAAGATACAGCGGCGTTGGCGGCGTTAACAAAGTTTTTGCCGGAGCGGGATACAAAATCACCAATCACTTAAATATAGGAGCCAGTATTCAGTATAATTTCGGAACTATTGAAACAAATAACCTTCGATATCTGGAAAGTGTTCAATACGGAACACGCGAAAATAACTTCTCCGACTTACAAGGATTTAACTTAGATTTCGGTTTGAGTTACCAAAGAAAGTTAACCGAAAAACTATCCCTTTTCAGCAGCGTAACTTACAGTCCTGAGTCGAAACTCAAATTAGACAATTCCAGAACTATCGATTTGATTCAGTTTTTAAGCACCGGAACAACAAGTGTTATCCAAAGAGAAGATATTGATGTAGCCAATACCGAAATCAAAATTCCTTCCAAATGGTCGTTTGGTACCGGAATCGGAGAAATGAAAAAATGGATGTTCGGCGGTGAAGTTACGCTCATCAACAATAGCGTAATGAGCAATCGTTTTAATGATATAGACGATGCTGTTTTTGAAAACTCTACCCGTTATGTATTGGGTGGTTATTTCATTCCTAACTACAACTCTTACTCCGGCTATTTCAAAAGAATCGTGTATCGCGCCGGTTTGAGATACGAAAACACCGGTTTGGTTTTACAAAATAAATCGATTACAGATGCCGCCATGAATGTTGGTTTCGGATTACCTTTGAGTGGTACTTTTTCTAACATCAACATCAATTTTGAATATGGAAAAAGAGGGACTACATACTATAACTTGGTTGAAGAAAACTATTTTAACATTAGTATAGGACTTTCATTAAGCGATAAATGGTTTATAAAACGTAAATTTGACTAAATTAAAACGTTATGAAAGCACTATTCTTCACCTTAACCTTGATGGCTTTTTCTTTAAGTCACTCCCAAAAATATGATTGTGCTTCAAAAACAAGAGAATACCAAGAATTTTTAAAAACGCAAGATTTTAACGGTTCCTACCAAACTTGGCTGGAAGTCAGCAAAAAATGTCCGAAAGAAAGTGAAATCATTTACACCGATGGTTTAAGCATTTTGCAATACAAAATTGACAATGCTGCCAATCCCGAAGACAAAGAAAAGTTGGTCAGAAACTTGCTCAGCCTTTACGAGCAATTTTACAAAAATTTCCCCAAATCAGTTCCCGATTATGAAGTAAAAAAAGCCATGGCGCTTTACAACAATCACATCGAAGCTGAGTCGGAAATACTAAGTCTTTTGGAAAGCGGATTCTCTAAAGCAGGAAGTGAAGTTAAAGATGCCAATGCTATTTTCACTTACTTTCGTTTGTGTCATGAAAAGTATAAAGCTGGCGATGCGCAATACAATGCCAATGCCACTTTAGACCGATATGCATTAGTGAATGCATTGCTCACAAACCTGCAAAGCTTCGCTTCGGCAAACAGCAATGATTACAAAACTGCCCAAAGAGCTATCGACGCTATGTCAAAAGACTTGGCCACTTGCGATAATTTAGAAGCTTACTTCGAAAAAAACTACAGCGCTAACATTGATTCGGTAGCCTGGCTAACCTCTGCTTTGACCAATATGACTAACAAATGTGGCGCGAAACCTGTTTTTTTCAAAATGGCTGAAAGAGTATATTCTTTGCAAGTGTCATCGCAATCAGCCTATTTTATGGCCATAGCCACTTTAAAACAAAAGAAGTTTGAAGAATCCATCAAATTTTACAACCAAGCAGCCGAACTGGAAACCGACAATGTAAAAAAAGCCGAAATCTATTATAGCTTAGGCACCGGTTTACTGGCCAATGACCTGACAAAATCTAAAGAAGCTTTAAACAAAGCCTTACTCGCCGACCCAAATATGGGAAGAGTCTATTTGTTTTTAGCCCAACAATACGCCAACAATGCCAACAAATGCGGCAAAACAGCATTTGAAAAAAAGGCAATTTACACACTCGCGGCTCAAACCGTAAGAAAAGCTGTGGCCATTGAACCCAAATTAAAAGCAACCGTAGACAAAATGGCGGCAGAATTTGATGCAAAAGGCGTAACTTCAACAGATATTGCCAAAGAAAAAATGAAAGGCAAAACCCTTACTCTTGGTTGTTTAATTAACGAAACCATTACCTTTCCCGCTAAATAATGAGTCGTTTATTCAGAAATACCATTCCGCTTTTCGCGGTCCTTTTCGGTCTTGCCGTTGCTTCTTGCGAAAGCAATTTTAAGGAAGTTCAAAAAATGGGACTATCCGAATTCACACCCAGCGGCGATGCGGATTCTATCAATTTAAAATACACCGATTCCGGTCGAATAACCGCTAATCTAATCAGTCCGAAAATGCTGGACTATGCCACCGTGGCTTATCCTTTTACGGAATTTCCCAATGGCATGCACTTGACGTTATTTGACAAAAACGGCAAGCAAACTTATATCGATGCCAAATACGCCATTTCTCACAAAACTACCAACATTATCGATTTGCAAGGCAATGTCAAAATCTCCAATCAAAACGGGGAACTTTTAGAAACTGAGCAATTGTATTACGATCAAAAAAACGAATGGTTTTTTACCGAAAAAAAGTTTAAATTTACTTCACCAAAAGGAGTTTCTTATGGCGAAGGTATCGACTTTAGTAAAGACTTCAAAAAAGTAAACTCACAAAAAATATCCGGACAAGTCCAATCAGAATAACTATGAACTACTTAAAATTTACGCAATACGCTTACTTAATCGCTGCGGCTTTATTCGCTTTTGAAGCTTTTACCCAATACCAAGCCGGAGAAACCAACAAAGCGCTCATTATGGGCATCTTTACTTTTGTGGGGATTTTTATGTTCTTCTTCCGTAGAAGTTACGCCAAGAAATTTGCCGAGCGCAACAAAAAACCCTAGCCTATGGAGGTTGGAGTTATCATTCTATGCTTGATTTTTTCCGCCTTTTTTTCCGGTATGGAAATCGCTTTTGTTTCCGCCAATAAAATTTACTTGGAAATCGAAAAGAAGCAAGACGACTTTATTTCGAAAATCCTGACTAAACTTACCGAAAAACCCTCGAAGTTTATCGCTTCCATGCTGATAGGCAACAATATTGCCTTGGTAATTTACGGTTTCTTTACCGGAGATTTGTTGATGCGCTGGTTTGAAAACTCGGGATTGGAACTCACCGATTTATCCAATTTACTGTTGCAAACACTGCTTTCCACTGTTGTCGTTTTGATGACCTCGGAATTCCTACCAAAAGTTTTCTTTCAAATCTACGCCAATAGTTTTTTAAAGTTTTTTGCCGTTCCAGCTTACTGTTTCTATTGGCTATTCTACTACATTTCATCGTTTATCATTTGGATTTCCGATCACTTGTTAAGACTCTTTTTTAAAACCGACGGTGATCAAATTACACTCTCCTTCAGCAAAGTGGAATTGGGCAATTACATCTCGGAACAAATGAATGCCCTACAAGATCCGGAAACTGTCGATTCGGAAATTCAAATCTTTCAAAATGCTTTAGAATTTTCGGGAGTGAAAGCCCGCGACATTATGACACCTCGCACTGAATTAGTGGCTGTAGATTTGTACAGCTCAGTAGCCGATTTGCGTCAGCTTTTTATCGAAACCGGTTATTCTAAAATTTTGGTATATCTGAATACTTTAGACGATATCGTTGGCTATGTGCATTCATTCGAGCTGTTCAAAAAACCCAGAACGGTTAAATCAATTATGATACCGGTTGAATTTGTGCCGGAGACCATCTTTATCAAAGATGTCATGAATTTGCTCACCAAAAAACGAAAAAGTGTGGCGGTGGTTTTAGACGAATACGGCGGCACTTCGGGCATCATTACTATGGAAGACATCGTAGAAGAATTGTTTGGCGAAATTGAAGACGAACACGATTTAGATGAAACCTTAACCGAAACACAACTCGATGCCAAAAACTACTTATTCTCTACCAGACTGGAAGTTGCCTATCTGAACGAAACTTACAAACTTTCCATACCTGAAAGCGATTCATACAGTACGCTAGGCGGATTTATTGTAGATTTCTCCAAAGAAATTCCGCAAAAAGGAGAGCAAATCACCATTGAAAATTACCAATTTACCATTGAAGCTGCGACAAACAAGAAAATCGAATTGGTGAAATTGGCAGTATTGGATTGATTTCTGTAAAAAAAATAAAAAATAGTTGAAATTATAACTGGCTAAGTATTATTATTTCACAGATAATTGTATTTTCGCAAACTGAAATAAAAATTAACAAGAATAAAAATGGCAGTTTTATCAAAAATTAGAAATCGCTCAGGTTTACTTTTATTGGCAATTGGATTTGCGTTATTCGCATTTATTATAGGTGAAGCCATTCAAAGCGGCGGATTTAACAGACAACCAAGAGAAGTAGGTAGCGTTAATGGAAAGGATATTGCTTATGAAGAATTCAGACTCAAAGTAGCCGAACTTGAAAAAAACAATCAAAACGGTCAACCTATGAGTGCTATTCAAGCTTCTAACCAAATTTGGAACCAAGAAGTTAGCATTGCTTTAATTGCTGCAGAATTTGAAAAATTAGGATTACGTGTAGGTAAAAAACACATCGTCGAAATTTTCAAAGCAGATCCTAATATCGGTCAAAACCCTGCGTTCATGAATGCAGCTGGTAAATTTGACGAGAAAAAATTTGAAGACTACTTTAAAGCGAATCCGGAAGGAATGACTGCTTTCAAAGAAAGAGAGAAAAATGCAGAATTGAATGCCAAATACCAAATCTATAATTCATTGGTAAAAGGTGCTTTGTTTACTACTGATGCTGAAGGTAAATTTAAATATGAAGCTGAAAACAACAAAGTTTCTTTCGACTTCGTAACTGTACCTTACTCTTCTATCAAAGATAGTGACGTAAAAATCACTGACGAAGAGATCGTAGCTTACATGAAAACCAAGGAAAAGAAATTCAAAGCAGAAGAATCTCGCGAAATTGAATACGTTTTAGTAGAAGACAAACCGTCTGCTGCTGACGAAGCAGAAATCAAAAACAAAATCAACAGTTTGTTATCAACTCGTATCGAATTCAGAGACGGTAAAAACGATACTATTCCTGGTTTCAAAGCAGCCACTAACAATGCTGAGTTTGTAAACATGAATTCTGATATTCCTTTCGATTCAACTTATATCGCTAAACAAGATTTACCGGCAGAACACGCTGATAAGTTATTTGCTTTAGCTACAGGAGATGTTTACGGACCATACCAATTCAGCAACTACTACTGCATTTCAAAAGCTTTAGGCAGAAAAGCAGGTGCTAAAGCCAAAGCCAGTCATATCTTGATTAGCTGGGAAGGTACTCAAGTACCAAACAAAAAAGAAAAAAGAACTAAAGAACAAGCTAAAGCAAAAGCTGAAGGTTTGTTAGCACAAGCACAAGCTAATCCGTCTATGTTTATGATGTTGGCTATGACCAACTCTGATGATTCATCAGCACAACAAGGTGGTGACTTAGGGTTTTTCTCTCCGGGTCAAATGGTAAAACCGTTTAACGATTTTGTTTTCAATAATCCAATTGGAAAAATCGGTTTAGTAGAAACTGAATTCGGTTACCACATCATCAATGTAACTGACAAACAAGACGCCATTCGTTTAGCAACTATCGCACAAAAAATCGAACCGTCTGAAGCTACTACAGATAAAATCTACACACAAGCTACCAAGTTTGAAATGGAAGCCGCTACTAAGGATTTCGCAGCTTTGGCTAAAGAAATGAAATTAACCGTTAGTCCATCTGTTAGAGTAAAAGCGATTGACGAAAGCTTTGGTCCAATTAGCAACCAAAGACAAATCGTAAAATGGGCATTTGACAAAGAAACTGACCTTAACGGTGTAAAACGTTTCGAAATTGTTAACGTAGGTCACATCATTGTAAAATTGAAAAAAATCAATGAGAAAGGTTTAATGGCTGTTGAAGATGCTCGTCCGCAAGTTGAATTCTTATTGAAAAACAAGAAAAAAGCAGAAATGATCAAAGCCAAAATGAACGGAAGCTCATTAAGCGCTATTGCAGCCTCTAACAAAGTAACGGTAATGAACGCTGTAGATTTAACTATCGAAAGCCCATCAGTACCGGGAGCAGGATTTGAGCCTAAAGTAGTAGGAACTGCTTTCGCTACCAAAGCCGGTCAAGTTTCTAAACCAATCGACGGTAATTCAGGAGTATATGTAATCATGCCAAAAGCAGTTACCAAAGCGCCGGCCATTAAAGATTACAAAGAATACGTAGCCAAATTAAAACCACAAGTACAAGGCAATGCCGGTCGATTCATGCAAGCGTTGAAAAACGATGCAGATATCGTTGACAATAGAGCTACTTTCTATTAATAGAAAAAGTTATTGAAATAAAAAAACCTGTCTTGTTAGACAGGTTTTTTTTATAGTATCATTTTGCTGTAAGGAATGACAATCTCAAATCCTTTTGCTTTAAAATAATCGGTTGGATTTTCTTTGGATATGGCCAAGACAAAATCGCCACCCCAAGCACCTAAACTTTTAACAACGCCTTCAAAATCATGGAAAAGGGTTTCTTTTACGGTGCTTAATTCTAAAATATTACTGAGTTCTATTTCGTGTTGTGCCAAAGCCAAAGCAAAAGTTTTGGGATGCTCAGCGGCAATAACAGATTGCGTAATGGAATTGATTGTCGGAATCGCCTTTTGAATGTTCCCTAAATTGTTGTAATAAGCTGCTATTGCGCTTTTACTGTTTTGCTTTTGGTTGAGATAGACAAAGAAAATCTTATCCGTGAAATCGGGATTAAAGTGCACTATTTCCACGATAGGTTTTTCGTTGACCAATTGGTAAATAATACCGGTATTGTTTTGTGCACAAGCAATATCGTAACCGCTTCCGCCAAAACTTCTTCGCAACAATTCAAAAGCATCTATTTGCAACCATTGTGCAATATTGTTAATCAAAGTAGATGAAGTGCCTAAACCCCAAGATTTGGGAAAAGTAAGTTCGGTGGAAATCTTGTAGCCTATTGCATTATTGACAAAAGCTGCATTCATAAGATACGCTTCGTGTAAAATCTCGATTAAAGTATTTTTAACGCCTTTATCCTCAAAACGTTCTTTGTTTACAATTGACTCAAAAGACAGCGTATCTTCAAACCAAATGCTTTTATCATGATCAAAACTGGTCCATTGCAAATTACCATCGGCAGTTTCTTCTACAATTAAATTCTGACCGTATTGGGTTGGCAAAGCAAAAGCTTTAGCGCCATCGAGCACCAAATACTCTCCGGTAATAAGCAACTTGCCGTTACTGTAAAAAGTTTGTTTCATGTCTTCCTAAATTGGTGAAGCCATTATTTTCGTAAACGCTCAATCAACTCCACTACCGAAGCGTGAGTAACCGTACTGTTTTGGAAATGTGTTGCAATGACTTTCCGCTCCTCTGCTGTAGCTTGGTATTGGTTTAAGATATTATTGAGATGCATTTTCATATGCCCTTCCTGAATTCCTGTAGTAGTTAACGAACGTAAAGCGGCAAAGTTTTGGGCTAATCCGGTTACGGCTACAATTTGCATCAATTCTTGTGCAGAAGGTTTACCTAAAATTTCCAACGCCATTTTCACCAACGGATGCAAGGAAGTCAAGCCGCCAACGGTTCCCAAAGCCAACGGAACTTCCATCCAAAAAGTAAAGATTCCGTTTTCTATCTTGGCATGAGACAAACTCGAATACTGACCGTTTCTGGAAGCATAAGCATGTACTCCGGCTTCTACGGCACGGAAATCATTCCCGGTAGCAAGAATCACAGCATCTATACCATTCATGATACCTTTGTTATGTGTTACGGCACGGAAAGGTTCTATTTCGGCTATGCGCACCGCTTGCACAAATTTCTCGGCAAACTCTTGCGGATTTTCGATTTTCTTTTCGGCTAAGTCTTCTACTTTACAAGAAACTTCGGCTCTAACAATACAATTCGGTACATAATTCGACAAGATGCTCATGACTACCGTAATGTCTTTCTCTGTCTCCGAAAAACCGTCGTACTGTTGCGCTTCTTCTTTTAAAGTCTTCGCCAATTGCTCCAAACACGAATTGATGAAATTCGCGCCCATACTGTCTTTCGTTTCGAAGGTTACGTGCAATTGATAGTAATTCGTCAATTCGGCTGTCTTATCGCGTAAGGTAAGTGATACAATACCGCCGCCGCGTTTCTGCATATTCTTCGTGATGCTTTCAGTCGAATCGAGTAAAACTGGTTTAACTGCATTGAAAAAAGCTTGTAGTTTCTCGCCATCACCTTGGAATAAAAAGTGCACTTGACCTATTTTCTCAGTATTCAGTACTGTAGCCTTAAAACCGCCGCGAGTACTCCAAAATTTAGCCGATTTGGCTGCTGCTGCTACTACGGAACTTTCTTCAATCACCATAGGCACCGAATGGTACTTGCCGTTGATGAGAAAGTTGGGCGCAATGCCCATAGGCAAATAGAAATTAGTGATGGTGTTTTCTATGAATTCATCGTGCAATTGTTGGAGCTTTTCATCAGTATTCCAATATTGTTTAAGGGTTGTAACGGCTTCAGAAGGATTACTGAAATATTCTTCGGACAACCATTGAATTTTTTCTTCTTTAGATAATTTAGAAAAACCGGCAACTGCATTATTCATAGCAAAATAGTAATAGATTAACGGACTACAAATATAGGCTATAGCCGTTGATTTTAGCGGAAAAAAAGCTGAAATTATTGCGCTTTTACAGGCTCGGAAATAGGTTGTGGTACTTCGCCGTCGTACTCGGTTTCCTGTAAATCTTCGGTTTGTTTGCCTAATCTGACTTTAGGTTCTTCTTGGGTTCCGGTAACTTTAATCGGAATACCGATAATCCCGAAAGGTGGCAATCCTAAACGCATTTTGATGTTCAATTTACCATCAAAACTAGTTTGTCCTTCAATTCTTGGACGGAAACCGGCCACTTTAAACTTGAAGCGTTCGATGTTGATGATGTTATTCTTAATTGTGGTTTTGATATCAACCTGCGACAAATCAGGATTTCTGATGGCTTCTCTACCGGTTTTCTTACTAACGGCACCAAAGAGTTTAAAGCCTTTCATTTTGACTTTTTTCACCGACAAAACGCCGCCTCCGGTTAAGGAAGGATAAATTGGTGCCATATTCGCATCGAGTATACCGGCCACTTTATAATCGAGCGATATAATACCTTCCGCACTTTCGGCTGCTGTAGCCATTTCTCGGAACATTTTAACTTCGTTGTAAGCCCGTTTAACATCAAATTCTTTGGCCAATATTTTAAAATCGAAGAACGCTTTTTCAGTCGATTGACTGCCGTACACCAAATCCATATTTACATTGGCACCAACCAAATCAAAACCGGACTGTTTGAGCGCTAATTGCCCATTGTTAATGTTAAGATTCCCGGTTAAATTTTCAATCGCTAAACCATCAAAATTGATTTTATTGGCAGTGGCATTGAACTGTAAATCGAAGTTAGGCGGAATAACCACCACACCGGTTTGCGCAACTACATTGGTTTTTGTACTGTCTGCTTTTACAGTACTAACAGTCATAAACTCATCCACATTGATAAAGTCCGAATGCAATTGAAAGTTGCCTTTGAGTACTGCTTTATTGGTTAGCACAAAGTCGATTACATTTTGGAGATAGCCATTCATTTTAAAATCGGACTGACCGTAAGCAGCAAGGAAATCGTTGAAATTCATCTTGTCTTGATGAAACTTAAACGTTCCTTCTTTAATCAAGAATGGTTTAGGCAAATATTCCGAAGTGGTTTTGATGTTTTTAAGTACTAGAGTACCTTGGTTTTGCAACTTATTGTAGCGGCCGTTCATGGCATCGTCTTGCGAACCTTTGAAAGCGACATCAGCCTTAACAAAGCCTTTCACATCCAAACCTTTTTGGGAAAAAACACTATAGATTCTGCCCAAATCCAATTCGCCTTTGGCTTTGATATCGTATCGGATATTATTGAAGTTTTGCAACTTGGCGTTTACATAAACAGGCTTGCCTTCAAAGACAAACGATGCCGGTGTAATGTTGACTTTTAAATCGTCTAAAGAACCTTTCCGATCTAAAATGGACGCTATCAAATTGATATTTTGTATCGGATTCGGATAATAATCGGTTTTTACATAACCGTTTTTGAAATTGATTTTGCCGTTGGTAACCGGAATTTTATTGTTCTTTTGATCGTATACGCCTTTCGAATTTAGATCGGCAATCAAGATACCGCGCAAATCCATATTTTGCAATCCGAAGGCTTTGTCCATCAAGGCTAAGTCGATTTTAGACTTGATTCGGGCATCGATAGTCGGTTTTGACAAACCTTGCGTTTTGATAATGGCTTTAACGTAATCTTTATCGACATTAAAGAAAACAGAATCGATATTGACTTTCAGTTGTTCCGTATCTAAAGCAGGCAACTGTGTATCGAAATTCAGAAAGATATTCGACACCGGGAACGGTGCGTCTTTGTAAGCAATAAGACCGTCGCGAATTTTCATATTGAAGGCTACATTGGGCTTCTGATTTTTAGAGGCGATGTATTTTCCTTTTAGCGTAAACAACAAATCGGTGCTGCCTTTGACTTTTGTTTTTTCGAGCCAAGTAACATAGGCAGGCGGCAAAGCGGTGAAGAAATCGTTGAGTTTGCTGTTTTCGGATTTGATGTTAAAATCCATATCATAACCATTACTTAAGAAATCGAATTTTCCGCTGAATTCCACCGGAAGTTTATTGATTTTTAAGTTGTTTTGTTGGAAGACAAAGGCTAAGGAATTGGTGTTGATTTTCGTAATCAAATCGGCTTTAACGCTTTTGTTATTAAGGTATTGCTGACCGTCGTAAGTAAAATCGAAATCGGCTATTTCCGCTTCCGTATAAATATCAAAAATGGCTTGGTCTAAGTCGCCGTTCCCAATATAATTAAAGCCTTTGGCATCGATTAGAATTTTGGTCGACTGGTCGTTATAAACCAAATGAGTATTTTCGATGGCAATTTTGTCTAATCGCAAAGAAGTATTACCGGTAGTATCTTTAGCTGTGGCTTTTTCGTTGGAGATATAGACGTTGTAATTCGCTTCGCCTTTGGCATTGACTTTTACATTGATGAAAGCGTTGGAGACAAAAACCTGATCAATTACAACACTTTTGTCAAAAATTAAGGAACTGATATCAATCCCGAAAGCCATTTCATTGGCTGAAACCAGGGTTTCCTTTTGATACGGTGCAGAACCTTTCAGGGAAAAGTCGGTTAAGGTTAAGGTGAGTGACGGAAAGTGGTTAAAAAATGACAGATTGGCTTCTTTGAAATTGAGTTCGCCGTTTAGTTTTTTATTGGCAAACGCTTTGACTTCTTCAGCTATCTTTCCGGGGAAGAGAATCGGAATCAAAAACATCAAAAGCAATATGGAACCGAACGTAAATCCGCTTATCTTTAAAATCTTGATAATTATCGACTTTGAAGGTTTTTTCATAGACCAAAAGTACAATTCAGTCAAGAGAGAAAAAAATTTAAGCTGTTTTTTTTTATAAAAACAAGAGCCACATTAAAAATGCAGCTCTTGTCAAATAATTATATAACTAATCTAACCTTATTGTTTGATCAACTTCATGGTGGAAGAATTGTTGTTACCATCATAGGCTTTAACTAAGTAAATACCACTGTTTAAGTCGTTGATATCAAATTGATAATCTTCTGAAGTAATATTTTCATACAACTTCACTCGTTGACCGGTGATGGAATACACTTCAACACGGTAAACCTGTCCTTTGATCGTAAAGCTTCCTGATGTTGGGTTTGGATACAAACTAACATTGGCTAAGGCATTATAATCATTATTTCCTAATGTACTGGCCGGTTGGTTTCCATACACACGGAAAGTTCCCGGAGCTAGGGTAATGGTTGCTGTAGTGTTGGTAACAGTAATTGGCGTATTATCCATCAAGTTGTACCAAGTTCCGGTATACGGGAAACTAGGATTGATACTTTGACTAGCCACAGACATATTGGCTAAAACCACCACATTTTTCAAAGAGGTTGAAGGCAATGCATTATCGTAAATATAAATTCTTTGTCTGATGTTGTTGGCATCCGGACTAATGGCATAATCAGCTTCAAAAACCGGTTCGTTAATTTTTAACTGAATTAATCGCTTCCAATCGTTGTACACTTGTTGTCTGTTTGGAGAAGTCATAGTCAACCAGTTGTTTGCCCATTGCGGCTGCGGCTTGGTGGCCAATTTACAATCTCCTGTGGTAACATCGGATTCCGAATTTACAGTACCGTTTTCACAAGTGTAGATAGAGTTATTCATCCCCAATTCTGCAAAGTGCCAAATCATTTTTGGTCCAGGCACTAAGATGGATAAAGCCCCGATAGCAGACATTCTTGGCACAGCATTGTTTAAGTTATTTAATGGCGGTGCTGTTCCTCCTCCGTTTCCGAAGGCAACTGCTTCATAAATCAATCTGTCTTTATCGTGACTTTCCGGATAACCTAACAATCTTTTAGCAGAGAAACCACGACTAACGTGACCCATTCTGGTGATATCGGCATTGGTTGAATAACCCAAGGCTAATTGTTTGTAGGCTTCGTGTAATTCACCCCACATCATTACGCCTTTACTTGGTGATTCACTAATGCGATAGTTGGCCCATTGTTGTTCTTCGTTATCAGCACCTAAATGCTCAAAAATCACATAATGTGTTGGATCAAGGGACCAAGAATAATCTGCGTATTCTTTCAGAATTGCAACTCTATCTGCTTGATACGTATTGGTACAAGTATCATCACCACCTGAACAAGCTTGGGTAAATCCTTTGGTTAAATCCCAACGGAAACCGTCAATTTTAAACTCTTGAATCCATTGTTTTACTACTCTTTTGGTGTAGTATTTGGTTCTGGCTTGTGAGTGATTAAAATCAGACCCTACACTATAACTATGCTTGGCAAATTCATTAAAATAAGGATTATCGGCCGCAGGATCACCCCAACCATCACCATCAGCATCTTTCATCCACATTCTTACCATTGGGTTTCTTCCGAAAGCGTGGTTTAGGGCTACGTCTAAAATAACTGCAATCCCGTTTTGGTGACATAAGTCGATGAACTGCTTGAATTTATCAGCTGTACCGTAAAATTTATCCAAGGCCAGATGAAACGAAGTATTGTAACCCCAGCTTTCATTGCCTTCAAATTCCATTACCGGCATTAACTGAATAGCATTGATATTTAAATTTTTGAAGTAATCAATTTTGTCAATCAAGTCTTGGAAGTTTCTGTCGGCGTCAAAATCTCGGATTAAAACCTCATAAACTACTAAATCTTCTTTTTTAGGTTTTACGAAGTTGGTGGTAGCCGTGCTCCAATTATATGGCGTTTGTGCGGTTTTCAAAACGGTAACCTCTCTTTCTTGTCCGCTTGGATAAGCCGGTAAGTTAGGGTAACTGGCGGCTGGAATGTAAGGATCATCAAAAGGAGACAACACAAGAGTTGAGTATGGATCGGCAGTTTTTACAACAGCTGGAGAGTTGGTAGTTGGCGTCGCATCTACAACCCAATATTGGTAAGTATAATTTTGTCCTGGAGTTAGTCCGGTTAATTCTAACCAAAACTTTCCTGTTCCGGGATCTTTCTTCATCAAATAATTAGTTCCGGGTTGCCAGTTGTTAAAGCTTCCTGCTACATAGACAAAATCTTTCCCCGGAGCATCTAAAACCAAAGTTGCTTTGGCAGCATCAGTTGCGTTGTAATTGATCCCATCCTCTAGCCCACTTGCCATAGCCTGATTAGCAGTTCCGGCATTTACAATTACGCCAAATGTTTTGGTAAAGAAAGTACTTCCTTGTGTAATTTGTAACTCATAAGCTTTGTTAACCGTAATATTGGTATCAGTATAACTATAGCTTGTTCCGGAAGCAGTATTGATACTTACTCCATTCGCCAACAAATTATAATTAGCCGAACCATTGGTATTGGAAGCTGAGATGGTCAAACTTTGACCGCTGTTGATGATAGTATTACTGTATTCGGACGGACTTATTAATGCGGCTTGAAAAGCTCCCACATCCAAAGTTAAATCGGTCGTTTGGGCGTTACCGGCAGCATTTCTGAATACCATATTAATTTTGGTTACTGAACCGGAAGAAATCCCGTAGAAAGCCAAAATAGTTGGTGTTAAATCTAATTTATAGATATTTCCGGACACTAAAGTAAGTGCGGGCTGTGTGGTATTGTTACCCCAAGAACCCTTAACATTTTGCCATGGTGTTCCGTTCAAGGTAACTCCGGTATGGGCATAAATTGTACCGGTGTAGGTTGCCAAACCGGTTCCTGTTTTATCAAATAGAATGGTGGCCGAAGCCGTTGCGTCTGGATTGGAACCACCTTGCCAAGAAACTTGACCTATAGCGATATTCACAAATAACCCTGTTAAAACAAATAAAATAACTTTTTTCATAGCTTAAAATTTAAAAAAAGGGTCTCCTAAAGGAAACCCTTTTTTAGTTATTCATATAGACTTATTGAAGTGTAACAGAGTAAGAGTATTTTCTTGGATTGCTTAAGTCAAGAACTACATTGTATGTCCCTGCTGTATCAACAGATAAGTCCGGTCCACCATAATTCATAGAATCATCACCATCCGGATCTCCTCCTAAATTGATATCCCAAGTATTGTTTGCTCTAAATTTAAATCCCCCTGCAGTCATAACAACAGTTCCTTCCCATTTTTGTGTTGAAGGATTGTAAGTTAATGGTGTACTGTTATCCCAACCTCCAGGAGTTGCAGCACCTACAATTCCCCAATTGGTAGGAACAATAGTGTATAACAAAGTTGTAGTATTAGCATTTACTCTGTAGTATCCTGCAGTAGCCGTGATATCAGACTCTCCAGATTCTGCTAATACGCCTGAGAATGACCCATCGTCACCCCAATCAGTGTTACCCCAGTTGTAGTTACCGGCTGCATCTGGACCAACAAATTTAAAGCCTCCGTCTAACCAAACGTATCCTTCATAATCCGTTTGACCGAAAGCAGAAGAAGCAATTCTTGGTGCCGTTGGAGGATTCCAACCTTGGTGATTCCCCGGAACTGCTAATTTTGGCAATTCAGAAGAATAAGGCGTAACCAAATAAGTTATTACTGTCGAGAATTTTTCCTCACTAGCCGGAGAACCAACAGTAGATTTAACTCTGATTTCTAAACCTCCTTGTGAGAAAGGGGTTAATCCAGCAGCTAAAGAAGCTCCGTTTAAAGCATCTGAAGTTACAGTTACATAAGTATTATTTGTACTAACTAAATCAACAGGATTATCAAAATTATCCCCTGATTTATCTACTTGTACAGTATAAGTAACTTGCGTTGGTGTACCGTAATCCATATCTTCCCATGTCATAGACAAACCTGGATTAGTTGGTGTTTCCGGGCTTAACACAACGGCATCACCTGATACCGGAGAAAGGATTCTGAACTCAGCTGCATTGTCTAAAAATTTTAAATCTTGTTCATCTGTACAAGAAGCAAATCCACTGATAAGCGCCACAGCTAAAATGTTTCTAAATATATTTTTCATTTCTTTTGTAATTTATAGTTTATAATGTTATTAATAACCAGGGTTTTGAGTTAAGTTAGGATTAGCTGCCAAAGAAGCTGTTGGAATTGGGAACAAAGCCAAGTTTGCAGAGATCGCGATACCGTTTGACCCATTTCCTTTCCAAGCCCAATTGTAACTTCCTCCGGTATATTTACCAAAGCGAATCAAATCTTGTCTTCTGTGTCCTTCCCAGTGCAACTCTCTTGATCTCTCATCTAAAATAAAATCCAACGTCAATTCGTTAGCAGAAATATTTGCTGCTGTATTTCCGTTGTTAGCTCTTTCTCTCAAAGCATTAACATAAGTTACCGCTTGTGAAAGTGAAGCACCTGCTGCACCTCTAGCAGCACATTCAGCATACATTAAATAAACGTCGGCTAAACGGAATAAAGGGAAATCAGTATCTACAAAAGTTGAATTGATTCCGGCTACTCCTGAAGAAGTTCTGTTAGAGAATTTAGCTAAGATATAACCTTGATCACGATTGGCTACATCAGAAATGTCAATGTTTCTAACACCTGAAATAATAGTATTTCTATCGTCGTTAGCAAAATCGGATCCTTCAAATTTTTCAACAAACTGTTTTCTCAAACGCAAAGCACCACCCCAGCCTCCTGAGCCAACGCCAAGAGCAGTACCGTTTTGCTCAATTGAACCTACTTGTCCGTTAATCATAACAGTAGTTGGTCCGTAGTTTTGAGTTGCAACACCATCTGATTGCAAAGAGAAAATCATTTCAGAAGACAAATGGTTGTCGGCTGTGAAGTTGTTCAAATAGTTTGGATTCAAAGTGTAACCGCCGGCAATAACTTGGTTACATTGCGTAACACAGTCAGCCAAACGATCTTGACCGATGTATACCTGTGCATTCAAATAAATTTTAGCTAAAATCATTCGAGCTACAGCTTGGTCAACTCTACCATACTCGTTGGTACGTGGCGCTTTCAAATTCGGAATTACTGAATTCAACTCGCTTTCAATGTAGGCAAATAACTGTGATCTATCGTATTGAGGACCGGCTACTCCTAAAGCAGAATTTTCATCATTGAAAGCTGCTTTTCCGAATAAATCCATCAAATGATAGTAAGCCAAGGCACGTAAAACTTTAACTTCATTTCTGAAATCATTGATTTCATCAATTTCAGATTGGCTGGTGATACCACGAGAAGCTAATTTTTCCGGAGTAGTTTGTCTTAAAAACTCATTTACCAAAGCCACTTGGAACATTCCTCTACCGTACATTCCACGGAAAATAGGGTTAGAAGCTGTCCAAATATTTCTTTGAATTTCTCTGGTACCAGGGTCATTTTCATAACTCCAAAGCACCTCGTCTGTAGACAAGTTTTGCAAGTACCATAAACATCTACCGTACTGGCTGGTTCCTGCATCAATTCCTTGAATATTAGAAGAACCTGCACCTGTAGTACCGGTTAACGATAAATTTCCGTAAACACCGGCCAATCCTTGACGGTAAGCATCCGGCTGTTCAAAAAACTCATCTGATAAAAATACTAAAGGATCGTCACTTTTAATATCTAAATCATCTGTACATGAACTCATTGTTAATGTCAAAGCACCAACAATAAGGAATAGGTTAAACTTAATTTTTTTCATAGTAATTTATTTAAAATTTTACGTTTGCTCCGAATAAAAATTGACGTTGTCTAGGATAAATTGTATTATCTCTACCGTCATTAATTTCAGGATCTAAACCATCATAATCGGTAATAATAAAGGCGTTTTGCACCCCCGTGAATAATCTTAATGAAGCTTTACCTAACCAATTAGGGAAAGTATAACCCATCGTGATGTTATCCATTCTTAAGAAAGAACCGTTTTCAATGTAGATGTCAGAAATTACATTTTCACCGTTTACGTTAGTAAAGTTGGTATCTAACACACTGGTTAAAACGTTTCCTAATTCAGCATCCGGTTTCAATAAAGCATTGTAAGCTCTGTTCGCTTTTAAAGCATTGTAAATTCTGTTTCCGAAGCTGGCTCTCATGTTGAAAGAGAAATCAAAGTTTTTGTAATTGAAACTAGAGGCGAAACCAAGTACCAAATCCGGATCAGGATTTTTGTAGATGTAACGGTCATCTCCGTTGATGATACCATCTCCGTTTAAGTCGGCAAAAGCCCCTTCAATTGGCGAACCATCTGTGCTGTACAATTGTTTGTAAACAAAGAACGAGCCCGGTGTGTAACCTTCTCTGTGAATTTGTACTGTTCCTCCTGTTCCTCCGGCTTGACCAAAGAATACATCTGAACCTGCCGGTAATTCATCGATACGTCTTTCGAATTTGGTTGCGTTGAAATTAACATTCCAATTCAAATTATCTCTTTTGATTACGTCGGCATTCAAACTGAACTCAATACCTTTTGTAGAGAAGCTACCGATATTAGCAGGACCTGAGTTTGAGAAGTTACTACCGTCTGCATAAGGAGTATCTCCAAAATACAAATCGTTAGTTTGTTTGTAGAAAGCATCTAAAGACCCGGTAATTCTGTTGTTGAATAAACCATAGTCAAGACCTACGTTATAAGTAGTTGTAGTTTCCCATTTCAAATCAGGATTTCTTGGTGCAGGAACACCAACCGGATAAGGAGAGTTAGCAAAATAATATTGTGAATTGGTATCTCCAACATTATATCTTTCTAAGTAAAAATCTCCAACAGGGATTTCTTGCTGACCGGCAATACCCCAACCTAAACGCAATTTCATATCACTTACAACTTTAGAATCTTTGAACACATCTTGTCCAAATTTCCAAGCAAAAGCTGCTGATGGGAAGTTACCCCAACGGTTGGCATCGCTGAATCTTGAAGTACCGTCTCTTCTTAAAGAGAAAGTGAACAAATATTTATCGTTGATCGAGATATTTGTTCTTCCGAATAAACCAATCAACACTTCATCGGGATTAGCAAATGATCTTGGTGCTTGTGCTGTTGGGTTGTTTACGTTGAAAGTATTAAATCCGTAAACTTGGAATTTTTGATAAGAATACCCCGAAGTCAATTCAAAATTAACTTTGTTGAATTTTTTGTTGTAAACGAAATACGCATCTAACAATTTATTTCTACGGGTTGCTTCAGAATACTCATTTGTACCATATAAAGTGTTACCGTTAATAAATCCTGTCAAAGCAGTGTTTCCAACCAAACGTCTTCTTTCTCCGTTACTTTCATCGAAACCTAAATTAACAACTGCTCTTAAAGCCGGGAAGAAATGAAACTTATAGTCAATTTCAAAGTTTCCTAATACTCTGTTGTTGATACCGGTATCATTTGTTTGATACAATTGCGCCACAGGGTTTCTAGGAACTTGAGTTAAGAAATCGGCAGTAGTGTTTCCGTTTCTGTACTCGAAAAAGCCATCATAAGGTGAAGCTGCATCGTAAACCGGTTTAGTAGGATCGAAACGAATAGCAGTTCCTTCTACGCCATCCGCAAAACGGTTATTTTCATTGGTAAAATTCGCATTCAAACGCAATTTCAAATGATCGTTAAAGAAACTTGGATTCAAAACAACCGAAGCAGAATTTCTGTTAAAGTCGTTAGTCAATCTCAAACCTTGTTGGTAAGTATTTCCTAAAGTTAATTTAGCCGGAATTTTATTGAATAAAGAACCTCTGATAGATACTGAATTGTCTACATAGTCTGTTCTTCTGTAAATCTTTTTTTGCCAATCAGTATTGTAAAGAATTCTTCCTTCTATAATTCCTGGTGTAGACAAATCATCAGAAACTGAAGTAGTAGGATCATCAACACCTAATAAGTTAGTACTTCCTGCAGAAAGCAAACCATTAATAGTATTCGCTTCAACTTGAGCAATAAAATCTCTGGTATTGAAAACATCTACTTGGTTGTACAATCTACCTGAACCGTATTGGAAGTTGTATTCTACTGCAAGTTTTTTCGAACCTTTCTTGGTGTTGATGATGATCACACCGTTAGCCGCTCTTGAACCATAGATTGCTGTTGCAGACGCATCTTTTAATACGTTGAAACTTTCAATATCATTTGGATTCAAAGCAGCCAAGATAGAAGTAGATCCGGTATTGGTTGTATTGGTCACCGGTAAACCGTCAATTACAATTAACGGATCGTTAGAAGCACTCAATGAAGAACCTCCTCTAATTCTGATTTGAGACCCGCTACCTGGAGCACCTCCGCCGGCATTAACAGTAACCCCGGCAATTCTACCGTTCAATAGGTTTTCAGCTGTTACGTTAGCCCCTTTGTTAAAGTCTTTTGTAGTTAAAGTTGACACAGAACCCGTAGCGTCTTTTTTCTTAACGGTTCCGTAACCCACTTGAACTACTACTTCTTGAAGTTGGTTAGCACTTTCTTCAAGAGTGATGTTGACCGATTTTTGTCCGGAAAAAGTAATCGTTTGAGAGTTGTACCCTACGAAAGAGAAGACAACTTTGTCTCCGCTTTTAAGGCCTCCCACTTGAAACTTTCCGTCAAAATCTGTCGTTGTGCTACTGTTAGCACCTTGGACAATTACATTTACTCCCGGTAATGGTTGGCTGGTTTTGCTGTCCAAAACCACTCCGCTCAAAGTACTCTGTGCAAGAGCGCCAAAAGGGAGCAAAAGGAATAAAAATAACAACTTTTTGTAAATTGTTTTCATACGTTTTGTTTAGGTTAAAAATTTAATTTTTGTGCGTATACTTATACTTCGAATGTTAAATTTATGTAAAAAAATCAATCAGCCGAATAAACGCTTGTTAAATCCGATTCGAAAACGTTTTCGTGTTGAAAACTTTTCCATAATGTCACTATTTTAAGGACAAAATTGACAGAATGAAAAATAACCTATATCTTTATTCAGAAAATAGTATTTACCGAATTTCATCATGAAAAGAAAAGTTACACTTAAACAAATTGCCAAGGAACTTGATGTATCCATTTCAACCGTTTCAAAATCGCTCAGAAACAGTCTGGAAATTAGTGAAGATACCCGACAAAAAGTTCAGGCATTTGCTAAACTATACAACTACAAACCCAACAATATTGCGTTGAGTTTAAAGAATAAAAAAACCAAAACCATTTGCATTATTATCCCTGAAATCATACACCACTTTTTTGCAACCGTGATTAGCGGTGTAGAACATGTAGCCAATGAAAACGGCTATAATGTTTTGGTGTGTTTATCAGACGAATCCTTTGATAAAGAAGTCATTAACATGGAAATGTTAGCCAACGGCAGCATCGATGGTTTCATCATGTCGTTATCCAAAGAAACGCAACTCAAGAAAGATTTTCACCACATTACCGAAGTCATCAATCAAGGTATGCCCGTAGTAATGTTTGACCGCGTAACGAATGAAATTTTATGCGACAAAGTAATTATTGACGACAGCCTAGCAGCGTTCAATGCTACCCAACACTTTATCGACAAAGGGTTTAAAAAAATTGCCTTGATTTCTACGGTTGACTACGTTAGCGTAGGCAAATTGAGAACAGAAGGTTACATCAAAGCCTTAAAAAACAGCGATTTGAAAGTAGATGAAAATCTGATTTTGAAAATCGAAGATACCGAAAACTTTGAAGACAGCATTGCCAATCTTCTGTCTAACAATGAAATTGACGCCATATTTGCAGTGAACGAATTGTTTGCGGTTACCGCGATTAAAGTCGCCAATAAACTAGGTAAAAAAGTGCCGGATGATATTTCCGTAATCGGATTCACCGACGGCATCATTTCTAAATATTCTTCTCCAAGCATCACAACGGTCAGTCAGAATGGTGTGAAAATGGGTGGAAAAGCCGCCAAAATGCTAATCGAAAGACTGGAAGCCGACGAGGAAGAAGAAGAACAATACAGAACCGAAGTAATCGAAACCGAGTTGGTCGAAAGAGAATCAACCCGATAGTTTTTATCAACAAAAAACGTTTGCGCCGGCGGATTGCCTCATTTTTTTGAGGCTAAACCATCACATTATAAATTCTTTATTATCTTTACGGCAATTATCAAAGCTTATACTTTACTTCGAAAACAAATTAAAGTTTTGATAAGCAAAGCGCTTATCGTATTATAAACCAATACATTACGATAATGGAAAAGCGTAAATTAGGTTTCTGGGAAATTTGGAACATGAGTTTCGGTTTCTTGGGGATACAAATGGGTTTTGCCCTCCAAAATGCTAACGCCAGCAGAATTCTCCAAATTTTCGGTGCCGATGTACATGAACTATCCTGGTTTTGGATTATTGCTCCTTTAATGGGATTGATTGTCCAACCACTAATCGGACATTACAGCGACAATACTTGGGGACGATTCGGAAGAAGAAAACCTTATTTTTTAACCGGTGCTTTGTTAGCTTCTATAGGCTTAGTATTGATGCCTCAAGCCGAAATTTTTATCGCTTTCATGCCGGCCTTATGGGTTGGAGCAGGAATGCTTATGATAATGGACGCTTCTTTTAACATTGCTATGGAACCTTTCCGAGCGTTGGTAGGCGACAATTTGAGAGCAGACCAACATACTTTGGGATTTAGTGTTCAAACCGCTTTAATCGGAATTGGTGCAGTTGTAGGTTCTTGGCTACCTTACGTCTTAAACGAATGGTTTGGCATCAGCAATCAACCTACCGCAACTTCAGCAATACCGGACAACCTAATTTATTCTTTCATTATTGGCGCATTAATTTTAATCGGGAGCATATTGGTAACCGTAATTACAACTAAAGAATATTCTCCGGCGGAATTGGCACAATTTCGTGACGAAAAAGAACACCAAGAAGCCATGGGTGAGGAAAAAGAAGCCAAGCTCTCTGATATTTTCAGCGACTTCGCCAAAATGCCTACCACCATGCGTCAATTAAGCTGGGTTCAATTTTTCTCATGGTTCGGATTATTCGGAATGTGGGTATTTACTACTCCAGCCATAGCCCAACACATTTACGGCTTATCGGTCAACGACACTAAAAGTCCCGAGTTTCAATCGGCTGGTGATTGGGTAGGTATCATTTTCGGTGTTTACAATTTTGTATCGGCAATCGTAGCTTTTCTTCTACCTTACATCGCTAAGCAAATAGGAAGAAGAAAAACCCATGCCCTATCATTGGTTTTAGGCGGAATCGGATTGATTTCGATTTACTTTATGCCAAACAAAGAAACTTTGGTGTTTTCTATGATATTGGTAGGCTTTGCCTGGGCCAGTATTTTAGCCATGCCATATGCTATTTTGGCAGGAGCCATTCACCCGAAAAAAATGGGAGTTTACATGGGAATATTTAACTTTTTCATTGTTATCCCACAAATCATCAACGCTTTGATAGGAGGCCCGTTAGTAAAATATGTTTATGGCGACCACGCTATCTATGCCTTAGTAATGAGTGGCGTAAGCTTCCTTATTGCAGCCTATTTAGCCCTTAAAGTAAAAGACAGTAAAGATATCAATTAATGACTAAAAAAGCATTCATATTCGACCTCGATGGCGTAATCGTTGACACTGCTAAATACCATTTTTTAGCGTGGCAAAAATTAGCGCAGGAATTGGGTATCGAATTTACCCCCGAACACAACGAAGATTTAAAAGGTGTCAGCCGCGTTCGCTCTCTTGACATCATTTTGGCATTAGGCAATATTGAAGCCTCTCAAGAAGACAAAAACAAATGGCTGATCCAAAAAAATGAAGATTACTTATCCTACTTGGTCGATATGGACGAAAGTGAAATATTGCCCGGAGTATTGCATGTACTCGAATTTATTAAAGAAAAAAATCAGTTTATTGCTTTGGGTTCAGCTAGTAAAAACGCCCGCCCTATTTTAGAAAAAACCGGAATCCTGCCTTTTTTTGATGCTATTGTTGACGGAAACGATGTATCTAACGCCAAACCGGATCCCGAAGTTTTTCTGAGAGCTGCACAGCTACTAAACGTGTCTAACGAAAACGCCATCGTTTTTGAAGACAGCGTGGCTGGTATTCAAGCGGCCAATATTGCCAACATGATTAGTGTTGGTATAGGCGACGCCGCCATTTTACATGAAGCGAAATATAATTTTAAAGATTTTACATTTATGGATGTAGCTTTCATTGAAGCACTCCTGGATTAAAATTGAATGATAAAAGGACAATAAAAAAATTACAATGAACCAAGATTATATCAAACCAGACAACTGGTCGATTATTGAAGAAGGATTTGACTTAGACAGCGTAAAATCCTCGGAAAGTTTGTTCAGTATCGGTAACGGTGCCATGGGACAACGTGCCAATTTTGAAGAATTCTATTCAGGCAAAACCTTCCAAGGCAGTTATATAGCAGGTATTTATTATCCTGACAAAACCAAAGTGGGTTGGTGGAAAAACGGTTATCCGGAATATTTTGCTAAAGTATTAAATGCCCCAAGTTGGATTGGTATTTTAGTTGAAATTAACGGTGAAACACTCGATTTAGCGTCTTGTAAAGTATCTAACTTTAAACGCGAATTGAACATGAAAGAGGGTTGGTACCATCGTTCGTTTAACGCATTGTTAAACAACGGTATCGAAATCGATGTTAATGTTAGAAGATTTCTCTCTTTAGACATCGATGAGTTAGGTGTAATCAAATACGAAATCACCCCGAAAAACCAAGATGCCACTATCGTTTTCAAGCCATATTTGGATGCCGGTGTTCATAACGAAGACGCCAATTGGGAAGAGAAATTTTGGGAACCATTACAAATCCAACACGACACCAATGAAGCTTTTGTAGTAGCCCGTACTTTCAAAACCCATTTTGAAGTAGCCACCTTCATGCACAACAGCATTTTCCTCAACAACGAAAACCAAAATGCCGAACCGGAATTTACCGACACCACTTCCGATAAAGTCATTTTTACCTACGAACAATTGGTAGCTAAAGGACAAACCATCGCCCTACAAAAATTGGGAGGTTACACGGTATCTATGAATCACGCTACAACCGATTTAATTCCGGCAGCCCAAAATGTAATCCAAAAAGGATTGGCTTTGGGTTATGATAGCTTGTTACAAAACCAAATCGCCGCTTGGGCCAAAATTTGGGAAATGAGCGACATCACTATCGAAGGCGATGTTAAAGCACAACAAGGTATTCGTTTTAATATTTTCCAATTAAACCAAACCTATTTGGGTAAAGATTCCCGACTAAACATCGGACCGAAAGGATTTACCGGAGAAAAATACGGTGGTTCTACTTATTGGGATACGGAAGCCTATTGTATTCCGTTTTACATGGCTACGAAAGACCAACAAGTGGCACGAAACCTTTTGGCTTATCGTTACAACCAATTAGATAAAGCCATTGAAAATGCAGCCAAATTAGGATTCAAAAATGGCGCGGCTCTCTACCCTATGGTAACCATGAACGGGGAAGAATGCCACAACGAATGGGAAATTACTTTCGAAGAAATCCACCGAAATGGTGCTATCGCTTTTGCCATTTTTAATTACTACCGATTCACCGGAGATTATAGTTACATCCCCGAAAAAGGATTGGAAGTCTTAATTGGTATTGCTCGTTTTTGGCACCAAAGAGCGACCTTCTCTACCTACAGAAATCAATACGTAATCTTAGGCGTTACCGGTCCGAATGAATACGAAAACAACGTTAACAATAATTTCTACACGAACTATATTGCCAAATGGTGTATCGATTACGCCATCGAGCAAATCCAAAAAGTAAAACAAGAATACGCTTCTGATTACGCCAGAATCATGAGCAAGGTCAACTTAGACGATGCCGAAATACTGCATTGGAAAAAAGTGGCTGACCATATGTATTTCCCATATTCGGAAGAACACGGCGTATACTTACAACAAGACGGTTTCTTAGACAAAGAATTGGTTAAAGTGCATGATTTAGACAAATCACAACGCCCTATCAACCAAAAATGGTCTTGGGATCGAATCTTGCGTTCGCCTTACATCAAGCAAGCCGATACACTGCAAGGTTTTTATTTCTTTGAAGATCATTTCAGCAAAGAACAATTGGAGAAACACTTCGATTTTTACGAACCGTTTACCGTTCACGAAAGTTCTTTATCGCCTTGTGTACACTCCATTCAAGCGGCTGTATTGGGCCGAATGGAACAAGCTTATACTTTCTATTTAAGAACTTCTCGTTTGGATTTAGATGATTACAACAAAGAAGTGGAAGAAGGCTTGCACATTACGTCGATGGCCGGAACTTGGATGAGTATCGTAGAGGGTTTTGGCGGTATGCGTGTTAAAGACAATACGCTGCATTTCGAACCGAGAATCCCGAAAGAATGGAACGGCTATTCGTTTAAAATCAATTTCAGAAACCAAATTCTTAAAGTATCGGTTCATCAAAACGAAACCAAATTTACTTTAGAAGGCGATTCGCCAATCACTGTTTTTGTTAATGGCAAAGACATTTTGGTAGAGCCGAATAGTTTGGTGACTGTATAAAATAATTAGTTGAACCCTATAAGGCATATAAGGACAATAAGAGAAACTTAAATGAACTTATATGCCTTTATGGTTTATAAAAAATAAATTATGAAAAAACTACTCTTCTCTCTTTTAGTCTCTGTTTCCGCTTTCGCACAAGTTGACCGCGTTGAACCGCCTTTTTGGTGGAGCGACATGACGCATAACGAAGTACAAATCATGTTCTACGGAAAAAACATTGCCCAAAACGAGGTGACTGTTTCTAACGGAATCGTAATCAAAGGCATTCAAAAAACCGAAAACCCTAATTACGTATTCGTGACTATCGATACCCAAAATAGTCCGGCGCAAGATTTGGTGTTCACTTTCAAAAACGGCAAAAAATCGTTTACCCAAAACTATGCTTTAAAATCCAGAAAAGAAAATTCGCGCTTTCGCAAAAGCTTTGACAGTTCTGACTTGATTTACCTCATCATGTCGGATCGTTTTACTAACGGTAATCCTAACAACGACAACAACGACAAACTAACCGAAAAAGCCAACCGAAGCAACAAAGACGGTCGCCACGGTGGCGATATCGAAGGAATAATCAAAAATTTAGATTACATCCAATCGCTTGGCGCAACAGCCGTTTGGCCAACGCCACTATGCGAAGACAATGACGAAAGAGGTTCATATCACACTTACGGTCAATCTGACGTGTACAAAATTGACGCGCGTTTCGGAACCAATGAAGATTATGTTCGTATGAGCGCCGAATTGCACAAACGCGGCATGAAAAACATTATGGATTACGTGACCAACCATTGGGGTTACAAACATTGGATGATGAGCGATTTACCTACTTACGATTGGATACATCAGTTTCCGGGTTATGCTCAAACCAACTACAGAATGGCTGCTCAATTTGATACCAATGCCTCCAAAAAAGATTTTGATTTGTGTATGGATGGATGGTTTGTTAAATCGATGCCCGATTTGAATCAATCCAATCCGTTAGTTTTAAATTACCTTATTCAAAACGCCATTTGGTGGATCGAATACGCCGATTTAGATGGTTTCCGTGTCGATACTTATTCTTACAATGATAAAACAGCCATCGCAAAATGGACCAAATCCATAACCGACGAATACCCGAATTTCAATATCGTTGGTGAAGTATGGATGTACGACCAAGCACAAATGGCGTATTGGCAAAAAGACAGTAAAATAGGAGCCATTCAAAGCTTTAACTCCAATCTTCCTAGTGTAATGGATTTTACGTTGCAAGAGGCTATTGCGAACGGAGTTTTTAACGAAGACAAACAAGAATGGCGCAACGGAATGGTGAAAGTATATGAAAATTTCAACAACGATTTTCTGTATCCAAACATCAATAATTTATTGGTTTTTTTTGAAAATCACGATACCAATCGCCTAAACGAAATCTACAAAAACGACTTCAAAAAATACCAAATGGCCATGACCCTAATCGCCACCGTTCGCGGTATTCCGCAAATCTATTACGGTTCCGAAATTGGTATGGCCGGCGATAAAGGCAAAGGCGATGGTGATATCCGCAGGGATTTCCCCGGTGGTTGGAATGGCGACACTAACAACGCCTTTACCAAAGCCGGAAGAACTGAGGAGCAAAACAAATTCTTTGATTTTACTGCTAAACTATTAAACTGGCGCAAAAACAAAACGGTAATCCACACCGGAAAAACCACGCATTACATTCCGGAGAACAACGTTTATGTGTATTTCCGTTACAACGAGAAAGAAAGCGTTATGGTGGTTGTAAACAATAACGAAGAAAAGCAAACTTTCAAGACCAATCGATTTGCAGAAAATATCAAAAAGTACCAATCGGGTAAAGATATTTTCACTGAAAAAACTTTCGACTTGAAAAACGACATCACTATTGATGGCAAATCGGTTTTGATATTGGAATTGAAATAAAATTTACCACATAAGTTATATGGGCCTTTCTTAGTTGTACTTACATGGCTTATATGGTTCATAATTTAGAAATAACTGATGAAAAAATTACTTTTCTTACTCCTTTTTACTGCTGTTACATTCGCCCAAAATGCGAACCGAAATTACCTTTCCCATACTTGGAAAAACAATCTCTTAGAAGTAAAAACCAGTGATGGAACCTACCGTATTAAACCGTATTCGAATAAAATAGTCGAAACCTCCTTTATACCCAACGGAGAAGTTTACAACCCGAATTCACATGCTGTAATTAAAACCCCGGAGAAAGTTAACGCTTCGGTTTCTAAGACCGCAACTTCCATCTCGTTAGTCACTAATAACATTACGGTAGTCATCAACAAAGCGCCTTTTCGCATTACCTATTCCAACCAAGGAAAAGTGTTGTTGTCTGAAAAAACCGGTTACATCAAAAAAGACAGCACCGAAATTCTACAATTCAACCTCGACAATTCGGAGATGCTGTTTGGTGGCGGTGCTCGTGCTTTAGGGATGAACCGCCGCGGGAATCGTTTAGCCTTATACAACCGAGCGCACTACGGTTATGAAACCCGTGCCGAATTGATGAACTTTTGCATTCCGTTAGTATTATCTTCCAAAATGTACGCCGTACATTTCGACAATGGCGCCATTGGTCACTTGGATTTAGACAGTAAAAAGAACAACACCCTGGAATACGAAACCATTTCAGGTCGAAAAACCTATCAAATTATTGTAGGCGATACTTGGGAAGATTTGGTGTCCAATTACACTGATTTAACCGGAAAACAACCCATGCCCGCGCGCTGGACCTTAGGAAATTTCTCCAGCCGATTCGGATACCACACCCAAGAAGAAGTCGAAAAAACCATCAACCGTTTCCAAACCGACGGGATTCCGGTAGACGCGATTATCCTCGATTTGTATTGGTTCGGCAAAGAAGTCAAAGGCACCATGGGTAACCTCGACTGGGACAAAGACCAATTCCCGAATCCCGAAAAAATGATAGCCGATTTGAAAGCAAAAGGCGTTAAAACGGTTCTAATCACGGAACCTTTTGTCTTAACCACCTCATCCAAATGGCAGGAAGCCGCAGATCAAAAAGTTTTGGTTACCGATAAATCAGGTAAACCGGCCACTTGGGATTTTTATTTCGGAAACACCGGTGTAGTGGATATTTTCAAACCCGAAGGCAACCAATGGTTTTGGAATGTTTATAAAAGATTAATCAACCAAGGCGTTGGTGGTATGTGGGGCGATTTGGGTGAACCGGAAGTCTTCCCGTCAAAAGTGGTAACTGCTGCCGGAAAAGCCGATGAAGTCCACAATATTTACGGGCACCATTGGGCCAAATTAATAGCCGACGGTTATAAAAAAGATTTCCCAAACCAACGACCATTTATCCTAATGCGCGCCGGTTATTCGGGGTCACAACGTTTTGGGATGATGCCTTGGAGTGGCGATGTGTCCAGAAGTTGGGGCGGCTTACAATCGCAAATGGAAATTGCCCTGCAAATGGGAATGCAAGGCATGGCGTATATGCATTCTGATCTTGGCGGATTTGCCGGTGATTATTTCGACAACGAATTGTATTTGCGTTGGTTACAATACGGCGTTTTCAACCCAATTTTCCGTCCGCATGCACAAGAAGACGTAGCTTCGGAAGTGGCTTACAAAGACGTTCATACCAAAGCCAAAGCCAAAAAAGCGGTAGAATTACGCTACCAATTATTGCCGTACAACTATACTTTAGCCTTCGAAAACAACCAAAAAGGAACACCTTTGATGCGCCCTTTATTCTTTGAAGAACCATCCAACGAAAAGTTACTCAACGAAAAGGAAAGCTACTTTTGGGGCGATGCCTTTTTAATCAAACCAATCACAAAAGCAGGCGTTACCTCAACCGAAGTCTATTTCCCGAAAAGCAACAATTGGTTCGACTTTTATTCGGGTAAAAAATACGCTGCAGGTTCCACGGAAACAGTAGTTGTAGCCGAAACATCGATTCCGACTTTCGTGCGCGGCGGTAGTTTTGTGCCGATGATTGAAACCATTCAGAACACTTCAAAATATTCGCTGGACAATTTCAACTTGCATTTCTATTTTGATGACAGTGTGAAAACCTCTTCCGGAAAATTGTACAACGATAACGGGGAAACACCACAAGCTTTTGAAAAAGGACAATTTGAAATACTCAATTTCAACAGCAACAACAATGGGAATATATTAGTGCTGAAATTAACGGCAAACGTTGGCAAAAACTATTTGTCAACTGATAAAAATGTTACAATAGTAGTACATAACCTCAAAGCCAAACGTATTTTTATTAACGGACAAGAAACAATCTTCAAAACCAATAACGAATCGCTTTTCCTACCGGTTACATGGAAAAAAGGTACTTCGCCGGAAATTAAAATTGAATACTAATATGAAAAATATCTTCCTCACTTTATCCGCTTCACTCCTATTGTTTGGTTGCAATTGTACCAAAGAAACGGTAAAAAAAGAAGCTCCAATCACCCAAACGCCTTTTGTGTGGGAAAGTGCTAACGTGTATTTTTTATTGATTGACCGTTTCCAAAACGGGAATCCGGCCAATGATAAAATCATCAATCGCAATAAACCAACCGGAGTATTGCGTGGCTTTGAAGGCGGCGACATACGCGGAGTAATCCAAAAACTCGACGAAGGTTATTTCACCAATTTGGGCATCACAGCCATTTGGATGACGCCGGTGGTGGAGCAAATTCACGGTTCGGTAGATGAAGGTACCGGAAACACTTACGGTTTTCACGGCTATTGGACCAAAGATTGGACGGCAGTCGACCCAAGTTACGGCACTAAAGAAGATTTAAAAGAATTAGTCGAAAAAGCACACGCCAAAGGCATCCGAATTTTATTGGATGCGGTGATCAATCACACCGGACCGGTTACAGAACTCGATCCTGCTTATCCAAGCGATTGGGTACGAACTTCGCCTAAATGTACTTATCAATCCTACGACACTTACATCAATTGCACTTTGGTAGAGAATCTTCCCGACGTAAAAACCGAGAGCAACGCCAATGTAGCTTTGCCTCCTATGTTAGTCGAAAAATGGAAAAAAGAAGGGCGCTATGAAGAAGAAGTCGCCGAACTCGATGCGTTTTTCAAAAAAACAGGCTATCCTAGAGCGCCTAAATATTACATCATGAAATGGCTTTCGGATTATATTACCGATTACGGCATTGATGGTTACAGAGTGGATACCGCCAAACATACCACCGAAGACGTTTGGGCCGATTTTAAAAAAGTATGCGATAGGGCTTTCGGCGAATTCAAAAAGAACAACCCGAAAAAAGTCATAGACAACAATGGTTTCTTTACCGTTGGGGAAGTTTACGGTTACAATATCGGAGCAAAAAGACTTTATGATTTTGGCGATAAAAAAGTCGATTATTACGCCAATGGCTTTACCGGTTTAATCAATTTCGACTTTAGAAACGAAGCCAAAATGAACTACGAAGAATTGTTCTCTAAGTATTCCAATATCTTGCAAAACGATTTAAAAGGCAATACCGTAATGAACTATACCACTTCGCACGATGATGGTTGGCCTTTCGACAAAAAAAGAGAGAGAATCTTCGAAGCCGGCACCAAATTGTTATTGGCTCCGGGAATTTCACAGGTTTACTATGGCGATGAAACAGCAAGACCATTGGAAATAGAAGGCACTCAAGGCGACGCTACTTTACGCTCGTTTATGAACTGGAACGACTTGCAAACCGACCGAATTAAAAACCAATTGTTGATCCATTACCAATTGTTAGGAACGTTTCGTAAAAACCATCCTGCGGTTGGCGCCGGAGTACACCAAATGATTTCGGCTTCGCCTTATGTGTTCAGCAGAAGTTACACCAATAGAAATTTCAGCGATCAAATAGTGATTGGTTTGGATTTGCCAAAAGGAAAAAAAGAAATCCCTGTCGGAACTATTTTTGCCAACGGAATGCGAGTAAGAGACGCCTATTCCAACACAGAAGCCACCGTTGAAAACGGAAAAGTAACTTTAGATACTAATTTTACCTTAGTTTTGTTGGAGAAACTATAACCATGCTCAAAATTGGACATCGCGGTGCGAAAGGTCATTCTCCCGAAAACACCTTGGCTTCGTTCGAGAAAGCTATTGCCTTGGGCGTTGACATGATTGAGTTGGATCTTTGGCTGAGTTCAGACAAGATTCCAATGGTCATTCACGATGAAACCATCGACAGAACGACTTCGAAAATGGGTTTGGTGACTGATTACAATGCCAAAGAATTACAACATTTAGGAATTCCGACTTTACGAGATGTATTCGAATTGGTGGATAATCGCTGTGAGATTAATGTGGAAATCAAAACCTTTTCGGCTACACAAGCGGTTTTGAATTTGATAGCAAAAAATACTTTCAACCAAAGCAAAATCCTCATTTCCAGCTTTGATTGGAATGCCTTGCAGGAAGTTCGCTTTCATGATGAAGACATTAGAATTGGGGTTTTGACCGAAACCGATTTAGACTTGGCTATGGCTTTCGCCAAATTCATCAAAGCCGAAGCGATTCATCCTTATTATCATTTGCTAACTGCTGAAAATGTTGAAAAAATCAAAGAAAAAGGATTTAAAGTTTTTCCTTGGACGATAAATGAACCCGAAGATATTACCTTTGTAAAATCATTGGAAGTAGACGGTATCATTACCGATTTTCCGGAAAGATTATGAATTCAAAATACGACATCATCATAGTAGGCGGCGGTGCAGCCGGTTTTTTTACAGCCATCAATATTGCTGAACAAAATGCCAAGCTGAAAATTGCCATACTCGAACGCGGGAAAAACGTATTGGAAAAAGTACGTGTTTCCGGCGGAGGAAGATGTAATGTTACTCATGCCTGTTTTGTACCGAATGAGTTGGTTAAATTTTACCCTCGAGGCGAAAAAGAATTGCGCGGTCCGTTCCACCAATTCTGCTCAGGCGATACAATAGAATGGTTTGAAAAACGCGGTGTCGCATTGAAAATTGAAGACGATGGCCGAATGTTTCCCACTACGGATTCCTCGCAAACCATCATCGACTGCTTTTTGGGCTTGTCACAAAAATTAAAAATTGAGGTCCTAACCGGTCAAAGTGTACAATCGCTTTTTCATGGAGAAGATTATTGGAAAGTCGAAACCAATCACGAGACGTTTTCTTGTCGAAAATTGGTCATGACCACAGGCAGCAATCCTAAGATTTGGGATTTGCTCCAAAACATGAATCATACCATCATTCCACCCGTACCGTCGCTATTCACTTTTAACATCAAAGATGCTCGCATCAAAGATTTGATGGGTGTTTCAGCCTTGGCTAAAGTGAAAGTGAAAAATACTAAACTCGAAGCTACTGGCCCGTTACTGATTACCCATTGGGGCATGAGCGGACCGGGAATTTTGAGACTTTCCGCTTGGGGCGCTCGGATTTTAGCGGAGAAAAACTACCAATTTGTATTGGAAGTCAATTGGCTTAACGACGTTACTTTTGAGGAAGCAATGGAAACTTTAAAAGAACTCAAACAAGAACACGCCAAGAAAGTGGTGAGTAAAAAATCGCCGTTTGATTTGGCTGACGCCCGATTCGCTGGCGCTCGGGTGCCAAACCGTCTTTGGGAAAGTTTGGTTTTGGCCTCCAACATTTCAAATGAAACCAAATGGGCGGATTTGACTAAAAAGCAACTGACAGATTTAACTAACCAGCTCACTAACGGACAATTTCAGGTGAATGGCAAAAGTACTTTCAAAGAAGAATTTGTTACTGCAGGCGGGATCGACTTAAGAGAAATTAACTTTAAAACGATGGAAAGCAAGTGGCATGAAAATTTATTTTTTGCCGGAGAAATTGTCAATATTGATGCGATTACGGGCGGATTTAATTTTCAGAATGCCTGGACAAGCGGATTCATTGTAGCCAATGCCATAACCAACTCATGAAAAAAGCCATCCTTTCATTCGCCTTATTCCTCTTGTTGGTTAGTTGTAGTACTTCAAAATCAAACGACTACCAACTGACCAAAAACTACACGCCTGACAATCCGGAATTATACAAAACCATTGTCAAACTCGACAGCGTATTCTTTGACGCTTACAATCATTGCGACACCAAATTTGAAACCTATGCCGATTTCTATGCTGAAGACATAGAATTTTACCATGACCAAGGCGGTTTATCCAATTCGAAAAAAGACATTCTCGAAGGTACTAAAAAATACATCTGTGGGAAAGTCACCCGAACGCTCGTACCAGGGAGTATAGAAGTTTACCAAATTAAAGATTATGGTGCTGTTGAAATTGGGTTGCATTCGTTCAGCAACACCACCAATCCGCCCAATGAACCCAAAAATGTTAGTCGATTTACCATTTTTTGGAAAAAAACCAACGAGGGTTGGAAGATTACTAAAGTGGTGAGTTTACATTAAAAAAATTCTTATATTTTTTACTGTAGTTATTTAAAAATCAGTTAAATTTGAGTTTCAAATTTTTCTTTTTATGAAAAAACTACTACTATTTTTGTTGTTTTGTATCACTGCGAACGCCCAATTCCAATCGACTTACCCACCTATTGAACAGTGTGATGACAATAATGATCAATTTGCTGTTTTTGATTTGACGCAGTTGACACCTACAATCTTGGCCGCTGTAAATCCGGGTGATTATACAGTTGCTTTTTACGATTCGTTTGCGAATGCACAAAATAATATCAACCCGATTGTCAATCCCAATAATTATGTCAATGTTCAACCAGCCATTCAGACACTTGGGATCAGAATCGTCAACAACACCAACGGCGCAGTTAACATCTCATCGGTTGACATTAGAGTTTTGCCTATACCGAATGCCAATCCTGCCACATTAAGTGAGTGTGATGTAACAGAATTACCTATTTACAATTTGAGTGATGCACTGGCGGAAATAACCGGCGGAAATCCCAATGTTTTGGTTACTTATTATGAGACTATGGTTGATGCGCAAACCGGTTCAAATCAGATACAAGGTAGCGGATATACGCCATTAGTTTTTCCCGGAACACAAACTTTATTTGTTAGAGTTCAAAATATCCAGAACAGTTGTTTCAGCCTTACAACCTTGACCTTGAACACACACAATTGCGGCGATCCTTGCCCGGCACCAACGCAATTAACGGCTACCAACATTTCTGATACTTCGTTTACAATTAATTGGGATAATGTTGGCGGCAGTATGGGTTCCATCTTTAACCGAGTTTGTGTTGTTCCTCTTGGAGCGCAACCGTCAGATTCTTTCTCATACGTGGTTTCTGCAACTTCAAATTCTTTTGTCCTTACCGGTTTATCACCTGATACTTGTTATGATGTTTATGTCAAAAAAGTTTGTGACATAAGTGTAAGTAGTCCATGGTCGGCTCCACTCCAAATTTGCATGCAAGATTGTATCAACAGCGGAAATTGCACTGAAGCTTTAGTTTTAAACGCTTTTATCGACAGTAACAACAATGGCATTAAGGATAGCGGAGAAAGTAATTTTAGCCAAGGTAATTTTATATACCAAATCAACGATTCGGGTAATAATCTCAACGGTAGCCCATACAATGGATCTTATTATATTTTCGACAATAATCCGACCAATTCTTATGATTTTAGTTTTCAAATCAATGGTGGATTAGCTGCTTATTACGCTTCTAATACAACGCATAGCAACATCACACTCTCGGCGGGAAGCGGCACCACGTATTTGTATTTTCCTATCACCGTTCTACAAGCTTATGTTGATGCCGGTTGCTATATTATTCCGCAAAATCTGCCTCGCCCCGGCTTTACTTATGATGTAGTTATTAGATACAGAAATAATGGCACCTCAACTATACCACACGGCACAGTTACTTTCACTAAAGATACCCATGTGACCATCTATTCTATTTCACAAACAGGAGTAAGCACTACAAGTAACGGATTTACTTATGACTTTACGGATTTGGCGCTTAATGAGATCCGAACCATTACGGTAACCCTACAAGTGCCAACGATCCCAACAGTGAACTTAGGAGATTGGTTGTCCAACACTGCTTCGATTCAAATTAATGGTGACGCTCATGTTCCTAATAATACTTCCACTTTGACACAAATGGTGGTAGGTTCATATGATCCGAATGACAAAGCAGAATCACACGGTGGTAGAATTGTTTTTAATGATTTCACCAGCAATGATTATTTGTATTACACCATTCGATTTGAAAATACCGGAACAGCCAATGCCGAATTTATCCGAGTAGAAGATTTACTAGACCCTGATTTAGACGAAACTACTTTTGAAATGCTCAATGCCAGTCATCCTGTAAACACCAGACGCGAAAACAGTCAATTGACTTGGCATTTTTACAATATTGATTTGCCGCCAACAGTTACCCATCCGAATGACAGTCATGGCTATGTACATTTCAGAATCAAACCTAAAGCCGGCTATGCCTTGGGAGATGTTATCCCTAATACGGCTTCGATTTTCTTTGATTATAATCCGCCGATAGTGACCAATACTTTTAGTACAGAGTTTGTAGAAAATTTAGGCAATCCATCATTTAGCTCGAAAGCTATTTTGATGTATCCTAATCCGGCCAACCAATCGGTTACCATAGATTTGAGTCAGTCTACAGAAAATTTATCTGAAATTGTTTTCTTTGATGTAGTAGGTAAAAGAGTAAAAGTAGTTAACTCACTAGGAGAAAAACAAATGACAGTTAATGTTTCCGATTTGTCTAAAGGCATTTATCTGATAGAAATTCAAACCGAGAACCAACTCAAAACCATCAAAAAATTGATGATACAATAATTAAAAAATCCCATCTTTTCAGATGGGATTTTTTTATCGGTTCAACCACCAAATACTACCGGTTAATACCGTAGCAAAACTCACCCAACCTAGATATGGAAGTAAAAGTAAGGCAGCTGTTTTGTCAATTTTTTTGAACTGGTTGTAGGTTTCCAAAATCATTAACCAAAGTAAAATCACTTCTATGAAAGCCAACAACGGGTTGTGCAAACCAAAAAATAAATAAGACCAAAGTGCATTCAAACCCAATTGGATGATAAAAAATTTAAAAGCCTTTTTTACAGCAGCTTCATCCGTTTCAATTCGGTTCCAAATCATACCGCCGGCTACACCCATCAAAATATACAATATTGTCCAAACCGGAGCAAAAATCCAATTCGGCGGGTTAAAAACCGGTTTCACCAATGTTGGATACCAAGTGGTAATACTCTCTCGAGTTACCATCCCAGACAAATACCCTATGGTTAAACAAGTAAAAATCACTAAGGCAATTCTTAATCCTCTTTGCATAATTTTTGTTTAAATTTTCGCCAAATATACTAAACAAATATACATCCGTATCTTAAAAAAAGTATATTTGCTCAAAATCTTTAACTGTATGATATCCGAAAAGGATTTTATAGCCAAATCAAGTACTGTTACTATTGATAACGGAAGCTTTCAATGGAGCGCTCCCAGCAATATCGCCTTGGTTAAATATTGGGGGAAAAGAGAAAACACCAACAGCTCCAATGCTATTTCATCGGAACAAATCCCGGCGAATCCATCGGTGAGTTTTACGTTGAACCATTGTAAAACCATTACGAAATTGGCCTTTGCTAAAAAACAAGACCAAAGTAGTTTCTCTTTTGATTTGCTTTTCGAAGGTCAACCCAAAGAAGAGTTCAAGCCTAAAATCCAAAAATTCTTAGAGCGAATTGCTGTTTATTGCCCTTATTTAAAAGAGTATCATTTTACCATAGCTACTGAAAATACCTTTCCGCACAGTTCCGGAATTGCCTCTTCAGCTTCAGGCATGGCCGCTTTAGCTATGAATATCATGTCGCTTGAAAAAGCATTATATCCCGAAATGACGGAAGATTTCTTTTACCAAAAAGCCTCTTTTTTAGCCCGATTGGGTTCGGGTAGCGCTTGCCGAAGTGTTAAAGGCAGCGTAGTGGTTTGGGGAAATAATACATCCATTAACGGCAGTTCTGATTTGTTCGGAGTGGAATTCCCTAATACCATACACGCCAATTTTAAAAACTACCAAGACACTATTTTATTAGTAGACAAAGGAGAAAAAGTTGTCTCAAGTACTGTAGGTCACAACTTAATGCACAATCATCCTTTTGCCGAACAGCGCTTTGAACAAGCCCATCAAAATTTATCCAAACTGAAAAAGGTTCTGGAAAACGGCGATTTACAACAATTCATCCAAATCGTAGAAAGTGAAGCTTTGACCTTACACGCGATGATGATGACTTCACTACCCTATTTCATCTTGATGAAACCTAATACTTTGGAAATCATCAACAAGATTTGGAAATTCAGAAACGAAACCCAAACTCCGGTTTGTTTTACCTTAGATGCAGGAGCCAACGTACATGTTTTATATCCCGAAAACGTTAGCGAAACCGTTTTGCAATTTATTCAGGCCGAATTAGTTGGCTATTGTCAAAATGGTAACTATATTTGTGATCAAATTGGCGAAGGCGCCATAAACCTTAGTGTATAGAACTATGAAAGGACCATTGTTTTACTCAAAAATTCTGCTCTTCGGAGAATACGGAATCATCAAAGATTCTAAAGGTTTATCTATTCCTTACAATTTTTACAACGGCGCTTTAAAAGTAGATGAAAGCCCAAGTGTAGAAGCCCAAAAATCAAACGCCAGCTTAAGTCGTTTTGCTGAATATTTAACCCAATTACAGCAAGAGCAACCTAAGTTGGTTACGTTTAACATCGAAGCTTTAAAAGCGGATGTAGCGCGCGGAATGTATTTCGACTCCAGCATACCACAAGGTTACGGCGTTGGTAGCAGCGGTGCTTTGGTAGCGGCGATTTACGACAAGTACGCTAAAGATAAAATCACGGTCTTAGAGAATTTAACCCGTGAAAAATTATTACAGTTAAAAACCATCTTTGGCCAAATGGAATCTTTTTTCCACGGCAAAAGTTCAGGGCTCGACCCGTTAAATAGCTATTTGAGCATTCCTATTCTAATCAATTCCAAAGATAATATCGAAGCCACGGGCATTCCTTCTCAAAGTGCTACCGGCAAAGGTGCTGTATTCTTACTAGACTCCGGCATAGTGGGCGAAACCGCTCCTATGGTGAACATCTTTATGGAAAAATTGAAAGAAGAAGGCTTCCGCAAAATGCTTAAATCACAATTCATCAAATATACCGATGCTTGTGTAGAGAGCTTTTTGGGCGGCGACATGAAATCGCTTTTTGCTAATACCAAACAATTGTCTAAAGTAGTCTTAAACAATTTCAAACCCATGATTCCGGAACAATTTCACGGCGTATGGCAAAAAGGAATTGACACTAACGATTACTACTTAAAACTTTGTGGTTCCGGCGGTGGCGGTTACATCTTAGGCTTTACCGAAGATTTAGAAAAAGCAAAACAATCTCTAAAGGATTATAAATTGGAAGTCGTTTACCAATTTTAATTCTCTCAAAATGCTTAGCCGAAAAACCAAACACACCGTACTGAAAATCATCAGTATGTTTTCTGTGGTGCGCGGTTACAACATTCCCATCATCGCGCTGGCACAATACCTTTCGGCCATTTTTATTATGGCCTCCGAAAAGAGAGCGCTTGACGTATTGCTCGATTTCAACCTATTTATCATTGTATTGGTGTCGGGTTTAACCATTGCTTCCGGCTACATCATCAACAATTTTTACGACAGCAAAAAAGATTTAATCAATCGCCCCAACAAATCGCAACTCGACCGATTAGTGAGTCAAAAAACCAAATTGCAAGTTTATTTTACCGTGAACTTTGTGGTTTTTCTGTTAGCCTTTTTTGTGTCGTTTCGAGCCGTGCTGTTCTTTTCCTCCTATATTTTCCTGATTTGGTTTTACTCGCACAAACTCAAAAAAATTACTGTAGTTGGAAATCTGACGGCAGCTTTCTTAGCTGTTCTCCCGTTTTTTGCCATTTTACTGTATTACAAAAATTTATACCCCGAAATATTCGCCCACGCGACCTTCTTGTTTTTACTCATTCTCATCCGCGAAATGATCAAAGATTTAGAAAACCTCAAAGGCGATGTCGCCAACGATTACCAAACCATACCGGTGCTGTATGGCGAAACTTTTGCTAAAAAAATCATCACCGCGCTCACCGTTTCTACCCTAATTCCGATTTACTATTTAATCGAAATTT
The DNA here is from genome assembly GCF_035671315.1 of Flavobacterium cheonhonense. Classification (NCBI taxonomy): domain Bacteria; kingdom Pseudomonadati; phylum Bacteroidota; class Flavobacteriia; order Flavobacteriales; family Flavobacteriaceae; genus Flavobacterium; species Flavobacterium cheonhonense. Next base: position 150,879 of record NZ_JAXAVY010000001.1, read on the forward strand.
TTGAAGTCGGCTACATGGACCTCTATTTCTACGTCAGCCTGATTATTCTGATTTTCTTCCTCCAAAAACTATGGAAATCCAATGGCAAACCCGATTATTTGAAACTACACAACATCTTGAAATTCCTAGTCGTTTCCGGTGTTTTCTGTATAGTGCTCATCAATCCGTCGGTCTTGCTTCACGGCAAAAAGATAGTCGAAACTATAGTGCGTTAGGAGCGAAAGGTCATTGCCATTGCTATACCTTATTCCCGTCTCGTCTAAGGACGAGAGGGCTAAATTCAAACTACGGTATAGTAATCGGCGGTATAAGCCATTGAAATGCGTATCTTTGCCAAAATTCTGAGCCAAAAAGGCTGAACAGAATGACGTTAAATAAAGCATTATGAATAAGAAGGAAGGCAATAATAAAAAAAGCAGCTCTCGAACAAATTCGAAAAAGTCAATTCCGGGTGGTCTGCCAAAGCGAGCTCAAGCCCCGAAAAAAGCCAAACCAACTACTGAAGCAACCGCTCCAAAAAAAACCGTTAAGCCGGTAAATAATATCCCAAAACCGTTAAAGTCAGACGATATTCGTTTGAACAAATACATCGCCAACTCGGGCATTTGTTCCCGTCGCGACGCTGACATTTACATCCAATCCGGTAACGTAAAAGTGAATGGTGTAGCCATTACCGAAATGGGGTACAAAGTCAAACCCGGCGATGTCGTAAATTTTGACGGCACCCTAATCACTCCGGAGCGCAAAGAATATATTTTGCTCAACAAACCGAAAAACTTCACCACCTCTAACGAAGACGATGCCGATCATCGCAATGTATTAGAATTGGTTCGTGCAGCAACCAAAGCCAAAATCCAACCGATTGGCCGCATGGACAAAAACACTACCGGTTTGTTGGTTTTTACCAATGATACGGATATGATTCGCAAATTCAGTTTGCCGAACCAAAAGTCGACCAAAATTTACCAAGTCAGTTTAGACCGTAATTTGAAGTTTGAAGACTTGGAAAAAATTGCCGGTGGCGTTACCTTAGACGGACACAAATTATATGTAGACGAAATCTCGTATATCGATGGCGAGCCTAAAACCGAAATCGGCTTAAAACTTCGCACGCCTAACGTAAAAGTAGTTCGTGCCATCTTTGAAAATTTCAAATATGATGTTTTAAAAATTGATCGCGTGGCTTTTGCCGGTTTGACTAAAAAGAATTTACCGCGAGGCAATTGGCGTTTCTTAACCGAACAGGAAATCATCAATTTGAAAAACCTGTAAAAACAACTATATTTACCCTTATAAAATCCCATTGACTTGGGATTTTTTTATGACCAACCACAGTAATCTTGTGGTAAAAAACAATTCTATGTCAGCAGAAAAAAACCTTTCTATTGCGCACCTTTGGTTTGAAGCCTTCAATGCGCACAACTTGGAAAAATTACTCTCACTTTACGACGATGAAGCCGAGCATTTCAGTCCGAAACTCAAAATCCGCCATCCGGAAACTAAAGGTTTAGTAACCGGTAAAGACACCTTAAGAACTTGGTGGCAAGATGCCTTCGATCGTTTACCCAGTTTACATTACCGAGTTACTTCGCTAACGGCCAATTCCGATCGCGTTTTTATGGAATACATTCGAACGGTGGCCGACGAACCTGAAATGTTGGTGGCGGAAGTGTTAGAAATCAAAGAAAATCGTATTATTGCTTCACGGGTATACCACGGATAATTTATCAAACTCTTAACAATTGATTCCACCAAAAACCGATAGCTTTACCCTAACTAAACCTTTAATCATGAGAAACTTATACTCTTTTTCTATGGCTATTGTATTGAGTGTCTTCTTTGGCAGTTGTAAATCTGAAGACAAAAAAGGCGACATCAATAACATTACCAAAACTTATTTTGAAGATAAGAATGCGTTGAATCCGTTAGACGCTACTCAAAACGGCCAAAATCAGTTCAACGACCAATTGGCTTTTGAAATGACCGATTCACATCGCAAAAAACAATCGGAGTTTTACAGCAAATACGAAAATCTACTGACTACAGTGGATAGTACTTCGCTTTCTGAAGAAGAAAAAAACAGCTATGATATCATGGCTTGGGAAATTGCCGTGGGCAAAGAAATGCTCCAACAAAACGCCAATCTGATGCCGATGCATCAATTTTGGGGTACGCATTTGACCATGGGACAATACGCCAGTGCCGAAAGTGCGCAACCTTTCAAAACGGAAAAAGACTATCAGAATTTCTTAAAAAGAATGGACGCTTACACCGTTTGGCTCGACTCAGCTATGGTATACATGAAAAAAGGCATCAAAGAAAAAGTGGTTCTCCCGAGAGTGCTAGCCGAAAAAATTGTACCGCAATTTCAGGATTTGCTCACACCAAAAGTAGAAGATCATTTATTTTACTCAAGCTGTAAAAAATTCCCGTCCGACTTTAGTCCGATGCAAAAAAACAAATTCGCCAAAGCCTATGCCACGCTAATCAACAAAAAACTCAATCCGCAATTCGAAAAGTTCATTGCGTTTATGAAAACGGAGTACATTCCGGCTTGCCGCACCACCAGCGGCATCGGTAGTATCAAAGGAGGAAATGACTTGTACAAAGTGTATGTAAAACAATGGACAACTACCAACAAAACGCCGGAGGAAATCCATGAAATCGGATTAAAAGAAGTGGCGCGCATCAAGGCCGAAATGGAAAAAGTAAAAGTACAAGTTGGCTTCAAAGGCACTATTATTGAATTCTTTGACCATGTGCGAAACAAACCCGAATTAAAACCGTTCAAAAAACCGGAAGAAGTGATTGCCAATTTTGAGCGCATCCACAACATCATCAAGCCGAATGTAAACAAATTTTTCGCCTTGCAACCTAAAACGGCATTCCGCGTTAAACGCACCGAAGCATTCCGTGAAAAAACCGCTAGTGCCGAGTATTCTCAAGGTGCAGCAGACGGATCGAGACCGGGAACATTTTACGTACCGATTCCGGATGTAGCCAATTACAATTATTACGGCGATGAAGATTTGTTCTTACACGAAGCCATTCCGGGCCATCATTTTCAAATTTCGCTCCAACAAGAAAACCAACAACTACCGGATTTTAGAAAGTTCAACTGGTTTGGCGCTTATGGTGAAGGTTGGGCTTTGTACACCGAAAGTTTAGGAAAAGAATTGGGCTTGTACAAAGATCCATACCAATATTTCGGTATGTTGGGTAACGAAATGCACCGCGCCATTCGCTTGGTCGTTGACACCGGTTTGCACAGCAAAGGCTGGACACGCGAACAAGCCATTCAATATTCTTTAGAAAACGAAGCAGAAAGCGAAGCCAGCATTATCGCCGAAATTGAGCGTTATATGGCAGTCCCAGGTCAAGCTTTATCGTACAAAATAGGACAATTGAAAATCATGGAATTGCGTCATACTGCAGAGCAAAAAATGGGGGAAAACTTCGACATCAAAGTCTTCCACCAAAAAGTGTTAGAATCGGGCGTTATGCCGCTAGCGCTGTTGGAACAAAAAATCAACCGTTGGATTGCCACAGCAAAATAAACTAAAAAGCCGCTCTAATGAGCGGCTTTTTTAATTGCTGATGCTTTTCTCGAGATTATTGAAATCAATGGTTTTTCCGTTCACATCAAAAAACTCGTAGGTGTATTTCAGTTTGCCTTCTATCTCTTCAATTTTGATGAACATTTGGTAAAAGCCTTGACTCCATTCTACTACCAAATGGTATTCGTAATCGCCTACTCCAAAACTACTAGGAAGATTACTGGTGTAAAGCAATTTTTTAGATTTCAGGTTGAGCGTCGGGATTTCGAAATTCTCGTATTCGCCCATTTCGTTGTCATCAATTTTCTTGCCTAAATAGTTGATACTGGCGTCGGCTTTGGATTTTTTCTTTTTCTCTTTGCCCTTATTGTAATCGTCTTTAATGGAAAAAATCACGTCTTTCATAGCGCTTTTTCCGGCATTGACTAAGGAAAAACGAATTTGATGGTGGTACATCAGTTTGTGTACTTTTTTATTGCCTTCATCAACGGTAGCGCCTTCGCTCAAATCATTGTCTACAATTTCAACTATCGGAATATTTTGTCCGGGAGCCAAGGTAAACACATCAAACTTGTGGGTTTTTAACTTTTGCTCTGCTTCGTCAACAAACTTATCTTTTTCTACAATTTCGGCATTCAAAACCTCGATTTGCTTGATGGCCTCTTCCAATTGCTTTTGCTTTTCAGCCGACATCGAATTAGCATTGTTTCTGTATAATAAATAGCCGGATAAGGCCAATAACACAAAACCAACAATCGCCAAAACCACAGTTATCATAAGCTTTTTCCCTTTCATTAGACTAAAAGATTTACATCAAAATACCATTGACGCTGTAAAAATAATCCAATTTTCAAAATTGAACCGTTTCATAAACAACAAACTGTAAACATATTATTAACCAAATAGGCATAAAAAAAGCCCTAACCTTTGTTAGAGCTTTTGTTGTGCGGGTAATAGCCCCGAAGTATCGGGGGAACCTACACACCAAAAAAAAGTCCAAACTTTCGTTTGGACTTTTTGTGCGGGTAATAGGACTCGAACCTACACGCCTTGCGGCACCAGATCCTAAGTCTGGCACGTCTACCAATTTCGCCATACCCGCTAAAATTGTGAGTGCAAATATAAAGATAATTATTAATTACGAATTATGAATTGTGAATTTTTTTAAATGCCTTTTTTCAGTAAATTTGAATACTACAATTTAATTTCAAAAATGGATAATATTAAACACTACGTTCAGCAAAACAAAGAACGTTTTATTGAAGAACTCATTGAACTTTTAAAAATTCCTTCCGTAAGTGCCGACAGTGCTTACTCTCAGGATGTTATCAATACGGCAGAAGCAGTAAAAGCCAGCTTGGAAAAAGCCGGCTGCCAATTGGTGGAAATTTGCGAAACGCCGGGTTATCCCATTGTTTTCGGAGAACACATCATCGACGCAACTTTACCAACAGTTTTGGTGTATGGTCATTACGATGTACAACCGCCGGATCCTATGGAATTATGGACATCACCTCCGTTTGAACCGGTCATCAAAACCACCGAAATTCACCCCGACGGCGCCATTTTTGCCCGTGGTGCTTGCGACGACAAAGGCCAAATGTACATGCACGTCAAAGCTTTCGAATATATGATTGCTAACAATTGTTTGCCGTGCAACGTGAAATTCATGATTGAAGGTGAAGAGGAAGTCGGCTCCAAAAGTTTAGGCTGGTTCGTAGAAAGAAACCAAGAAAAATTAAGCTGCGACGTCATTTTAATTTCCGATACCGGAATGATTTCCAACCAACAACCTTCCATCACCACCGGTTTACGCGGTTTGAGTTATGTGGAAGTGGAAGTGACGGGTCCAAACAGAGACTTACACTCCGGGTTATACGGTGGCGCTGTAGCCAATCCTATCAATGTGTTGACTAAAATGATTGCATCCTTACACGACGAAAACAATCATATTACCATACCGGGTTTTTATGATAAAGTGGAAGAATTATCGACTGCTGAAAGAGCGGAAATGGCCAAACGTCCGTACAGCGAAGAAGCTTACAAAAATGCTTTGGATATCGCAGATGTATACGGAGAAACCGGTTACAGCACCAACGAAAGAAATTCCATTCGCCCTACTTTAGACGTGAACGGCATTTGGGGCGGATACACCGGTGAAGGCGCTAAAACGGTCATTGCCAGTAAAGCCTACGCCAAAATTTCGATGCGTTTGGTACCCAACCAAGATTGGGAGGAAATCACCGAATTGTTCCAAAAACACTTCGAAAGCATTGCGCCTAAAGCGGTTAAAGTCAAGGTAACACCACACCACGGCGGTCAAGGTTATGTTACGCCTATCGACAGCATTGGCTATCAAGCGGCCAACAAAGCGTACACGGAAACCTTCGGCGTTCCGGCCATACCGGTGCGTTCCGGTGGTAGTATTCCGATTGTGGCCTTGTTTGAAAAAGAACTGAAATCAAAAACCATCTTGATGGGCTTTGGTTTGGATTCCGACGCGATTCACTCACCTAACGAGCATTTCGGCATTTTTAATTACTTAAAAGGCATTGAGACGATACCATTGTTTTATAAATATTTTGTGGAGCTGAGTAAATAGTCATCCTCACCTACAACAATCTCTAATCCGTTTATTCATATTTGAGTAAACGGATTTTTCTTTTGGGCGTTCCCTTGTTGCACAACGTTTAAAGTTCAATACAACCACTTCATAGCAACAAGGTCGGGCTTTCCGCACTCGCTTCCCGAAAAACCGGGAGAGCTCAAACAATGCTGCAATCCCTAACGCAAACCTAGCTTACACAGACCAAAAATGTTAAAATTTACTTCTACAGTTGTAGAAATAAAATATTATTCTACATTTGTAGAGTTAATTCTAAATCCGTAGAACAATGCAACTCTCCAATGCCGAAGAACAATTGATGGAACATTTATGGAAACTGGACAATGCGTTCATGAAAGATTTACTCGAAGCGTATCCGGAGCCAAAACCCGCCACAACCACAGTCGCCACACTTTTAAAAAGAATGATTGATAAAAACTTTGTGGCTTATACCGAATTCGGGAACTCACGAGAATATTTTCCCTTGGTTAAAAAGTCGGATTACTTTTCAAAACACGTTAACGGATTGATTAAAAACTTCTTTAACAACTCGGCTTCGCAATTTGCTTCCTTTTTTACTACCGAAACCAATTTATCGGAAAAAGAACTGGAAGACTTAAAGAAAATCATCGATGTCCAACTTCAAAAAAAGAAAAAATGACCGACTTTCTAATCAAATCAACCGTCAGTTTACTGGTCTTTCTTGTCTTTTATCACTGGGTATTGGAAAGAGAAAAAACACACCTATTCAATCGGTTTTACTTATTGTTAGCGATAGTCATTTCGCTTGCAATTCCCTTTTTAAGCTTTGAAATCATTGAAGAAGTTCCGGTTACAACAATCACCGAACCTGAATTTGTGCCGATTCCGTTTTCTAACGAAAATATTGCAGTTGTGGAAACTATTGATTACACCTCAATAGCTGTATGGAGTTTGTATGGCATAATAACAATCTTATTAAGCATTCGTTTCGGAAAAAATATTTGGAAATTAATATCAAAATCGGACTCAAATCCAACGGTGAAATACAAAAATGCCACCTTGGTTTTGGTGGATGAAAAAACACTGCCGCATACCTTTCTGAATAACATCTTCATCAATTTCGACGATTACAACCAAAGAAATATAGAAGACGAATTGTACACTCACGAACTCGTTCACGTTACTCAAAAACACACTTTAGACATCTTGTTTATCGAGTTGCTCATCACCATCTTTTGGTTCAACCCGCTCTTGTATTTCTATAAAAAAGCAATCCAACTTAACCACGAATTTCTTGCCGACCAAAAAGTAGTTGAATCTTATAATAATGTTCCCTTTTACCAAAATTTACTCTTGCAAAAAGGAAACGGCAATCAAACAATTTACTTGGCCAGCAATTTGAATTACTTAGTAACCAAAAAACGATTAATTATGATGACCAAAAACACTACGAAAAGCGTAGCCTTCTTAAAAAAAACAGCCATTATCCCTATGCTTACCGGTATAGTATTTCTTTGCTGCGTTGATATTATAGCACAAGAAAAAATAGTTACAAAGGCTACTCCAAAAAACAATACAATTGATGAACAAGACTATTTTAAAGGTGTTCGCATCAGATACTATGAAAAATTAGTCAAAACTAAAAATGGGGCAAAGTATTCAAAAATCATCTTTGATAAAAAATATGAAAATCTTACCAAAAGTGAAAAAGAGGAAATTCAACTTTTCTTAATGATTCCAAAACCATTTGAAAAAAAATCACCCACTGCAAAAGAATTAAACGAATACAAGAACGCTAAGAAATACGCTATCTGGATTGACGGTAAAAATGTTCCTAATAAAGAATTAAACCAATACAAGCCTGAAGACATAGCCTATTTTTCCGGAAGTGTTATTTTGAAGAATGCAAGGACTAAAAAGCATCCGCAACCTTTTCAATATTGGTTTTATACACATCCCCATTTTGAAAAAGAAAAAATGGATAAGCCTATACCAAAATATCCGGGTAAAGAAATCGTTATTTGGAAAGAAGGCCGTACAAAGAACATTATGCTTTCGGATAAATCAGCCGTAAAAGCAACTACTATTACTGAGGTTCCAACAAAAAAACAAGAAAGTGATCTCTACAATTTAGCTGAACTAACCGAAAAACCTGAGTACCAAACCGGATTAGAGGCATTTTACCAATACATTGGTTCTAACTACAAAATTCCTGAGGAAATCTCCACCAAGAAAATCAGCGGAAAAATATTTGCCAGCTTTATTGTAGAAAAAGACGGCACTTTATCCAACATCAAAATTCTGCGCGACATGGGTTACGGTACCGGAGAAGAAGCGAAAAGAGTGTTAGAAAATTCACCAAAATGGCTGCCGGGAAAAATTGACGGAAAACCGGTAAGAACCATGTACAGTTTACCCATTGCCATAAAATCAGAGTAAATGAATTTCAGATTGCTTTTTTTCGCGTTACTACTTTTATTGATTTACAGTTGCAAAACCAATCAAACCATCAACCATCACCGGGAAGGTAAATGGGTTTATAAGGACACGGTGAACGGTATACTGCTAAAATCAAAAGGACGCTATAAAAAGAGTATAGAAATTAAAACTTGGCGTTATTTTGAAAACCGAAAACTAGTTAAAAAAGAGCAGTACAAAGACAGCATTTGTAACATCACCACTTTTGACCACAAAGGCCGAATAACGGCCAAAGGCCAATCTATGATGGTGGAAGAAGCCGATGGAACGCACTGGTACATCATAGGCGAATGGATTTTTTACAACGCTAAAGGTCAAGCCATTGGCGTAAAGAAATACCAAAAAGGAGAACTCATTTCAGAAACCTCAATCGAACCCAGCCCGCAACCTTAAGCGGGTTTTTTTGTTAAAAATCAACACCTTACAATAAACCCAAGCTTTTGGCGTTATATTTGTATAATCATCAATCATCACAATCATCCGGACCCGTTTCGGACTTAAATCAATCATCATGTTAAAACGTTTTTTCCTCCTGTGTTCGGGTGTTGATACCCACATTGTGAACTCTTGTTCCAATGGCGAACAAAACAAATACGCAGGCATAGGCGCCACCGTATTTTTCACCGCAGTCATGGCTTTTATAGCCGCCAGTTATGCGCTTTACACCGTTTTTGACAATCTTTACACCGCCGTTTTCTTTGGCTTGGTTTGGGGATTTTTGATTTTCAATTTGGACCGATTCATTGTTTCAACCATCAAAAAAAGAGACAGCTTTCTGGATGAATTTATTCAGGCATCACCGCGAATTGTATTGGCTATCATTATAGCAGTAGTCATTTCAAAGCCTTTGGAAATCAAAATTTTTGAAAAAGAAATCAATACCGTTTTATTGAAAGAAAAAAATGAAATGGCGATTGCCAATAAAAATCAGGTCGCCAATTACTTCAAGAGCGATGTAGATAAAAACAAGGCGGAGACAGACAGTCTGAAGTCGGCCATCACCCAAAAAGAAAAAGAAGTAGCTGCGTTATACAATGCTTATATCACTGAAGCCGAAGGTTCTGCCGGCACCAAAAAAATGGGTAAAGGACCAATTTATAAAGAGAAACGAGCCGCTCATGATGTTGCAGTGAAACAACTTGATTCGCTAAAAATAACCAACGCGAAAATAATCGCCGAAAAAGAAGCCCGAAGCAAAACCCTGCAAGCCGACTTAGACAAAAAGGTCTCCGAAAGTCAGCCTATAATTGACAATTTTGATGGTTTGATGGCGCGCATCAACGCCTTAGGCAAATTGCCTTGGTTGCCGTCGTTCTTCATTATGTTGTTGTTTTTAGCCATAGAAACTTCTCCGATTTTTGCCAAATTGTTATCTCCAAAAGGCGAATACGATTTAAAGCAAGAAGACGCCGAAATGAGTTTGAAAAACATTTTAGCACAAAACCGCTACCAAAGCGAGTTACAACAAAAAACCGATGCCGACATATACGACAAAGTGTACGCCGACATTCGCGATGACAAAGAGGTTTACCAATACAAGAAAAAAGGGGCCATTGAATTGCTTAAACTACAAGCCGACGGTTTTGTAGCCAAGCAGAAGAAGTCGATGTAATAAAGGGATCAGTGAAAAGAAAAAAGGGAATAGTTAACTATATTTTTAACTATTCCCTTTTATTTATTACTAATTTCTTAGCTTACATATAGCTCAGGATTTCCTTCTTCAAAGCATCGTATTCGCCTTGCAAGATCAATCCGTTGTCAAGTAATTTTTTGTAATTGCTGAGTTTTTCGAAGAGTTCGTCTTGCGACAATTCAGCCAAACCGGAACGATCATCCGGGAATTGTTTTTCGTCACGGTAACCGGATTGCGCTACCGGAATAATCTCGGCAAAGTCGGTTACTTCTTCAGTGGCCACTTCTTCCACTATCTCAGCCGTTGCTATTGGGGTTTCTATTACTTCCTCCACTTTAGGTTGTTCTTGAACTACCGGTGTCACTTGTGGATTTTTCAACAAATCTAATTGTTCTTTGGAGAAAGTGTAGAGTTTTCGTGCCTGATTTTTAGGCAAATAATCTACGGTATGCGTTAAATCGGATTTGGTGGTAAAAGTAAAATCGGCACCCAAAATACCTTCTTTTACAAAGCTGGCTTCAATATCATCCCAATCGTAATCGATGAATTCCATAGACAAACCTAAATTTTTAGGCTTGCAAAGGATGATTCTTTTGTTGGTTACCACTATGCTGTCGGGAAACATGTTTACCGCCGGCTTTTTTTGTACGGCGATGTAACCTACTTCTTCATTGCTCATCAAAAGATTATCCAATTTAGCGGTGATTTTCTCAATCGCTTTGGGATCTTGGTCTTCGTTTAGTATTTTCTTTAAATTATCTAACATGGTAAAAAATTTCTAAGATTTTGTATTGCTATCGCTTTGCAAAAGTAATGCCTAATTCTCGTTTTGAAGAATTTCATTTTGAATTTTTTTGGTCAAACTTTTGAAAACCAAATCGTAAGAATGATTGATGAGTTCACACATCATTTTATCGGAAACATCACTGTGAAATGCAATGGTATTCCAGTGGATTTTACTCATATGATAGCCCGGATTGATGGCATCATATTCGGCTCGAAGCACTTCGGCACGTTCCGAATCACATTTTAAATTGAGGGATGGTGTGTTGTTTTCCCATTCTTTTAAAGAAGTCAGGCAAAACATTTTCCCACCTACCTTAAACACCAAAGTATCTTCATCAAACGGGAAATGTTCGGTGACACCTTTTTTGGAAAGGCAGAATTCGTAGAGTTGTTGGATATTCATGATTTGTGTTTAGTCTTCAATTTTGTATAAAATCGGTTTACTTGGTGAAGCATCGTTTTCAAAAGAAACTATTTGCAGGTTCAAAATATAGTTACCGTCTTGCACTTCTTCGTTTACATAAATCATTTCTGTAATAGTGCAATCCAATCGAGCATCGGGGTTAAGATGATTAACGTCTTGTACATTCCAAAAGGCTTTGTGTGCTAACAATCGGCCTTCGTCTTCTTCCCTATCAACACTGGGCAAATCAATCAGCAAATGTTGGATTCCGATTTCTCGGATAAAAGTCGCTGCGTCTTCTGACAAATATGGTGGATTGGTGTGTGAATAGTTTTTGTGTTTTTTACTCTCTTCGTTCGGCAAGGTGCGAATAATAAGTGCTTCCGGAGTTTTCCCGTTTAAAGCATTAACAATTTGAAATTTGGTGATGATAAAATCGTCTACCACACTTTCGGGCGCCACTGTAATCAACTCCGCCGAAAAGAAAAACTGTTTCAAACATTGGTTGATGCTGTAAAAAGCTTTGGTAATGTGGCCTAAACATTCGGTATGCGTGCCATGTCCGTGCGGATTAAAAAAGATGTTGTTAAAATTGGTGGAACTGCCTTCCGACACTTTCCCTACCCAATTACCAAATTTCACCGGCTCTATTACCGGTTTTTCAATATACCAGGCGATAGGATTGTCCTCCGTATTGGTTAACGGAATGGAAATATCAATGGGTTTTGATAAGTCGATTTGATGGTGGTTTATAGTCGCTTTCATAGGATTTAACCGCAAAGTTCACAAAGAATTACGCGGTGTTCGCGAGGGATTAAAGATTATTTACAATTCTTTTTATTCCGTTTTTTATTAATAATACATTAAAATTGATTAGCAATCCTAACTTACAATTTGTCAATTTCAAATAGGTTAAGAGTTGTGCAAAATGAACATCATTCAATGTCTCAACAGATTTAACTTCTATAATCAATTTGTTTTCTACAATAATATCAATTCTATAACCAACATCGAGCTTAACCTCTTCATAAACAAGCGGAAGTGCTTTTTGCTTCTGAACATCTAAACCATTTTTTTTTAACTCATGAAACAAACACTCTTCATATGCGCTTTCTAAGAGCCCGGGACCTAATGCTTGGTGAACTTTTAAAGCACAATCAAATACAACTTTAGACAATTCATTTTCTGTCATAATCTTCTTGGCGTTCTTTGCTTATCTCTTTTGCGCTCTTTGCGGTTATATCATTCCAAATTTAGCAAAAATAAATCGGACGCAATTCCGTCACTTAAAAACTTCCCTCTTTTGGTGGTTCGGATAATGTTATCGTCTACAAAAAGCAAATGGTCTTCTAGGTATTTGGCGGCATGTTGTTGTAAATAATTACGATAGTTGACACCGAATTCGTTTTCGATTCTATCCAAAGAAACACCCCAAATGGTGCGCAAACCGGTCATGATATATTCGTTGTAACGGTCGGTTTTGGTTAAGGTTTCGATTTCAATCGGCAATTCGTTATTGGCCAATGATTTCAGGTAAAGCGAATTGTTGGCAATGTTCCAACCACGCTTTTCTCCGTCATAACTATGCGCCGAAGGTCCGATGCCGAGGTACTTTTTGCCCAGCCAATAACTCGAATTATTTTTGGAGAAATAGCCTTCTTTCCCAAAATTAGACAGTTCGTAATGTATGAAACCGTGTTCTTCCAAAGTGTCGACCAACAAATGAAAATGCTCTTGCGCCAAATCGTCATCCAGCGGAGCAATCACCCCTTTTTGAATGAATTGATGTAAGGCAGTCTTTGGTTCAACGGTCAAAGCGTAACTCGAAATGTGCGGAATGTTAAACGACAAGGCCGTTTGAATGTTTTGCAGCCATTTTTCGCGGCTCATTTCGGGCATCCCGTAAATCAAATCGATGGTAATGTTGTCGAAATACTTTGTGGCAATTTCCAGGCATTGCTTGGCTTCCACTACATTGTGCGCGCGATTCATCAGCTTTAAATCGTCTTCAAAAAACGATTGGATTCCGATACTTAATCGATTGACTTTGTTTTGCGACAAGGCGATAATACGTTCTTCGGATAAATCATCGGGATTGGCTTCAACCGTAATTTCGGGATTTTCAGTAACATTATAATGCTGAAACACTTCCTCAATCAACCATCTTAAATCAGCAATCTCCAATATACTGGGAGTGCCACCACCAAAGTAAATGGTTTCCACAACCTCATCCTTAAACTCGTCTTTTCGCATGGCGATTTCGTTCGCCAAAGCCGCAACCATTTCGTCTTTCTTCTTCAGGGAAGTCGAAAAGTGGAAGTCGCAGTAATGACAAGCTTGTTTGCAGAATGGAATATGAATATAAATGCCAGACATAAGTCTGGCAAATATATTCAATCTATAAGACTTTGTATTTAGAAATTGGTTTTAAAACTACCGTTAGTCACCTGAATCACATCAGCCGAATTGGATGGATTGGTAGCCGTTAAACTAAAGGTGCCTTCGATGACACGAATACCAAACAGCGGAAACGAATTGGACGTTACTGTTACCGTTCCTGTTGTATTGTATTCAGTGTATGAGAGTGTAGTAGTATTAAATTTTGCCAATTGCATTTTATTCATGCTGCTTGTTGTAAAGGTGTACGTTCCAGTGGAGATATCTTCGTCAACAAATTTCATGATAATTTGGTTTTCATCGTCACTGATAAATTTTCTATCAATATTACCAAAGCCATTGTCCCAAAATGAAGTTTCATACCAGTCATTGCTTCCAATTTTACATTTCAACCCCAATCCGTTCAATAATGGTGTAGTAACCAAGTACGGCAAATCAAAAGTACCGCTAACTTGTCTTGTATCAGAATTCAGATCGTTTTCATCTGCATAAAGTGTACCTGAGAAAGAAACCTTAACCCTTCTGGTATTTTCATTAACCGAAATAAGGTTAAACGTAAAATAGTTTGATTTATAATGTTCATAGGTTTTAAAAACCTCAAATTCTTGCCAATAACTAAACTCTCCTAAGTTGCCGTATTTGTTAAATTCAATTTGCAATGATTCATCATTAGGAAGATCGGCAGTCATTACAAAAGTATCTTCGCCTCTTTGAACGATAGGCGAACTTAAGACAACATTTGTTCCGTTGACAGACATACTGGCTTCATCAGAAGAACTTCCGCCACTATCAGAGGAACATGAAGCAAATGCAAGAATAAGCATAAAGGAGCTTACGATTTTAATCATTTTCATAAAAGGTTGGTTTAAAGAGTTAAAGTATAAATATATAATTTTTTTAATAACTCTAAAAAAATGTGGTTTTTTTTACAAAAATTATTTAGTCACTCTATTTTCATTCTGTTTTACAAAAGCATCCCAGCCGCTATAGTTTTTTCCGACGGTAACTTTTCCGGAGTTGAAAAAATGGCAAACCGCAGCCGCTAAACCATCGGTAGAATCCAGATTCTTTGGCAATTCTTTTAAGCCTAACAATTGTTGCAGCATTTTGGCAACTTGCTCTTTGCTGGCGTTTCCGTTGCCGGTGATGGCCATTTTGATTTTTTTTGGCTCGTATTCGGTAATGGGAATTTGACGCGACAAACCGGCCGCCATGGCAACGCCTTGTGCCCTTCCTAACTTTAACATCGACTGTACATTCTTCCCGAAAAATGGCGCTTCAATGGCAATTTCATCCGGATGATGGGTTTCAATGAGTTCAATAGTACGTTCAAAAATGACCTTCAATTTAGTGTAATGATCATCATACTTGCTCAGTATCAATTCGTTTAACTGAAGAAATTCCATCTTCTTGTTAATCACTTTAATTAATCCGAATCCCATAATGGTCGTTCCGGGGTCAATGCCTAATATGATGCGTTCGTTGCCCAAAATCTATAGTTTTTGTTTGGTAAAAATAGGAAACAAAATGAAGCTTTCCATAAAAAAAGGCCGTTTAAAAAACGACCTTTCTTATCTGGATACTTATTCAATTATTGTTTGATGAATTTTTTGGTAAGCTCATTTTTACCGTCTTTCACTTTCACCAAGTAAACGCCTGATTGTAAATTAGCCAACTGAAGATTTTCATTGAAGAATCCGTTATTGGTATAAACATTTTGGTAAATCTGTCTTCCTCTGATATCAAAAATCGCTAACTCGATAGGTTCGTTAGACGTTGAATTGAATTGGATATTGAAATCTCCGTTGTTTGGGTTCGGATACAAACTGAACGCTGAAATAGAACTTTCCTCAACACTTAACGGCACAGCGGTTGTACTGCACAATCTTAAACTCCAGCTATTAATAGTTCCACCATCTTGATTGAAAGAATCTAACACTCTTAAAGTCCAAGTCCCGTTCATGTTTTGCCCGTTGAAAGCCGATAACGATTGGAACGGTTGTATAGTTCCGCTGATAGCAGGATTGGTTTGACAAACTAAAGCAGTTCCTGAATCATCAAAAGTGGCATTGATATTCAATAAACTATCACTTACACACGGCTGAGCCACTAATTGCACTTGTGTACCGGTTGGACTGATTAAGGTAATCGTCATGTCGTTCACCCAAGTGTGGCTTATGTTTACAGTTACATTTACATCTGAAATTGTATTGGTTGAGGCAACGTTTAAAGTTGAATTTACCGTTACGTTTGCCGTAGTTGGAATAGTAATAGGCACATTAGTTGAAGTGAAAACCGTACAATCAGGTAATCCGGTTTTAAATAAATTGGCTGTACTATAATTCCCTACACAAGCATTATTTTTCGGCAATACTCTCCAAACATAGTTGGTAGCATCCGCCAAACCTGTTACATCATAAGAATTAGTAGTAACGGTAGCTGAAGCTACAATATTGGTGAAATTATCATCGGTGGCCACTTGAACATCGTAAGCTGTGGCATTCGCATTTGCCGGCCAAGTTAACGTTAAAGTAGTTGGAATTCCTGTTTGCAAATGAGCAGGATAAGTTAGTGTTTGGGTTGGGAAATTTGCATTGAACAACTCCAAGTAAAAAGGAGCCGTTTTAGTAATCGAACCTGAAGTAGCTGTTACTGTCATGGCATAAAAACCCGGTGTAGCAGCGCCAGTATTGTTAATGGTTAGAATAACGTTTCCGTTGGCTGAAACAGTACCGGGAGAGAAAGTTCCTGTAGTTCCGGCAGGTTGCCCTGAAAGTGCTAAATTCACTGTTCCGTTAAATCCGCCAAAAGCAGTATATGGAATCGTATAAGAAACAGAACTTCCGGTGCAAATTTGTTTGTTTTGTTGCTCTGCTACTCCATTATAGGCTATAGCAAAATCAACCGCTGGTGCTACAATAGAAAAGTTAGCATTAGAAATATCATAAAAAATATGTTTGTATCCTTTTACCATAATACGGTTAGTAGTACCAACATTATTAGGAACAGTAATCACTTCGGAACCGTCATTCGGCACTTTACTGGCCAATTGTATCGGATAAGTAAATCCACCGTCAGTAGAAAGGAAAACATCTACATATTGAGCATTAACTCCATTGGCCGTAGTACCGGCAACATCCCAAGTCACAGTTTGGTTAGAACCTACTGCCCAACTTACAGCGGTATTAGGCGTTGAAACTAAAAAAGGCCCGGCCACAGCATCTACAGTAACCGTCATATCATCAGAATTGGTTTGTCCTGAACCGGCAAAATTATCTCTAACGGTTAAGACAAAATTTAAAGTTCTGGCAACAGAACTCAACGCTTCTACAACAATATCCGTTCCTTGTGTTGTAGATTGGTTTGCTACGACGCGAGCCAAAGTCGGGAAATAGCGTTGCGGAGAAGAAACGGGATCATAAGAACGCCAATTGGGTCCACCCGTTTTAGTTGCAGAAGCCGCACTGGCAGCGCCTGTTTGTGTAGTAGCGGTATCGTTTTGCTCCCAGCAATAGGTCAGAGCATCTCCATTACCGTCCGAAGCCGTTCCGGTTAATACAAAAGGCGTACTTTTCGGAATCGTATAATCTAGACCGGCATTAACTAACGGTGTAATATTGGATAAAGTCACTCTGGTAGGACAGGTTTTGCCAAACATATTGTCTTGAATTTGCTTTATCGAGGCGTAAACAAAGTAATCATCTGAGTTAGGCTGTACGTCACGAGTAGTAATTCCGGCATAACCCATAATGGTTGATCCTGAACCCGGTTCTACATTCACGCCCGAACCTTCCACATTGTGGGAAAAGGTGTGGTTCCCACCAAACTGGTGACCCATTTCGTGCGCTACATAATCAATGTCGAAGGTATCTCCCATCGGTACACCATTAGAAGGAGAAGTAATACCGCTTCCTTTACTGCCATCTTCACAAACACAACCGATACATCCGGCATTTCCGCCACCACCGGTTGAACCAAACATGTGACCAATATCATAATTATCTTCTCCAATAATGTTGGACAATGTAGTTTGCAACTGACCATTCCAGTTACCCATAGTAGTATATGGGTCTGTAGAAGCATTGGTAAAAATCACCAAGTTATTGTTGGCGATAATGTTCATGTGGATAGACAAGTCTTTTTCAAAAACACCATTCACACGTGTCATAGTAGCATTCATAGCGGCTAAAGCACCGGCTACTGTTCCGCCGAAATATGTTGTGTACTCGGCATTACAAGACAAAGCTAATCGGAACAACAACAATTCACCCGAACTTGACATAGGCGTTTGCACATTTTGTTGTCTTTGCAAACTGTGGGCAACGGAACTGTCAACTGTTGAACAAGTAAATGGTAAAGCTCCTTTTTCACGGCTGGATTCATAAACGGCATAAACCGAACCATCAGTTGAATAAGGTTCTATAAATTCATTTCTTTTGTCGGTTCTGAAAATCATGGCTTGCATACCGGAATCATCTATACTCAATCGAATTTGCGCTTTTTTGTCATCAACTCCAACACCAATATAAGATCTGATGTTAGGAAATTGAGCCTGTAATTCGGGAGCAAAGTTGGAAAACTCAAACATTTGAAATCTTTCAACGCCGCCGTTTACATTAGGGATGGTCACAACGGTATTGGATTGACTCGAAGTTAAACGATTTGGAGCCGTTTGCAAGGCCGACTTTAAAGTACTGATTTCAGTAGCAAAAAGTTTAAAATCTTTTGGAAAATTAGAGCGCTCCACTTGCTTTAACGGTGTCAAATTCTGCGCTGATACCTTTTCCCATGAAGTTTGTTGGGCAAAGCCAATGCTGTGCAACAACAAGAATAAAATGGTAATTTTTTTCATTACTAATTGTTAGTTTTTTGAGTTTGGTTTGTTAGTTTTTTATAGACCGTAAAAATATATTATTTTTTGTAAATCAATTTATTAGATTCAAGTTTATACCATTTTATTTTTCATTGGAATCTTTTCAGGATATCCGTTACTTTGTGAAATGAAAAAAGTATTACAAAACAAAGCCTTTATAACAGCCGTAAAGCTGATTATAGTGTTGCTTTCGTTTTACTTTATATACAGCGAACTTCACAATAATGACCAATTAAATTGGAAAAAATTCTTTGAATTGCTTGATCGAAAATGGAGCATTTCAGGTTTGTTATTCTTGTTTTCTTTTAGTGTAGCCAATCGGTATTTGGAAATATTAAAGTGGCAAAATTTAGTTGCTTTCATTCATCCTATTACTACAGGTGAATCTGCCAAACAAGTGCTTAGTGCTTTAACGGCCGGAATTTTTACCCCTAACGGATTGGGAGAATATGCCGGAAAAGCATTGTATTTCGAGCAAAAGAAAACCAAAAAAATCATATTCCTCAATTTGATTTGTAACGGCATTCAAATGATTATAACGATATTATTCGGAACAATTGGATTATGGGTTTTGGGATATAACTTCTGGGTTTTGACCATTATTGGCATTTGCCTACTGTTTATCGGTTTGTCTTTTTTAACCAAATCCATTAAAATCAAAGGATATTCCATCGAAAAGCTACTGACAAAAATCAATGAAATCCCAAAAAAGATTCATCGTAAAAATATGCTGTTAGCGGTTGGTCGCTACTTGGTTTTTTCCCACCAATATTATTTTTTATTTCTCGCTTTTGATGTAGATTTACCTTATCTAACCTTAATGGCTTCGATAGCTACGGTGTATTTTTTAGCGTCGTCATTGCCGAGTTTTCAATTTTTAGACTTTGCGGTTAAGGGAAGCGTTGCGCTCTTTTTCTTTGAAAAATTGGGTGTAAACGAATGGGTAGTAGTTTTTATTGCCACACTAATGTGGTTTTTGAATGTAGTTTTACCGGTAGTAATAGGCAGTTATTTTGTCTTAAAATTTAAACCGAAATGGAAATCTTTACCATAATCTTGTATTTGATTTTAGCCCTTTATGTTGTCCTGATGGTTCAATTGATTTTGGGCTACAACAAAGTCAAATCTTTTAAAACCTTTGCAGCGGCAGCGCCTAAAACGGCATTCACCATTATAGTCCCGTTTCGTAACGAAGCGAGAAATCTTCCGAAACTATTGGCGTCTTTCTCCAAACTGAATTACCCGCATGAGTTGATAGAGATTATCATGGTAGATGATTTTTCGACCGATCTTTCAGAGCGAATTTGTATCCGTTGGCGCATGGAATACGACACCATAGATACAACATTATTGGAGAATTTACGGTTAACCGATTCTCCCAAAAAAGATGCTATAGCCCGCGCAATTCCCATCGTAAAACACAATTGGATTATCACCACGGATGCCGATTGTACCGTACCCAAAAATTGGTTGTTAACAATAGACGAATACATACAAAATCACCAACCGGAAATGATCATCGGGGCAGTGACTTATACTACCAAAAACAATTGGTTCCATCAGTTTCAGCAACTGGATTTATTGAGTTTACAAGGCACCACCATCGGAAGTTTTGGGCTTGGCAAACCCTTTATGTGTAATGGCGCCAATTTGGCCTATACTAAAAAGTTCTTTACCGAGTTAGACGGTTTTAACGGCAACCAAAACAGGGCAAGTGGCGACGATGTCTTTTTGCTGCAAAAAGCGGTAAATCATTCCCCTGAAAAAGTGCACTATTTAAAACACTCGCAAAACATTGTCAAAACCAAACCCGAAAATGATTTGTTTAATTTCTTCCAACAACGGGTTCGTTGGGCAAGTAAAACGACAGGCTACCAAAGTACTTATGCAAAGCTTCTGGCAGTGTTAGTATTCTTGATGAATTTAGGTTTGGTTGTTGGTTTGTGGTTTGTGGTTTGTGATTGTTTGGAGGCAAGTATTTGGTTAGGTGTGTTTTCGGCTAAGTACTTAGTAGATTATGCCCTGTTATACAAGGCCAACCGATACTTACGCAAAGGCCGATGGCTTTTACCATTAGCTTCCGCTGCGGTTTATCCATTTTACGCCAGCTTAGTTGGGATGTATTCTTTATTCGGAGGTTTCTCTTGGAAAGGCAGAAAATTTAGCCGATAAATTCTAGTCTCTCGCTAAACTTAAACCTATTCTTGCTTGATAATTACCGGAAGGACAAACTGTGTTTTTACCGGTATACCTCTTTTAATCGCCGGATTTACTTTGGGAAAATCAACTAAGCGGGCACGCAATATACTGTCGATTTTAATGGTATCGTAAGCCACAGAATCTTTAGGAAATTCGGGTTTAAATTCTAAAGTAGCATCAGGTAAAACAGTGACTCTCACTTCGATGGTATCCAATTTAGGAAACATCGTTGCCAAGGTATCAACAGCCAGTTTTTGTTCAATAGTAGCCGTTAAAAAATCGAAGAAACATTGCTTGCGCAGATTGGCATCTGTCAGGGTTTCACAATCGCTAACCGATGGATATTCATCCACTTCTTTCCAATTGATTTCTTTCAGTTGTTGCTCAAGCAATTCTTGTTCGGAAGGCACTTTCTTCTCCAAATATTGGCAAGAAAAACAAACGGTTAGTAATGCTAAAGCCAGAGCTCTTTTCATGTATGAATTGAATCGATTAACAGTTTCAAAAATAAGAAATTATATTCACCAAGCTAAGCTTTGCCCAAAAAAGAAAGCCTTCTCAAGAGAAGGCTTTACTATTGAAGAGGGTATAATTAGTCTACAATCAATTTTTTGATGACTTTATGGTTGGTGTCGGTAGTCACCTCAACCAAATACATGCCTTTTGAAACAGCAGACAAATCTATGGTTTGAGTGGACAAGTTGGAAACTTGTTGGGTGAATACCATTTTACCCAATATATCATATACTGTAACACCCGCAATGTTTGCATTACCTCGAACACTGATGGTCAGCCAATCGGATACAGGATTTGGGTAAAACACAAAGTCGTTGTTTTCAAATTCATCTACACCTAATTGCTGCACAAATTCAGTATTGAAAGTATTGGTAATAATTGGCGGATTAAAGTCGAAGTAAATCGAAGCTGTATTGGGTATAATATCGCCCACGGCGAAGCCCGACAAAGGTTTGATTTGGAAAGTGATATAGCCTTTTCCGATGTTGGTGTTGGCCACTGATGGCGGCAATTGAATGTCTTCAAAAATCCAATTAACTTGGTTCCCAACCCTATCCATTACATAAGAATGACTAGCGCTGACCATACGAATGGTGTTAGCATCTAAACCGGCGTCTAAAATATCATTCACTCTAACATTCTCTGCATTGGCCGTTCCGGTGTTTTCAAAACGAATGGTGTAAGTCAGATAATCATTGGTTGAGAAAGCTGTGTAGAGAATTCTTTCCCCATGTGCTTCCATTTTGTCATTCGGATCATAAGCCCCAATGATAATTTGGGTATTAACAGCCGAGTTATTTTCCGGCACTACATCACCGGTTAACGGAACGATAGAAGCTGTATTGGTCAATAAACCACCTAAAGCAACGGTTGGTATGGTGGGCACTTGTAGGGTCACAATCATTTCTCTCGACTCAAACGGCAATAAATTGCTGAAATTATACGTAAAGCCATTAGTTATCGGACTTGTTCCTGTTTGTGTATTAGTTACTATTGCAACCAAAGGATCATGATTAAAGGTTACCGTTCCGGATGTGATGGTTTGGTTACCATTATTGGTATACACGATTTTATTCATATAAGTAAAACCGGGTCTTGGTGCATTCACAGGAATGATGTGTACTGCCAAATCATTATATGGTTGTGTTATAGTGATAGGGAAGTTATAGGTTTGCAAACCGCCTCCGATAACAACTTGAATGTTGCTGTAAGACGCTGTTGTAATTCCATAAGAAGCTGTATAGTTGGGATCGATGGCGTAACTGATGTCATAAGAGTTATTACCATTGGTGTCATAAATATTATAATAACCTGTAGGCGACACTACGTTGTGTACATTACCGCTATTGTTGATTTCATAAGTAAACTGTCCTAGAGGGAAATTTTGTTCGCCATTGTCTTGCGTTCCGTTATTGTTTACATCCAAAAAGGCATTCAAGCGCAAGCCTGAGCAATCTATTGCACCGGTTGAGCCGGTTACTTCTGAAATTTTAATGTATCCTGATTGGTTACTGAAATTAGTAACCATCAACAAATAATATTGGCCAGGAACTGCATTATTAATAACTACATTTTCAGTAGCCGATGCTGAGTAACTGCAACTTACTATAAAATTCGGTGTTAACTGACCATTGCAAGGTGTTACCGGATCGGAGAATGGACCAAAAACTACATAGTCAGCATCTAAGTTAGCTGATGAAATAGTCGGACTGGTGCTTTGTTGGATTAAAAGATTAATAGTTCCAGCCTGACTTACAGGCAAATAAAACCAAGTTTGGTTAGGCGAAGTATTCAAACAACCATAAGTTCCTGTTGAAGACATATTAGTAGTGTTTTGAAATACTGCTCCAAGCGAGTTACAAAGTGAATTAGCCTGAGAACAGGTGTAAGCCACATTACAATTAGCAAAAGCTTGAATCTGGAAAGAATAGATGTTGTCACATCCATCTGCCACTATCTCTCTGACAAAAACATTGGTAATTTGATTCTGAACACTGATGTTTAATACCGAAGGATTGGTAAACGGCACTACCTGATTTTGGGCGTTAGCCAAACTAGGGTAATACTGCAAAGGATTGGTGCTGTTAATTTGTGCTTGAACAGTAGTCAAATCGAAAGTCACAAAACCATCATTGTTGTCGTCACACTGTTGTATACTATTTAAAGGTGTAGCAACTTGCGTAAAAGTTTCTACCATTACTGAAAAACCGAAAATTTGAAATTCTTGTGTAGCATTGTTTTCCAAACGGGCAAATACAGCTTGCGAAGTTGCGGTACAATATGGCGATGCCAAAGGACTAACATCATTAGCAGCATCAGCCTGAGAATTATGGTAAGTAACCGTATATTCTGCAGGATTTAAAGTATTGATAATAAAAACATCGTTTTGGTTTAAGTTAAAACAAGCCTGACCATTACTTCCTGCACATTGTCTTAAATCTGTCGGTTGTCCGGCTTCAATCGGACAACCTAAAGTAGCAACCGTTTGAGAAACCCAACTACTCAAATTAGCAGAATTACAAAAAGTTCTGATGTAAACATCATAAGTAGTCCCACAAGACAATCCGGTTATAACATACGGGCTAGTGGCGGCATAAAAAGCAGTTGTGTTGTTAGTAGGTGGTGGACTCCCAGCAGGTAAAACAACAATAGAAGATTGTGTCGTGCTTCCGTCATTTGTCCAACTCAATACCAACGAAGTTAAATCGTTTGAACTGGCTTGAAATGAAATAGGTGGATTACAAGTATTACCACCGCCACAATCAATAGTTATTAATTCGACAACTCCAACAGCAAAACATCCGGTGACAGCATTTTCAACCCTGTAATACACCGGTGGATTAACCGGTGAAGCGGAAGGACTGACGTAACAACTTGGATTGGCAATTTGAGCAACATTACTGAAGGCATCAGCCTGAGAAGTGAAAAAAGTAACTATCGAAGCAGTTGCTCCTTGTGCAATTTGGGCTTGAACACTTGTCAAATCCCAACAAGGAAAACTCGTAGTTGTATTAGCACAATTGGTTATGGAAACTGTAGGGTTTGATGGCGCCGGATTAACATTTAATGGATAACCTATAATTGAAACATCTCCTGTTGCATTGGTCACAATTCTGGCAAACAGCGTTTGCTGATAAGGTAAAATATTTGTGTACGGACTACTAAGAGCATTTGTACCTGTAGCGGCATCAAATTGAGTCTCATGATGTGAAATCGAATAATCTTGGGTGTTTAAATTCCCTAGGATTTCAAAAGAGATTTCTCCTAACCAAAAAGCAGCAATACCATCATTGTTGTCATCACAGACATTGTTGTATATGCTGGGCTGGTTAAAACTTTGCGCCACTAATAAAGAACTCGCAAAAAATAAGATAAAAGTGAGTAGTTGTTTTTTCATTGGTTGGTTTTTTGATTGATGTTGTCCTTTACTTTTAAAAAAAGACGACGCAATGTACAAAATTCCAATGAATTACAGCTGAAAAAGGAACTTTTTAAAGAGGAAGATGAAAAACTACAAGTGTTATAAAGCAAAAAAGCCATCCCTAAAAAAGGGAAAGCTTTTCATTGGTCTAACTACTAAACCTGCTACGAGTTACAAAGTCGTAGCGAAACAACACAACTAATCTTAAATGCTTTTTTGGAACCTAAACTAGATTTTTTAAAAACCTATTTTGGGCAAAAAAGGATTTCATTTCTGAAATCCTTTCCCAATTTTAGCGGTCTGGACGGGACTCGAACCCGCGACCCCATGCGTGACAGGCATGTATTCTAACCAACTGAACTACCAAACCATCGCTTAATTGCGGTTGCAAATATACAACTGATTTTCTATTCTGCAACTTTTTTTTGCTAAAAAAATCAATTCTCTTTTGACAGGCTAACCAAACAATTGTTTTTCAACTAAGTATGTCGTTAAAATTTTTTCAAAACTTTCTTCAACCGCCACAGGAACGTACTTGATTTTATTTTGCGCACAGGTTAAAGCCAAGGATTTAAAATAAGCCGCTACCTTTTCCTCGTAGGCTTCTTTGATGCTGTCGGCGAAAATATTAATCTGCTCACCTGTTTCCAAATCGATGAATTTGCGCGGCGCATTGTCGAAATTGAAGTTGATTTCGGTTTGCTTATCGATGACATGAAAAACCACTACCCGATGCTTGTCGTGTTTCAAATGCTGTAATGCATTGAACAACGCCTCGGATTTGCCGTCATTAGCGTTAGGATCAAACATATCTGTAAACAAGATAATCATCGAACGGCGGTGCATTTTCTCGGCTATTTGGTGTAAATAGGTCACCGTATCCGTGCTTTTGGCCTGTTTTGGATTTTCCAATAAATCTTCTAACTTATTCAAAATCATTCGATGGTGTCGATCACTGCCTTTTTCGGGCGCGTAATATTCGTAAGTATCCGAATACACACTAAGGCCAACAGCATCACGCTGCTTTTTAAGCAGGTTCATTAAGACTGCCGAAGCCAATACTGAAAAACCGATTTTGTTATGGTAAAACGACTCATTCGCCTTTAATTTGGGATAATGCATGGAAGATGAGTTGTCGATAATTAAATGACAACGTAAATTGGTCTCTTCTTCGAATCGTTTAGTGTACAAACGATCGGTTTTGGCGAATAATTTCCAATCGATGTGTTTGGTGCTTTCGCCGGTATTATACACTTTATGTTCGGCAAACTCAGCGGAAAATCCGTGAAAAGGCGATTTGTGCATCCCCGAAATAAAGCCTTCTACCACTTGGTTGGCCAGCAATTCCAAATGCTTGAATCCGGAAACGAGTTCTTTTTGTGCTTCAATCTTCATAAGTCAAATATAAGGATTTGAAATTTGAAATTGCTTAGAAAGCATTGCTAAAAAAATGCTAAACGTGACTATAGCCCCGATGGGAGCAAGCTACCGTGTAGCGCGGACAGCGGGACGACTTTTCCCAAACACTGCCAATGCTGAGCTCCTGAAAATAAAAAAGGCCTAACTTTCGTTAGACCTCAGTTTTCTTTTTCATGGTATTTTACAACAAAGCGTCGATAGCGTCGGTGTAGGTTTTTTTAGGCGCAACGCCTACTTGACGACCAACCACTTCACCGTTTTGGAACACCAAAACCGTTGGAATGTTACGCACACCGTATTTGGCAGCGAATTCCTGATTGGCATCTACATCCACTTTACCTACTACTGCTTTGCCTTCGTATTCTGAGGAAATTTCATCAATTACCGGTCCAACCATACGACAAGGTCCACACCAAGCCGCCCAAAAATCAACTACTACCGGTTTGTCTGCTTTTAATACTACCTCTTCAAAAGTAGCATCTGTAATTGCTAAAGCCATATTGTATATTTTTAAATTACTTTATTATTTGTTGCCAAAATTAGGCAATTTATTTGATTATTAAATGTTAAAAAAATCAGTTTTGGCTATCAAAGCATTACCAGAATTGATTTGTTAGTTAAGGCTGAATTTGACGTTCATTTTTTCTAACTCCGTCAACAATTCGTTGGAAATGCGGATTTTCAATTTGCGACTTGGCAATGAAATTCGCGTGGCTATTTGTACTTGTTCTTCTACCACCGGAATATCCATCACAACTTCTTCAGGGTTATCGGAATCTGCGATTAATTCCTCGTCAACCACAACTTTGGGTAACGGTTCGATAGGTTTGAGTACTTTTTCAAACTCCATCACTTCAAACGTTACGGTATGATCTCCTTTATTGGTTGTAAACAATTGGTTGAGTTGATGGATAAATTCCGTTTGCAGCTCATGAATGTCCATTTGGATACTTAGCTTTTTGGCAAATTGCGGCAATACATCTTGCAACTGTTTTACATCCATGAATTGAATTCGCGGATCCGATTTTTTGCCGGTTTCGCGGTTGACCCAACCGTCCTTTACAGTAACTTTAAAATACACAAACTGGTTGTTTACCAAGAAATGGCGGAACTTGAGATACTCCTCATCAAAGATCCTGAATTCGTGACTTTCATCGTAACCTTCTAAGGTAAACATCGCCCAATCTTTGCCGTTTTTGGCGGTTTTGTATTGCACATTGGTCACGATTCCGGCGAAAGTGAGCGTCTTGCCTACAAAATTATTCAGATTTTTTAAATTCTCTAATTTGCTGTTGCAGAAGTATTTCATCTCAAATTTAAAATCGTCCAGCGGATGACCGGAAATGTAAATCCCTACTACTTCTTTCTCTTTGGCCAACTTTTCCATGGTACTCCATTCCTCACAAGGCGGAACGGTTGGTTCGGCTATTTGTACATCGCTGGCATCGCCGAAAAGACTGACTTGCGAAGAGTTTTCGTTTTCCTGAAACTTGGCACCATAACGCATGGCTTTTTCGTAAAACGTAATGTTATCGCCATCAGTGTGGAAATATTGCGCTCTATGTGTATCGCTGAAACAATCGAAACCACCGGCTAAGGCTAAGTTTTCGAAGGCTTTTTTATTAGCAGCGCGCAAATCAATGCGTTTGGCCAAATCAAAAATCGATTTATAATTGCCTTCTTTACGATTTTCAACTATAGTTTGTACAGCGCCCATTCCGACGCCTTTGATGGCGCCCATTCCGAAACGCACCGCATAGTTTTCGTTTACAGTAAACTTATAGTAACTTTCATTCACATCGGGACCGAGTACTTGCAAGCCCATTCGCTTACATTCTTCCATAAAGAATGATACTTGCTTGATATCGTTCATATTATTAGACAATACCGCTGCCATATATTCGGCCGGATAATGCGCTTTTAAATAAGCCGTTTGGTAGGCAATCCAAGCATAACAAGTAGAGTGCGATTTATTGAAAGCATATTGCGCAAACGCCTCCCAGTCTTTCCAAATTTTCTCCAATTTTTCAGCATCATGACCGTTCGCCACCGCTTGATCGATGAACTTGGATTTCATTTTGTCCAAAACATCTTTTTGCTTTTTCCCCATGGCTTTACGCAGTACGTCGGCATCACCTTTGGAGAAATTGGCGAGTTTTTGCGACAAAAGCATTACCTGCTCTTGGTAAACGGTAATCCCGTAAGTGTCTTTTAAATATTCTTCGCAGGCTTCAAGGTCGTAGACAATTTCCTCTTCGCCATTTTTACGTCGAACGAAAGAAGGAATGTATTCCAGCGGTCCCGGACGATAGAGTGCGTTCATGGCAATCAAATCACCGAATACCGTTGGCTTTAAATCTTTGAGGTATTTTTGCATCCCGGGCGACTCGTATTGGAAAATTCCAACCGTTTCTCCACGTTGAAACAACTCGTACGTTTTGACATCATCTATCGGAAACGCATCCGGATCGAGTTCTATCCCGGTTCTGTATTTTACTAATTTTACGGTATCTTTAATCAGTGTTAGGGTTTTCAACCCCAGGAAGTCCATTTTAAGCAAACCGGCACTTTCAACCACCGAGTTGTCAAACTGCGTGACATACAAATCCGAATCCTTAGCCGTGGCTACCGGAACGAAATTCGTAATATCATCCGGCGTAATAATTACACCACAGGCGTGAATTCCGGTATTGCGCAAATTGCCTTCTAAAATTTTGGCTTGCTGAATGGTTTCACTGCCTAAGTCGTTGCCGTTGGCCAATTCAATCAACTCTTTGACTTTGTCATATTCTTCGGCTCTGAGCGCCGCTTTGAGTTTGTCGTTATCGAGGGTGAAGATTTTAGCCAGATTCAGAGTCGTCGGAATCAATTTAGCGATTTTATCAGCTTCAAATAATGGCAAATCCAATACACGCGCGGTATCACGGACTGAGGATTTGGCCGCCATCGTTCCATAAGTAATAATTTGCGCTACTTGTTTCGAACCGTATTTGTTGATTACATAATCCATAACACGACTTCGTCCTTCATCATCAAAGTCGATATCAATATCGGGCATCGACACACGATCAGGGTTAAGAAACCGCTCAAAAAGCAAATCGTACAGCAACGGATCGATGTTGGTTATGCCAAGACAATACGCTACCACGGAACCTGCTGCGGAACCACGACCCGGACCAACCGAAACGTCCATTTGGCGGGCAGCCGCTATAAAATCTTGTACAATCAAAAAGTAACCCGGATATCCTGTGTTTTCGATGGTCTTTAGTTCGAAGTCCAAGCGCTCCTGAATTTCCGGTGTGATTTCGCCATAACGCTTTTTAGCACCTTCGAAAGTCAGATACGCCAAGTATTTGTTTTCCCCGCGTTTACCGCCGTCGAGGGCGTCTTCGGACACTACAAATTCCTCCGGGATATCGAATTTTGGCAAGAGCACTTCTCGCGACAAATCGTATATTTCTATCTTATTGACAATTTCTTCAGTGGTGACAATGGCTTCCGGCAAATCATGGAAGAGCTTTTTCATTTCGTTACTCGATTTGAAATAGTATTCCTGATTGTTAAAACCGTAGCGATAACCGCGACCGCGACCTATAGGCGTTGATTGTTTTTCGCCGTCTCGCACACACAATAAAATATCGTGAGCATTGGCATCTTCTTTATTGATGTAGAAAACGTTGTTGGTGGCCACCGTTTGTACGCCGTGTTTTTTGGCCAAAGAAATGAGCGAGGCATTCACCCTATTTTCATCTTCTTGATTGTGGCGCATCAACTCGATGTAGAAATCCTCCCCGAATTGTGCTTTCCACCAAATAAGCGCTTCTTCGGCTTGGTTTTCACCTATATTCAAAACTTTACTCGGAATTTCTCCGTAGAGATTTCCGGAAAGGACAATAATATCTTCTTTGTATTCTTGGATGACTTTCTTGTCAATTCGAGGCACATAATAAAACCCTTCGGTGTAAGCGATAGAGGATAATTTGGCCAAATTGTGATACCCTTTTTTGGTTTTAGCCAAAAAGACAATCTGGTAACCGTTGTCTTTGCGCGATTTGTCTTTTAAATCATCACACACATAAAACTCGCATCCTACTATAGGTTTTACGATAGTTTCTGTTGGGTTTTCGCCGTTTTCTTCAGCTTGTTTGTTTTTGGCTTGCGCCGATTTGTTGTGCGAAATAATATCGCGTACAAAATGAAACGCACCCATTAAATTGGCGTGGTCTGTCATGGCCACTGCCGGCATTTTGTTTTGAACGGCAGCATTCACCAAATCTTTTACACTGATGGTAGACTGTAATACGGAGAATTGCGTATGGTTGTGTAAGTGCACAAACTGAACGTCTGTGATATCATGATGTACTTGCTCTTCATGTTGGGTTGGTGTAACGACTTCTTGGGCTTGCAGTTGCTTTCTGATGGCTTCCGAAGCTTGCTTCAAGTTGATGTGTTGCAATCCTATGAGCTGAATTTCCTTCGGATTTTTTTCGCCGAATTCTCGGAAATAATCAGCCGGAACGTCGAGCTCTTCTTTGGTAAAAACCTCGCGTCTGATGAGCTCTAAGAAACAACGTGTTGTGGCTTCAACGTCGGCTGTCGCATTGTGTGCTTCGGCAAACGGCACATTGAAAAGATAACTATGTAACTCGGTTAGCGTGGGTAATTTAAACTTGCCGCCACGTCCGCCGGGTAGTTTGAGTAATTCGGCTGTGACTTCGGTACAAGTATCCAAAACCGGTAAGGTTGCCATTGGAGAATTGACGCCCAAACGGTAAAATTCACAACCCATGATGTTGACATCGAAACCTACATTTTGTCCGACTATGAATTTGGCTTTAGACAAAGCCGTATTGAATTTTTCAAGCACTTCCGACAAAGGAATACCTTGGGCTTGCGCCAATTCGGTTGAAATTCCGTGGATTCTTTCGGCATCATAGGGAATATTAAACCCTTCCGGCCGGACCAAATAATCCTGATGTTCTATCAGATTACCCATAGCATCGTGCAATTGCCATGCTATTTGTATACAACGAGGCCAATTGTCGGTATCGGATATCGGTGCCGCCCAATTACGGGGCAAACCGGTAGTTTCGGTATCAAAAATTAAATACATAGGTGAAAATCCCAAAGTTAAATTCCATATTCCGAGGTGTATTTGGGCAAACGAACAATCTTCGGAACAATTTCAAAAATACGTTTTCAGACTTAGGAAATCAACTTTAGTTATTAACAAAAAAACCACCCGAAGCATCGAATGGTTTTTTGAGTTATAGTAAGCGTTTTCGGATTAGTATCTTCCGCCGCTGTTTCTGTCGTTATATCCGCCACGAGAATTTCCACCTCCGTTATAACCTCCACGGTTATTGTTAAAGCTTCTTCTTTCCCCTTCCGGTTTCGGCTCTGATTTGTTTACCACTATAGTTCTACCACTTACAGTAGCTCCATTTAACTCATCGATTGCTTTTTGAGCTTCCGCATCATTTTCCATTTCCACAAAACCGAATCCTTTACTTCTTCCAGTAAATTTATCAGTAATAATTTTTACGGAATTAACCGTTCCATAGACTTCAAAAGAATCTCGTAAATCTGCTTCGTCTATACTAAACGGAAGACTCCCAACAAAAATGTTCATATTTTAATTTTTAAATTTTGACAAAGGTAACCTTAAATAAAACGCAAAACACCATAAAAGTGAATTAATTGCGAATAAATAAAAAAAGCCGTCTGTTGACGGCTTATTATTTTGAACGAACTGATACTTAAATAGATGGAAAAACCGGTATTTTGTAGAACTCACCGTATTGGAAGTTCAAAATAGGACCGCCAAACGGACTGTTATTCGCATTGGCCGCATTGAACTTGAACTTTCCGGAAACCGTCATATTTACGTTGTCGTATTCTGTAATTTTAATTTCACCGTTACTGTTTTGTACATTTTGCACACGGAATTTGCAATTTAAATTTCCTCCTACTACTGTAATCAAATCACCGGCTACATAAAAATTACCTCTGGAAGCTAATGTTACACTGGTTACAACACCTGAAGCATTGGCTACTATATTCACACTTAAACCACTTCCTGAACCTCCGGTAGTTAAAACCGATGTTCCACTGCTGTAACCTGTTCCTCCGTTTAATGAAGTAATGGCATTAACCGGTCCCGGTACCGCTACGGTCGCATATTCCAAGTCAACATTATCAATAGTTGACGAATAAGTAACTGAATTGTTGGCATTAGTTGTTCCTAAAACATAGGTACCTTCATTAGTGCCACTTGTGTTTAAAGTCAACGTCTCAAATTGGGTCTTGGCTTCTATGGAAAGTCTTCCGTTAGCATCGAGGTAGGCTCTGGTATCGCCTGCGGTCCAGAAAATATCATCCTTCAATCCTTGTAAACCCGGATCGTTGAATTTGACGTCTTCTTGACAAGAAGTCATTACCGCAGCAATTAAAATTAGGGACAAAAATCTTTTCATTTTTTCAATGTATTTCTCCACAAAAATAACTTTTTAATATAAAAATGCTAATTAAATTTTAAAAAAATAACGTTAAAGTTAGTTATTACAAGGCTTTGGCCGTAAAAATATAATTTTCAATTAGTTTGTTTGCGAAAAAAGATTATCTTTGCGCCCTTAAATAACCGAGGTCGAGAACCTCAAATTAATCAAAAAGATTATGTCAGTAAAAATTAGATTACAAAGACACGGAAAAAAAGGGAAACCTTTTTATTGGATCGTAGCCGCTGATGCTCGTTCAAAAAGAGATGGTAAATTCTTAGAAAAATTAGGAACTTACAATCCAAACACTAACCCTGCTACTATTGATTTGAACTTGGATCAAACAGTAACATGGTTACACAATGGTGCTCAACCAACTGATACGGCCAGAGCTATCCTTTCTTACAAAGGAGCTTTAATGAAACACCACTTAGACGGAGGTGTTCGCAAAGGCGCTTTGACTCAAGAACAAGCTGATGCTAAATTGGCTAAATGGTTGGAAGAAAAAGCAAACAAAGTAACCGCTAAAAAAGAAGGTTTATCTAAAGCACAAGAAGCCGCTAAAGCCAAAGCTTTAAAAGCTGAAAAAGAAGCTAACGACAAACGTGCTGCCGCTGCTGCTGAAGCTGCTAAAGCGGAAGAAGTTGCTGAAGTAGCAGAAGAAGCTACTGAAGAAGTTGTAGCTGAAACTGCAGTGGAAGAAACTGTAGCTGAAGTTGCTGAAGAGACTGTAGCAGAAGCTACTGAAGAAGCTCCTGCTGCTGAAGAAGCAAGCGAAGAGACAGAAGCTTAATCTATTTTAGGCAACATGCATAAAAAAGATTGTTTCTATTTAGGTAAAATTGCCAAAAAATTCAGTTTCAAGGGAGAACTCTTAGTCTATTTAGACACCGACGAACCCGAATTATATGAAAATATGGAATCAGTATTTGTTGAATTCAACAAAGATCTGGTTCCATTTTTTATTGAACACAGCAACCTGCACAAAAACGATTTCCTACGTGTCAAATTTGAAGATGTCGATTCCGAAGAGGAAGCCGACAAACTCATTGGCTGCGAAATCTACCTGCCTTTGAAGATGTTACCAAAACTCGAAGGTAACAAATTTTACTTCCACGAAGTCATTGGTTTTGAAATCGAAGATAAACGCCTCGGTGTTTTCGGAAAAATAGTCTCCATCAATGACACTACAGCGCAACCCTTATTTGAAGTGGTAAACGGTACTGTAGAAATATTAGTTCCAATGATTGACCAATTCTTGGTAAAAATCGACAGACAAAACAAAAAAGTCATCATGGATCTACCGGAAGGCTTAATTGAAATGTATTTATAGAAACGCTTCGCTATAGACCGCTTCGCGTTAGAAAGTTAGAATCGCTACGCTCTTAGATTCAAATTATCTAAAAGGTCTAACCAATCTAAGAAATCTAAGATGTCTCTGTTCCAATTCAAACAATTCTCCATCCAACAAGACCGCTGCGCGATGAAAGTAGGCACCGACGGGGTTTTGCTTGGCGCTTGGGCGCCGATTGACCACCGCCCTTTTTCCGTTTTGGATATTGGTGCCGGAACCGGATTAATAGCATTGATGTTGGCCCAAAGAAGTCAGGCCGAGCATATTGACGCCATAGAAATAGACGAAAACGCCTTTGAACAATGCGTAGACAATTTTGAAAACTCACCTTGGAACGACCGTTTGTTTTGTTTTCACGCCTCACTCGATGATTTTATGGACGATTTGGAAGATGAGGACACGAGCGATAGCGAACTGGCGCAGCAATACGATTTGATAGTCTCCAATCCGCCATTTTACAATGAAGATTACAAAACCGAAAATGAATCGAGAGATTTAGCGCGTTTTCAAGACGCTTTACCTTTTGAAGATTTGGTGGAAGCTGCTTCCGTACTGCTTTCCGAAACAGGTGTTTTAGCTGTGATTGTACCGCACAAAGAAGAAGCGAGATTAATTGCTTTGGCTAAAGAATGTGATTTATTTCCGCTCAAAATTACCCGAGTGAAAGGCACACCGACATCCGAAATCAAACGAAGCTTAGTTGCTTTTTCCTTTGCTGAAACCCATAAATTGCCGATTGACGAATTGATCATCGAAACGGCCAGACACCAATACACCGAAGACTATATTGCATTGACTAAAGATTTTTACTTGAAAATGTAAGATTGTCAAGTTGGTAAAAAAATCTTAATTAACACTACTTTATCAGTTGGCGAAAATGAAAATAGTACTTTAGAGGTTCCATCTTTAAAGTCTGATTATTGAAACCAACACTACTCTTTACTTTTTTGCTTTTTACGACAACCTTTTGTTTAGCTCAAAACGAAAAAGTGGTAACCGGAAAAATAGTTTGCGAAGGAAAAGGTATTCCCAATATCGACCTTGTCAACTTGACTACAAAAAAAAGCACCACTACAGACAGCCAAGGGCATTTTAGTATTGGTGTTGCTTTAGGCGATGAACTGTACATACTTTCCAAAGAATACCTCGATTTCAAACTCAAAATTACCGAAACATATTTCAATCAAAACCAATTGACGATTACCATTGAAAAGAAACCCATAGCCTTGGAAGATGTTGAAATTGTGAACAAGTCAAGCCTAAAAGTGCAAATCACTCAAGGTGATATTGATGCCATTAAATTATCCAAACAAGCCAATGCCTTAAAAGTTGTTAATGTTTATGACGGCACTATTGAAAATGGTGTCGATTTTGTACGGATGTTTAAAGGCATATCCAATTGGTTCAAAAACAAAGACAAAGAACCGCAGCAAAAACCTGTTCCGCCACCTAGTTTTAAAGATTTCCTCAGCAGTCATTACGACCGCAACTTTTACCTGAACAGCCTCAAATTAAAACCGGAAGAAATAGAGTTGTTCATTGCCTATTGTGAAGCCGATACCCGAGCAACTGTTTTAGCAGAACGCCAAGACGTACTGGAAATGGCTGATTTTTTGTTTGAAAAAAAAAAAGCGTTTCAAAAACTCGACCGTTGAGCGTAAAGCCAATGCCCTAGCCCGGATGGCAGCGGCATCCTTTTTTGTTTTGTACTTCGACAAGCTCAGCATGACAAAACAAAAAAGATAGAGCGGACAGCCGGATAAGCTTCAAAAAATTATAACAATTGTTGATTGAGATTTTAACTTAGATTGTGTAGCTTTGCAAACGTTTTCGTAAACCAAATTTTAAACTATGCGACCAGATTTATTTCAAGCTCCGGATTATTATTTATTGGATGATTTATTAACGGAAGAACACAAATTAGTGCGTGATTCTGCGCGTGCTTGGGTGAAGCGTGAAGTTTCTCCTATCATTGAAGACTATGCACAACGTGCGGAATTCCCAAAACAAATCATCAAAGGCTTGGGGGAAATAGGTGGATTTGGTCCGTATATTCCTGAGGAGTATGGCGGTGCAGGATTAGACCAAATTTCGTATGGTTTGATCATGCAGGAAATTGAAAGAGGTGACTCGGGTGTGCGTTCGACCTCATCGGTACAATCGTCTTTGGTGATGTATCCGATTTGGAAATTCGGTACTGAAGAGCAACGCATGAAATACTTGCCAAAATTAGCGACAGGTGAATTCATGGGCTGTTTCGGATTGACGGAACCTGATCATGGTTCTAATCCAAGCGGTATGGTGACCAACTTTAAAGATATGGGCGACCATTATTTGTTGAACGGCGCCAAAATGTGGATATCAAATGCACCGTTTGCTGACATCGCAGTAGTTTGGGCCAAAAATGAAGAAGGTAGAATTCACGGTTTAATCGTGGAACGCGGTATGGAAGGATTTACCACGCCGGAAACACACAACAAATGGTCGTTGCGTGCCTCGGCTACGGGCGAATTGATTTTTGACAATGTAAAAGTGCCGAAAGAAAACTTATTACCGGGTAAATCAGGTCTTGGTGCTCCGATGATGTGTTTGGATTCGGCTCGTTACGGTATTGCTTGGGGTGCTATTGGTGCTGCTATGGATTGTTACGATACCGCTTTGCGTTATGCCAAAGAAAGAATACAGTTTGACAAACCGATTGCCGCTACCCAATTACAGCAAAAGAAATTGGCTGAAATGATTACCGAAATTACCAAAGCACAATTGTTGACTTGGAGACTAGGTGTTTTAAGAAATGAAGGCAAAGCGACTACGGCTCAAATTTCGATGGCGAAAAGAAACAATGTGGATATGGCGATTAATATTGCCCGCGAAGCCCGTCAAATTTTGGGTGGAATGGGAATCACCGGAGAATATTCTATCATGCGCCACAGCATGAACTTAGAAAGTGTAATTACTTACGAAGGTACACACGACATTCACTTGCTGATTACCGGTGCCGATATTACCGGTATGCCGGCCTTCAAATAAAATATTAAACAATCAATAAAATTGATACAAAATGCTTCTCCATTACGGGAAGCATTTTTATTTTTGTTTCGATAAATCCATATTGATTTACGGAACGTAAATACTAAAAAAAAGTTATGACTATCACCACTATTAATCAAACTATCCAACCACAAAAAGATATATTGTTGCAACATCCGCTGTATGAAAAAGTAAAAACGATGGACGATTTGCGTCAGTTTTTAGAATGTCATGTGTATGCGGTTTGGGACTTTATGTCGCTCCTGAAAGCCTTGCAAAACAAACTAACTTGCACTACAACACCTTGGTTTGCCTCGGAAAATCCGGAAACCCGTTATTTGATTAACGAAATTGTATTGGCGGAAGAAAGCGATTTGACTTTAGACGGGAAACGCTTGAGTCATTTTGAAATGTATGTGGAAGCGATGCAAAGTTGCGGTGCTTCAACTTCCGAATTGGAAGCCTTTTTGAAGAATGTAGTCGACACTAAAAACGTATTCATCGCCATTAAACAAAGTGATTTACATGAGAATGTTAAGGCGTTTCTCGATTTTACCTTCCGAGTAATTGAAGAAGGCAAAGTACATAAAATTGCCGCTGCGTTTACCTTTGGTCGCGAAGATTTGATTCCGAATATGTTTACCGAAATCCTGAAAAACTTTCAGCAAAATTTCCCGGATGTGGATCTAAACAAACTGATTTATTACTTTGAAAGACACATCGAATTGGATGCCGACGAACACGGTCCGATGGCGATGCAAATGATAAACGAACTTTGCCAAGACGATACCCAAAAGTGGAAGGAAGTAGAAGAAGTTTCGGTTTTAGCGTTGGAAAAACGAATCGGACTTTGGAATGCTATTGAAGAAAAAATCGAAGCCCGTTTAGAGCTTGCTTAAAGATAAGAGTCAAACCAAAAATTCAATGATGAAATCCATTTTTAAAATGCTTGTAATTTTTGGTTTGGCTTTCGGTTTGAACAGCTGTTCCGAAGACCAACAAACCTCCCCTCCGCCAACACCAAGATTGTTTAAGTATTTGGCCCTAGGAGATAGTTATACTTATGGGCAAAGTGTTTGTGAAACTTGTCGTTTTCCGGAACAACTAAAAGACAGTCTTGGACAATACTTAACCACTGCCGATAATTTCGAAATTAAACTCATTGCGCAAACCGGCTGGACCACGACCAATTTAAAAACCTCTATAGCGGCTCAAAACCCGGCTAACGATTACAATTTAGTCACCTTACTCATAGGAGTCAATAACCAATACCAAGGCAAACCTTTCAGCCTGTACGAACAGGAATTTCCGGAGTTGGTGGACATTGCTATTGCCAAAGCCGGAGGAAACAAAAATAGGGTAATCGTAGTTTCCATTCCTGATTATGCTTATACGCCTTTCGGACAAGGTTCCGTTTCAATCTCAGAAGGTGTTTACCAATACAATGCCTTTGCGAAAGCCTATTGCGAAAGCAACGGCATTTCTTATGTTTATATCACAGACATTACGCGACTTGGTCTATTACAACCCGAATTGGTGGCGACCGATGGTTTGCATCCTTCAACGCAGGCTTATGCGAAATTTGTGGAGCGTATTTTACCCTTGGCCAAAACAAAATTAGGACTGTAACATTTTCAATTCTAAGAAAATTATTTATCTGTTGAAGTTAATTTTTAAATTATTTATTTAAAAAAGTTTATAAATTATTACATTAGCCGACTTATTTTATAAATTACCAATAACCATAATGAATATGTTAAGAACTTTTACGCTTTTACTTTTCAGCACTATGCTTTTTGCCCAAAACCAAAACACGCCCAACAGAAGTGTTTTCGGAACTCCGGTAAGAAGTATTAATGCTTCAAACGGCTCAATAAGATGTGTTACAGATGAATACGAACACTTTCTAAGAGCCAACGACCCAGAGAGAGCCAATACCGAAGCTTTCGAGCAATGGATTGCTCCCAAAGTAGCCGAAATCCAAGAAAGATTGACAACCGGCAGAACACCTAATGTAGTAATTACTATTCCGGTAGTCGTTCACGTGATTCATAGCGGACAAAATGTAGGAACCGGTAGAAATATCTCTAACGCAAGGGTTTTGTCTCAAATTACCGTTTTGAACCAAGATTTCAGAAGAATGTTGGATACGCCAGGATACAATACTAATGCAGTTGGTGCCGATGTAGAAATTGAGTTTTGTTTGGCTCAAAGAGACCCGAACGGAGTGGCTACTAATGGTATAAACCGTGTTAACTTAGGTAACACAACTTGGAACCAAACTAATGTTGAAACCATTTTAAAACCTCAAACTCAATGGGATCCAACCCAGTATTTCAATATTTGGGTATGCCAATTTGGTGGTGATTTGGACGGCGTTTTAGGATACGCACAATTCCCAAGTAATTCCGGTTTAAGCGGACTAAATACTAATGGAGGTGCCGCCAATACAGATGGTGTAATCATTGATTACCGTTGTTTTGGTTCTGCTGATGTAGCCCCAAATCAAGGTTCTTATTTCACTGATTATAATTTAGGAAGAACAGCTACCCACGAAATTGGACATTGTTTCGGATTGAGACATATTTGGGGAGACGGTGGTTCTCAGGTTGCCGGTGTTATAAATTGTACCAACAACACTGACTACTGTGCAGACACTCCTGCCGCAGGTTGGGAAAATTATGATTGTTTAGACACTTATGACTCTTGTCCTTCTTCTACCGGTGTAGACATGGTAGAAAACTATATGGATTATACTAACGATGCTTGTATGAACATCTTTACTTTAAACCAAAAAGCGAGAATACTAGCCGTAATGCAAAACTCACCGAGAAGAAATACTTTAGCTTCTTCTTTGGGTTGTCAATCGTTGGGCACTTCAGAATTCGGTTGGATGTATGAAGTGAAATTGTATCCTAACCCGGCTTCCGATTTTGTGTCTATCTCTATCAACGAGGAGTTACCTGATGCCTTCGCAGTTTACAATACTTTAGGCCAATTGGTTAAACAAGTAAATGTTTCGACAGAAGCTGACTTAACCATCAACACCGAATCGTTCTCACAAGGTGTTTACTTTGTGAAAATCACCAAAGATAAAGCTACTAAAACAGTACAATTTATTAAAGAATAACGAACAATCAACTGCATAAAAAAAAGGCGAGAATTTTATACTTCTCGCCTTTTTTATTTTCTAACTCTCCGGAGCCAATTCAATCTCTAGTCCGTCCATGTCCTCCGTAATGTGCAGCTGACATCCTAAACGACTGTTATCTTTCACATTAAAAGCCTCCCAAAGCATAGCTTCTTCATCAGGATTTTTTTCCGGTAACGGAATATCATTTAAAACATAACATTGGCAAGAAGCACACATGGCCATGCCTCCGCAAATGCCGATAGTTCCTTCGGGAGCCAATTCGTATGAACGAACCAACTCCATAATATTCATATTCATATCGGTTGGCGCTTGCACTTCATGCGTGACACCGTCGCGATCTGTAATTTTAATAGTGATGTCTTGTGCCATTAGTCGATTGATTTTACTACTGCTTTTTCTGCTTCTTTTCGAGTACCGTCAAAACCGTCAACACCGGAAACTGTAGTGTATTTTAGCACGTAACGTTTGCCGGGATTTAAGCGATTATAAACGCTTTGACACATTAAGGTAGCTTCGTGGAAACCACACAAAATAAGCTTCAATTTACCAGGATAAATATTAACGTCGCCTATGGCATAAATACCGTCAATGTTCGTTTGGTAGTCGAGTGCATTGTTGACCTTAATCGCGTTCTTCTCAATTTCCAATCCCCAATTGGCGATAGCTCCTAATTTTGGCGTTAACCCGAAAAGCGGAATAAAATAATCAGTTTCGATGGTTTGCTCTTGGCCATCGGAATTGATGGTAATGGCAGTTAAATGGTCATCGCCGTGTAAGCGAACTACCTCAGCCGGTGTTACTAAATTCACCAAGCCTAACTTTTTATATTCTTGTAATTTTTCTACCGAGTCTAAAGCGCCTCGGAATTCATTTCTGCGGTGGATTAAGGTAACCTCTGAAGCCACATCGGCTAAGAAGATACTCCAATCCAAGGCAGAATCGCCACCGCCTGCAATGACAATTTTCTTATTGCGGAACAATTCCGGATCTTTCACAAAGTATTCTACGCCTTTTTCTTCGTAACAACTGATGTTTTCAATTTCGGGTTTTCTCGGTTCAAAAGTACCCAATCCGCCGGCTATAGCGATGGCTTTAGCGTGGTGTTTGGTGCCTTTGTTGGTGGTCACGATAAACGTTCCATCCTCTAATTTATCGATGGTTTCCGCGGTTTCCGCTAAGGTAAATCCGGGCTGAAATTGTTTGATTTGCTCCATTAAATTGTTCACCAAATCGCCCGCCAATACTTCGGGATAACCGGGAATATCGTAAATGGGTTTTTTGGGATACAATTCGGCCAACTGCCCGCCGGGTTGCGGCAAAGCGTCAATAATGTGGCATTTTAATTTTAACAAACCGGCTTCAAAAACAGCGAATAAACCTGTTGGTCCGGCTCCGATGATCAGTATATCTGTTTCTATCATGCTTTGAGATTCTGAGGTTCTATGATTCAAAGGCGCTAAGGTCTTTAAACCCGAACTTTTATTTT
Organism: Flavobacterium cheonhonense; assembly: GCF_035671315.1. Lineage (NCBI taxonomy): Bacteria > Pseudomonadati > Bacteroidota > Flavobacteriia > Flavobacteriales > Flavobacteriaceae > Flavobacterium > Flavobacterium cheonhonense. The sequence goes on from NZ_JAXAVY010000001.1 coordinate 192,669, forward strand.
ATGATTTTTGTCATACCAAGCTACATTCGCGTTAGGGATAGAAGTGGAAATCCTTTTTGGGATTATCAATCCCGAAAAGATTGCAACGAATAGCCCGACCCGCAGGGTAACGCCCTACACTTCGACTGTGCTCAGTGTAGACATTAGGACAAAATGACTAAACTACGTTTTCTACGGTTTCGATTTGCGGCGCGTACTTTTTGATGGTGGTTTCCACCCCGGCTTTCATGGTGCTCACGCTCAAACTGCAAGAAGTACAAGCGCCTTGAAGACGTACTTTAACGTGTTTTTGGTCTTCTATAGAAACCAAGCTGATATCGCCGCCATCAGAATTCAGAAACGGTCTGATTTCGTCTAGTGCTTTTTCGATATTGACAATTAATTCTTCGTTAGTCATAATTCAGACATTTTAGATGGTTAGATTATTAGACATTTTAGATTTTAAAATACTTCATTTTCTAAGAAGTCTAAAAATCTAAGAAGTCTAACCGGTCTATTTCTTCACAGCCGAACAACCGGCCATGGTGGTGATTTTAATCGCTTCAGTAGGCGGTAAACTTTCGTTTCTGTTTACCGTTTCCTGCACTACATTACGGGTGATTTCTTCGAATACATTCTCGATGACCGAAGCAGTTTGTAAGGCTGCAGGGCGACCGTAATCTCCGGCTTCGCGGATGCTTTGTACCAATGGCACTTCGCCTAAGAACGGCACGTTTAAATCGGCTGCCAAGTCTTTCGCGCCTTCTTTGCCGAAGATGTAATATTTGTTATTTGGCAATTCTTCCGGCGTAAAATAGGCCATGTTTTCGATGATACCCAATACCGGAACATTGATGCTGTCCGACAAGAACATGGAAACCCCTTTTTTAGCATCGGCTAAAGCTACGGCTTGCGGTGTACTTACCACTACAGCACCTGTGATAGGCAACGATTGCATGATGGACAAGTGAATGTCGCCGGTTCCCGGTGGTAAATCGATTAACATAAAATCGAGTTCGCCCCAAGCAGCATCGAAGATCATTTGGTTCAAGGCTTTAGCTGCCATTGGGCCACGCCAAATTACAGCCTGACTGGGTGATGTAAAAAATCCGATGGAAAGCAATTTGATTTCGTAGCTTTCTACAGGTTTCATTTTGGATTTGCCGTCGACTTCAATAGAAAGCGGTTTTTCGTTTTCCACATCGAACATGATGGGCATACTTGGTCCGTAAATATCAGCATCTAATACCCCTACTTTAAAGCCCATTTTGGCTAAAGACACCGCTAAATTGGCTGTTACAGTTGATTTACCAACGCCGCCTTTACCGGAAGCAACAGCGATAATATTGCTGATACCGGGAATGGGTTTGCCTTTGATTTGATTCGGATTTTGCTCAGGCGTTTCCACTTTGATGTTCACTTTCACCACAGCTTCGGGTGAAAATTTATCGTGGATGAGTTTTTTGATATCGTCTTCCGCACGCTTCTTGATGTGCATGGCCGGTGTTGCAATAACTAAATCAACAACTACTTCGTTACCGAAAGTCAGCACGTTTTTTACGGCACCGCTTTCGACCATATTTTTGCCTTCGCCTGCAATGGTAATGGTTTCCAAAGCAGCCAAAATTTCTTTTCTATCTAATTTCATTTCGTACTAAATTTAAATCTTTCAGTTTCTTTTATTTAAACTGAATTTAGATTGCAAAGATAATACGAAATGTTTGGAAACAATCGTTAATGAATTGAAAATATTGATACAATAATAGGCTAAAAAACATTAGAAAGTGTTTCCGTTGAGCAAGCTGATTTTTAAAGCCACATAGTGTTGTTGCAACTTGTTTTTAAGCAAATCGTATTCGGCATTCAGCCACTGATTTTTAACACTCGAAAACACGATGGCATCAATCACTCCGGAAGAAAATTTGGCCTGTGAAGTGCGAAAAGAAGCTTCGGCGTAGGATTTGGTTTCTTGGAGTTTGGCAAATAATTTTTGGTAATTATTGCGGTTTTGATTTTCGAGGACAATTTGGTTATCCACTTTCAACTTTTCCTGCGCTATAGCGTATTGGGATTTCTCGGTTTCCAGTTTGGCTGCAGAGATTCTTTTATTGTTTCGGAAACCGTTAAAAATCGGCACATTGAGCTGGATACCCAATTGGTGATTCTTGTTGTCACTGATTTGTTGGTTAAAATCGGCTACCACTGCATTGGGTTGGTTCAGTGGTTTGTAATAGAAAGTCGAAAAACCGTAATAGGTGGTCAGCGTTGGTAAATTATTGGCTCTTTCCAACTGAGTATCTTTGCGAATGCTTTGGTAATTGAGTTCGGCAAATTTAATTTTAGGGTTTGAAATCGATTGGTTTACTGCATCGCTATCAGCCGGTATAGCATTTTCCAATATCACTTCGGCTACAGCCACATCGTTCACATTCATGAGTTGAAACAACTGTGTTTTTTGGCGCAACAACGACTGTTCGGTTTCCATCATGCGTAATTCTTCTTGGGCAAAACTGAGTTGGATATCGTATAAATCGCTTTTGGGTTTGCTGCCGATTTCGACTTCCTTGGTCACTCGGTTCAGGTTGAATTGTGCGTTTTTGAATTGCTCTTTTTGGATCATCAACAACTCTTGGGTAAACAAAGCTTGGTAGTAACTTTCTAAAATTTGAAGTTGGTATTCGTTTTCGATAATGGCCAATTGGGCTTTGGCTTTCTCTATCTCTATTTTGGTTTTTTGAGCGGTGGCAAAGGCTTTAAAATCGATGAGATTCATTTGAGCATTCAAAAAGAAATTGTCGTTTTGGATGTTAGAACTTACCCTGCCATTCGTAGCCGGGTCGATAGTTGACCCAAAATTATAGCTTTGATTTCCGGTAAACGAAACATTGGGCAACATTTGGTTAACGATTGAATTGTGTTGCTTTTGTGCCTTTTTTACGTTGAGCTGTTCAATTTTAATTTCGATGGCGTTTTTCATGGCTTCGGTAATGCATTTCTGCAATGGCCAGGAATTATCCTGACCAAATACAGAAGGGCAAAACGTATACAGTAAAACAATTAAAAAAACTTTTTTATTCATATTTCAAGTATTTCAACACATCCAATCGGGTAGCGTGATAGGCTCTGGAAAGCACTACTAACAGCGTCAACAGCAATAAAATGACAAACCCAATAACGAATGGCATAAAACTAATTTCAATGCGGAAAGCAAAATTTTCCAACCATTTGTTGAGTAAATAATACACCGGAAATAGTGCGATGGCAAACCCAATTAAACAAAAAATGATGTACTGTTTGGATAGTTCTTTGAGCAAAACTCCGGTTTCTGCGCCTAGGGTTTTGCGGATGGCAATTTCTTTCATACGTCGCTGAATAGAATAGGAAGCCAAGGCAAACAAACCAAAAAGCGCAATCAGAATTACGATAACATTCAGCAATGCAAACAAGTTTTTTTGTTTGACGTAAGTCTCGTAAGTCCGCGCATACGCCTTGTCTACAAAATCATAACTAAACGGATATTCTGTGTCGACTTTTTTAGTCCAGAATTTTTCAATCTCTGCTAAGGTCTGCTCCGGATTATCTCCACTAATTTTGACATGAATTTTACTCGCGTTTTGCAACATCCAATCGATGGTTTTGAAGTGGAAAAACACCATCGGCGGAATCTCCGCTTGCGGCCCGAACAGGTTGAAATCTTTAACCACTCCGATAATCTTGAGTTTATTGCCGTTCCAATCCACTTCTTTCCCGATTGGGTTTTTCTCGTTCATCATCTTCAAAGTGGTTTCGTTAATTAACATCGAATTGATGGTGTCGGAAGCTATTTTATCCGACAAAAAGCGACCTTCTTTGAGTTGGATTTGCATCATTTCCAACATCCCGAAATCGACACCCATATTACGGCCTTGAATCGTATTTTCTTTGTAAACAAAACTCGACGTAGAACCATTGGTTGAGCCAAAAGAAAACGCACCGGTAGACACTTGCGCCACGCCTTTTATTTTAGACACTTCGGCTTTAATCAAATTATAGCGATTGGTGAGTTTGGCCAAGTAATCTTTCTCGCGCCAATCGTAGGGATTGCGATAGGAAATGGCGACAACTTTATCGCCTTTAAAACCCAAATCTTTGGTGCTGATGTATTGGATTTGTTGGTAAACAATATAGGACCCGATAATAAAGAACGTGGCAATCGAAAACTGCAATATCAACATCGTATTTCTGAGCCAAATGCCGCTTTTGCTTCGCCCGAAATTGCCTTTCAACACTTTTAAAGTTTCAAAATTGGACACATAAATCGCCGGAAAAATGCCTGCTAAAACAATAGTCAAAACAAAAATCAAAATCAATTGCCCATAAAATTGATTGCCATGAATGAGTAACTTCTTGCCCAAAAACTCATTGTAATAAGGCAAAGAAAGTTCCACCAACACCAACGACAGCAAAATGGCAAACAACACCGTAAGCACCGTTTCAAACAAAAATTGCTTGACAATATTGCCTTTGGAAGCGCCTAAAATTTTACGAACACCAACTTCTTTCGCTCTTTTGATGGCATTGGCTGTGGCTAAATTGACATAGTTCACTATCGACAAGACTAAAATCAAAACCGACAAACCCAGCATAATCAGCAAAAACTGATAGTTGCCTTTGCCTTCTGCATAGCCTTCGGTTATGGCGTGTAAACGGGCGTCTTTGAGTGGTTCTAAAATGATTTGGGTTTTGCCCGGACCATTTTTTTTCATCCATTCGGCTATGGTTAACCCTTCTTCTTTGGCCCAACGAACCGCTCGATTTTCGTGAAGAATTTTCACCATACGAGCGCTTACTTTGTCTTTGTCGGCCGGGTTTTTGAGTTTTAACAACAAGCCGTAATTGAAGTTACCCCAATTGTCCTTGTTTTCTACCAATCGGCCGTCCATCAAACAAGTAACGGCATTCGGAGCCATAGAGGATTTTCCGGGAATAGTATAAACACCTCTTACCACTAATTTTCGGCCTGAGTAAGTCACCATTTTACCTATCGGCTCTTCTGAACCGAATAATCGTTCCGCTGTTTTATCAGAAATAGCAATACTGGCATTGTCTTGCAAAGCGCTTTTTGCCGTTCCTTTGATAAAGGTAAACGGAAAGAACTCGAAGAATGTTTTTTGGGCATCGGTAATCTTAACGATTTCCTTTTTGTTTTGGTACTGAATGATTTCTTCAAAATACCAATTGTCGAAATAACAATACGTGTCTAATTCGGGGAAATCTTTTTTGAAATAGGGTTCGAACGCTGCTACATTACTTGCCCAATAATCGTCTTCGCTGACTTTACTAATAGATTCAAAAACCTTTTCTTTCTCGGGATTCCAAGCATTGTAACTGTGCTCATCGTTCCAATACAAAATGGCAAAAATGAGTCCGGCTATTCCAATGCTTAATCCTAAAACATTCAAAGCCGTAAAAAGCTTGTTGTTTTTGATTTGGAATAAAAATATGTGTAACCAGTTTTGTAACATGATTTGTTCGTTTTTTGATGATGATGATTATCGTTTGTTCACAGAACCCGAAGAACTTTTATCGGTATTCACTTGAAAAGGGTTGCCGAAATAATCCACGCTACTGCTGGAAGTGGCTGTGGCATCTAATGATTTGGAAGCAAAAACAGTTACATCGGCTGAACTGCTAGCTCTTACCGTTACTTCTTCAGCCACTAAATCCTTGGCATTACAATCGGCTGAACTGCTGGCTTTGATGGTAACTTTATCGGCTTTTCCCATCAAATCGCAATCGGCTGAGCTGCTGACTTCAACTGCCACATTTTTGGCATTGACTTTTCCTTTAAAATTTCCGCTTGAAGAGATATCGACTTGCAAATCGGTACAATCAAAAGTTCCGGAAACTGTCGCCGACGAACTGGCAGCCACTTCCAATTGATCCACCGAATTCAGGTTTTCCAATTTCACACTGGCCGAAGAACTCGCTTTGATGGCTGTAAGTGCTTTGCCGGTGATGTATACTTTTAAAACTTTAAAACGCATTCCGTTGATGTTTTTTCCTTTACCGGTTCCGTAGCTGTAGTCTTCTTTGGAATTATTATCAACATACACTTTGAGGGTTTGGCCTTCTACCTCTGTTTTGATGTAGGCTAATTTTTCATTGTCATCGGTTTCTACTTTCACGCTTTGTGTGGTTGATACCGTATAAAAAACTTCAATACCGTGAGAGGCTTTCAACTTGGAAAACTCGGCTACCGTTCTGTTTTCAGACACTTGTCCGAAAGCTATTAAACCCAATAAAAAGGCGATGGTTGTGGTGATAATTTTAAACATAATAATGATTTTTAAAAGTGATGATCAAGACACAAAAACATCGACGTTTCTGCTGTTTGTTTTTTCAGAAAGTACCATACCGTCTTTCATGATAATGGTGCGTTGCGAAAACGAAGCGTCGTAATCAGAATGCGTTACCATTAGAATGGTCGAGCCGTTGGCGTGCAAATCGGTGAGTAATTCCATGACCTCGTTCCCATTTTTACTGTCGAGGTTTCCGGTAGGTTCATCGGCCAAAATAATTTTCGGATCATTGATTAAAGCTCTGGCCACGGCTACTCTTTGTTGTTGACCGCCGGAAAGCTGCTGCGGATAATGTTTTAAGCGATGTGAAATTCCTAAACGCTCGGCTATCGCGGCTACTTTTTGCTTTCTTTCGGAAGCCGGAACATTGTTGTAAATCAACGGCAATTCGATGTTGTCAAATACCGACAACTCATCAATCAGGTTGAAATTTTGGAAGATGAACCCAATATTTTGCTTTCTGATTTTGGATTTTTCTTGTTCGTTTAAGCCGGTCATCTCTTGATTAAGGAGTTGATAGTTTCCGGAAGTAGCACTGTCTAAAAGGCCAACGATATTCAACAGCGTCGATTTTCCGCTGCCCGAGGCACCCATAATGGTAACAAATTCGCCTTGATTGATTGTGATTGAAACTTCGCTTAGGGCTTTGGTTTCGACTTCTTCGGTTCTGAAAACCTTGGAAAGATTTTGAATGTGTATCATAGTGTTCGTTTTTTGATGACATTGATAATATTTTCTACCGATTTTTCATTAGCGAAATAACGGTCTATTATTGTTTGCAATTTCTTTTCATCACGGAGCGTTTGACGCAAGGTTGACAACAGAAAATTGTAATTGGTAAAATCGGTTTTAACGGTTAAAAGAGTATGCATCCATTCCCACATTTTTTTTGTACCGATTTCTTTTTCAATGGCGATGAACATCATTGGAGCATAATCGTAAACAAAAGTTTGTCGGTCACCAATTTCAGAGATTGACTTTATTTTGGCTATCGGAATGGTTTTAAAATCGGTTAAATACTTAATATTTTCCTCTATTTTTTTATCGTAAATGTCTTTTCCTTGAATGTCCTCAACTAATTTAAGAGAGATGTATTCGGTAAATCCTTCCGACATCATATCGCCCAATTCCGAGTTTAAAACTTTGTAGGTTCCGAAATAATAATGTCCAAGTTCATGGCCTATATACTGCTTGTACCAATCTTGTTTTTTGTCAAAAAGTGCTCCTAATCCGTCGTTTCCATAACCGATGCCCATAATTGTAGGATATGAAACAAACAGCCAACCATACTTTGGTGCAGTTGGTGTTGTGCTTACAAACACCGGGGGTTCTGAGAATTTGATTTTCAATTTACTCTCATAGTATTGTTTGTATTGTGAAACTAAGCTTGAAAAATCGGTTACATCTTCTTTGGTAAAGGTTGGGTTTAGTAAAATGAGATTGCCGTCGTTTACAAAATCAAACTTTCCGCAAAATAAGGCCAATTCATAAGGTTGCTCACTCTTAAAAGTAACTTTCTGTGACTTAACCGGCTTACTTCCGTTTACATAAATGGTAGAGCAATCCACGCATTCAAAGTCTATTTCATAGTACATCTTCTCATATGAAATATCATTTTTAGCATCATAAAGATACGGATACCATGCACTTTGACTTCCATCAGTTCTAACCGAATAGCCATTGAATGCAATATTACCTTTCCAATCTCCTTTGGAATAGTTTTCAATGGTATCGGTCGCAACCGGATATTTACCAACATACCTAAATTGGATTTCCTTGGGCAAAAATTTCCCCTTACCTTTATTATCAGGATAAAAATAGGCTAATGTTTCCCCTGTTGATGTAGAATCTGTTAACGATTTATTGTAGCCCAAAACAAACTCATTCGGCTTTTTGCTTTTCATGTGTAATAAATTCATCCCCGAATTCAATCTGATCACATAATCCTGAATAGCCGGAATTTCGCTGATGGTTAAATCACATTCAAAAGTGCCTTCTTTAATAGAAATTTTCACTTTCCCTTTTATAGTAGGCGCATTTTCTTGGGCCGAAATCGTTAAGCTTATTACTAAACTGAAAATAAATGTCAATAATAGTTTCATTTGTTACTGTTGGTTGTTAGTTAAAATGATATTCATACTCTTTGTGTTATTCAATACTCAACACTTCCGCTTCCAAATAATCTCGATATGTAGAAGTAATTACTTTGTCGCCGGGTTGTAATCCTTTGGTAATTTCGTAATATAACGGATTTTCTCTGCCGATGGTTATTTTGCGCCTTTCGGCTTTATTGCCATTGACTACAAAGATCCATTTTCCGGCGGTTTCTTGGTAGAAAGTGCCTTTAGAAAGTACAATCGATTTTGTTTTTTCAGATAAATTCAGTCGCACACTGAAACTCAATCCTTGTTTCAAATCGAGTTGCTCATTGCCGCTGAAATTCAACTCAACCTGAAACTTCCCGCCTTTGATTTCGGGTATTACTTTGGCAATTACCACAGCTACTTCTTGACCGTTAAAATCGACGGTTCCTTTTTGCCCTTGGGTTACTTTCGGCAAATAAAATTCGTCCACATCGGCTAATAATTTATAGCCTTTCATCACATCTATTTTACCCAAAGTTTGACCTTGTTGGTAGGTTTGGCCTAACACCGGTTCAAACGAAGACAATCGCCCTGAAAGCGGTGCCATTACCAAAAAATTCTTTTTATTGGTGCGCAAAACACCCAAACTTTTTTCCATGATACCGATGGATTGATTGAGCTGTCCGATTTGAATTTGATTGGCTTGTTTTTCTTTGGTCACACTTTGTTTGATGATGTTCATGCGTTCTTTTTGAAAGCGAAAATTCTCTTGGGTTTTTTCCCAATCGTTTTTGGCTAAAATTTCCTGGTCAAATAATTTTTTATGCAAATCATACAAGTTTTTGGCATCTTGATAATCGTGTTCAATCGATACTAAATCTTTGGCCAAATTCAGTTCTTGATTGCGCAAATCCAATTTGGCTTTGTTGAGATTATTAATTTGTTCGATAATAGCCGTTTCCTGTTGCATATAATTCAACTCGGTATTCGGATTGTATAACCTTGCCAACGGTTGGCCTTGGGTTACTTTATCGCCGTTACTCACAAAAATTTCTTGTACGGAACCGCCTTCGACTATGTTGACTAAAATCGAATTCATAGGTTCTACTCGGGCTTGCAACACCATAAAATCTTCAAAAAAGTCAGATTCTACGGTTTTGATAGTGATTTCGCTTTGGGCTACATTATAGGCTCTTTTTTTGGTTATCATGGCATAAGCGGCATAACCCAAAATAAGTGCCGCTAAAACCGCTGCGGTCAGATACTTTTTTTTGTTATTTTTACGTTCGAGGATGGTGTCCATTGTAACTATTTTAGTACGAGTGAGTACAATTTTGTGCCAAAGTTTTAAAATTTACAAAACGCTGTTTTTAAGCGATTTACAGCTGAATAAAAAATACAAGTGTTCATAATCGAACACCATTTGTCCGAAACCGAACAGTGATTTGAAATACCTGCTGCTTCAATGAAAAAAACAAACGCCAACATTTTAGTCATAGACGACCAAGAAGACATTCTTTTTGCGGCCAAAATGCTCTTGAAAAAACACTTTGAGACGATTTTTACACTCAACAATCCGAAAAATGTGCTTCGATTGTTATCGGAAAACGACATAGATGTGGTGTTATTGGACATGAATTACCGCATCGGATTTGAAGACGGACGCGAAGGCTTGTACTTTTTAAAAGAAATCAAAACACTTTCGCCTAAAACCATCGTCATCTTAATGACAGCCTTCGGAAAAGTGGAAACCGCTGTAGAAGGCTTAAAAAATGGAGCTTTTGATTATGTATTGAAACCTTGGGAAAACGAAAAACTTCTGCAAACGGTAAAACTAGCTGTTGAAGAATCCCGAAAAGTTAAAAAGAAAACGGATCAAAATACTTTAACGGATTCATTTTTTATCGGGCAATCTAACTTGATCCAAAAGGCTTATGCTTTGGGTGAAAAAGTAGCTAAAACCGATGCCAATGTCCTGATTTTGGGTGAAAACGGCACCGGAAAATTTGTGATGGCGCAGTACATTCACCAACAGTCTAATCGAAAAAACAATGTGTTTGTGCATGTCGATTTGGGTTCGTTAAACGATAATATTTTTGAAAGCGAATTGTTCGGTTATGCCAAAGGTGCGTTTACCGATGCCAAAGCCGATACCGCCGGACGTTTTGAAAATGCGCAGAACGGTACCATTTTCCTGGATGAAATTGGGAATGTGCCTTTACATTTGCAATCGAAATTGTTGCAAGTCATCCAAACCAAAACCGTGACTCGTTTGGGCGAATCAAAGCCGCGTCCGCTGAATGTGAGAATCATCACAGCTACCAATTTGAACTTGAAGGAAGAAGTCGCCCAAAAAAACTTCCGCGAAGATTTGTATTATCGCATTAATACTATGGAAATTACCTTGCCGTCCTTGAAAGAACGCAAAGAAGACAAGATTCCGTTGGCCCAATTTTTATTGGATAAAATGATCGCCAAATACAACCGAAACAAAATTGTGTACAGCGAGAGAGCTTTGGAACAAATGGAGAAACACGCTTGGAACGGCAACATCCGCGAGATGGAAAACCGCATTGAACGCGCGGTGATTTTGTGTGACAACAACACGATTTCGGCGGCCGATTTAGACTTAGATCTGGTTACAATTTACGAAAGCAAAGACGATTTGCCGCTGTCGGATGTAGAGAAAAATACCATTGAAAAAGTGTTGGTCAAACACGGTTATAACATCAGCAAATCAGCGGAAGAACTAGGTTTGTCGCGTGCCGCTTTGTACCGAAGAATGGAAAAATACAATATCAATCCGGAATAAATGTTTAAAAATTACAAACTCTACCAACTGCTTTTCTTCCGCCTAATTTTGGTGGTTTTTTGTGTTGGGCTAAGCATTTATTTGTTTTCCGAAGATTTGATTTACACCGGATTGTTTTCGGGTTTTGTTACTTTTTTGTTGCTGACCGAATTGTACTTTTTTCTGCGCAATGCGTTTTTGGTGTTTGACCGAACTATTGCATCGATTTTGCAAAACGATTTTTCAGCCGATTTTTCCCAACACAAATCCTATCACAACTACGCCAGTTTGTTTCAGTTGTATGGAAAACTCAAAGAAAAACAGCACGAACAACTTTCGAAAGACCTGATTTATCGGTCGATTCTAAACAACATCGAAACCGGCATCATCATCTTACAAAAAGAAAACGAATCATGGAACATCTTTTTGATGAACGATTATTTCTCGAAGCATTTTGAAGTGCCGAAAGTTTCCAGATGGCATTATTTGAAAAACCAATTGCCATCGCTTTGCGAGATTATTGAAGCACAAGATTTTCAGGAAATGAAAACCTCATTGCAAATCAGGGTTAACAAACAAGACACCCAAACTTTCCTCATCCAAACCTCAGCAACCAAGACTTTTGACCAAGAATACTACATTATTTTATTGGATAGCATTCAGAAAGTAGTAGAGAAAAAAGAAAAAGAAGCTTGGATTAATTTGATGAAAGTCATTTCACACGAATTGTTGAATTCGCTCACACCGATTCGCTCGCTTTCGCAAAATTTAAACGAATTGGTCCAACAAGAAAGTTTGTCGGCCGAAGATTTGGAAGACATCAAACAAAGCGTAGCCACGATGCACAATCGCAGTAATCACCTGCAGGAATTTGTAGAAAGCTATCGAAAACTCGCCATGTTGCCATCGCCTAAAAAAGAAAAAACAGAGCTATCGGAATTGGTGGAAAGCTGTTTGCAAATCATGCAACCTTTGTTCAAAAAGGAATCCATTGCCGTGGTTAACCAACTGAACTTTAAACGATGGATTACAGTAGATCGCAATCAAATGGAGCAAGTGCTGATCAATTTGCTAACCAACAGCATGTATGCTTTAGAGGGAAAAGACCAAAGAGAAATCAGCATTAGCGCTGAACTCAAAGAAAAACGCCTTTATCTTATTATTACTGATACCGGTGCCGGCATTGAACCCGAAATTGAAGATAAAATTTTCTTGCCATTCTTTACCACTCGTAAAGACGGTGCGGGTATTGGGCTGACTTTGTCCAAAAACATCATCGAAGCGCACGGCGGCTATTTGGCTTTTGAAAATGGTGAAAACAGGACGAAGTTTACGGTTTGTTTGCTGGAATAATATCGCTTACAATCGCTTAACCTCAGGCTGCCAAAAATGCTTTTCAAAATCGACGATTTGGTTATCGACAACTTCGATGCCTTCGTTTTCCAACAATTGTTGCATCAAGTTAGTGCCGTCAAAATGGTGTTTCCCGGAAAGCATCCCAATGCGATTGACTACTCGGTGCGCCGGAACATCATCGTGTCCGTGACTGGCATTCATCGCCCAACCAACCATACGTGCGGAACGAGCCGAACCTAGCGCTTTTGCAATAGCGCCATAGGAAGTGACCTTTCCTTCGGGAATTTGGCGGACAATATCGTATACTCTTTCGAAAAAATTGTCTTCCATTTTAATCGCAAAGAAGTTTTATTAGCGTTACAATAGCCATGAAAGTGGTCACCGAACCAATGACATAATTGATGTTTCGCATTAAAAATTCGGTTTTCTTTTCAATCTTTTTAAAGGCGACAATATACAAGTAAAAAACACTGAAAGAACCCAATACGACACCAGCTACAAAAGTCGCCACCGGAATTTTATCAAAACTAAAGTAACCCGCTGCGGCTAAACCCATACTGGCAAATACGTAGAAAGGAATCGGCAATAAATTAAGCATCGAGAGCAACATCCCAAAAAAGAAGCGGTTCGATTTGCCTTTGATTTTGGCTTCAGGTTTGATTTTTTTCGGCTTTTTGGCAATCCAGAAAAAATACACGCTCAATCCGGCAAAAATAAAGATACCTATTTCCTGTAAGGTCGCTACAATTTCTTGGTGTTGGCTGATGAATCGGGCGAACAAAACGGCAATAAAGGTTTGTACAAACACCACTACCGAAGCACCGACCGCAAAGCTAATCGCTTCGTTTTTACCTTCTTGTAAACTGATTTTGGCTGCTGTCATGTTGATTAAACCCGGAAGTATAACCGCCAAAAAAGCAATGCAAAAACCCAATACAAGCGGCAAGAAGTTGGTCATCTATTTGATTTTGAAACGAATATACGTAATTGCCTTGTTGATTTCCAAATATTGTTTCTCATAAAAAGTTTGGATACCGATTACTTCCTGAGGTGCACCTTCGTTTTTATATACATTGTGATTGGCGTATAACACTTCATGGCCTTCGCCGTGTAATAACCCTAAAGTATAACCGTGCATGAATTCGCTGTCGGTTTTTAAGTTAACCACGCCGTCCGATTGGAGAATTCGTTTGTATAATTTCAGAAATTCGCTATTGGTCATGCGGTGTTTGGTACGTTTGTATTTGATTTGCGGATCGGGGAACGTAATCCAAATTTCGGCTACTTCGCCTTCGGCAAAAATCCCTTCGATGAGTTCTATTTGGGTACGAACGAACGCCACATTGTGCATACCGCTTTCTACAGCCGTTTTAGCACCACGCCAAAATCGGGCACCTTTGATATCGATACCCACAAAATTCTTGTCGGGATATTGTTCGGCCAAGCCTACCGAGTATTCGCCTTTACCACAACCCAATTCGATGATGATAGGATGGTTATTTTTGAAAAATTCGCTGTTCCATTTGCCTTTTAACGGAAATTGTCCACCTACTACTTCTTCACGAGTTGGTTGGAACACGTTTTGAAAGGTTTCGTTTTCTTTGAATCGCTTTAGTTTATTCTTACTGCCCACAGATTTAATTTTTTGGTAAAATTAAGGAAATATAAACTATCCGAAATCTTTTTTACTTTGCAATGTTAAAAGCTTACCTTCCCAACTTGAAAACGACTTCGAAAAACATACTAATTGCGCCCTTAAATTGGGGCTTGGGTCATGCTACCCGCTGTATCCCTATCATTAAAGAACTACAGCGATATGGCTTTACACCTATTATTGCCTCTGACGGTGTAGCGCTTCAACTGTTACAAAAAGAATTTCCGGAACTTATTTCGATTGAACTGCCTTCTTACGAAATAGAATATGCCAAAGACGAAAAGGACTTCAAATGGAAACTCATTAAGAACAGCCCGAAAATGATTCAGGCCATTTTTGAAGAAAAACAGAAGGTCAAATCATTGGTCAAACAATACGATTTAAAAGGCATTATTTCCGATAACCGTTTGGGCGTTTACAGCAAAAAAGTGCCGAGCGTTTTTATCACACACCAGCTAAATGTATTGTCGGGTAAAACCACTTGGATTTCCTCCAAGCTACACCAATTTTTTATAGCAAAATTTACCGAATGCTGGATACCGGACTGCAAAGACCAGCCCAACTTGACGGGAAAATTAGGCCACTTGGAAAACAGTTCGCTTAACTTAAAATACCTTGGTCCATTGAGTCGTTTGGTCAAAAAAAACTTGCCGTTGCGATACGATTTGATGGTTATTTTGTCGGGACCGGAACCACAACGGACTATGTTGGAGGATAAACTAACAGCTGAACTTCAGGATTACGAAGGAAGTATTCTTTTTATCAAAGGAAAAGTAGAACCGGAGCAAAACATCAAAACAGACCGTCACATCACGTATTACAATTTTATGACTTCGGAAGAAGTGGAAAAGGCTTTTAATGAGAGTGACTTGGTACTTTGTCGTTCGGGTTACACGACGGTGATGGATTTGGCAAAATTGGAGAAAAAAGCTTTTTTTATTCCGACTCCCGGTCAGTTTGAACAAGAATATTTAGCCAAACGATGCAAACGAAAAGGCATGGCGCCCTTTGCCAAGCAAGGCGAATTTAAAGCCGAAAAATTGCTCGAAATCGATTTGTATAAAGGTTTCCCTAAAAGTGAGGCAACCGTAAATTGGAAACAGTTATTTATACTTTTCCATGGTGAATGAAAATTCAGAACCTTTGCCAAACTCGCTTTCCACATAAATTTTTTCGCCATGGGCTTCGATAATGTGTTTCACGATAGACAAGCCTAAACCGGAACCGCCTTCGCTGCGCGCTCCACTTTTGTCCACGCGGAAGAAGCGTTCAAAAATTCGCGACAAATTGTGCTTGTCGATACCTTCACCGTTATCGCGGATGCGGATGATGAGTTTATTGTTCACCAAATCTTCAATGCTGACTTCAGTAGTGCCGTTTTCTTTGCCGTATTTTATAGAGTTCATGATCAAGTTGGTCAACACCTGTTGGATCTTTTCTTTATCGCCAAAGACCTTGATGGGTTTACTGTATTTACGGTCGAACATCAGAATGATGTTCTTTTTATCAGCCTTCATTTCCAATAAATCAAAGACATTTTGGATAAGCTCGACGATGTTAAATTTAGACAACTCTAAGTTCAAATCGCCGGTTTCTAATTTGGAAATCATATCCAAATCTTCTACGATATAAATCAGTCGCTCTACGCCTTTCTCGGCTCTTTCCAAGTATTTTTTACGCACATTTTTATCGTTCATCGCGCCATCTAACAAAGTAGAAAGATAGCCTTGAACGGTGAATAACGGCGTTTTAAGTTCGTGCGAGACATTCCCTAAAAACTCCCGACGGTATTCTTCACGCACTTTGAGCGTTTCGATTTCCATCTTTTTATCCATTGCAAATTTTTTCACTTGCTTGGTTAACGTAGCCATGTCAGTAGTAATGGGTTGGTTTCGGAAAGAAGTCGATTCGAGTAACGAAACATCGTCGTAGATTTTTTTTACCCTTCGATAAATAAAATGCTCGACGCGATACTGTATAACGAAGAAAGAAAAGGTAGCCATTGACAAGGCAAAAACTAGTAGAATAGCCCAGGAGAATTCGTGGAAAAACCACAATAAAATACCAAGAAAACCGGTGGAAAAAAGGGTAATATACGTTGTAGAAACTAACGCAAAAGTATATGTTTTCTTGAAATTGACCTTCATTTAGACTTCGAGTTTGTAACCTACTCCTTTGATGGTTTTGAATAAATCTTCACCGATTTTCTCGCGGAGTTTTCGGATGTGAACATCAATAGTTCTGCCGCCAACAATAACTTCATTGCCCCAAACTTTATCCAGGATTTCTTCGCGTTTGAATACTTTCCCGGGTTTGGAAGCCAATAAATAAAACAATTCAAACTCTTTGCGCGGCAGGATAATTTCCTTACCTTCTTTGATGATTTTATATTCTTCGCGATTGATTTCAATACCGCCTACATTGAGGGTTTCGGTGGTTTGGTCATCGCTTTTTAGTCGGCGTAACAATGCTTTCACTTTGCTCACCAACAATTTCGGCTTAATAGGTTTGGTAATATAATCGTCGGCACCGGCATCAAAACCGGCTACCTGAGAATAATCTTCGCTGCGTGCAGTTAAAAAAGTAATAATGACATTGCTGAGTTCAGGCAATTTACGGATGTTTTCGCAAGCTTCCATTCCGTCCATTTCGGGCATCATCACATCCATAATAATCAAATGTGGCAGCTCTTTTTTGGCTTTAGTAATGGCCTCTTTACCGTTAGTAGCCGTTACAATTTGATACCCTTCTTGAGCAAGATTGTATCCTACAATCTCTAAGATATCTTGTTCATCATCGACTAATAAAATCTTAATGTCTTTTTTCTTCATAACAAACGCATACTATTTTCGCGGTAGTAAAGGTAAAGATAATACAAAATGATGATATATCGCTTTCGTGGAGTTAACGGTAATTTAATATGTTAACAATTTGGTAAAACTAAAGGAACAAAAAGGTAATAATGGAGTAACACGACCTTTACAATGCGATAGTTTCTTTGCACCAAAATTAAACACGACTACAATGAAACTTAAATTAATTGTTACCTTATTACTAATCAACCTTATAAGTTTTGCCCAAAACAAAGGAACCGTAAGTGGAACTTTGACGGATAAAGATTTAAACAATGAGCCTTTACCGTTTGCGAATGTTATTATTAAAGGAACAAACATAGGCGTAACAACCAACGAAACCGGTAAATACAGCTTGAACATTGAAGCCGGAACTTACACCATACAATTCAGCTTTTTAGGTTATGAAACCATAGAAGAAAAAATTGTAGTGAAAGCCGGCGAAACTTTAACCATCAACAAAGCATTAGGCTCTGGAAGTTATCAATTACAAGATGTAGTAATTCAGAAAGTGGTGAGTCGTGAAAAAGAATCGGCTTTACTTTTAGAACAAAAAAATGCCGTTGAAATCAAACAAAGTATTGGAGCGCAGGAATTATCCAGAAAAGGAGTTAGTGATGTGGCTACTGCTGTAACCAAAACTACCGGAATCACCAAACAAGAAGGTTCAGGAAATATTTTTGTGCGTGGTTTGGGTGACCGATACAACTCGACTACTTTAAATGGTTTACCGATTCCGTCCAACGATCCGGAGAAAAAGAATATTGCTTTAGACATTTTCTCGACTGACATCGTAGAATCTGTTGGTATTGATAAAGTATACAACAGTAAATTGTTTGGAGATTTTGCCGGAGGAAACGTCGATATCGTTTCTAAAGAATACAAAGGAAAAGGATTTTTTAAAGTGGATATTGGTTCAAAAATCAACACCAATGCCGTAGCTGAAGACAATTTTCAGTTACAAAAAGGTTATAATGCTACCGGTTTCGGGTCTAAATCAATTCCCGGTAATGCTTTAACCGAATACAACTTCAGTACGTTGCAGTTAGAAGACAGAAATCCGTTTGCCGGCTCTATTGGTCTTTCAGGAGGAAAATCATTCGATATCGGAAAAGAAGGAAAACTAAGCCTTTTTGGTACAGCCAATTACAGCAATGAATACAATGCCATTACCGACGGTAGTGCCAAAAGTATCAACGGTATGGGTGTAGCAAATAAAGATTGGGAAACTTTTACCCTGATGAATTACAGCACCAATTTTACCGGTATGATCAATGCCGCTTACAAGATTAATGCAAGTCACAAAATCAATTTCAACTCGGTTTTAATCAACACTTCTTCTCTTTCTAAAGAAGAATATCGCGGTTATTTTGTTGATGGTGGTGAAGACAATAACGGTTTTGTTCGTAGAAATAAATACGACAAAAACACCCTTTGGATCAACCAACTTTTAGGAGAGCACAAAATAACCGAACGTTCTAAATTCAACTGGGGCGTATCTTACAACACTATTACCGGTGACCAACCTGACAGAACGCAAAACATCTTAAACGAATATGATTTCGGTTATATTTTACTAGGACAATCGGCAGCCAATAACCACCGTTACTTTCAAAAATTGGAAGAAAATGAAATCGCAGCTCATTTGGCTATCGACTACAAATTCAACAAAAATGCTGAAGGCGATTACAAAGGAAAATTCACTGCGGGTTATTCTGCCAAAATCAAACAACGTGATTTTGAAGCGACGCAATTCAACTTCAAACCGAATAACAACCATACCGGAGATGTTGTTGATATTAATAACTTGGATGCATTTTTCAACGCAACAAACTACAACAATAACTTTTTCGAAATCTCTACTTTCCGTGGGAATGCACAAGTAGCCAATGCTACAAAACCTCAATTTTACACAGGAGATTTATTGGTTAGTGGTGGTTATTTAAATACAGAATACAAGTTTAACAAACTAACAGCTTTCCTTGGATTAAGAGCAGAATACTTGTTGCAAGAAGTGGCTTGGAATACTTCACTTGATCCAACCGGTGACGACGACAAATTAGACAAAATGGCTTTCTTGCCGAGTTTGACTTTAAAATACGAAGTAACCGAAAAACAAAACTTGCGTTTGGGATTGAGTAAAACTTACACTTTACCGCAATTTAAAGAAAGAGCGTTGTTCATTTACGAAGAAGTAAACGAAACTAAAATCGGAAACCGTTATTTGTATGAATCAGACGATTACAACATCGATTTAAAATGGGAAATGTTCCCTAAAAACGAAGAAGTAATTTCGGTTACCGCTTTTGGTAAATACATTCAGAACCCTATCAACGAAGTAACTATTGTATCTTCTACCAATGACGTTTCTTTTGTAAATACCGGTGATTTCGGTTACGTAGCCGGTGCTGAAGTAGAATACAGAAAGCTATTGTTTAATTTCGATGAAAACAACACCCAAAAACTTAGTGCGGGAGTTAATGCTTCTTATTTATATAGTAACCAAGAATTAAATTCTAATAAAGTAATTCGCGAAACAGATTACAATGTTGATTTTACTGAAAAAGAAAGCAGATTAACGGGAGCTTCTGATTTGTTACTAAATGCAGATATTTCATTCTTGAAAGAATGGAATGAAAAACAAAGCAGCTTAACCAGCACAATTGCTTTTACCCATTTCTCTGATCGTTTATATTCTATCGGAACTAACGGACGAGGCAATCAAGTGGACAAAGCTTTTGGTTCATTGGATTTTGTAACCAAATTAAAGTTCAATAAAAACTTAGGCCTTGGTTTTGTAGCCAGAAACCTTTTAAATCCTGCCATTAACCGTGTGCAAGAAAACAGTTCGGGAGATGTAAACGTGCTCTCTTACAGAAAAGGGATCGCTATCAGTTTAGGTCTTAATTATCAATTCTAAAAATACCAGGGAGCAACGCAGAGTTGCTCCTTTTTTTTTGATATAAATTGAATTAACACAGGAAACATTCGCATAATATTAGAAATTGTTTTAATAATCTAAGTATCATACTCGCTTAACTTTAAAGAAACACTGCTGATTGATTTTTGTATCAGAGTTTAAACAACAAAAAACACAATAACAAAATGAAAAAAACAATCTTAAAAGCTTTCGGAATTTTAACAGTAGTAGCCGGTTTACTAACGGCTTGTTCGACTTCTGATGACAACGGACCTACATCAAGTTTTGAAGTTAATCCTTCTGATTTTAAAGGGAACATTAATGATGGCGAAGTAATATTGAATGCCAACACCGTTTACAATTTAACCGGTGCTTTAGTAGTAAGAGACGGCGCTACCTTAACCATTCCGGCAGGAACAGAAATTCATGCTACCGGCGGAACCGCTGCTTATATTGCCGTTGCACAAGGTGGGAAAATTTTCATCAACGGTACAGCCAACAATCCGGTTATCATGACCAGTGGTAATACTACTCCTGCACCTGGTGATTGGGGAGGATTAGTAATTTGCGGAAAAGCACCTATCAATACTGTAAGTGGTGGAGCTAGTACAGCACAATCTGAAGTGGCCGACTTAACTTATGGTGGAACTATTGCTAACGATAACTCAGGTTCAATCCGTTACTTAAGATTAGAATATACAGGAGCTAACTTTAGTGCTACTAAAGAATTCAATGGTGTATCTTTATTCGGAGTAGGTTCAGGAACTATTTTTGAATATGTGCAATGTTACCACGGTTCTGACGACGGATTTGAATTTTTCGGAGGAACTGTAAACACTTCTAACTTAGTTTCTTTAGGAAATGAAGACGATCAATTTGACTGGACTGAAGGTTGGAACGGAACCAACACCAACTGGTACGGCAAACTTGCTTTCGGAAGAGGAAACAGAGGAATTGAAGCAGACAATTATGAATTCGGATTTGCCAACACTCCTATATCTAATCCATCAATCACAAACTTGACATTAGTTGGTCCGGGCAGTACAGCAGATGCAGTAATTTACACAGAAAACCAAGGATTAAAATTAAGAAGAGGAACCAAAGCTTTGTTCACCAATGTAGTTTTAAGTGGTTGGAAAACCGGTGTAGATGTTGAGCACGATGAGACAATTGCTTTTGTAGGCACAGCATTAAAAGTGACTAACTATGAATTTACAGATATTGCAACAAACACTAAAGGCAAAAAGACTGATGCCTCATCAGCTGATGTAAGCGCTTTACTAACAGGAACAACTACTGCAACTGGTGCAGGAAACGATACAGCTTTACCATCTTGGGCCACCGGCTGGACTTTATCGCAATAATAAAAAAATAACTATAAAAAACTCCTTCCCAACAAGAAGGAGTTTTTTTTGGTACAATATTTGAAATTATTTTTATACATTTGTCTTAACCAAATTTTTATCATGGCTAAAAACTACATATACACCATTTTATTTTTCTGCTTGTTCTCTCTCGGCGCTTTTGCTCAGGATGGGAAGCAACAAGGAGAAACGCTTGGTTTTTATCCAAATCCGGTAAGCAACGGAAAAATCTACATCACTTCAAAAACTAGTCTGGACAAAGAGGTTTTAATTTTTGACGTATTGGGTAAAAAGGTGCTACAAACCACTATTTCTTCTCGCGAATTAAACATCAGCACTATTCCGCCGGGTGTTTATATTATCAAAATTACCGAAGGAGACACCACTACCACTAGAAAACTAATTGTCAGATAGTTAAACTTTGTAGGTTTAACTTTTTTTTAATCATTTTTTTACGCTCTTATTTTCGGCAAACAAATATTGTGCTTATATTTGTAGGCTAAATAAACTTAAAAAAAATGAAAAAAATTTACTCTTTATTATTACTTACTGTAAGCACTTTGTCTTTCGGACAAGTATTGACAGAAGATTTTAATTATCCGGACAATGCTGTATTGACTGCAAATGGTTGGAGTGCACACAGTGGTGCTGGAACTAATGCCGTTGATGTTGGTGCATCTAACGGATTGACCTACACAGGTTACAATACCGTTGCCAACAATGCAGCGAGACTCGACAACACTGGGGAAGACATCAACAAGCCTTTTGCTGCCGCTGTAACGTCAGGATCTTTGTATTTCTCATTTTTAGTAAATGTTACTTCCGGAGATGCAGGTTACTTTGCGCATTTAGGAACTGCTCCAAGTACATTTGCAGCCAGAATTTATGTAAAACCGTCAACTACAACCGGTAAAATTAATTTTGGAATCTCAAACACAAGTACGGCTTCATTTGCAGCTACTCCTACAGATTTCGATTTGAATACTACCTACCTTATTATAGTAAAATATGACGTAACTGCAGCCGGTGCTGCCAGCATTTGGGTTAAATCTTCAGGAGTTCCGGCTACTGAAGCTGCCGCAGGAACCCCTGAACATACTACAACAGGTGGTGGAACAGCCAGTATCGGAGGAGTGTTTTTAAGACAATATGCCGCTACACAAAATATTACTATTGACGAAATCGAAGTATTTACTACTTGGTTTGGCGCTGCTGCTTGTAGCTTAACTTTAAATGCAGAAACTGCTGTTTGTGATGCTACAACTTTGAATATAGACACTTACACTGCTACTATTCCTTTTACAGGTGGAAATACCGGTTCATACAATTTATCAGTTAATGCCGGAACTATTGGTGGCGACAATCCATCAACTACAGCCCAAGGTAATATTATCATCACCAACATCCCTGAAGGCACCAACGTAACTTTAACCGTTAGTGGCGCATGTGGCTTAACAAAAACCGTTACTGCTCCCGAATGTAAACCGGTAAACACGCTGCCTTTTACAGATTCATTCCCATACACTGTTGGCGGTTCATTAAATGCTGAACAAAAATGGTCATTAGTAAATTCAGGCGATAATATTACTATTGCAAGCGGAAGTTTATCTTATGCCGGTATCACATCATCAGGAAATTCAATTACTTTTTCAGGTACAGGTGGAGAATCAAGAACATTATTCACCAGCACTAATGCAGGTTCAATCTTTGCTTCATTTATTGTAACCGTATCTGATTTAGCCAACGTTACAGCCGACTTAACTAGTAACTATTTTGCATTATTTACTGATGCAGCCGGTGCTTCGACTAATGCCAGAATTTGGACTCGTAAAAACGGCACTCAATACCAATACGGTTTAGGAACAGGTGCTACTGCTACAGACTGGGATCCAACTTTATACAATGCTGGCGACATTCAGTATGTAGTTTTAAGATATGATTTTGCTGATAATGCTTTGTCATTATACATTAATCCAACTATAGGAGGAAGTGCTTCACCAGTGTTAAGTGTTACTCCTGCTACAGCTTTTGCGAACTTGGGTGGATTTATGTTCAGACAAGATGGTCCAGCAATCACCCCAACAGTTATAGCTGACGAATTAAGAATCGATACTACAGCTAACTTTACCTTAGGCACTACTCAAAACCAAATCTCTGGTCTAAAAGTGTATCCTAATCCGGTTGCTAACGGTACTTTATTCATCGAAACTGCTGCTAACGGAGAGAAAACCGTTGCTATCTTTGATGTATTAGGCAAACAAGTATTAAACACTACAACGGCTGATAACGCTATCAACGTTAACGGATTAAACGCCGGTGTTTACGTGGTTAGAATTACTGAAGAAGGTAAAACAGCTACTACTAAATTGGTGATTAAATAATCCCAATCCTAACAATACCAAAAAGGCCCTAATGAACGTTAGGGCCTTTTTTATTTTCCGTATTTTTGCGCTAAATCTTTAAACACTTTGGTTCATCCACAAGACATATTTACCATTTCCTCGCACAAGCAATTTGAAAAAATAGCGCTAAAGGTGTTTCGTTTCCAATACGAAAACAACAAGGTCTATAAGGAATTTTGCGACTTCTTAAAAACCGATGTACAAAAAGTAAAATCGCTGCAACAAA
This sequence comes from Flavobacterium cheonhonense, assembly GCF_035671315.1. NCBI lineage: Bacteria > Pseudomonadati > Bacteroidota > Flavobacteriia > Flavobacteriales > Flavobacteriaceae > Flavobacterium > Flavobacterium cheonhonense. The sequence continues at coordinate 216,638 of NZ_JAXAVY010000001.1, forward strand.
TTCCGTTTTTACCCATACAGTTTTTTAAAAGTCATGAAGTCGTTTCAAACACCAACGAAATCCAAGAAACCTTCACTAGCAGCGGAACTACCGGAATGATTACCAGCCAACATTTAGTCACCGATGTCTCACTATACGAACAAAGTTATCGCTTAGCCTTTTCAGAATGCTACGGCAATATCGAAGACTATGCGGTTTTGGCCTTGCTTCCATCCTATTTAGAGCGCAGTGGTTCATCGCTGATTTATATGGTAAAAGATTTAATCGAATTATCTAACAACGAACACAGCGGCTTTTACCTGCACAATTACGACGAACTGATTTCGAAATTGATTGAGTTGGATAACTCAGGCCAAAATGTAATTTTAATAGGCGTGACTTATGCCTTGCTCGACCTAATCGAAAAGCAAAACTTTCAGCTCAAAAACACCATCATTATGGAAACCGGCGGTATGAAAGGCCAACGCAAAGAAATGATTAGAGAAGAACTGCACCAAATCCTATGCAGTGGTTTTGGCGTTCCAAGTATCCATTCAGAATACGGGATGACCGAATTGCTCTCGCAAGCCTATTCCTTAGGCAACGGTATTTTCGAATGCCCGAGTTGGATGCACATCTTAATCCGAGACACCGAAGATGCGTTAAGCTATGTGGATTACTGCAAAACCGGAGGTATCAACATCATTGACTTGGCCAACATCAACTCTTGTTCCTTCATCGCCACGCAAGATTTGGGCAAAAAACAACCCAACAACGCTTTCGAAGTCCTGGGTCGTTTTGATCATTCTGACATTCGTGGTTGTAATTTAATGGTACTGTAATAAAATTGGCTTTTTTTCGTTCTAAACAAAATGCCATTATGAAATTGATTGTCTGTCTCTTTTTCGCTATTACCGTTTTTGGACAAGAAAAACCTATCGAAATAAAAATCGACTCTTTATCGGTATTAAATTCCAATGAAACCGAAAGAAAATTTGTTTTACATTACCACCTAACCAATCTTACCAACAAACCCATCACTTTTATCTTAGATCCGAAAGAGGTAATACCAATCGGAGCCGGCTCTCTCCGTCCCAATGTGTACTACAAGCTTTATGAAAATGACACGGCCATTGAAGCCAACGGCATTTTAACCGGCAATAGTAATATTAGGTATTTTAAATCGGAAGCCGACTATACTCGATATATTGATTCTGTGGATACTTACATAAAATCCAGAACTCCGGAACAATTATCTCAAATCAAGAAAGAGGGATTCTTAGAGCACATTCAAAATATGGAGGCTAATCAAACCAAACACTTCAGGTCAATTCTGGTCTGGGACAAAAGAAGATACCATAGAAACGATGTTATAGAGTATTACATAGAAGAAAAAGAAAAGCATTTTATTGAACTCCATATCAACTTAATGACCGAAGAGCTACTAATGAGTTTTTCCGAAGCAGAGAAAAAGGAACTTTTAAAAGACAAAACCTTAACCAAAGGCTGGTTTACATCCAACAAAATGGAAATCAATTTAGGCGAATAAAAAAAGGAACCTCATCGGTTCCTTTTTATTTATACCACTTTAATTAAATAGTAATTTTTCTTTCCTTTCTGCAGCATCAAAAACTGACCGTTAATCAAGTCATTTTCGGTTATCACATAATCCGCAGTCACTTTTTCTTTGTTCAAAGAAATCGCGTTTTGCTGCAACTCTCTTCTCGCTTCACTGTTTGAAGCCAGGAAACCGGTCTTGGCTGAAAGTGCGGCTATCATATCCAAACCGTTGGCAATATCCGCTTTTTCAACTGCTGCTTGCGGCACGCCTTCAAACACTTCCAAAAACGTTTTGGTGTCTAATTTTTTCAAATCGTCCATCGTCGGACTAAAAAAAGCACCTGAAGCAAAAATCGCTTTCTCCAACTCTTCTCTACCGTGAACAAAAGTGGTTACTTCTTCCGCCAAACGTTTTTGCAACACACGCAAATGCGGCGCGGTTTGATGTTCGGCAATTAAAGCGTCAATCGTGTCTTTATCTAAAAAAGTGAAAATCTTAATGTATTTCTCTGCATCAACATCCGTAGTATTCAACCAAAACTGGTAAAATTTGTACACCGAAGTTTTATCCGCCGTCAACCAAACATTACCTCCTTCGGATTTTCCAAATTTTGAACCATCGGCTTTGGTAATTAACGGACATGTCATCGCATACGCCTTCGCGCCTTCGCCATTCATTCTGCGCACCAACTCTGTTCCGGTAGTAATATTGCCCCATTGGTCGCTTCCGCCCATTTGCAACAAACAATTATGCGTTTTGTACAAATGATGAAAATCGTATCCTTGAATCAACTGATACGTAAACTCGGTAAAACTCATCCCTTCGCCGCTTTCGCCGCTCAAACGTTTTTTAACCGAATCCTTGGCCATCATGTAATTTACCGTAATTCTTTTCCCCACATCACGCGCAAAATTGATAAACGAAAAATCCTTCATCCAATCGTAATTGTTCACCAAAATCGGCGCATTCTCCGCCGTCGAATTAAAGTCTAAAAAACGAGATAACACCGCTTTAATCCCGGCTACATTTTTTTCTAAAGTCGCTTCATCCAACAAATTGCGCTCGTCCGATTTCCCCGAAGGATCACCAATCATCCCCGTAGCACCACCAACCAAAGCAATCGGCTTGTGACCAAAACGCTCCAAGTGCACCAACAAAATAATCGGTACCAAACTCCCAATATGCAACGAATCGCTGGTCGGGTCAAACCCAATATAGGTCGTGGTCATTTCCTTTAAAAGTTGCTCTTCTGTTCCGGGCATCATATCGTGAACCAAGCCACGCCATTGCAATTCTGCTACTAAATTCCTCATTTCGTAATTGTTTCTCTAATGAGCGCAAAGATAAACAGAATTAGGAATTTTAGAAGCGAAAGGCTCGGGATTTATCGGGAATCCATTTTCCTGCTGTCCGCACTACACGGTAGTAGCTTCCATCAGGGCTAAAAGAATGACTAAAGGTGTACTTTTTATCCAATCTAATTATCTAAAAATCTAACAATCTAATTATCTTTACCAAATGATTTTAGTCACAGGCGGAACCGGATTAGTAGGCGCGCATTTGCTGTTGCAATTAACGGCAAACGAGACGGAAATTCGGGCCATTTACCGAAACGAAAAAAACATCCGCAAAACCCAATCACTGTTCCAATTGTATGGCAAGGAAGCCCAATTCGACAAAATCCAATGGATGGAAGGCGACATTATCGACGTGCCGTCTTTGGAAAAAGCCTTTCAAGGCGTAACACATGTTTACCACAGCGCCGCACTCATCTCCTACAACCCGAAAGACGAAAACAAACTCCGCAAAACCAATATCGAAGGCACGGCCAACATCGTGAACTTTTGTATAGACTCTAAAGTGAGCAAACTGTGTCATGTGAGTTCTATTGCGGCCTTAGGCGATTTAAAACCCAACGAAACCATTATAACAGAGGAAACCGAATGGAATCCGGAATACCTGCATAGCGATTACGCCATCTCTAAATACGGAGCCGAAATGGAAATTTGGCGCGGTCAGCAAGAAGGTTTAAATGTAGTGATTGTTAATCCGGGCGTAATTTTCGGAGCCGGTTTTTGGCAACAAGGCAGCGGTATTTTCTTTTCTGCTGTTCAAAAAGGATTTCCTTTTTACACCAATGGCGCTACGGGCTACGTAAGCGCCACCGATGTAGCTTCGGTCATGATACAGCTCATGAATAGTGCAATTTCGGGAGAACGATTTTCTGTGATAGCCGAAAATCGAACCTTCAAAGACATCATCTTTTTAATTGCAGAAAAGTTGGGTGTCCAAAAACCAAAATTAGAGGCTAAACCTTGGATGTTGTCTGTAGGTTGGCGCTTGGATTGGCTTTCGGCGACTTTCTTCAACACCAAAAGAAGGTTGTCTAAATACAGTACCCGATCGCTTTTGTCTTCCGACACGATTTCGAATGCCAAAATAAAAAATGCGTTGAATTTTGAATTCCAACGCATTGAATCGGTTATAGCCGAAGTGGTTCGTTTACACCAAAAATAACTATCGCACCATCGGTTCCTCCGGGCTGGATGGCGGAGCGCCTTGGGCGGAAGTGCTATTGGCTTTTGTAGTTTCTTCTTGAATTCTCTTCTTTACTTCTTCGTACATCTTTTTGTATTCTTCAATGTCAGAAGCGTAATATTTATTGTTTTCTTCCCATTGTAAACTGTCAATCTTGTATTTCTTGAACAAAAATTCATTGGATTTTTTGGAACTGATGCCGCCATTTACATTTTGCGATTTTATAGCTTCAAGCAAAGCTATATCGTACAAGATATCGACCATCTTATCTTTTTCAATTAACTTTTTAGGTTTTTCTACCGCAGTAGTACAACCAACAAAAACCAATAAAAAAGCCAGCAAAAGGGTTATTAAACGCATCTTTAAAATTTTAAGCATGTGCAACATTTTCAATAGTTTAACGGTCAAACAGCAATCGTTTTCCAAACGGTTGGTCGTTGACTTTAAAATTGTGATACACTAAGTTTCCGTTTACAAAAGTATGGGTAATTCTCGATTTAAAGTTATAGCCCTCAAAAGGCGACCATCCGCATTGTGCTAAGATGTTCTCCTTTTTAACATTCCAAGGCATAGCGGTGTCTACCAAAACTAAATCGGCATAATAGCCTTTTTTGATAAATCCGCGTTTTTCAATCTTGAAAATTTTGGCTGGATTGTGACACATTTTTTCCACTATTTTTTCAATCGAAATCTTGCCTTGGTGGTGTGCTTCAAACATCGCCACTACAGCATGTTGCACTAATGGTCCACCCGATGGTGCTTTGGTATACACTTGTTGTTTTTCTTCTAAAGTATGTGGCGCATGGTCGGTGGCAATTACGTCAATATGGTCATCCAACAAAGCTTTCCACAAAGCGTCTCTGTCGGCTTCCGTTTTTACAGCCGGATTCCATTTAATCAAATTGCCTTTGGTTTTGTAATCGGCATCGGTAAACCACAAATGATGAATACAAACCTCAGCTGTGATTTGTTTTTCCTCTAACGGAATTTTATTGGTAAACAAAGCCATTTCTTTAGCCGTAGACAAATGAAAAACGTGCAATCGAGCACCGGTTTTTTTAGCCAATTCAATAGCTTTGGAAGACGACAAATAACAAGCCTCTTCACTTCGTATCAAATGGTGGTATTCCACCGGTATGTCTTCGCCAAACTCAGCTTTATACCGTTCTAAATTAGCTCTGATGGTTCCTTCATCTTCACAATGAACCGCGATTAGCATTTTGGTAGAAGAAAATATTTTCTCTAAGGCTTCTTGGTTATCCACCAGCATATTTCCGGTTGACGAACCCAAAAAAAGCTTGATTCCCGCAACATTTTTAGGATTGGTTTTTAACAACTCCTCTAAATTATCATTGGTGCCACCCATCATAAACGAATAATTCGCAAATGATCTTGTAGAGGCAATTTGATATTTGTCTTCTAAAAGTTCTTGAGTAATTGCATTCGGAACCGTGTTGGGTTGTTCTATAAAAGAGGTAATTCCACCGGCAACAGCAGCACGACTTTCGGAAGCTATAGTGCCTTTGTGGGTTAATCCAGGTTCGCGAAAATGCACTTGATCGTCTATAGCGCCGGGCATCAAGTATTGGCCTTCGGCTTCAATGATTTTGCAATCGGGCGATTTAGGGCTGATGTTTTCGGCTATTTCGACTATCCATTCGTTTTCAATCAAAACATCACCTAATACAATCTTTCCTTCATTTACAATCTTGGCATTTTTAATTAAAACGGTATTCATTTTCGGTAATTTATAATCGGTTTAAAAACTTCCTGATTCGGAGTGAGATAACCCCAAAAATAGCTTCTTTAATGATGGCGCCACTCATTTTAGACTGGCCTTTGGTGCGATCGGTAAAAATCACCGGTACTTCCACAATTTTAAAATTTTTAGCAAAAGCACGGTACTTCATTTCTATTTGAAAGGCGTAACCGATGAATTTAATAGCATCCAGATTAATTTTTTCCAATACTGAACGTCGGTAACAAATGAATCCGGCCGTGGCGTCCATAATTTTCATACCGGTAATCATGCGCACATACACCGAAGCGAAATAGGACAACAACACTCTGCTAAGTGGCCAATTCACCACATTCACACCAGTAACATAGCGAGAACCGATAGCCAAATCAGCACCGTTCACACAAGCTTCATACAATCGTTCTAAATCGTTGGGATTGTGAGAAAAGTCGGCGTCCATTTCAAAAATATAATCGTATTGATTTTGCATAGCCCATTTAAAACCGTGAACGTAAGCTGTGCCTAAGCCTGCTTTTTTCTTTCTCACTTCGAGGAAAAGACGGTTTTCAAATTCTTTTTGCAATTCGATGACTTTAGCCGCCGTTTGGTCCGGAGAATTGTCATCAACAATTAAAACGTGAAAAGATTTTGGTAATGAAAAAACGGCTCGAATGATACTTTCGATGTTTTCAATTTCGTTATAGGTCGGGATAATTACAATGCCGTCGCTCATAAAGATGCAGTCATACTTTGTGCAAAAATAAACTTTTTATCAGTGCTTCATCTTAATAATATTATAATAATTTAACAAATAAAAAATTAGTAATTTTGTCGGATATATGACGGAAATTGTTTTTGAACCAAGGGTAATCGATGCAAAAGATTGGGCAACTTATCTTTTCGTTTTCTCTTTTGCCTTAATTGCCATTACCCGAACAGCCTTTGAAACGCGTTTTAACGATTTTTTGAAGATTTTAGTTTCGGATAAATACATCAAAGTCTACAAAGATCCGTCACATTTAATGAGTGGTTTTACCATTCTCTTGTTTGTGGTTCAGAACATCTCTTTTGCATTTTTTATACAGATGGCGTTAAGTCATTTTGGTTATGTATCCAAAACCGATTGGCTGTTATTCATCAGAATCTTTACTTTTTTCGGCGTTTTTGTACTTTCTAAGTTTCTTATCGAGAAGATTATCGCCACGGTATTCAACATTGAAGAATTTGCCGAACAACTCAATTTGCAAAAAGTTAGCTACAGAACCTTCATCAGTTTGCTGATTCTTCCCCTAAACATTTATATGTTTTACAGCAACAACACATCAAATGTGCTGCTTTTTTGCATTATTGGTATCATTTTAATAATAAACTTGTATTCTTACTTAGTTTCTTTAAAGATTTATCAAAACTTACTTATCGGCAAGTTGTTTTATTTTATTTTGTATCTTTGCGCACTTGAAATAGCACCGTACTATTTTATATATTATTTGATTACAAAAAATTTAGCACATTAAAATGTCAAATTTGAAAGTGAAAACAATTTTGGTCTCTCAACCGGAGCCTAAAGTAGAGAACTCACCTTATTTTGAGTTACAACAAAAACATAAGGTAAAAGTTGATTTCCGCTCGTTTATTCACGTAGAAGGAGTAAGTGCAAAAGACGTTAGAGCTCAAAAAATAGACCTCAACAACTATACGGCCATCATTTTAACCAGCAGAAATTCCGTAGACCATTTTTTCAGAGTAGCTGAGGAAATGCGCTACAAAGTTCCGGAAGATTTAAAATACTTTTGCCAATCGGAAGCTATTGCTTTCTATTTGCAGAAATATGTAGTGTACCGCAAACGCAAAATATATGTGGGACAAAAAGATTTTGCTGATTTGTCTCCACTAATCAAAAAATACAAAGAAGAAAAGTTTTTGTTGCCGGCTTCAGATCAATTGAATTATGATGTGCCGCAAACTTTAAACAATTTAAAAGTAGATTGGACTCAAGCTACGTTTTACAAAACCGTAATGAGCGACTTGTCTGATTTAGCCGATGTGTACTACGATGTATTGGCTTTCTTTAGTCCAACCGGAATCAAATCGTTGTTCAAAAACTTCCCTGATTTCAAACAAAATAATACCCGTATTGCTGTTTTCGGAAGCACTACTCAAAAAGAAGCTTTAGAACACGGTTTGCGCATTGACATCTTGGCTCCGACTCCGGAAACACCTTCAATGACCATGGCTTTAGAAAAATACATAGCCGAAGCCAACAAAGGAAAATAATTAACAATCCCGTTACAAAATAAAAAAGCCATTCAAAATCGAATGGCTTTTTCTTTGGTTAGTTAGTTTGGTTTGTTTATACCTGAGGCCCGGCTTTTACTAAGCTTTGCCCTTGCTCGTTATCGGTATATTGAGCGAAATTTTTAATAAATCTTGAGGCTAAATCGGTTGCTTTGGCATTCCAATCTGCAGCGTTCTCATATGTATCTCTCGGGTCTAAAATAGCAGAATTCACATCATGCAACGAAGTTGGCACTGTCAAATTGAAGACCGGAATTGTTTTGGTTTCCGCTTTTTCAATCGAACCATCTAAAATAGCATCGATGATAGCACGAGTATCTTTAATAGAGATACGTTTTCCGGTTCCGTTCCAACCTGTATTAACCATATAAGCTGTAGCGTTATTTTCCTCCATTTTCTTTACCAATTCTTCTCCGTATTTCGTTGGATGTAAGGATAAAAACGCCTTACCGAAACAAGCGGAAAAAGTCGGCTCCGGTTGCGTAACACCTCTTTCCGTTCCGGCTAACTTGGCCGTAAAACCAGACAAGAAGTAATATTGTGTTTGCTCCGGTGTTAATTTAGAAACCGGTGGCATGACGCCAAATGCATCCGCTGTTAAGAAAATTACTTTGGTAGCGTGACCGGCTTTAGAAATCGGTTTAACAATATTTTGAATGTGATAAATCGGGTAAGAAACTCGGGTGTTTTGGGTTACCGAACCGTCTTTAAAATCAATGGCACCGTTGGCATCAACCGTTACGTTTTCCAACAAGGCATCTCTCTTAATCGCTCCGTAAATGTCCGGTTCGTTTTCTTGACTCAAATCGATGGTTTTAGCATAACAACCACCCTCAAAGTTAAAAACGCCTTCATCGTCCCAACCGTGCTCGTCATCGCCGATTAATTCGCGTTTAGGATCTGTAGACAAAGTGGTTTTTCCCGTTCCTGATAATCCGAAAAAGACTGCCACATCGCCGTCTTTTCCTTTGTTGGCAGAACAGTGCATTGAAGCAATTCCTTGCAATGGTAAGTAGTAGTTCATCATCGAGAACATTCCTTTTTTCATCTCACCACCATACCAAGTACCGCCAATCAATTGCATTTTTTCGGTTAAATTGAAAGCGATGTACACTTCAGAGTTCAATCCGTGAGCCGCATAATCTTTGAAAGAAGTTTTGGAACCGTTCATGACAATAAAATCAGGCTCACCGAAATTAGCTAATTCTTCTTCCGTAGGACGGATAAACATATTGGTAACAAAATGCGCCTGCCAAGCCACTTCCATGATGAAGCGAACTTTCAAACGGGTATTTTCATTGGCGCCGCAAAAAGCGTCAACCACATATAATTTTTTTCCGGATAATTGACTAACTGTCGTTTCTTTTAAAGCTTCCCAAGTGTTTTGTGAGATAGGTTTGTTATCGTTAGCTGCCTTCTCAGAATTCCACCAAATGGTATTTTCGGTTACAGCATCTTTAACAATGTATTTGTCTTTAGGTGATCTTCCGGTAAATACTCCGGTCATCACGTTTACTGCTCCGAGTTCTGTAAGTTGTCCTTTTTCGTAACCTTCTAAATTCGGATTTAGTTCGTCATTGTATAATTGGTCAAAAGAGGGATTATGAATGATTTCTTGAACGTTTTGTATACCATATTGGTCCAACGAAATCGATTTCGTAATTTGAGCGTAGTTCTCCATAAAATTGAGTTTGTGTTGTATTATGAAACAGGGTACAAAGGTAAAAATTAAATTTCAGAAACTATTTTTTTCTCTGAATATTATTTTTTTCGAAGTGTTAAATTCCACAACAAAGCTGTCCAGCCCAATATTAACAAGGCTCCGCCGATTGGAGTAACGATACCCAACGGTCTGAAATCAATTCCGGTAATGGTTCGAGTAGCCAAAACATAAATAGATCCGGAGAAGAAAACTACACCCACAACTACCAACTGAAACACCTTTTTTTTGACAACATCCGATACCAAGGCGGTTGTTCCCAAAAAAAGTAAAAACAGCGCGTGATACATTTGGTATTTCACACCGGTTTCAAAAGTTACTAATGCTTCCTCTGTCAATACTTTTTTTAAGGCATGTGCTCCGAATGCACCCAAAATAATTGCTGTGATTCCTAAAATTAAGGCGGAGCTTATGATTTTTCGTTCCATAGGTTTTGTGTTGTATACTATTCTGCAAATTTATCCGTTATTTCAATTCCAAATCGAAGTAATTTCACTTTTCTTTTATGGCTGACCTTTTTTAAAATTTTATATTTGCAACTTAATTTTCAACTATGAAAAAGATTATTTGGGGCGTTTGCCTATTTGTTTTAGGTTTTTCTAACTTAAGTTTTGGTCAGGCAATTAAATCAGGAGAAAAATTAGTATATGCCGGCTCCTATAATATGAGCGGATTGATGACGCAATTGGCACAGGTAACCATGAGCACCGAAACCGTATCGACTTCCAAAAATGCCTATTTGCATTTGAGTTGTGAATTGTCTACTTACAGCAAATGGGACTCGTTTTTTAAAATCAGAGACATTTATGAGTCTTATGTTAACCCCGCAAACCTAAAACCCAGTTTGTACAAAAGAAGCATAGACGAAGGCGGCTATACCAAAAAGGAAAAATATGCATTCAAAGGCAACACGGTAAACAGCACTACAAAGCGAAAAAACAAACCCGAAACCCAAAAAAAATTCACCATTGGCGCTTCAACACAAGATGTGATTTCGCTTTTGTATAAAGTCAGAACACTCGATTTCAGCAAATTCAAAGTGGGACAAACCCAAAATCTAATGATTGTTTTTGATGAAAAACAGATTCCGGTTACCCTTAAATTTATGGGGAAAGAAACCGTAAACGCCGGTAATTTGGGCAAAAAAGAATGTTACAAATTGTCTATCAGCGCCAAAACGGATGCTTTAAAAGGCAAAGACAAAAATCTAATTTGGCTGACCGCTGACGCTAACAAAATTCCTGCCTTACTCAAATTCAGTATTCCTGTCGGCACCGGACAATTAACACTAACGTCTGCCTCGGGCATTTAAGACCTATCATATGAGAAAACTATTTTTAATCTTATCCGTTGTTTTTGGTGTTTTAGGTATCGCCTTTACCATATTACCGCTAGATACTTTGGCCTTTTTGCCTATTGGACTGGCATTCGTATTTGGTTTACTAACTTTAAAAAAATCAGAAGACAGTCAGAAGAAATTCCCTAAAATCATTTTAACAATTGCCGCATTATGCTCAACTGTAGTATTAGGCAAAACTTTGTTGGTTAAAGACGAAGTCGCTACCGATACCCAATTTGAACAACAAAAAATCGAAACCAAACAAGAAGCCAAAAAAGAGCTCGAAGAACTCGAAGGTTTAGAATAACTGAAAGTCCATCCGAAACGATGGGCTTTTTTGTTAGAATCAAATTCATACATTTGTGACCAACAACAAACAAACGCATGAGACAAATTCTGATTATCGGTGCCGGTCGTTCCGCATCGTCTTTGATACAATACCTTTTAAACAAATCCAACGAAGAAAATTTACACCTAACCATAGGCGATTTATCGTTAGAATTGGCGCAACGCAAAACCAATAACCATCCCAACGCTACGGCAATTGCGCTCGACATCAACAACGAAGCCCAACGCCAAGCTGAAATCCAAAAAGCCGATATCGTAATTTCTATGTTACCGGCACACATGCACATCGATGTAGCCAAAGATTGTGTAGCCTTCCAAAAAAACATGGTTACGGCTTCCTATATATCCGATGCCATGCAAAGCTTAGATGCCGAAGTCAAAGCCAAAGGATTGATTTTTATGAATGAAATCGGACTTGATCCGGGTATCGATCACATGAGCGCGATGAAAGTCATAGACGACATCAAAGCCAAAGGCGGCAAAATGATTTTATTCGAATCATTCTGCGGGGGGTTAGTAGCGCCCGAAAGCGATACCAATTTGTGGAACTATAAATTCACTTGGGCACCGCGTAATGTGGTGTTGGCCGGTCAAGGTGGTGCTTCCAAATTCATCCAAGAAGGCAAATACAAATACATTCCGTACCACAAATTGTTCCGCAGAACCGAATTCCTGGAAGTGGAAGGCTACGGCAAATTTGAAGGTTACGCCAACCGTGATTCCCTCAAATACCACAGCGTATACGGCTTAGACGATGTACTCACCTTGTACCGCGGTACCATTCGTCGCGTAGGGTTTTCGAAAGCTTGGAACATGTTTGTGCAATTGGGCATGACCGATGACACTTATGTAATGGAAGACTCAGAAAACATGAGTTACCGCGATTTCATCAATTCGTTCCTACCGTATTCGCCAACCGATTCGGTGGAAATCAAAACCCGTTTGCAATTGGGTATTGAGCAAGATGACATCATGTGGGACAAACTCCTAGAACTGGATTTGTTCAACCCGAATAAAAAGGTCGGACTCAAAAATGCCACACCGGCGCAAATCCTCGAACGCATCCTCAACGACAGCTGGTCACTACAACCCGAAGACAAAGACATGATTGTCATGTACCACAAATTCGGCTACGAAATCAATGGCAAGCGCCAACAAATCGACTCCAAAATGGTTTGCATCGGCGACGACCAAACCTATACCGCTATGGCCAAAACCGTAGGCTTACCGGTGGCTATGGCGACCTTGCAAATACTCAACGGCAACATCAAAACGCCGGGTGTACAACTGCCCATCCGTCCCGAAGTGTACAACCCAATCTTAAATGAATTGGAAACCTTCGGCGTGGTTTTCAAAGAAACCGAAATGCCTTATGTAGGCTACAATCCGGATCGACTGTTAGGGAATTAACAGCGCAACTGAGTTACTGAGAAGCGAATGGCTCGGGCATTTTTGGCAGCGTAATTCCTGCTGTCCGTTTTACTTCGTGCCACTCCCATCAGGGCTAGTCGGCAAACCATTTTACCTTCAGCAAATCTTCTTATACAAACCAAAATCTTAACCGATTTTGGTTTTTTTGTTTAAACATTTAAAGTAAATCCTTATTTTTACTTTAAATATTTGAGTCATGAAAATAAATCAACTACAAATAGAAATTGATGGTATCGACAAAGAAATCCTCCGCGATCTTATGGAAGATGCCCGAAAGCCCATTTTACAAATCGCCAACAAAATCGGGATTTCCGGTGCCGCCATTCACCAACGTTTGCGCAAACTCGAAGAAGCCGGTGTGATTTCGGGTTCTAAAGTGGTGATAGACAATAAAGTGTTAGGCTATAAAACCATGGCCTTCATTGGCATTTATTTAGACAAAGCCTCGAGCAATGCCGACGCCGTAAGAGAACTCAAAAAAATCCCTGAAGTATTGGAATGTCACTACACCACCGGAAACTGGAGCATTCTCATCAAAATTATTTGTCGCGACAACGAACACCTGATGCAATTGCTCAACAAAAAAATCCAACCCATCGAAGGCGTTTCAAGAACGGAGACTTTTATTTCTTTAGAACAGCAATTGGAACGACAGATTCAGCTCTAGTTCAGAGTAAGGAGTTAAAAGTTGGGAGTTAAAGAAATAAAAGTTATGAGAAAAGAGTTGAAATGGATTTTGTTCTATGTGGTTTATGTAATTGCAATACTTATTGGCGACAAAATGGCTCCAAGCGGTCCGTGTACTCCGGGATTGGGTTTCTTTTTGTTCCTATTATTAATTCCTATCAGTATAATTTTGTTACTAAAAGATATCTATAAATACTACCGAGAACCGGGAAAATCGAGATTGTATTGTATCTTGATTCATCCTTTGATATGGTCACTACTTTTTCTGTGTCTGCACTTCAAAATTTTTTAAATAAAAAACCCGCTACTCTCGTAACGGGTTTGTTTTTATTCGTCTCTGGAACCTCCGAAAACTTGCATCGCCCAATACAAAAGCGAGGCTAATGCGCCAATCGCGGCGACTACATACGTTCGGGCGGCCCATTTTAAAGCGTCTTCGGCACCGGCGTATTCTTGCTGACTCACCATGTTTTTGTTTTTTAACCAAGCCAAAGCACGATTACTGGCGTCGTATTCTACCGGCAAAGTAATAAAACTGAAAGCAGTAGCGATCGCCATCAAAAGCAATCCGGCTACAGCTATGTAATATCCTAGACCTAAACCGGCGGCTGCGCCTAAAATTAAACCACCGATAATTAACCATTGCGACATACCGGAAGCTACATTAACAATAGGCACCAACTGCGAACGCAACTGTAACATATTGTAAGCTGTGGCATGTTGTACGGCATGACCGCATTCGTGAGCGGCTACGGCGGCAGCGGCAGCATTGCGTTGGTTGTAAACGCCTTCGCTTAAGTTAACCGTTTTGTCGGTTGGATTGTAATGGTCTGTCAATTGGCCCGGTGTAGAAATCACTTTCACATCGTATATGCCGTGATCGTGTAGCATTTGAGTGGCAATTTCGGCACCACTCATGCCATTGCGCAACTGCAAATGGGAATACTCCTCAAACTTGCTTTTGAGTTTTGAACTTACCGCAAAACTCACCAAAGCAATCAAACCGATTAAAATATAATAGCCTAACATAATTTCTGAATTTAAGTTTCTAAACTTGCTTCAAAAGGTGCGCCAAACCTAAACCAATGACAGCTTGTCACTACAACAAAGTAATTCCGAATACAAAACGATTGTTCCCTGATTCGCCGATATTATTCAAAACGCTACCAAATTCCGAATCATAACGTCCGCGGGTTAAGGCAAATTCATAACCGGCGTTGACTTTCACCTCAAAACTCGATTTTTTAAACAAGTACATCGAAACCGATGGACCGAAATACAACATTTGATTGTTAAAACTCACGTGTCCGCTATTGCTGTTCGGATCTAAATCGTTTAAGTCAATGGTGTTGTTTTTGGAATAAATATCGTATTGACTGCCCATGTAGGCCAACGAAAGTCCGGTGGTGAAAGCAAACTTCTCTTTGTTCACCAAATTATAATGTACTCTCATGCGGGTATTGAATCCACGATATTTCATTTCGTTGTTGTCTTTCTCAGGTTTGGCAAACAAAAAACCAAACTCAACATCGCCGGAATACTGCTTACCGAAGAAATTCAACCCAAAAGTCAATTCGGGTACAAAACTGTCCAATTCCGGTAAATCGGCATTGCTGAGTTTCTTGTTGAGATTCATGTTGTCGTTAATGTTACCGTTGAATCCGATATAACCGTCTACTTTAACTTTTTTGGTTTTAGTAGAATCTGACGATTGCACCTGACTAAAACCAACATAAGAAGACAATAAGACTAAAGTGAATAATACTTTTTTCATAAGGTTTGTTTTTAAGTTATTCAAAAATAAAAAGAGATACTACTGCTGAAAATGGATTTAACGTTTTGTTGGCTAATGGTGAAGATAAAGAGTAAAAAGTAAAAAGGGATAAAGCAAAAGTTGGTTCACTTTTCCCTTATCCCTTTTTACTTATCCCTCAAATTATTACCCAACCAAGTTGATTACTTTGCCCGGAACGATAATAACTTTATTAGGCGTTCTGCCATCCAATTGTTTGATGGTACGCTCGTCTGCCATTACGATTTTCTGTATTTGAGCTACGGTTAAATCCAAAGGCAACTTGATGGTGAAACGCATTTTGCCGTTAAACGAAACCGGATATTCTTTTTCCGATTCTACCAAGTATTTCTCTTCGTAAACCGGAAAAGGAACAGTAGAAACAGAACCTTGATGGCCTAATTGTTCCCAAAGTTCTTCGGCTATGTGCGGCGCGTACGGAGAAATAAGTACGGCCAATGGTTCTAAAATCGCTCTGTGGTTGCATTTCATTGAAGCCAATTCGTTAACGCAAATCATAAATTGCGATACCGAAGTATTGAACGAGAAGTTCTCGATATCTTCCGTTACTTTTTTGATGGTTTTGTGAAGCGATTTGTACATGTCGGCACTCGGCTCGTCGTTGGTCACAACCAAACCGTTATCGTCAAAATACAAACGCCATAATTTTTTCAAGAAACCTGACACTCCGGTGATTCCCGCGGTATTCCATGGCTTGGCTTGTTCTAACGGACCAAGGAACATTTCGTATAAACGCAAAGTATCGGCACCGTAATCGTTACAAATGTCATCGGGGTTAACCACGTTGTATTTGGATTTGGACATTTTTTCGACTTCACGTCCTACGATGTATTTGCCGTTTTCTAAGATGAATTCGGCCTCTTTATAATCTGTATACAACGGATGATTTTTGAAAGCATCGATGTCTAATTCGTTGGTGATGTCGTTGATGACAGACAAATCAACATGGATTGGGTGTACTTTTTCACCCGAAATTAATCCTTTGGAATATAATTTTTTAGAATCTTCCGAACGATATACAAACGCACTCATCCCCAAAATCATTCCTTGATTAATCAGTTTTTTGAATGGTTCTTCGGTTGGCGCAAAACCTTTGTCTTTTAAAAATTTGTTCCAAAAACGCGAGTACAACAAGTGACCGGTGGCGTGTTCGCTTCCGCCTATGTATAAATCTACGTTTTCCCAATATTTTAAGGCATCGGCTGAGGCAAATTCGGCGTCGTTGTGTGCATCCATATATCTCATCCAATACCAAGAACTGCCTGCCCAACCCGGCATAGTGTTTAACTCTAAAGGATAAACTCCGTTTGAAGATTGCCCTTCGACTGCGCTCAGGGTGACAAGTTCATTAGAAACTATTTTGTTGTTTACCGTATCCCAAGCCCAATCCGTGGCGTTGCCTAATGGCGGCTGACCGTCTTCGGTGGGTAAATATTTTTCTACTTCGGGCAACACGATGGGCAAATGTTTGGGATCAATCATTTGCGGTAGACCATTTACGTAATATACCGGGAATGGCTCGCCCCAATAACGCTGGCGAGAGAAAACCGCATCGCGCAAACGGTAGTTGGTTTTGCCTTTTCCTTGTCCGATTTGCTCCAACGCTTCGATGGCTTTTTTAGTGCCTTCTTTGTAGCCCAATCCATTTAGGAAATCAGAATTCACCAATTCAAATCCTTCTTTAGCGGCAAAGGCTTCTTGCGAAATATCTTGGTTGAAAATGTTTTTGATTTCGGGCATCCCGTTTTGTCCTTTGAAGAAATGGGCAAACGCATAATCTCTTTCATCGCCGCACGGTACGGCCATTACCGCTCCGGTTCCGTAACCCGCTAACACGTAATCGCCTATCCAAACCGGAATCGGTTCTTTGGTAAACGGATGCTCGGCAAAAGCTCCGGTAAAGACTCCCGATATGGTTTTGACATCGGCCATTCTTTCACGCTCAGAGCGTTTGGCAGTGGCTTCTACATAAGCTTCCACAGCGGCTTTTTGTTCCGGTGTAGTGATTTGAGAAACCAATTCGTGTTCCGGTGCTAAAGTCATAAAAGTTACACCGAAGATGGTGTCAGGTCTTGTTGTGAAAACCTCAATTTCGTAGTTCGTACTTTGTACTTTAAACTTTACGGATGCTCCGACCGATTTTCCGATCCAGTTTCGCTGACTTTCTTTAATGGATTCGCTCCAGTCAATAGTCTCTAAACCTTGCAATAAACGTTCGGCATAAGCAGAGATGCGCATCGACCATTGGGTCATTTTTTTGCGAATGACCGGATGACCGCCGCGCTCCGAAACGCCATTTACAATTTCATCGTTGGCTAAAACGGTTCCTAAAGCCGGACACCAGTTGACTTCGGTTTCGGCCAAATAGGTTAAGCGGTATTGCAATAGTATTTTTTGTTGTTGTTCGGAGGTAAAAGCCGTCCACTCGGCTGCGGTAAACGGTGCAATATTATCGTCGCAAACGGCATTAACTGTTACATTTCCTTCTTTTTCGAAAATAGCGATTAGCGTGGCAATGTCCTCAGCTTTGTTAGTATCGTTGTTGTACCAAGAATTAAACAACTGGATAAAAATCCACTGCGTGTGTTTGTAATAATCGGGATTAGAAGTGCGTACTTCTCTACTCCAATCGAAGGAGAAACCGATTTTGTCCAATTGCTCGCGGTAACGGGCGATATTTTCACGAGTGGTTTTTTCAGGATGTTGACCGGTTTGTATGGCGTATTGCTCGGCCGGCAACCCAAAAGAATCATACCCTTGCGGATGCAATACGTTAAAACCTTTGTGTCGTTTGAAACGCGCTACTATATCGGAAGCGATGTAACCCAGCGGATGCCCAACATGCAAGCCGGCTCCGGAAGGATACGGAAACATATCGAGTACGTAATACTTGGGTTGGTCTGAATTGTTAGCGGCAGCAAAGGTTTGGTTTTGGGCCCAGTACTGTTGCCATTTGGCTTCGATTTTTTCGTGGAAATATTTCATTCGTCGTTTATATTGTTTTTTATCGGTCTCATGCAGTCGCTCTTCTAGCTCGTGTCATCTTTAAAGTTGCTGAGTCACTGAGTGACCGAGTTGCTGAGTTTTTTGATTCGTTTACTTTTTAGCCCCGATTGGAGAGGTTACCGTGTAACCCGGAAAGCGGGAAAATGCCCCGAAGCTTCGGGGTGAAAATGCCCGAACCATTCGCTCATAAAAATTTTGAGCGACAAATTTACATTTAATATAATAAAGTTAAAAGTTTGTGCGTTATAAAGGGGAAAAACAATTTTCTTTATTATTTTTACCCCATAAAATACAGTCTATGGCATCATCATTTGAAAAGTTTCAGAAACGCAGGGTAATTACCTCTTATTTTTCGGTAGTTTTGAGTATCTTTTTAGTGCTTTTTTTATTGGGTTTATTGGGACTTTTTGTGTTGAATTCCAAGCGCATTTCCAACAATTTTAAGGAAGAAATTGCGATGACTGTTTTCTTTAAAAATGACGCTAACGATACCATCATCAAGGCTTTTGACGAAGAGTTGAAAACGGCCAAATTTGCCAAATCTTACGAATATGTTTCTAAAGAAAAAGCGGCTGAAATGCATAAAAAAGATATAGGGGAAGATTTTATGCAATTCTTAGGTGTGAATCCGTTGCAAAATTCCTTTGACATTTATTTGAAAGCCGATTATGTAGTGAACGACAGTATTGCTAAAATCCAGAACCGTTTGCGCAAGAACGAGATGATTGCGGATATAGTATACGACAAACAATTGGTGGATAAAGTCAACGATAAAATTCAGGAAGTCAGTCTGTGGATACTTATTTTCAGCGGGATTTTTGCGGTTATTTCGGTGTTGCTCATCAACAGTTCGCTGCGTTTGTCGATTTATGCGAATCGCTTTATTATTAAAACGATGCAAATGGTTGGCGCGACCAAATCATTCATCCGTAAACCTTTTATTGTTAGAAGTTTGATTCTCGGATTGATTGGTTCGCTATTGGCGGTGTTTGCCTTGATTGGCGTATTGGTGTATTTTGAAACCAATTATGACAACTTGGGCATTATGGAGAATCAATTGGCCATTGCCGCTGTATTATTAGGCGTTGTGGTTTTGGGAATGTTGATTACTTGGTTGAGCACCTTTTTTGCCACCCAACGCTTTTTGAATTTAAGAACAGACGATCTTTATTGATTGTTGATTTAAGAATAACGATTTTTGATTTAAGAATTAAAGAAATAATACATGAAAAACAACGAGCAAAAGCCGGATTTTCTTTTTGAAAAGGTAAACTACAAAATATTACTCATCGGTATTGCCGTGATTGCTTTGGGCTTTATCCTAATGAGTGGCGGTGGCAGCGATGACCCGAAAGTATGGAATGATGAAGTATTCAATTTTCGCAGAATCCGTTTGGCACCAACCGTTGTTTTGATTGGTTTCGGGATTACCATTTATTCGATTTTCAAGAAAAGCAAATAGACGTATTAGACACCTTAGTCCCGAAGGTTCGGGATAGACTTCTTAGAAGTGTTTATCTAAGGTCTAATGATCTAATAATCTAACAATCTAACCATGGATTACATTCAAGCGATACTCATCGCCATAATCGAAGGCTTAACCGAATACTTGCCGGTTTCTTCGACAGCTCACATGATTTTTACCAGCTCCTTTTTCGGTATCCAAGAAGACGACTTTGTAAAATTATTTCAGGTTTCGATTCAATTCGGAGCCATTTTAGCGGTGGTGGTTTTGTATTGGCGAAAGTTTTTCGATTTCAGTAAACTCAGCTTTTACCTCAAATTGGCTTGTGCTGTCATTCCGGCTTTGGTTTTGGGAAAATTGTTCGACGACAAGATTGAAGCCGTATTGGGCAACCCGATTCCCATTGCAATTGTTTTGATTCTTGGCGGGATTGTGCTGCTGTTTATTGACGGTCGTTTTAACCATCCGACAGTGGCCCATGAAGAAGACATTACCGTAAAAAAAGCCGTTACCATTGGCTTTTGGCAATGTTTGGCGATGATGCCCGGTACCAGTCGTTCTGCAGCCTCTATTATTGGCGGAATGCAACAAGGATTGACGAGAGAAACGGCGGCGGAATTTTCGTTTTTCTTGGCGGTTCCTACCATGTTGGCGGTAACAACTTATTCGTTGTTCTTGAAAACTTATGAAGCTTCTCAGCTTAAAGGTTACGAATTGCTGACGCAATCTTCCGATAATTTAAAACTGTTTGTAGTGGGCAACATCGTGGCGTTTATAGTCGCCGTGATCGCCATTAAATTTTTCATCGGCATCATCAAAAAATACGGTTTTAAACCTTGGGGATATTACCGAATTATAGCTGGTGTAGCCTTGCTGATTTACTTCTCTTTAAACCGATAGCCATTGAAAACTGCTGAAGATTTTTTGCAAGGTCAGGTCTTGCTCATCGACAAACCGCTCACTTGGTCGTCCTTCCAGGCAGTGAATAAACTGAAATATGTTTTAAAAAGAAAATACGATCTTCCTAAAAAATTCAAAATCGGTCATGCCGGTACTTTAGATCCGTTAGCTACTGGATTACTGATTGTTTGCACCGGAAAGTTCACCAAAATGATTCCGGACATTCAAGGTCAGGCGAAAGAATACACCGGAACCATAGTCTTGGGCGCCACCACGCCGTCGTACGATAGAGAAACGGAAGTTGACGCCACTTTCCCAACCGAACACATCACCGCTGAATTAATCGAAGCCACGCTTCAACAGTTTTTAGGCGAAATCGACCAAAAACCACCGGTATTTTCGGCCATCAAAAAAGATGGGAAGCGTTTGTACGAACACGCTCGTGAAGGTTCTGAGGTGGAAATCGAAGCCCGAAAAACCACCATCTACGAATTTGAAATTACTCGTAAAGCGTTGCCGGAAATTGATTTCAGGGTTAAATGTAGTAAAGGTACTTACATTCGCTCCTTGGCTTATGATTTTGGAAAGGCATTGCAATCAGGCGGTTATTTATCGGTTTTGCGCCGCACTAAAATTGGCGATTACTCCGTGGAAAACGGAATCACTCCGGAAGCTTTTGAACAAAAAATAAATGCCGATGAAGCCTAAATTATGGTTGTTGTTTCTGGGTTTATTTCAATTGGGTTTTGCCCAAGTAGTAACAGTAAAACCGGAAATGTTTCCCGAAGACGACAAACCCTTTTACAAAAAATTTGAACTTTCGTCTCCTTTAAGAGTCAATCAATATGCGGGTGAAGTCAATCCGTACACCGGAGAAAACGAACCTTGGTTTTTGTTGGATGGTTTGAGTGCCAGAGCCGGAATCGGAACACATTACGACAAATGGGTTGGCGTTGGAATCAACGTTGGTATCGATTGGAAAGCCAACAAAGGCTTGATAGTAGCACCCGTTTTTGGTTCCCTACGCTTGAGTCCGAAAGTAGGCGAAGACCTCCGAATCACCTCCGAGATAGGCTATGGCAGAAGTCTGTCGCTAACCGGTGATAAGCTTTCCGGGAATTTTCAAAAAATCAGCTTAGGCTTGGAAGACGACGACAGTGGTTTAGGCTTGTATATAGAATTGTGCCAATACGGCTTTTCAAAAGTTACCCCGGAAAGGATCGGTAGTTTTTCGATTGGCTTATACTACATCATGTTTTAACTCGGCTGCCGCCATAACTGCCATAATTTCTTTTTGGGTGGACAAACCTTTATCATGCAAATACCACAATTGCAAATTGGTTTTCGCCGTTTCATCCACCACACCATGTTCCGCTTTGTAATCTAAAATCAATTGCTTAGCCTCTTGCGGTCTTGGCCCGAAATCGCCTAAAACTTCTAAAGTATTTTTATCTAAGATGATCAACTTGGGAATACTTCGGGCGCCGTTAGTCAGAAACAAATTCATCAAAGCATCATTGTCATCACGCAGGGCTATTTTCATTTCAATATTCGGAGACAACTCGGCCATTTTATGGAAAATGGGTACCAACTGTGCTGCATCGCCACACCAACCTTCTGAAATAACCAACCAGAAATAGTCGCCTTTTAATTCTTTTAATTGCTCGGCAAATTCCGCTGCCACAGTCATGGTTTTGTCCAAACGATTCATTCGAGTAACATTAAGCTCCGAGTAATGCGTTAAGGCTTCCGATTGCTCATGTCCGGTTGACTTGCCTTCTTTCAGCAAGGTATCAATGGTGTTTCTGTAGTTTTCGTAGGTTATACTGTTCGCTACACTGCTTTGAATGATAGATTCCATAAATGTGAATTTGATGTTGCAAAGCTACAAAACCCTTCAGTATTTAAAAGTGATAAATGTTACTCAACAATATTTTTAACGAATACTACAGCAAAACAGAATATGTTTATATTTGCAACACTTTTGACCGGAAAGCGAATCCTAACTTTTTTCAACAAAAACAATGGCTGCGCCTTAGTGACAAAAGCAAAACTAACACAACTGATGACTCGAGCTCAAAGAGCAACAGCATGACTCCTAACTAAAAATACACACAAGAATGAAATACAAAAGAATTCTTCTGAAATTGAGTGGCGAAGCCTTGATGGGCGACAGACAATACGGTATCGACCCTAAGCGTTTGGCCGAATATGCAGACGAAATCAAAGAAATCCACGACAAAGGTGTTGAAATTGCCATTGTTATCGGCGGTGGAAACATTTTCAGAGGCGTTGCCGGAGCCAGTAACGGTATGGATCGTGTACAAGGCGATTATATGGGGATGTTAGCCACCGTGATTAATGGTATGGCATTGCAAGGTGCTTTGGAAGACAAAGGCATGTTGACCCGTTTGCAAACCGCTTTGAAAATTGAAGCGATAGCTGAGCCTTACATCAAAAGAAGAGCTGTTCGCCATTTGGAAAAAGGCAGAATCGTGATTTTTGGTGCCGGGACCGGAAATCCATATTTTACCACTGATACTGCAGCGGTTTTGCGCGGCATTGAAGTACATGCTGATGTGATTTTAAAAGGCACTCGTGTTGACGGTGTATACGATGCCGATCCGGAGAAAAACCCGAATGCCGTAAAGTTTGAAAGTATTACCTTTGATGATGTCCTTAAAAAAGGATTGAATGTAATGGATACGACAGCATTTACCTTGAGTCAGGAAAACGAATTGCCGATAGTGGTATTCGATATGAATAAAAAAGGCAACTTACTTAAAATTTGCGAAGGCGAAAACATAGGAACAGTAGTTAAAATATAGTTGTCAGTTGTATGTTGTAGGTTATATGTTAAAAACTTACAACTCACAACCTACAACATAAAACTTTTAAAAAAATGGAAGAAATTGAATTTATCTTAGACAGCACTAAAGAATCTATGAACGGTTCTGTGGCGCATTTGGAAAAAGAATTTTTAAACATTCGCGCCGGAAAAGCAACCCCTCAAATGTTGGGCGGTGTGTTTGTTGACTATTACGGCTCACAAACCCCATTATCACAAGTAGCTAACATTAATGTTCCTGATGCGCGTACCATTACCGTTACGCCTTGGGAGAAAAGCATGTTGCATCCTATCGAAAAAGCCATTATGATTGCCAACTTAGGGTTTAACCCTATGAACAATGGTGACAACATTATCATTAGTGTTCCGCCGTTAACAGAGGAAAGAAGACGCGACTTGGTAAAACAAGCCAAAGCGGAAGCAGAAGACGCTAAAATCGGTATCCGCAACGCTCGTAAAGATGCCAACACCGAAATCAAAAAATTAGAAAAAGAAGGTACTTCGGAAGATGACTGCAAAAAAGCAGAAGAAGATGTTCAAAAATTAACTGATGCTTATATCAAAAAAATTGAAGAACATTTGGTCATCAAAGAAGCCGAAATTATGAAAGTGTAACTTTTGTTAATTCATACTAAAATCCGTCTCGTACGGATTTTTTTATTCCTATTTTTGTAAGCCGTTTTGTATCAATTCCTTTCCAATGAAGCTACTGCCTTTTTTGTTTCTTTTTTGCACCTTGTCTCTGCAGGCACAGTTTCAAATTAACGGTATTGTAAAAGATTCACAAACCAAAAAAGCACTGCCTTTTGCCACCATTGCCACCGAAAACGGAACCGTTTCCATAGCCGATGTCGATGGTAAATTCAGTTTCACTTTGCTTACACCACCCGAGATTTTAAAAATTTCTTATGTTGGTTATCAATCGCAAACCATTTCCTTATTCGAAAAGAAACCTTACTTCACCATCTTGCTTTCACCGCAAACCGATGCATTACAAGAAGTAGTCCTAAGCACTGAAAATCCGGCTAACGATCTTATTCGAAAAGTCATTACCCATAAAAACAACAACAATCCGCTCAAAAAACTAACTGCTTTTCAGTACAAAACCTATAACAAACTCTTAGTAACCGCTAATCCTGATTCTATTTCGGGTAAAATAGATACTGTTTTTGCCGATTTTACAACCAAAGACAAAATCGCCAAAATAGATTCCTCCGACTACAAATTCAAAAAACTCATCACCAAACAGCATTTGTTTTTAACCGAAAAAGTCTCTCAGTTTCAATTCGAAAAACCGCTATTGAAAGAAACCATACTCGGCACCAAAATGGCCGGTTTTAAAGAGCCAATTTATGAATTGTTGGGTTTTAGTTTGCAATCGTCTTCGGTGTACGACGATAAATACGAACTGTTCGAAACCAAATACAAAAGCCCGATTGCTGATAAAGCCCTTAAAGAATATCGATACAAAATATTAGATACTACTACCATTGCCAATCGCAACGTGGTTGTGGTGTATTTTAAGAATAAAATCAGCCGCAAAGGATTGGAAGGTTTGCTGTACATCGATATAGAAAATTTTGCCGTAGCCAAAGCAATAATGCGCATTCGAAGCGTTTTAAACATTACCGGAACACACGAATTTAGGTATTTGAGTGAAGAAAAAGTTTGGTTTCCTACACGCAAAAACTTCAAAATCATCAAAGGTAAAAGCAAAGAACCAACCGCGGTTTTGGGTGGTCGCATTGAGTTTGCTGCCGAAGACGATGACAATCAAATTCGTAAAGACGCTTCCGATTTTACCTATCTCGCCTCCGAAATGCAAGTCTACGATTTGCAAGTGAATCCGAAATTGAAAATCAAAAAAACAGCCATTGCCATCGATGTTAAAGCCAATGCTAATCAAAGAGACGAAACTTTTTGGCAAGAAAACAGAAGCGACAGTTTAGACACCAGAAGCGAAAGAACCTATGTCGTTTTAGACAGTGTAGTAACGAAGGAAAAAATTGAGAAAAAAATCAAATTCGGACGAAAAATCATCAACGGTTATTTGCCTTTCGGACCAATAGATTTTGATTTACGCTACTTGTTGAGCTACAACAATTACGAGGGATTTCGTTTGGGATTGGGCGGTGTAACCAACGAACAATTTTCCAAAATATTCCGTTTAGAAGGCTATGCCGCATACGGTTTGAAAGACGAAAAAAACAAATACCATATAGGCAGTGCTATCCGCGTAGGCAACTTCTCAAACACCTGGATTGGCGGCTCTTTTACCGATGATGTTCGGGAGATTGCGAGTACCAATTTTGCTATTGACAAAAGGGTTTTCAAGTTGTATGATCCGCGACCGATTAACATCAGCACCTTTTACAACCATCAAACCTGGCGGGCGTTTATAGAAACCAAAATCATCCCAAAAACGGAAAGTATTTGGCAAATTGCACACAGCGACATCACGCCTTTATTCGATTATACCTTTGTGTACAAAGACCAATTGTTTCGCAACTTCGCCATGACCTCTGCTATGGTTTCGATTCAGTGGAATCCGAACAGCGCCTACATGCAAACGCCTAACGGCAAAATTGAATACGAAAAACGGTATCCGAAATTCACTTTTCAGTTGACCAAATCACTGTCGAATTTTTTCAATAACGACTTCGAGTTTAGCAAAATTGATGCGCGCATCGAATACGAAAAAAAATACCTCAACGGCCAAAAATCGGCAGTATTGCTCCAAGGCGGTTATGTTTTCGGCGACTTACCGTTGACGCATTTGTACAATACTTCTCCCAACAATTTAACCAAAGACAATTTGCTGCAACGAGTTACCATAGCCGGTAAAAACAGCTTTGAAACGATGTATTTCAATGAATTTTTCTCGACCGAATTTGTGATGCTGCAGTTCAAACACGGCTTCAAACGCGTGGAATTGTTCAAAAAAGTAAAACCGTCTTTGGTGTTGGTTACACGTATGGCCTGGGGCAATCTTAAAAAACCGGAAGACCATATCGGCATTGAATTCAAGACTTTAGACCGTGGTTTCTTTGAATCGGGCATCGAGTTGAACCAAATTTACAAAGGTTTCGGTTTGACCGGATTTTACCGTTACGGCCCGAATCAATTGGCGCGTTTGGAAGACAACATTGCCATTAAGTTGAGTTTTGTACTTGATTTGGGATTATAAAAAAGACAACAAACCAAGGATTATCAGCCTTTATAATTTCCGAATGGGTTTCGTTAAGGTTTTACAATCAACACCGAAGGAATATCCTGCAACCACGACACTTCTTCATCCACCAAATGCTTCCACGTCTCCAAACTGAAAATCACCAAATCTTGCTCTAATAGAAACGGTTTGGTAATTTGGTTGGGTTGGAAAACATCAAACTTATCACCGTGTTTTTGCTCCAAAGCCTCTAATGAATTTTGAATCAAAAAGTTGTTTTTGGTGTGGTCGTTATTATCTAAAATCGTCACTTGTGCGTTATTGTTTTGCATCAATCGTTGGGCGTAATCAATCAGAAACACATCGCCAACGCTATAAATACCCAAGAAAACTTTATCGACTTGCTTTAAATCTTTGTCAATTAAAATTCCTAACGGTGTTTTGGTTTTGGAGATGATTAGTCGCGTTCGGTCATCGAAAGGCGAATTTTCGAACAAACCTTCTTTTCCTTTGAATTTGTCCAACAAACGATCCGGATTGATGATACGCGACGTAAAGCCCAACACTTTCCCTAAAATCGTACCTTCAAAAATAGATTTTCCCAAACCTACCAAAACCAAATCGTATTTGCCTTCAAAAGCCACATCGGCTATATCGGTTTCAATATCTCCGGTGGCTTTGAAAATGGTAGTAATCTCTTGGTTGAGTTTTTTCGACTCTTTTACAATTGGGTCAAAGGTTTCCTTTTCGTATTCTTCTATGTTAAAGGCATGCATTTCGTCGCTCATGGTTAAATGCATTGCGGTCACGTTGGCGGCTTCGGGCTGTCCTTTTACCAAGCTGTTGGCCAAGCGCAAAAGTGATTTGCCCTTTTCGTTATTCCCAAAAGAGATCAAGATTTTGAACTTTGAATTCTTTTTGACTTCCGAAGGAATAATGACATCTTTGGTTTTAAAAATAAAGTTGATGATGTCGAGCGCCGGACCGGTCATAAAGGTGGTTACCAAAGCCATAATCACCATCATGGTAAACACTTTTGGCGATAAAACGCCGAGTTCATAACCGATGTTCAATACGACCAACTCCATCAATCCACGGGTATTCATCAAAGCGCCGATGGTCCAGCTCTCTCTCCAGTTCTGTCCGACAAAACGCGCAGCCAAAGCACTACCGAAAAACTTCCCTACTACAGCCACCAAAATGATATAGCCGGTAATTTTCCACAAATACGGTTCGTTGATTAATCCGATTTCGGTACGTAAACCGGTGAAAACGAAAAACAACGGCAATAACAAAATCACAGAAACATCTTCTACTTTTTCTATAAAAACATTCCTGAATTTGGCAATATCGGGCATAATAGCACCGGCCATGAAGGCTCCGAAAAGCGCGTGAATGCCTATCACTTCAGTCAAATAAGCGGAAACCATCAAGGTCAGGAAAAAGATAGCTACTACCGATTTTTTAATATTTTCTTTCTTAGCATACAAATCGCCGACGCGTTTTAAAAACGGTTTCACCACAAAAAGCATCATCAACACATACAAAACCGCCAAACCTATTATGTACAGCGAACTCACAAAACTGCCGGCTTTTACAATAGCAATTACGGCGGCCAACAAACACCAAGCAGTGATATCGTCGGCGGCGGCGCAGGTAATAACAATGGTTCCCAATCGGGTTTTGTGAATGCCTCGTTCTTGTACAATTCGGGCCAACACCGGAAAAGCTGTAATACTCATGGCAATTCCCATGAATAAGGCAAATGATAAAAATTCGACCCCTTCAGGCGTAAATTCGTGATTTTGATAGATAAAATAAGACAATCCGATACCTAAGGCAAACGGAATAACAATACTGGCATGACTGATGACAACAGCGTCATTGGCTTTGTTTTTGAGCACTTTTAAGTCGAGCTCCATTCCAATGACAAACATGAACAAAATCAATCCAACCTGACTCAATACTTGCAAATTGCCCAAGGAAGCCACGGGAAACAAGGCGTCTTTTAAATCGGGAAAATACAATCCGAATAACGACGGTCCGAGTACAATTCCGGCTATAATTTCACCAATGACAGACGGTTGCCCAATTTTTCTGAATATCCACCCAAAAATACGCGCCACTATGACGATGGAAATGATTTGTACGAGCAATAACGCCAACGGATGCTGCAAGTTATGAAACAGCGAACTCAAGAATTGAATCCACTGGCTATCGGAAGAAGTAGGTGAAACAATTTTTCGGCCAACTTCCAAGAGTTTGCCTTGCTCAATTATCCAATACATCAAGGCCGTAAAACCACCGGTAATGACTAGGTAAAATAACGTATTTTTTAAATTTCTCATCCGAAAAAAGTTGTGCTTGTGCTTACAAAGATGCTAAAAAGCCACGTATTTTTTTCACTTTTTTTACATCGATAACTATTAATTAAAATCAGCTTGAAAATTAAAGCAAAAATTAAGAAAACTTTACCCTGTATCATCCTAATTTTTTGAGGTTTTGATTACCTTTGCAACCCATTTTAGGTTTTATGAAAAAGTTGTTAGGTATTGGTTTTTGGGAATTGGTAGCCCGAATTATTCTGAGAAACAGAATTGTCATTTTGGGCAGTATTATTCTGATTACCATATTGCTTTCCCTACAATGGAAAAACATTCGTTTTACCCAAACCGAAGCCAATTTGATTCCGGCCGATGATAAAGTAAATGTAGACTATCAAAAATTCCTGGATCAATTTGGCGAAGAAGGCAATTTGATTGTCATTGCCACCAAAGACAATCGGTTATTCACCCCAAAGGTTTACGCCGCTTGGAGCGAGTTGATGACGACTATCAAATCACACAAAGAAGTGAGTTTGGTGGTTTCGGTAGACAACTTGCAAAAACTAATCAAGAATGATTCGCTGGAGACTTTCGAACTCAAACCATTGGTGGATTCGAATAAAGTCCAAGATGAAAAGTATCTGAAAGCCATCAAAACCGAATTGTTTACCCGCTTGCCGTTTTACGAAGGCTTGTTATTCAACAAAAAAACCGGTGCGGTTCGTTCGGCCATTTACCTCGACAAGAAAATTGTAAACACCAAAGCCCGAAAAGAATACGTGTTAAACGACTTGATTCCGGCCATAGAAAAATTTGAGAAAACAACTCAAATTGACCTCCATACTTCCGGTATGCCTTACATTCGAACTTTGAATGCCAAAACCATCATTGACGAAATTGGCTTGTTCATCGGCGCGGCTTTGTTGATTACTTCACTGATTTTCTTCTACTTTTTCCGCTCATTCCGCGCTACGCTAATCTCGATGATCGTGGTTATTATCGGCGTAATGTGGTCGTTCGGATTAATGGGATTATTGGGTTACGAGATTACGGTTTTGACCGCTTTGGTACCAACATTAGTGATTGTAATCGGAATACCGAATTGTATTTTCTTCATCAACAAATACCATCAGGAATACCACAAACATTCCAACAAAGCCAAATCCTTACAACGCGTGATTACCAAAACCGGTACAGCGACTTTGATGACCAACATCACTACAGCGGTTGGTTTTGCCACTTTTATTGCTACCAATAATGTGTTGTTGCGTGAATTCGGTGTAGTGACTACCATCAATATTTTGGCGATTTATCTCTTGAGTTTGTTGTTGATTCCGATATTTTTCAGCTACATTCCATCGCCTATCCCAAGACATTTAGGTCATTTGGAACGCGAATCGTTGACATCATTTTTGAAATGGATTGTCAACACGGTAAAATACAACCGATTGGGAGTTTACATCACCGCAATTTGCTTATTGGTTTTCGGTTTGATAGGTATCAACAAAATTCGGATTTCGGGCAGTATTATTGAAGACATGCCTAAAAAAACGGCTTTTTTTGAAGACATACGCTTCTTTGAAAAAGAATTTGATGGTGTGATGCCTTTGGAAATCATGATTGATACCAAACGAAAAAACGGCGCCATGAAAGGCAGCAACTTGCGCAGAATGGAAGAATTGGAGCAAACCATCATCGACATTCCGGAGCTTTCCAAACCCTTGTCGATTGTAAACATTGCCAAAAGTTTCAACCAAGCGTATTACAACGGAAATCCCGATTTTTATACGTTGCCGTCGTCCAATGAAGAAATGTTTTTATTGCCTTATATCAAGAACTCCATTAAAAACACTAAAGACAATCAGCTGAAAAGTTATATCTCTTCGGATGGAAGTGTAGCGCGCATGACCACTTTTATCAAAGACGAAAACGGTGAAAAAATGGACGCCATCGAAGCACACATCCGCAATAAAGTCGACAAATTATTCCCGTCACCAAGATACGAAGTCATCATTACCGGAAAACCATCGGTATTTCAAAAAGGAACGCAATATTTGCTAGACAACTTATTGTCTTCCTTGTTATTCGCCTTTTTCCTTACCGGAGCATTGGTAGCCATTATGTTCCGTTCTTTCAAAATGGTGTTGGTTTCGATTATTCCGAACCTACTACCTTTAATAATGACTGCCGGTTTGATGGGCTTTTTAAATATTCCGTTAAAACCGTCAACCTTATTGGTGTTTGGTATTGCTTTCGGAATGTCGGTCGACGATACGCTGCGGTTCTTAGCCCAATACCGATTGGAGTTATCTCGCAACGATTGGAAAATCAAAAAATCGGTTTTTGCTACCTTTGATGATGCCGGAATCAGTATGTTTTACACATCAATCGTATTGTTTTTCGGATTTTCGGTATTCATGTTATCGAGCTTTGGCGGAACGGTCGCTTTGGGCGGATTGGTCGCTTTAACGCTTTCTTTCGGAATGCTGTCTAACTTGGTATTGTTGCCATCGTTAGTACTGTCGTTAAATAAAACTTTGGCCAACCAGCAAGAATTACCGGAACCAACCATCGACATCTTAGAACATACCGACGAAGAAATTGATGCGCTAGAAAAAAACAATAAATAATTTATATTTGCGTTAAGATTCTAAAATCTACTATTTAAAATTTAATATCTGATATTCTAATGAGACATTCAAAAGTAAAAGACTTACTGAGCAGCGAGAAAACGAATTATGAGGTAACCGTTAAAGGTTGGGTAAGAACTTTTAGAAACAATCAGTTTATTGCTTTAAACGATGGTTCAACCATTCATAACTTACAGTGTGTAGTTGATTTTGAAAACACACCGGAAGCCACTTTGAAAAGAATCAACACCGGAACGGCTGTAGCTTTAACCGGAAAGTTGGTAGAAAGCCAAGGTGCCGGTCAAAAATATGAAATCCAAGTTGCCCAATTGGAAATTTTAGGCGATTGCGATGCCGAGAAATTCCCAATGCAACCTAAGAAACACTCATTGGAATTCTTAAGAGAAAATGCGCATTTGCGTGTGCGAACCAATGCGTTCGGAGCTATTATGAGAGTGCGTTCGGTATTGGCCCATGCGGTTCATACCTATTTTCAAGACAGAGGTTTTGTGTACGTGAACACGCCAATTATCACGGGAGCTGATGCAGAAGGTGCAGGCGAAATGTTCCAAGTTACTTCTTTGCCTTTGGATAATTTGCCTAAAAACGAAGAAGGCAACATCGATTACAAAAAAGATTTCTTCGGAAAACATACCAATTTAACCGTTTCCGGTCAGTTAGAAGGCGAAACCTTCGCTATGGCTTTGGGACAAATTTATACTTTCGGTCCAACGTTCCGCGCGGAAAACTCGAATACTTCTCGTCACTTGGCTGAATTTTGGATGATTGAGCCGGAGGTAGCGTTCAACGATTTGATAGACAACATGGATTTGGCAGAAGATTTCATCAAGTTTGTCATCAATTATGCGGTAGAAAGATGTGCCGATGACTTGAAATTCTTGGAAGGCCGATTATTAGACGAAGAAAAACAAAAGCCACAAGCGGAACGCAGCGAAATGGCTTTGTTAGAGAAATTGAACTTCGTTTTGAACAACGATTTCAAACGTGTTTCTTACACTGAGGCTATCGATATTTTAAGAGATTCGACGCCGAATAAAAAGAAAAAATTCCAATACCTTATTGAAGAATGGGGCGCCGATTTACAAAGTGAACACGAACGTTTCCTAGTTGAAAAACACTTCAAATGTCCGGTAATTTTGTTTGATTATCCGGCCAAGATTAAAGCGTTCTACATGCGTTTGAACGACAATACCGAGCCGGGCAGAGAAACCGTTCGTGCCATGGACATCTTGTTCCCGGGTATCGGAGAAATCGTAGGCGGTTCTCAAAGAGAAGAGCGTTACGATGTTTTGGTAGAAAAAATGAAAGCCATCGGCATAGATGAAGAAGAATTATGGTGGTATTTAGACACCCGTCGATTTGGTTCTGCCGTTCACTCCGGCTTCGGATTAGGCTTTGAACGTTTGGTACTTTTCGTAACCGGAATGACCAACATCAGAGACGTAATTCCGTTCCCGAGAACACCGCAAAATGCAGAATTTTAAAGAATGTTTTGGGTTGTAAGTTGTAGGTTCTATGTTAACTTCAACTCACAACCTACAACTTACAACATACAACAAAAAATGCTCAAACAATTTCTAAATCTTAAACTCACCCAGAAATTATCGCCTCAGCAAATCCAGCTGATGAAGTTAATTCAGTTGCCTACGCAAGCTTTTGAACAAAGGCTGAAAGAGGAATTGGTAGAGAATCCGGCTCTGGAAAGCGGAAAAGAAGAAGAGGAATTGTATGAGAAAGACGAATTTGACAACAATGACGAGTACGATGAGTTCGACGATAACGAAAACATCGACACCGATGAAATCAACATCGACGAGTATTTAAGTGACGACGAAACGCCCGAATACAAACTACAAGCCAACAACTACAGCGACGACGATGACGACCGCGAAATGCCGTTCGCCGCACCGGTTAGCTTTCATCAGGATTTGATCAACCAATTGAATACCTTTATTTTAACCGATGAACAACGTGAGATTGCCGAGTTTTTGGTGGGCAGTATAGACGATGACGGTTATTTGCGAAGAAGCATTTCGGATATGGTAGATGATATGGCCTTCACCCAAGGCATCTATACCGATGAAAAAACGGTGGAAAAGATTTTACACATTGTCCACGAATTAGAACCTGCCGGCGTTGGTGCGCGCGACTTACAAGAATGTTTATTATTGCAGTTGAAGCACAAAACGCCAACTGAATCCGTTGATTTGGCCATCAATATCATCGAAAATCAGTTTGATGCTTTTACTAAAAAACACTACGAAAAACTATTACAGAAATACGAGATTACCCAAGATCGCCTAAAAAAAGCCATTGAGGAAATCGAAAAACTAAATCCAAAACCGGGTGGTTCGTTTGACAGCAGTAGCCGAGTTATCGAACAAATTGTACCCGATTTTACCATCAGAATTGTAGATGGTGAATTGGAGTTAACACTTAACGGCAGAAATGCGCCAACCTTACACGTTTCCAAAGATTATCAGGAAATGTTGCAAACGTATAAAGATTCCCGCGACAAATCGCACCAACAAAAAGATGCGGTACAGTTCATCAAACAAAAATTGGACTCGGCCAAATGGTTTATTGACGCCATCAGACAACGCCAGGAAACGCTTTATGTAACCATGAATGCCATCATGCATTTCCAAAGTGAGTATTTCTTGGATGGTGAAGAAACCAAACTCAAACCGATGATTTTAAAGGATATCGCTGATTTGGTTGGATTGGATATCTCAACGGTTTCTCGTGTAGCCAACAGCAAATATGTGGATACACCTTACGGCACTAAACTGATTAAAGAATTTTTCTCGGAAGCGATGAAAAACGATCAAGGCGAAGACGTATCGACTTTGGAAATCAAAAAAATTCTGAAAACGGTAATCGAGGAAGAAGACAAAACCAAACCGCTACCGGACGATCAATTGGCTGAAATCTTAAAAGAAAAAGGTTATCCTATTGCCCGAAGAACGATTGCTAAATACCGTGAGTTATTGGACATTCCGGTGGCCAGAATGCGCAAGAAAATTTAATCATCTTTGGTTTTGAACCCGATAGTTTTTCTGGGAGTTTTATCGTCTTTCTTATCCATCAACTCCTCTAAATAATTAAAAACCAACTCGATGTTCTGACTCTGATGAGACAGTTTTTTCTTGATGGCTTCTATTTCTAATTTTAAGTCTAAAGTATCGACATATAAAGCTCTGATTTTGGCAAAAACCCGAATGATTTGAATGTTGACTTTTATAGCAGTCGGACTGCTCAGCACACTCGACAACATGGCAACACCTTGTTCGGTAAAGGCCATGGGAAGGTATTTGGAGTGTTCTCCTCTTTTTAAGGTGCCAAATTGGCTCCTTAAAATTTCATATTCGCCTTGAGTCAACTCAAACATAAAATCTTCCGGAAAACGCTCGATATTTCTTCTGACTTGACGCTTTAGCTGTTTGGTGTCGACTTGATAAAGCGCTGCTAAATCCTTATCCAACATCACTTTCTGATGTCGAATCACAAATATTTTACTTCCGATATTGTCATCTGAGACGGTAATTTCGTGTTCCATAACCAGTTTTATTTTGGCTTCAATCATATCAAATATAAATATTTTCTTTCAAAATAAATAATTTGAAATGGCTATATTTGTGAAACAACAAAATGACATTGAAAAAATTTCTCCCGTTTTTCTCGTATGCCTTACACCCTATTTTTGTTCCGCTGTTGGGAACCCTTTTTTTTGTTTGGCTCGACTCCCGTTACATGACTTTCGGACAATACATGGTTTTGTTTTTACAGGTCATTATTATCACTTTCTTTTTGCCTATCGCCTTTTTTTACCTGTTGCGAACCTTTGGAAAAATCGATAGCATTATGCTCTCGGATTTGTCTCATAGAAAGATTCCGTTAGTGCTGCACATCTGCTTGTTGTCGGTATTAATCCAAAAAAGCATTACAGCGGACTTATTCCCTTCTCTCCATTATTTCTTTATGGGCGGCATTATCAGTGCAGCTGTTGCCTTTTTATTGTTATACACCAAAATAAAAGCGAGCATACACATGATTGGCATCAGTGCATTGACTGTTTTTGCAATTGGATTGAGTTTAAAAAACGAATTGAATACCGTTAGCCTAGTGGCTTTTTTGGTAGTGCTGAACGGTCTAGTGGCTTCCTCCCGTTTGGTAATGAAAGCGCATACCAACAAAGAATTGCTGATTGGGTTTTTGTGTGGTGTTTTACCACAAGTCGGATTGTTGTATTATTGGTTATAAGATGTAAAACATCAAGCCAAATTTGGCCGTGTTCATATCGATAGTCTGCCCGTCAATTTTGGCATCAGAAGTAAAGATGGGATTAAATCCGTAATAGGCGTAAATATTCCATGTATTCCATCCGGTAGATAGGTAAAGTCCATAATTAAACTTACTCAAGTCGTTTAAATTAGTGTTGGTCAAATTTCCGGCAGTAGAAACCAGCTTGTATTGATTTGCAACTAAATAGCTGAGTTTAACTCCCAAATGCACACGCCAAAATCGGTGATTGTCAGGCGTTGCGTTTCGCCAACGAAATTCAACCGGCAAATCAACATAGTGTAAAGAAAGTTTGTCTTTAGAGACAGAAACGCCTTCAGCATTTAAAATCTCATATGTAGTGGTATTATTACTTTCAAAAATCCCTAAATTCTGATTATAAACCGACAACGAATAGCCCAAACCGGCTGCCACAGCAAAGGTTCTGGAAGCATTTATCGGCATGTCGCGTAAAAATCCAACCGAAAATCCGGGTGAAAATTTAGTCTGTTGTAAACCATCGGGAACTTTTTGTAGCGTATTGTAGGTAATGTTAAAGTAAAATTGGTCTTCACGGAAGAGCGAATCAGGCGCATCAAAATCGGTTTCCACATTCTGAGCCAAGGCACTTGCTGCGGAAAACAAGAATAATAAAAGGATTTTGATTCTCATAACTTGAACTAAAGTTTAGCGAATGTACGGCATTTCAACGGAATAAACAATCGCTGTAATTTCACTAATCACAATAGTATTTTAGATATATGGAATATTTTCGGGATTACCTCCGGTGATCCGCAATGAGGAAACTGTCGTTGAAAACCAAGCCATTTGCAATGGCTGTTTTCTTTTTACAGAAAAAAATTAGAAAGTGATTGGGATTACCTGCGGTGATCCAAAACGGGGAAACTGTCGTTGAAAACCAAGCCATTTGCAATGGCTGTTTTCTTTTTACAGAAAAAAAATTAGAAAGTGAACGGGATTACCTCCGGTGATCCGCAATGGGGAAACTGTCGTTGAAAACTAAGCCATTTGCAATGGCTGTTTTCTTATTACAGAAAAAAACTAGAAAGTGAACTTTCCATTTTTTTCTGTAATAAGAAAACCGAAGCTTTCGCTTCGGTTTTCATCGCAGAGAGGAAGGGATTCGAACCCTCGATGCAGTTACCCACATACAAACTTTCCAGGCTTGCTCCTTCAACCACTCGGACACCTCTCTAATTTTGTGGTGCAAAGAACAACAAAAAAAATGATTTATAAAAGCGTGTTGCAAAATTCTTATTGCATTTCTCCACGCAAAGCCGTTTCAAATATGGTCTTGAAAACAGTGGGTGAAACATTTTGTCCTAAAAGATACATCAACTTAGTTATTGCGCCTTCCGTTGTAATGTCCTTCCCCGAAATAATGCCGATATTTTTCAGTTGTGTACTGGTTTCGTATTGACCCATATTAACACTACCACCTGAACATTGGGTAACGTTAACGACTTGCAATCCTTGCTTGATAGCTTTCTTCAAAATTTGAATAAACCAATCTTCAGTAGGTGCATTGCCGGAACCATAGGTTTCTAAAACGATCCCTTTTAAGTTAGGCGTCGCCATAATCGCCGACAAAACATTTTCGTTAATCCCGGGAAACATTTTGATAATGACCACATCATCATTTAATGTTTTATGAACTACTAACTTTTTATTGGATTGTTTGGCTAAAATCACATTCGGATTGACATTCAAATGCACACCGGACTCGGCCAATGGCGGATAATTAGGCGAAGTAAAAGCATTAAAATGTTCAGCACTTATTTTAGTAGTTCGGTTGCCGCGGTACAATTTATATTCAAAATACAAACAAACTTCCTGAATCACCGGCTTGCCTTTGTGTCGTAACGACG
This sequence comes from Flavobacterium cheonhonense, assembly GCF_035671315.1. Lineage (NCBI taxonomy): Bacteria > Pseudomonadati > Bacteroidota > Flavobacteriia > Flavobacteriales > Flavobacteriaceae > Flavobacterium > Flavobacterium cheonhonense. The sequence continues at coordinate 254,620 of NZ_JAXAVY010000001.1, forward strand.
CTATTTGAATGGCCGTAATCAGGTTTTCTTTGGCATCCGTGCGCAAATCGCCTATAGGCAATTGAGAACCGGTAAAAACCACCGGCTTGGCCAAATTTTCGAGCATAAAACTCATGGCAGAAGCGGAATACGACATCGTATCGGAACCGTGTAAAATAACAAAGCCGTCAAAATCGTTGTATTTCTCTTCAATAATAGTCGCAATTTGAACCCATTTGTCCGGACTCATATTAGACGAATCAATAGGTTTGGCAAAGGAAATGGTTTCTATTTCACAATCCAGTTGCTTGAGTTCGGGGATTTTTTGCAGCAATTTCTTGAAGTTGAAAGCCTTGAGCGCACCCGTTTCAAAATCTTTCATCATTCCGATAGTACCACCGGTGTAGATGAGTAAAATATTGGGTTTAGCCTGCGTTTTCATACTTCATTTTATTGACTACCGGATTGGCATACATAGCTAAAAAACCTTCTACCATTTGCGGATTGGTTTCATCAATGCGCATTTCTAAACGTCTTTCAAAAAGGGATTTTTCGTTTTCTGTGTAAAATGCTTTGAATTGATCCGTTTTAAAAAGCAAATCGTAAGCGATGTAATTGGTAGGCCAAAGCTTGTAAGTCTGCAAAATAGCATCATCTATAACTTGAGCCAGCGCCTGAATTTGCTTATTAGTATTGTCGAACTCACATGCAATTTTATCGATTTCATTCGTTAAAACTTCGCCAACGTGAATATGAATGCGTTTTTTTTGTCCGATAATCCCACTTAAGAGGGTAATAAAATCTTCGTTCTTGTCTTTGATGTATTTTTCCGCATTGGCTTCGGCCATAAGTTGCGGCATCTTTAAGGCATCTGTTGGGTCGTATTCGTAGGAAATAGAAACCGGTACAATTTTTAGTTTTTTAAAATAATCCAGCATAGTCGCCTCACCGGAAGCCATGGCCAACATTTTTAAAACACCGCTATGCGTCGCATCGTTCCCATCTTTGGTTCGGCCTTCCCGTTGGGCAATCCACACCGAACGGTTTTCGCGCAGTAGCAACTGACCGATGTACTCCGACATCAATTTGGAACTTTCCAATAATTCTCTCGGTGGCAAACCACGTTGTACTAAAAAATTACGATTGAGCTTAGATAAGGTTTTTAAAAAATCCTTTTTGACCAAATTGTCGCCAATGGCTGAGGCCGTCATGACCAACCCGTGTTCGTGTAGGCATACGTTCAACAATGACGTGTCTAAAATAATATCGCGGTGGTTGGAAATAAACAAATACGAGGTATTGGGTTCTAATTTTTCAAAACCCGAAGTAGAAAGTCCGTCTGAGCTTTTCTCTAAAACTTTCTTAACCGCCTTGTAGGCAAAATTGATTTGGAAATCGCGGATAGAATGCGTGCGCTTCAACTGTTCTTTCCAAACCGAATCGTCTTCATTTTCGTAGGCAAAATTCATCAACGCCTTCATCATCGGATGATTTATCGCTGATAAAATGGCTTGGTTTACCTCGGCATCATAATAAGGTCGGATAGCATCAAACTTTGACATGTTCGTATTGGCTTGTTTGTAGAACAAATGAACAAAAAAAATCTCAAATGCCCGTTATAAAATGATTAAATCCCGAAAACGGCTTTGGAATTTTCTGTGGTAATTCGTGCAATTTCGGCTACCGGAAGCTCGTAAATTTGGGCTAACTTTTCGGCTACCAGCAAAGTATAACTACTTTCGTTTCGCTTGCCGCGATACGGTACCGGTGCTAAATACGGCGAATCGGTTTCCAATACAATATGTTGCAAATCGATTTCTTTTAAAAACTGATCTATCTTCCCGTTTTTAAACGTGGCCACACCGCCAATCCCTAACTTCATGTTCAAGTTGATGGCACGTTGGGCTTGTTCAAAATCGCCGGTAAAACAATGAAAGATACCAAACAAATCTTCTGACTGCTCACTTTCCAGTAATTCAAAAACTTCGTCAAAAGCGTCTCGGCAATGGATATTGATACCTAATTGATACTTTTTAGCCCATTGAATTTGTCGGCGAAAGGCTTCCTGCTGAATGGCTAAAGTGGTTTTATCCCAATACAAATCGATTCCGATTTCGCCTATGGCTTGAAATTTCCTTTTGGCCAATTCGGTTTCAACGTGTGCTAATTCTGCTAAATAAGTATCCGGTTTCACATAACACGGATGCAATCCCATCATTAAATAAATGTTTTGTGGAAACTGCGCTTCCAACTCGTACATTTTTTGGGTATAGGTCGAATCAATCGAAGGAATAAAAAAACGAGAAACTCCTGCATCGATAGCTCTTTGGATCATTTCGGTTCGATCGTTTTCAAACTCTTCGGAATACAAATGCGTGTGGGTATCGGTAAAAATCATTGGAATTAAAGGCGCTAAGATTCTGAGGTGCTAAGGTACTAAGTTTACAGAGAATTTTCCAGCATAATGGAATTTAGATTACTTTTGGAAACCAATTCAAAGCTATGAAAGACTTGCAGGAAGTGCTGAAGAAAGAAAAGTACAAAAAGATCCATTTTAAAGTTTCAAAAACGCAACATTTGCTCGTTAAAGCGAGTCTTAACGGCGTGACCGGCAATTTTATTTTAGATACCGGTGCTTCCAACAGTTGTGTCGGTTTTGACAATGTAGACTTTTTTAACCTTACCGCCGGAAAATCGAAAACCAAAGCAGCCGGCGCAGGAGCTACAGGGATGTTTACGCAATTGGCGAAAAACAATGATTTAAAAATAGGGCGATGGAAAACGGATGGTTTTCACTTAATCATTTTCGATATGACACATGTGAATCAGGCTTTACAACAATACAAAGCCAAACCGGTTCACGGCATTATCGGTGCTGATGTTTTATTGGAAGGGAAAGCGATTATTGATTACTATAATCACTGCCTGTACCTGAAGTAAAATGTTTCTTCATCGAATAATACGCCAAAATCGTACTGACTAACATCAAGAAACTTCCCAAAATAAAAGGTGCTCCGGGTAATTGAAACGGTGCTTCATCGTGGGTGAAAAAGTAAAAAGTGTTCGTCATCATAGGCGGACCGATAATGGCTGAGGCACTCATCAAACTCGCCAATGTCCCTTGAATTTCACCTTGTTCATTAGCCGGTACTTTTCCGGAAACTTCCGATTGCAAAGCCGGACCGGCAATACCGCCCAAACAATACGGGACTAAAAAGGCAAACATCATCCAGCTTTGTGTGGCAAAAGCAAACAACAACATTCCGATAGTATATAACGACAAGCCTAGGTAAATACTTTTCTGGTTCCCCAAACGCGGACTCGTAAAACGCACCAAACCACCTTGTACGAGACCGACAAGAAGGCCGACTACACCTAGCGAAATTCCAACCATTTTTTCATCCCAACCAAAGCGATACATGGTAAAGAAACTCCAATTGCTGTGAACTGCGTGTGAACCGACGTACAACAAGAAAATGGCTAATATGAGTCCGATTAAGGAAGGGTATTTTTTCAAATTCAGCAAGGCGCCAATCGGATTGGCTCTTTTCCATTCAAAGGCACGACGGTTTTCTTTAGACAACGATTCAGGCAAGATGAAATAGCCATATAAAAAGTTCAGCAAACACAAAACGGCTGCGGCATAAAACGGCACTCGGGAACCGTATTGCCCTAACAAACCGCCAAGCACCGGACCAATGATAAAGCCCAATCCAAAGGCTGCGCCTATCATTCCGAAGTTTTTGGCTCTGTTTTCCGGCGTACTGACATCGGCTATATAAGCGGATGCTGTGGTAATACTGGCTCCGGTTAAACCGGCTATGATGCGGCCTACAAAGAGCCAAACAATGGTTGGAGAAAAAGCCAAGAGTAAATAATCCAGTGCAAAGGCAAAGAGCGAAATCAGGATAATAGGGCGGCGTCCGTATTTGTCGCTCAAATTGCCTATTAAAGGAGCGCAAACAAATTGTGTTATCGCATAGGCAAAGGTTAACCATCCGCCGTATTTGGCTGCTTCACTAATATCACCGTGAATCAATTCGGCTATCAACTTTGGAATCACCGGGATGATTATTCCCCAGCCGGTGATATCAATCAGCATTGTGATAAAAATAAATCCTATTGCGGCTTGCTTCTTGTTTTTCTTCATAGTTGATTTTGGGCTTTACCAAAAGGTGCGGGACAACTTCCTAATAATTTCTAATGCAACACAAATAAACAAAAAAATCCCAAACTCTTTTGGAATTTGGGATTGGTAAATTTAGAATTTTAAAGTATTACTGTTTAAACACTTTTATGGTATTTACAGTATTAGCTGCGTTTATTTTAACCAAGTAAGTTCCGGTTGGCAGTTTTGAAACATCAAGAACCGTTTCATGAGCGTTAACCGATTTTACAATTACTTCTTGACCAAGTAAATTATAAACAGCCAGAGATACAATTTCATGATCACCTGAAACAGTTAACACCTCATTCATTGGGTTAGGGTACACTTTTATTTCATTTTCTAAAACTACAGTATCGTCAATTCCCAGATTAGATGTCGGACAACTGATGGCTGTTGGCACACTGCGTAGTGTATTGGTTCCATCACCCAATTGGCCTAAATTATTGCGTCCCCAAACATACATCGTACCATCAGTCTTGATGGCAGATGTTGTTGAAACACCCGCGTCAATAGTTAACCAATTTGTAGCTGTCCCTATTTGTACCGGAACACTACTACTTACTGTAGTGCCATTCCCCAATTGAGAGTAACTATTAATTCCCCAAGCCCAAATAGTACCGTTATTCTTTTTACCCACGGCATGAGCACCCCCTACGCCAATGTGTTGCCAGTCGTTTGCTGTCCCTATTTGTACAGGTGTCGTTCTATCGGTGGCCGTTCCGTCACCTAACTGGCTATACTGGTTATCACCCCAAGCCCAAATTGTACCATCTGTTTTTAGGGCATATGAACTACCATTTCCTGCATATACTTTTGACCAATTGGTTGCAGTGCCAATTTGTACCGGCGCATTGCTGTTACTCAAATTTCCGTTACCTAACTGACCTTTGTTGTTGTAACCCCAAGCCCAAAGCGTACCGTTTGATTTAACCGCTAAAGTATAATCATATCCAGCAGAAACATGCGCCCAAGTATCGGTTCCTAATTGTGTTGGTTCAAAATAATTCAAACTCGTGGATAATCCGAGTTGTCCATAGCCATTTGAACCCCAAGTCCAAAGCGTTCCATTGGTTTTTATAGCCGCAGTATGGCCAGTACCTGCCGAAACGGCTTGCCAATTATTGTCAGTTCCTACTCGAATAGGTGCCAACACAGCACTTCCCGACGTAGAGTTGAGGTTTCCAATATTTTGTCCCCAGCCCCATAGGGAACCATCATTTTTAATAGCCATACCGGTAAAAGCAGTTTCAGAAACACTTTGCCAAGTATTTTCATTTCCAATTTGTACCGGGTAATTTCGGCTGGTGTTGGTTCCATCTCCAATTGAACCGTTTACACTAGAACCCCAAGCCCATAATGAGCCATCCGATTTGATGGCAGTAGCGCCCAAAGCAGCACAGCTAAGTTTGGAAAAACAAGTTTCAGCAGTCGTTACAAAAAACCCTCCGTAAACCCATTCCGTTTGAGTGTTACCACAAACTGAGGCAACCCACCAATGGTAATCTGTATTCGGCAATAATCCGGTTAAATTTGCTGAAGTAGCAACTGTACTTCCGTCAATTCCACCAATAGTAGGTGTGGTATTATACAAATACAGGTAAGTATTCGGAGCAGGTGTCGCAGCAGTCCAATTCAAAGTAGCTGTAGTCGAGGTAATATTGGTAGTCGAGAAATTAGACGGAGGATTACAAGACGACGTATTAGCACAAGTTATTGAACGAATTCTGGATGTATTTTGAGTACCGCAATTGGCATTGGTACTGAAATGATATCTAATAACGCCAGAGGTAGTATTTGAATTCCAAACTAAAGGAGTTAGTCCACTTGCTAAGACCGAAGTTCCTGTGGCATTGGTAATGGTTATAAAATCGGTTGCAATAGAACTGGTAAAAGTATACTGCCTATTTGAAAGTACATTAACATTAGTATATTCTCCAGCCCATGCGTCTGCAACAATTTGTTCTGCATTTCCTGTACATGAAGGGGTAAAAGTAGTGTCAGGATACAATCCATAAATGGCACCATTACATGTTAATGCTGCAATCGTTGTAAAACTTCCTCCTGACACCCAAGCACTTTTGTTTCCATTACAATTAGAACGTATCCAGTAATAATAGGTAGTGGCAGCAGTTAGTCCGTTTAAAGCGCCCACAAGATTAGCCACGCTGGTTTGGGTAGCATTTGTGGAAGTTAATGGAGCAGTACTATTGGTGCTCAAATAAATATCGTATGAATTGGCCACAGGTGTTGGGGCAACCCAAAACAATCGGCATGAATTTGAAGTAATATTAGAAACCGTTAAGCCGGATGGTAATCCGCAACTTACAGGAGTTCCGCATTGAATATACCTGATTCTGTTGGTATTTTGAGCGCCACAATTAGCATCGGTATGAAAATAATAACGCACTACTCCGGTATTTGCAGCAGATGCCCAACTTAGCGGGGATAATCCGCTTACTAAAACAGTATTGCCGGCTTCATTGGTAATGGTGACAAAATCGGTAGCGACTGAACTTGAAAAAGTATACTGTGTATTTGACAATATATTTACTTTTGAATATTCACCGGCGTAAGCATTGATTACGATTTGCTCTGCGCTTCCTGAACATGACGGGGTATAAGTTGCCGCCGGCCATTGCCCGTAAGTAGCCGTAGTACATCCGGTTAAAGCAGCAGTAGTAAAACTTCCTCCTGAGGTCCATGTGCTCTTTTCTGAACCACAATTGGAACGAACCCAGTAATAATAAGTTGTTCCTGCGGTTAATCCGTTAGTAACACTCACACTAGAAGCAGTACTTGTTAAGGTTGGTGTTGTGTTTGTCGTCGGGGCAACAGTAGTTGGTGCAATATAAATTTCGTATCCTGAACCAGGGACTGATGCCGGAGCTGTCCAAGTTAATTGACAAGTAGTAGACGTTATGTTGGACACTGCTAAATTCGTTGGAGGATTACAAGTGGTAGCGCTTGGTGTCATTTTCACCAAACCTAATTGCAAAGTTCCTGCCCAAATAACCCCGGAAGATTGGGTTCTGAGTGCACTAAAATAATTATCAGGCAACCCTGAATTTGAAGTGTTATAGGTAACACAGTTGGTGAAATTTTGCACACCATCTCCGTTAAAGGCAATCCATACCTTATTGTTACTATCTACATCTAAGGCATTCAATTGATAGCCTGCCAAACACGAATTACTCTGGTAGTAGTTGCTAAAAAAAGTTCCTTCAATAGTATAGGTCAAGAAACTATCAAAGCCAGCAACGTAAATCAGATCACCATAGGCTTTTAATAATTTATCTGTGCCTTGGGCAATGAAATTGTAATCGGTGCCGTTGAATTTGTACAAATTGCCGTTGTTGGTTACCCAAATGCCATTAGCATAATCAATCTCGATGGAGTTAATATTAGTCAATGCATTATAAGTCGTCCAAGTAGTACCATTAAATCTGGTAAGACCGGAAGTTGTTACTACCCAAAGATTGTTATTGCTATCTACGTCGATACAAACAATCGCGTTGTTAGGAAGTCCCGAATTGGAGCTGGTATAATTGGTCCAAGTGGTTCCGTTTAATAAGATGATTCCATTGTTTTGAGAAGCCATCCATTTTCTTCCCAAACCATCAATTTCGATTTCGAGGATAGCATTAGAGGCAATACCCGAGTTTCCTGTATTGTATTTGGTAAAAGTAGTACCGTTAAAAGTTGAAACACCGCTAAAGGAGGAAATCCACAGTAACCCGTTGGCATCTGTTTTTATATCTCCAACGTAATCACTTCCAATTCCGGAATTAGAGGTGTTATAAATAGTGTAATTGTAATTTTGTCCGAAAGAAATAAAGCTGAACAATATCAATCCGAGCAAGTAAAGTTTTTTCATGTAGTTTTAATTAAGTTTTAATTGAATAGTCCCTTAAGCAATCTAGGCGAACAATAGAGTTTAACCTCTAACCAGACAAAATATGGCTGGAAGTATAGTGTCTCTATTCCTGTCAAAAATTACTTAAGGGACTTTTTTGGATAGTCAGCATGATATTTGCCAACAAAAAATGGTTTTCCAGATTGGTATTATTTTTCCAATTTCAACCAAAAATAGTCGTTCCATCCTTCTATAAGTCGGGTTGGATCTGTATTTTTTGATCGGTCTTGTTCCGGAATCAACACTATTTTTTTGTCTTTAACCGTGAACTTGTAAATTCTTGGTTTGGCTTCTCCTTCTACAGTTAGTTCGATTCTGTAACTACCATCGGTTAAGTCAGCAAATTTAATTTCGCCCGGTTTGCCAACCAATTTGAACGCACACTGATTCTCGTTCCATTTGGCTTGTTCTACTTGAGCCGTGTTTGGACCGTTCCCGTAATGTTGTGCATACAACTTGTTGTCTTTAAACATGTTTACAGACCATTTTACGCTTTTGTTTGTTTTTCTACTGTTCGATGGATTCGGCATAAATTCTTCGTGAGTTAGGTAAAAACCAAAAAGAAGATTTCCGGTATCGGCATGATTCAAATAAGCGAAGTTATTCCATGGTCCACGAACCACATACATTTCATTCATCGCCGCATAAGCATCATTATTGGTTAATTTTACCAATTCAAAGTCAAAGGAATAAAACATTTTATCACCGGCATAAAAATCCAATCGGTAATTGCCCGGTCCCCAGTCTGTAATAAATGATTCAGAATGTCCTACCCATTCGCCATCACGTTGGTAGCGGCTGCTTGGCTCATTGAATTTTGTTTTCTTTCCATCGTCAAAAACTTGGTCACCGGAATACTCAAAATAGTTCATGTATTGGTTGTTTTTGAACACTTTGATTCTCAAATACTCCGATTGATCCGAAAAAGCATTAACCGTTTTTCCGCTTACTGTTTTATTAGGAATGAAAGTCGCAGTATAACTGTTAATTGTACCAGCCGTGGTTCCGTAAAGGAGTGAGCTCATAGTTATTGCCGGTGTTTGTTTGAACTGTGTCCAATCTAACTTTAACCCAGCCGAGAAACCGCCACCGCCGCCTTTTTTGCTTTTATCGCCTTTTTTGACTGCTTCTTTTCCTTTCTCTACAGTCTCAACCACTTCTGATGCTTGATTGGCTGTGTTTTTTGCTTTGTTTAATTTGTTTAATAATTGCGCATTAGTTGTGACAACAGAACACAATACTAATCCCAAAAGAATGGCTCTTTTTTTCATTTTAATTCATTAATAGTTTAGACGTAAATTTCTTCCAGATAAGAATGGTTATTTGAAAAATAAAATCAATTGGTTGAGAAGAATGGTACAAGAATAAGTGAGAAAGTTTTTGGAATTATGGGCACAATTCAGCTACTAGACTTTTCACATTTATCTACTATTGTCTTCTGTCACTCTGACTTTATTTTGCTCAAAACTATTAGAAGTGTACTATCGGAACAATTAATGTATTGGACTATTTATAAATAATCAACTGATAAATTAGAGTTATTTAATTGATTTTAAAGTACTTAATTTTTGTTTTCCAGCTTTTCAATATAGTAATTAGGAGAAAGTCCGGTTTGCTTTTTAAAAACACGAACCAAGGTGTTAGCATCTTTATATCCTACTTCTTCGGCTATGGCTTGCAAAGTATATTTGCGAAAATAAGGAGCGTCAACTAACTTTTGAAGCACATAATGAATGCGTAATTCTTGGGTGTATTCCGAAAAAGATTTTTGCATGACCTGATTGAAATATTGTGACAAATAGGCCGTGTTTGTATTTAATTTTTTGGCTACAAAAGCTAACTTAAAATTTGGATCCAAATAAGCTTCTTTCTGTTCCAGTTTTTTGAGTCCAGAGGCTAATTTTTCGACGAGTTCCTCGTCTAGAAGTGCCTTAGGTTGCGCATCAGTAATTGCAATTTTGAGCTCCGCTTGGGCATTCTCGGTCTGTTTAGACTCTTTCAGATTTTGAATGATTTTTAAAAATTGATTGTGCTTTTCTTTCTGATTCTTGTAGTAGTAATAAAAACTGAAAATAACGATTCCTAATACGACCAGTATACTGAAAAGCGAAAATTTAAAATAATTCTTAGAGGCTATTATTTGATTAGATTCCGCTTTGATGACCGCTAAATCATAGTTGTGCAAAAAATTCAAAGATTTACTTTTAATGCCTTCAACAGATTGAATTAAGGCTAAGCTTTTTTGGGCATAACGATAGGCATTTTTAGTGTCCTTTTTTTCATTATAACATTGCGTCATGATGTTATACGCCATCAATAAATTTTCATTAGACACCTTAGTCTGCTCATAACTTTTTATGAATCTTTCCCCGTAGTAAAACGCGGAATCAATTTGCTTTACATGATAAAAACAATCGGCCATCCCTAAATCAAACATCTGTACAGTCCTGACATGTTCTTGAATAACCTGAAACTTTTTCCCTTTTCGGTACAATGCCAATGATTGATGGTAATCTCCTGCTAAAGCTGCACTTTTAGCCTCTCGCATATACAACAATGCTTTAGTGTAATCAGGATAAAAGTGCTCTTGCAGTAACATTTTGGCTGCTATCGTGAAGTGGTAATTTGCGGAATCCAATAAAATAGGTTTCTTCGTCTGTATGAAGTACTGTTGGTATGCTTCCCCAATGAAGTTGTATTTATCTGCAAATAATTTTTTATTCATCGCTTTTTTTTCGCCTACTCCCAATTTGAGGTGTGGCGATGTCTTTAATTCTCTCTTCAACAATGCGATTCCGTTAACATAATCGCCCATCGCTACTTTTATCAAGCCGTATTGCTCGTTAAACCGATTTTCGGGCAACTGTTTTTTATATTTATCCAAATAAAACAAAGCCGAGTCGTACTCTCCTAAATTCTTGTAGAGGTAAAAAAGTTTGTTGACACACATACCTATCAAATCTTGATACACTTTGCTTGATTTGGGAATGTTACTTTTTTCAATATTGCTTATTAGTGAAAGAAGCTGTTTTCTAGAAGAGGTATAATCGGATTTATTATAGTAGTAATTGGCGATATAATAGTTACCATAAAAACGAAACAACTCATTTTTTGAATGGCTAACTTCCAACGCTTCAGCATGAGCTTTTTCGGGAGCTGCTATAAGATTTTCTTGTATTCGTCGGGTGATTTTAATTTCAGACTCGCTTAATCCCTGAGCCAATACCGAGGAAAAAGACAATAGTAGGAGACAATGACAAATAATTCTATACATGGGGAAAGCGAAAAATGCAACAAAATTCAAACCGCTAAAATAAATAATAAACCGTTGCTTTTTATGAATTAGAAGTAAGAATCGCTTTTATGCTCTCTTTCATTTTAAAAAAAAGGAGCAAACTTTAACCAAAAAATCCCGTCTCGTTTACAACAAGACGGGATTTACATATATATAGGCGCCTCATCCGAGGCAGGTAGAAACCCTATAGCTCTAAAGCTTTCTTAGGGTTGTTATTCATCAAAATTTCTACCGGATTTTCTAACGCTTCTTTTACCGCTACCAAGAATCCAACCGACTCACGTCCGTCAATGATTCTGTGGTCATAAGATAACGCCACGTACATTACCGGAGCAATAACGATTTGCCCGTTTCTAACGATAGCTCTTTCCACTACGTTGTGCATTCCTAAAATACCCGATTGCGGTGGATTGATAATTGGCGTTGATAACATACTTCCGAAAACTCCACCATTTGATATAGTGAAAGTTCCGCCGGTCATTTCGTCAACGGTAATTTGTCCGTCACGCGCTCTTAAGGCTAAGCGCTTGATTTCGGCTTCTACACCTCTGAATGATAAGGTTTCGGCGTTTCTCATTACCGGTACCATCAAGCCTTTCGGTCCGGAAACGGCTACTGAAATATCACAGAAGTCATAAGAGATTTTCTCTTGACCGTCAATCATTGAGTTCACATCCGGATATAATTGTAACGCACGTGTTACCGCTTTGGTGAAGAACGACATAAAGCCTAATCCTAAACCGTGTTTGGCTTTGAACTCTTCTTTGTATTGATCACGCAATGCGTAGATGTTGGTCATATCCACCTCGTTGAACGTAGTTAACATAGCGGTTTCGTTTTTAGCCGAAACTAATCTTTCCGCTACTTTACGACGCAACATAGACAATTTGGTTCTTTCGGTACCGCGGTTACCACCGGTAGGTGTTCCCATTGATGGCACAGCGTTAACCGCATCTTCTTTGGTAATGCGACCGCCTTTTCCGGTGCCTACTATATCGGATGGTTGGATGTTTTTTTCTTCTAATATTTTACGAGCCGCAGGAGATGGTGCTTGCGCCGCATAAGTAGTGGCCGGAGCAGGAGCTGCTTTTACTTCTTCTTTTTTAGGCGCTTCTGCTTTTGGTGCTTCAACTTTAACTTCGACTGCTGCCGGAGCTCCCGAAGCTTCGGGACCGCTAGGTTTAGCAGCACTGGTATCGATTAAACAAACTACTGCGCCAACGGCTACTGCGTCACCTTCAGAGGCTTTTAGCGTGATAATTCCGCTGGCTTCTGCCGGTAACTCTAAAGTCGCTTTATCTGAATCTACCTCAGCGATGGCTTGGTCTTTTTCTACATAATCACCATCCTGCACTAACCAAGTGGCAATTTCTACTTCTTTAATCGATTCTCCCGGTGAAGGGACTTTCATTTCTAAAATCATCTTTTATAATTTTATAGTGTTGTTTTCTACTTTATTTACTAGCCCCGATTCCTTCGGCAGTCACTTCGTTCGTGTGCAGCAAGTATCCTTTTTTTATCCATTGCCTCTCGACTGCGCTCGAGGTGACAAAAAAGATACTGCGGAAAGCGGGATTAAGCTCCTAATTATCTAAATAAATTCTTGTCGAATACCATTCTAATCGCATCGGAATGTCTTCTTCTGTCTCTTGTGTGACTACCGGCGGCCGGAGCGGCATAGGCTTTTAACGAAGCCAATCGCCATGGCACCAAGTCGAAATTCATCAACATATAGCTGTAAGCACCCATGTTTTTCGGTTCTTCTTGTGCCCAAACGAAATCTTCGGCATTCGGGTAACTCGCAATCACTTCTTTTAATTGCTCTGTCGGTAACGGGAACAATTGCTCAATGCGAACCAAAGCTACGTCATTTCTGCCTAAGTTTTCTCTTTCGGCTAAAATATCATAATAGAATTTTCCGGTACAGAACACTACTGTTTTTACTTTTTTCTTGTCGATTGACGCATCATCAATCACTTCTTGGAATTGACCGTTATACAATTCTTCACGAGTGGACACACACAATGGGTGACGCAACAAACTCTTAGGCGAGAATACAACCAACGGTTTGCGGAATTTGGTTTTCATTTGGCGACGCAACAAGTGGAAGAAGTTGGCCGGCGTGGTACAATCGGCTACGAACATATTGTGTCTGGCACACAACTGTAAATAACGTTCCATACGCGCTGAGGAGTGCTCTGCACCTTGTCCTTCATATCCGTGAGGCAATAACAATACGATACCGTTTTGGTTGTTCCATTTGTCTTCGCCACAGGAAATGTATTGATCGATCATGATTTGGGCGCCGTTAGAGAAATCTCCAAACTGTGCTTCCCAAATGGTTAAGGCATTCGGATTGGCTAAGGCATACCCATAGTCAAATCCTAAAACACCATATTCCGAAAGGAACGAGTTGAACACGTTGAACTTCCCTTTTTTATCTTTTAAAGCGTTTAATAAGATTACTTCTTCCTCGCTGTCTTCTACTTTAACCACGGCATGACGGTGCGAGAATGTTCCTCTTTCCACATCTTGCCCGGACAAACGAATATCATAACCTTCTGTAAGCAATGATCCGTAAGCCAAAGATTCGGCGGTTCCCCAATCGATAGCATCGTTGTCGTACATGGTTTTTCTGTCGGTTACGATTTTGGTAATCTTACTGATGAATTTTTTGTCAGACGGTAACGTGGAAATGGTTTCCAAGATAGCGTCTAATTTCTTTTTATCGAACTTGGTATCGACTTTCTTCAGCATTTCGTCATCGGAAACCTGTACAAAACCTTCCCAAGCGTCTTGCAAGAAAGGCTTGATGATGGTCAAATCTTTTTTGCGGGAAGCTTGAAGATTCTCGTCGAGTTTGGCTTTGTATTCGTTTTCTATTTTGGTCACAAAAGCAGCATCAACGATACCGGCTGTGATTAATTTTTCAGCGTAAATATCTCTCGGATTTTTGTGACGAGCGATTAATTTGTACAATAATGGTTGGGTAAAACGAGGTTCATCGCCTTCATTGTGGCCGTATTTTCTATAGCCTAACAAATCGATGAATACGTCTCTTCCGAACTGCATACGGAAATCTAAAGCGAACAACATGGCGTGGACTACGGCTTCGGCATCATCTGCGTTCACGTGTAATACCGGTGACAAAGTTACTTTAGCAATATCGGTACAATACGTAGACGAACGTGCGTCTAAGTAGTTAGTGGTAAATCCAACTTGGTTGTTGATGACAATGTGAATGGTTCCACCGGTTTTGTATCCGTCTAATTGGGCCATTTGTACAATTTCATAAACAATCCCTTGTCCGGCTACTGCAGCATCACCGTGTACAGCGATAGGTAATACTTTGGAGAAATCGTTCGGGAAATATTTGTCTTGTTTGGCTCGGGTAATTCCTTCAATTACAGCTCCTACTGTTTCCAAATGCGATGGATTCGGTGCTAAATTGATGTTGATTTTTTTGCCCGATTGGGTTTTTCTTTCAGAGGTTAATCCTAAATGGTATTTTACGTCGCCGTCGAAATATTCTTTATCGTAATCTTTTCCGTCAAATTCAGAGAAAATATCTTGAGTTGCTTTTCCGAAAATATTAGCCAACGTATTCAAACGGCCGCGGTGAGCCATTCCCATTACGAAATGCTCTACACCTCTCTCGGCTGCTGCTTCGATTACTGCATCTAAAGCCGGAATAACACTTTCGCCACCTTCTAATGAGAAACGTTTTTGCCCTACGTATTTGGTGTGTAAGAAGTTTTCGAAAGAAACAGCTTCGTTTAGTTTGCTTAAAATATGTTTCTTTTGTTCCGCGTTAAAATCGGGTTGGTTGTCGTTTTTATTCAATCTTTCTTGAACCCAATTCACAAAAATCGGATTTTCCATGTGCATGTATTCCACGCCAATATGTTGGCAATACATACGCTTTAAAACCTCTAAAATTTGCTTTAAAGTAGAAGGTTGTTTTCCTAAAATTTTGGCCGCGTCAAACACGGTATCCATATCTGCTGCTGTCAGACCGAAATTTTCGATGTCTAAATTAGGCTCATAAATTCTTCTTTCGCGCACCGGATTGGTTTGGGTAAACAAATGTCCTCGGGTTCTGTAGCCGTCAATTAATCGTAAAACATTGAATTCTTTTTGCAGTTTATCGGATACAATACTACAATCTTGATTGCTGTTTGAGGCAATAACCGCTAAACCTTCGGCTTGTTCCTCATTGTAAGTGGTCATACCAAAATCGAAGCCTTGAAAAAAGGCTCTCCAACTTGGCTCAACGCTATCGGGATTTTGAAGGTATTGTTCGTATAAATCGGCAAAAAATTCGGTGTGTGCTGCGTTTAAAAAGGAAAACCTATCCATGATTGAAGCTGTAAATAGTCTTAGTATTAGAAAATCAGTTGCAAAAGTATGACATTTGTAATAATCTTTCAATCATTTTAGTATATTTATAACGCTAAATAACTATATACATCGCTATGAAAAAAAATACTGTTAAAAGCGGTCAAAATTTACTGTCATTACTACTGTTGTTATGGTTTCCGATCAGCGGATTTTCGCAAGAAGCCAACCTGCCTAAGGCGAAAACGGATAGTTTTTGGGACAACGTGCAATTTGGCGGCGGATTAGGCTTGGCCATTGGTAACGATTTTACGGATATAACAGTTGCGCCAAGTGCCATTTACAACTTCAACGAGCACTTTGCTTTGGGCACCGGTTTGCAATACAGTCGCTTAAAACAAAAGAATTTTTACGATTCCAATGTGGTAGGCGGTACACTCATCGGTTTGTTTAATCCGATAGAGGAAATTCAGCTCTCATTGGAATTGGAGCAAGTGCATGTTAACACTACCTACACCGATTTATACGATAATGTAAAACGCAGTTTTTGGAACACCGGTTTGTATGTTGGAGGTGGCTATAGAGCTGATAATGTAACTATTGGCGCCCGTTTTAATTTACTTTTTGACAAAGACAAGGATTTGTACGGCGATGCTTTGATGCCTTTTGTTAGAATTTATTTTTAGAGATGAAAAAACTATTTTGCTTTTCGCTTTTACTGTTAAATTTTATAGGATTTTCACAGCAACCGGTTTCGTTGGTATTGGGAAAATCCAACCTTACTTTTACGACTATTTCTCCTTCACTCAGTCTGAAGGATATTCCTTTTGGATTGAATCTTTTAGACCGTAAAAATTACGCCGACAAGTATTGGCTTACTTTTTACAATCCGATGACACAAATGAATGACCAATATGTCAATGTAGGTGAGCAGTATTATTTGAGCAACACTAAGTCATTTCCGATTTATAATTTTGATGGAACGAAGATAGATTCTTTCAATCCTAATGGCGCTTGCGATTTAGGCAGTGGTATTGTTAGCGGCTTGATAAACCTGCTTTTTGAAAAATTCTAATAACGGTTTCTAAACCAAACCTTCATCCATTCTCTTCGCAAAATTAAATAGGCGATTTGCTCGGACAATTCAGTCGTATCCATGCCTTGCAGTTGTTTGATGTTTTCTTCAGGAACATCAATAATATAAAGCAAATTGAGTAATTCGGTGTATTTGTACTGAATCAAACGATAAATTTTTTCGTGGAGTTGCACTTTCAATTCGTAAGGTGAAGTGCTTTGGGGAAAATCAATCGCTTCGTTGGCAAAATTGAAATCCTTATTGAGTTGCTCAATCAGTTTTGAGTACAGGTTTTCTTTCTCTGCCTCGGAGAGTAATTGGTCAGTATTAATTGGCGCTATAAACAAGTTGATTGGTGATTTAAGATTAACGATTTAAGATGGCAGATGGATTCTCGCTAAACAAAGATAGCAATTCTTAAATCTTCAATCAGCAAGCTACATTCTTCAATCTACACGTTTCTACTCATCAACTTGTTTCCGAAAGCTTTTAAAATGGCTTTTTTATCTTCGCTGATGTTCATTTTATCCAGCGTTTGAAAGGCTTTTAAAGTAAAACCCTGTATGGCTTGTTGTGTAGCAGCATCGGCTCCGGTTTGGGTAAAAATTTGTTTCACCGACTGAATTTTATCCGTATTATCGGATGGATGAATGGAAAATAAATGCAACAACTGCTCTTTCTCTTCGGCTTTGGAAAACTCTAAGGCTTTCAGGTACAAATAAGTTTTCTTGTTTTCGATGATATCGCCGCCTACTTGCTTCCCAAAGGTTTCCGGATCACCAAAAGCGTCTAAATAATCGTCTTGCAATTGAAAAGCAATGCCCAAATTTAATCCGAAATCGTAAATCGCATTCGCATTTTCGGTTGAAGTTTCGGCTACAATCGCACCCATTTTCATGGCTGCAGCGACTAAAACCGCAGTTTTATATTCAATCATTTTCAAGTATTCCGGAATGGTCACGTCGTCTCTCGTTTCGAAATCAACGTCGTATTGTTGGCCTTCACAAACTTCCAAAGCTGTTTTACTGAACAACTTGGCCAAATCTCTAAAGACTACAGGCTCGTAATTTTCAAAAAATTGATAGGCCAAAATCAACATGGCATCGCCTGAAAGTATGCCGGTGTTCAAATCCCATTTTTCGTGTACGGTTTCGTTACCTCTTCGCAATGGCGCGTCATCCATGATGTCATCGTGTATCAACGAAAAATTATGAAACACCTCAACTGCCGTAGCCGCCGGGATAGCCTTTTCGCAATCAACATCAAATACTTCGGTAGCCATTAATGTTAACACCGGACGCAATCTTTTCCCGCCGAGTGACAAGATATAACGGATAGGTTCGTATAAATTATTAGGCTCTTTAGTCAGGTTTAAAGCCTCAAAATGTGCTTGAATAATATCTTGATATTGAGAAATGGCTCGCATGTACAGGTATTTATTTGATTGATTCAGAAGTTAATCTCTGAGTGGGCTAATTTAGGCTATTCTGACTGCTTTACAAAAAAGCTCATTTTTAACTAATGTTAAATTTACGTTAATACTATGGAAACTATTTTAGTGTTAAAAGTTTCCGTTTTACATTTGCCCCATAATTTTAACATTCTCATGAAAGATAAAATCATCAAAAAAGCTACGGACATGTTCTTGAAGTTAGGATTCAAGAGTGTTACGATGGATGATATTGCCTGTGAAATGTGTATTTCTAAAAAAACGATTTACAAATATTTCAGCAACAAGGAAGCCTTGATTGAAGAAGGCACTGAAGTGGTTCATCAAAAAATTCACGCCATGATGGACGAAGTTATGGCTCAGAACCACAACGCCATCGCCGAGAATTTTCAAATGCGGGAAATGTTCAAACAAATGTTTCAATCCTTTGATCAGTCTCCGGCCTATCAGCTCAAAAAACATTATCCGGAAATTTACCAAAAAATGGTAGCCAATGAAATTGAAGATTGTAGCCACATGTTTCGCCAAAACATTGAAAAAGGAATAGCCGAAGGTTTATACCGCAAGGAAACCGATATTGAAGCAGCCGTCAATTTTTATTACACCTTAATATTTTCAATTAATGAAAATACAGCCTTAGAAAAAGATGCCTACGAAATGGAACTCAAAGCGCTCGAATACCACACCAGAGCCATTGCCACTCCAAAAGGCATTACAGAACTTGAAAAACATTTACAATTATTTACATAATCATCAATCCATGAAACAGAACATCATTATTACTTTGCTCTTGCTCGTGAATAGCGTACTGGCCCAAGACAAAACAGAAAGCTATTCGTTCAGCTTACAACAGGCTATCGAGCACGCTATTCAACACAACTATTCGGCTATCAATGCCAATAGAGATATTGAAGCGGCCAAACAAAAAAAGTGGGAAACTACAGCCAGCGGTTTGCCGCAAATTAATGCGGGTGTTGACTACCAAAACAACTTTGAACTGCAAAAATCAGTCGTGCCGGCCGAGTTATTCGGGGGAAATCCGGGTGAATTTGCCACAGTCGCTTTCGGCACCAAACACAACATGACAGCGCGTTCAACTTTAAGCCAACTTATTTTTGACGGTTCTTATATAGTAGCGCTTCAGGCTTCAAAAACCTATTTGAAGTACTACGAAAATGCCAAAGTTAAAACCAACTCCGAAATCAGAGAATTGGTTATCAATGCTTATGGCAACGTATTGTTAGCCCAAGAAAGTATTAGTATTTTAGAAAAAAACAAGGCTACCTTAACCAAAACTTTGTTCGATACCGAGCAAACCTACAAAAACGGTTTAATCGAAGAAGAAAATGTAGAGCAACTTCAAATTACTTTGGCAACCATCAACAGCAATTTGAACAATACCAAAAGATTATTGGAGGTAGCTCATAAAATGTTGAAGTTTACCTTAGGCATCGACATCAATGCAGAACTTACATTAACCGATAAATTAGACAGTCTTTCAAGCTCTAATTTGGACTTGGCTTTCGGTCAGAGTGAATTTGCAGTAACCAACAACATCGATTACTTGATGGCGTCCAACTTCCAAGAACAAAAAACATTAGAGTTAAAATTGGAAAGAAGTAAAGCCTTGCCGTCGTTGGCTGCCAATTTAAATTTTGGATACAACGCTTTTAACGACCAGTTTAAATTTTTCCAAAAAGACCAAAAATGGTTAAACTACTCAAATTTAGGCATTAGTTTAAATGTGCCGATTTTCAGCAGCTTTGGTAGAAGCGCCAGAACGCAACAAGCCAAAATCGCCTTGGAACAAGCCAAAACACAACTTACTGCTACCGAGCAGCAACTGAAATTACAATACGAAAAAGCCAAAAGCGAGTTTGAATTCAGCATCGAAGAATATGCCACATCCAAAAGTAATTTGAACTTGGCGGAACGCATCGAGAAAAAACAACAAATCAAATTTACCGAAGGTTTGTCCTCCAGTTTCGACTTCAGTGAAGCTCAAAGACAGTTGTACACGGCCCAACAAACTTACTTACAATCGATGGTGGACATCATTAACAAAAAAGCAACTTTAGAAAAAATCATCAATAAAAACTAATCCATACCAACATGAAATCGAAGATTCACGAATACCCAATAAAAAATATTTACAGCATGAGTAAAAAGACACTTATACTTTCCCTTTTGGCCGTAATCCTTTACGCTTGCGGGAACAAAGAAAACGCCCAAAACGTAGACGAACTGATTGCAGCGAAAAACGTAACGGCTTTACAAGCTAAAAAAACAGCTTTACAGGGAGAAATTGCTAAAATTGAAGAAGCATTGGCTACTTTAGACGTGAAAAAAGAAGAAGCCTTAGTAGCCGTACAAACGGTTAAAGACACAGTATTTACGCACTATCTTGACATCCAAGGAAGTGTGGACACCAAAGAAAACATCATAATCCAACCGGAATACAGCGGAACTTTAACGTCTTTAACGGTTAAAGCCGGACAAAAAGTAGCCAAAGGACAAATCTTAGGTCGCGTAGACGATGCCGGTATGAGTCAGCAATTGGCCAGCGCCGAAAACCAATACGCCTTAGCCAAAACTACTTTTGAAAGACAGAAAAACCTTTGGGATAAAAAAATCGGTTCTGAAATTCAGTACTTGCAAGCGCAAACGCAAATGGTTTCTGCCCAAAAAGCCGTAGCACAAATCAAAGCCCAATTGGCTAAAACGGTTATCCGCGCGCCATTTACCGGAACCATCGACGAAGTATTTGTAGAAAAAGGTGAAGTAGTAGCGCCAAGCCAACAAGGTTTAATGCGTATTGTTAACTTAAGCAATATGTATGTTTCTACCAGCGTTCCTGAAACGTACATCGGCAAACTAAAAATCGGTACCGAAGTAGATGTATTCTTGTCTTCTTTAGGAAAAACCTACAAAGGAAAAGTGCGTCAGGTTGGTAACTTTATCAACCCGAACAACCGTAGTTTCGGCATTGAAGTTAGCGTGCCAAATCCGGAAAACTTATTGAGACCGAATCAGGTAGCGAAGTTAAAAATCATCGATTATGTAAGCAAAGAAGCTACTGTAGTGCCAACCGGAATCATCCAAGAAGACGGAGACGGAGCCAAATTCATTTACACTGTAGAAAACAGCAACGGCAAAACCGGAACGGCTAAAAAAGTAATCGTTACTACCGGAAAATCTTCGGATAACGTAACCGAAATCCTAAGCGGTCTTGCGCCTAATGCCATTATTGTTACAGATGGTATCAACAACATCTCTGACGGAATGAAACTAAATTTCTAAAATCGTTATAGGTTCTAAGTTTTAAGTTCTGGGTTGTTCTCAATCTTTAACTTATAACTTATAACTCATAACTTATAACTAAACTATATGTCACATCAAAATAAAGAATTCGGAATTTCGAGTTGGGCGATAGACAACAGAGTAACGGTGTACATTTTCACCTTGCTGATTGTGGTTACCGGTTTGATTGCCTATGTAACTATGCCTCGTGAAGATTTCCCTGAAATCATCGAAAATAAAATATATGTTTCTTCTGTTTTCCCGGGTAACTCGGCAGAAGACGTTGAAAAGCTCATCGTTAAGCCACTGGAAAAAGAATTCAAAAACATCAGTGGAATTGAAAAAATCACCGCCAGCTCTTTCCAAGATTACGGAATGATTATAGTGGAATTTGGTGATAAAGTGGGCATTGAAGAAGCCAAAACCAAAATCAAAGACAAGGTTGATATTGTAAAAGCCGATACCGATTGGCCGAACTTAGACAACGGCAGTAAAGTAGAACCGAGTGTTTTTGAGTTGAATATTTCGGAAGAAGTGCCAATTTTGAACATCAACTTAAAAGGAAACTACACCACGCAACAACTTAAAAAATACGGCGAATTGCTTCAAGACGATATTGAAGAAATTGCCGAGGTGAAAAAAGTGGACATCTTAGGGGTTGACGACAAAGAAGTGGAAATTGCGGTTGATATCTTCAAAATGACCGCTGCTCAAGTCTCTTTCGACGACATCCAAAATGCAGTGAAATACGAAAACATGACGCTTTCGGGCGGAAACTTAATTTCTCAAGGTTCGCGTAATAATATCCGAATCGTAGGAGAAATTAAAGATCCGAAAGAACTGGAAAATGTAATCGTAAAATCATACGGCGGTTCAGTATACTTAAAAGACATCGCCAAAGTAAGTTTTAAAGAAAAAGAAAAAACCACTTACGCCCGTGAAAAAGGAAAAGAAGTGGTAATGTTGAACGTAAAGAAACGTTCGGGTCAAAACATGATTTCGGCTATTGAGCAAGTCAAAGAACGAATCAAATTAGCACAAGAAAATTACTTGCCGAAAGATTTGAAAATCGACTTGACCAACGATCAATCATCGCGCGTTGAACACCAAGTTGACGAGCTTTCCAACCATATTATTTTCGGAATTGTATTGGTAATGATTGTATTGATGTTTACTATGGGATTGCGCAACTCGTTGTTTGTTGGTGCTGCTATTCCGTTATCCATGTTGATGGCTTTCACCATTTTATCAGCATTTGGTATGACCTTGAACACTATGGTGTTGTTTGGTTTGGTTATGGGATTGGGAATGTTGGTTGACGACGGTATTGTGGTTGTAGACAACGTATTTGCCAATATGAAGAAAGGCATGCCGCGTGTACAAGCCTCGAAAATCGGTATCGGGGAAATCGCCTGGCCGGTAATCTCCTCAACCGCTACAACCTTAATGGCGTTTTTACCATTCGCCTTATGGCCGGGCACTATGGGTAAATTTATGATTTACTTCCCGTTAACGCTTTCGGTTACTTTGGGCGCTTCGTTATTTGTAGCGATGATTGTAAACGCTGCCATGACCGGTGGTTCTATGGATATTGAAGATAGAAATGTAACCAATCGTTCGGCAAAAACGTACTCTATCATCTTCGGAGCAATAGGAATCCTATTTGTGATTCTTGGGAATGTATACGATTCTAAATTAGGTCGTGGTATCGGACATTTAGCCATAATCGCTTTAGGCTTAATGTGGTTGTACAAATGGAAACTGTACCAATGGACACAAGACTTCCAACACGATTTCTTCCCGAGAATGGAAGAAAAATACAAAGCTTTCTTAGCCAAAATACTAACCGGAAGAAATGCTTGGTATGCCCTTGGTGGTATCATTGCGATGTTATTCTTGTCGTTTATACTATTAGGTATTTTCCCGAGAAAGGTATTGTTCTTCCCGGATAATATCCCGAATCAAGCTATCGTATATATTGAATATCCGCAAGGAACCGATATTGAAAAAACCAACAAGGCGACCTTGTTTGTAGAAAAACAAGTAATCAACATCTTAAGTAAATACATAGACGAAAAAAATCCTAACGAAAACTACTTGGCCGAAAGTATCGTTTCACAAGTGGGTGTTGGTGCCGGAAATCCGAATGTAGATGCCGGTTCCGCTTCGGAAACTCCTTTCAAAGGAAAAGTAACGGTAAACTTCTCGGAGTTTAAATTCCGTCGCGGCGTAAATACTTCTGATGTTTTAGAAGAAATTAGAAGCAAAGTAAAAGGCATCGCCGGAGCTATAGTAACCGTTGAAAAAGACTCTAATGGTCCGCCGGCAGGTTATCCGATCAGTATCCAATTAACCGGTTCTAATTACGACCAGATGTTAGTGGAAGCCGACAAAATGATGGCCTTTATCAATAGTAAAAACATTCCGGGTATCGAGAAATTGAGTGTGGATGTAAACAAACAAAGTCCGGAATTAGAAGTGATTGTCGACCGTGTTAACGCCGGAAGTACCGGAGTTTCTACAGGTCAATTAGGATTCAATTTGCGTCGTTCGGTTTACGGACAAGAGATATCGACTTACAAAGAAGGCGATGACGACTACAACATCGTAGTGCGTATGCAGGAAGACCAACGCAAAAATGAAAACATCTTGTTCAACCAATCGCTGACCTTTAGAAATCAAAACAACGGTCAGATGATGCAAGTGCCGATTTCTGCGGTTTCCAAAACAGAGAAAACATATACTTATAACCAAATCAAACGCAAAGGATACAAACGCATCATGACGGTGTATTCTAACGTATTGACCGGATACAACGGAGACGAAATCACCAAGCAAATCGCTACCGAATTGAAAGGGTACAATTTGCCGAAAGGCATCACCTACTCGTTCTCGGGAGTTCAGGAAGAGCAAGGTAAAAACCAAAGCTTCTTGATGTATGCCTTGTTCTTGGCCATGGCCGGAATCACCATTATCATTGTATTACAGTTCAACTCGGTTTCGAAAACCATAGTGATTTTGTTCACCGTATTGCTCAGTTTCAGTGGTGTATTCTACGGCTACGTGATTGCCAATATGGATTTTGTAATCCTGATGACCATGATGGGAATCATCTCATTGGCGGGAATTGTGGTGAAGAACGGTATCGTATTAATGGACTTCTTCGTCTTGCTTTTAGACCAAAAAGTGCGTGAGAAAGAAGTGGAATCGCATGACGATTTGAACTTAGACGAAATTAAAGAAGTGATTATCGAAAGTGGAAAATCGCGTTTACGTCCGGTACTGTTAACCGCTTTAACGGCAGTATTAGGGTTGATTCCGTTGGCTATCGGATTGAACTTTGACTTCTTTGGCTTGGTAACCGATTTGAACCCGCACTTATATATGGGTGGAGACAATGTAATTTTCTGGGGACCATTGGCTTGGACCATCATCTTCGGATTGACTTATGCTACTATCCTAACCTTAGTAATGGTACCGGTAATGTTCTTCTTAGTAAAACGAACCAAATATTGGTTGCGCGATCGTAGATTGGCGCGTAAAGCTTTAGAAGCTTAATTTCAGATTTTTAAAATGAAAAAGGAACCCGATTTGGGTTCCTTTTTTTATATTGCGCAAAATTTATCTGATGAAAAAAATACTCTTCCTAATGGCTTTAGTAGTCATTTCCTGCGATGTTAAAGAAGAATTTAAAACGATTACCATAGCCGATAAATATTCGCTTGATATCCCGGATAGTTTTGAAAAGGTAGACAATCTTAATGATGATGCCTCGTTACAATATCAAAATGCCTTTAAGGAGTTTTATGTGATTGTAATGGACGAACCCAAAGAAACTTTCGATACAGCAGTCACTACCAATGACGTAGATATGACTCCGGATTTAGAAGGTTATTATAAAGCCATCCAACTGAATTTGAAAAATGCCATCAAGAACATCAAAATCTTTAATGAAAAAAACACTGAAATCAATGGCAGAAAAGCTAAAATATTTTCTGTCACCGGAAATGTTGAAGGCTATGATATTTTTTATCGCTATGCTTTAGTAGAAGGCAAAAAAGAATATTACCAAATCATGTTATGGACCGAACAAAAGAAAGGCGAGTCGTATTTAGAAACCATGAACCAATCCATCAATTCTTTCAAGGAATTAATCCGACACGATAAATTATACAAAGGACAATAAAAAAAGGACTTCAATTGAAGTCCTTTTTTTGATTGCCGTAAAAGCAATTTATTTGTTCACTATCGCTTGTTGCGCCCAAGACTTAACCGCAGCTACACGACTATCTGAATAATCTACTTCGCTCAAAGCTTTATCATTCCAGAAAAACCATTTTCCGGATTTGGCACCGTTTACATACTCTCCAATAGATTTTTTATTGCCTTGCTCATCAAACGCAATCCACTGACCAGTTAGTTTACCGTCTTTAAAATATCCTTGTTGTTGTACTTTACCATTATCGTAATAATAAGTAGCCTTAACCAAATTTCCTTCTTGTTCTAAAACCGGCTTAGTGGTTTGGGCAAAACCAACTCCAACCAGTAAAAACGCTCCCAAAATCAATATCTTTTTCATAATCGTAGGTTTTAATTGTTTACATTACAGAAACAAATATAGATATTATTTTACATTAAACAAACTTTTGCTTAACAATTTGGTAACATTGGAGAAAATTTAACATTGGCTCGCAAAAAAGCCCCGCAAAAAACGAGGCTCTATATCGATCAGATAATGAGGTAATTATTTCACCAAACCATCCAATTGAGTTTTTAATTTAGGATTTGACGGACGCGCTGCATCGGCATCAATAACTACTCCTTTGGGATCAATCAAGATAAAACGCGGAATTGATTCAATCCCGAAAGCTTTGATAAAATCAGAATTCCAGTTTTTATCAGCAAACAATTGGGTACCACCCAATTCCTTTTCGGTTACAAAGGTTTTCCATTTTTCATGGTCTTTATCCACATCTACAGAAATGCTCACAAACTCGATGTTTTTCCCGTGGTAACTTTTTTCCAACTCTTTCAAAAACGGAATCTCTGCTCTACACGGTCCACACCAAGTCGCCCAAACGTCTACATAAACATATTTTCCTTTTAAGCTTTCCAAAGACGTAGTGCCGCCTTTGTGATTTTCATATACAAAATTGGGGGCCGCTGTATTGTTAAGCTTTTTGTTGGCCATAATTTGAGTATGGTATTGCTTTAATCCGTTCAAATTGGCTTCCAGGCTATTCTTAAATAAGGTCGCAAAATTGGCTTCTAGAGCCGCTTTTTCTAACCGAGCGGTATCAGCATTTCTTTTCTCTTCAATGGCTTTGTTGAAATTGGTTTCATCCAGAGCCAATAGGCTGTCAAAATCGATTTTTTGATCTATCAAAGTTTGTGCGGCCAAGAAATTATTTTCTTTAGCACCGGTGCCCGAAAACTGCAAAGTTGCGTCAAACTTAGTAGCATCTAAAGTCATTTTTAAATCGTATCCCGGTTTTAAAAACAACTGCGCATATTCGTTTCCGTCAAAAAAAGTATACATGCCTTCTTTGATGGCAAAAGTTGATTTGAATACCCCTTTGTCATCGGCCTTAATTTCCTGGATGTTTTTTCTGCCTTCACGCAAATAAACCACATCGCCTTTACGGTTGGTAATATCAACTTGAATCGTCAAGGTTTCCTGTGCGAAAACAGTCATCGAAACAAAAAACAACAAAGCTGCTGAAATCCAATTTTTCATAGTAATTGATTTTAATTTTAGAAGAATCAAATATAGCTTTTTTAAAATCTATTGCTGAATTTACTGCCAAAAATTTCGAGTCCATTTTAGACTCTGTAATTGATTTTAGTTTTTTACTTTTGCAACCGTGACCCAAAGGTCAAATTTTAGGAACAAAAAAACAGCTATTTAGATGTATAGAAGTCATAACTGCGGTGCGCTCAACAGCGCTGATATCAATAAAGAAGTTACCCTGGCCGGTTGGGTACAAAAATCTCGTGACAAAGGATTCATGATTTGGGTGGATTTGCGCGATCGTTACGGTATTACCCAACTCATTTTCGATGAGCAGAGAACGGACAAAGCTGTTTTCGACAAAGCCAAATCTTTGGGTAGAGAATTTGTCATTCAGGTGAAAGGTACCGTGATTGAACGCGAGTCCAAAAACCCAAATATGGCTACCGGTGATATTGAGATATTGGTATCCGAATTAAACATCTTAAATGAAGCTTTACTTCCTCCTTTTACCATAGAAGACGAAACCGACGGTGGCGAAGACATTCGCATGAAATACCGCTATTTGGACATCCGAAGAAATCCGGTAAAAAACTCCTTATTGTTCCGTCATAAAGTTGCGATGGAAGTACGCAAGTATTTATCCGACTTAGATTTTTGTGAAGTAGAAACACCATATCTCATCAAATCAACTCCGGAAGGCGCACGCGATTTCGTGGTGCCAAGCCGAATGAACGAAGGCCAATTTTACGCCTTACCTCAATCGCCTCAAACTTTCAAACAATTATTGATGGTTGGTGGCATGGACAAATATTTCCAAATTGTGAAATGTTTCCGTGATGAAGATTTAAGAGCCGACAGACAGCCGGAATTTACCCAAATCGATTGTGAAATGGCTTTTGTTGAGCAAGAAGATATTTTAAACGTTTTTGAAGGCTTAACCCGTCATTTATTAAAAGAATTAAAAGGTGTTGACGTAGCCCAATTCCCTCGAATGACCTACGATTACGCCATGAAAACTTACGGTAATGACAAACCGGATATTCGTTTTGAAATGAAATTCGGAGAGTTAAACGCTGTGGCCCAACACAAAGATTTCGGTGTGTTTAATTCAGCCGAATTGGTCGTTGGAATTGCAGCACCAGGCTGTGCTTCCTACACGCGCAAAGAAATTGACGCCTTGATTGATTGGATAAAACGTCCGCAAGTAGGTGCTTCAGGAATGGTGTATGTAAAATGTGAAGAAGACGGAACGTTCAAATCTTCGGTAGATAAATTTTACGACCAAAGCGATTTGAAAAAATGGGCCGAAGCCACCAACGCCAAAGCCGGTGACCTTATCTTGGTATTATCCGGTAACGCGCATAAAACCAGAACCCAACTTTCTGCTTTGCGTATGGAAGTAGCCACTCGTTTAGGCTTGCGCAAACCGGACGAATTTGCTCCACTTTGGGTAGTGGATTTTCCTTTGTTGGAATGGGACGAAGAAAGCGGTCGTTACCACGCTATGCACCATCCGTTTACTTCACCTAAGCCGGAAGACATGAGCCTTATTGAAACCGAACCGGGTAAAGTACGTGCCAACGCTTACGATATGGTGTTGAACGGAAATGAAATTGGTGGTGGTTCAATTCGTATACACGATAAAGCATTACAAAGCAGAATGTTCAGCTTGTTAGGATTTACACCGGAACAAGCCGAAGCCCAATTCGGATTCCTGATGAATGCGTTCCAATTTGGCGCCCCGCCACACGGTGGATTGGCTTTTGGTTTAGATCGATTGGTGGCTATTTTGGGCGGACAAGAAACCATCCGCGACTTTATCGCTTTCCCTAAAAACAATTCCGGACGCGATGTGATGATTGATGCACCATCATCAATTGACGAAGCTCAATTACAAGAATTACACATCAAATTGAATCTATCGGAATAAATATCATATTCTCATTTTAACAGAGCGCCATCATTTAAAAGTTTATAAATGATGGCGTTTTTATTTGCATTTTTAGAATGTTTCAAATATTTCATTGAAAATCATTCAATTAAAATTTTAATTTATTGTTGTTTTTTTATTTTTTTTAAGACAATTTGTTGGCTATGTTGCAAATAAGTATATCTTTGAGCATTATTAATTTTTTTTTATTACAAAATGCGCACAGGTAAAGTAAAATTCTTTAACGAATCAAAAGGTTACGGTTTTATTACTGATGACGAATCAGGAAAAGACATTTTCGTACATGCTACCGGAATCAAATCAGAAGGTTTGAGCGAAGGTGACAAAGTATCTTACGAAGAAGAAGAAGGAAGAAAAGGTAAAGTAGCCGCTCAAGTAGTAGCTATCGAAGACTAATATATATTATTTTTTGATTACCTAGGTTTAGCGCTCCGAAATTCGGAGCGCTTTTTTTTGGTCTTTTACGTCCTTATTTAAAATCAGTTTAAATAAACATTTTTAAAGGAATAAATAACAAACGTTTAGCCATTCATTTTTGCGAATTCAATATTGCAACGTATATTTGTGGCTATTTTAAATACACCTAAATTTTAGCCTTATGCAGTCTAATCAATTAGATTATTTACCAATCCTGATGCAAGCAGGTTTAGCCGTAGGATTCGTGGTGTTAACCATTATCGGCTCCAGTTTTTTAGGACCGAAAAGACACTCCAAAAGCAAAGACAAAAACTTCGAATGTGGTATCGAATCTGTAGGTAACGCCAGGATTCCGTTCTCTGTAAAATATTTCTTGGTGGCTATCCTCTTCGTTCTTTTTGATGTAGAGGTGATTTTCTTATACCCTTGGGCCATCAATTTCAAAGATTTAGGCATGGAAGGCATGATCAAAATGGTCATCTTCATGTCGCTTTTACTGGTAGGTTTCTTCTACATCATCAAGAAGAAAGCATTGGAGTGGGAATAATTACTATTAAATTTTAGATTTCAAATATTTGAAATGTTTTGAAATCTTGGATCAATGTCTGTTAAAAATAATATTTGATATTTAATATCTTATATCTGAAATGGAAAATAAAACAAATATGGTTGCTCCACCGGAAGGAGTAGTTGGTGAAGGATTCTTTGCTACTAAGCTGAATGATGTTGTAGGTTTAGCCAGAGCCAACTCGCTTTGGCCATTACCGTTCGCTACTTCATGTTGCGGAATTGAATTCATGGCTACGATGGCTTCTCATTACGATTTGGCGCGCTTTGGTTCGGAAAGAGTAAGTTTCTCTCCACGTCAAGCCGATATGTTAATGGTAATGGGCACTATCTCTAAAAAAATGGCACCTATTTTACGCCAAGTTTACGAGCAAATGTCGGAACCAAGATGGGTAATTGCTGTTGGCGCTTGTGCTTCATCAGGCGGTGTTTTCGATACTTACTCTGTATTGCAAGGCATTGACAAAGTAATTCCGGTTGACGTTTACGTGCCGGGTTGTCCCCCAAGACCGGAGCAAATTGTAGATGGCGTTATGCAATTGCAAGAATTGGTGAAAAACGAATCGGTTCGCCGAAGAAATTCACCGGAATACAAAGAATTATTAGCTTCTTATAACCTATAACATGGCTTTAGAAACGGCTTACATACAAGACAAATTGGCGCAAGCTTTCGGTAACAATGTACTGAATTTTGAAATGAAACGCGATATTTTCACTTTCGAAGCTACGCCAAACACCATACACGAAGTGATTCGCTTTTTGAAAGAACAAGAAGATTTAAACTTTCACTTTTTAACCGATTTAACCGGAATCCACTTCCCGGACAACGATGCCGAACACCAATTCGCTGTAGTATACCAAATGCACAATTGGATTGAAAACGTTCGCATCCGCGTGAAAACATTTTTGCCGGATCCGGCAGAAGTAGCAACGGTAACCGACTTGTTTTTGTGTGCCAACTGGATGGAAAGAGAAGCCTGGGATTTCTTCGGAATCAATTTTAAAGGTCATCCACAGTTGAAACGCATATTGAATATGGAAGAGATGGTTTCTCACCCGATGCGAAAAGAGTTCCCGATGGAAGACAGCGGAAGAACCGACAAAGACGACCGCTTCTTCGGAAGAACACCAGCTAATTGTTAAATCAATACACATTTCCAATGTCCGATTTATTACTATCACCGGAGCATCGTTATGCTAAAATTATCGAACAGACTCGCAACGAAGACGGAAGCGAACTCTCTATACTAAACCTTGGACCAACACACCCGGCTACACACGGTATTTTCCAAAACATCTTATTGATGGATGGTGAAAGAATTCTAGATGCCGAACCAACCGTGGGTTACATCCACAGGGCTTTTGAAAAAATTGCCGAAAACCGTCCCTTCTACCAAATCAACGTATTGACCGACCGTATGAACTATTGTTCTTCGCCAATCAACAATATGGCTTGGTGGATGACTGTGGAGAAATTATTAAATATTGAAGTACCGAAACGCGCACAGTATTTAAGAGTTATCGTGATGGAATTGGCCAGAATCACAGACCACTTGATTTGCAATTCGATTTTGGGAGTTGATACCGGAGCTTATACCGGATTTTTATACGTATTCCAATTCAGAGAAAAAGTATACGAAATCTACGAAGAAATTTGTGGCGCTCGTTTAACTACCAACATGGGAAGAATTGGCGGTTTCGAAAGAGAATGGTCTGACGAAGCCTTCAAAAAATTAAATACTTTTTTAGAAGAGTTCCCGGTAGCTTGGAAAGAATTCGAAAACCTATTCGAAAGAAACAGAATTTTCATCGATAGAACCGTTAACGTAGGTCCGATTTCCGCTGAAAAAGCAATGCAATACGGATTAACCGGTCCCAATTTACGTGCAGCCGGAATTGACTACGATGTTCGTAAAGCCGCACCGTATTCTTCTTATGACGATTTTGAATTCGATATTCCGGTTGGAAAATCGGGTGATACTTACGACCGTTTTTGCGTTCGTAATGCCGAAGTTTGGGAAAGTTTAAGCATCATCAAACAAGCGTTAGCCAAATTGCCGGAAGGACCAATTCATGCCGACGTTCCGGATTATTACTTGCCTCCAAAAGAAGACGTATATACTAATATGGAAAGCTTAATCTATCACTTTAAAATTGTGATGGGTGAAGTACCGGTTCCGGTAGATGAAATTTACCACGCTGTAGAAGGCGGAAACGGTGAATTAGGTTTCTATTTAATTTCCGACGGTAGCCGAACTCCATACCGCCTTAAATTCAGAAGACCTTGTTATATCTATTACCAAGCTTATACTGAAATGATTAAAGGCGGCATGCTATCGGATGCTATCGTTATTTTATCAAGTTTAAATGTAATTGCCGGCGAATTAGACGCCTAAAGAAATAAGATTGCAGAATCCAGATTTTAGAAAGCAGATTGGAAATATCTAATATCTAAAATTTAATATCTAACATTAAAAATGGAAAGATCACATATCAAACAAGAGATTAATATTACTGAACCGTTGATGGCTCGCATCAATGAACTCATCAGTCATTATCCTGCCGATAAAAAGAAATCTGCTTTGTTACCGGTTTTGCATGAAGTACAAGATGCCCACGACAATTGGTTGAGTATCGAGTTGCAAAACAAGGTTGCCGAGATTTTAGAGATATTACCTATAGAAGTATACGAAGTGGTTACCTTTTACACCATGTTCAACCAAAGACCTATAGGAAAGTATATGTTTGAGTTTTGTCAAACGGCTCCTTGTTGCCAAAACGGTGTAGAAGATTTAATGGATTATACTTGCTCTAAATTAGGGGTGAAAGTGGGCGAACCTACCGCCGACGGCTTGTTTGAAGTGCGCGGCGTAGAATGTTTAGGGGCTTGCGGTTACGCGCCAATGATGCAATTGGGCGACTTCTACCAAGAGCATTTGACCCAAGAAAAAGTGGATCAATTGATTCAAGATTGCAAAGACGGAAAAATCACTTTACACGATAAATAATATCATGGGAAGAAAAATATTATTAGACAAAATCAATGTTCCGGGGATTAAAACCTATGAAGTATATCGTCGTGAAGGCGGTTATGCTTCAGTAGAAAAAGCCTTGAAAAAAATGACGCCCGATGACGTAGTGGAAGAAGTGAAAACTTCCGGATTGCGCGGTCGTGGTGGTGCGGGTTTCCCTGCCGGAATGAAATGGAGTTTCATCGATAAGAAATCAGGCAAGCCAAGACATTTGGTATGCAATGCCGACGAATCGGAACCGGGCACCTTCAAAGACCGTTTCCTGATGGAATACATTCCGCACTTGTTAATAGAAGGCATGATTGTATCAAGTTATGCCTTAGGTGCTAATTTGTCTTACATCTACATCCGCGGCGAATACATGTGGGTGTACAAAATTTTAGAAAGAGCCATAGCCGAGGCCAAAGCTGCCGGTTGGTTGGGTAAAAATATATTAGGTTCGGGTTACGACTTAGACCTGTACGTTCAAATCGGAGGCGGTGCTTACATCTGTGGTGAAGAAACGGCTTTGATTGAAAGTTTGGAAGGAAACCGAGGTAATCCTCGTTTGAAACCACCATTCCCTGCTGTACAAGGTTTGTGGCAAAATCCAACCGTAGTGAATAACGTTGAAACCATTTCTGCAGTGCCATGGATTGTAAACAATTCGGGTGCGGATTATGCTGCTATCGGAATCGGACGTTCTACCGGAACCAAATTAATTTCGGCTTCCGGAAACATCAAAAACCAAGGGGTTTACGAAATCGAATTAGGGTTATCCGTTTACGAATTCATGAATTCCGACGAATATTGTGGCGGTATGCAAACCGACCGACCTTTAAAAGCATTAGTGCCGGGAGGTTCTTCGGTGCCGATTTTACCTGCCAATTTAATCTACAAAACTGCTGCAGGCGAAGACCGTTTGATGACTTATGAAAGTTTATCCGATGGTGGTTTCGCTACGGGTTCCATGTTAGGTTCAGGAGGATTTATAGTATATGATGACCGCGCTTGTATCGTTCGCAATACTTGGAATTTCTCTCGTTTTTACCACCATGAAAGTTGCGGACAATGTACACCATGTCGCGAAGGAACCGGTTGGTTGGAAAAAGTATTGTGGAGAATTGAAAACGGACAAGGACGTGAAGAAGATATCGAATTGTTGTGGAGCATCCAATCTAAAATTGAAGGCAACACCATTTGTCCTTTAGGTGATGCGGCGTCATGGCCGGTGGCAGCAGCCATTCGTCACTTTAGAGATGAATTTGAATACCATATTCGTTTCCCTGAAAAAGTAAAAAACAGAGACCACTTTGTACATGAGCCTTTTGAAAAGGTAAGACACTTGGTGGGCAAACAAGAAGTTTAAAATAAAGTTTGATGCCACAAGGCATAAACTTAAAACCTGAAAACAATTAATAAAAAACTCCGTAGGAGTGATATATTGGTATGAAAGTAACCATAGACGGTCAAGAAATTGAAGTAGCACCGGGAACAACCATCCTGCAAGCTGCTCGTATGATTGGTGGAGAATCTGTTCCGCCGGCCATGTGCTATTATTCTAAATTAAAAGGAACCGGCGGTAAATGTCGTTGTTGCTTGGTTGACGTTACTAAAGGTAGCGAAGCCGATCCGCGCCCGATGCCGAAACTTGTTGCCTCTTGTGTAACGGGTTGTCAAGACGGTATGGAAGTAGCGAGTAAATCGTCAGACCGCGTAAAAGAAGCGCGCAAAGCCGTAACCGAATTCCTTTTGATCAATCACCCGCTCGATTGTCCGGTTTGTGACCAGGCAGGCGAATGTGATTTGCAAAACCTAAGTTTCGAACACGGAAAACTGCAACAACGTTTTGTGGAAGAAAAAAGAACATTTGAACCGGAAGATATTGGAGATAAAATTCAACTACACATGAACCGTTGCATCGTTTGCCAACGTTGTGTGGAAGTGGCGGATCAATTGACCGACAAACGTGTTCACGGCGTTTTAAATCGTGGTGATCACTCTCAAATTTCGACTTGTGTATCCGCAGCCATCGACAATGAATTCTCCGGCAATATGATTGATGTTTGTCCGGTGGGAGCTTTGACCGACAAGACTTTCCGATTCAAATCGAGAGTTTGGTTCAACAAACCTTTCAACGCTCACAGAGAATGTACTACGCCGGGTTGTTGCGGAAAAACCACTTTATGGATGTTCGGTAACGAAATCCAAAGGGTAACCGCTCGTAAAGACGAATTCCACGAAGTAGAAGATTTCATCTGTAATACTTGTCGTTTCGACAAAAAAGAGGTTTCTGATTGGGTAATTGAAGGACCGCGTCAATTTGAGAAAGATTCGGTAATCAACCAAAACAAAAAATACAACACTACCGATAAAGTGGTGATTGAAACCGAAAAAGGCATCTTGATGGGTCGCGAAGAAGACCGTAAAAAAATCAGTATGGCCGACATCGATTACAACGAAAAAATAGATGGTAACCCAATAAACACTAAGAAATAATGGATAGTGCTTTCATCATAGAAAAAAGTGTGGTTATCGTAACCGTATTCGCCATTACCATGATTATGGCGATGTATTCCACTTGGGCAGAGCGTAAAGTAGCCGCCTTTTTACAAGACCGTGTTGGACCAAACCGCGCGGGTTGGGGTGGTTTATTACAGCCTTTGGCCGACGGTATGAAATTATTTGCTAAAGAAGAATTTGAACCGAATACACCTAACAAGTTTTTATTCTTTGTTGGACCGGCCATTGCCATGAGTACAGCCTTAATGACCAGTGCTGTTATTCCGTGGGGTGACCAATTGGAAATCTTCGGCAGAACAGTTCAATTACAAGCAACCGATGTGGATGTGGCTTTATTGTACATCTTCGGAGTGGTTTCTGTTGGGGTTTACGGTATTATGATTGGTGGTTGGGCTTCTAACAACAAGTTCTCGTTAATGGGAGCGGTTCGTGCGGCTTCGCAAATGGTTTCTTATGAAGTAGCCATGGGATTATCCATGATTGCTTTATTAATGATGACCGGAACCTTGAGCTTAAAAGAAATCTCTGAACAACAAGCGGGCATGAACTGGAATGTATTCTACCAACCGGTAGGATTCTTAATCTTCTTAATCTGTGCTTTTGCGGAAACCAACCGTACGCCTTTCGACTTAGCGGAATGTGAATCGGAGTTGATTGGTGGTTACCACACCGAATATTCTTCCATGAAAATGGGATTCTATTTGTTTGCCGAGTACGCTAATATGTTTATCTCATCGGCTATTTTAGCCATCTTGTATTTCGGTGGTTACAACTATCCGGGCATGCAATGGATGATTGACAACGTTGGTGTGAATACCGCAAACTTACTAGGAATTGGAGTTTTATTCATCAAAATCTGTTTCTTCATCTTCTTCTATATGTGGGTACGCTGGACCATCCCGCGTTTCAGATATGATCAATTAATGAACTTGGGTTGGAAGATTTTGATTCCGCTTTCTATCGTGAACATCGTAATAACAGGAATTTGCATTTTAGCTTTTAAATAAGAAACTATGTCAACAGCAATACAAAGCATATCGCTTTCCGGAAAAAAGAAGCAAGTTTCCAATAAGGAAATGACGTTCTTGGAGCGACTTTATTTGGTAGCCATTGTAAAGGGCTTACTCATTACTATTAAACACTTCTTCAGAAAAAAAGCTACGATTCATTACCCGGAGCAAGTGAGAACTTTTAGTCCGGTGTACCGTGGTCGTCACATGTTGAAACGCGATGAGCAAGGTCGTGAAAACTGTACCGCTTGCGGATTGTGTGCTTTATCTTGTCCGGCCGAAGCCATCACTATGAAGGCCGCCGAGCGCAAAAAAGGTGAAGAGCATTTGTACCGCGAAGAGAAATACGCCGAAATCTATGAAATCAACATGTTGCGTTGTATTTTCTGCGGCTTGTGTGAAGAAGCTTGTCCGAAAGACGCTATTTACTTAACCATCTCTAAAGAATTGGTACCGGCGCAATACGACCGTGAAGATTTTATTTTCGGCAAAGACAAATTGGTGATGCCTTTAGAAATGGCTATCAAAAATACTCAACTTAAAAACGCTAACTAATGTCGCCTATTTTAATTACCTTCTACTTTTTAGCAGCCATTACGTTGGCCACGGCGTTTTTAACCATTTACAGTAAAAACCCTATTCACAGTGCTATTTACTTGGTACTTTGTTTCTTCTCTATTGCCGGACATTATTTATTATTCAACGCGCAGTTCTTGGCGATTGTTCACATTATAGTGTACTCGGGTGCAATTATGGTACTCTTCCTGTTTACCATCATGTTGATGAATTTGAATAAGGAAAATGAAGTCCACAAACCTCGTATTACCCGATTGGGTGCTATCGTTGTTTTTATCCTAATGAGTATCGTTTTGGTAACCATCTTTATCAATTCGAAAACCATCATGGGCGAATACGATACTTCAGGCGAAGATTTCCAATCGATTAAAACCCTTGGAAAAATATTATTGAACGAATACATGGTGCCATT
This sequence comes from Flavobacterium cheonhonense, assembly GCF_035671315.1. NCBI lineage: Bacteria > Pseudomonadati > Bacteroidota > Flavobacteriia > Flavobacteriales > Flavobacteriaceae > Flavobacterium > Flavobacterium cheonhonense. The sequence continues at coordinate 292,339 of NZ_JAXAVY010000001.1, forward strand.
CGAATTTGCTTCCATCTTATTGTTGGCCGCCATGATTGGTGTGGTTTTATTGTCTAAAAAAGAAAAAACGGAGAAAAAATAATGAACAATATTTTAAATCAAATAGGAATAGAAAACTACATCTTCCTTTCGGTACTGCTTTTTTGTATCGGAGTTTTCGGAGTGTTGTACCGCCGAAATGCCATCATTGTTTTCATGTCGATTGAAATCATGTTGAATGCGGTGAACTTATTGTTTGTAGCTTTTTCAACGTACCACCAAGATGCCGAAGGGCAAGTATTTGTATTCTTCTCGATGGCGGTTGCTGCTGCAGAAGTAGCGGTTGGTTTGGCCATCTTAGTTTCGGTATTCCGCAACTTAGGGTCGATTGATATTGATAATTTAAAGAATTTAAAAGGATAATCTGAGATGGAAACAAATTTAGCTTTAGTATTACTTTTATCTCCATTTGTTGGATTTCTTTTCAATATATTCTTGGGCAGTAAAGTAAGTCGAAATGTATCCGGCGCTATCGGAACACTAACTGTAGTGGTTTCGTTCTTATTAAGCATCTGCTTTTTTGCCCAATTGAACCAAAACGGAAAACCGTTTGAAATTGCTTTATTCGATTGGATTCAAGTAAGTAACTTCAAATTAGACTTCGGGATTTTATTAGACCAATTGTCGTTATTATGGTTGTTGTTCGTAACCGGAATCGGTTCGTTAATTCACCTCTACTCTATCAGCTATATGCACGATGACGAGAACATGCACAAGTTCTTTGCTTACTTAAACTTATTCGTTTTCTTTATGATTACGTTGGTTATCGGAAGCAACTTATTGGTAATGTTCATCGGTTGGGAAGGCGTTGGATTGTGTTCGTATTTGTTAATCGGTTTTTGGTACAAAAACCAACCGTACAACGATGCCGCTAAAAAAGCCTTCATTATGAACCGTATCGGAGATTTAGGTTTCTTAATCGGAATGTTTATTATTGCCGCTTTATTCTCCACTTTAAACTACACCGAAATCAAAACCGTACTCTCAGCCGGTAATGCCGATTCAGCTATGTTAGGTTTAGCCGCTTTGTGTTTATTCATCGGAGCTTGTGGTAAATCAGCACAATTACCTTTATACACTTGGTTACCCGATGCGATGGCCGGACCAACTCCGGTTTCTGCGTTAATTCACGCCGCGACAATGGTTACTGCCGGTATCTTTATGGTAACGCGCATGAACTTCTTATTCGACTTAACGCCGGATATCCAACACATTATTGCCATTGTTGGCGCTGCCACCGCTTTAGTGGCTGCCTCGATTGGTTTATTACAAAACGACATCAAAAAGGTATTGGCCTACTCTACCGTTTCCCAATTGGGATTAATGTTCTTGGCTTTAGGCTTAGGCGCTTACACCGTAGCGGTTTTCCACGTAATTACACACGCGTTCTTCAAGGCTTGTTTGTTCTTGGGTTCCGGTTCCGTAATTCACGGCTTGCATGGCGAACAAGACATGCGAAAAATGGGTGGTTTGCGCAAAGCGATGCCCATTACCTTCTGGACAATGATGATTTCTACTTTAGCGATTGCGGGTATTTTCCCGTTCGCAGGATTCTGGTCGAAAGACGAAATCTTGATGGTGGCTTTTGAACACAACAAAGTATTATGGGTAGTGGCTTCGATTGCTTCGATCATGACCGCCTTCTATATGTTCCGATTGATGTACTTAACATTCTTCAAAGAATTCAGAGGCACCGAAGAACAAAAACACCACTTACACGAAAGTCCGAGTTTAATCACCATTCCATTGGTAATCTTAGCGGTTTTAGCGGTTATCGGTGGCGCTATTAACTTACCGGGCAGTATGTGGTTGAATCATTTCTTGGAACCAATTTTGGCAGCCAAACACGAAGCACATCATTTGGGGACTCAAGAATTTATGTTGATGGGTATTGCTTTAGCAGGCGCTATCGTTGGGATTATTTGGGCGAATGCCAAATATATCAAAGGTGGCTTTGTACCGAAAGAAGATGCGGATATCAGCGGCTTCAACAAAACGGTTTACAACAAATATTATGTGGACGAATTTTACACCTTCTTAATCGTAAAACCGATTAACGGATTATCCAACTTCTTCCGCACTACTTTAGAACCGGCATTGGGCAAAGTGGTTTTCAGTTTCGGAACCTTAGCCAACGGCATCGGAACGCAAGGCAAAAAGTTACACAACGGAAACATCGGATTGTATCTTTTCGTTTTTGTACTTGGTATTTGTGCCATCATCACTTATTTATTTATCGCTCAATAATTTTTACACAATGGATGTAACTACTATATTATTATTACTGCTGATTGGTTCGATTGCTACGTTTTTCGCCGGAGATAAATTAGCTTCAAAAGTGGCCTTGATATTCAGTTTGGGTGCTTTAGGATTATCATTGTATTTGTTGAACTTAATGAGCCAAGGCGCCAACATCAGTTATATAGGTGAATGGATGAGCAGTCCGAAAGTTTCCTTAGCGTTCAAAGCCGATGGTTTATCGATGGCCATGGTTTTGTTGACCACTGCTTTAACACCCTTAATTGTATTTTCTTCTTTTGGAAATAGTTTCAACAACAGTAAAAATTTCTATGCCTTAGTGTTGTTCATGTCGTTTGCCATGACGGGTACCTTCTTAGCTGTAGACGGATTGTTATACTACATCTTCTGGGAATTGGCTTTGATTCCTATTTACTTCATCGCTTTGATTTGGGGTAACGGTGATGCCGAAGAGCGCAAGAAAGCTGTGGTGAAATTCTTCATCTATACTTTGGGAGGTTCATTGTTTATGTTAATTGCTTTTGCTTACTTATATTCTAAAGCCGGTAGTTTCTTGATTGGTGATTTGTACCAATTGGAATTAACGGGTACAGAAGAGTTCTGGATTTTCCTTGCCTTCTTCTTGGCCTATGCCATCAAAATTCCGATTATTCCTTTCCATACTTGGCAGGCCAAAGTATACCAAAAAGCACCAACCGTAGGTACCATGCTTTTATCCGGTATCATGTTGAAAATGGGATTGTACAGCGTTATCCGTTGGCAATTGCCTATCGCACCGAGCGCTGCTAAAGCTTACATGCCTATCCTAATCGGATTGAGTATAGCCGGTGTAATTTACGGATCTATCGTGGCTTTACGTCAAAAAGATTTGAAAAAACTATTAGCGTATTCGTCCTTAGCGCACGTTGGTTTAATCGCCGCAGGTTGTTACACTTTAACGCTTGACGGATTAAGCGGTGCGGTTTCACAAATGATTGCACACGGTTTTGTTATTGTGGGCTTGTTCTTCGCTGCTGAAGTAATTTTCAGAAGATACGAAACCAGAACGATAGCCGATTTAGGCGGGATTCGTTCACAAACCCCAAAATTCACTTCGATGTTTATGATTTTGGTATTAGCCTCTGTGGCTTTACCGGGAACCTTTAACTTCGTGGGAGAGTTTACCGTATTGTATAGTTTGAGTCAAGTGAATATTTGGTACGCTGTTTTAGGCGGAACCACCATCATTTTGGGTGCTTACTATATGTTGAAAATGTTCCAAAACGTAATGTTAGGCGAAACCAATACCAAAGTATTTGCCGAAGTAACGACTAACGAAGCCATTACTTTTGTAGCGATTATAGCGTTCTTACTGTTTTTCGGGTTGTATCCGAAACCGATAGTAGATTTGGTAACGCCGAGTTTGAATGAAATTTTAGCCGTAATTAATAAATAATAAAATGCAAGTATTAATAACAATAGTATCATTAGGTGTTTTTTGTCTGTTGGCAGAAATCTTCAATTTAAGAAAACTACTGGTTCCGGTTACTGTCATAGGTTTACTTGCCATTTTAGGAATCTCTTTGAACCTTTGGGCTATCGACCCGAGCATCGACTCCAACTATGCGAGCATGATTGCCGTTGATAAATTTTCGAACGCATTCAACTCTTTGTTCATTGTACTGACCATTTTCTTAGTTGCTCTAAGTGGTGATTTTTATAAAGAACACCAAACCAAGATATCCGACTTTATTGCCATTAAAGTTTTTCTTTTGGCGGGAGCCGTTGCCATGGTTTCGTTTAGCAATTTGGCGATGTTCTTCTTAGGTATTGAAGTATTGTCGATTTCTTTATACGTTTTAGCAGCCAGCAAAAGATTGGACATTAAGAGTAACGAAGCCGGAATGAAATATTTCTTGTTAGGTTCCTTTGCTTCAGGAATTATATTATTCGGTATCTGTTTGATTTACGGCGCTACAGGCTATTTCAATGTAGCGGAGATTAAAGACTTGTCTTCCGGTGCCGGTATTCCGGTTTGGTTTCCTATCGGAATGGTATTGATGATTATCGGAATGTTATTCAAAATTGCCGCTGCACCTTTCCATTTTTGGGCTCCGGATGTTTACGAAGGTTCTCCTTCGATTACCACGGCTACTATGAGTACACTGGCTAAAGTGGTAGCTATGGCAACGCTTTACAAATTGTTGAGCGGCTTGAGTTCGGAGTTAATCCCAACTTTTGAAATGGTGATTGTTGTGATTTCGATTTTGTCTATGACTATCGGAAACATCATGGCTTTACGTCAGGACAATGTAAAACGTATGTTGGCCTTCTCGGGTATATCACATGCCGGATTTATGTTGATGGCTATTTTAAGTTTGTCTACCGCCGCAGGAACACTCTTGTATTATACGGCAGCTTATGCTTTAGCGGGTATCGCTTCGTTTGCTGTAATTATTGCCGTAACACGTGACAGCGGTAACGAACTGACCGAAAACTTCAACGGGTTAGGAAAATCCAATCCTTTATTGGCTGCTGTTTTAACCGCTTCGCTATTGTCTATGGCAGGTATTCCTATTTTCTCCGGATTCTTTGCTAAGTTTATGTTGTTTAGCGATGCTATCAAGGCCGGTTATTTGTTCTTGGTGATTGTGGGTGTTGTCAATTCCATCATCAGTGTGGGCTACTATTTCAAATTGATCTTGGCCATGTATACCAAAGAAGCATCAGCCGAAAAACCAGCTGTACCGGCAGTGTATTACCTTGTAGCCGTGAGTGCTATTGTATTGAACATTGCCCTGGGACTTTATCCTTCTTTAGTAATGAATTTATTGAACTAAAAAGTTCTTAATTGAAATATACCGAAAACCATCAAGAGTACTTTTGATGGTTTTTTTTGTATACGATTGTCTCGATTAAAATCTTATATTTGGTAACAAACCGAAACCAATATGGAAAATTCGAGCGTCTCCTCAGTGCTAAAAAAATTACCCTACGATATTATCGTGTTCTTCCTTTTTTGCATGGCGATTAGCGTATTTAGTTTTTACTTGAATTTAGACATCAACAAAGAACTAAAATCCACTTTAATGCCTTACACCGGTTGGGGATTTGGCAGAGGTTATATGACGGCGATGCTTTTCATTTTGATTGGCTTGACGGCTGCCAAAGGCTCAACAAGCCGAACACTCCAATTCTTAAGAATCTTTATTATCTTATTAATGTCCGTCAACATTTATGACGGCGTACAAGATTGGCTATCGATAACTCCCGAAGACTACACCAATCCCAATCCGTATTTGCGCTATGATGCTTTGACACCTATTTACACCATTATTACGCCTTCCTTTTGGGTTGTGGTGATGCTGACCGCTTTGGTTTGGAACTATTTCCAAAACAAAAAAAAGGCAATCTAAAATCGGAATAACGGCTAAAAAGTAACGGTAAAATTAACTTTTGTTCCACCGCAAAATTGTTACTTTTATACCATGTATGCTTTAGTCGATTGCAATAATTTCTATGCTTCTTGCGAACGCGTTTTTCAGCCGCATTTGGTTGGAAAACCCATAGTGATTTTGTCCAATAACGACGGTTGCATCATTTCTCGCAGCGATGAAGCCAAGGCACTCGGCATTGCGATGGGTGCGCCCGAATTTAAAGCGCGACAAGAACTTAAGGACAAAAACATACAGGTCTTTTCTTCTAATTATCCGTTGTATGGCGACATGAGTCATCGGGTAATGAAAATCCTCGAAGGCTTTACGCCGCATGTGGAACCGTACAGCATCGACGAAGCCTTTATGAATTTTGACGGCGTTCCGGTGAGCGATTTCCACGACTATGGTTTGCAAATGAAAAGCCGCATTATGCGATGGCTGAGCATTCCGGTTTCGGTAGGTTTTGCCGAAACCAAAGCGTTATCGAAAGTCGCCAATAAAATCGCACGTAAGTTTCCCGAAAGAACAAAAGGTGTCTATATCATCGATACGGAAGAAAAGCGCATCAAAGCCTTGAAATGGACTAAAATTGAGGACGTTTGGGGTATCGGGTTTCGGCTGACTAAAAAAATGAAGTTGAGAAACATTCACACGGCTTACGATTTTACCTTGCCGCAACACGAAGCTTACATCAAAAGTACCATGGGCGTAGTGGGTTTGCGGTTGAAATACGAACTCGAAGGCCAATCGGTCTTAGGATTAGAAGAACCAAAGGACAAAAAAAACATTGCCATCACCCGAAGTTTTGCCGGAAATATTACCACGCTCGATGCCATGAAAGAACGCGTATCGACCTTTGCCACGGTATGTGCCGAGAAACTCCGCAAACAAAAATCGTGTTGCCAGGGTGTAATTTTGTATTTGAAAAAAGACAAATATAAAGTGGATCGGCAGCGCTACAATTTCTACCGTATGGAAACCTTGCCTTATGCGAGTAATTCTTCCATCACCATTAGTAACTTAGCGATAAAAATGCTGAAGGAAGTTTTTGAAGAAGGCGAAATCTACAAAAAGGCGGGCGTCATAGTGACCAATATTATTCCCGAAAGCCAAAAGCAATTCCATTTGTTTGAAGAAGAAAATCCGAAGCATTTGAAGCTCATGCAAGTGATGGACGACTACTATAAAAAAACCGGGGAACGCAAAATTAAGCTCGCCAACCAAGACTTAGCGCGCACTTGGACGATGAAGCAAGAACATTTGTCTAAAAAGTACACCACCGATATCCGTGAAATCTTGACCATAAAATGCCCATGAAAAGTCCACTCACTTTTTTCAAACCCGATTTCGAAAACTCGAGATTCCTGCCCTATTTTGAAGGTGGCATCAAAGCCGGATTTCCCTCGCCGGCCACCGATTTTGAAGGCACGCAAATTAGTTTAGACAAAGTATTGGTCAAAAACTTCGAAGCTACTTTTTACGCCAAAGCCGACGGCACTTCGATGATAGGCGCCGGGATAGACGACGGAGACATCATGGTAATCGATCGCAGTTTGGAACCTACCGACGGAAAAATTGCCGTTTGTTGTATAGACGGCGAATTCACCGTGAAACGCATTAAAGTTGAAAAAGACGCCCTCTACCTCATGCCGGAAAACGCTGCCTTCCAACCGATAAAAGTAACCGAAGAGAACAAGCTGTTGGTTTGGGGTATTGTGACTTATGTAATCAAGAGCGTTTAATTGCTTTTCTATTTGACATAATGTATGTTTTGATATACTACTCATATACTAAGTAGGGCTTTAGTAGGGAGGAGATATGGGAGAAGAGATATGATTACATTGCTTTTAAAATAATGACTGGTATTGTCAACTTGCTTCAAAGACAAAGATTTTACAAAACTATATCTCAACAGTTGGTTTTAAAACTTAAATTATAATTCTTTTTATTCTTTTACAATCTTTATCGTTTTAAATGTTGATTCTAAAGATACTCTCACAAAATAAGTGGCTTTAGCAAAATTTGAGATATCTACACTGATTTCATTACTTGACGCGGGAAGGACAGCAAGTTCTTGTCCTAATATGTTGAAAACAGTTATCTTTTTAATCAATTCTTTTGCTTTTACTGTAAAATTGCTTTTAACCGGATTGGGGTAAATTTCAAAATCTTGACTTTCATAATCATTGTTCGAAAGGCTACATGGCTGAGGTATAACTGATATTGTTTTAGATATTGTGGCAGTTTGCAATAACAGACAAGGTTCATTACTGATAATTTGACAACTTAAAACATCTCCATTCTGTAACACAGATGTGGTAAATTCCGGCGAGTTACTCCCTACATTATTATTGTTGATTTTCCATTGATAGGTTGGAGCGGTACCCGGATAAATAGCATTTACTGTAAAAGTATAACTCAAACCGCTGCAAAGAGCTTGTTCTTGCGTAGTGGAGAGGAATGTTAAAGAAGGGTTTTGAATATCTGGGACTTCAAAAACAATAGTATTAGAAAATCCATCTACCCCTGAACAAACGGGAGTTATTTCAACTTTATATCTTTTACTACACACTGTGGCACTATTGTTATATTGAAAAGAGAAATTACTTTGCGGATAACTGATATTAGTGAATGCTGACCATGAATTATTATTGTAGTTATACACTCTGATTTTGTAAATTTTATCACTTTCAGAAAGCCAATTTACATTCACATTTTTAGTTGTATTGTTGACTGAAATGACTAAATTTTCGATGTTATCATTGTAGCATAATTCCGTTTGGCAATTTGCAAAACATGTTGCATTTTGTAATTTACTATTGATTAATGCTACATGTACCGGTTCCCAATAATTACTTGTTGAGCCACCGGGATTCATTACATTGGCACCATCAATATGTTGGCATCCGAAATTATGACCAAACTCGTGAGATAGAATAGAACGGTTAGTGCCGGCAGATGGAAAAACTCTCATTAATGCACTTCCAATTGTAGTTAAATTTCCTAATACGCAATTTTGAAATGCATTTACTGTCCCCAAACCCAGCACCCCTGAGGATGAGACATAATTTTGACAAAAAACATTGATGTTAGCATTACCTGTTGAAAAAATTTGGCTGTAATATTCAAAAACTCTAAAGTATGAACTATTGGTAGTGAGACTATCGGTTGTTGGCCAATAGTTACAATTGTTACAAGTAATTATGTAGTGTCTGAGAATTTTAAAATTAACATCAAAAGCGAGGCTGTTAGCAACAGAGTAATCTAATTGAGTTAAGTTTAAGGTTTCAAAGGTTTTGTTAATAGTAGCATTTATTGACCCCATGGCTACGTACAAGGAATAATCTATACAATAATTTAGTCTCACAACTTTACAATCATTGTTGGGAAGTGCTTCCTCAAAAAATCTATTACTGTAACCATTTTTCTCATCTATAGTAATGTCACAAAGAGGGTCTGTGTAATTTTTGATGTTTTTTACCTCATAGTATACATAACTGTTGTTTGCTGCATCATGAATATATTTATTCAATGGTTCGATGTAAAATTCGTTACCATTACTTTTTACATATATGGTGTATTGGTTATCAAAAAAGGAAATAGCAAGTTGTGATTCAGCATCTGCATTTTGATTGAAAAAATATTTCCCATCAAAATTTAAATCTTCCAGTGATTTATAATCAATTTTATCTTCGCTTTTTATGGCTACCAAATAATCTTCAGTAACTAATTTATTTTCCTTCAATATAAATTTATATTCCTGATTGAGAATGATTTTTAATTCTTGTCCATGACCAAGATTTGTAATGCTATCACTTATTGTAAGAATTTCATAAGATTTGAAAATCTCATGTAAAGAGGGCTCTATTTGATTTGAATGAGTAAACTCGATTCTATTTTGTCCAAAAATGTTTAATGTAACTAAAAAGAAAAGAGAGAAAATAATTTTTTTCATCATAATCCACTTAAAAAAAAGTTATTTCAAAATGTAAATGTATAATAATTCTTTCATTAATAGTATATTAACAAGACTTATTTACTAAATACCACGCCTAAAAGATCAAATTAATCCCTCTCCCGTCAACACCTAACTTCAGCTGAGAGGACACAAAGTATTACTTGCTTTTCTGAAAATTTTAATCGTAAACTTATAACTAAAATCAATAACAAGAAAATATTCTCAAAAAACATCAAGTTAGTATTGTATACTTTTTCAGTCCCGTTTGGCAAATTGGCATAAGCGCTTAAATAAATAACAAAAAAAGAGCCGGCATAACCGACTCTTTTCCCCTTAAAACAATTACTAATTCCAACCCCCGCCGAGGTCACGGTACATGTGTACCACAGCGTTGAGTTGTTCTTTTTTGGTTTCCACCAATTCCAATTGCGTTTCCAAAGCGTCTCTTTGTGTCATTAAAACTTCAAAGTAATCTACTCTGGCCGATTGGAATAAATCGTTTGCTATGTTTATCGAAGTACTTAAAGCCGCTACTTGTTGGGTTTGAAGCGCGTAATTTTTGTTCAAATTCTCCATCTTTGACAACTGCGTCGCCACTTCCAAATACGCATTTAAAATAGTACGTTCGTAATTGTACAACGCTTGCAACTGACGGGAGTTGGCATTCTTAAACTCGGCCTTAATCGCATTTCGGTTGATTAAAGGCGCAGCGATGTCACCGGCCAAAGAGTACAACAACGACTCGGGCAAGGTGAACAAATACGAAGGTTTGAAAGCCTGTAACCCATAAGAAGCCGAAATTCCTAAAGACGGATAAAACTCGGCACGCGCGGCTTTGACATCCAGTTTGGCCGCCGCCAACTCCAACTCTGCCTGTTTGATATCGGGGCGATTGCTGAGCAATTGCGACGGAAGTCCGGCCTTTACCTCGGTTGGATTCAAGTTGAAAAAGCGACTCTTGTCTCTGGCAATTTCTTGCGGATAGCGTCCGAGTAAAAAGTTGATTTTGTTTTCGGTTTCTTTGATGCGTTGCAAGATGACGAACTCCAAATTTTGCGAACCCAGCACTTCGGCTTGGAATTTCTGCACGGCCAATTCTGTTGCGCGGGCGGCTTCTTTTTGGACTTTTACAATTTCCAAAGCGCGTTGTTGCAGCGTGATGTTTTGGCGAACTATATCGAGTTGGTTGTCTAGCGCTAACAATTCGTAATATGAATCCGCCACCTCAGCGACCAAATTGGTGACCACAAAATTCTTTCCTTCAACAGTGGCCAAATAGCGACTCACCGCTGCTTTTTTGGCATTGCGGAGTTTCTTCCAAACGTCTACTTCCCAATTGGCATAAGCCGCTATGGTAAAATCGTTGAGCGGATCGGGCATTTCCACGCCCGGCATGATCTCGGTAGAAGCATCTCCGGCACCTTGACTGGTATAACGACCCACTTTTTCTATTCCGGCACCGGCTTTCACGCCTACTGTAGGCAATAAGGCACCTTTGCGAACACGGATGTCATTTTTAGCGATTTCAATTTCCTGCAAGGTAATCTGCAACTCTTGGTTTTTTTGCAAAGCCGCAGCAATTAAATCGTTGAGATACGGATCTTGGAAAAACTGCTTCCAAGGCGTCTTGCCTGTATTGGCGGTATCAGTACTTCCTATAAAAGTTTCCGGTAGGGCAGGCGATGCTTGTGTTGGCGCAATAGCCGGTGCTTTACAACTTACCACCACTAATGCCAAACCAATGGGCAGGAAGTAATAGTATAATTTATTGAGGTAATTCATTGTGGTCAATTTCTTCGGTTAATGGATTTTCTTCTTCTTTTTTGACAAATTTGACTTTCTCGGAGATTCGGCCAAACACATAGTACAAGCCCGGAATGAGCAACACTCCGAATACTGTTCCCAACAACATTCCTCCTGCGGAAGCAGAGCCAATGGTTCGGTTCCCGATAGCCCCCGGACCCGTGGCAAAAACCAATGGTATCAATCCGGCAATAAAAGCAAACGACGTCATTAAGATAGGACGGAATCGCACCGCAGAACCTTCGATAGCCGCTTGCAAAACGGTGTCGCCCGCGGCGTGCCTTTGGACGGCGAATTCCACAATCAAAACGGCATTTTTACCCAGTAACCCTATGAGCATTACCATGGCCACTTGCGCATAAATGTTGTTTTCCAAACCAAATAACTTCAGGAATAAGAAAGCCCCGAATACACCGACAGCCAATGATAAAATCACCACGAAAGGCAGGATAAAACTTTCGTACTGAGCCGCCAAAATGAGATATACAAAGCCCAAACAAATCAGAAAAATATAGATGGCTTCATTGCCTCTGGCTACCTCATCTTTAGAAATCCCTGCCCAATCGATGGCGTATCCTCTGGGTAAAGTTTTAGCTGCTACTTCATTAATGGTCGCAATGGCTTCACCGCTACTGTAACCCGGAGCTGCTTGCCCGCTGATTTCAGAAGCGGTGTACATGTTTTGTCGGGTAATTTCGGAAAGACCGTATACCTTTTCCATTTTCATAAAAGCGGAGAACGGTACCATTTCATCACGATCGTTTTTCACGTACAATTTTAAGATATCCGAAGGCAAGGCTCTATATTCCGGCGCTGCCTGAACCATTACTTTGTATTGGCGTCCGTATTTGATAAAACTGATTTCGTAATTACTTCCGATAAGGGTTGACAACGTATTGGTAGCATTTTCGATAGTTACGCCTTTTTGCTGGGCAATATCGTTATCGATGCGTAACATATACTGCGGGAAACTCGCACTGTAAAAAGTAAATACCGAAGACAATTCAGGACGTTTGTTGAGTTCTCGAACAAAGTCGTTGCTCACGGTTTCCATCTTTTTATAATCACCCGTTCCGGTTTTGTCGAGTAATCGGAGCTCGAAACCACCGGCAGCTCCGTAACCCGGTACGGCGGGTGGTTGGAAAAACTCGATAGTAGCGCCGGAAATATCGGTTGATTTTTCCTCGAGTTCTTTGATGATTTCTTGGCAAGAGTGTGAACGTTCGTCCCAGCTTTTGAGGTTAATCAAACAGGTTCCCGAATTCGCTCCGGTACCCCCGGTTAAGATTTCGTAACCGGCCAAGGAAGAAACCGATTTTACATCGGGAATCTCTTCGGCTATTTTTTGCAAACGCTCTGAAATTTGATTGGTACGCTCCAAAGTGGACCCCGGCGGGGTTTGGATTACGGCATAAAACATCCCTTGGTCTTCATTGGGAATAAATCCGGACGGCACGCTGTTGTTGAGCAACCAAGTCCCGATACAAAATCCGATAAGCATCCCGAAAGTGAGTGTTCTTCGGTTCACAATGAGCGTAAGTAAGTTTCTGTAACGGTCTGATACACCCCCGAACCAACGGTTAAACCCTTCTACAATGGCATTGATAGGCGTTTTCTTTTTCGGTTTCCCGTGGGTGTTTTTGAGCATCATGGCACAAAGCGCCGGTGTTAGTGTTAAAGCTACCAAACCGGATAAAACGATAGCCGTAGCCATAGTAATCGAGAACTGACGGTAGAAAATTCCCACCGGTCCCGACATGAAAGCCACCGGAATAAATACAGCTGCCATTACAAAGGTGATGGCGATGATGGCACCACTAACTTCATGCATAGCTTCTTTGGTGGCTTTGCGGGCCGAAAGATGTTGGGTTTCCATCTTGGCGTGGACAGCCTCAATAACTACGATAGCATTATCTACCACAATCCCGATGGCTAATACCAAAGCGAAAAGTGTGATTAAGTTGAGCGTGATGCCAAAGTATTGCATGAACATAAATGTTCCGATTAAAGAGACTGGAACTGCAATGGCCGGAATTAAGGTAGAACGCCAGTCTCCTAAGAACAAAAAGACTACAATCCCCACCAACAAGAACGCTTCAATTAGGGTGTGAATTACTTTTTCGATAGAAGCGTCAAGGAATTTGGACACGTCGTAACTGATTTCATAATCCATGCCTTTAGGGAAAGTAGAAGCTTTGATTTCTTTGAGTTTCGCTTTGACATCTTCGATAACTTGACTGGCATTACTTCCATAAGACTGTTTTAAAACGATGGCCGCAGAAGGTTTCCCGTTCAAATTCGAATAAATATCGTACATGGAGCTTCCGAACTCGACAGTGGCCACATCTTTCAAACGCAAGATTTCACCGTTGGGCGTGGCTCTTAAAATGATATTGTTGTACTGCTCTTTAGTGGTAAAACGTCCGGGATATTTTAATACATACTCAAACGATTGGGATCGCTTTCCGGAACTTTCTCCGGTTTTCCCGGGTGAAGCTTCTAAACTTTGTTGGGCTAACGCTTCCATCACTTCTTCGGCAGAAATTTTGTAGGCCAACATACGGTCGGGTTTCAACCAAATACGCATGGCATATTCTCGGTTCCCTAAAATATCGGCAACACCTACCCCATCTACTCGTTTGAGTTCGGGTAAGATGTTGATATCGGCAAAATTGAACAGGAATTTTTGGTCGGTATTTTTATCGGTACTATACAAGTTGACATACATCAACATGTTCGATTCTTCTCGGGTAATCTTTACCCCTTCGCGCACCACCAACGGCGGTAATTTATTCACCACCGAAGCCACACGGTTTTGGACGTTGAGTGAGGCTTGATTGGGATCAGTACCCAAATTGAAGACTACTTGTATGGTTCCTTCTCCGTCGTTACCGGCATCGGAGGCCATGTATTTCATGCCCGGTACTCCGTTGAGCGCGCGTTCGAGCGGTAAAATGGCGGATTTCACCATTAGCTCGTTGTTGGCTCCCGGATATTCTACGGTTACATTTACTTTGGGCGGAGAAATAGAGGGAAACTGAGTCACCGGCAAGGCCACCAGGGCTAAGGCTCCCATGAAAACGATAATCAATGAGATGACAATAGACAACACCGGTCTTTGTATAAACTTGTTAAACATGAGGTATCAAATTAAGGGTTGGACTATTCGGCTTTGAGTTTCAAATGAGCGATGACTTCCTCCGGTTTGAGGAAAGTGAATTCGATTTTCTCATCGTCTTTGGCTTTTTGAACACCATCGAGAAGGATTTTATCATCGGCTGTGAGTCCGCTTTGTACCACATATAAATCGGGCATCTCTGCGCTTATCGTAATTTCTTTAGATTTGAGTTTATGATTGGCATCGACTACAAAGACATATTTTTTATCTTGGATTTCATAGGTTGCTTTTTGCGGAATCAACAAAGCGTTTTTCAGCGGCATAACCATTTGGACTTTTCCGGTTTCGCCATTTTTAAGCAACTTGTCGGGATTAGGGAAACCGGCGCGAAAGGCGATATTTCCAGTCTCGCTGTCGAATTCTCCTTCGATTACTTCAACTTTTCCTTTGTACGGCAAAGGCTGATTGTTGGCCAAAAGTAAGGTTACTGTTGGATTGCCACGGTCTTTGATGTGCGTTTGGTAATCGAGGTATTCCGGTTCGGATACATTGAAATACGCAAACATTTTGCTGTTATCAGACAAGCTGGTTAGCAATTCACCTTCCTCGATTAGGCTACCCAACTTCATGGGAATGCGGTCGATGATACCGGCAAAAGGCGCACGGATTTCGGTAAAAGACAGATGCAATTTGGCTAAGGCTACCTCAGCATTCGCTTGGTCTAATTTGGCTTGCGCGATGGCTTGTTCGTTTTTGGAAACGATGTTTTTATCGGCTAAGGTTTTGGCATTGCGCCATTCGATTTCGGCTGCTTTGGCTTCGGCTTGCGCTTTGAGCAATTCGGCTTCGTATAATTTCGGCATGATGCGGAACAATAACTGCCCGGCACTCACGTGTTGGCCTTCGTCGACATAAATATTTTGAAGGTATCCTTTTTCCTGAGCGCGTAACTCGATGTTGCGCACAGAACGAATTTGGGAGACATATTCTTTGGTAAATGTAGTATCGATTACCAGCGGTGCTGTAACGGTAAATTTACCGGTTTCTTCTTTTTCTGCTGTTTTGGTTGAGCAACTGTTTAGACCCAACAAGGCTACTAAGCCCAGTAACATGACTGATTTGTACATGACTATTTTTTTGATTTTTAGAACTGTTTTAACTAATGCAGGAAAACCTCCAAGGGTTAGGAACGGAATAAAAAATCAAATCACAGGCGCAGTACTCTTAGGCTTATAAAGTTGTGACGTGGTAAACGCGAGCTGTTTTCCCTGTAGTAATTTTGGGAAATGGTGGAATTGAAAGTGGTAGTGGCTATCCAATTGAATAACAATCCGACAGTTTTGGGAAAATCAATTGAGACTGCTTGTTTTTCTGCAAACTCTTGCTCGAATTCGTTTTCCTCGTTATCGTTACCGTTGACCAACTCGCATTTGGAGAACTCAAAGAGGTTGGCAGTTTCGTTAAATTGAATGCGTTCTGATTTTGAGGCAACCTCATTCAGGGTTTTAGTACCATAGGAAATAGGTGATGCAGCGTAGCATTGACCACTTAAAGTCGACACTATGCTGAATAAAAAGAAATATAAAAACAGTCTTTTGCTCACCTTTACACCTAATTTGAACTGAATTTCGGCACAAAATAAAGTCTATTTTTTTATGGTTGTACTATGGCTTTGGGAGATTTAAGGGAAACTTAAGTTGGAAGTACGATGTAAGAAGTACTAAGTACGAAATGTGGAGTATCTTGTATCACTTGTGGTTTGATGGTTTTTGGGAAGAAGAATACTGAATAAAGTAAAGCCCACCGGGCTTCCTCCTCTTAATATCACACGAGCGTAGCGACTGCCGAAGGAAATCCCTCATGGGCTCTTATCGCCCAAGAGTGGTCGCAAATGAAAAAGCCTGATACTTTCGTATCAGGCTTTTGTTTTGCTCCCCATGATATTGTTTTTTCGAACCAATTCGCAACAGATTTAAAAAAGCTTCACCATTTATATTACGACTTTGTAGAAGCCATTTAATATAACTAAGCTCTGTACTTTTTTGAGTGGTAAACCATATACCAAACTCAAATATCAACTTTATTCAAAAAAAATTTAATTCCGTCGGAACTTTTTAAAAAGCCGACATATTTATTATAAAATAAGCTACCAATGGACGGCATTATACAGCTATCCTAAAAGGTAGGGTACGTTTAAAAACAAAATAAAATGCAAAAAAACGAATACTTCACAGTTAACGAAGTAAGTAAAAAATTTGAAGTTTCTTCCCGCAATGTGAGGAGAATTATTGCTGTACTAGAGCAAAATACTAGTAACGAATTACTATATAAGGACAAGAACCACCATTGGCAAATTCATCACTTGTTACTACCAAAATTCAGACCGTTGAGAAAAAGGCGAAACAAGTACTATGCACTTACAATCGACCCATGTAAACATTTATCTGAAAACGATTTAAACAAAATAATGCAGTTTGTTTTCGATAGAACTGATGATGCAAAATTGGAGATACATTACGCAATTGAACCTAAAAAAAGTAACGGGCAAAATCACATACATTGTTACATTAAGTGTACTAATAAAAAGGCACTTATGAGTATGTTAAAACTGGGTTTCAGTAATATGAGTTACTTTGAAAGTATAATTTACGACCTCAGCGGTTGGCGTGATTACATTAGCAAACAAGCAAAAATAACAACATTAAAAAAACAACAAAATGCAAATAACTAATTTTAACTACAATCCGAAACTAAGACAGTTCTTAGTTGATTACAGCCTTCGCATGTACGAAGAAAACGCTATTCTGGACGACGAACACCTATTAATGGAATACAACCTTTTACTCAGGGATAACAACCTTAATGCACTTTTTTTGGAAGAGTATCTGACAAATTACTTACGTGATGGAGAAGATATTGGCTAAAATCAGAGTAAAACAAGTTGAGGTGCAGGTTGAACAAGACCCGCACAAAAAACAAATACTGCAAAAGCAATTAAAAAAACTTTTTTTCGAAAAGGAGATTGAAGAGATAAAAAAGCGTATCGAACAACTTGGATAGCACTCCCCCTTTGCTTTTTGTAAAATTTGTTTACTCGTTACCGCCTTCGATAATTAACAAAAAATGTAAGTGTTACTAATCAGGCACTTGATAAGGCGTTTAAAATTTTGTATCATTTTTCATTTAATAATGTCCCTTTTGTACCCATTATAATTGGGTATGTGCTGGATGAATTATATTTAAAAAAGGCGTTTTATTGTAAAAAGAAGCAGATTCCCTTTAAGGTGTTCCTGTTGTTTTATTAAAAAATTAAGGTCGTGAATCTCACGACCTTTTTTGATTATAGGGAGATTAATCTTTGGATTTTTTGAGCTGTCCCTAAACTGCAACCTCCGAGTTTAGCGGCTCTTCTTAAAGATTGACCGCTTTTTAGTTCACGAACAACCGCTTTGTATTTGTTAAGCAAATCTTCGTCTGACATTCTAGTTCCGTAAAGTCGACCCTTATATGTTCCTTTGGCTTTTGCAAGCTCGATGCCTTGACGTTGGCGTTCTAGCATATTAATTCGTTCCATCTCGGCTACATTGCCTAATACACTTACAATCATTTTGAAACTCGGATTTGGTTTGTTATCGACAAGCGAAAACATTCCGATATTTTCCACAAACAGGTTTATTGACCTTTTGTTAAAATATTCGACCATTGTAAGAATATCGATAATGTTTCGTCCTAGCCTATCTATGGAAGCAATGTGGATTTCAGATATAGCACCCGCTTCGATGTCAGATATAAGTTTAGAGGCTTCTTTTCGTTCTGTGAATTGGACTGAACCCGAAGTTTTGTCGATATAGATTTTTGAAAATTGGTTGGCATTTACCTCTTGACGACCTGTGTTTTGTTCTGTTGTTGAAACTCTGATGTATTTTACTTTTGACATGGCGAATAATTTTAATTGCATGACAAATATAGTGTATATTTTTAGAATGGCAAAAATATACGCCTAAAAACCAGGTTTTTAGCTAAAAAAAGTGTACTAATTCGAAGCATGACCTAAAAATATACGTTACTCGATTCCTTTAAAAAATTCTTCGGGTGTAACTTTAAGTGCTTTTAGTATTTTGTATAAGGTGTTTAACTGAATATTTGCTCCAGCTTCATATTTGCCATATTGAGGACGACTAATGTTATTTTCATAGGCAAAGTATTCATAATTAGAATATCCCGCCTTTTTACGATAAAATTTTAGCCTTTCACCGATATTTTTTAAAAATAATTTTTCATCGTTTTCCTCCATTTTATTAGCCATTATAATAATAGCAAATGAATAAAATGGTATTATTTTTAGTTACTCTTTATATATTACCTCTTTATATAGAGTTTTTTTATATTTTTGACATGTTTTTGTTAAACTAACAGTTAGTATGAATTTAAAAGAGAAACTAGCATTTGGTGTTAAACATGTAATGTTACCATTGTTAAGCGGTGGGTTTATTTACTTGTTTTTTAGGTCTAGTGATTTAATTTATTATGACTGAATAAGAAGTGAGTATGTAGAAAGCCTAAGAGATATAACCTGTAAATATGGCGCAAAACTTCCTAATTGGATTATATATTCTTTGCCAGACGGCTTATGGGTTTATTCATTTTCGGCTTTGCTTTATTTAATATGGAGTGAGAATTTTAGATGGTTAACTAAAATTTTATTTGTGCCGTTGGTTGTTTTGTGTGTTATGGAGTTTTTACAATACTTAAAAATTATATCAGGCACATTTGACTATAACGATGTACTTACAAGTCTGATAATGTATTCTTTATTTTGTATTAACATTAAATTTTATAAAAGTGAAAAAAAAATTGAAAATTATTAGTTCGGTAATTGTTTGTTGCTTGTTCCTACTTATGGCTTATGGGTCAGGTGATAATGGGAAAGTCGATATTCAGTCTGAACAAGAAATAAAAGAATTTTTACCTGGAAAGTGGAAAAGTAGTATTGCTCATTCTGGGATGAACGTTTTTTATAGATTTTTATTTACTGAAAATCAAATAAAAATTTGGAAAAAGAATCATTTCTATTCACTTGGTGAACCCGCTGAGGCATGGAAAGAGAACCCAGATGAAATAATAAATTATTCAATAGGACCATTAAATAAAGAATCGCATGGGAATAAATACAGGTTGTTAGGAAAATGCGATGCGGGATATATTATGATTAGAAGTGGTAAAGGTGATGAAGGATGGTTAGAAGTTGGAGATATTGAATCTAATTGGCATGCTTCATCATTAACCCTCGATAAGGGTTGGGAATATTAAAACTTAAACGTATAAATCAAATTTTGTATAAAATGAAAAAAAAAATAAAACTGTTCACAACTACTTTGGTAATTATAAGTTTTGTTTTCGTTGCTATAGCTACAGGTGATTCAAAAAATACTAGTGATGACTTAAATTCAAGTTCAAATAATTCTGCTGAGTGGCACAATTGCGAGAAATGTGGAAAAAAATATCAAGGTGACGGATTTACTGTATCTTCAGATGGAGTTGGTGGACCATTAAGCATAGACAAAGGTGCCATTTTCACAAGTTGTGAAGATTGTGCACAAAAGACTTTGGATAGAATGAATGAGGCAAGAGCTCGAAAAGGTTATTAAGGTAAAAGATAAAGGACACAAAATCGGATTTTAATCAGTCAAATCATTCCTATGGGATACTCCTGAAAAATAAAAAGATACTGAAAAAAAGGAATTGAATGTTTGGAGAAGTTCCACACTACTGGGATGGAATATTTAATTGTAGACTATAGAACAAATATAAAATGAGTAACAAAACTATAAATTTTTCAAGCGGAAATTTAGTGATAGATAGCGAAAGTGTTTCATTTCAGCAAAAAAGAGGATTTGTTAACAACGTAAATACGATATCAAGAACTAATATTGGAAATGTGGAAATTCAAAACATGCGAATACTTAATCATGTTGATTTTGTTTATTGTTTTAGGACTTTACTAATTGGGATTGTTGTTGCTATTTGTGGATTTATATTTCTAGCAATTACAAAATCCACAATTATGTTTTACTTAGGCTTAGCCGTTACACTTTTTTCGGTTTTCCTTTTTTTTGGTTCAATATTTCTCGATGGCATGTTAGGGTTAAATTTGATACAAAGTATACTGATTTACATTTATGGAGTTGAAGCTATAAGAGTAGTTATTCAAAATAGACATGGTGGTAATAATTTAATGTTTTTTATTGGTGATGACGAAAGGTCAAAACTCCCGAAATTTGAAGACTTGAAAATTGAAAAAAGAGAGGTTGTTGAGGTTTTAAGTCAAAACAATAATTTGGACGACATTAATAAATTAGCAGAATTGCTCAGTAAGGGACTAATCACCAAAGATGAGTTTGATAAAAAAAAGAATCAAATTTTAGGGATATGATGATTTGTTTTCCGGCTTTGAAGCCGGAAAACAAATTGCTATACAAAATTGCAATTTTCATTTTAATTCGGTATATTTGTATATATTCGAGTTATAGTTAAAACTGTTTGTTCTTCAAAAACAGCCCTATTACAAAAATTACCCTAAGTCGCTGGGGGTTGCTTTGCAACTTTGACGCATAACTTCAATTATTACTACTTTGTTTCTAAAAAGTAGTTTCAGCATTATAAATGGCTAATAAGCCAAATTACTTATTCAGGCAGTCAAGTATCTTGTACCCTGATGAGGTTTTATACAATAATCTCCCGTCCTAAAAAATCGAGAACAGGCGGATGTAATTTAATGCTTTCAATTACCGAATGTAAAAAAATTTTAAATCGTAACGGCATTTTTTATACTAAAGAAGAAGTAGAAATGTTAAGAGAAGCACTGTACAAAATCGCTGAAATTGTGCACAGCAAAAACAAAATTTAAAAAAATAAAATTATGAAAAACATAAATGTAATTACTTACAGTAGAGTAAGTACAGACGAACAGGCAGAAAATGGTTTTAGCTTAAACCATCAAGAAGAAATGTTAAAAACGTATTGCAAACTAAACAAATACAATATTTCAAGGCACTTCAGAGAGGACTATTCAGCAAAAAATTTTGACCGTCCTGAATGGAAAGTATTAATGGAGTACGTTAAAAAGAATAAAAATTCGATTGATATGGTATTGTTTACCAAGTGGGATAGGTTTTCGCGTAATATAGAGGGTGCCTTAACGGTAATTAGACAACTGTCGGAAATGGGTATTGAAGTAAACTCTATTGAACAACCGCTTGACCTTAGTATTCCAGATAGCAAAGTGATGTTGTCATTGTTTTTAATTATCCCCGAGGTAGAAAATGATAAAATTTCACAACGTACCAAAGACGGAATGCGAAGGGCAAAAAAAGAAGGATGTTTTATAGCTAAAGCACCATTTGGATATTCAAACACCAAATTACTTGATAAAACTTCGATAGAACCTAACAACGATGCGAAAATTGTTGTTAAGGCATATAGTGAAGTTGCCAAAGGTATTGAGCCTGTTGAGGTGATAAGGAAAAAGTTAAAAAATGAGTATGGACTAAAACTTCAGAAGCAACAGTTTTACAATATGCTCAGAAATAAAACGTATTGCGGATTGATAGAGATACCTGAATATAAAAAGGAACAAGCTGAGATAATTAAAGGCATTCACGAGCCAATAATCGATATAGAACTATTTAAAAAAGTTCAGAACGTTTTGGATGGCAGAAAAAATTCTGAGGCTAAATTTCCTTCCAGCGAAAACGAAGCATTCCCTTTAAGGGGGAATCTGGTTTGCCCAAGCTGTGGAAAACAAATAACTGCTAGCAAGTCTAAGGGTAATGGTGGTTATTATGAGTATTATCATTGTAAGTCCTCATGTAAAATTCGTTTGAAAAAAGAAGTTGTACATGAGAGAGTGCAGAAATTATTGGACACAATTTCATTAAACGAAAATGTTAAGGAGCTATTTAAAGCGATTCTTAGCGATGTTATTAATTCAAATACCGTTAGCGCTAAAACTCGCATAAATGAGCTTAAAACCGAACGGGATTCGATAAAAAAAATGCTTGAGAATGCAGAGGATAAGTATATGGTAAACGAATTGTCGCCTGAGGACTATTTCAAGGTTAAAAAAAGGTATTCTGATAAAATTAACGACATAGAAAACCGTATTGATGCACTTGAGGAAAACGATATTGATTTGATGAAATATGTGGATAATTCAGTAGAATTGTTAAGCAAATTGGGGAATACGTTCAACCTACTGAAAGATAAGGCAAAAGGTTCATTTTTAAGGGTGATTTACCCTGAAAATATAGTGCTTGAAAAAGATGGTTTTCGAACCAATTCTGAGAACTATATAGTTGAGCTTATGACCAGATTTTTCAATAGTTCGCAAAGTATGGAAATAAAAAAAGCCACTCTTTCGAATGGCTTTTCCAATGTGGCTCCCCCTCTTGGGCTCGAACCAAGGACCCTCTGATTAACAGTCATAATTTATAACTTTAGTCAATCTTACTTAATTTTATTTAATCCCTTTTTATCAAAGCATTACAAGGAATTAAATGAAGTTAGTTCACCTTTATTTTATTTAATTTTATAATTTTGTATGCAAATTGTATGCAAATATAAAGGTTTAACTAAATCAAACGTTTAAATGGGAACTGACATTCACTTAAGCATCTATTTAGATACTAGAAGAGTAAAGAAGAACGGGAAATACCCAGTTAAACTTCGTGTTTTTGTGCCATTTCCAAGAGAACAAAAATTTTATAATCTCTCACTTGAATACACTGAAGAAGAATTCAAAAATATTTGGGAGACAAAGAAACCTAAAAAAGAATACAAAGAGGACAACATAAAACTTAATGCAATTTTAACTAAAGCCAACCAAATTGCGGCTTCTCTTGAACATTTTACTACTAAAGAATTTGAAAATATTTTCTTCTCAAATAGAAGTGTAAACAAAAACGATGTAGCATACTACTACAACATTTACATAAATAAATTAAAGGAAAATAAACAAATCGGCACAGCTTCAAATTACGAATTGAGCTTAAAATCTTTAATAGCTTTCTATGGAAAAGACATGATACCTTTCTATGCAATTACACCAGATTGGTTAGAGAAATATGAAAGATATATGATTGATGAAAAGAAACTAAGCCAAACTACCGTTGGAATATATCTTCGCCCATTAAGAGCAATATTCAATAATGCTATAGAAGATAAAGCTGTAAAGATAGAATTATACCCATTTGGTAAAAGAAAATATATAATACCTGCGCCTAAATCTGTAAAAAAAGCACTTAACAAAAAATCCCTTTCTACATTATACAATTGTCCTCCCAAAAGTTCAGAACAGGAAATTGCTAAAGATTTTTGGTTTTTTTCTTATGTATGTTACGGGATGAATGTTAAGGATATCCTTCAATTAAAAGTGTCTAATGTGAAAGATGGGGTATTAACTTTTAAGAGAGCAAAAACATCTAGAACTAACAAGAACCATCTTCCTTTGAGTATTCCGTTACATAGTTTTGCCTTGAATGTAATCAAAAAATACGGCAATATTAATGGGAAACCGGATGAATACATTTTTAAAATTATTAATAAAAATCAATCCGCAGAAGAACAACATGAAAAGATAAAAAACTTTACTCGACTAATAAACCAGCACATTCTCTCCCTTGCACAATCATGCGGTATAGAGGAAAAAATATCTACGTATTGGGCAAGACATACATTTGCGACAAATGCGATTTTGCAAGGAGAAAGTATGGAATTTGTGAGCGAAGCACTTCAACACAGTAATTTGTCAACTACCAAAGGGTATTTTGCAGGATTTGAAAATGAAAAGAAAAAAGAGATTTCAGAGAAATTAATGGATTTATAAATAGCAAGCAAATGTCTAAAATTGATGATTTATTAAAACATATTTTCGTAGCTCAAATAGTAACGGCTAATCATAAAGTAATTGAAAAACCTGAAGGAAAGGGACAAATTGTTTTGAATACAACATCATACAATGATTTTAATTCATTAGATGATTTTAATTCATCCCTAGAATCAAACTTTGATAAATTTTGCGATTCTATAGAAGAACAATTAGATAATATTGTCAACAAAGTTGAGAGAATAAAATTCTTAGATTCAATTTTAAAATCGTTAGATAAAATTAACCGCATTACATTTGAAACAAAAAAAACAGGATTAATTCACAAGAATTATAAATTTTCAAATGATTTAGAGGATGAATTTTTTGAAAAAAATAGCACCGCTTATTGTAATGACTTTATACTATCTCAACATACTTTTTTATTAAAATCAATTGAGTTCATCAAAGAGTCCAAAAGACAAAATGAAAACTTTACTCAAGACGACATTAACAATCTTTTATTTGTCTCAAATACAAACACTTCAAAATGTTTAGGCATTAAAAAAATTAAAACAAAACTAACTGTTGAAGAGCTAGCATTTTTCTTTAAGATCCTTCAAAAAGCCGAGATATTTCAACCAAATAATTCTACTGATTTTGCCAAGGTTGTTGCCGAGATATTCCAAACAAATAAAAAAGATAAATTGTCTGACAACACATTTATGAAATACTTTCATTCAAAACAACCATCAAGTGTAGCGGCAAAGTTCATTGGGGATTATCTCCCACAAATTAAAGAAGAAATCGAAAAATTTAAATAACACATCTTATTGATTATGTGTATGTTAACCTTTGGTGGCGCCACCAACCGCCACCAAAGAATTTGAATTTTTCAATATACATTTGAAAACCAAAACGGCTAATTAAAAAAGTCAACGGTATTATAAATGTATAATTATGACTAAAAATCAAGTTAAAAATGACTCTAATCACGGGTCAAGTGAAGAAATTCAAAATTTTTCATCAAAAACCTTTTTGACAATTACAGAAGTCTCTATTTACACCGGCTTCTCCCCTAACTATTTGTACCAATTGGTACATAATCGAGTTATTCCTTTCTACAAACCGGGACGTAAGCTCTTTTTTAAGCAATCTGAAATTGATGCTTGGATTTCAAGTTCAAGACAAAAGTCAATTGATGAAATTAAGAGAGAAGCTTCTGAAGGCATCTAACTACGGCATTCAAAAATTTGACAAGATGCAACCTAAAATATTAGGCTGCCTAACGGTAAAAAACATTATTAATTTTTAACCATAAATTTTAATATTATGAATGTAGAGATTAAAAAAGAGGATGAAATAAAATCCAATACAGAAAATATTAATGACAAAAAAGAAAACACTCAAGAGTTAACGGATGAATTGAAGTCAACAGCAGCATCAACACAAATTGATGTTTTAGAAAACTTACTTGAGTACGTAAAACCAGTTAATTTTAGAGAGTTTCTGAATATACCGGATGAAGTAAATATTACCAAAAAACATATTGTTGTAGGTGTTATCAAAAGTCTAAGAGAAACGGCAGTAAAATACAAATGGAATATAGCTAAAGTTTATGACTATATCTACGTTTACAACGGACAATATTGGTCACAAATTGACAGGGAACTTTTCAAAACATTTCTTGGAAAGGCGGCAATTAAAATGGGGAATGCGGAGTATGAAAGCATACATTATGATTTTAAAGAAAGTTTGCTAAAACAATTTTTAACTGATGGTTTTTTACAACCTCCCACTCATGTTAATCGTGAGATATTAATAAATCTAAGCAATGGCACGTATGAAATAATTGGAGGTCTTGGAAAGTTGAGAGATTTTGAACCAAAAGACTTCATGACCTATCAATTACCGTTCAAATATGATGAATCCGCAACTTGTAATACATTCAAATCTTATCTAGACAAAGTCTTACCGGATGAAGAAAGTCAGAAAGTTTTACAAGAATTTATGGGTTACATTTTTACTAAAGAAATGAATCTTGAAAAATGTTTAGTACTTACCGGCTCTGGGCAAAATGGAAAATCAGTATTTTTTAATATCATGTGCGCATTGCTTGGAGAACAAAATGTTCTGAACTATCCAATGGCAACATTCTCTCATGAATACAAAAGAGCCAAATTAGTAAACGTACTACTCAATTACAGTTCAGAAAAAGGTAATGATTTGGAAGTTGACACATTTAAAGCGTTAATAAGTGGTGAGCCGCTGCAAGCTAGAGAGCCATACGGCAAATCTTTTACTGTGAAAAATAAAGTGCGGTTTGTAATTAATGCTAATGAACTACCGAAGGAAACTGAACAAACTGATGCTTACTTTAGAAGATTTTTAATTATTCCATTTGAGGTGAAAATAACTGAGGCAGAAAAGGACATAAACTTAGCTTCTAAAATCATAAACAATGAGTTACCTGGTGTTTTCAATTGGGTTTTAGCCGGACTTCAGAGATTAATAAAACAACAGAAATTTACTGATTGTGCGAAATCATTTCAGGCTGTTGAAGAGTTCAGAAAATCAACTGACAGTATTGCATTATTTGTTGAGGAATGTAATGTTGTTTCTGATTTAAATTGTAAAACGGCATTAAAAGACCTTTACCAAGATTATAAAATATTTTGTGCAGATGATAACTATAGACCTTTTGCAAAAAGAAGATTTGGACAACGCCTAGAATCACTGGGATTTGAAAGAACCAGGTTAAATGATGGTAGTAGTGCTTTTTACATCAAAAGAACCAAGAAAAAGTTTTCTTTAGGAGATTCATTTGATTCAGAAGATTCTGATGATAATGTAAGTCTGAAAGAACTGAACATTCTGAACTACAAAAAATAAATTTTAATTTAAACTTTAAAAAATGAGAACAATTATAAAAATGATAATATTATACTTCAAAGGGTATAGATATTTCACTCCATGCGTACACAAATTAATTGATGTTACATATTGTATACACAAAAATTCAAAAGTCAAAGAAGATTACCCGGATTCAAATAAAATCCAACTTTTCAGTAAAAAAGGATTTGAAATAATTGAAAAGAATCTTGTAGAGGAATATTTAGATTAGCAATAAAAAAGGGGTTTAAAAACCCCTTTTTTATATTAAAATGAAGCGTATAACTTTGTGCGTTAGAATTTATAATTCTCCTTTAAAGGCTTGTTCTAATAAACTATTTTTAAGTGAATTTGAGTGATTTATATTCTCTTGCATAATTTCTATTGTTTTGTCAATTTTTTGAAATAAAGAATCTAGTTTTGAAATAATACGAGCTTGTTCAATTTTTGAAATAGGGTATACTATTTCAGTATTTTTAATGTCAGCGAGCGATATGTTTTGTAAAGCACCACCTCTTGCCTTATTTTTAGTCTCGTGTAAAACACTAGAAATTAATGTATACCCTAAAAATTCAGGGATTACTTCATCCTTGTAACCTCTAATAATTGCTAATGCTTGATTTGTGTTTAATGGTAAATCAGATTCTTTTACTAATGCTATTTTCCCAATAGTACCTGCTATACTAAATAATAAATCATCTTTCTGTAAAATTGATCTTGATTGAGCAAAATGAGCTTCTTCTGAAATAAAAGACTCAATAGATTTTAAATCAACGGCACCATTATTAATATTTTCAATTTTTACAAAACCAATACCTGATTTTTGAAAATTAAAACCATTCGTAGTTGGAGTTGTACCTTTTGTAATAAAAGATGCAATATCTCCCAGTTTTTTTCTTTTCCAATTATCCATGTATTTCTTTTTCAATTTCGTTAATTAAAGATTTATATTTTAAATCGTTACTTCTAATTTTCGACATTATCTTAGAAGCTGTTAAGTGTTCAATCTCAACTATTTTATTAGGGTTTTTAGCACTAATGTCATAATCAATTATTTCATTTATAGAAACTGTCCAATCATTACATCCTTCATATGATTTGCCATTAGTTTGGTTTCTTTTGTTTGGATTTTTGAATAGTTCAACAAACTCTTGCATATGCTCGTAAGCTATAGGCTTATTCTTCGTTAGTTTATAGGGAGGAGTAACATCATAATACCAAATTTTTGAAGTAGCCCCTTTTCTATCAAAGTATAGAATGTTTGTTTTAACACCACTATACGGCAAAAATACCCCACTTGGCAAACTAACTATTGTATGAACATTGAATCCTTCCAATAAATCTTGCTTGATTTTCTTAAATGCATTGTTTGTTTGGAATAATACACCTTCAGGAATAATTATAGCTGCTCTACCTTCTACCTTTAACATTTTCATAAAATGCTGAATAAATAGCATTTCTGTTGCATTAGTTTCTATTGGAAAATTTTGCTGTATTTGTGTTTTTTCTTTACCCCCGAATGGCGGATTTGCTAGAATTATATTGTGCCTTTCTTTTTCTTGAAAATGTCTAATGTTTTGTGTAAGCGTGTTCCCTTTATATACATTCGGACTTTCAATACCATGTAAAATCATATTCATCATCCCCATGACATAACCTAATGAAGTTTTTTCTTGCCCAAAGAATGTATTAGTTTGAATTGTTTCCCATTCGCTGGCTGAGTATTTGGATTTTTTTTCAGGCTTGGTTAGATATTCAAAGGCTTCAACTAAAAACCCAGCACTCCCAACAGCTCCATCATATATTGTCTCTCCAACTTGTGGATTTACTGTTTCGACCATTGCTTTAATAATTGCACGAGGTGTGTAGAATTCACCTGAATTACCTCCATCTGAACCCATACCTTTAAGCAAGTTTTCATAGATATGTGATAACTCAAAAAGTTCATCTGAACTTTGAAAATCCAAAGTATCAATTATATCAAGTACTTCTCTTAATGTATGACCACTGGCAATTCTATTATCTAAAAATTCAAATATTGCCCCAATTTTATATTTTAAGGACTTTGGATCATTGTTGTTATTTTTGAATTTTCGCAGATAATCAAACAAAGTTCTATTTACAAACTCAATTAAATCACTCCCAGTTAAAGCACGCTTTACATCCAGTTTACCATTTTCATCTTTAGGACAAGCCCAGTTTTCCCATCTTAAATCTTTACGGATTACAAATTCATATTCTTTACCGTTTAAGACTGCTTCATCAGCTTTATTAATTTCAAAGTCATTTAAGAATTTCAAGAATAAAATCCATGAAATTTGCTCAGTATAATGCATTGCACCACTAATACCATCATCCCTTCTAAGGATGTCGGTTATTCTATCTATTTTGATTTGTATATCGCTCATCTTATATTTTTCCTTTAATAAAGTTATAGACGTTTAGAATGTCTTCTGATATTTCATCTGCGGGTATTTCGGATATTATTGCAGAAAGCTTGTTGTAGTCAACACCACTTTCATCATTTGGAACTAAAGTTAATCCGTCTTTGAGATACAAGGGTTGCAACATCGATTTAACGTCCAAATTCCTAACATCATTATTGTCACAAGGGTTGTTTTGTATTAATTGGTTAATAGGAGCAAGATGATTATTTATTTCATTTAACTTTCCGTAATTTGAAAGCATACTATAACTAAGAAGATAATTTTCAATCTCTCGTCGTTTCCAGCTCATTAAATAAGCCGTTTTGTTACCAGTTCCTCTTAAACTTATTGTGCTAGTTCTACCTGCAGGTACAGAATTAACCACCAAACCATTATCTCTAACATCATCAGGAGAAAGATTATCTCTATCACAAATAAGAAATATAGATTTTGTATTAGGGTTTGCATGCTCTCTTCTAAATGACTCTATCCAATCCAATTTACTATTCCCAAAACGTTGTGAACTATTCTGATAACCTGAACTGCATTTTATGTAATGTATTTGCTGCATCACATTTAGGTCAAAATCAGGAACTTTCCTCTTACATAGTTCTGTAAATATAAACCAATCAAAATAGTCCTCAACAAGTGCCAAATACTTAACCTTACCAGCTACGGAGAGTTTGTAATTTCCACCAGCAGATAAAGATTCAAGTCTATCAAGAATTTTATTAGCAACAATATCATTTTCAATTTTACCCTTTTCAACAAGTTTTATATTTGAAAATTCGTTTAAAATTATTGAGTCGGCTGAATGAGTAGTTGTTATAACTTTTCCGTTGATAGTACCAAAAACATCCCATAACTTTTGAATATTTCGGTAATAAAGATGTGAATCAACTTCGTCTAACAAAAACAATGCTTTCTCAGAATCAAATAAGTCTATCATAGCATATATTGCTAATAGTTGATGCTCGCCATCACTTAGTTGATTCAATTCTAAGCTATCTTTGAAAAAAAGCTCACAATCATCTCTGAAAATAAATTGATCATAATTTGTAGCCCAAGCAAGAAATGTAAAAATTCTGTTAGCATCATTTCCGAAAATTAGTGCGCTATCCTCTGCTTTAATCCAACACCTTGATTTTACTATCCGCTCATCTTCTTCCTCAATATCTAAGTTACCATATAAAGACTCAATAAATTTAACCAAATATTGATGTAAAAATGTTCGTCTAACAGACTGATAATCTGGTTCAATTGCTTCTCTTTGTCTTGCGTTAAATATTTTATAGTTGTAATTTCTTCTGACTCTGAATGGAAAATAGATACGAGTCGAAGTATCATTGCCCTGTTCATCAACATCAACCAAATTTTTAGATTTTAAATATTCAATTACTTTACCATTTCTTTTTAATGATGTTGAAAAAAACAAAAGTAGTCTAACCCAAGAACGATCAAAGTATATCGTGTTAATTGCATTATCAATTCTTGAACTTGCATTTTCTTCTTCATCATAATTTAAGTCATCAACTACTAACTTTTCAATATTTCTAATATTCTTCTGAAAAATTGATGAAAACGACTCATTATTACCTGATGAAAATGCAAACAAGTCTGTATCTTGTTGAATATCTACTAAATACTTTTTAAAAATACTCTCTAGTATTGCGGATTTACCACAACCATTCTCACCCACAAAAGTCATTACGCTGCTGTCTAACTGCAATGTTTGGGGGTGATTATATATTTTATTTGCTGGTATTTCTAATTCCATTATACTGCTTTATAAATGTTTTGTTGAAGTTGATAGTATGCTACCAACAAATTTTTCATGTCACCAAAAACAATTTTGGCATCTTTTGTTGTACCAAGTTTCAGTTTTACAAGATCGCCAAGTTTGTCTCTTTCTAGCTCTTCAATTCCAAACTTTTCGTAATGATTTAACACATACTCTAAAAACTCTTTTGCTTTAAAGTTTTGGTAAACAGCAAAGAAATTATTTTCTCGAACTGCAATTGCTCGCTCCTTTCTTGTTTTTAAATCAGAACTAAATGATATATGTGAAAGCACATCAAAAATATCACATTCAGGAGAGGCAATCATATTGCGTAAAGCATCTAATTGCTCTCTATCAAAACCTAAAGTTCCAAGCTGTTCTAATAATTCTTTTCTTGTATCTGGATTAGCCCAAATTTTTCTAAGGTGATTTTCGTCTTGATAAATAGCAGGTAATTCCCCAACCAATTTTTCAAGAAATTCTCTGGCTGATAGTGGCTTGCCGTTTTCGTCTATGTATCTTGTATCAATGTCAATTACTTTTAAAGTTCTGCCGTTACTTAATTCTATTATTAGTTTTTCCTTTTTTTCTCCGTATTCTTCACTAGATTCATCTACAGTATTTGTTTGAGTTTTTTGGAGTTTTTTTTCAGAACCTGTCTTTCCGGTTTCGTCTGTTTCAATTTCATCCTCTGGAATTCCATCCCAATCTGCATCATAAAATAAATCAGTCGCACCGACAAAATCAATTATTGTAAAAAAATCTTTCCCATCATAAACCCTTGTTCCTCTTCCAATAATTTGTTTAAATTCAACCATTGAACCAATCGGAGAAGTAAGAACTATGTTTCTTACATTTCTAGCGTCTACACCTGTAGTAAGCATTTTAGAAGATGTAAGAATAACAGGAATATCTTTGTCATTATCTTGAAATGCCTCTAAAAATGTTCTGCCGATTTTTCCTTCGTCAGATGTTACTCTCACGCAATAGTTAGAGTCTGTAACTGTTTTGTATTTGTTAATCATATCTCTCAATTCTAGTGCATGATCTTGATTTACACAAAATACAATTGTCTTTTCCATTCTTCCAATATTATTAAGAATGGCTCGAGCAATTAAATCAGTACGTTGAATAATAGTTATATTTTTATCAAAGTCGTTTATATCATATCGGTCTTTCTTGATTTCTCCTTGAATAACTTTGTTATCATTCGTATGAATATATTCATCTATGTTGGTTTTAACTCTTTTTACTTTGTAAGGAGTTAAAAAACCATCAGTTATTCCGTCATTTAAAGAATACTCATAAATTGGCTTTCCAAAATATTTATATGTATCAACATTATCTTCTCTTTTTGGAGTTGCTGTTAATCCTAAATGAACTGATTGATTGAAATGGTCAAGTATTGCTCTCCATGAGCCTTCTTCATTTGCACTTCCTCTGTGGCACTCATCAATAATTATTAAATCAAAAAAGTCTGATGGATAAGCCTTGTAATATGCTCCGATGTTTTCTCTTTCAGCGATTGCTTGATATATAGCAAAAAAGATAAAAGCATTTGTTGGTACAACACCGTTTCTGCTTTTGATTTCTTCTCCATTAATTTTTACAAGGTCATTTTCATAAGGATTAAATGCATTTATTGCTTGGTCAGCGAGTACATTTCGGTCAGCCAAAAACAAAATTCTTGGTCTTCGACTTTCACCATCTAGATTCCATTTTGCTTGAAAAAGTTTATGAACTATCTGAAAAGAGATAAATGTTTTTCCAGTTCCTGTTGCAAGTGTCAATAGAATACGTTTCTTTTCCTCTGCAATGTTTTCTAAAACTTTATTAACTGCAATTTCCTGATAGTAACGTGGTCTCATTGCACCTGTCAAATAAAAAGGAATGCTGTGTAATTGTCTTTTTAATTCAATGTTTTTTCCGAAAATTTTATTGTAAAGTTCTTGAGGAGTGGGAAATTTTTCAATATAATCTCCTTTGCCAATGACTCTATTAAATTCATAGATTTGCTTGCCATTTGAAGAATAAACGAATTCAATTTTTAATTTTTCTGCATAATCTATTGCTTGTTGTAGTCCTTTTGTTGGGTGGTCATCAGCTTTTTTGGCCTCTATTATTGCAAGATTTATATTGTTGAATTTCAAAAGGTAGTCGAGAAATAATCTTTTTCCTCGTTTGTTCCCAAGTAGTTTTCTACCGTCAGTAAAATAATATTCTCTTTCAATATTATCAGAAGTCCAGTCACTTTCAATAAGTTTTGGATCAATGTAATTTGCTCTCGTATCGGCTTCTGAAATATATCTTGTCATAATTATTATTCCTCTTTAAGTAGGTCTTTTACACTTACTTTTAATATCTCAGTAATTTAATAAAGCACTCAAAGTCTTGGTTTTATCTGTTTTGTAAACGTTCGTTAACCAAGTCTGTTTACTTAATTTTCCTCATGTATTCTGTGATTTTATTAATTTGATTTTAACTGATTGACTGAGCAATACCAATTAATAGAATACTGTATGCTAAGATAATAGTTTTATGTAAAAAAAGAAGTACAACTCAAGAAAAACCAGCTATAGCGGATGAAAGCTGTTATGGGCTGGGGTTGCTTATTATTCGGTTGTGAATTTATTTTTAATCAAGTTCAAAAATGCTGCGTTTCTCGAATGTGCATCTTCAACAACCGCATCTAAATCCCAAATAAAGACACCTATAGGTAATATTTTTTTTGGACTCAAAGAAATTGCTACGCTTGTTTCTTTATAATACATTTTACCAGTCGAGTACAGTTCTGTATATTCGCCTGACAGCGCTAATTCAACTTCCTCATTAAACTCTATTATACCATAATACCAAATTCTTTGAATTTGATTTTCATAGTATTGCATTAGTTTTCGAGCTCTTTTTTCGAGTTGCGTCACAACTTTCATATTCTCCTCTAACGAAATACCTCTTTTCTTTAATTCCACAATTACTATATCGAAAGGTTTTTTGTTGTTAGGATTATTAGAAAAAACCAAGGCAATATCAATTCTATCATCATTTCTCTCAATTTCATCTTCTGTAATAAACGATATTAGTTCTCCAAATTCTCTGTCGCTTAAAATGGTTTCATAAGTCATATACTTATCATCAAGCAACCATGAGTTATTTCTATATAAATCATTTACAAAATTTTCTTTTTCAAACTTACCTTCTTTTCTTGTTGTGGCGAAGAGCTTGTGCAATTCAGCTTCACTATTATCGCTAGTAGATTTTTTTAGTTTATCAATCGTTAATTGTCTAAATAAAATATATTCAGTTAATGCTCTTGACGAAACCTCTAAAGCTTTTTCAAATTGCTCATTTGTTAAGCTACTTGCTTCTAATAGTTCTTTTTGGGCTTTAAAGAATTCATCTTGGGCTTTTTTTAATATTTCATTTCTTCCGATATAGCCGACGTTGTCATCGTCGAAATAACCGCTTAAATGTGGATATCTGTTTACAAGATTGTTTTTAGTTTCTTGATTCCGCCTTTTTATTATAGGTATGTTCTCCTCAATTATTGAAGCTACCTTTTTTCTAAAAATGGTTTGTATATCTTTTAAATCTGCTTTTGAAATGGTTAAATTTTGTCTAGCAGCATCTACTTTACCATTAAAATAATCTGAGAATAAAAGAAATACCATTTCATAACCCAAAGGAATATTCTCTTCTGCAACGATATCAACTTTAACTGTTCTATTATCAACAGATACAGCAGCAATTAAAGAACTTTCGTCTGGATCAACTTCCTTTATAGAATAGTGCAAATAAAAAGTATCAATTAGATTAATTGAACTTTCAAGTTCTACAGTTGTAAACTTTGGAATATCTGAATTTAGTAAAACCTGTTCTTTTTTATGATTGTTAATATCTGTTTTAATAGTTATTACGACTTTTTTCCCTTGTTCCTTGAGATGAAACAATCTTGAATAAAATTCTTGGAGTATTCTATGTTTTAAATAATCTCCACTTAAGTATTCATTTTTTGCAATTCTCGAAATTGCATAATCTGTCATTTTAAAATAAGTACCTGATTCTGTTTCTGGAACAGTTGTTATCTTAGAACTTTCTTCCTTAAAACTTTCGTTAAAATCAAATTCACGCCGCTTTACCTTATCATAATTACTAATAACTTTCACTTCGTCAAAGTAGCATAGATAGACTAATCTTCCTAAACCCTTATGTGAACTTTCTTCAACATCAAATAATTTTGAAAATTTATTATATCGTTCATCAGTAAATCCTTGTCCATTATCAGAAATTTCTATTTGTAAAGTTTCTGGTTGGTTTAATGCTTTTGCTGTAATTGAAATTGTAATTTCATTGGCTTCTGCATCAAGTGCATTTGCAATAGCTTCGAAATAAACCATCTCTAAAGATGAGTTTCCGAAGAACATTTTAACAGCTTGACTTAGTTTTACTTGCATTTATTTTTAATTATCTTTAATATTTATTCCATTCTTCATAGCCTTACCCGTAACGTTTCGATACTAGTGGCTTTTTTCGAGGCCCACGAACTGAGTACTTTCTGCTAAGATAAAATTTTTACGTGAAGAAAGAAGAACAACTTGAGAAAAACACTCTAGCTGATAACAGCTGTTAGCAGAAGTATTTTTATGGAATATGAAATAACTGTATCGCCATTTTAACTTCTCTGTTTTTATCTCCATTTAAATGGAATCTATAATTGAACCAGTTTTCATCACTTTTATTAACAAAAGCAATATAGTTACTATGTGTTTTAGTCACAATTTCAACTTTTGATAGAATAGATGTGAAGTCCTTTTGTCTGACAAACATTATTACAGAAGCCTTTGTATCTCTCCAAGTCAAATATTTTAATAGCTGATCTATAGTTGCTAAAAAACCTTTTTCACCTGTCCAAAACTTACATTCTGCAATGAACACAACTGAACTGTCATACCTCAATTGAATGTCAGTTTTCCCAGTTTTATTAAAAGTTTCACCAGTAACACTTCCATTTTCGAAATTTGGGTCTAAAATCATTATTATGTGGTCTCTCAAATCTTCCTCGCCCTTATCTTTATATACACTTGGCAATCTCTCAAAATTCTTCCCAACATCATTAATCAGTTTCAAGATTTGATTG
The DNA here is from genome assembly GCF_035671315.1 of Flavobacterium cheonhonense. Classification (NCBI taxonomy): domain Bacteria; kingdom Pseudomonadati; phylum Bacteroidota; class Flavobacteriia; order Flavobacteriales; family Flavobacteriaceae; genus Flavobacterium; species Flavobacterium cheonhonense. The sequence goes on from NZ_JAXAVY010000001.1 coordinate 329,026, forward strand.
TAAATTTCAATAGTTAATGTTGGTTCAGGCTTGAAACCAGAACTTTTGACTTCAGGTTTGTCAACTTTAATTTTTGTTCGTAATGGAGGTTTGGGTACTGCGAAAGTTTCAGTAGTATTTTCTTTTTTTTTCAGAGGCACACCTAATGAAGACATAAACTCATTTTTGGCTAAAAATTCGTTTTTACGCTTTCTAATTTCTCCAATTATCCATGTATATAAAGAATTGTTGAATTCTTCAATATTCTTTTTGAGCAAACTATATTTGTCATGAGTATGTTTTACATTATCATCATAGTTCTGCCTGATTTTTTGGGGATTATCATAAAAATCGATTACTTCAAGTTTAAGTTTTCCGTGTTCAACTTCAAAGCTTGTAATTCCACCTCCAAGAGTAATTGTATTAATTCCGGGCATGTATTTTAGTAACTCTGAGTTTCCTGTGATAGGAACGAAAAATTGAATAACTTTTCGCTTATATCTTTCTCCACTGTAAACATGAAAAGTTTGTGGAAAATCCTCGGCTGAAATTTCTTTTTCATAATGGTCAGCGTAAACATCATCAAAATGAATTATAGGTTCTTCAATGGTATTCTCGTCAACTAAATATTGTGCAAATTGTTCTTCACTAACATTTAATATGTAGTTCTCGCTTGCCGAATTTATCTCTGATTGAATTCCTTGGACTTTAGTTCTAAAATATTCACTTATTGATCCTTTTCCGCTAAAAATTCGATTTGGTGAATTTCTATACATATTTTTAAATATTACAGTTAACGTTTCACCGCTATCCGACTGTTACAATGCCAGCGAACTGAGTACTTTCTGCTAAAATAAAATATTTTCGTCAAGAAAGCAGAATAACATAAGAAAAACCAACCATAACTGATAGCTTCGGCTATTAGCTTATACTATTTAAAACAAAATAATTAATCTCTCCATTTCAAATGAAAAAACTTGTAACAGAGAAAAATATCAGAGTCAGTTTATTCTAATAGCTTTAAAATCAATACTCAACTGCATCGGTATATTAAAATTTGCCGGAACAACTACACTATTAAAAGGTGTTGAATAATATACGGTACCACTAAAATTACCTTTGAATGTGTCTCCATAATTAATTGAATTACCATTTTGAGGATTTATATTTGTCGTTGGAGAGGTACCTAAATCTGTAATATTTATTGTTACTTTATTCTTAAAATCTTCCATGTATGGGTATTGACAACTACCTGCATTAGAAAAACAATATAAACCGCTGTTTTCAACAAATATACCCCCTGTGTTGTTTGTTGAATCAAAACTATCAAGCACCGGAGATGTTAAAATTGATACTGTTGCTTCATTTTGTCCCAATTGACAATTAGGAATAATAATATTAACAGTTAGTGTCTGACCAGATATAAAGTTACTTTTTGTAATGTCTGCAATGATGAACTGTAAATTAGTTGTAGTGCCTATAGTTGCATAACATCTATTTGGATTAATCCCGAAAAGATTTGAGCCGTACTCATCAATAAAATCACTAGTGTTTCCTTTTACTTTGTGTACAACACCATTAATCTTGATTGTAAATTCATAATCAACATTGTTACCATTATTATTGTTATTATTTCCACTATCTGAGTCACTGCTGCACCCTAATAACACAACTATCAGAAATGCGAATGCAAGTATTTTTTTCATATTGTAACTATTTATTTAACAAATATATAAAATTAGACACATTTATGTGTCTATTAAGAATTCCAAATGTAATGACCTTTGAATATGACTATTTCAGAGGATACTTTTTTGAAAAACATGGGAATTCGCATCAGGCAACTAAGAGAAAAAAAGGAATTCTCTCAAGAGTATCTTGCCAATATTTGTGACATTCCTAAAAATCAAATAGGTAGGATTGAAAGGGCTGAGATTAATACTACAATAAAAACAATTGTAAAAATAGCAAATGCCCTTGAAATTGAGCCAAAAGAGCTATTTAATTTTAAAAGCTGAAAATTACCAACCAAATTCCTATCAAAAATAAGGTTACTTTAAAGCCGATAGCCATTATATCTAAGATAGAAACCTTACTAGTATCTCCCTTAATCCATAAAACAACAATTATATACCCTATTAATAAGCTAATCAGGGGTGTAAATATTATAAGTTTAAACAGCATAATTTAAATTTTTAAGAGTTAAAAAAAGGGGCTGTATGTGATTACAACCCCTTTTAAAATTTATTGAAGAAACCATGAATACCTTGAATCACTGTTCTTCAGTGCATCAAGAATACCCTCTGTGAAATGGAATGCATTCACTCCCCTGTCAAGAAACGTATCTAGATAGGAAGATTTATTACTTCCGGTTAATAGATTGTAAAAATTCCAGAGGTTAATATTTCCAAATTCATCTTTACAAAAGCTATCATCATTGTAAAAATCTTTTGCAACGGTTGTTAGATGTCCGTCTGTTAATAACAGTTCCGGCAAAATGCTCTTCTCTGACTTAGGCAAGAAATTGTAAAGTCTTCCTTTGCCAATAATTTGAGCAAATTGACTCTCAGTCAAGGAATATTTGGCAAGTTGTATCATCGCATTTAGATGACTTTGCAGACAATATGAAGAAAATAACTCCCTCATTTTATCTTCTAAATCAATAATTGACATTGCTTTAACTTCACTCTTAAAGCCGTCAGTTGATACACATAAATTACAACAGACCATATTCTGAAATCCTATGAATATTTTGAACTTTTCTGAAGTCTTCTTATTGTATAAGTTTTCAGTGTTTAAAGCTCTTACACCTCCTACTGTTAAAGATAACCTGTTGCCGTTTATATCCTCAGAAATTGAAGGAATTCTGATTATAAATGCCATTCTCTCATAGTAAGTGGTTTTTTGCTCATCTTTTAAATCTTTTACAGGAAGATGTATAGCATCCGGAGTTCTACCTTTAATCTGATGAGAAACTCTAATCTCAGGAGCCTCAATCACTTCATTAGGATAAATACTTTTAACAACGTTGAATGCAGAATCTATAAATTCTTGATGAGAAAGAGTAGTTTCATTATCCTTAGTGAAAACCGGTATAATACACTTATTTTTCAAAAAGGAAAGGCTAATCTCTTCTGAATTTGCTTCAACAAATGGTCTTTTAGGAGACACTTTTCTGTCATCTGACAATGATTGAGTAAAAGGCACAAAGTCTGTACCAGGTAAATTAAAATTCATGGCTAAATAATTTAAAGATTAATAAAATTTGGAAGTTTTAGAAAATACCGTCCTCTTTTAAGGAAAGGTATTCATCAAAAGGTGAGATAATAATATGGTCAATCAGAATGATATCAATTAACGCAAGAGCTTGTTTAAGCCTCCTAGTTAGTAATATGTCACTTTCAGAAGCTTTCATTTTTCCTGAAGGATGATTGTGGCTAATAATTATACCTGTAGCCATAAGTTTTAGGGCTGATGCAATAATTAATCTTAAATCAACCGTTGTACTATTGAGGGAACCGGTAAACAAATTACAACAGCCTATCACGATATTTGAGTTGTTCAAGAAAACTACAACAAACTGCTCTTGAATTCCAAGTCTATCAGTATCATAAATCATCTTCAGAACTTGAAAAGCATCTTTAGTACTGTGTAACTGTGGTCTGTCCTTGATATTAGAACAGTACTTATAACCAATGGTAAACTCACCCAGATTTGATAAATTATTCATGGTTTCTATGCGTGAAATTATCAAATCCATTTTGAGGCACAACAACACTTCTTAGTATAGCCGCTTTACTATTTAGCTCAGCATCATACTTCCTAACTTCAGGGTTAGTCTTATACAAATGTGTTAGCTCTTCGAGGGTCTTACAAGAGTTAATTAAAGTCACAGGATCAATAGAATTAGTCAATCCTATTGAACCGCACCATTCTGAAATTTTAGTCCCTGTAGTGACATCAATTTTAAAAGGAATTCTTGAGCTAAACAGTTGAGTTCTGTCTTTAGAACAATTGGCATTGTTGTAAATGTCTAATTCAAAAACAATAGTAAAGTCATATTCTAAACCATCCCTTTGAACTCCTTTCATTCCAACTTTCTCAGGTACACTTTTACCGTTCTTTTCAGTGATTACATAATCCTGTTTGCTTCTTACCGTTGCAATAACATGACAACTAGAAGAAAGTATTTTTTGGACTAGAGCATTATGCCGTGGTGTAATCTTACTCCAATTGGTAAAACTGTTGCCAGCCATTTGAGAATGAATGTCTAATATTCCTCCATCAGCTTCCCACTCATGAGAAATACTGTCTATAATTATGACTTCCATCCCTGCTTTCTCACAAGTTGAAATAGCCTCTATGTATCTCTCCGGTGTATACGGAGCAGTTAAATTAAGCACAAAATACTCCCCAAGATGAGAATACAAATCAGCGGATTGATGCTCTGTATCTATTACAGCAATCTTTTTCCAGTCTTTACAAAGACCATAACCTAACAATAGTGAAGAATAGGTTTTACCACTTCCACTACATCCTTGTACAGCAATTCTAATTTTTGCTGAACTTCTGCTTGACTTTCTTAATTCCATAAATTAAAAATTAAAAGTTAATATTAATTTGATGGGGGTAGCGCAGATTGATTCCGGGAGGAGGGGTATGTTGTACCGGGGGGTACTTGCATGCGGGAACACGCTATTTTTTATACATAGCCATATAGTATTTTTTCAAAAAAAATTTTAACTCAAAAAAATGATGTTGAAAATATTAAAGAGGCGGAGTAACACGTTGCTTTTTTACAAACACGTCGAAGTTTGTATGCAAATTGTATGCAAATAAAAAAGGGGCTCAAAACTTTAAGTCTTGAAACCCCTTTATTTGCTAGCTCCCCCTCTTGGGCTCGAACCAAGGACCCTCTGATTAACAGTCAGATGCTCTAACCAACTGAGCTAAGGAGGAAGATGTTATATCTTTTAAGCGGTTGCAAAGATAGAACGAATTTTATTTTTTGCAAATAAAAATGAATAAAATTTCAAAAAAAATTACTTGCCAACTATCGCTTTGTAAATGTCGTTTCCGTTGGCAAACAACAATAATGAAATAAGTAATACAAAGCCAACCAATTGCGCTTTTTCCATGAACTTATCACTTGGTTTTTTGCCCGAGATCATTTCGTATAACAAGAACATCACATGACCTCCATCTAAGGCCGGAATCGGTAATAAATTCATTACTCCCAACATGATTGACAACAAAGCGGTGATGCTCCAAAACACTTCCCAACTCCAACTGTCCGGAAATACATTGTAGATGGCATGGAATCCGCCAACTCCTTTATAAGCTCCGGTACTTGGATTGAAAATCAGTTTTAACTGTTTCCAGTAATTTTCCAATTGTGTAAATCCTTTCTCAATTCCGATCGGAATAGACTCAAAGAAACCGAATGTTTCAGTGTTAAATTTGTAATAACCTAACTTCTCTAAATTGGCTTCGGTAACTTCAGCCGGACCAATACCCAACTTACCTTCTTGGTTTACCGATAAAGTTACCGGAGTTTCTTTACCATCACGCAAGACAACAGCAGCAACCTGCTTGCCTTTATGAGCGGCAAAAATAGCTTTTGATTGGTCAAAATATCTTAACGCTTGCCCGTTAACCGAAACAAAAATATCTTTAGGCTTTAATTGTTCTTTGTTAGGTGAATTATCGGCAAATCCGCCCACTACGAAAGGCATTCTCAAGCTAATCAACGACTTTTTATCTTGATCGATAAACTTCCCGATAAAATTGTTAGGCAGATTTACAGTTGTTTCTTGACCATTGCGATTCACTATTACGGTTTTGGCCATCAAAACATCCATATTCACAGACGGTTCAAACTTTTCGATGGGCTTGCCATCAATAGCCACTAACTTATCTCCGGTTTTAATACCCGCTTTTTCCAACTCTGTATTGTGTACCCAAACACCATCTTTTATGTTAGCGTTTTCGATGTATTTTTCGCCATAAAAGAATGTCATCCCAATGTAAATAATGAACGCCAAAATGAAATTTACCGTCACTCCACCCAACATAATGATTAAGCGTTGCCAGGCTGGTTTAGAACGGAATTCCCAAGGTTGCGGCTCTTGCGCCAATTGCTCAGTATCCATACTTTCATCTATCATACCCGAGATTTTAACATAACCTCCTAAAGGCAACCAACCGATACCGTATTCGGTTTCACCTATTTTCTTTTTGAGCAGTGAATATTTAATATCGAAAAATAAATAGAACTTTTCGACTCTGGTTTTGAATAATTTGGCCGGAATAAAGTGCCCTAATTCGTGAAGGATGATAAGTATTGATAAGCTCAGTAAAAACTGAGAGAGCTTGATTGCAATTTCCATGTGTTAAACTGTCATTTCTTTTAAACGCACAAAAGTAAGGTTTTCACCTTACTCCTGCATATATTATTTGTGTTTGGTTATTCTTTTATGAATTTTTTATGAATAGTCCCTTCAGCCGTCTGTATTTCAACATAATGAACTCCGGTTGAAAGACTGCTTATGTTTATATCCAAACGATTGGTACTAAGTATTTTTTGCCCTAAACTATTGTAAATCATTACTTGTTCTATGGCCAAATCCGCAGGCATTTGAAAATGCAATTCGTCGCGACCCGGATTAGGATACAGTACTATGGCTTGTTCTAATGAGAACGTTTCATTGGCCAAAGTAGCATTGGAGTTCTTAGAAATGAGATGAACTTCGGGATCAAACTGAACTCCGGTTATGGTAAAAGGCACATTTTGAATAAATACCTGACCGTTAGTTGTATTGTTTAAAACCAAATTAGCGGTTTGCCCGCCTGTTCCGGTAATGCGAATCGGTACCGGCATCTCAAAAAAGCTAACCGAAGTATCCGATTGGGTTTGGTTGATTACAAATCGCGCTTGACCGGCGCCCCAATTTTGAGCCGTAATGGTATACGTTGGATACCCTTGATTGTATACCCAATCGTTAAAAAACTCGGTTAAACTCTGACCATAAACGGCTTCTAAATGTGCTTTTAAATCGGTAGTCACCGCGTAATCATAAGCCAAATTAGGATCGGCTAAATAATTGCGAAGGGCTTGAAAAAAAGCAGTATCTCCCATTTTAAATCGCAACATTTCCAACACCATCGCGCCTTTGTTATAGGTTAAACGACTGCTGAAAATTCTGCCTACATCAGTCAGTTGCACATCGGTTAAGTACAAATTCCCCGATGGACTGGAAGTAATAAAGTCAACCATACTCGCCTTTTGCGCAATGAATGCGTTCAAGCCGTCTAAGTTTTCAATTACTAATGCCGATAAATACGTCGCAAATCCTTCATTGAGCCAAATGTCTTTCCATGTACCGCAAGTAATTTTGTCGCCAAACCATTGGTGCGCCAATTCGTGAGCAATCAAGCCTCGTCCAAAACTTCCCATGAATGAAACCGTAGTGTGTTCCATACCGCCTCCCCAACCAAATTGGGCATGACCGTACTTTTCATTTCGAAACGGATACGGTTCAAATAAGGTTTCGAACAAATTCATGATGGGTAAGGTCTGCGCCACAGCAGTCACGGCCGATGTGTAATTTTCCGGGTAGATATAGTTCACAATCGGAAAGGTATTCGGCGCAGTCCCCGCGGTTTGGGTGTATACTTGGTAATTGGTTACCGCAAAGGCAATCAGATAAGCCGGAATCGGATAACTGTGATGAAAATGAGTTGTCTTGGTGCCGTTGCCATTATCCACTTGGCTTTGTTCCATTCCGTTTGCCACGCTTACATACTGACTCGGCGCTGTAACAAAGACATCTATATTGTTGATTTTATCACTTAAATCCTGTTTGCAAGGCCACCAATCTCTGGCGCCGTAAGGTTCTGATAACGTCCACATTCCTGCTGCTCCCGAATGCACATTAACCGCAAACGCTTCAAACGCATTTTGTGGCGGCGCTCCGGAATACATCATTTCTAGGGTAGCTGAATTTCCGGTAGTCAAGGTACTTGGTAGGGTAATAACCAACTCGTTGTTCCCGTTTTGCACAAAACTCAAGTTGGTTGTTCCCTGCTTTACGGTGGTAACATTTAATTCATTGGCCAAATCAAAAGTCACCGAATTCATATCAGCCAAAGCTGTAAAAGTGGTGGTTACTTTTCCGGTAATGAAATAAATAGCCGGATCTACTGTGAGTTCCAACTTATGATAGGTCACATCATAATTGAGTGTATTGGCGTTGGCCTGAAAATTTAGGGTACGCGAAGCCGATTTCCCTTCTATTTCAGCAATCGTATGGGTTTCTAAAACATCGCTTTGAGCAAAAACCGAAGAAATTGTAAAAAAAACCATTAAAAAGTATCTATTTTTCATAGCAAACCGTTGAATTTCTGCGAATATAACAATAATTACAGAAAGCCGAAGTGCCTTTCACCATAAAAACAGCTTGCTAATCAACGGTATCTTATCGGGGTAGGGACTGAAGTTTTTGAGCATCCCAAAGGTTTTATCAAACATTTCATTAAATTTGCGAGCGTAATAAAGAAAACCGTCATGTTACAAATCAGTTACATCAGAGAAAATAAGGAAAAAGTGCTGGCCGCTTTAGCCAAAAGAAATATGGATGCTACCGCTATCGTGGAGGAAGCTATCCAGTTAGATGAAAATAGAAGAAGCACGCAAGTGGCACTCGACAATACCTTGGCGGAAGCCAACAAACTCTCCTCGGCCATTGGCGAAATGATGAAGAATGGAGAAAAAGCCAAAGCCGAAATTTTAAAACAAAAAACGAGTCAACTCAAGGAAACCAGCAAAGAATTGTCTGAGAAATTAGATACTTATGCCAACGAGTTGTTGCAAAAAATGTATTTGTTACCAAACACGCCTGCCGATTTGGTACCGCACGGAAAATCGGCTGATGACAATTTAAATGTGTTTCAGGAAGGTGAGATTCCGGTATTGCACGAAGGTGCTTTACCACACTGGGATTTGATTAAAAAATATGACATTATTGATTTCGAATTGGGCACCAAAATCACTGCTCCGGGATTTCCGGTCTACAAAGGAAAAGGTGCCAAACTACAACGCGCTTTGATTTCATATTTCTTGGATAAAAACACTGAAGCCGGTTACCAGGAATTCCAAGTGCCGCACATGGTGAATGAAGCTTCGGCTTACGGCACCGGACAATTGCCGGACAAAGAAGGCCAAATGTACCACGATGCCAAAGACGATTTGTACTTGATTCCAACCGCCGAAGTTCCGGTAACCAACATTTACCGCGATGTCATTCTACAAGAAAAAGACCTCCCAATCTTAGCCACCGGTTACACGCCATGTTTCCGTAGAGAAGCCGGTTCTTGGGGCGCGCATGTTCGCGGTTTAAACCGTTTACACCAATTTGACAAAGTAGAAATTGTTCGCATTGAACATCCTGATAAATCCTATGAAGCCTTATATGGCATGGTAGAACACGTAAAAACCCTATTGCAAGAATTAAAGTTACCGTATCGTATTTTGCGTTTGTGCGGTGGCGATATGGGATTTGCTTCGGCGATGACCTACGACTTTGAAGTGTTTTCTACTGCGCAAGACCGTTGGTTGGAAATTTCTTCGGTGTCGAATTTTGAAACCTACCAAGCCAATCGTTTGAAATTGCGTTTCAAAGGAAAAGACGGCAAGACCCAATTGGCACATACTTTAAACGGCAGTTCATTGGCTTTGCCGAGAGTACTTGCCGGCATCATAGAAAATTACCAAACTCCGGAAGGTATCGTTATTCCGGAAGTGTTAAGACCTTACACCGGTTTTGACATCATTAACTAATTGCGTTAAACTTACCTAAACAATGTACTAAACGAACACAAAAAGTGTTACTTTAGTACATTGTTGTTTTACTGAAGCCATGAAAAAATTACTCACTGTTTTGTTGTTTTTATTGTCGATTTGGGCTCAGGCTCAAAACGAACAATTGGCCAACAATTACTTTGACCGTGGCGAATTTGAAAAGGCATTGGTGAGTTATGAAGAACTGCTCAAAGGCCAACAAGGCAACACCAATTACTTTCAAAGAGTGGTGGAATGTTACCAACAATTACAACAGTACGACAAAGCCGAAAAAGCCATACAGGCGCGTTTAGACAAATACCGCCAAAACACGTTGTTGGTTGAATTAGGATACAACTACCAACTGCAAAAAAACCAAGAAAAAGCCAACAAATATTACGACCAAGCCATAGACAAAATCAAAAAAAATGCGCCCGAAGCTTATGGCATCGCCTATACTTTCGAACGAAAAGCTTTGTTTGATTATGCGCTTTTGGCTTATAAAACGGCTCTGGAAACGGATCCTAAATTAAGTTTCAATTTTCAAATGGCCATGATTTACGGCCAGAAAGGTGAACCCGATTTGATGATAGAAACCTATTTATTGGAAGCCTATCAAAATCCGCAAAACTTGCCCATCATTCAAAATCAGTTGTCGCGCTTTATGACTGAAGATGCCGATGCCAATTTTAACGACAGTTTAAAAAAAGCCTTATTGCTGCGTGCCCAAAAAACACAGGATGTATTTTGGAACGACTTTTTAAGCTGGTTTTTTGTCCAACAAAAAGAATACGGTAAAGCTTTTATCCAGCAAAAAGCCATTTACAAAAGGAATCCGGATTCGTTTAGCAATATTGTCAATTTGGCGCAAATGGCCATCAGCGATAATGATCAGGATTCTGCTTCGGAAATCTTGACTTTCGTTTTGGAAAACACTAACGATTTGGAATTGCTTATGCAAGCCCATTCTTATTTGTTGGAGATGAAAATCGAACGCGCTACAGCGAAAGATTATCCCGAAATCACCGCTACTTTAGATAGATTAATCAAAGAATTCGGCGTTAGTCCCTACACTTTGGAATTGCTCGAATTGGAAGCTGATTTTACCGCTTTCCACCTGAACAATCCCGAAAAAGCCAAAATGATTTTGAAAAACGCCATGGAAATGCCGGTGAACCGCTACCAAATGGCCGATTTGAAAATGCAAATGGCAGACATTCTTTTGTTTGAAGAAAAGTTCAACCAAGCTTTAATCTATTATTCGCAAGTCAGCGAAGACATGAGCGGCGATGTTACCGGGCAAGAAGCACAACTCAAAACGGCCAAAACCAGTTACTACAAAGGCGATTTCGAATGGGCTTCGCACCAACTCAAAGTACTAAAATCGGCTTCTACCCAACTGATTGCCAACGATGCCATGGATTTGTTCTTGCTTATCAGCGACAATACTGTGGAAGACTCAACTCAAGTGGCTTTGAAAAAATTGGCTCGTGCGGATTTTCTACTGTATCAAAATAAAAAACCGGAAGCCTTGGCGCAGTTCCAACTCATTTTAAAAGAGCACAAAGGCGAAACCATTGAACCGGTGACTTTACTTCGATTGGGGAAAACCTATGAAAAAATGGGCGATTACACCCAAGCTTTAGACTATTACGCCAACCTTTTAAACAACCATAAAGACTGTATTTACCGCGACGAAGCGCTGTACTATTCAGCCGAAATTTACAATGTGAATCTGAACGACGCCGAGAAAGCCAAACCGTTGTATGAGGAAATCATCTTCAAACACGAGGACAGCATTTACTTTGTCGACTCGAGGAACAAATACCGAAAACTGCGCGGTGATACCAATTTATAGTCAGCAACAATAACATTCAGAAATCAAAAATCGTTACTCAAAAATCTACAATCACATGATACTCTATAACGTTACTATCAATATACACGAAAGTGTGCACGACCAATGGATGCAGTGGATGCAAGAAAAACACATCAACGACGTCTTGGCTACCGGCAAATTTTCGGCTGCGCGTATGGTGAAAGTTTTGGTAGAAGAAGAAATGGGCGGCACTACCTATTCTATTCAATACACCACCGACAGTAAGGCTACTTTAGAACGCTACTATGAAGAAGATGCGCCGCGATTGCGCGAAGAAGGACTTCGTTTGTTTGGCGATAAAATGTTGGCGTTTCGTACGGAATTGGAATTGATAAGTGAACATTAACCCCGTTTTTGTCATTCCCGCGTAGGCGGGAATCTACAAATAAAAGCAGCTAGAATGCAGTCCTTTCGTCAATACTATGTTTATATTTTAGCCAACAAAAAGAATGGCACGTTATATATTGGCGTAACTAATAGTATTGAAAGAAGAATTGATGAACACAAAAAAAAGCTAAACCCAAACTGTTTTACAGCAAAATATGATGTAAAATTGTTGGTTTATTATGAAACATTCCAATATATAAACGATGCCATTGATAGAGAAAAACAACTCAAAAAATGGAATCGTCAATGGAAAATAAACTTGATTGAAGGAGAAAATAAAGATTGGAAAGATCTCTCTGAAAATTGGAATAATTAACAATGGATTCCCGCCTGCGCGGGAATGACAAAAGAGTATCCATGAGCCAAGTAAAAGCCAAAAAACACCTCGGGCAACATTTCCTAACGGATGAAAGAATTGCCAAAGACATAGCCGATACCTTAGGGTTGGAAGGTTACGATGACGTATTGGAAATCGGTCCGGGTATGGGCGTGCTGACTAAATATTTGTTAGAAAAACCCATTACCACTTACGTCATCGAAATCGACACAGAATCGGTGGATTACCTTAATGCACATTATCCTAAATTGCACGGGAAGATTATTTCTAAGGACTTTTTAAAATACAACATCAACGAAGTGTTTGAAGGCAAACCGTTTGCCATCACCGGTAACTTCCCGTACAATATTTCGTCGCAAATTGTCTTTAAATGTTTGGAATTACGCGACCAAGTACCAGAGTTTACCGGCATGTTTCAGAAGGAAGTCGCCGAACGCATTTGTGAAAAGAAAGGCAGTAAAACCTATGGCATCTTATCGGTTTTAGTGCAGGCTTTTTATGAAGCTGAATATTTATTTACAGTACACGAACATGTTTTCAATCCGCCGCCCAAAGTAAAATCGGGGGTTTTGCGTTTGCGACGGAAAGCTGATTTCACCTTGCCTTGCAGTGAAAAGTTGTTTTTCTCGGTAGTAAAAACCGGGTTCCAGCAACGTCGAAAAACATTAAGGAATAGCCTAAAATCCTTTAATTTGACGGATAATTTAAAAGAAGATAGTATCTTTGACCTCCGTCCGGAACAGCTCAGTGTTGAGCAATTTATCGAACTCACCCAAAAAATAGAAGCCAATGCAGTTTAAAATCAGCAAAGAACTTTTAGCACAAATTGAGCAACTCATCCATGCCAAGAATGACTCGGCATTGGAAGCCTTGCTGAATGACCTGCATCATGCTGATATTGCGGAGATTTTCGAAGAGTTGGAAATTGCAGAAGCGACTTATATTTTCAAAATTTTAGATAGCGAAATCACCGCGGAAATCTTACCGGAATTGGAAGATGATTTGCGCGAGAAAATCCTCCAAGGTTTATCGGCTAAAGAAATTGCCGAAGAGTTGGACGAGTTGGACACCGATGACGCTGCCGACATTATAGCCGAACTTTCCCAAAGCAAAAAAGAAGAAGTAATCTCGGAATTAGAAGACGTAGAACACGCCAAAGACATTGTTGATTTGTTGCGCTACGACGAAGATACTGCCGGAGGATTGATGGGAAAAGAGTTGGTGAAAGTCAACGAAAACTGGAACGTACTGACTTGCGTTAAAGAAATGCGCATCCAGGCGGAAAATGTAACCCGCGTTCACTCGATTTATGTGGTGGACGATGAAAACCGTTTGAAAGGCCGTTTGTCTTTAAAAGATTTGTTGACCACTTCGACTAAAACACCGATCAGTCAGGTGTATATTAAAAAAGTAGATTACGTTCGCGTTGACACGTCGAATACCGAAGTTGCCCGTATCATGCAGAAATACGACTTGGAAGCCATACCCGTAGTAGATGAAATGGGCCGATTGGTGGGTAGAATTACCATTGATGATATCGTAGACGTAATCAAAGAAGAAGCCGATAAAGATTACCAGTTGGCAGCAGGTATCTCACAAGACGTAGAGGCCGACGACAGCATACTTGACTTAACCCGCGCGCGTTTGCCATGGTTGGTTTTGGCGTTGTTTGGAGGATTTATCAGTGTGAGAGTATTGGGATTGTTTGAAGGCGCTATGGCCAACCATGGAAACCTATTCTTTTTCACGCCGTTGATTGCCGCGATGGCCGGAAATGTGGGCGTACAATCTTCCGCAATTATTGTACAAGGTTTAGCCAATCAATCTATCAGTGGTTCTTTATGGAATCGCTTAATTAAAGAAGTTTCCCTGAGTTTGCTCAACGGCATCATCTTGGCCTCTATATTGTTTGTTGGAAGTCATTTTTTATTGAATGTAGAAATCATTATTGGCGAAATTGTAACCATAGCATTGATTTCGGTAATCGTCATTGCCTCGCTTATTGGTACATTTATTCCTTTGTTACTCCACCGATTCAATATCGACCCTGCTTTAGCGACCGGACCATTCATTACCACCAGCAACGACATTTGCGGAATTTTGATTTACTTCTCTATAGCCAAAATGATCCTTGGATTTTAAAATAAAAAAACCTCTCAATATTGAGAGGTTTTCTTTTGTACCCGGAGTGGGAATCGAACCCACACTCCTAAGAACACGAGTTTGAGTCGTGCGCGTCTACCAATTCCGCCATCCGGGCATTTCCAAATTCGGATGAAATTTAGTTAATTTTTAAAAAAAATTAATTAAAGTTATGCCATCCGGGCAATTCCTAGTGGAACACTTTTGGTGTTTTGTGGGTGCAAATGTAAATAATTTTTTCTCATATCCTCAAAAAAATAGACAAAAAAATGCTTTCAGAGTCGGATTTAATTTCTAAATTTGCACCGCGTTACAGCAACACACAACTAACTAACTACATCCGAGGCGTTTATGCTTATCGGCTTTTGGGATCCCAAACAGCAAAAAAAAGCAGCAACCTGTCGGAACTAAACAACAAATTACAATGTCGCATTTAGAACCCGAAGCAAAGATATTTGCCTGTTCCCAAAGCGTCCATCTGGCCGAACAAATAGCTAAAAACTATGGTGTGCCGCTGGGTAAAGTTACGTTCTCAAAATATAGTGATGGCGAGTTTCAGCCTTCGTTTGAAGAATCCATAAGAGGATTACGCGTTTTTATTGTTTGTTCTACTTTTCCGAGTGCCGACAATTTAATGGAGCTGTTGTTGATGATTGATGCCGCTAAGCGTGCTTCAGCCCGACACATTACTCCGGTAATTCCTTACTTTGGATGGGCCAGACAAGACCGTAAAGACAAACCTCGTGTGCCGATTGGCGCCAAGTTAGTGGCCAAATTATTGGAAACTGCCGGTGCTACCCGAATCATGACGATGGATTTACACGCTGATCAAATCCAGGGTTTCTTTGAAAAACCGGTAGATCATTTGTTTGCGTCGACTATCTTTTTACCGTATGTAAAGAGTTTACAGTTGGACAACCTAACGATTGCTTCTCCAGACATGGGTGGTTCTAAAAGAGCCTATGCTTATTCTAAATTCTTAGAATCGGATGTGGTGATTTGTTACAAGCAACGCAAAGCCGCTAATGTAATTGACACTATGGAGTTGATTGGGGAAGTTAAAGGCCGAAATGTAATTTTGGTGGACGATATGATTGACACCGGAGGCACCTTAGCCAAAGCAGCCGATTTGATGATAGAAAAAGGCGCCTTGAGTGTGAGAGCGATTTGTACCCACGCGATTCTTTCGGGAGAAGCGTATGAAAAAATTGAGAACTCTAAGTTATCAGAATTAATAGTCACCGATTCTATTCCGTTAAAGAAAGATTCGAACAAAATAAAAGTGGTGAGTTGTGCACCGCTCTTCGCCGAAGTAATGCACATGGTGCAGCACAACAATTCCATCAGTGGAAAATTTTTAATGTAGAATTTTTATTTATTAACTATATATTTTTACAATGAAATCGATTACGATTAAAGGACAAGAAAGAGAAAGCGTAGGCAAAAAAGCAACAAAAGCCTTACGTGATGCTGGAATGGTCCCTTGCGTTATTTACGGAGGAGAACAACCAGTACATTTTGCAGCAGAAGAAAAAGCATTCAAAGGATTGGTTTACACTCCAAACGCTCACACTGTTGTAGTTGATTTGAACGGAAAAACGTCTAACGTTATTCTTCAAGACATTCAGTTTCACCCGGTAAGTGACAAAATTTTACACATTGACTTCTTCCAGTTGAACGAGAGCAAAGAAATCATTATGGAAGTTCCTGTGAAAATTACAGGTACCTCACCAGGTGTATTATTAGGAGGTGACTTGCGTTTGAACCAAAGAAGATTAAAAGTGAAAGCTTTACCTAAAAATCTTCCTGATTTTGTGGAGGCTAACATCTCTGAATTGCAAATGGGGAACAAATTGTACGTTACTAAATTGGTAACTAACAACTTCAAATTGATGCACCCGGACAACACTGTGGTTTGTCAAGTGAAGATTTCACGTGCCGCTATGAAAGCCGCTCAAGAAGCAGCCAAAGCAGCCAAAGCTCCGGCAAAAGGAAAGAAAAAATAATTCATTTCCAAGTTATATTAAAAGCCTCGTTGAAAAACGGGGCTTTTTTTATTTAGAAGCGACCCGAGCGACAGTGAATTGGCGAAGCGAATGGCTTGGGTATTCTTGCCCCGAAGCTTCGGGGCCGTATTCCCGCTTTACGCGTCTCGTCCCAAAAGACGAGACCGCTTCAATCGGGTCTAGATAATAAGCAAAAGGCACTTTATAAACATAGTGCCATAAAAAATTTGAAGCCTAATTGTATTAGCACGTTTATTTTCTTTGCCACTGACTACACAGATTTAACGGATTAATCTCTGCTAATCCTTGAAACCCTAAAAATCTGTGGCTGAAATTTTTTCCTCTATCCTAATAATTAGTTTAATTTTGTCCCATGAAATGGTTGACACAACTCTTTAGCGGTGAACCCAAAGAGCAAAATACAAATATGAAGAAATACCTTATCGTTGGTTTAGGAAATATCGGCGCCGAATATGTAAATACCCGTCACAACATTGGCTTTAAAGTGGTAGACTTTGTAGCCCAACAGCAAGGCTTATCGTTTGAGACCGCCAAATTGGGCGCCATCGCCGAATACAGCGTAAAAGGCAGAAAACTGATATTACTCAAACCCAACACCTACATGAACCTCAGCGGTAAAGCCGTACACTATTGGATGGAAAAGGAAAACATTCCTAAAGAAAATGTATTGGTAATTACCGACGATTTGAACTTGCCTTTTGGCACCATTCGCATCAAAGGCAAAGGCAGCGATGGTGGTCATAACGGTTTGAAAAACATTCAACTGTTATTAAACTCTACGGAATACCCAAGGTTTCGCTTTGGCATCAGTGACCAATTTAAAAAAGGCCAACAAGTAGATTATGTGCTAGGTGAATGGAACGACGAAGAAAAAGCCAAGCTCCTCGAGCGCTATGAAGTGGCGAAGCAAATCATCGAATCGTTTGCTTTGGCCGGTTTAAACAATACCATGAACAGTTTTAACGGAAAATAAAAAAGGGAACCAAATGGTTCCCTTCCTTTTATCTGTTGCTTGCGAATTACTCTACAGCAATTCTTTTTACAATTTTGTTGACACCGTCGGAAACAGAAACCAAATAGATTCCGGTTTGCGCATTGTTCAACTGGATATTTTCATTGAAAGCCCCTTCGCTGTTATAGCTGTTTTCAAATATTTTTCTTCCTCTCATATCAAATACTGTTACCTCAATAGCTGAAGTAGCTGCCTTTGAAAACTGCAAGGTAAAGTTCCCGTTGTTCGGGTTAGGGAAGATACTGAAATCTGTTAAGGTGTTTTCAGGGGTATTTAAAGTAGCGGTAGTCGAACAAATTTCGATTGACCAGTTACCCAAAGAACCTGTATCACCATTATAATTGTCGTTAGCTAATAATGACCACGTACCGTTCATTGGTTTTCCATTGAAAGCAGCCAAAACAGTAGCCGGTGCAAAAGTTCCGGTTAAGTTAGCCGCACAAACAATAGCCGGAGAAGCATCATTAAACAACACATTGAAACCGGTTGTAACTTGGTTACAGTTTCTGTTTAACAAAGCCACTTGCGTTCCGTCAGGATGATTCATGGCTACAATCAAATCCCAGAAATAAGTATGGGTTCCGGCCAAAGTAACATTCACATCAGAGATGGTTCCTGTAGCAGGCACATTGATTGTTTTTTGCACAGTAGCTCCCGGAGTGTTGGCTGCTAATCCATCCGGAATGGCCAAAGTAGTGTTGTTGGTATAAGTGGCACAAGTAGACGTAAAGGTATATCCTAATGCAATATTTTTAGATACGGCATAGAAAATATTCCCTACCGCTTCAATCATAATTCTACAGTTTGGCGCTGGTGTAGTAGGCAATGTAATTGCTTGAGTACCGTCGTTTGGTGTGTTTGAAACTAATGTTGTAAAAGTGGCGCCACCATCGGTAGAAAACAAAATATTTACGTTGGTGGTATTGATTCCGTTACCGGTAGTCCCTGCCACATTCCAGGTAACTGTTTGTGTGGATCCCGGATTCCAAGAAACGTTTGCCACATTAGGACTGGTTATCGCAAAAGCACCGCCACCATTAACAACAGTTACAGTCATAACTCCGGTATTGGTTTGTCCGCCACCCAACACATTGTCTCTCACGGTTAGAGAAAAGTTCAAAGTTCTGGCTACCGATGATACCGTTTCCCATGTATTCACCAACTGATCGTTCAACACATTTTGGAAAGGAGGCATAAAACGTACCGGTGAAGCACTTGGCACTCTTGATCTCCAGTTAGGACCGTTTGTTTTGGTAGGTGATGGGAAAGTTGATGTTCCTCCCACTGTAGTGGCGTCATCGTTTTGTTCCCAGCAATAGGTTAAATTTTGACCTGCTGTATCCGATCCTGTTCCGGTTAATTTGAAAGCAGTGCTTATCGGAATAGTATAGTTTGCTCCTGCTGATACGGTTGGTCTAGGATTAGTAGTAGTTATGTTGGTTGAAACCGGACATGACTTACCACTTAAGTTGGTTTGAATTTGCAATATACTTCTGTAAGTAAAATAATCATCAGAGTTGCCTTGCATATCCGTACCGCCACCACCAATTCCGGCATAAGCCATGATGGTTGATCCACTACCCGGCTCCACATTTACAGCGTTGTTTTCGGCTGTGTGGGTAAAAGTATGGTTGGCTCCCATTTGGTGACCCATTTCGTGAGAAACGTAATCAATATCAAAAGTATCTCCCATTGGCACTCCGTCGGCAGGAGATGTAATTCCGCTTCCTTTTTGATTGTTCACACATACACAACCAATACAACCGGCACTTCCTCCACCACCTGTGGCACCAAACAAATGTCCGATGTCGTAGTTGGCTTCACCAATAACTGCTGTTAAATTAGCTTGTAATTCCGCATTCCAGTTATTCATTCCGGAAGCCGGTGAGTAAGGATCGGTATTCGCATTAGTATAAACTACCAAGTTATTGTTGGCGATAATAATTAATTTCACTGCTAAATCTCTCTCGAAAACACCATTACAACGGGTCATAGTAGCATTCATAGCCGCTAAAGCTCCGGCAGCACCTCCGTGATAAGTTCCGTATTCACCGGTACAAGACAAAGCCAAACGCATAGTTCTGTACACTTGGTCATTAGATTGTACTTGGTTGTTAATGCCTTGACGTAATCCGTTCGCCATCGCTACATCTTCGGTAGCACAAACAAACGGTAAAGACGATTTAGTTCTGGTTTTTGAGTCGAAGACTACATAAACCGAACGGTCTTTGGTAAAAGGCTCAATAAACTCTGTTCCATTATCGGCTCTGAATACCATAGTTTGGATTCCTTGCGGCGAGAAACTTAAGTTTAATAAGGCTGTTGGATCAGTAACTCCTTTGCCAACATAAGCTCTGATTTCAGGAAACTGCGTTTGCAATTCAGGTGCAAAGTTGGATGATTCCCAAATTAAAAAAGACTCCAACTTCCCGTTAATATTGGGTAATTGGATTTCAACACCGGCTTGTCCTGAAGCTCTTTCAGCAACATTGGCTAATGTTTGTTTAAATTGTTCCGCATTGAATTGCAACAATTTCTGATTGGCAGAGTAAGTAGTTTCTCTGATTTTTTCTGCGGTAATTACTTTATCACTGCTCAATACTTGCCACGGACTGTTTCTTTGAGCGGAAACACCTGACATTGAAGCGATAAAAATTACTAAAAGTAAAATTTTTTTCATTGTGGTATGGTTAAATAAAACGTAGCCAAAGATAGTTATCTTTCAATCATTTACAAAGATCAATGATGATTTTGCGTTTTTTTACAATCATTTTTAAGAAACCCATTATAAATTGACTTATTGATTGTAATTCTTCTTTAACAGCTATTATCTACGAGAAAATTACCATAATTGGTTTGTAACACTTATTTTTGCGGCAATATCATTTGTTTATCATTGAAAATAGTTCACTCCATACCTTCTTTTGTTGCCGAAAAACCGACTATAGTGACCATCGGTACCTTTGACGGCGTGCATTTGGGTCATCAAAAAATAATCGCCCAAATTACAGCTGCAGCCAAAGACAAGGATTGTGACAGCTTAGTACTGACCTTTTTTCCACATCCCAGAATGGTTTTGCAAGAAGGTACCGAGATGAAGCAACTGAATACCATCGAGGAAAAGACCGCTCTGTTAGAACAGTTAGGCGTTGACCATTTGGTTATTCATCCTTTCGACAAAGCCTTTTCCCGAATGACCGCAGAGGAATTTGTTAAAGAGGTTTTGGTGGACACTTTCCGATTGAAAAAAATCATCATTGGTTACGATCATCGCTTTGGCAGAAACCGAACCGCTGACATCAACGACCTGATTACTTATGGTGAAACTTACGGATTTGAAGTGGCTCAAATTTCGGCCGAAGAACTCAACGCTGTCTCTATAAGCTCTACTAAAATTAGAACAGCACTGAACGAAGGCAATATCGAATTGGCCAACAATTACCTCGGTTATCCTTATGCCATTACTGGCAAAGTAGTGAAAGGCCAACAATTAGGCAGGACTATAGGCTACCCAACTGCTAATATTTCGGTACAAGAAGACTACAAACTCATTCCGCAAAATGGCGTGTATGTAGTACAGAGTACTATTCAGGAGAAAACTGTATTCGGGATGATGAACATTGGCAATCGACCAACCGTTGATGGCACTTCGCAAACCATAGAAGTTCATTTCCTGGATTTCGACCAAGACCTTTACCATCAAACCATCCGTGTATCGCTTTTAAAACGGTTGAGAAGCGAACAAAAATTCCCATCGCTTGACGCTTTAAAAAACCAATTGCTTCACGATAAAAGTGACACAGTAAGTTTTATCGCTTCATTGCGTTAAACGCTATACTCTGATCTACTTTCCAAAACATCCTCAAAGGCTAACGCAATACAAGCTGTAGTTTGCTCCTACTTTTCACTCTTCCTTTTGTTCGGAGCAAAATTGTAACTTACATACAAATTGCCTACTTTTGGAGCAATATAAATTAGCACCTATGAGTATTACCAGACACAATTGGACTAAAGAAGAAATTATCGCTATATACAATAAGCCATTAATGGACTTGCTTTACGAAGCTGCCACCATACACAGAGCCCATCACGATCCAAACGTGGTACAAGTTTCCACTTTGCTTTCCATTAAAACGGGTGGTTGCCCGGAAGACTGCGGTTATTGCCCTCAAGCCGCGCGCTACCACACCAATATTGAAGGCAACGATTTAATGACGGTAAACCAAGTAAAAGCGCAAGCCCTCAGAGCCAAATCTAACGGTTCTTCCCGTGTTTGTATGGGTGCCGCTTGGCGCAATGTGAAAGACGGAGAAGAATTTGATCAGGTTTTGGAAATGGTAAGAACCATCAATAAACTCGACATGGAAGTGTGTTGCACTTTAGGAATGCTAACCGAAAACCAAGCCAAACGTTTGGCCGAAGCCGGATTATATGCCTACAACCACAACTTAGACACTTCGGAAGAATACTATAAAGAAGTGATTTCCACTCGTGGTTTTGAAGACCGTTTACAAACCATTGAAAATGTTCGCAAAACCAATGTTACGGTTTGTAGTGGCGGTATCATCGGAATGGGTGAAAGTATTGAAGACCGTGCCGGAATGTTGGTGGCTTTATCTACCCTAAATCCGCAACCCGAATCAGTACCGATTAACGCCTTAGTGGCCGTTGAAGGTACCCCTATGGAAGATGAAAAACCGGTAGAAATTTGGGAAATGATTCGCATGGTAGCGACTACCCGTATCGTTATGCCGGAAACCCAAGTGCGTTTGTCTGCCGGAAGAACTGAAATGTCTCGCGAGGGTCAAGCCATGTGCTTCTTTGCCGGAGCCAACTCTATCTTTGCCGGAGACAAATTATTGACTACCCCAAATCCGGATGTGAATGAAGACATGAAAATGTTTGAGATGTTAGGATTGCAACCGCAAAAACCGTTCATCAAAATCATGCAACCTAAAACGGTGGAAGCCGAAGATTCTCAGTACAAACCGTTGGGAGAAAAACCAAAATGGTCTCGTCCGGGTCACGTTATCGAACGCAACTTAGAAGCCTCAACTAAAGGAAAATAAGTTAACATAATCCTAAAGATTTATATTTTATAAACCTTTTTTTAACTTTGCTCTCGGTATTTCTTACCGGGAGTTTTTTTTATCTTTTACCTGAACAGTCTATGTCGTTAAAACTTACAGAAATTGAACGCGTAAAAACCATATCCAAAGCTGATTTTTACAACTTGTATGTAAAAAAACAGAAGCCGGTAGTAGTTGAACAACTCACGGCAGATTGGCCGGCTTATGAAAAATGGAACCTGGCTTACATCAAGGAAGTCGCCGGCGATAAAACAGTGCCTTTATACGATGACCGTCCGGTTTCTCACAAAGACGGTTTCAACGAAGCGCATGCCCATATGAAGATGAGTGATTACATTGACTTGTTACATGCCAAACCTACCAATTATCGCATTTTTTTATACAACTTGATGAAAGAAGTTCCGGTATTGAAAAACGATTTCAAATGGCCGGATATCGGATTAAAATTGGTTAAACAATTACCGATGCTGTTCTTTGGCGGCGAAAACTCTAAGGTTTTCATGCACTACGACATTGACTACTCCAACATTTTACACTTCCATTTTCACGGCAAAAAAAGATGTGTTCTTTTTGCGCCCGACCAAACACCTTATTTATACAAAGTGCCTCATGCCTTAATCTCGAGAGAGGATATTGATTTTGATGCGCCCGATTTTAACCAATGGCCGGCACTGGAAAAAGCACAGGGCTTGGTAACCGATTTACAACACGGTGAAATGCTTTACATGCCCGAAGGCTACTGGCATTATATGAAATATGTGACTCCGGGATTTTCAATGAGTTTAAGGGCTTTCCCGAGACGATTGGGCAACCTGTCTAAAGCTGCTTATAATGTGTTCATCATGCGTCATTTTGACAATTTGATGCGCCGTTGGAAAGGACAAAAATGGATTGATTACAAAAACGAACAAGCCGTTATAAGAACAAACAAATACGCCTAAAAGCAGGAATCCGAATGGTGAAATAATTCGGGAACCAACTTTTAAGCGTACCTTTTTCTTTGTTTATAAAACTATCTTCTTGGTAATCGTTGCTTTGTTTTCTAAAGTAACTTTGACAATCAAAGCTTGATTGCTTTGGGTGATATTACTTCCGGTGAAATTCAGACTGTCTAGCCCTTCAGCTCTCAGCAATTCTCTGCCTAAAACATCGTACACCATAACCTCTTTAATGTTTTCGCGTTGCGAGGTAACCGACAATACGCCGTTGCTTCCGGATACTACAACTGTATTAGCCAAAGCCTCAAACTCTCCGTTACTCAAGGTGCTGTTGGTGTATCGAATGATAAAACGATTGTCAATGATTCCTTTATTGGCTGTAAAAGCGTATGGCGACTGCTTCAAATCGTGAATCACATTCAACTCCAAATCCTGCAAATAAATATTGATGTCGTCTACAAAGATACCGTCTGTCTTTTTGATAGCAATGGTATGGCTTCCGTTCGACACTATATTGATTCCCATCGGCACTTGATCGTTGATGTCAAACGGCAATGGTCGCCCTTGGATGATGAATGGTTTTTGGTCGATTAACGAATACAAGCTCACTTTACCTCTAGGCGCAAAGAAACAATCATAAGCACTGTCGTAAGCCAAAGTAGAATTGGTAGAATATCCTAACAAAGTCGTATCTACTTGTCCGTCGGCGGTATTGACAATGTCTAACCAAATTCGGTTTTTCTCTTCAGTTGGTAAGTCGGCTGTCGGACTCATCGCTGTATTGGCGTTTCTGAAGAAGACAGAATTGTCATAAATCGCATCGGCAGTGCCTAAACGCAAACTGTTGTTAAAGGTTACATTATCGGCATAAGTGTCCGGACCGGTTGAAAATAAAGTTCCGGCACTGTGTAACATATTCACCATAAAGCCTTGTCCGGAAGCAATTTTTCCGCTAAAGCTAGGCTCCGTCGAACCCAAACTGTTGTACATTAAATAATCCGGCAAGTAAGTGTAGCCAAAATTATTGTAATACGGATTGGAAGTATTGGACAATCCTAAACCGTGACGCCAAATCCAAATGGCCGGCTCAATTTTAGTAGCATTCAATGCCATAAATTTATCAGCATCAATAGCTGACGGATACGGATTCCCTACCAAATTCCAATTGTCATCGTATTTGGTGGTTAACGCATTGGTAGTATTTACCGGATCGGCATCGTAATCGGCGCCGTTATAAGTACCGCGTTTAATTTGAAGCGTCAACAAACCGTTGTTAGGTTTTCCTTGGCGGAAAGTATGCGTAGCGGTTATTGGCGTGGCCGAACCGTTAAAAGTACGGGCTATATACCCTTTTCCTTTTTGCATAATGCCGGCGGCGGCTTGCCAGTTCCCCATGGTGCCGTTAGTATTTACCAAAGTCGGATTCCATTGGTAACGGTAACCGCTTGGCAAGCCCGAAACATTGTAGTTGTCAATTGGAGAACTCCAATATACATAATCCACATGTTTGGCTGTGAAACCTCTTCTCACTTGGAACTTGGTAGTTGTACTGGTGTAATCTCCGGCGTTGGTGTCGGTGTCATTTACCTGAATCAACTGGGCATCATCGTCTATTAAAATGTTCCCATTATTGGTTAAACGATTGTTCACGCGAATGTAATCGCCTACCGAAGCCGTTAAGGTTCTTCCGGTAGCCAAAGTCAAATCGCCCGAAGCTACTAAATCATTAGACACCGAAGTAGTGAAGTTGTTATCCATCAATACATTGTAAAACACTTCTGTTCCTAATGGGGTAACGGCATTGATAATTTGCGGTGTTGGCGCGCCTACAAAATGCACGGTTCCGTTACCTTCATCAAAGGCATTATTGTTTTTGTTGTTGGTCCAATTACCGTACAAGTAAATTTGACCGTCAGATGTAGCATTGTTCCCGTCATTCATATCTAAAGCAGCATCGGCTACCGTATTGGCGATGGTTAAATTGCCGTGAATTTCCAACTTATTGTTAGCATTACCTGATATCTCTAAGGCTTCACCACTTAGGGTTAAATTTTTGGCTTTAGCAATATAATTTTGATAAACGGCAAACGGTGCCGTTGCGTCTACCACTGCCTTACGATCAAGTGTATTGTCGGGAATCAAAACATCCACCGTAGCATCCGGCACTATTAAGGTATCCCAGTTTTCACAGTTGAACCAGTTGGTATCTTTGCGACCGCTCCATCTTCCGTTGATGTATATATCGGTATCGATAGCCACTAACGTACAATTGCCTTTGTAATTGTATCCTCCGGTATCAAAAGCAGCGTTATCGGCGTAGGAATCCCAGTTGGCCTGATTATTAATTGACGCAATCCAATCAAATTTTCCGTTCGTTAAAGTTGAAAAATCGGGATTGTTAGGATCGTCATATTTTACAAAACCGTCTCCAAGAGGGGCTATGGTACTGAAACATTCTTTTTGCGGATACAAGGTTGACCATTTGGTATCGCCGGAAGCTCCTCCCGGTGCGGCATCCCAACCACTTTCGGTCCAACCGTACAACACATTACCGGTATAGGTTGATGCGTGGCCGGTATCATTGGTCCAAATCCCGCCTTGCATAAACCAAACGTCGTCGTCTGAATTCAAATTAAATCCGGAACCTCCAATGGCCGATTTGGTCCAGTTGGTATCGATGGCTCCGCAAGTATATACATCATAATGGCTACCGCTGGTTACATTTCCTGTTGTAACCGTAGTTTGAATGGTGATTATGGTTCCTTTCGGCAAAACGGCTCCTGTTCGTGTAATAGTAATTACGCCTTCTGTTCCACCCCAAAGGCCGGCAGTTTTTCGCTCGTAACCATTATCCGTAATAAACAAAGTAGTTCCCGGTAACAAATCGCGGAAACAAACAAAACTGATCAAGTCGCAGCCCGAAGGTGCTTCGGTATTGGTGTTAATGGCCAACACGGCTAAATCGCCCGGCGTTAAAACAGTAACCACCGAAATATCAAACAAAGTACTACCGGCTCCGGTTAAGCCAACAGCAGTAGCACCCATAGTATAATCGGTACCAACAACGGTATGAATAATTCCGGTAAACGTTGCAACTCCGCCAACAGCCGCTACAGTGATAGGGGCTCCGGTCATGGTTCCGGTACTTGTTAAGCTAACATTGCCGGTGAAATTGATATCTAAGTTACCGCAATTATCTGTAGCCGATACCACCACGTTAGCCATGGCGCTATTAACGCCGGTGGTGATTGGTTGGGTGGTAAACAATAACTTAGTGGCTACCATAGACAACGCATTCCTGTCGTTGGTAGAAGATTGTGCGGTAAAAGTGGTCTTCCCTGAACCTGACGGGTCAAAAGTTACATTTGCATTTGAAATGGTAAACACAAAATCATCGGTTTCCAAGGCACCTGCGCCTAACGGACACTTCAATGTTAATCGCAATGCCAATAATTTTTGAGTGCCATCGGCTGCAGTTGTGCTAAATCCAGAAAACTGAATTTGGTTAGCATTCACTACACCATGCGCCAAAATGGTTCCCAAAGAAACATCTACCAAAACAATATCTTCTATGGCTTCATTCCAGTTCCCTATTTCGTCTGCTGCAATTTGTGTAATGATCAAATTGGTCATGGTAGTCGGCAATAAATCCGCATCGGCTGTTGCACCACCATCTCTTAAATTAAATCGCCATACTTCTACCCCATCGGTTACTGAAGCTATGGTGCCTATATTAGTACTCGGAATGGTTAGTGGTTCGGACGGGCTTACTCTTAAAATATCCGAAGCAGCACTGCCTACACAAGTTCCGGAGAAGTTTAACACATAGCTACCTTCATCGGAATCGTTATTGGCAAAAGTGATGCTTCCGCTGTAAGGCCCCGGAATTGTAGGGGCAAATACAATGGTAAATGTGGTTGTACCGCTATTGGCTATCGAAATAGGATAAGTTAATGCCGGATTTAAACTGAATGGCGGATTTCCGGTAAAGGTATTTCCGGTGATGATTAAATTTTGATTGCCTAAATTTTCTATGGTAAAAGTTACCGAAGTTGAAGCGCCTGCTGTGGTATTGGTAAAGACATAAGGTGTTCCGCCCGATAAGTAATTGGTTGCGCCTTGTTTGATGTTGATCTCAGGATCACGTAAACCTCCTGTACAATGGTTGGTGGTTGGTAATGCCGTTATGTTAGTTAGTGTTAGCGTATTGCCGCCCAAAGGACTTGTTCCGGTGAGCGACCAAGCGGTGCCGTCCCATTGTTGGGAAAGCGAAGAGCCCGGTGCCCCGTTAATGTCGGCTGTTACATAATTTCCGGTAAAGGTATATGTAGCGGTAAAAGTGTTGACTTTGGTAATCGACCAATATCTGGAAATAAAATTAGTTGTGGCCGTCATGTTAGGATGCTTGGCATCGACTACCGAAACGCCTAAATAATCACCGGTTCCTAATCCTGTTTGAGCGGTGATGTTAATGGTAGCCGGCGTGTATTCCATGGTGCCGGTTTTGTCGCCTATCGGATAAGTAAAACTACCCAATGCTGTAAACTCTTTACTCAATATCCCGCTATTTTCGGCTATAACGTAATTAGATGCACTTGCTCCGGTAATTGTAGCAGCCGCTTTCAAACTCATAGTGTACACATCTAAATCGACAATCCCCGAGGTAAGTACTAAACCGTTATTAATGGTTAAAGCGGAACCCAGTACACAGCCAATAGCGCCCGAAGTTCGGTTTACAGTAAAAGTTCCTAAATTTTGAAATCCTGTGGTAAAGTATAAAGTACCAATACTTCCTATTCCGTTTAACGTTAAGTTGGAAGTAGTTGTTCCTTTAAAAGTACCCAGTCCCGAAATGGTGTTGGCCAAGCCGGCTGTTCCAATGGTTAGATTTCGGCTGTTGATATCAAAAATATCTCCGGCATTGCTAAAGCTGATGGCATTGCCTCCTTGAGGCGCCGAAACAACATAAGGTCCGGTTCCAATTAACTGTACTGTGGTACTACCCGAAGCCGGTTGAAACACTACATAAGGAAGTGTTAGGGTGGCCGAAGCCGTCACGGTTTGGCTGGTTCCGGTAAAAAAGACAGCCCTATCATTGCCGTTAAAAGTTCCGGTAACGGCTAAGTTTCCACCTATTTTGATATCGTCTCCTGCGGATTGCCCTAACGACAAAGTTCCGGTAACCGACACGTTTCCGCCTACAATCAAAGCACCTCCGGCAGAAACACTCCCATAGTTCATGTGTAAAGCAGCGGTGGTAGCACTAATGGATAAAGACCCTGCCATAGCTTTGATGCCTACCGCTCCCGAAGCTGCTCCGTTGATATAATCTAACACGGTGTTAGCCGTTATTGTAACGTTATTAGGATAACCCGGCGTTACTCCGATGGTTCCTACGCCCAAAGCACGCCATTCAAATCCTCTACCGTACAAACCGCCGGTGCTGTATTGCAAAGTAGAAGCGGCGCCGTAAATAGGCGAATTGGTATTCACAAAACCATTGGGATTAATTCTTAAAGTTCCGTTTACGGTAAGCGCATTGGCTACCGCGATGTCAATTCCGTTGTTCAACGTTAAGGTTCCGTTTACCGGACCTACTGCCATGTTTAAACGGGTTGGTGAGCTGGCCGAAATGGTTACGTTAAACGGCGGATTGGCTACCGGCCAAAAGGCTTGTCCGGCATTCAAGTCGTAATATGTACTATTGGCATGGCTCATCACCAAGGTACTGGCCCCGCCATATACAAAGTTGTTTCCGGTGGCATACCCTCCGTTTTGGATGGTAAAAGTTCCGTTTACGGTGGTGCTGCCGTTGTTGGTATAAGTAAAGGCTCCGGTAGATAAACCGGCTCCTGCATTGATTACAGTAGTGGTTCCGGCGTTGCGAGTAATGGCTGCTCCACTTGGGGCATTGTTGGTTACCAAGTGCGCAATAATTACGTTATCTGTGTTGGATGGCACCACACCGCCTTGCCAAGTAGCTCCTACATACCAGTTCCCGTTGGCCACTGTAATGCGCACCGGATTGGTAATGGTTTGCGTTCCACCGGCTGTTGCGCTGCCCGATTTGGTGCCCGAGGCAAACGTTAAGTTGGCATTGGCAATGGCATTGAGGTTGATGGTATTGTTAACGGTAGCGCCCGAAGCTATATTGGCGGTAACCCAAAAATAGCCCACGCCTACCGGAATAGATTGCGTTAAGCCTGTAAAGTTAAGTGTTTCACCACTGCCGGCTGCTGCCGAACTCAAGGTGCCCAAAGCCGTAGCCGACCCAAAAGTATTGGTTGCACTGTACCAAAGGGTAAAGCCCGAAGCCGCAATATCGGCCGCTTGGTAATTGCCCGAAGTGGTAAACGAAGCCGTGTTTAGAGTAGCTGCTGCATTGGCTACGGTGACTTGAAACGACGACAAAATATGATTGGTAGTCCCTTGACCTACCGTATTGGCTGTGATTTGGGTACCGTTGTCGGCTAGGGTTATTGTTGGTCCTGCAAGAGAAGCGACACCATTAATCACTACATTATCTATACTAAATGAACCTCCCGAAGCTTCTGCATTCCACCCATAAAAACGAAAAGTTACAGCTCCGGACAAAACATCATATGCTGAACCAAGTGTTATTGTACTACCAGTATTTGCTCCAGTCGAGGCATCTGTAACTTGAAAAACATTGGTTGCAACAACTGATAAATTAGCATTTGCAGGAGAAACACTGGCAGGCAAATTTGCCCCATAAGTATCTAAACTTGATCTAACTGCATATTGTCTAATCCCTGTACTAGAACGTTGAAGTGTAAACGTTATTGTATTTATATCTAGAATATATCCTAATGCAGGTGTAATGGTAACTTCATAGTATTTTCCTGTATTTAATGAGCCTGTAAATACATCAGAAGCATTAACTGCACCTGTATCCCATGATATATACGAAAATCTTGCAGCAGCATTTGGATTCATGGAAGCTCCTACAGACAAAAAAGACCCAAAAGTAGCTCCTGTAGCTGTAGGAACAGGTGTAGGGTCAGTTTGTCCTGATGTTGTAGTTAATGACGCAAAGTCGTAAGTAGCCGTAAAAGCTTGTCCAAATGAACTTTCAATCCCAACCAATACAACCGTTAGGGCAACGAGTAATTTTTTAAATGTCATATAAAAATGAATCTAAGGTTTCATAGACACTAGTTATTTGTGAACGAACTACTTAGCGCAGCGCACACCAATAAGGGCCAAGTAATGGCAAGGTAGGATTTGGGCTTACAAAGCTACATCTAAATTAATAATTTACAAGCGGTTTGTCTTAAGAAATTGTCATCAAAATGTAATTTTTACCGATAATGAAACGAAAGCCCTACAAAGCTTCCGTTTCTTGCAAAGTTTTCAATGAAATGTCAGGGTATTGATTTGAAAAACAGCATTTTAAGAAGTGTTTAAGGAGTGGGTTACGGGTTGCGGGTTACGGGTTGCGGGTTTTGGGTTTTGGGTTGCGGGTTTTGGGTTGGTATTCAACTTTGAACTCGAAATTATCTTCTGGTCAACAACTAATTCTTTGGAACACGGATGAAACAGATACTACGGATAAACACAGATAGAAAATCCGTGAAATCTGTGAAATCTGTGAAATCTGTGGCTAAAAAAAAATTGTGAAAATCTTTATAATCCGTGGCATCCGTGTGCTAATCCAAAGCAACCGGTTTCCATTTTCTAAATAATCGTTACTTTTACACCTATTCCCAAGATGTTATGCCTGAAAAACCAACCCTTGCCGAAGCCACACTCAAACTGGAATATTATTGTTCCTACCAAGAGCGTTGCCATCAGGAAGTGTTGGATAAGTTGTACCAACTGGGCATGAAAAGTGACGAAATTGATGCAATCGTTGTGCATTTACTGCAACACAATTTCCTGAACGAAGAACGTTTCGCCCGCAGTTTCGCTCGGGGCAAACACCGTATCAAATCTTGGGGCAAAATCAGAATCGTTAACGAACTCAAACAAAGACACATTTCGGCACCCAATATCAAAGCGGCTTTAAGCGAAATTGATGACACCGAATACTATCAGATTTTTGAGACCTTGGCGCAACGCCATTGGAATAGTTTAACCGAACGCGATGGACAAAAAAAGAATAAAAAATTCTGTGATTACTTATTGCGAAGAGGTTGGGAAAGTCAGCTGGTGTATGAGAAGATGAAGGAGTTTGGGTCTTCGACAGGCTCAGACTGACAACTGTATAATCAATTGTTTATTCGTAAAAGAAGATAAATTACATTTCAAACACCAAACACAATCGGCTGCACAATGTCACCCTGAGCTTGTCGAAGGGCTACTTTGAAAGCAAAACACTCACCGCATTACCACCGAAACCTACGGCATTCAGCAGTACTTTGCGGATGGTTTTTCTCGGATTAGGTTCCGCTACATAAGGAATCCCGATAAAGGTTTGGTATTGGAGCATGAGCAAAGCCAATTCGAGGTTCAACATGCCGGAAGCGCCAAAGGTGTGCCCGATTTTCCACTTGTTGGTGGTAAGCATCGGCAAGCTATCGCCAAATATTTTTTGTATCGCTTTGTATTCTGAAGTGTCGCCTTTCAACGTACCCGGCGCGTGCATGACTATGGCATCAACTTCTTCTAAAGGTGTATTTTCCAACGCCATCGCCATTGATTTTTGAAAACACAAGGCTTCTTCAGAGATGGAAATGTTGTGTTGTAAGTCGTCCGTAGCATAGCCCATTCCGGTAATGTACCCTAAAGCTTTTGGGTTATCGCCTACTTCCAAACAGGCTACAGCAGCGGCTTCGCCCAAGACCATCGTATTTTTGGTTTTGGTAAAATCGAAGGCGCGACAAGGGTATTTGAGGGAAAGGTCTTCGACAGGCTCAGACTGACAATCTGCTTCTTTATTGGTTTGATTGCTACAATCAGGATTTGCATAAATCTTCAACGCTTGCATTTGCGCCAAGGTAAAAGGCGTTAAAGGTGCTTCGCTGCCGCCTACTAAAAATTTAGTTGCCATCCCCGATTGCAGCCAAGCCACGGCATTCAACACGGCATGTAAAGCTGTAGAACACGTAATGGAATGCGAGATTTCGGGACCGGTACTTTTTAAGTCGTGGGCAATCCAAGAGGAAATATTTCCCAAGGTTGTGGTAGGCGAAGTTAGGGTGGCGGTTTTGCCGGTTTCGATAAACTCTTTGTGGTATTTCTCGAACAGTTGCGTAGCCCCGCGAGACGAACCAATGTTGATCCCGAACACATCGCCCGATTGCCAACCGGCTTGTGCCACTGCTTGACGAGAAGCCAAAATAGCCATGAGCACGGTTTCGTCTAGGGCTTTGTATTTGCTGTCTTCTTTACGCAAGGCGTCGATTTCCAAACGCAGTGCTTGCGGGATGGTAGCCACCAAACGACTTTGCCCATCGAACACTTGGGTAGTAATGAGTGTTTCGGGCGAAAGGTATTGTTTCCATATCAAGTTGGCCTCATTCCCCAAAGGAGACATAGAAGCTAGCGAGGTTATGGCGATTTTGTTTGTTAACATGGCAGTCTATTGTGGAACAAAGGTAGTTATTATTGGGGAAAGTTAGAGGTTACGCGTTGGGAGTTCAATTGGCATTGGGTGTAAGTTACAGCTTTCAACTTCAATCAGCCCTTCGACAAGCTCAGGGAGACAATAGTGCTTACGATTGTGATTGTTGTAAATTGAAATTGTTGTTGTCTTGAGCATAACCTCTCGAAAAATAGCAGCTGTCAGTCTGAGCTTGTCGAAGACCAAACCTACAACTCGCAACTTATAACCCACAGCTTTTAAACCAACTCCACAGCTTGTTCCACAATATTGTAAACCTTTTCCAGTTGTTCGGTGGTAATAATGTACGGCGGTAAAATGTAAACGATGTTGCCCACCGGTCGCAAAATCACGCCGTGTTCGATGAAGAAATTGTAGAGTTTCATGCGCATGGCACCATAGTAACTTTCGTTGGTGTCGGTTTTGATTTCGAGGGCGAAAATCACGCCTTGCACGCGGGTGGTTTTCACTTTAGGATGGCTTTGCATTTTTTGGGCAAAAGACAAATGTTGGGCGTTAATGCGGGTGATATTGTTTTGCATTTCGGGCGTTTCCAGCAAACCGATGGCGGCCAAAGCAGCGGCACAACCCGTTGGATTAGCGGTAAAAGTATGGCCGTGAAACAGGGCTTTGTTGACATCGCTGTCGTAAAAACCATCGAAGATTTGTTGGGTAAAAGTAGTGATGGCCATCGGAATCGTTCCGCCAGTTAGGGCTTTGGACAAGCAAAGCATATCGGGTTTGTTTTGCAGGTAATCTGAAGCAAAAGTTTTGCCTGTTTTCCCGAAACCGGTCATCACTTCATCGGCTATGGTAAACACTTGGTGTTGTTGGCAAAGGGCGATCATTTGGTCTAAAACCGCAGCTTCATACATGACCATACCGGCGGCACCTTGCACCAGTGGTTCGAAGATAAAGGCGGCGAACTCGTTGGTTTGTACCAATTGGGTCAACGCTTGTAAAGCTTCGGTTTCTTTCCCGGGCACAGGCACCGGAATGCGCACCACTTCGAGTAACGAACCTTTGAAGGCTTCGGTAAAAAAAGTAATGCCGCTGGACGCCATAGCGCCAAAAGTATCGCCGTGGAAAGCGTCTTCAAAAGCAATCACTTTAGTGCGCTTTAAACCTTGATTGTAATTGTATTGCAAAGCGGCTTTGAGGGCGACTTCGACCGCGGTAGAACCGTTATCGGAATAAAAAATACGCTTTTGGTTGGCGGGTAAAATCGACAATAATTTTTCGGATAATTCAACCGCTTTGTTATGGGTAAAACCGCCGAATAAAACGTGTTCTAAAGTGGTCAATTGGTTGTAAATCGCTTCAGCCATCACTTTGTTAGAGTGACCAAAAGGGTTCACCCACCAAGAGGCGATGGCGTCGATGTATTCTTTGCCGTTGTCATCCCAAAGCAATGCACCTTCGCCCTTTACAATAGCCGGTAAAGGCCCGGTGGTTTTGTGTTGGGTGTAGGGATGCCA
The DNA here is from genome assembly GCF_035671315.1 of Flavobacterium cheonhonense. Taxonomy (NCBI): domain Bacteria; kingdom Pseudomonadati; phylum Bacteroidota; class Flavobacteriia; order Flavobacteriales; family Flavobacteriaceae; genus Flavobacterium; species Flavobacterium cheonhonense. The sequence goes on from NZ_JAXAVY010000001.1 coordinate 363,698, forward strand.
GTTGTATAGTTGGTCTTTTTCGGATAGTGTCATTGGGCGTGAAGATTGTTGATTAACGATTTTTGATTTCAGATTTACAAGCGCGTCAAGTTGTCTCGAAACTTATCGGCGTAATAGGCAATCACATTGGCGTCGAAGTAGGGTTCATTGTCAATTCGGCCAATCAATTTAACTCCGGTTTTGTTGAGAATGATGGTTTCTGTAGCTTGGTTTTCATCACCTGAAAAAATAATCCCGGCTACGGTAATTTTTCGGTTTTTAAGCGCTTCGATAGTCATTAAGGTATGGTTGATACTGCCTAAATAATGTCGAGACACGACAATGACTTTATAATCGGGACGGATTAAATCGATGATACAATCGGTATTGTTGAGCGGAACTAATATCCCGCCGGCGCCTTCAATAACCAAGTGATTGTTCGTCACGGGTTCTTTGATTTGATTTAAATCGATGGTAATTCCGTCTAACTCGGCGGCTAAGTGCGGACTGGCCGGCGTGTTGAGCGCATAGGCGTTGGGATGGAATTGGGAATTAGCACTTCGACTTCGCTCAGTGTGACAAGAAATAAGGTTTTTGACTTTGTGCGTGTCGGAAAGTTCCAAATCGCCTGCTTGAACGGGTTTCCAATAGTCGGCTTCCAAAGCTTGTGTTACTATGGCGGAAGCGACTGTTTTCCCTACATCGGTACCGATACCTGTGATGAATAGTTTCATATAATTAGCCACGGATAAAACGGATTGAACGGATTATCACTGATTTTTTAAATTATTTTTTTTTTCATTAATATAAATTAGCCTTTTAAACTCGGGTTCTTCACCGAAATTTAACAGTAAGCCAACTTCAATTGGAGTAGCTTTAAGATAATTGATTGTTTGAGCTACATGGACATTCATAATTAATTGAGTTGCTTTTAATTCAACTATTACTTTATCTTCCACAACCAAATCTGCATAATATTCCCCTACAAGTTGTTCTTTAAAATAAACTTTAATTGGTTTTTCAATTTCAACTTTATAGCCTTTCTCCTTTAATTCAAAATACATTGCATTCTTATAAACTTTCTCTAGAAATCCATAACCCAAATGATTATAAACATCAAAATATACTTTTAAAATACCATCAGTAATTGGTTTGTGCAATAATTTTGTCATTTGCAAACTGTATAAATCAGTAAAATCTGTTTCATCCGTGGCTAAAACACAAAGGTAGCTAACAATTCCAACACATTCAAGATTTCCATTTCGGAATTGTAGCTGTGCAGGCAAAAGCGGAGGCGTTCTTGGCCTTCGGGTACGGTTGGTGACAAGATGGGTTTGACATCGAAGCCGTGTTGTTGCAATTGTGTAGCGATGTGTTTTACTTTATCATTGCCGGGTATGATGGCGGATTGTATAGCGGATTTGGAATACACAAACATTGGTTTTAATCCTAATCGCAATTTCTCTTGATTGAAGAAAATGATATTATTTTTCAGCAATGCCAGAGTTTCCTTTTCTTTTGCTAAATGTTGGTAAGCCACTAAAATGGTAGCCACACTGTGCGGAGACAAGCCGGTAGTATAAATAAAACTGCGGGCAAAGTTGACTAAGTAGCTTTTGAGTTCGGCACTGCCTAAAATAGCAGCTCCGTGACAACCTAATCCTTTGCCGAAGGTCATGATGCGCGCAAAGACTTGGTCTTGTAATCCGGAGCTTTGGACTAGGCCTTCGCCATGTTCTCCGAATACGCCGAGTGCATGGGCTTCATCGACCACTAAGTAGGCCTTGTATTTTTGGGCGAGTTGGGTAAGTACTTCCAAATTAGGTGAATCGCCGTCCATGGAGAAAACACTTTCGGTCACCACATAAACTTCGACAGGCTCAGTTTGACATCGTTTGAGTAATCCCGCTAGATTCTCAAAATCATTGTGACTGAATTTATACGCTTTGGCGTGACTCATTTGGATGCCGTCGCGGATGGAAGCGTGACACAATTCGTCGTACAGGATAATATCGTTGCGTTGCGGAACACTGCTGAAAAAGCCCACATTGGCGTCGTAACCTGAGTTGAAAATTAAAGCGGCTTCCGCTTGGTGGAATTGGGCGATAAAGTTCTCGGTAACTTCATACAAATTATGATTGCCGGAGATTAAGCGGGAACCGGTGGCGCCATTGGTTTTGATATTATGGGCTAAAAGATACTGATGCGTTTGGTGAAAGAGGTTTTCGTTATGCGCAAAGCCGATGTAATCGTTAGACGCGAAATCGACTAAAGACTTGGCTTTGGGCAATTGACGCAAGGCGTTGTTGGCTTGGCGCTGTTGGAGTTTGGCTTGAAGGGATTTTGGCAGTTCCATGACTACAAATATAAGGAAAGGAGAGTGGTTTTTAGCCCGGATGGGAACGGCATCCTTTTCATTTTGTTTGCAAAACGAAATAAAAAGATACAGTGGACAGCCGGAATAGCTCCCCATAAAAAAACCCAACCTTTTACAAGATTGGGTTCTTTAAGTATAGTGAATCGGATTAGTCGGCTAACACGATTACTTTGTTGTCTTTCATTTCGATAGTTCCCGAATTGATTTCCAAAGTGTAGTTTTGATCATTTACTTTGGTAAACTTATCGGCTACATCTTTGTCGAACTTAAAACTGTTAGCAGCCAATTTTACGGTGCCTTGTTTTAAGATAGAAACTATAGGCGCGTGGTTGTTCAAGATTTGGAAGGAACCGTCAACACCCGGTAGGGAAACTGAGGTTACTTCGCCTTTGAACAAGGTAGCTTCCGGTGATACTATTTCTAAAATCATAAAATTTTAATTACGAATTTGAAATTACGAATTACGAAAATTATTCATTCGTAATTCGTAATTCATAATTGATTACGCTTCTGCTAACATTTTTTGTCCGGCCTCGATAACGTCTTCGATGGTTCCTTTCAAGTTGAAAGCTGCTTCCGGTAAGTGATCTAATTCACCGTCGATGATCATGTTGAATCCTTTGATGGTGTCTTTGATATCAACCAATACCCCTGGGATACCGGTAAACTGCTCCGCTACGTGGAACGGTTGAGACAAGAAACGTTGTACACGACGCGCACGAGATACGGCTAATTTATCATCTTCTGATAACTCTTCCATACCTAAGATGGCGATGATGTCTTGTAACTGTTTGTATTTTTGAAGAATCTCTTTTACTCTTTGGGCACAATCGTAGTGCTCGTTACCTAAGATTAGCGGCGTTAAGATACGTGAAGTAGAATCCAATGGATCTACTGCAGGATAAATCCCTAACTCAGCAATTTTACGAGACAATACTGTTGTAGCATCTAAGTGGGCAAAGGTTGTAGCCGGTGCCGGATCCGTTAAGTCATCCGCAGGTACGTAAACCGCCTGTACAGAAGTAATAGATCCTTTTTTAGTTGACGTAATACGCTCTTGCATCGCACCCATCTCAGTAGCCAAAGTTGGTTGGTAACCTACCGCTGAAGGCATACGTCCTAACAACGCGGATACCTCAGAACCTGCTTGGGTAAAACGGAAGATGTTGTCTACGAAAAACAATACGTCTTTTCCTTGGTCTGAACCGGCTCCGTCACGGAAGTATTCCGCGATAGATAATCCTGAAAGCGCTACACGAGCACGAGCTCCAGGTGGCTCATTCATTTGTCCGAATACGAAAGTAGCTTTAGACTCTCTCATGCCCGGTTTGTCAACTTTAGATAAATCCCATCCTCCATTTTCCATAGAGTGCATGAAATCTTCTCCGTATTTGATAATGCCTGACTCTAACATCTCACGAAGCAAGTCATTTCCTTCACGAGTTCTTTCTCCTACTCCTGCGAATACAGAAAGACCACCGTGACCTTTGGCGATATTGTTAATCAATTCCTGAATCAATACTGTTTTACCTACTCCGGCACCACCGAACAAACCAATTTTTCCTCCTTTTGCGTAAGGCTCGATCAAATCGATTACTTTGATTCCGGTGAATAAAACTTCGGTTGAAGTAGACAAGTCTTCGAACTTAGGTGCTTGTTTGTGGATAGGCATCCCGTTAGCACCATCTTTTGGTAAATCTCCTAAACCGTCGATAGCATCTCCTACAACATTAAATAATCTTCCGTAGATATCAGCTCCGATTGGCATTTGTATAGGTGCCCCTGTAGCGTGTACATCAGTACCTCTGCTCAAACCGTCGGTTGAGTCCATAGAGATGGTACGCACCGTGTTTTCACCAATGTGAGATTGAACTTCAAGAATTAATTTTGAACCATTTTTATTAATGATTTCTAATGAGTCGTAAATTTTTGGCAACTCAACATCTTTAGTATCAAATACTACGTCAACTACGGGACCGATGATTTGCGAAACTTTTCCTATTGCTTTAGACATTGTTTATGTATTTATTAAATAGCTATTTAGGTTTGAAAAAAATACCTCTTTTTTCAGTGCGCAAAGGTAAATTTTCTATTTTAAAAAATCAATCTTTGGCAAGAGTTTTTTTCTTATTTTTTGATAATTCTGTTTCTCAAAAGAACCATCACTGCGTAAAAAGCAAAAACCACCTGACATAGCAAGTGGTTTTTGTGTATTTGAAAAAATTGGTTAGGTTAGAAATTAGCCGGATCCATTGGGTATAGAATTCGGTACAATCCTATGTTTACTCCTTTAAAATTAGAGCCGTATGTTTCATTGATAGCCTCTAAGAATTTGTTGGCAATTAACGCATACCCTCTTGGACTTGGATGCACACCATCTAATGAGAATCCACCTCCGGTTACGTAGGCTGAAGTAACATTAACATTGTTAGCGGCAATACCACCAGTTGCAATTTGCGTTTGTAAAGCATTAGCATTTACAAAAGCCAATCCTTTGGTTTGAGCGATAGACTCAATAGCGCTGTTGTAAGCATCAGTAGCCACTCTAACTTCTTGGATTTCATCTTTAGACAACACCCAACTGTCGGCCAAAGGAACAGATACTCCGTTTACTTGAGCCGGATTTCCACCCACTGTAGTACCAATAAATGTTCTGGCCGGCAACACGATTAAATCTTCGCTGGTAGCCATACGGTAAGAAGGGATTCCGAAACCGGAAAGGTTAGTCAAATAACTGTCTACAATAACCACCGGATTGGTGCTGGAAGCCGAGAAAGAAATGGTTCTTCTGGCTACTTCAGCAGCGCTTAATAAACCGTTAGATTGCGCAAACAACAAACCGTTGTTATAGGCAGTATAACCGGCATTCAATTGAGCCGCTGTTGTTGCGTTAAGTGCAACAGGATTGTAAGGCACTGTAGTAAAGTATGGAATGGTCGTTACATAAGGCAAGTTGGCCACTACTCCTTTAGCTCCATTAGCGGTTAACTGATCTACTAAACCGGTGTAAACACTGGCAAACACATTAGGGTCGGTGATGTCGTTAGCTCCGTAAGTAGCCGGATTTAAGTTTCCGGTTTGGTTCACTCCGGTACCACCAGAGGTAGCATAAGCCAACACGTCGTTGTTTCCAATCCAAAGCGAGAAGAAAGTCGGACTTTGCGCGACAGCGTCACCAATCACTGAGGCAGAAGTAGAAGAAGCGAAACGTACAAAGTACGGGTTAGCGTAACTTCCGATACCGGCAGGATTTCCATAGGAAGTAGACAATAAGTGGAAACTTTTTGCCCCAGGCACACCCATATTATTGAATGGTCCTGACAACACATTGGTTACTTCAGTAGTAGGCACACCAGGCACTGAAGCCGGAGCACTTCCGTTAAAGTACAATCTGGTTCCGGCAATTGGATTGCCTCCCAACAATAGTCCTCCTGTATTATCCGCCATAAAAGGAATTTTAAATTCCCCGCCGCCTACCAAAGCAAACTGGCTGGCCAAGATACTTGGATACGACCCTTGTTGTCCCGCAATGAATAGCGCATTATCAGCATATCCGGCTGTTAAGGAATTCCCTAAAGCCACATATTTTGAGAAATCGGCAGATCCTGCGGTTAATGGTGTTCCGTCTGTAGAATTAGGATCTACAAAAGGCTCATCATCACTATTACATGCTACAAAGGTTAATGAAACCAATAGTAACCATTTGAAATTTTTTATCATAGTATTATATTTTAAGTCTGATTGATAATTACGGATTAACAGTTAATGACAAGAAATATTGTTGACCGATTAATCCAGGCCCAAGAAGCTGTCTGTATTCTTTACCGCCAATGTTGGTAGCTCCCAATTTGAAAGTAGATTTGATACTTGGTACCAAGTAGCTGATTTGTGCATCAATTACGGTAGCGGCATCAATCATACCGTCAGCAAAAGTCGATTCCCATTTGTATTCATCACTCCATCTTCCACTGATGTTGAAGCCGAAGTTTTTGAATAAATTATCATTGCTGATAGTGGCTTTCACACGGTGTTTAGGCGTATTGAAACCGGCTTCGAAGCTTGGATCTTTAGCCTGATCAAAGTTGAACTCTGCATAGTTATAGTTGGCTGATACCTCAAAGTTTTTAGGTAGTTTTTTTGCCAAACCTACACCAAATCCAATTGATTTGATTTCGATATCGGTATTGGTGTACAATTGGAACGCTCTGGTGTTTCCGGTTACCAATGCATCAACCGATTGAACGCCAGGATTAGAAGCACCTAAAGTAAGATCCGGAGCGTCTTGTGCTGTACCATACAAAGGCGCCACAACGGTTAAGTTACCGATGAAATCGTTGTAAATGTTATAGTATCCGTTGATGTCGTAAGTAAATCCTTTTACTTCACCTCTGTATCCTAATTCAAATGCTTTTACAGTTTCAGGTTTTACTAAATCTACATTTGTTCTTACCAATAAAGCCGCAGCTGCTACCGGGTTAGACGGTGCTAAGGCTGCAAAGGCAGTTGCAGATTGCGCTGTATAAGAGTTGTAGTAAGCATTGTTACCATTGATGGTAGTACTTGTTCCTACTAAGGCTTGCCCTAGCGGTGATGTTACCGGTAAAGTTTCTTCGTAACGGGTTAAGTTGTCCGGAGCTGAACCTAATAAGATAGCATTTCCAACGTTGAATCCGATGTATTGATCTTGTGTAGTCGGGTTACGGAAACCGGTTTGGAATGACGCTCTGAAGATGTGATTTTTAGCTTCTCCTGCACTGTATACAAAAGATACTCTTGGGGAATAGTTTCCGTCGAAATTTTCCGCTTTATCGTAACGAACCGAACCGGTAAATTTCAATCTGTCTTCCATGAATTTTTTCTGAACTTGAGAATAAACACCATATTCATCGTACTTGATGCCTCCGAATTGTGGTGTATCAGTGTAAATTCTTCCGAAAGAATTCAAGTCGTATCTGCGGTAAGAACCACCTACTTGAATTTCAGCAAATTTGATTAAATCTCTAAAGTTATAGTTAGCATCTGAGTGGTAAATTTTAGAATTGTCCACCAATTTAGATCCTGTTAATACATTTGGATCAGAAGTGACCTGATTGAATGCATTTTGGAATTCCGGTGTACCCGGTAAAAATCTTCCGTTATCTGCTGTTGCTCTTGCTGCTAAGTGTGCTTGAGTTGGTGTAGCACCGGCTAAAGTAGATTGAACAAAAGCTCCGGCATATTGACCGAACCATGTAGCATCCGGTTTCCAAGCTCTGTTGATGTTTAATCCGGTGAATAACATATCGTATGATTTACCACCGTCTTCTGTAGTGTAATATCCTCTAACGAAGAAGTTTTTCCCGGTGAACTCCAATTTGTGTTGTTGCATTTGGAAGCCGTTCAAGTAATAACGGTTAGCCCCTTGGTAAACAGAGTTCCCGAAACCAAATTTACTTTGCCAAATAATTTCAAAGTTTTCGTTACCGAAAGGTCTGGCGTGTAAAGAGAAGTCGATTTTAGCATTTCTAACTTTATTATCCGTTAAATCTACTTCGTTGTAACCAGTTCTTGAAACATTCTCGTTAGGTAAAACATTCAAGGCAGATGCCGGTAATAAACCTAAGTTAACCAATGACTGTCCAACACTTCTAATGTTCGTAGTAGCTTCGTCACCATAAACGTTCATACCGTTATAATTGTGGTGACTTCTGTCTCTTCCTTCTACTGTTTTATCAGTATAATCGGTTGCCCACCAATCGGTACCTCTCATGTAAGTGAAGTTGGCTTTGGCTGCAAAATAATCATTGAATTTGTGTGCCGCTCTTACACCATAGTCGTAATATTCGTTCGCACCAGCCGCTTTTTGGTTGGTTTGACCATATTTTACATAGGTAGAAATCCCTTGGTATTTGAATGGACTTTTACTGTTCATAAACAAAATACCGTTGAACGCGTTGGCACCATATAATGCTGATGAAGCACCCGGTAAAAGCTCAACGCTGGCCACATCAATATCAGATACTCCAATCAAGTTACCTAACACAAAGTTTAATAACGGAGAAGAGTTGTCCATACCATCCACCAATTGCATAAAACGGGTATTGGCTACAGTAGCAAAACCACGGGTATTGATGGATTTAAACGACATACTACTGGTATTCATTTGAACTTCTTTCAAGTTCTCTAAACCATCGTAAAAAGTCGGAGAAGCTGTTTTCTTCACATCTTTGATAGTCATTCTCTCGATGGTTACCGGAGATTCTCGGACTTTCTCAGGAGCTCTGGAAGCCGACACTACAATCTCGTCTAATTGCGTTTCTTTCTCTGACAAAGACACTGTGATTTTTTGGTTGGCGGCGGTTACTGTAGCAGTAGTAGAACCGTAACCCACACTGGAAATTTCGATGTCAAAAGGTGGTTTTTTTGTTGTAGACAAACTAAAATTACCATCGCCGTCGGTAACTGTTCCGGCACTATCGCCAACCACTTTAACGTTGGCACCGGGAACCGGTTGGTTTTTACTGTCTTTTACCGAACCGGATATTGAAGTTTGCGCGTAGGTGATACCGCAAAAAAACAATGAAACGATAAATAAATAAATCTTCATTTGGTTTTAAATTTTGTTGGTTTAAGTAGCCAATGTACAAATATTTTTTTTCAATTGTCAAAAAACAAGCTTAGTTTTTAAGAATAATGTATTGCAACACCTGATTATCAACAATATGATAAAATATAAAATTGTTACGCATTTTTTAATGTTTTCGCCCAATCGATAAAAAAAATACTATGCACACATACAAAATGAATATTCTGTTAAATTTATGATAAATTCAAGGTAAAAAAAAAGCGAGAACAAATCTCGCTTAAACCTTTATATTGTAGTACAAATATTACTATTCAACAGTCACCGATTTGGCTAAATTTCTGGGTTGATCCACGTTACAGCCTCGTAAAACAGCAATGTGGTACGACAATAATTGTAATGGAATAGTCGTAATCAACGGAGATAGCGCATCTGAAGTTTCCGGAATTTCAATAATGTGATCGGCTAATTGTTTCACTTGCACATCACCTTTAGTGACAACAGCAATAATTTTACCGCTACGGGATTTGATTTCCTGAATATTGCTGACCACTTTATCGTAATGCCCTTGTTTAGGAGCAATAACCACAACCGGCATTTGTTCGTCGATTAGGGCAATTGGACCGTGTTTCATTTCGGCTGCCGGATAACCCTCGGCGTGGATGTATGAAATCTCTTTTAACTTTAAGGCACCTTCCAAAGCTACCGGGAAATTATAGCCTCTACCCAAATACAAACAGTTGCTGGCGTCTTTAAACTTTTCAGCAATTTCCTTTGCAGTCTCATTCGACTCTAACGCTTCAGCTACTTTTTCCGGGATCACTTCCAATTCTTGTAAATAGCGGTGGAAATCCGAATTCGATAAAGTTCCTTTTGCTTTAGCCAAACGCAAAGCTAACATAGTCAATACGGTAATTTGAGTTGTAAATGCTTTGGTAGAAGCCACACCAATTTCCGGTCCGGCATGTGTGTAAGCTCCTGCATGTGTTTCTCTGGAAATAGAAGAACCTACCACATTACAAACTCCGAAAACAAAAGCCCCTTTTTCTTTAGCCAATTTGATAGCGGCTAAGGTATCGGCTGTTTCACCCGATTGAGAGATGGCAATCACCACGTCTTCTTTGTTGATGATAGGATTGCGGTATCGGAACTCCGAAGCATATTCTACTTCCACGGGGATTCTGGCAAACTCCTCGATGACGTATTCAGCCACCAAACCGGCGTGCCATGAGGTTCCGCAAGCGATGATTAGAATTCTTTGTGCATTGAGGAATCTTTCGATATTGTCTTCTACACCGGCCATTTGTATGATGCCCTGATTGGCCAACAATCGGCCGCGATAGGTATCTTTAATAACATTAGGTTGCTCGTAGATTTCTTTGAGCATGAAATGATCGTATCCACCTTTTTCAATTTGTTCCAAATTCATTTGCAACTCTTGTACGTATGGATCAACCAAAGAATCATCTTTGATTTTTCTTATTTTAAGTGGCTTGTGTAGTCTTACAATAGCCATTTCTTCGTCTTCTAAATAGATGGCGTTGGAAGTGTATTCGATAAACGGAGAAGCATCTGAAGCGATAAAAAACTCATTTTCTCCTAATCCAATGGCTAGCGGGCTTCCCAATCGGGCCACTATAATTTCATCCGGTTTCTGTTTGTCAAAAACACAAATCGCATAAGCCCCAACCACCTGATTTAAAGCGACCTGAACGGCCTTCCCTATTTTCAGATTGTCTTTCTTTTGTACATCTTCAATAAGGTTTACCAACACTTCTGTATCAGTATCCGAAGTAAAAGTGTAGCCTCTTTTGATTAATTCTTTCTTTAACGGCTCATAGTTTTCGATAATTCCGTTGTGAATGATCACTAAGTTGCCGGAATTAGATACGTGTGGATGTGAGTTTACATCATTAGGCACGCCATGCGTTGCCCAACGTGTGTGTCCCATACCGATTGTGGCTTTGGATTCGGACAATGCTTTGGATTTTTCTTCCAAGTCAGATACTTTACCTTTGGTTTTTGAAATGGCAACATCATTCCCATCGTAAAGCATAATACCCGCGCTGTCGTAACCTCGGTATTCTAGTCTTTTTAAACCTTTTATTACTATAGGATACGCTTCACGGTATCCGATGTAGCCAACAATTCCACACATAACTTTATATATTAATCTGGTTTGGTATAATAAATTTGAATTTTTAGTCTTTTATCCTCCGGTACAGAAGAGTGAGATCCGTAAAGAATAGTCCCCAAAGGGTTTGCCACCGACATACTTGGCGCACTAATAACGTTAGCATTAGGTGTTTTCAATTTAGAAAACGCAACATTATTGATACTTTCTGTAACCGACAATCCTAATCTGACATTAGTGGAATCGTTGTTGATTAAATTCCTTAAATGATTGGTGATTCTGACCTTATACTTGATTCCTCTTCCATTGTCAACCTCTTCTTTTTCGATGATGCCGCCGTGGACAAATTTATTAAATTTAGGATAAGTTGCGTTAGATGAAAAATCAAAAGAATAATCCACCAATGGTCTTTTGTTGTTCAAATCGTATAAAAAGATACGATTAGGCTCGGAAATACCCGTGTTTGCCATTGCTGTTCTGTCGATGTAAAAAGTCAGGTTGGCTTCATTAATCATCCAACCATTGGCTTTGATAGCCTCAATTTCATCGGCAATACCATTGTTATCAGCATCAGGACCGAATACATCAATGACCGCCATTGAACCTTCGCCTCCTTTTAGGTATAAGGTAGAAGCTTCTTGCGTGTTATTGGCCGTAGTGTTCAAATAATCAGTATTTTCATTACTGTTGTTGAGCAGGCTTACAGAGTTTCCGGTTAAATTCAGCGCCAAAGTTTTGTTGACTCTTTTATACACCGTTGCGCCGTCTACAGTACTTGCCTTGTCTTCATTGTAGTAAATGGTAATTTTACCGCCTTTGAAGTTAAGCATCGCCATACTGCCGGCATTTCCAATACTTTCTGTTTTAAAGTACAAGCCTCTGAAATAGTTTTTGAAAACTTGGTTGTTGGCCAACTGTCCCGTTGGGGCATTTAAAATTAAATTGGTAAAAACAGCTTTGTTTAAATGCAATCGCATCGATGGCGCAAATCGGGTTTCCACTTCTTCTCCATCATCATTTAAAGTTACGGTTCTGTGCTCTCTTTTATCAAAAAAGAATTGGGCATTTTGTTGACCGTTTAAATTCTGAGGGTCTGTTGTAGGTAAATCATTCAACAAGGTCGGAACTTTGAAATTGTCAATTTCAGTATTCATATCGGTATAAAACAATTGTTGTTCCCCTAAAGACTGTGTCGGATCTAAATCTCTTAAATAGTAGTTAGATTGGTAAACACTTAATTTGAACTTTGATTCAGGATTGCCGTAAATAGAATCCAAGTCATAGGTTTTAACACCGTCCTCATCTTCATCTAAAAACGTACTGAAATAAGGAATATCTAATACAACACTGTCAATTGCAGTAGGTTGAGTATCGTAATCTTCAGGATCAATATTGTTAAATTGAGGATCAGAAGTTCCTAATTCTACTTGTGTCACAAAATTAGCTTGTGTAGTTCCGAAAGCAGGGTTTTCATAAAATCCGAGTGCATTAATCGGTAAATTGTTAGACGCTATTGGCCCTAACTTTTGGTTGTATGCTTTAACAGTAGCGCCGCTGTACAATTCAAATCCAAAATGATCGTCGCCTACAATATCGGTTCCGATTTCGTTATAATCTTTGTCACATGACACCAATAAAGTCAAAGCGGTAAGCCCTAATGCGAACTGTTGTAAAAATGATTTTTTAAACATAAAATGTAGTAATTTTTATGAAAGCATGGTTTTGTAAAACTGCGTGTATGCTTCCGCGAATTTATCTTTCGGGGTGAAAGGTAAAAAAGGTTTCTCTGAAGATTCTATAAATTTTGTTAAACTTGCCGATACATTGTCAGACGCTATAATCACGCCATCGGAGTGTTTTACAGCTGCCATAATCAAATGGTCGTAATTAGGTGTTTCCAATTCTTTTACTGCGTCTTCAGGGATATTGTCAAACTTAACTTTATTGATCATTTCCTGATCCAAATTCCCGTCAAAAGACTGACTGTAAACAGAAGTTACAATTTTGGTATCCGAAAACAAGGCCTCGTCTTTGTAATAATGTTTCATATAAACAGGCAACAAGCTGGCCATCCAACCGTGAACATGAATAATATCAGGTACCCAATTGAGTTTTTTCACCGTTTCTACTACACCTTTGGCAAAGAAAATAGCGCGTTCATCATTATCGGGATACAAGACACCGTCTTCATCGCTGAAAGTAGCTTTGCGCTTGAAATACTCGTCATTATCGATAAAATAAACCTGGATTCTTTCTTTAGGAATAGAAGCTACTTTGATAATCAAAGGCATGTCTAAGTCGTTTACCACTAAATTCATTCCGGACAAACGAATCACTTCGTGTAATTGATGCCTTCTTTCATTGATATTCCCGTATCGTGGCATAAATATTCTTATTTGTCCTCCTTGATCATTAATCATTTTAGGAACGTCATACGACATTAAAGAAACCTCATTTTCAGCCAAGTAAGGCACCACTTCAGATGATACATACAATATCCTCTTATCTTCCATAATTTTTGTAACTTTATTTATTGGCAATAAAAAACAGGCAAAAGTACAAAAATTTATGCAGTTATTTATGAAAATAGTAAGTTTGCAACTCATTTACCAAAGCCAATGCTCATTTTTAACAATCAAAATGAATTAGTTGCTCATTTAGCTGCTGTTTCAAAAGCCACTACCAACATTGGTTTTGTGCCTACTATGGGCGCTTTGCACGAAGGCCATTTGTCTTTGTTGCGAGCAGCTGTGGCGAATAACGATTTGACCGTCATCAGTATTTTTGTCAACCCAACACAGTTTAACAACGCCGATGATTTGGCCAAATACCCCAGAACCTTAGAAGCCGATGTGGCCAAAATTAAAACTGTTTCTGATAAAATTATAGTGTTTGCTCCTAGTGTAGACGACATTTATCAAGGCAACACCGTTTCGGAATCTTTTAATTTTGACGGATTGGAACACCAAATGGAAGGACAATTTCGTCCCGGTCATTTTAACGGCGTAGGCACGATAGTAAAACGATTATTCGAAATTGTAAAACCCACCAATGCCTATTTTGGCGAGAAGGATTTCCAACAGTTGCAAATCGTAAAAAAAATGACTGCAAAAGAAAAACTTCCGGTCACTGTAATTGGCTGCCCGATTTTAAGAGAACCCAACGGCCTGGCCATGAGCTCTAGAAACGAAAGACTGACGGATACCGAACGAAAAGAAGCCGCCATCATTTATAAAATATTAAAAGAAAGCCGAAAATTGTTTGCTCAAAAATCGGCAGCCGAAGTTACCCAATGGGTTCAAAAAAGCTTTGCCAAACATCCTGCTTTTGCGTTGGAATACTTTCAAATTGCCGACGAAGCCACTTTGTTGCCTTGCGTTCGTAAAAGCCAAAACAAAAAATACCGTGCTTTCATTGCGGTTTTTGTCAACAATGTCCGATTGATTGACACTATTTCATTAAATTAATTAACTTTGCCCCATGCAAATTCAAGTAGTAAAATCTAAAATACACCGCGTTAAAGTTACCGGTGCCGATTTAAATTATATTGGCAGCATCACCATTGATGAAGCCTTAATGGATGCTTCTAACCTAATTGAAGGTGAAAAAGTGTCTATAGTGAATGTGAACAATGGCGAGCGTTTCGAAACCTACGTCATCAAAGGGTTAAAAAACTCCGGCGAAATTACCCTTAACGGACCGGCTGCTCGTAAAGTGCACAAAGGCGACATCATCATTATCATGTCATATGCCATCATGGATTTTGAAGAAGCTAAAACCTTCAAACCTTGGTTGGTTTTCCCTAACGAAAACGACAATTCTCTTACCTAAACCTTGAAAAAACAACTTCGTAAATGGCTCACTATCCTCATTCCTCTTTTGATAGGAATCGGGATCATTTACTACCAATACACCACACTCCAACCGGAGGAAATTGACAAAATTAAAATCAGCTTTCAAAAAGCCAATTACTATTACATTTTGTTGTCTTTAGTGATTGCGGTTACCGGACATTGGTCCAGGGCTTACCGTTGGAAATTTGCGCTGAATCATTTGGGCTATCAAACGCAGTTTTACAACAACTTTTTCACCGTTTCTGTTTCTTATTTGGTGAATCTTACGGTGCCGCGTTCGGGTGAAATTTCAAGAGCAGCCTTATTAAAAAAATACGAAGATGTGCCGTTTGACAAGGCTTTCGGGACTATAGTAGCCGAGAGAATCGTGGATCTGTTCATTTTTTTCTTGTTTGTGATTATTGGCTTCGTATCGCAATTTGATGCCATCTATCAATTCTTATTGAGCAAAAACATTTCCCTGCAAACGCTTATTTACTACGCTATTTTTGCTATATTCCTGGGCATTGTTTTTCTGCTGATTTGGATTTATGCCGAATGGAACATCATCCTTAAACTCAAGAAAAAACTCTCCGGGCTCATTGAGGGCATGATGACTATTTTTAAAATGGAGCAAAAATGGGAATACCTATTTCATTCTTTCTTTATTTGGTTCTCCTATTTGGCCATGTTTTACGTTACTATTTTTGCCTTGCCCGAAACGGCCGAGATTAGTTTTGACATCGTAATTATGGGCTTTATCTTCGGAAGTTTGGCGGTTGGTTTTTCTAACGGAGGTCTTGGCGCCTACCCGTTTTCCATCGCCTTGATTTTCTCTCTTTACGGCATTTCTAACGATATTGGCACGGCTTTCGGTTGGTTGGTTTGGACTTCTCAAACCTTGCTCATTATTACTTTGGGGTTAACCTCTTATGTTTTGTTGCCGGTGTTTAACCGCAATAAATAATTTATTATCTTGCTGAGCATTTCAGCATTTATTTCTTTAACCAAAACCAAAGCCCATGAAACAATTGTTGTTCCTTTTTCTGTTTGTTTGCTCCGGTTCTTTGATGGCCCAAAAAACCATAACCGACACCATAACCTCTCAAAAATTAAACGAAGACCGCGAAATCAAAATTAGTCTACCGCCTTCGTATTCTAAAAATAAAGCTCAAAAATACCCGATGTTATTGTTGCTGGACGGCGACTTCCTGCACGATGCTTTTCAAGGTGCTTTGAGTTACGGATATTATTGGGATGATTTGCCCGAAGTGATTATAGTATCAGTTAGTCAAAATAAAAACAACGAGCGGGAAACCGATTGTATGTTGGATGAAACCACCGGTTTACCTTCTGAAAAAGGAGAAGCGTTTTTCGAGTTTTTAGGAATGGAATTGATTCCGATGATTGAGAAAAACTTCAGAATCGCTCCGTTCCGAATTGCCGCCGGTTTAGATACTACCGCCGGATTTTTAAATTGCTATTTGTATAAAGAACAACCTATTTTTAACGCTTTTATTTCGATGAGTCCGGAATTGGGAACCGAAATGGAAGAGCGTATAGTGAATCGTTTAACAGCCATACAACAACCGCTTTTTTACTACCATTGCTCTGCCGATGGTGATGTCAAAAAAATGAGAACCCGTATTCAAGCCTTGGATGAATTGGCCGGTAAAATCAACAATCCAAAAGTAAATTACCGTTACGATGACTTCAAAGGTTCTTCGCACTATTCCTTGGTTTTACATGCCATTCCGAGTGCTTTGTACCAAATATTCTCGGTCTACCAACCGATCTCTACAGTAGAGTTTCAAGAAAAAATTGTGGTATTGCCTTCAGGTTATGTGGATTATTTGGTTCAAAAGTACGATATGCTTGAAAAG
This sequence comes from Flavobacterium cheonhonense, assembly GCF_035671315.1. Taxonomy (NCBI): domain Bacteria; kingdom Pseudomonadati; phylum Bacteroidota; class Flavobacteriia; order Flavobacteriales; family Flavobacteriaceae; genus Flavobacterium; species Flavobacterium cheonhonense. The sequence goes on from NZ_JAXAVY010000001.1 coordinate 380,466, forward strand.
TCATTCAACTTGAAATTACAAATCAGAATGAACGATTTCAAAGCCATCGAAGCCGCCATCTTAAAAAACAAAGCATATAACGAATTCGATCAATTGGCGCAATTGGCGCGCAAAAATTACCCAAAAACCATGTTGGCCGACTATCACATGGCGCAGATGTATGAAAAAAAAGGCGACAATGCCCGTGCACTTAAATCCTATTTGGCCGCATTCCAACAATCAGAAGTGGGCGATTTGACCAAAGACATGATGATGGAAAGAGCCGATGAATTGAAAAAATCAATGCCAAAAAAAGGTAAAAAAGGCCAAGAAGTAATCGAAGAAACGCCGGTAGAAGAAGTACCGGCAGAAACGCCAAGCGAAACGCCGACAGAAACCCCAACAGAAGAGAAAAAATCAGAATAATGGCCAAACTCAAAACGACTTTCTTTTGTCAAAATTGCGGTACCCAATTCGCCAAATGGCAAGGGCAATGCAATGCTTGCAAAGAGTGGAATACCATAGCCGAAGAGATTATTCAAAAAGAAGAAAAAACAGATTGGAAGCCTTCAGCTTCTGAAAACAAAAGAGTTTCCAAACCTCTGAAAATAAAGGAAATCGATTCGACACAGGAAGTCCGCATGGACACCACCGACAGCGAATTGAACCGCGTGCTTGGCGGCGGAATCGTTCCAGGCTCACTCATCCTTTTGGGCGGAGAACCGGGCATTGGAAAGAGTACGTTATTGCTTCAAATTTCCTTGAAACTTCCCTACAAAACCTTGTATGTTTCGGGTGAAGAAAGTCAGAAACAAATTAAAATGCGCGCAGAACGCATCAATCCCAACAGTGAGAACTGTTTGATTTTAACCGAAACCAAAACACAAAATATCTTCCGTCATATTGTAGAAGTCGAACCCGATATCGTGATTATCGACTCCATACAAACCCTGCACACCGACCATATTGAATCGACTGCCGGCAGCATTTCTCAAATTAGGGAAACCACTGCTGAGTTGATTAAATTCGCCAAAGAAACCAACATACCGGTAATCTTGATTGGGCATATCACCAAAGATGGTAACATAGCCGGACCGAAGATTTTGGAACATATGGTCGATACCGTATTGCAATTTGAAGGCGACCGAAATCACGTGTACCGCCTATTGCGTTCTTTAAAAAACCGTTTTGGTTCTACCGCCGAATTGGGCATCTACGAAATGCAAGGTTCCGGTTTACGCGAAGTCTCTAATCCGTCGGAAATCCTCATTTCCCATCGCGAAGAAGAACTTTCGGGCACCGCCATTGCCTCAACTTTAGAAGGCATGCGCCCATTAATGATAGAGATTCAGGCTTTAGTATCTACAGCAGTTTACGGAACACCGCAACGCAGTACCACGGGTTACAACGCCAAACGATTGAATATGATTTTGGCTGTCTTGGAAAAACGCGCCGGGTTTCGCTTAGGCACCAAAGACGTATTTTTAAATGTAACCGGCGGTATTTCGGTAGATGATCCGGCGATTGATTTGGCTGTAGTGGCTGCTATTTTATCTTCTAACGAAGACATAGCGGTTGGGAAAGACGTTTGTTTTGCCGGAGAAGTTGGTTTGTCCGGAGAAATCCGCCCGGTAAACCGTGTAGAACAACGCATCCAAGAAGCGGAAAAGTTAGGCTTTGCAACGATATTCGTTTCGAAATACAACAAAATTGCACTCAAAAATCCGCTCATCAAAATCGTTTTAGTTTCCAAAATTGAAGAAGTCGTCGAACAATTGTTTGGCTAAACTGAAATCTGGTTAAGCCATTATTTAGTCTGCTTTAGAAGTCGTATCAATCATGAGAACCACCCGACAAAAAGTTTTTTTAGGTCTTAAAATCAGTGGCGTTTTGCTGTTGTTAGGCTTGGTATTGCTCTTTGTTTTTAGAGGTAGTCTTTTGAGCAAAGTTATTGATAGGATTGATGCCAAAATGCAGCGCGATTACCAATGCCGATTTCAAGTGGCCAAAGCCGAATTCCAAGGTTTATCCGATTTAGAATTCCAACACATTACGCTGGTGCCGAACCAAGCTGACACTTTGGTACGTATAGATAATTTAAAAACCAGTGTTAATTTTTGGAAACTACTCACCGGTGATATCCAATTGGGCAAACTCGACATCAACCGCGGCTATATTCAGTTGGTAAAAACCAAAAACGGCAGCAACTTCAAGGCATTTCTGCGCTCCAAAAAAGAGCCAAAAGAAACAGCTGAAGTCAATTATGCCAAACTGCTCAATCGCCTAACTTCTAATTTACTCGACTTGGTGCCAACCGACATGCAAGTGAAAGGTTTTGCCGTAAAGTTGGACGATATGGGACACAAAGTAGTTTTCGATTTCAACCAATTGGCCTTATCCGATAAAAAATTGAACACGTTGATTAAAGTGACTTCTGAGGGCTTTTCCCAACAATGGGCGGTAACCGGATTTGCCGATCCACGCGATAGGAAAGCCGATTTGGAATTCTTCAACCCGAAAAGCGACACCATTCGATTGCCGTATTTGGACCAAAAATTTCAGTTGAAAACCGGATTCCAATCGATTCATTTCAACTTGGAAAATTTGGCGATGGACAGCGGCGAATTGCACATAAACGGCTATTCTTCCATACGCGGTTTGGTGGTCAACCATCCCAAAATCGCATCCAAAGATGTGGTGATTCAAAATGCCCGATTTGATTACCGCTGGGTTGTCGGCTCTCGCTTTTTGGCACTCGACAGCACTTCGACTTTGCAATTAAACGACATCAAATGCAAACCCTATGTGGCTTACACGAATGAAGAAGATAAGATTTACGCCTTGAAATTAGCCATTCCGAAAATGAAGGCACAAGATTTTATCAACTCCTTACCTACCGGATTATTTCGCCATTTTGAAGGTATGGAAGCCCAAGGCCATTTTAGTTATGCCCTGCATTTTGAATACAACAACCACAAACCCAAAGACCTGATTTTTGAGAGCAAACTGCAACCCGAAGGTCTTAAAATTACCAAATACGGAGAAGCCGATCTGAATAAAATCAACGGTGAATTTACCTATCGCGCTATTGACAAAGGCATCCCGCAACGCCCGATAGTAGTTGGCCCGTCAAATCCGAATTTCACGCCATTGACTGAGATTTCACCCTATTTGCAGAAATGTGTGCTTACCAGTGAAGACCCATCGTTTTTCAACCATCGCGGATTTATCGGTGAAGCCTTTAAGCAATCGATTGCCAAAAACATCAAAACTAAAAAGTTTGCCCGCGGCGCCAGTACCATCAGCATGCAACTGGTGAAAAATGTATTTCTCACCCGCGAAAAAACCTTATCGCGAAAACTGGAAGAAATTTTGCTGGTTTACATATTGGAAAACAATCGCATCAGCACCAAAGAGCGCATGTTAGAAGTATATTTTAACGTCATCGAATGGGGTCCGAATGTATACGGCATCGGCGAAGCGGCTCAGTTTTACTTCCAAAAAAGACCGGCCGAATTGAATTTGAACGAATGTTTGTTCCTGGCTACCATTGTCCCGAAACCCAAAGGATTTATGTACCGATTTGACGGCGAACAACAACTCAAATCTTTTGCCCGTCAGCAAAGCGATTTCCTAACGCGATTGATGCTACGCCGAAAACTACTCACCGAAACCGACACCATAGGCAACTTCCCGTTGACCATTTCAGGAGCGGCACAACAATATTTAAAACAAAAAATTGTACCGGCAGTTGTTAACGACAGTCTCAACACGGAAGAGTTTGATTTTTAAAGACTTGTATTAGTAGTTGGTTTTTTTTAACTTTACCCAAAACCAATTGCTATGAAAACAAAATTACTATTCCTTTTCGGACTGTGCTGCTTCGGTATTTCGGCACAAACCATCAATTTACAAAGTTTTGCCACCGGATTTTCCTCTCCGGTAGAAATCACTTGTGCGCCCAATGATACGCGCCTTTTTGTAGTCCAACAAAGCGGTTTGATTCGCATTCTGAATCCGAACGGCACCATCAATACCACTCCTTTTTTAACCCTAACCTCTTCCACTATTCTATCAGGTGGTGAGCGAGGATTGTTGGGTTTGGCTTTTCATCCCAACTATGCCACTAATGGCTATTTTTATGTCAACTATACCAGAGCTGGTGACGGGGCTACTGTTATTGCGCGCTATAGTGTTTCATCAGATCCCAATATCGCGGATGCTTCCAGCGGAACCATTTTATTAACTGTAGCACAGCCTTTTAGCAACCATAATGGCGGTTCGATTAAATTTGGTCCCGATGGCTATTTGTACATTGGCATGGGTGATGGTGGCAGTGGCGGCGATCCCGGAAACAGAGCACAAAACATCAATGAAAATTTAGGTAAAATGCTCCGAATTGACGTAGACTCCGCTTCACCATACGGCATTCCGGCAACCAACCCTTATGTGGGCATTACCGGAAACGATGAAATTTGGGCCATTGGATTACGCAATCCGTGGAAGTTTTCCTTTAATCGTTTGAACGGAGATTTGTGGATAGCCGATGTTGGGCAAAATGCGATTGAAGAAATTAATAAAGTAAGTGCTCCTGCGTCCAACACCGGATTAAACTTCGGTTGGCGATGTTATGAGGGCAATGTTCCTTATGATACTTCCGGCTGTCCGGGTTATAGCGCTACATACGCCCCGATTGCGGTTTATGTTCACGGTACTACCAATCGATGCTCGATTACGGGCGGTTATTTTTACACCGGTACAACTTATCCTAACTTTGCCAACAAATACTTTTTTGCCGACTATTGTACAGGAGAAATCGGATGGGTTAGCAGCGACGGAACCATCACTTGGAACTACAACGGTCCGAATTTAATTACCACTTTCGGAGAAGATACAAACGGAGAATTGTACGTGGCCATGGGTGGTACTATTTACAAAATGATAGATGCCAGTTTATCGGTTAACGACTTTGGCAACAAAGGTATTCGACTTTACCCTAATCCGGTTCAGAATGAATTAGTGGTTCAAAATGACAATAATCTTTTGCTGAGAGCGGTTACCATTACCGACCTTACCGGAAAGGTAGTTTTAACTCAAGGTTTAGACGCTTTAGCAGTCAATCGTATTTCAGTGGCCTCATTGGCTAAGGGAATTTATTTGGCTACCGTTGACGGTCCAAACGGTAGATTGTTCCAAACTAAATTGGTTAAAGAATAAATTGATGAAACAACTGTTTGGCCTTCTTGTTATAGTGTTGGTTTTAGGGTTGGGCTATTGGTTTACGAAAAAATCCGCACCGCTGTTCAGTCGGTCCAAACCCCTATCGGATGATGTTGCCCAAAAGCGTTTGTCATCGAAAATAAAAGTATTGCAAAAGTTTTTGGATAAAAATCCGAAGTACAATAATGAGTTGGTTTTTCTGGCCGATTTAAAAATCATGTCGGGTAAAAACAGGTTTTTTGTGTACGATTTGAAACAAAACAAGATAACAGACCAAGGATTGATGGCGCACGGATCGGGTTCTGAGACCGGCATAGAAGGCGAATTATATTTCAGTAATATTCCCGATTCTAATACTACTTCTTTAGGCTTGTATGCTATCGGAAAAGATTATGTTGGGAAGTTTGGCAAATCGTATAAGCTTTTCGGATTAGAGAAGACAAACGACAAAGCTTTTGAGCGATTCATCGTTTTACACCACTATGAAAAAGTGCCTTACGAAGAGCAAAGTAACCCGATTTGTAATAGCTTAGGGTGTCCGATGGTGAATGAAACTTATTTTGGCCGTTTGGAAAAACTGATTGATGCTTCGGAAAAACCCATCTTATTGTATTTATATTATTGATTCACGTTTGATCACGTTTCATTTGGGCAATTTGAAATAAAAGCTCTTGAATTCGGTGTTCTTTGGAGCGATTATCAACAATAAGAAAATGGATTTGGTTCATCACGCTGTCTTCAAACGCATCGTGAATGGTACTTAGTGAAAGCTGTCCTTTGGTTGGTTGCCCCTCGGCTTTGTAATCTATGAAATGATCAAATCCCACTCCGAAAAATTGGCAAACTTTATGCATAAGCACAAAATCAATCGATTTGTCTTCATTGCTTTCTATAGTACAAAGTTTAGATTGTGAAATGCCTAAAATATAAGCCAACTCCATTTGTGACATTTTTTTGGCTTCGCGTAATTTTCTGATTTTAATTCCTATCTCCATAATTATTACGTTTTAAATCAACACAATTCATTTTTAAATAGAATTTTACTACAAATATATATAGTTTTGGCTGTATTTATTTGTTAAATTTTAATTTATTTAATTATGAATGTAAGAAATTTGTATCTTTGGGGAATCCTTTTCATTAGCATTTGCTCCCTGCAAAGCTGTCAAACAGAAGAAATGTTTGTGAAAGAAAAGGGATTGGGTAGAAAAAGCGGTATTACAACCGAGTATTTGAAAAGCGCTGAGGCCAAACGAATTGCCAACACGCTGAAAACTAAGTTTACTAACTTAGGGGGAAACGGTCAACAACAATCTTTATCGAGAACGGATTACGAAACGATTGACTACAGCACTATCTTACTTGTTGTTGATTCATTAGGGGTTAGAAATTACATTTTCAGGGTTACCAATCATCCGGAAGACGATTACAAGACCTTCCACAATTTGGTAATGACGGATAAAAACGGGGAATTGGAATTGACTTTGATGAAATACGCTATGACAGATGTGTTTGCGCAAGAGTACCAAGAACAACTCAAAAAAATTCAGGAATTTAAAGGGACCGTAACCGCCAAAGGATTGTTAAGTACAAACCCTTGCGAAGATATTGAAACTGACTTTTCTGATAATGAAGACACCCCTGAAGTTGGCGGCGGTGGCGGTTCCTATGATGGTGGCAGCGAAGGCCCTACAGGATCTCAAGGAGGAGGCTCGGAGGATACGGTTTGTCTGGATGTTTCTCTCTCTGTAGTTTGTGAATGCGGAAGAAGCTATCCTGATTGGAACTCATATCTCGAATCGATGTGCGGCAACGGGTCCAATCCCGGTTATGATGTAACTTTAGTGGTAACTTTCACAGATCTTTGCCCCATGGGTTTGAATCGGTGCGCACCAAGCGGGGTGATTGGGGTTATAGAAAGCGATAAAGATTGTAACACGTTTGATAAAAGAGTTAACAACATCATAGATGCTGAGGGTGGTTTTACATTTGACCCTATTGATCCGGGTGGTGCCACTAACAAGGGGATTAGCTGGAAAGTATGGGTAGCAAATGCAGAAAGCATTCTAGGGGTTGAACCCAACATTGAGAACTTAGAAATGTTGACAAATGATCAAGCTAAAGCGATGTATAAATCACTGTATTGGGATAAAATAAAATGTGACGATATCATTGATGGTGATTTGAGATACATACTTTTTGACTTTTATGTTAATGCAGGATCTAATGCAATAATCACATTAAAAAAGACGCTTAACAATCTAGGTTACAACTTAACTTTGAACGGTTCTGTAGATGACAATCTTATAAGCATAATAAATAATCATCCAAACCAAATTGCTTTATACAATAACTTTAAGTCAAATAGAATTCAATATTACGATAACTTGGTCAACGCCAGCACATCAAGATATATTGCTAAATATCCAAACGCTACTAATCAACAGTTGTTAACAAATACCCTGAAAAAGTACCATAACGGATGGCTGAACAGAGCCAACAAGTTCATCAATAAAACTAATCAAAATTCAAAAAATGTTAACTGTTAAAAACAAATATTATGAAAAGAGCTACAATCATTATACTCACCTTACTAAGCGTAGTGTTAACTTTAAACGGCACCAATAATATTGGTAAATATTTTAAAATGTCATTAAAGAATGATGATGTAAAAAACGAAAACTTATTCGCAAATTCAAATCCTTCTTCACAAGCAACTTTAAGTGGCACTTGGTATTGGAAATCGACCACAACTGATAGCAACACTGAGTTTTATCTAATTCAAACCGGAAGTGTAGTAACAGGTAAACACTGTAGCAGCTTCATGAGCGGTTCAAAACTTGATTGCGTGGACAGTAATGGAGAGGATTCTATCACACTTAATTTGGTTTCGGAAAATGTTTATGAAGGTACTATCAAAAGTGGATTCTCAGATGCAATAATCAATGTCCGACTAACCCTTAATCCAAATGATGATACTGTTTTTATTAAACAATTGTCACAACCGTCTGAGGAATATTATTTACCAAATCATGTTTTTATGACTTTGGCTCAACCTTAAATACTTTATTTCTTGAAAACAAAAATTAGAATCATAGTTACTGTTGTAATTTCCACAATATTAATATCCTTTACAACAAACCAAAACCAAGACGCCTCAATCATAGGCACATGGATTTCACAAGAAGATAATAATTATAAATTGGTTTTTAACGGCAACACTTGTACATGGATTTATTCAGGACAATCAAACACCACATATTCCTTTAGCTTGTCAAATACCTCACCACAATGTGGTGAAGTGGTGCCGGTAACTTCAGAGTTAAACTACCTCAGGTTAGTTAATTCAAGCAACAGTAACGAAACGTTGTGCTATGAAATCTATAGCTTAACCGAAACAACATTAACATTAAGACCAATTGAGAAAAGTGGATTTCTGATTTTTAATAGACAACCTTAGACTAAAAATGCTAATAACGTTATCTCAAAAGTAAGGTCTCCAAAAGATTATTTAACCAAATCTTCTGGAATTCTCATAAAGGTATTAAGTGATGTATCAAAAAGAAAATCATCTTTTAATGAATTTTAAAAAATAAATTTTCTCAACAATAAAGTGCCTTCTTATGGCGCAGGATCAGGAAATACCGCTTGAATTTTGTTAATTTCGGCAACAACTTCAGTAGAAAGTACGGTGCTAAAAGCCGCTATGTTCTCCTGGAGTTGTTCCATTTTAGTAGCACCGATAATAGTAGACATCACAAAATCTTGTTGGTGCACAAAAGCCAATGCCATTTGGGTTAGGGTCAAACCGTTATCCAATGCCAGCTGATGGTACAATTGGGTAGCCTTCAAACAATTTTCACTGGCATAACGCGTAAACTGAGGAAACAAGCCCAAACGAGAATCCGGTTGTAAACCATTCAAATGCTTACCGGTTAAAAAACTAAAAGCCAATGGAGAATAGGCCATCAATCCTACTTGCTCTCGCATACAAATCTCAGACAAACCTACTTCGAACAATCGGTTTAACAACGAATACGGATTTTGAATAGTGGCGATTCTGGGCAGATTATGCTTTTCACTCTCGCTTAAAAACTTCATCACGCCATAAGGGTTTTCATTAGAGACGCCGATATGTCTAATCTTGCCTTCTTTGATTAAACCGTCATACACTCCTAAAACTTCTGCAAAATTATCTTGCCATTGGGTGTCAATTTTCGAAACACTACGCTGACCAAACATGTTCATCACCCGCTCCGGCCAATGCATTTGATACAAATCGATATAATCCGTTTGTAGGTTTTTCAAACTCAACTCCACCGCTTCGTGTATGCTTTTCTTAGAAAAGTTTAAAGGTTGACGGATGTACTCCATACCTCGATTCGGTCCGGCTATTTTGGTCGCAATCACCAAATCCGAACGCTTACCTGTTTTTTTTAACCAAGTCCCTATATACCTTTCCGTCGATCCTAAAGTCGCTTGTCTGGCTGCAATCGGATACATTTCAGCTGTATCAATAAAGTTAATGCCTTTCTCTACGGCATAATCCAATTGCGCATGAGCCTCACTTTCGGTGTTTTGCTCTCCGAAAGTCATAGTGCCCAAGCAAATTTTGCTGACTTTAATATCGGTATTCGGTAAAGTAGTGTAGTTCATTTTGAATGGCTTTTTGCCCCGCAAAAGTAGCGTATTGTGGTCGTTATTTTATTTCGATTAACAGATTTTTTGGAAACGTTTGAAACTAAAAAGGTTCTAAGCAAAAACTTAGAACCTTAGTTGCTCTGCGCCTTAACACCTACCTATTAAAACTCATTCAACATCTTGGAAATTTCATCCAATTTCGGTGTCAAAATAATTTCAATTCTGCGGTTTTTCGCTTTGCCTTCCGGTGTATCGTTACTCATCAACGGTGCAAATTCTCCTCTACCCGCTGCGGTTAAATTTTTCTTTTGAATCCCGGCATTCTCTCCCAAAATATTCACAATAGCTGTGGCTCTTTTGGTCGATAAATCCCAGTTGTTTTCTATACCGCCACCAATAGCGCCGTAAATTTTGTCGTTGTCGGTATGGCCTTCAATCAACACCGTAATATCCGGGTTTTGGGCCAATACTTTCCCAACTTCTACTACCGCTTTTCTTCCTTCGGCACCAACTGCCCAGCTTCCGGTTTGGAACAACAATTTGTTTTCCATCGAAACGTAAACCTTCCCATTCTTTTGTTCTACGGTTAACCCTTTTCCTTCGAAGGCATTGAGCGCTTTGGATAAGGTTTCTTTCAGCTTTTTCATGCTGGCATCTTTGGCTGCAATCATGCTTTCCAATTCATTCAAACGTTGGGTACTTGAAGCCAATTCATCTCTCAATTTATTCAAACGATCTTGCTCAGCTGCCATGGCTTTCTCCTTGGCTTCCAATTGGGCAAGCAATTCGCGATTTTTGTTCATATTTGAAGCCAAAGCATCATTGCTGTTTTTTTCTAAAGCAGCATACGATTCTTGTAACGCTTTTAAATTATTGGTGGTTGCGGCACAATCGGCTTGCAACTTATCGCGGTCGGCTTTCAATTTAGTTAATTCGGCTGTCAGTGATTTGTTCACCGAGTCAAACTCGGCGTTGGCTTTGTGCAACTCATCTACCTCATCCGATAACGAACGATTTTCCTTTTTTAAATCGGTGTATTTGTTTTCTAAATCATTGTAGATTTTTTTTGACACACACGATGACATCACCGTTAATACTAGGATTCCTAAAACTACTCTTTTTATCATTTTATCTATTTTAAGGCTGTTTTTTACTTATTCAATTTCTACCAAAACCGGACAATGGTCGGAATGTTTGGCTTCGGGTAAAATTACCGCTCTGCGTAAACGGTCTTTTAAAGGTTCGCTGGCCAAACAATAATCAATTCTCCACCCTTTGTTATTGGCTCTGGCATTAGCCCGATAACTCCACCAACTGTAATGATGCGGCTCTTTGTTAAAGAATCGGAAGGTATCGATAAACCCATTTTTCATGAATTTGTCCAACCATGCGCGTTCTTCCGGTAAGAATCCCGACACGGTTTTGTTGCGTATCGGATCGTGAATATCGATGGCTTCATGACAAATATTGTAATCGCCACAGATAATCAAATTCGGAATTTCTTTTTTCAAATTGGTGATATACTCGTGAAATTCATCCATGTATTGGAACTTATAGTCCAAGCGATCCATGTTGGTTCCGGAAGGCAAATACAAACTCATCACCGAAAAATCATCGAAATCCGCTCGCAAGTTTCTGCCTTCAAAATCCATATGATCAATACCGGTCCCGAAAACTACCTTGTTGGGTTTTATTTTAGACAAAATAGCCACACCACTGTAGCCTTTTTTAGTTGCGGGAAACCAATAGTGATAAGGATAGCCGGAAAGTTCCACGTCTAACAACGGAATTTGGTCTTCGGTGGCTTTGATTTCTTGGAGGCAAATCACATCGGGATTGGCTTGCTGCAACCAATTCAAAAATCCTTTTGAAATCGCCGCGCGAATGCCGTTTACGTTATAAGAGATGATGCGCATTAAGCTTTAGATTAAATTGTGTTGCATACTGTTCGACCGAAAGGCCTTGGGTCAAAAATAGGCAAAAACCCAAACATTTGAAACCCAAAAACCTTAATAAAAAATTAAAGTTTCAACCGTGTTTTCCACATTTTCTGAAGGCTATTTCAGCAGAATTACTATCTTTGTTTCTTACTCAAAAATAAACGGTATACATGGGTTTAGTTACTGCTAAAGAAGTTGCAAAAGCAATAAACGCTGATAAATACGGGGTTTTCGGAACTTTTTGTGGCTGGTTACTAATGAAAGCTTTGAAAATCTCCACCTTAAATAAAATCTACGACCGCAACAAACACTTGAGCGAAGTAGAATTCCTAAACGCTATTTTGGATGAATTTCAAATTAAGTTTGAAATTCCGGAAGACGATTTAAAACGATTACCGAAAGACGGTGCTTATATTACAATATCTAACCATCCGCTGGGTGGTATTGACGGTATTTTGTTATTGAAATTAATGCTCGAAAGAGAACCGAATTTTAAAATCATCGCCAATTTCCTGTTGCATCGCATCGAACCGATGAAGCCTTACATCATGCCGGTGAATCCGTTCGAAAACCATAAAGATGCCAAATCGAGCGTCATCGGCATCAAAGAAACGCTACGCCATTTGAGCGACGGCAAACCTTTAGGCATGTTTCCTGCCGGAGAAGTTTCTACCTATAAAGACGGAAAACTAGTAGTAGACAAAGCTTGGGAAGAAGGCGCCATCAAAGTGATTCGCAAAGCACAAGTTCCGGTAGTACCCATTTATTTCCACGCCAAGAACAGTCGTTTTTTCTACTTCTTATCAAAAATTAATCCAACGCTGCGCACCGCCAAATTACCCTCGGAATTGCTAACCCAAAAGGACCGAGTAATTAAAGTGCGCATTGGGAAACCGATATCCGTAGCCGAACAAAACGAACACAAAACCATTGAAGAATACTCGGAATTCTTGCGTCGTAAAACCTATATGTTAGCCAATTCTTTTAACGAAGAATCCAAACTATTGAGTTCGCAAAACCTCAACTTGAATTTGAAAACGCCTAAGAGTCCGAAACAAATTGTAAAACCGGCCAACCACGACAAGATTTTAGAGGAAATTGAAGTGTTGAAGCAAGGCGATTACCGTTTGTTACAAAGCAAGAACTACTTGGTTTTTTTGGTAACTGCCGATAAAATCCCGAACATTTTACACGAAATAGGGCGTTTGCGCGAGATTACTTTTAGGGCTGTAGGTGAAGGCACTAACGAATCAATCGACTTAGACCAATACGACAATTATTACCACCACATGTTTTTGTGGGACGATGAAAATCAGCAAATAGCCGGCGCTTACCGCATGGGCTTGGGCGCAGAAATTTTCCCGAAATACGGTATCGAAGGCTTTTATTTACAAGACTTATTCCGTTTCGAACCGGAGTTATACGACATGATGTCGAAGTCCATCGAAATGGGTCGCGCCTTTATCGTGAGCGATTACCAGCAAAAACCAATGCCGTTGTTCTTGTTGTGGAAAGGCATCGTACATACTACCTTGCGTTATCCGGAGCACAAATATTTGATTGGTGGCGTAAGCATCAGTAACCAGTTTACCGAATTCTCCAAATCGTTGATGATAGAGTTCATGAAGTCGCATTACTATGATCCGTATGTGGCGCAATACATCAATCCGAAGAAAGAGTTCAAAGTAAAATTGAAAGATGCCGACAAGGATTTTGTATTCAATGAGACGGAAGCCGATTTGAATAAATTCGACAAAATTATTGACGAAGTCGAACCGGGCAGTTTGCGACTTCCGGTATTGATTAAAAAATACATCAAGCAAAACGCACGCGTGGTGGCTTTTAATGTAGATCCACTATTCAATAATGCTGTCGATGGCTTGATGTACATTCGCATTGCCGACTTACCCGAGAGCACTGTAAAACCGGTAATGGAGGAATTTCAAGCCGAATTGGAACGCAAAGAAAAAAATTACAAATAGAAAAAGCCGGTAGTAACTACCGGCTTTTTTATTGAATGTCAAATGGGATTATTCTACTCCAATCTGACTGATATCTTCTGAACCATCTGCTTTTGGATCCGGTCCGTATTTGTTTTCTCCAACATCTCCATTGGTACAAAACATCACAAGCAACCAAATGGCCAAACCAAAAACAACCACTCCGGCAATAATTACGCCTATGCCAAATCCTTCCGGCGAAGCTACTCCTGACAAAGCTGACAAACTAGCGCCAACCATTACAGCAGCACAAATAATCATCGCTAAGTAAATAATCACTAGCAACCATCCGCTTTTTCCAATGTCGTGCAATCTTCGGAAAGCAACAGCTAATCCCGGAATAAAAACAGCCAAACCGTAAACGGTGTTTAGACCAATTTCCAAATTCAACGCTTTGTCAATGGCCATTGTAATGACTGAAAAAATCAAATTAAAAAGCGTGAAATACCAATACTCTGATCGGCGTGCTCTGCCGTTAAAATTGGCATAATTTTCAAATACAACTTTTTTGTACCAGTTAAACATAATTAATAGTTATTAGTTAGTCCTACTCTTAAGGATTTTCGGTTACTCCATGGGTTAATAGACTCAAATATAAAGAAATTTTGTAATAAAATAATTAAGCTGGGTATTTCTTGAAACAAAAAAAAGCAACCCTAAGATTGCTTTTTTGCTATTGTTGTTCGGCTAATTTTTGAAAAGCCTGCCATTCTTTCTCAGTTATAGTGGCTTTGTTTTTGAGTTTCTTTCCTTTAATGTATTCCAAAATATATTGGGCTCGTTCCTCGGATTCCGGATGCGATGCAATCCAATACATCTCTTTAGGCATTTGGCTATCCATAGCCATTTCATACATAAAATCGGCCAAAGGTTTAGGATCGATATCTGCGGCTATCATATAATCTACACTGGTTATGTCGGCCTCTTTCTCCAAAGAACGGTCGTAAGCCGAAGAAGATAAGGTTCGGAAAATTTCCTTCAATACTTCGCCTGCTTTGCCACCGGTGGTAGCCGAAAGCAATACGGAAAATCCAATTTCTTTGGAAAGCTTCTTCATCACGTGTTTGTTTTCAATATGGGCGATTTCGTGTCCTAAAACACCTTGCAATGCTTGTTGGTTTTTGCAATCTGCAATCAAACCGGTATAAACCACCAAATGATTATTAGGCAAAGCAAAAGCGTTGATTTCATCTTTTTCTATGATATGAACTTTTAAGGAATCACGCTCAATTCCGTTAGCTTCACATAAAGGATTGATTAATTTATCGAGGGTTTTAACCAAGCTGTCGTTAAGCACTACATCTTCGGTTTTGGCTATTTCATCCCAAATTAATTCTCCCAAAGCGGTTTCTAAATCTTGACCATTCTGCTTCACTTTAAAAAAGGAAACATAGTCTAACTGTGATAAGCCAAACCAAATCAAAAACACTGTAAAGACTATGGCTAATCCTTGTGCTGCTATTTTCATAAGTGTAGCGTTTTAGGTTTACAAATCAAATCTGTTAGTCCGCCAAAGAAGAAGAACTTTATGTGTATGCCTTTTCTAACTTGAACGGCTGCATAAATCGTAGAAATCAATTCGATGATATTAACCACAATTACGGTAAGCACATAAGCAAAATATTCATTGGTAAACTTTACGTCGCCAAACAATATAGAAACCGTCCACCAAAAACTGTAACTGTTCATAAAGAAAAGCGCAAATTGTGACAGCAAGGCTTGTGTACAATGCCATCTTACAAAATAAGGCTTGTTGCGGTTGGCCACGTAAAAGAAGAAAGTGGCAATCAAATTCAGAATCGGCAACGGTAATCCGGCTACCACAGCCACTAACGACATCAAGTAGCTGTTCGACGCTTTCTCACATTCACTATCCGAAGGCTGATAGGGAAAATTGGTTATTTGTCTTCTCATAGATTTTTAGTTAGGTTCCAATACCAGAGCAATAAAATCAGTAAAATAAAAAAGCTTGCGACCAAGGGTTTTCTCAAAAAAACCTCAGTTTGCTTATACTTTTGAAACAAAGTGTCTTGCTGGGTCAGCAAGTCAACGGCAATCCAAATAGGCGCTAAAACCATAATAAGAAATACGATTGAACCTAAAGGATTGAACTGAACAGACTGCAACAAGTTGCCCTTAAAAAGTAACAAAACAGCTCTCGTAGTGCCACATGAAGGACAATTGTACCCAGTAACATTCTTAAACCAACAAAGCGTTGTGTCAGATTGCTGAAAGTAATAGGTACTTAAAAGAAGGTAAACAAACCCAAGGAAACAAGCCACACCTAACAATACGTATAACTTGTTTCGGGTCATCATTTACTAGTATAAAGTATTTTGAAAAAGCTCAATGTTTTTCTCACGAGTAGCTCCCATAATTAAGAACCAATCGATGATAGTCCAAATTCCTAAACCACCACAAGTCAACAATTTTCCTATTCCCAATCCGGTATCACCAATAAAGAAACGGTCGATTCCCAAAGAACCACCACCTACAATAGAAATGATTAAAGCAGTTGTAGGATCTTTAAATTGCATGGTTTGAACCATACCCCATCTTGACTCGTCAAGGGTTAATAATTTCTCTCTCACACTTGGCAAATGATGCGCTTCGAAAAACTTAGAGTTCATCATTAAAAACATGTCGACTTTTTGTGCGTCCATAATAAATTGTTTTATTGGTTAAATTAATTGATGGCTCTAATATATAAAATTCTTATAAAAAATCGAACTTTTAAAAAGTATTGCACCCGAAATTTAAAGAAAGTCCTTTCGGAATACAAAACAAACTCAGTAGTAGTAACGGTAAAAGAATTGGCTAACGGAACATTTTCAAAATCTTATCCACTATCGTCTGGGCCAATTTCTCATGACTTTCAAACGTCCATCCGGCAATATGTGGCGTCAATAAAACATTGTCCGCTTGCAATAAATACGCAAAGGCTTTGGGTTTTTCACTGTCGATAAATAAATTTTCAAAAGACAACTTTTCGTATTCCAACACATCCAATCCGGCGCCCAAAATTTTCCCGGTGGCTAAAGCTGTGACCAAATCATCGGTCACCACATTTTTACCTCTTGAGGTATTAATCAACCAAAAAGGTTGGGCAAAAGCATTGATGAAATTCGTATTCACCATCTTATCCGTTTCGGGTGTCCATGGTATGTGCAAACTCAATACCTCAGCTTTGGCTTGCAACTCGGCCAACGAAACTTGACGCGCATTGGCATCGCCTACATTGGGTAAAATATCATAACACAAAACGGTAACGTCAAATCCGCGTAGTTTTTTGGCAAACGATTTCCCCATATTGCCATATCCAATAATGCCAACGGTCTTGCCTTCCAATTCATAGCCTCGATTGCCTTCTCGTATCCATTGGCCTTGGCGCACCAAACGGTCAGCCCTGTTGAGTTTGTTCATTAACGACAATAACATCCCCAAAGCATGTTCTCCAACCGCATTACAATTGCCTTCCGGCGCTGCAATCAAATGAATACCTTTGGTCTCGGCATAGTCGCAATCAATACTCTCCAACCCCGCGCCAACTCTGGCAATGAACTTAAGATTAGTGGCTTTATCCATAAACGCTTTGTCAATTTTAAAACGACTACGAATGACAATGCCTTGATAATCTTCGATTTTAGCTTCGATTTCGCTTTTAGAGGAAGTGAAATCGGCTTCATTTTGAAATCCGGCGGCAACCAATTGTTCCCATAACAAAGGATGATTGCTGTCGATGTGTAGTATTTTGATGTCTCGATTTGGCATAAGTAGCAATTGAGAAGTAAAGATAAGATTTAATAAGACATGATAAAAAGGCAATTTACACCAATGATAACCTTAAACATTTGTTACAAGCACAGTCGATTATGACTATCTGACTATCAGAATCATAGCTTTTAAAAGACAAGCCGGAAAACTTTCCTACTCTTTATGATTGTAATCATAAAATTAACAAGTGTTTAATGCTGAAATTTGTAAATGAATCTTTAATACTTCCTATCATGAAAAAATTATTGTTAACCGCGCTCACCTTTTCTCTGCTGATTGCTTGTGGGAAAAAGGAAAAAGAAACTGAAGAATACAACCCTGCTGCCGATCCGTCTGCAACAGAAACAAAAGCCGCTGACCCATCAAGTTACGACCCAAAAAGAGGTGAAGGTAAATTTACCAACGTAGAATTGGGCGCTACGCTCGACCAAGCCATGGCCGGCAAAGGCGAAGAAGTAGCTGCTGTAAAATGTACTTCTTGTCACAAATCAACTGATGAAAAACTCGTTGGTCCGGGATGGAAAGGCGTAACCGAAAGAAGAAGACCGGAATGGATTATGAACTTTATCACCAATCCTGACCCAATGATCGACAAAGACCCTGAAGTACAAGCCCAATTAGAAATTTGTTTGGTTCGTATGCCAAACCAAGGGTTAAGCGACGATGATGCCCGTCATATTTTAGAATACATGCGAAAAATTGACGGTGTAAAATAAACCAAAACCTGAGATTGGTTAACCCGTGAAAGTGCTGGCCAATCTTATTAAATCAATAATAATGAAAAATAAGTTTGTAAAAGCAATTTTTGCTGTCGTTCTCGGAAGTGCTTTGTTCACTTCTTGTAAACCAAAGAATTCGGGCGATGCGGTGAGTGGTGATGCCGCTCAAAAAGCCTATGTCGCTCCGGGTAAATATGATGAATTTTATAACTTCGTGTCCGGAGGTTTCAGCGGACAGTTGAGTGTTTACGGTCTGCCAAGCGGTAGATTATTCCGAGTAATTCCGGTGTTTTCCGTTGACCCTGAAAAAGGTTGGGGTTACAGCGAAGAAACCAAGCCGATGTTAAACACTTCCAACGGCTTTGTGCCTTGGGACGATTTACACCACACCGAAATGTCACAAACCAATGGTGAAGTAGACGGTCGCTGGGTTTTTGGTAACGCCAATAACACTCCTCGTATCGCTCGAATCGACTTGAAAACATTCAAAACTGCCGAAATTATCGAGCTGCCCAACAGTGGTGGAAATCACTCTTCTCCATTCATCACCGAAAATACAGAATACGTGGTTGCCGGAACTCGTTTCAGCGTTCCGCCGGATTATACCAACGGTGACGTAGCCATCAATACTTATAAAGAAAACTTCAAAGGCCACATCAGTTTTGTAAAAGTGGGCAAAGAAGGAGAAATGGACTTAGCATTCCAAATTGTAACGCCGGGGGTTAACTTCGACTTATCGCACGCCGGTAAAGGAAAATCACACGGTTGGTTCTTTTTCTCTTGTTACAATACCGAACAAGCCAACACCTTATTAGAAGTAAATGCGTCTCAACGTGATAAAGACTTCATTATGGCGGTGAACTGGAAAAAAGCTGAAGAGTACATCAAAGCCGGAAAAGGAAAAAAACAAAGCGTGAAATACGCTCACAACAAATGGAATGAAAAAACACATAGCGCCACTTCTGAAATGAAAAATGAAGTTTTAGTGTTAGATGCCGCTGCCTTAAAAGACATTTGTTACATGATTCCTTGTCCTAAATCACCTCACGGTTGTGACGTTGATCCAACAGGTGAATACATCGTAGGTTCCGGTAAATTGGCTGCCTTGATTCCGGTATTCAGTTTTGATAAATTGATGGGCGCCATCAAAGACAAAAAATTTGAAGGTGACTACGGCGGAATTCCGGTAGTAAAATACGAAGCGGCCTTACATGGTGAAGTGCAAAAACCGGGCTTAGGACCATTACATACCGAATTCGACGGTAAAGGAAATGCTTACACCACTTTCTTCGTGTCTTCTGAAGTGGTAAAATGGGACATCAAAACGTTAAAAGTATTGGATAGAGTACCTACTTACTATTCTGTGGGTCACTTGTGTATCCCCGGCGGTGACAGTAAAAAACCTTTCGGTAAATACTTAATCGCCTATAATAAAATTACCAAAGACCGCTATTTACCAACCGGTCCGGAGTTAGCTCAATCTGCTCAGATATTTGACATCAGCGGGGATAAAATGCAACTCATCCTCGACTTCCCGACCATCGGTGAACCGCACTATGCACAAGCTGCACCGGCCGATTTGATTCGAAACAATGGTCAGTTGAAATTCTATAAAATTGCCGACAACAATCACCCTTTTGTAACCAAAGGAGAAAAAGAAGCCAAAGTGGTTAGAGAAGGCAACAAAGTTCATGTATATATGACTTCTATCCGTTCTCACTTTGCACCGGATAATATTGAAGGCATTAAATTGGGAGACGAAGTATACTTCCACGTAACCAACTTAGAGCAAGACTGGGATGTACCGCACGGATTTGCCATCAAAGGTGCCGACAATGGCGAGTTACTCATCATGCCGGGCGAAACCACAACCTTGAAATGGATTCCTAAAAAAACAGGAATGTATCCTATGTATTGTACCGATTTCTGTAGCGCACTACACCAAGAAATGCAAGGTTATGTAAGAGTTTCTCCGGCAGGAAGTAGTGTTCCGCTCACCTGGAGTGTGGGGACCAACTTACCGAAGGCTACCAAATAAAATTAACCAAAGGGAACAGATTTTATTTGTTCCCTTTTTTTCTCTGAATGCAATGAAAAATCTATCCATTTCAGGTCTGTCAAAAGTATTGCTTTTGATAACCGGAGCCCTATTTGTAGGAGCTTTGTTTGTACCCATGTGGCAAATCCAACTCGAAGCACCTCAATACCCGGAAGGCCTTGTACTGCAACTTTACACCAACAAAATTGGCGGCGATGTGGAAATCATCAACGGGTTAAACCACTACATCGGTATGGCCACCTTGCATACCGAAAACTTTTTCGAGTTTACCGTTTTGCCTTATGTCTTCGGTGCTTTTGCGCTTATCTCCATCGTATTAATTTTTGTAGCCAAAAGAAAAGCAGTACTCGCTTTTCTAATCACTTATATAGTTTTTATCGCCTTAGCTGCTGTAGATTTCTATCGATGGAATTACGAATACGGACACAATCTCGATCCAAATGCAGCCATCAGAGTCCCGGGTATGGCTTACCAGCCGCCACTCATTGGTTACAAACAACTACTCAATTTTGGGGCTTACTCCATCCCAGACACCGGAGGTTGGTTGTTAACTGTTGCCGGAATATTACTGTTTTTTGTGGTTCTGAAAGAATATAAGTTTACTAAAAAAACAACCTTATGAGAACTCTAGCTTTAGCGTGTATCGCATTCCTTTTCTTGGCTTCTTGTAGTTCCAAAGAAGCTAAACCTCTTAAAATCAATACCGATGCTTGCGATTTTTGCAAAATGACCATCGCCAACGGTAAATTCGGAGCCGAACTGATTACCCAAAAAGGCCGTTATTACAAATTTGACGATTTGGGCTGTATGGTGCAATTTGCCAAATCTAATACCGTAGTGCCTTACCAATCTTTCTTTGTAAACGATTACACCAAAGACAACACTTTGATTCCGGCAGAAACAGCTTTCTTTATCAAAAGCGACCAAATCAATTCGCCCATGAGAGGCAATATGGCAGCATTGGCAACCGCAGCAGAACAAAGCGAATACGCTAAAAAGTTCAATGCAAAACCTTTAAACTGGACAGAAGTTTACAACAGTTACAAATGAAAAATTTAGTGTATATCCTTTACTTTTTTTGCCTAATCAGTAATGCTAAAACCATTACCGTTGGGAAAACCTATCCGGTTAAAACCATCAAACAAGCTTTGGCTTTGGCAAACGATGGCGATACGGTATTGGTTACTCCGGGTATTTACAAAGAAGGAAATATTCTTATCAACAAAAAAATCATTTTCTTGGGTAAAAACTTCCCAACGCTTGACGGCCAAAACAAATTTGAAGTAGTATCTGTTGCTGCCGATAATGTGGTAGTCAAAGGCTTCAAAATCATCAATTCGGGTTATGCCGCATTGGATGATCCTTGCGGGATTAAAGTGTATGACCGAAACTTTGTTCGCATTGAAAACAACATCCTCGACAATAACTTTTTTGGCATTTACCTCCAAAATTCCAAAAACAGCCTTGTCAAAAACAATAACATCAGGGCTTACGGCAAACAAGAACAACTCATCGGAAACGGCATTCACTGTTGGAAAAGCGAAAACCTGCAAATCATTGGCAACAAAATTTCAGGACACCGTGATGGCATCTATTTCGAATTTGTAACCAACTCGGTGATTTGGCGCAATATCTCCAACCACAACATTCGGTACGGTTTGCACTTTATGTTTTCTAACGACGATTCTTATATCACTAATGTCTTTAAAGGAAACGGAGCCGGAGTAGCAGTGATGTTTACCAAAAACGTCAAAATGTTCAATAATTATTTCGAAGAAAACTGGGGCGATTCGGCCTACGGTTTATTGCTCAAAGAGATAGCCGACAGTTACATCTTTAACAACCATTTCAAACGAAATACTTCCGGAATTTATATGGAAGGTACGTCCCGAATTAAAGTCGAAAAAAACGTTTTTGAAGCCAACGGCTGGGGCATGAAAATCCAAGCCAGCTGTATGGAAAACGAAGTGGTAAACAACAATTATGTCGGCAATACGTTCGACATCAGCACCAACGGAAGTTTAGTGCTCAATACTTTCAACAGCAATTATTGGGACAAATACGAAGGCTACGATTTAAACAAAGACGGCATAGGCGATGTGCCTTACCATCCGCTCAGTTTGTTTGCGGTACTCACCGAAAGCAACCCATCGTCGATGTTATTGTACCGCAGTTTTATGATTACCCTTTTGGACAAATCCGAAAAAGTATTACCCAGCATCACACCTGATAATTTTGTAGACAATACGCCTTTAATGAAGCAGTTAAGGTTATAAAGTTGCGGGTTACGGGTTGCGAGTTATAGGTTAAAAACTCGAAACCCGAAACCTTAAACTCGCAACTTTCAACCCGAAACCCGAAACAAACCATGATAACCATACAAAATATAAACAAAAAATTCGGCAAATTAGCCGTATTGCAAGACATTAACCTTTCGTTTCAAAAAGGACAATGCATTGCCCTAATCGGACCTAACGGTTGCGGAAAAACCACTTTAATCAAATCGATTTTAGGCATGGTCATTCCCGATAACGGTTCGATTACTTTCAACGGAAAATCAATTCTCGGTGATTATTTTTACCGAAACAACATAGGCTATATGCCACAAATTGGACGCTATCCCGACAATATGACCATCGGTCAAATTATCGAAATGATTAAAAAAGTACGGCCTTCAACCACCGAATTAGACGAAGAACTCATCCGCGCTTTTGAACTCGACAAGTTATTCGACAAACAAATGCGAACCCTTTCGGGCGGAACTACCCAAAAAGTGAGTGCTGTTTTGGCTTTCTTATTCAATCCCGATGTACTGATTTTAGACGAACCTACCGCCGGTTTAGATCCGCTGGCATCCGAAATTTTAAAAGAAAAAATCATCCGTGAAAAAGAAAAAGGAAAACTAATCCTCATCACTTCGCACTTGCTTAGTGAACTCGACGACTTAATCACCGAAATCATTTTTATGCAGGAAGGTCAAGTGCATTTCCATAAAAATGTCACCGTTATCAAAGCGGAAACCAACGAAACCCGAATCTCCAAAGCCATTGCCAGCATCCTAAAAGCCAAACAAACCACAACTCGTAACTCGTAACCTGAAACTCATCATGAACCGCATCATAAAAATCATCTTACTCGACATCCTAAAGAACAAAATTGTGTTGGCCTACACTTTAATTTTGGCAGCACTCTCCTGGAGTTCTTTCGCCTTAGAGGACAATTCAGCCAAAGGATTGCTCACCATCTTAAACGTAATATTATTTACTGTACCGTTGGTTTCCATCTTGTTCGCTACCATTTACTTGTACAACAGCTCAGAGTTTATCGAACTACTGCTCAGCCAACCGATCAAACGCCGAAAAATTTGGACCAGTTTGTTCTTGGGATTGTCACTTTCAATGGTATTAGCCTTTGTTGTAGGTGCCGGCATACCGTTGCTGATTAACGCACCCGACAGCGTTGGACTAATGATGATTATGGTTGGTAGTTTAATCTCGGTCATCTTTGTGGCATTGGCTTTCTTGAGTTCCATCCTAACCCGAGACAAAGCCAAAGGCATCGGGATTGCCATTATGACTTGGTTGTTTTTTGCCTTATTATTCGACGGTATCGTATTGTTTTTACTCTTCCAATTGGCCGATTATCCTATCGAACACGCCATGGTGGCTATGACGGCTTTAAGCCCTATTGATTTGGCCCGTATTCAAATTTTGATGCACTTGGATGTTTCAGCTATGATGGGTTATACCGGAGCCATTTTTCAGGATTTCTTCGGAACAGCGGTCGGTTTAATCGTTTCGTTTTTGCTGCTGTGTTTGTGGGCGATGGTTCCGTTTTTTATCTCACTAAAAAAATTCAACCAAAAAGATTTGTAACATGAAAACCGATATCCGAAACCGCAAAGACATCGAGAAATTGGTCAATACCTTTTACGACAAAGTAAAAACCGACGACATTATCGGTTATTTATTCAACGATGTGGCTCAAGTGAATTGGGAAAACCACCTGCCCAAAATGTACAATTTTTGGGAAAACATTCTTTTCTTTACCGGAAATTATGAAGGCAATCCGATGGCCAAACACAAAGCGTTACACGAAAAAAGTCCAATGAATCCAACGCATTTCGGACATTGGAATAAATTATTCACCGAAACCGTAGACAAACTTTTTGAAGGTCCGAAAGCCGAAGAAATCAAGAATCGCGCGCTGAATATTTCCGCCGCCATGATGTACAAAACTCTAAGCTGATGACACCAAAATTGTATTAATCTTTCATTTACAGGCCGCGACCGTTTGGGTTGGCGGTCATTTTTGTTTGGCCTTCTTTGTAAAAACTGCCTTTGTTTTCATGGCGTTTTAAAGAAAAAGCGACAATCGGAATGCTAACCTCAAGACTGTTTTTCAGTTCCAAAAAATCTTTGGTCACCGCATATTCCCGTTCCATTTCCCGATACTCGTTTTTGCGGAGCTGCAATAGCTTTAAAGTGTTTTTCAGATCGATGTCGTGCCTAACAATCCCGGCATTGTGTTGCATGAGATTTTGCAGTTCTTCTCGATGTTTCGATACCCATTCGGAGGAAATGGTTTTGGCTTTCTGATTCAAATAAAGGGGATTTTTAGACAAATACGTTGTATTCTCCGAATCCGTTTCGCCTAAATAAGTATAAATCTGATGCGCATACACCAAAGCCTCTAACAACGAATTCGATGCCAAGCGATTGGCTCCATGCAAGCCGGTTCGGGAACATTCGCCACAAGCGAATAATCGGTTAATAGAAGTGAGTCCGTTCCAATCCACCTCAACGCCGCCACACAAATAATGTTGCGTCGGAATCACCGGAATCCAAGCTGTAGCCACATCAACCCCTTCCAACAAACAATTCTGATAAATGGTTGGGAAATGCTTCTGAAATTCAATTTGATCCAAATGCGTACAATCTAAATACACACAGTCATCACCCGATTTTTTGAGTTCGGTTTCAATACTTCTCGACACTATATCGCGCGACGCCAATTCGCCTCGTACATCGTAATCCAACATAAACCGATGCCCTTTCTTGGTTTTCAAATACGCGCCAAAACCCCGAACTGCCTCGGAAATCAAAAAAGTCGAAGCTGAACCTGGCGCATACAAAGCCGTTGGATGAAATTGGATAAACTCCATATCGCTGATCTTAGCTTTGGCCCGAATCGCCATAGCAATACCATCGCCAGTGGCTATTTTAGAGTTTGTCGTTTGCTGATATACTTGCCCGATACCGCCGGTTGCCAAAATGGTAAAGCGAGAGAAAATCGGCATCATTTCATTGGCTTTTTCATCCAAAACACTAACGCCGTAACACGTATTTTGGTCTGTAATCAAATCGGTAGCGAAATGAAAATCGAGGATTTCAACATTAGGTTGCTGGTGGGCTTTGGCCAAAATAGCGCGCTCAATTTCACGCCCGGTTTGGTCTTTATAATGCACGACACGAGAATTGGAATGTCCGCCTTCTTTGGCTAAATCAAGATTTCCCGTTTCGTTTAAATCAAATTGCGTTCCCCATTCAATAAGTTCGGTCAAGCGTTTCGGTCCTTCTTTCACTACCATTTCCACCACTGCTCTATTGCACAACCCATCACCGCACACCAAAGTATCGTGGATGTGCTTTTCAAAATCATCGCTCACCCCATCCATCACGACGGCTATACCGCCTTGGGCGTATTTGGTATTCGACTCGTCTTCGTTGGATTTGGTGACAATCAACACTTTTCGGTCGGGAAATTTTAGCGCCAATTTGATAGCAACTGTCAGTCCGGCTATCCCTGAACCTAAAATCAAATAATCGGTTTCTATCTTCATCATTTCGACAATTCAAGCATACGTTGGATGGGAATAAGGGCTTTGTCTGCAACTTTCTTCGGCACATTGATTTCCGGAGATTCATTCAGCAAACAATCGTATAATTTGCGAAGCGTATTGAGTTTCATATACGCGCATTCGCTGCAAGCACAAGTATTGTCTTCCATAGCCGGAGCGGGAATTAAGATTTTATCGGGCACTTCTTCCTGCATCTTGTATAAAATGCCTGCCTCCGTAGCCACAATAAATTCGCTTTTCGGACTCTGCTTTACGTAGTCAATCATTCCGGAAGTCGAACCAATATAACTCGCCGTTTCCAAAATATGGGTTTCCGATTCGGGATGCGCTATAATGGCAGCATTCGGATGTTCTTTATGAAGCGCGATGAGTTTATCTAACGAAAACGCTTCGTGGACTACACAACTACCGTCCCAGAGAATCATTTGTCGCCCGGTTTTTTTGTTGATATAGTTTCCGAGGTTTTTATCGGGCGCAAAAATAATCGGGATGTTTTCGGGTACGGAGTTGACAATTTTTTCGGCGTTAGAAGAAGTGCAAACCAAATGACTCAACGCTTTAATTTCGGCGGAGCAATTCACATACGTAATCACAATATGATTGGGATGCGCTTCCACAAACTTCTTAAAAATATCAGGCGGACACGAATTGGCCAACGAACAACCGGCATTCAAATCGGGCAATAAAACCTTCTTTTTCGGATTTAATAATTTGGCCGTTTCAGCCATAAAATGCACACCGGCAAACACTATAATATCGGCATTTACTTTCTCCGCTTCTTGCGACAATCCTAAACTGTCGCCCACATAATCGGCTATTTCCTGTATGTCGGGTTGTTGGTAATAATGGGCTAAAATCACGGCATTCTTCTCTTTTTTCAATCGGAGAATCTGCTCTTTTAAATTTTCCATGGGCATAGTTTAAGAAGCTACAAAATAACCACTGAAAAAATCCAATTTATATGACTTTAATCATATATCGCAACAGTGTAGTAGTCTTAATTTTGGAGAACTTTAAAATTAAAACACCTTATTTATGAATGCTTTAGAACAAATAACCGTAGGAGAATTTGTAGCCGGAGATTTTAGAACAGCAGCGGTTTTCTCAAAATATGGCATCGACTTTTGCTGTAAAGGCAATAGAACTTTAGAAGAAGTTTGCGAAAAAAAAGGACTCGACGTCCATTCCATACAAGATGAATTGAATGCCGTTTTAGAATCGAAATCAGACAATAACATCGATTTCAAATCTTGGCCCATCGACTTATTAATCGACTACATCGAAAAAACGCACCATCGTTATGTAGAAGAAAAATCGACCGCCTTACTTTTTTACCTCGACAAACTCTGCAAGGTACACGGACAACGCCATCCGGAACTTTTTGAAATTGGACTTCACTTTAAAATTTGCGCTACAGAATTGGCCCAACACATGAAAAAAGAAGAACTGATTTTGTTCCCGTTTGTCAAAAAAATGTTCAACGCCCTTCGAGACCAAGAATCGATAGAACAGCCGCATTTTGGAACTGTCAATAATCCGATTGCCATGATGCAGGACGAACACGAAAACGAAGGCGAACGCTTCCGCATCATTGCCAAATTAACCGACAACTACAATCCGCCGGTTGATGCTTGTGAAACCTACCGCGTAACTTTTGCCATGCTGAAAGAATTCGAACAGGATTTACACAAACACATTCACCTCGAAAACAACATAGTGTTTCCTAAAGCGCAGGCTATGGAAACCAAGTTCGACCTCATATAATCAAACTAATCAACCCAAAAAACACGCTCATCATGGAAAAATATGTAATTAAAAGAAACGGAGATTATAAACCTTTTGAACCTTTTAAAATAAAGGATGCGATAGTCAAGAGCTTTACCAGCGTTTCACTTCCTTTTGACGAGCGTGTTTTTGAAAAAGTAATGGCCGGTTTAGACGCCAAAGAAACTTGGGCAGTCGAAGAAATTCAGGACATTATTGAAAAAATGCTTTTCGACTATCACTATTTTACAGTGATGCGCTCGTTTATGTTGTACCGTCACACGCGAAAACTGCAACGCGAACACGTACAAGGATTGAATGACGACACGACATATGTAGACAGCACCCAAACCATTGAAGAGTATATCACACAAACCGATTGGCGCATCAATGCCAATGCCAACACTTCCTATTCCAATGCGGGTTTGGTGAACAATGTGGCCGGAAAAATCATTGCCAATTATTGGCTGGATAAAGTCTATTCTAAAGAAGAAGGTTACGCCCACCGCAACGGCGATATTCACATCCACGACTTGGATTGCTTAACGGGTTATTGCGCAGGTTGGAGTTTACGCGTGTTACTCAACGACGGTTTTAACGGCGTTCGCGGTCGTGTGGAAAGCAAAGCCCCTTCGCATTTCCGGGAAGCCTTGGGACAAATGGCCAACTTCCTCGGGATTTTGCAGAGCGAATGGGCCGGTGCCCAAGCGTTTAGTTCTTTTGATACGTATTTGGCACCTTATGTTTTTAAAGACAATTTGTCGTTTGACGAGGTGCTCAAAGCGGTGCGCAGTTTTGTGTACAACTTGAATGTTCCGGCGCGCTGGGGACAATCGCCGTTTACCAACATTACCTTAGATTGGGTAGTTCCGGCGGATTTAGCGGTACAGGTTCCGACCAAAAACGACCGGCATTTATTTGAAAAAATTACCGATGAAAAAATCTTGACTCGTGCCCAAGAACGCGGTGTGGAAAGCTTAACCGAACTGCGTTACGAACATTTTCAGGCCGAAATGAACCTGATTAACAAAGCCTATTATACCGTAATGACCGAAGGCGATGCCAATGGCCAACCTTTCACTTTCCCGATTCCGACCGTAAACATCACTGAAGATTTTGATTGGAACGGCGAAAACACCGAACTGCTGTTTGAAAACACCGCTAAAATCGGTTCGTCCTATTTCCAGAATTTCATCGGAAGTCAGTATACTACCGACGAAAACGGCAACAAAATGGAAAACCCAAATGCCTATAAACCCAATGCCGTGCGCAGTATGTGCTGTCGCTTGCAACTCGATTTACGGGAATTGTTAAAACGAGGAAACGGTTTGTTCGGTAGTGCCGAAATGACCGGAAGTATTGGTGTAGTAACCCTCAATATGGCCCGTTTGGGCTACTTATACGAAGGCGATAAAGAAGCGCTTTTCTCCCGATTGGACGAGTTGTTGGCATTGGCCAAATCGACTTTAGAGAAAAAACGACAATTCATACAGGAAATGTACGACAGAGGTTTGTATCCTTACACCAAAAGGTATTTGCCGCATTTCCGCAATCACTTTTCGACTATTGGGGTGAACGGCATGAACGAAATGATTCGCAATTTTACCAATGACCAAGACGACATTACGACGCGTTTCGGCCATGACTTTTCGATGGAAATCCTGAATCACATCCGCAATCGCATGAAAGAATTCCAAGAAGCGACCGGAAACTTATACAACCTCGAAGCTACGCCTGCAGAAGGTACTACTTATCGCTTTGCGAAAGAAGACAAAAAACGCTATCCGAACATTGTACAAGCGGGTGGCGACGACAATATTTATTACACCAACAGCTCGCAAATTCCGGTAGATTTTACCCAAGATCCTTTTGAAGCCTTGATGATGCAAGATGAATTACAATGCCAATACACCGGCGGAACCGTACTGCATTTGTACATGAACGAAAGAATCAGCACTTCGGAAGCTTGTAAAAACTTTGTCAAAACCGTACTATCGAAATTCAAATTGCCTTATATCACGGTCACGCCTGTTTTTAGTGTGTGTCCGGTGCACGGTTACCTCAACGGCGAACACGAATTTTGTCCGAAATGTGACGACGCTTTATTAGAAAAACTAAACCAAGATAACTATGAAAACCAAAACTAACCCTGTTCTGGAGCAACATCAAGAACTACGCACCAAATGCTTGGTGTACACCCGAGTAATGGGCTACCATCGTCCGGTAGAAAGTTTCAACATCGGTAAAAAAGGCGAACACAAACAACGCCTGCACTTTAAAGAAAGCTGAAATGGTCAAATCGGTTAGCAATATAACACCGTTCACACTGTTGGACTATCCGGATAAAACCGCCTGTATCTTGTGGTATGCCGGCTGTAATATGCGGTGTTTGTATTGCTACAATCCTGAGATTGTTTTCGGGAAAGGGAAGTTTACCTTTGCTGAAATGGTCTCTTTTTTGGAAACCCGAAAAGGCTTGCTCGATGCCGTAGTGTTTAGCGGTGGCGAATGTTTGCTCCACAAAGACATCGTCGAGCAAATTCAAACGGTGAAAACCATGGGCTTTTTGGTGAAAGTAGACACCAACGGCTCTAAACCTGAAGTGTTGCAAAATTTACTGGAAAAGAAGGTAATTGACTATGTGGCACTCGATTTCAAATCGACCAAAGAATCGTTTGCTGCCATAACACAATCGGACTTGTTTGACCAATTTGAAAAATCGCTGCAGTTATTACTGAACGCCAATATTCCTTTTGAAGTGCGCACCACTTACCATTCAGAATTATTGGCCAAAGAAGAGTTGTGCGAGATGATTGATTACCTGCAATACAACCAATACACAGGAACGTATTACATTCAGCATTTCCGAAACAGTGTCGAAACCATAGGCAAATTGCCGGATTCCCGAGATCGTTTGGAACACCAACTTCCCGAAAATCCTAACCTGAAAATCAAATTTCGCTAAATTAAGCGGTCTCTAAAACAGGAATCTCCAATCGATTGACTGCCGCTTTACATTGCTGTAATTGCTGTTGCATGTGTTTCTTATCTTGGGTAAAGAAATCTGTCTGCGCAAACAAATCCGAATAATACGCTATACCCGAAAGCAAATTACTTTTAAATGCGCTCCATTTTTTGAGTTGGGCCGATGTAAAGTCATCGGTAAATTGCTCCAATTCGTTTTTGAGGTAATCCACATACATTTTCAGCTCTTTGATAAACATATGCGGACGATTATTATCGGCCAACACGTTAGCATTGCCGTAAATGTGTTTCACCATATCGGCCAAAGAAACTTCGCGGTCAAAATAGGCTAAATTCGGTCCGGGACAAATCACCACACCCTGTTGCTGGCCTTTAACTTCCATCCCATTCTCCAAATAAGACGCATTGGCCAAGCCTACACACAAACACGATTTCTCAAAGATTTTGGTTTGCTTTTGCTGAATTTCTGACTCTGATAATTGGTCTTTTTGTGCTTCCAATTCGGCCAACTTAATATCCTGGTATTTTTTAGAAGCCGTGCACATCCCTTGCGGATTGTATTCTTTACTCAAAGCCAACAATTTTTTTGGACATGAACTTCCGGCCTTATTTTCGTTAATACGTTTTTGTTTCCAAAAATCATTACTCATTCCTTTAACCGTATTAAACAATACGCCGAGCGGCGAAATATCGCTTAAATAAAAATCTTTTTCTTGGGCTTTGGCCAAAAGCTTTCGGGTGGCTTCATCTACCGAAGTGGCTTCAGGTACCAATAAAAACGGCGAACCCCAACCTACAGCGTCCATGTCAAAATGCTGCAGTAAAAACTCGTGTTCTTCAGCCGTGCCAACGCCACCTTGGGCAGTGATTTTCAATGCTAACGGTTGGGTTGGTATCGGCAAATTTTTCGCTTGCAAAGCTTTAACCATCAGCTCATGTGCCGATTGGATGAGTTGCTCTTTTTTGGATTTGAATTCTTCTAAAATCGGACCCATTAAAAATCCTTCGGTAGCAAAGGCATGTCCGCCACAATTTAAGCCCGATTCTATACGGTATTCCGACACCCAAAGGCCTTTTTTGGCCAAAAAATTCCCTTGTATCATGGCCGAACGAAAATCGCTCACCTTCAGTATAATTTTCTTTTGGAGCTGTCCGTCAGCATTCGGATAAAACACCGGAAAGTGTTCGAAATAACTGTATAATCTCGGATTCATTCCGGCCGAAAGCACGACCGAAGACGTCAGATTACTTTCGGCAAAACCGCGCAATGAGGCATGCGCATCGTTAAATTCCACGGGCAAAGGTTCATTTTTATCGTAATTCTCTTTATCCACTTTGGTCATAATATTCACATCAATACTGCCGGGCGCAAAATGTTCGGCCAGGTAATTTTTGATGTTTTCTTTAAAAGTCAACCCATCTGCCACAAGATTTTGCAACCCTTTTTTGAACTCCGATTGGTTGGGTAACATCGCAATGTAATTGTCTAAAGTGGTTTTGTTTTCCGCCAATTCGATTTTAAAGCGTTCGAATTTGTCTTTCACCACGGTATCGACCAAGTTCAAATAATGCTTGATGCGTTCAGCGCGGTAATCGTGGCATTTTTGGGTAATTTCACGATAAGGCAAACTGAATTTTCGGCTGTAAAAGGCACGCATTTTTTCAATCAGTTCGTCATCGGTAATGGAAATTACAGAGGAAATGCCGTAATGTGCCAAGCGTATTGGGCTGTCTATGGTATAAGCCAATCCCATAACAGGTATATGGAAAGTATGGACGTTTTTAGTAGTCATGTCGTATGTTTTAATAAGGGGCGAATTTTGTGAAATCATTCGGGAAAAAGTATGATATATGTCATCTGCAATCATTATTTGAGGGTTAGGCGCAAACCGCTGAGCAATTCGAATACGATGCGGTACAAACCGATAAAAATCCCCAAGCCGAACAGCACGAAAACCACATAAAACCCATGCATAGCATCTTGGAATTGACCAAAAGACAACGTTTTGTCGAAGAAAGTCCAATGTGCTTTCCGAACACCCATCAACAACAAACAGCCCCAAAACAATACAAAGGAAGTTTGGAACAAGCGAATGCCGAATCGGATTTTTGCCACGGAAAGCGAACACTGATTCGATTCGAGTATATAAGTCACGGAAGACAGTAATATCAGGGTATTGATACCGATAGTTGTTCCCATAGAATGCGCCACGGTAATGTGCGTTCCGTGGGTAAATAAATTAACCGCCGGTATTGATATCAACAACGCCAAAATAATATTCAAAAACACCCAAAAATCGGCCAATCGCATGAATTGGTGTGCAATAGGAAAAGCTGTTTTTTGGTCTTGATTCAAATTTTTTTTCCAATCGTAAATAATAGATGCCAAAATAATCCATTCGGTCATACTAATTCCGTAAGCCAAATACCGAATCCAAGGCGCAGTAGGCACGATATACACATGATGCGCCCAGCCAAACATAAGGTTGGTTAATCCCAAAAAGTAAAAGAAAAATGCTTTCCCTGAGGTAGCATAATGTTCGTCTTGGCTGATTTTGGCCATAACATAAATGGCGGTACCGTAAACCAACATATTCCAAGAGCCTACATAAGAACCGCCGGCTTTCCATTGCAGCGCAGTGTTTTGTATGAAATGCGATTTAAAATAAGGCAACAACCACAAATGGGCTTCGGTGAAATGGTAAATCATCATCACAATTCCGGTGGCCCACATCCAATAATACACCGGCCAGGTTTTGAAAGTAGCGGCCAACGTTTTGAAATATTGAATGCCAAACAACAGCCAGCCTGAAACAATGGGGAAGTAAAAATAACTCGGAAATTCCAGGTATTCTTTTCCGGCAAAATTTCGAAACAAATAAGACAAGGCAATACCAAATCCCGTTAAGATAAAAATCCAAAAATGCGTTTTAACCAAAAGCTGATTGGTCGGTTTCTCGTTGGAATTCCGACTCAAATAATAGTAAATTCCGCCGATAGCAGTGAGCAAAACCCAAGAAACCACAAAGAGTGTGTGTAACGGTCGCAGCGCCGTAAACGGTAAAGCTTCTTTGATGAAATCGGGGACAACATACTGAAAACCGGCAAGTAAACCGCAAAGCAAGCCCAACAACAATGACAATAATCCGGCAACAATAAAATAAAACGGGTAGCGATTAGTGTTCATAGGTTTCCTTTTTATATTGAACTTTTACCCAACCATCGGGTTTAATCGTGGCTTCGGTATTAGGATAGTTACCGGTTTGATCCACTTCCATTAAAAACTGCAGCAATTCTTCTTTTTCAGTTTCGTTAAAATCAAATCGCGGCATGGCTTTGACACCGCTGTTGAACATGGCCTTCAAATAATTGCCGTCGTTTTTTCTGAAAGAATACACATTGGTCAAATCGGGTCCGAGATAACCGCCCAATCCGTACAATTGGTGACAAGCATTGCAATTGTTTTCCCGCCAATGTTTTTCGCCTTGCAGGGCTTTTTCAGAAAGGCGGATTGTCCCATAGTCTGATTGGTTCGTATAAAGTGAATAATTATAAGCTGTAAAAAACAACAACAGCAACAGTAAAACCAAAAGGTATTTTACAGAAGAAAACATAATAAAGGCATTGAAATGGAAGTACAAAGAGACGCAAAGAAAGTGGCTTGATTTATGATTTTAATCACAAAAAAGGCGTGAATGACAACTTCCACGCCTTTTCTCTTTCAAAAAAGAAAAACAAGATTTGAATTAATAATTATCCTATTTCGGAAGTAAAACGTCACCAATCACGTGAATAATACCGTTGGAAGTTTCTATAGAAGCTACAATTTCGGAACCGTTAACAAAGGTTTTTTCACCTTGCTTGGTAATTTTTACCTTACCGCCGTATACCATATCAAACTCCTGACCATCTTGCATGTACTCGGGTTTCAAAACGCCAACATAAGTGTGGTAACCTAAAATATTTTGCAAATCAGTTTTTTTCTCCGGTTTCAACAAGCCTTCCACAGTTCCGGCAGGCAATTTATCAAAAGCGGCATTGGTTGGTGCAAACACCGTAAACGGTCCGGCATTGCTTAATGAGGTAACCAATTCAGCTGCTTTAACAGCCGCTACTAAGGTAGTGTGGTCTTTACTTTCGGAAGCTACCTGAACAATATTTGGGTTAGACGTTTCATCTTTTACGCCTTCTTGACCCACGTTTTGGGTTGGTGTACTTTCGGTGGTTTCGGTTGGGGTTTCGCTGCTTTGTTTACAACCTACTGTCGCAAAAAAACAAGCTAAAAGCAAAATTTTGATGGAATTTTTCATAATAATAAATACTTGGTTTATACATACAAAGTACCTAACTATGAAACAGTTATTTTATGATTGAACTCATAAAACCGGAGGAATTTTAACTTTTTTTATCGAGTAGTATGTCGTAACCGCAATGCCGGAAACCAACAGTACCGCTACGGCAAAAAGCAACTCATTCACCATAGGAATTAAAGTGTAACTGAAAGACGCAATACCTTGAACTGCCAGAACCAATTCGTTTAAAAAAACGCCGACAGAAAACAAAATAATCCCAAACTTTATCGGTTTGCTGATGTAGAAATAATGGTTCACATAAATATAAAACAGTAAAAACAAACTAATCACCGCTAACAATACCAGATGTAAATAGGCAATTACTATAGGGCGGAAACCAAAAGCCAACTGACTCAAAGCCGGAATGGTGGAACCGAGTTGCAATACTATTTTAATGCTGCAAGCCACCGCAACAAACAATATAATGTAGCGCAAAAAGAACGGGTAATTCTCAAAATAACCTTTTCGGGTTTTAACCAAAACAGCCAGCAGTTTGAACCAAGCATAACTTTGAACAAAAGCCGCCACTACGGTTAAAACATAAAGCCAAATGGGTAAGTTTAACCACAAGGTTGATAAAAAATACGCCGGGATACAAGCCGCAAAGAATAACCAAAACACTTTTTTAAAGAAAGGATGCTCTGTTGATTTTAGGTTCAAAAAATGGAATAGTAATCCCATACAAGCAAAGAAAAACCAACCGTTGTACTGGAAGTGCAAATAATAATAAATGGAGGCCAAATATTCGTTTTGGTGAATGTTTTTGGTAATCATCATAAAGGCCAGTAGAAAAGTCCCAAGGGAAGAAATCACATTGAAGAAAATCGCCGCTTTAAACCAAGGTACCGAAAGCCATTCGGGACTAACCTGTTTCAAATCTTTCCAAAATTGGTACCCGAAAACATAAGCCACTACAATAGAAGCTGTAGAAAATACAATCGATAAAGTCGCATAGCCTTGGATGATGAAAAACACCAACATTCCATAAGCGCAAATCAAATTGGCTGTCAATAAGGTGTTGTACGAAAACGTCCTTTTCATTTTTGTCACCCTGAGCGCTCCCGAAGCTTCGGGAGAAGGGCCTTTTCTCTCCAAAAACCCAACCATCAACACCATTAAAGTGTGACTAATCCAACCGGCAAAAGCAAAATGAGAATGGGAGTGTTGCAAATTTTTTTGGTTCAGAAAAGGAAACTCAAACCCAATTTTGTAGCGCATCAACAATCCCAATGAGGCTACGATAAGTAAATTAAGCAATGAAAATTGTAACCAGAACTTCGCCTTAAATTGCATTAGAAATAGATTTTATGGTTAACGATGTCTACCTTTTTGTCTTTGGCCATTTTCGATAAAGCGCGAATAACAGTCTCTACTCTCAATCCGGTAAAATTGGCTATCTCTTGTCGGGTAAACGGAATTTGTTCTTTTTCGTTGGAACATTTTCCTTTTTTATGGGCGTTTAAAAACGCCAGTATTCTAAACTCGGGTTTTTGGTTGATGATGTCTTTCGAGGTCATCGCTTTAGAATGAATCCGGCGCGACATCTGTACTAAAAACTGTTTTTGTATGGTTGGATATTCCTCCAATATTTTCAGGAACTTGTCTTTGGACAACTTTACAATCACGCTATCCTGAAAAGCTTCTGCTGTCGACGGATAACACTCATCAATAAACAAAGGCGGTTCGCCAAAACTTTGCCCGCTCGAAAAATACCCTTGGGTAAATTCTTTGCCTTCATCGTTAGAGTTGTACATTCTAATGTTGCCTTCTACAATTTGATAATAAAAATTGGCCGTTTCATCTTCACAAAAAATCATCTCACCTTTTTTATATTCCTTAGCAATGGCACCCCAAGTGTAGAGTAAATCTAAGTCTATTTGCATAATTGATTTTGAGTGTTTTAAGCTAAAAAACCTTATTTTATAAGGCTTTACAGCTAATGGTTACAAATTTAGTTTTAATAAAAATACTAAAAATATGACTGAAATCATACAAATAGCGGTTTTTTAACTACTATCTTTGTCTCATGAAAAAGTTACTAATCATAGTCGCGCTTGTAATGCTGGCCAAACCGATACTTCCGGTGGTCGACTATATGATTAACTACGATTACATTTCAAAAGTACTTTGTGAAAACAAAGCCAAACCCGAATTAAAGTGTAACGGAAAGTGTCAGTTGATGAAAGAATTGGCCAAAGCTTCGGAAGAGGAAAAACCAATTACCCCGGTAAAAAAAATCCAAGTACAAGAAACCGAAGTGCTGTTCTTTCAGGAAATCCAACCGTTATTGACTAGACAAACTTTTTTTCAGCATAAAAATGCTATCAGCAACCACTACGCCAATCTTTACTTTCACTTAGCGAGTGGTTCTGTTTTCCATCCGCCCACTTATTCCGCTTAAAAACTTTTTATTTTTTGATCAATCTTACTGAGATTGACCGGACGATTTATGTCCGAATCGCATTGGAAAATCTTCCAATCAAATCTTTATTATTTAAAATTTACAATCATGAAAACCTTATTAAAATATACGCTTTCCTTATTCCTATTGGCCTCAGCCCTAACCTTTACTGCTTGTTCTTCAGACGATAGCAATCCCGAAGCCGACGAATTGGCCAACCTAACCAAATTCCAAGAATTCGCTAACGAAACCCATACTATCGAATTGTATTCCCACATGGGCAGCTTGGAACAAGGCTATAACGAAGTCGCCCTACGCATCAAAGACAACGCCACCGGCGACTACGTAAAAAATGCTGAAGTCAATTGGATGCCGCTCATGCACATGACCATGATGAACCACTCTTGTCCTAAATCGGCAGTAGAAAAAGTAACTACAAACGGTACCTTGTACGAAGGTTACATCGTTTTCCAAATGGCGCAAAATGCAACAGAATATTGGGATTTAAAAGTAAACTACACCATCAACGGCACTGCCTATTCAGCCACTGCTGTTATTGATGTTCCGGCTTCGACAGAACGCAGGGTTAATACCTTTACCGGAACCGACGGCACCAAATACATCGTGGCTTATGCCGAACCACACCACCCAAAAGTAGCCGTTAACGATGTGGTTTTCGGGGTATGGAAAATGCAAGACATGATGAATTTCCCGGTAGTAGATGGTTACACGGTAAAAATCGACCCGAGAATGCCAAGCATGGGCAACCACAGTTCGCCAAACAATGTAGATGCCACTCAAGTAACAGCCGGCGGTTTATACGAAGGCAAACTATCGTTAACCATGACGGGTTACTGGAAAATCAACTTGCAATTGTTGAATGCCGAAGGTACCGTTTTAAAAGGGGAAGCCATTACCGACACCGTGTTGGAAAGCAGCATTTTCTTCGAACTCGAATTCTAAAAAATCCACTCCAAAAAGGTCTTGCTCATAGCGAACAAGACCTTTTTTAAATCTCAGATGCGATGAAAAATATATTGCTGTTGCTGTTGTGCAGTGGCTTCTTTTCCTATGCCCAAGAAACCAAAGATTCCTTGGTGCCTAAAGACTTAAAAGAAGTTATTGTCATCGGCAAAAAAACACAAATCCACGAAAAACAAAGCAAATCGCTGGCTACTATCGATGAGTTTCTCGACAAAGGAAGCAAAGTCGATTTGGTCAAACGCGGCGCTTATGCTTGGGAACCGCTCATCAACAGCATGGCTACCGAGCGAACCTTAATCACCATAGACGGCATGCGCATTTTTGGCGCCTGTACCGATAAAATGGATCCGATTACTTCCTATGTAGAAGTCTCTAATTTATCGGAAGCTACCATAAAATCCGGGCAGCAAGGCTCGTGTTTCGGGTCAACCATTGGTGGTGCCATCGATTTAAAACGAAGCCAAAACCGTTTCGGAAGTCAACAATGGGATTTCGCCCTCAACACTGGTTTCGAAACCAATAACCGTCAGAAAATCGTAGGCTCTTCTGTGAATTATGCCGACAGTACGTATTACGTAGATACCGATGTCATGTTCCGCGAAGCCGACAATTACGCCGCGGGAAACAACCGTGAAATTTTGTATTCTCAATTCCGAAAACTGAATTTCTCCGGTACCGCAGGGTTCAAATTCTTTACCAATAAACTACTGGAAGCTTCCGTCATTTACGACAAAGCCACCGATGTTGGTTATCCGGCCTTACACATGGACGTATCTTTGGCAGAAGCGTTAATTACCTCCCTGAAATATGTAGTAATTCCGAAATCATCCTTAGTGAAAGACTGGGAAACCAAAGTGTATTTCAACACCATCACCCATCGCATGGACGATACCACGCGGCCATCAGTTCCCATTCACATGGACATGCCCGGCTGGAGCAAAACTTTTGGGATGTATTCTAAAGCGACTGCCGTAAAAAATCGCCATCACTTTTTGGCCAACTTCAATGCGTTTTATAACCAATCCGTAGCCGAAATGACCATGTATCCGAACGACCCTAACGAAAACCTGATGTTCATGTACACTTGGCCCGATGTGCGCACCTTATACACCGGTTTATTTGCCGAAGACCAATGGGTTTTCAACTGCCACTCGGGACTGAAATTGTCGGTTTCAGCCGGAAGTCATACCAACGATGTGGCGAGTGATTTTGGCTTACAAAGTCTGCAAATCTTTTACCCTGAAATGTCGCGCCAAAAAACGCGTTTCCTAAAAAGCATCGCCGCCCATTACAACTACCACAAAGGCGAATGGGAATACGGCTTCGGTTTGGGTTATGGCGAAAGAGCTCCGTCGGTTTCCGAAGGCTATGGCTTTTACCTATTCAACAGTTCCGACCGCTTTGACTATGTAGGGAATCCAAACTTAAGCAACGAAAAATCCATCGAAACCCATGCGTTCATCGGATATAAAAAGGAAAAAATCAGTACCAAAATCAGCAGTTCCTTTTTCCGCATTTCGGATTATATCATTGGGACGCCCGACACTGTTTTAGTCCCTATGACCATAGGCGCGAGTGGCGTAAAATTGTACACTGCGTTGTCGTATGCCACGATTTTTAACGTCGATTGGAATTCGGAAATCGCCCTCAGCAACTCCCTGAAATGGAATGTCGGCCTATTGTATAGTTTAGGCAAAGACAGCAACGGCAATGCCCTTCCGCTGGTTAATCCATTGAGCTATAAAACGGCTTTAACGTTTACCAAAGTAAAATACAATGCCGCAATAGAATGCGTTGGAAACACCGCTCAAACCCGTTACGGTTCGGTGTATGGCGAAACCAATACCGCCGATTTTGCCTTATTAAATGCTAATTTCGGTTACAAATGGGTAGTTTCAGGCAGCAAGTTATACACCAAAATAGGCGTCGAAAATATACTGGACGCTTATTATACCACTTACTCCGACTGGAACAAAGTGCCGCGTATGGGAAGAAATATTTTTGTGAATCTGAATTTCAATCTGTAATAGCCAAATAAAGCAATGGCTTTTTTCATTACCTTAGCTTTTCAATTCAATCAAAAATATAAATGAGAAATGCAACCCTTACCTTGCTGGCAGCCTTATCTTTAGCTTCCTGCAGCCAAAAAGAACTCACTTCGGGTATCAACAAAAAAAATATGGAT
The DNA here is from genome assembly GCF_035671315.1 of Flavobacterium cheonhonense. Classification (NCBI taxonomy): domain Bacteria; kingdom Pseudomonadati; phylum Bacteroidota; class Flavobacteriia; order Flavobacteriales; family Flavobacteriaceae; genus Flavobacterium; species Flavobacterium cheonhonense. The sequence continues at coordinate 421,329 of NZ_JAXAVY010000001.1, forward strand.
ACGCTGGTCAAACCCGGCGATAACTTTGCTATGTACGTAAACGGTACTTGGATGAAAACCGCCAAGATCCCGGCCGACAAATCCTCTTATGGCGCCTTTGATATGTTATACGATCAATCGCAAAAAGACGTCAAAGCCATTATTGAAGAAGCCGCCAAAGGCAACAATGCCGAAGGTACCGACGAACAAAAAATAGGCGATTACTACGCCTCGTTCATGGACCGCAAAGGCCGAGATGCTAAAGGAATTGCGCCCATCCAACCGGAGTTAAAAGCCATTGATGCTATTGCTTCCTACGATGACTTGGCTGCTTATTTCGGGAAAGCCAACCGCGCCGGTGTTGACATCCCGTTTTCCGTATCGGTGATGTCGGATTTTAAAGATCCTACCAAACACACCTTAATTACTTGGCAAGGTGGCTTGGGCCTACCGGAGCGTGAGTATTATTTGGCAACCGATGCCAAAATGACCGACATCCGTCAAAAATATGTGGCACACATCGAAAAGATGTTCCAACTAACCAACATGCCAAACCCTGCGGAAAGTGCGGCTAAAATTATGGCGTTGGAAACGGCATTGGCCAGCCAACAAATGAAAAAAGAAGACACGCGCGACATTGTAAAATTGTACAATGCTTACGCGGTAAAAGACTTAAAAACCTTGATGCCCGACTTCAATTGGACGGCCATGCTGAAAAATGCAGGAGTTGCCCAAGAGAAAAAATTGGTGGTAACACAAGTGGATTATACTAAAAGCTTGAACAACCTCATCAAAAACACGCCTATCGACACTTGGAAAACCTATTTAAAATGGGGTGTGATTAATGGTTCTGCCGGCTTATTAACCACGGCACTCGACAAACAAAACTTCGAGTTCTATGGTAAAAACTTGTACGGTACCGAAAGCCAACAAGAAGATTGGAAACGCGCCGTAGAAATGGTGAACGGTGGTTTAGGTGAAGTAGTTGGAAAAGTGTACGTTAAAAAACACTTCTCTCCGGAAGCCAAAGAGCGCATGACGCAAATGGTGAAAAACCTTTTGAAAGCCTACGCCGAAAGCATCAAAACCCTCGATTGGATGAGTGCCGCTACTAAAAAAGAAGCCTTGAAAAAGGTAGATAATTTTATGATTAAAATTGGCTATCCCGACCAATGGCGAGACTACTCTGCCCTGAAAATTGTGAAAAACGATTTGTACGGTAACGCTACCCGTGCGACCGAATTTGAATACAACCGCAACTTGGCCAAATTAGGCAAACCGGTGGACCGTGCCGAATGGGGCATGAATCCTCAAACCGTAAATGCTTACTACAACCCATCGCTGAACGAAATTGTATTCCCGGCTGCCATTTTAAAACCGCCTTTCTTTGATTTAAATGCAGACGATGCTGTAAACTACGGTGGAATCGGAGCCGTTATCGGACACGAAATTGGTCACGGTTTTGACGATCAAGGCAGCGCCTTCGACGGTACCGGAACCATGAAAAACTGGTGGACACCACAAGACTTAGCGGCCTTTAAAAAGAGAACTTCGGCTTTGGTAGCACAATACAACAGCTTTAAAGCCTTCCCTGATTTAAATGTGAACGGCGAATTTACCCTAGGCGAAAACATAGGCGACTTGGGCGGACTAAGCATTGCCATCAAAGCCTACAAAGCTACCCTAAACGGCAAAGAAGCACCGGTAATGGACGGCTTTACCGGTATGCAACGCGTGTTCTTGGGCTGGGGACAAGTATGGGCCGAGAAAATCCGCGAAGAAGCTTTGCGCAGTCAAATTGCAGGCGACCCACACTCGCCGGCCTTATTCCGTGTGAACGGAACCGTACGCAACATTCCGGAATTCTACGAAGCGTTCAATATTAAACCTACCGACTCCTTATACTTAGCACCCGAAAAGCGTGTGAAGATTTGGTAGTAGTTACCACTTAATTTATAAGAAACCCCGACGGAAACGTTGGGGTTTTTGTTTTGTACATTTTGTCACCCTGAGCTCGCCTGCCCTGAGCTTGCCTGCCCTGAGCGCAGTCGAAGGGTCGAAGGGTCGAAGGGCAGCAGTCACTTCGAGTATTTCAAATCGTTCGAGAACGATTTGAAATGTATCGACAAACTAAACCCTCCCACTTCGCACTTCCCACTTCCCACTTCGTACTTCGTACTTCGTACTTTGTACTTTGTACTTTGCCTTCTAACATTAAGAAATTGAAAACACTAAACCGCTTTGATAACAAAAAATAAAACTTCCGCCACCACTTCTTAATAAACCAATGTCGTTGACTTAATCACCAATTAACACTGTAAGAAGAGCTTTGCATCAATCAAAAACAAAACAACTATGAACCACAACTACGCCCAAAGATTGTTGATTTTTACCATACTGTTTTTACTGACCAATTTTTCCTTCGGTCAAACTTTAGTACACTATTGGAATTTCAACAACAACACTTCGGTAACTACCATTACTACGCCCTCTCAAACCCTTGGTGGTGCAACCCTTACTGCCATTCCGGGAGGCATCAGCACCATTGATTTTGCCGGCGGAACCGGACAAAACTTTAACGTACAAAACCTCAATGCCCGTAACGGCGATGCTTCGGGTACTCACTTGCGTTTCAACGACCCTATTGGCGGTGCGTTAGAATTTGCCTTGCCCACCACAGGTTTTGAAGACGTGATTGTAAAATTTGCTACCCGCCGCTCAGGCTCAGGTGCCGGCACCCAAGTGTGGTCTTACAGTACCGATGGCAGTACTTATACTTTCTTAACCAACATCATTCCCAACAACGGTGATCCTGCCTTAGCGACACTCGACTTCACCGCTATTCCTACTACCGATAACAATCCGAACTTTAAACTGAAAGTGGAGTTTTTACAAGGTTCAGGCGGCACTGTAGGGAACAATCGCTTTGACAATTTTACCTTGGAAGGCAATCCTTCCGGAGCACCCGATACAACGGCTCCCGTAACGCTTTTTGTTCCGGCCGATGGCGCAGTAAATGTAGCGGCCACCGTAAACCCAACTCTCACCTTTAACGAAGCCGTTCGCTTGGTTGACGACTCAGCCCTCAACAACAGTAATGCCGCTGCCTTAATCGCTTTCAAACTCGGCAATGCCTCGGGCAGCGATGTGCCTTTTACCACTACCGTAAACGGCAATACTATAACTATAGTTCCAACTGCTGCTTTAAACAACAGCCAAACCTATTACTTGGCTTTGTTGCCAAACACTATAGAAGATGTAAACAACAATGCCATCACCACTACCAACTCGGTAACCTTTACTACCGGAAGTACCACGGCCGCTTTAGCGTCTAATTTTATCACGGTAAACGAAAATGCCGTCTCAGTGGCTTTGACCCTAAATTTGTCCAATCCGCAAACAGGTTCGGTGGATGTGGTGGTTAAAACAGCCCCGTTTAGTACTGCCAATGCAGCCGATTTCACATGGACTACGCAAACACTCAACTTCAATAGCAGCAGTGCTTTAACCCAAACCCTCAATATTCCTATTGTTGACGATACAGCTGAAGAACAACAAGCCGAATATTTTGTAGTGAGCTTAGAAAATCCTGTTGGATTAACGCTTACCGGAAACACTATGGCTACGATTTACATTATCGATAACGACCGTTTGGCGCCTGTGGCCAGCGAAGAAATCGAGTTGAATTACATCGGTAGTTTTGATCCTTCGGGAAGCAATAGCAGTACTTGCGAAATTGTAGTACATGATGCCGCTTCCCAACGGTTATTTACCACCAGTGCCGTAGCCGGATTTTTAGACATCATCAACTTTGCCGACCCTACAGCGCCTTCCGTAGTTAACTCCATCAATATGAATGTTTACGGCGGTGTAACCAGTGTAGCGGTAAAAAATGGCGTAGTAGCCGTAGCCTCGCCCAATGCCGATGAAACCTTAAACGGTTCTGTAGTGTTTTTCGATACCAACGGTACTTTCTTAAACCAAGTTACCGTAGGCGCCTTACCCGATATGATTACCTTTTCGCCCGATGGCACTAAAGTCTTAACCGCCAACGAAGGCCAACCTAACACCGCTTATACCGTTGACCCGGAAGGTTCGGTAAGCATTATTGATATTTCGGGCGGCATCGCTTCGTTAAGTCAAGCCAATGTGACTACTTTGTTGTTTACGGCTTTCAATGCACAGGAAACCGCTTTAATCGCTTCGGGTGTTAGAAAATTAAAAGCCACGAGTACTTTGTCGCAAGACTTCGAGCCGGAATACATCACCATTAGTTCGGATTCCCAAAAAGCTTGGGTAACCTTACAAGAAAACAATGCGGTAGCCGAAATCAACCTTAGCAACACTACCATTACCGGCGTTTGGGCTTTAGGCACCAAAGACGTCAGCATCCCGGGCAACGGTTTTGACATCTCCGATAACAACGGTCAAGTACTTATTGCCAACTGGCCTATCAACGCCTACTACATTCCGGATGCCATTGCTAACTATACGGTTGGCAGCAACACCTATTTGGTAACCGCTAACGAAGGCGACGAAAAAGAATACGACGGTTTAAACGAAAGAACTACCGTAGGCGCGGCCGGTTATGTGTTAGACCCTGCTGAATTCCCTAATGCTGCCGTGTTAAAACAATCTTACAATATGGGGCGTTACCGTGTAACCAACCTGAACGGAAATACGGATGCCGACAGTGAGTTTGAAGCCATCCATGCCGTGGGTTCGCGTTCCTTCTCAATTTTCAATGCCAATACCCAACAGTTGGTGTATGACAGTGGCGACGATTTTGAAAGGTACACGGCGGCCAATTACCCAACCCTTTTTAATGCCGACCACGAAAACAACACCCCAAAAGGCAGAAGCCGTGCCAAAGGACCGGAAGCCGAGGGCGTAACCTTAGCCACTATAAGCGGCCAAACCTTTGCGTTTATTTCCTTAGAACGCATAGGCGGTGTGATGGTGTACAATGTAACCGATCCCAATAATCCGACCTTTACCGATTATAAAAACAGTCGCAGCACCTCAGCCTACAGCGGAGACCACGGTCCGGAAGGCATTACCTATGTCGCCCCTGAAAACAGTCCAACCGGTTTGCCCTATATTTTAGTAGCCAACGAAATCAGCGGGACTATTACTATTTTTGAAGTGAACACCACCAACCTTTCCACACCGGAGGTTAACCAACCTGAGAACACCTTTGCTATGTTCCCGAACCCGAGCGAAAACAACGGCTTGGTGTACTTTAACCGCGCCGCCGATATCGAAGTGTACGACCTAAGCGGCAAACTACTACTGTCACAAAAAGCAGCACAAACCCTCAATACCCACAACTGGGCGGCAGGCCTCTACTTGGTCAAAACAGCCGAGGGCATCACCAAAAAATTACTGATAAAATAAATTGGGTTAGTTGAATAAGTAGTTTTTTTAAACCCCGGCGGAAACGTTGGGGTTTTTTGGTGGGAATAACTACAATGAGTAGCATTTAAATTATTATTTTAGCAAATAAATTAGGTTAATTAGACTACATGGATTTAAGATTTAACTTAGCGCTTGCAGAAGGTTATAAAAGTAATTCCCAAATTGCGAGAGTATTAACCGAAGGTTGGGTAAAGCAAAATTCGTATTGCCCCAGTTGTGGTGAAAAACCACTTAATGATTACGAAAACAACAGACCCGTTGCCGATTTCCATTGTTTAAAATGCTCCGAAGAATTCGAATTAAAGAGCAAAGCTGGAAAATTTAGCAATACTATAACTGATGGAGCATACAACTCAATGATTCAAAGAATAACTTCTGAAACAAATCCTAATTTTTTCTTTTTAACCTATGACAAAAATCTAACCGTCAATAATTTTTTGATTATTCCAAAACAGTTTTTCACACCTGATATTATCATAAAACGTAAACCTCTATCGGAGACGGCAAAAAGAGCGGGTTGGATAGGTTGCAATATAGACATCTCGAAGGTTTCTGAACTTGGTAAAATATTTTTAATAAATAATTCCAAAATAATCAATCCCGAAAATGTTCAAACTGCATTTAACAAAACCATCTTTCTAAGAAATAAAAGCCAAGAATCAAAAGGTTGGCTTTTAGATATTTTGAACTGTATAGAGAGCATTCCAAAGACAGAATTTAATTTGGCTGATATTTATTCCTTTGAAGATAAATTAAAACAAAAGCACCCAAACAATAATTTTATAAAAGATAAAATCCGCCAACAACTTCAATATTTAAGAGATAAAGGAATAATCGAATTTAACGGAAGAGGTACTTATAAAAAGGTAATCTAATGAAAAAATATATATTTATAACACCCGAAGGCAATACAACAGCTCCTAATGGAAATGACATAGAAAACATGCAAGTTATAGGAATAGTTGAAGATGTAATTGATGAAAACGAAGCATTTAAAAAATTGTTATTAGAAAATGAATGGATTATAGACGCTGAATTCAACGTGGCAGAGTTTATTTGTTACGAAATCAAATAATCAAAAGATTATTTTAAAAATATAAATCTGCCTTCAATCCCGCTGTTTTTAAGAGCAGTAGCATTCGCTTTCCCATACGCTATAAAAACACTTGGAGCACCAGGCGTACCTCCTTGCACTCCTGAAACATGATAAAATTTAATTCTTCCTTTTACAAATAGTATTGCATCTGCATCATTCCAAATATGCTCAAAAAAACATTTTGTTTCTGTTCTGGCAAAAATCAATGCTATTCCGTTACCGTGAAACTTTAACTTCTCTAGCCATAATTCCATACCTCTTCCATAGGGTGGATTCAAATACACTCTTCCAAACCAATCTTTACGTAGCCCATCATCAAGTGAAGTAAAATTATTTTTGGCATGATAAAATGGTGCATCTATTGGACTACAAGGGTCCAAATCAAATTCCCCTAATTGCTTAACCAATTCAGGCGGTGTCAACCATTCTACTTTTGTATTCTCGCAACGTTCAAAAGAAGTATTCATTCTAATCAATTTGTTGCAAATATTAGATCATATTTTTGATTACACAAGTGTAAGTTGATCATTTTCAGTTGTTTAGAATTAAATAATGAAATATACTGAAATACAATAATTTACAAAAATTCCAAATAAATAATAAATGCGTAGCAAGCATAGACACAGGGGTTTTTCAAAAGATTCAATATAAAATCAGCAAACATTTTGTAATTAGAATAGATTGACTTCATTGACATAGTCTATTTTTTCCGAAAGATAACCGCTGGAAATCACTGAAGATATTACTCATTACTTCAAATCTAAATACTCCTTGTCACTCAAATAAAAAGTTGTCTTATTGTAAAGACAAATATTTTTTTACTTTACAACAAATACAATCTAATTATTTTCAGGTTCTATTTTTTCCTGGGTAGAGATAGCTAGATATAAAAACTAATCCGTTAAAACATCTTCAAACAAGAAGAAAAATAAATAGAAGGAAGGAATGTAAAAGAAGAACTTTTGAAGTTAGAGACGGCGTTATTTGGAAGAGATTTGGAGAATTATTTTGAAATAATTTTTATTCAAACCACAAAATAATTTGCTATCATATTTGTTTTTTTGTATTTTATGAGGTTTTTTTCTATATTTTTGTTCATAATGCTTTTTTATGTCAAAAAAATTAACCTACATAGACTTGTTTGCGGGCTGTGGTGGGCTATCTCTAGGTTTACATCAAGCTGGCTGGAAAGGGCTTTTCGCTATTGAAAAAAGTCCTGATGCTTTTAAAACTCTCGACTACAATCTAATTCAAAATAAAAATCATTTCGATTGGCCTAATTGGTTACCAAAAGGAGCACATGACATTAATGAGGTGCTTTGTCATTATTCTGACAAATTAAATAACCTCAAAGGCAAAGTAACCATGATAGCCGGTGGACCGCCTTGTCAGGGCTTCTCTATGGCAGGAAGACGAAATGAAAATGACCAAAGAAATCTCTTGATTGATTCTTACATCAAGTTTGTTGAAACTGTAAAACCAAAAATAATTTTCTTCGAAAATGTAAAAGGTTTTACAATGGAGTTCAAAAAGAACAAAGAAAAAGGGATTGCATATTCTTCAATTGTAACTCAAAAATTAGATGATGCGGGTTATTATGTTAAAGGACAGTTGGTGAATTTTGGTGAATATGGTGTGCCACAAAAAAGAACACGTTTCATATTAGTAGGTATTCAAAAAGAATTAAAAAAAGCATCACAAGAAAAAGTAGAAACTTTTTTCTCTTTACTCAAAGAAAATAAATTTGAGTTTTTAAAAGAAAAAGGTCTTACTGTTGATACCAATTTACAAGATGCGATTTCTGATTTATTTAAGAAAAACGGACTGAAACCGACCCCTGATTCTTTATCGTTTGAATCTGGAATCTATGGAAAAGAAAAAAACAACTATCAGAAATTGATGCGTCAAGGTGTAGGAGAGAAAATTCCAAACAGTCACAGATTTCCAAAGCATTCTCCGATAATTCTTAAACGTTTTGAGGATATTTTAGCAGTAACACATAACAGAAGGAATCTTGACTTAAGCAAAGAAGTTAGAGAACGTTTCAATATTAAAAAACACACGGTTATACCTTTAAACGGTTTAGACAAAAGTCCAACAATTACAACACTACCTGACGATTACATTCACTATGAAGAGCCACGAATTTTAACAGTCCGTGAATATGCCCGTATACAATCATTCCCTGATTGGTATATTTTTCAAGGAAAATACACCACAGGAGGAAAAAGGAGAACTCAAGAAGTGCCAAGATATACACAAATCGGGAATGCCATTCCTCCTCTTTTCAGTGAGCAGAGTGGTTTGGTTTTAAAAAAACTTATTTAAATAATGCAAACCCCTTTATCATTCAAAGTTAGTTCTGCATTGAAGAACATAATTGGAAGCGATTTAATCAATGATGATTTTATTGCTGTATTTGAACTAGTTAAAAATTCTTATGATGCACATGCAACAAAAGTTGAAATTATCTTTGATAATATTTATTCCAATAGAGGTAAAATAATTATAAAGGACAACGGTAAAGGTATGAACTACGATGATCTAGTGAATAAATGGTTATTTGTAGCATACTCAGCAAAAATAGAAGGGACAGAGGAAGATAATTATGATTATCGTGATAAAATAAAAGTGAAAAGAGCCTATGCTGGAGCAAAAGGAATCGGACGATTTTCATGTGATAGACTAGGAAACAATCTATATCTTGAAACAATAAAGGATGAACCAAATCCAAAAGTAGAAGTTCTAATTACTGATTGGAGTAAATTTGAAAGTGACATTAAAGACGAATTTGTTAATATTACAGTCCTACAAGAAACAATACAACAAAGTAATTTTAATATTGAGCATGGAACTGTTTTAGAAATAACAAATCTTAAAAGCAATTGGAATAGAGAAAAATTTCTTCAATTGAAAGATGCTCTTTCCAGGTTAATTAATCCTAATACAATTAACGAGCAAGATTCCTTCAAAATAATATTAAAAGTCAAAGAAGAACTTGAAAATGATAATCTTCAAATAAGTAAAAACAAGAAGCGAGTTGACAATCCGAAAAAACCCATTGATTCATCATTAGTAAATTATATAGATATCGTCAATGGCGAAATTCAGAATCTAATTTTTGATACTTTAGGGATTAAGACAACTTATATTGAATCAAAAGTATTCGCTTCAGAGATAGTCACCACATTATTTGAAGCTGGAAAAATGGTTTACTCTATAACGGAAGAAAATCCTTTTATAGATTTCAAAGATTTAAATTTTGCAATTTACTTTTTAAACCAATCAGCAAAATCTACTTTTAGCAGAAGAATGGGATTGCAACCAGTTGAATACGGCCACATATTTGTTTATAAGAATGGTCTTAGAATTTTTCCGTATGGTGAAAGGGGTGAAGATCCCTTAAAAATGGATAATAGAAAAGCTCAAGGTCACAGTAGATATTTAGGAACCCGCGAAGTAATTGGTTATGTTTCAATAGAAGGTGATAATAATAATTTACGAGAAACATCTAGTAGAGGGGATGGACTTATAAAAACGCAAACATACCTAGATTTAGAAAATTGGTTTTATGAGACTTTAAAAAAATTAGAAAAATATACTATAGATATAACAGATTGGGGTAATTCCCTTTCACCAGACGAGTTTATCAATTTTGATCATGTTTTTATTAAAAACAAAGGTCAAGAAAATGAGAAAATTAATGACATAAATGATAATTTAAGGAAGTTATTAAACGGATTAACAAATTCAAAAAACATTATCCGATTTGAGGTTTCAGATGAAATTTTGAGTATTCTAAATAAGAAATCTGAAAACTCGCTAAATACAGTATTAACTAATCTTACTGAACAAATAAAAACTGATTCTTTTAATAAAGATGCAGTCATTAATACAATCAAAAAAGCTGAAAAGAAAATAGATGAACTCCGAAAAGTTAAAGATGAAGCCGAAGCCGAAGCTTTTGAAAAGCTAATAGAAAATGAAAAACTTTCAAAAGAATTGAGTGAAGAAGTTTCGAAAAAACTTTTTGACAATTCAATTAACAATAGAGACAAAGAGGATTTATTAACACTACAACATCAAATAGTTCACACAGCAGGGAATATTACTTTTAGTCTTGATGAGTTAGTAAAATCAATAAATAGTAATTTATCCAAGGACAAGTTAATTGAAGAAGTTCTAAATATAAATTTAGAAGTTAAAAAAATATTAAGTGCTTCAAGATTTGTCACAAATGCTGGATTTAGTCTTGAAAGTGAGAGAATAACAGAAGATATTGTTCAGTTTTCATATGATTATGTTGTAAACAATTACATCCCTGTAAATTCTTTTATACACCAAAAAAGACCAATCAATATAGAGTTTGAACCATTAGGCAATATAGGCTATAAAACCAAATTTAGACCTTTAGAAATAACTGTCCTATTTGATAATTTGTTTAGTAATTCAAAAAAAGCAAACTCAAAAAATATTTTTATTAAATGGGTCAAACATAAAGACAGTATTATTTTACATTTTAAAGACGATGGTGATGGGATTCCCGATGAAATTAAAGATAAAATTTTTGAATTTGGTTATACAAAAACTAATGGATCAGGAATAGGACTTTATCAAACTAAAGAAACTTTAAAAAAACTTGGGGCATCAATATGTATTAATAACGATTCAAGAAAAGGAGTTGAATTTTTAATAACATTTCCAATATGAAGTTAGATTATAATATTTTATGGGTTGATGATAGAATTAAAGAACGCCCATTTCAAAAAATACTAGGCGAGACAAAAGATTTTCTATCCGATCAATACTTCAATTGCAACATCATTGAAACAGAAGACTTTAACGAATTTAAAGAGATATTTTCCAAAAAAAAAGAATTTGATATTATCATAACAGATTACTCACTAAACGAAGGAACTTTTGGAAGTCAAGTAATAGACTTTGTAAGAGATAGTGAGCACAATTTTACTGAAATATTTTTCTATTCTGCTAATGATAATGTTAAGGATATTAAACTTTTCAGTAACAACCGAATTACTTTTTTTCAATTAACAGGTGGAGATTACAAAGAATTAGAAAGTGAGATTATGGAAGTTATTAATCAAACAATAAAAAAATTTCAAAATATTGTTGCGATGCGAGGAATGATAATGAATGAAACAAGTTCATTAGATGTTGAAATTGAAGATATTTTGAGTAAAATAATTGAAAAAGGGGATCAAAAAATTATAGAGATAATTAAAAATAAGTTTCTAAAAACAAATTCTGATTTTGCTAACAGGATTACTAATTGTAATGTTGTTTCAGATTTATTATATTATATAGGTGCTAATCATAGAGTAAGATCGATTATAAGAAATATTGATAATGGGGAAATAAAAGATATTTTATCAGATTACACTAAACAGATAATTGAAGTTAGAAACCAATTTGCCCATGCTGTCCTTGATAGTGAAACAAATACATTTAAAACCAGAAATGGAATTGTTTTTAATAATGAAGAGTGCACTAATATTAGAAAAAATATTAATAGGCATATTAAAAATTTAAAAGATTTAAAGACACTTATTAGTTAAATGCCAATCCGAAACCTCTGGACCCGCGAAGAACTAATATTAGCCTTCAATCTCTATTTAAAACTACCGTTTGGGAAGATGCACAAGCATACCCCGGAGATTATTGAGCTGGCAAATCTATTGGGTAGAACGCCAAGTTCTATTGGAATGCGCTTGGGCAATTTTGCAAGCGTTGACCCATACCACCAACAAAGAGGTATTGGAGGCCTTAAAGGCGGCATGAATCAGGTCCAACCTATTTGGGACGAGTTCTTTCACAATCAGGAAGAGTTGGTTTTCTTAAGCGAACAAATCCTTGCACAAAAACAACAAACAACTCTAGAAACAAAATACAATGATATCCTTAAAGATTTGAGTCATTTAAAAGGAGAAAATGTAATTAGAGAAGTTAAAACAAGAGTAAACCAATCTGTTTTCAGACAAATGGTATTGTCTAATTACGAGTCAAAATGCGCCATTTCCGGTATCGACATCCCACAATTACTTTTTGCCAGTCATATAGTGCCTTGGTCTAAAAACGAAAAAGAAAGATTAAATCCTGAGAATGGAATTTGTTTATCCAGTTTATATGACAAGGCTTTTGATAAAGGATTGATTGGAATTAACACTAATCATAAAGTTATCTTATCCAATGAAATTAAAAAGAAAAAAGAGGCTGATTACTTCTCAAAATTTTTCTCAGATATAGAAAACCAAAAAATAAATATTCCGATTGGGTATTTGCCAAGAAAAGAATTCTTAGAATTTCATTTAGATACTATTTTTATAAAATAAAAAGGATAGACTTTAGCTATCCTTTCCCTTATTTCTTCAACTGCTCCAATAAAACGTTTTTCTCTTTCTCTGCTTCAAGTAGCCTCTCATACAATTCGACAATTTTATCGATTGGATTGAAATTAGGTTGATAAATTTCAGTCTTTAAAATTGCAATGCCATTGTCGTTCGTATTGAAAGTATTATTAATAATATTAAGCACTGCATCTTCTGAAAAATTCTTAATGACTTCTGCAGTAACCCCTAGCGCCTCTGCAATCTGTTGTAATTTATCTTCATCAACCGTCTCACTATTTTCAATAGTAGAAATAGTTTGTTGGCTCACCCCTATAGCTTGGGCTAAAGCTTCTTGCTTCATTTGGCGCAGCTCTCTAATACGGCTAATGTTGCGGCCTATATGTTTGGGTTTTGTAGTAGTTTCCATACTTCAAATATAATAAAAGTATTAAATGTTTTATTGGTTTTTTAGTAACTATAGTAATTTTTACAAACCTATCTCATCATCAAAATTCATAATATCAATAATATGCTGCTTTTGCTCATTTTTCATGGCTATTTTATAATTCATAACATCTTCAAATTTCAAACGACGATGTTTACCCACTTTTACAAATGGTATTTTACCTTCCTCTATCAGTTTTACCAAATGAGGTCGGGAACAACCCAATAACTCAGCAGCCTTTTGGGTAGTAACTTCCGTAGCTATAGGAACTATCGAAATAGGTTTCCCTTGCCCCATAGCTTTTAATATATCCCCCAATAGCTTCAAAGCTCTCGAAGGGATAACTATTTTGTCGTTGGTCTCCTCTATTTCTATCTCCGTTTGCTCTGCACTAATATGTTCAATGGCAGCAGTCAAGGTGGCATACGAAGCCATAGCAACACGTTGCTCAGTTTTAGAGGGCTTTTTTAGTTCGTTCAAAGTTTTCATAATGTGTTTTAGGTAAGCTAATTTAAACGAAATAAACGAAACAAACAAAACATTCGAAATATTTTAACAATTATTACTTGTAAACTGTAAGGTTTAAAGTTAGGTTAATTAGCGCCCTTTAAGTATGCAATTTAGTAAAAATACTATGCCAAAAGGGAGCGTAAAATACCAAAGCCATTGGTAGCATACAAGCCATTCTGGTTCGGTACAGGGTTAAGGCTTAGTAACTTGCGTCAAAATTCCAACACCATGAAACAGTTAAACCTCCCTCAGCAACCCGTATTAGAAATTTTAGAAAACTGTTGCATGCGCTACGAGCCATGCACTGTGTATATCTTAGGACACCACAACAGCAATATCATAATCGAGCAACTTTCAAAAACAGCCAATTGGGCCGTTCATCATTTTTACCTGTTGGTCATAACCGCCAAGCAAATCCCCGCTACAGGCGCTATCATGGCCAACAGTATTCATGAACTATCCGGCAAAACCATAACCGCTACCGTCCTACTCCACAAGCCTACAGACCTCGCCACCAAACATCCCCACCAAATCCGCTTCTTCAACCAAGCCCTACGCTTTGGGCACCGCCTGTGCTTAGACAAAGAGGATCCGCCTTACCTCGTCGCCAATACTATACCACCGTTAAACCAAGAAGAGGACACGGCCTTCTGGCTCAAATGCCAAGCCGTGGCTCTCTTCAACATCCAAGCCGCCAAAGAAAACCCCCAACAAGGCGTAGAGCTTTGCAAAATAGCACTGCTCAACACCGCCTGTACCCAAATCGCCCTCGGCCTCATCAGAGTCCTACTGCACTACACCCCCAACGAGTTCGGTCTAAAACACCTGCTCCAACTGTGCAACTACTGCACTTTGTCAGACCCCAATTGTCATTCCCGCGAAGGCGGGAACCCACTGCCAGCTGCATTCAACCCTAAAACAATGGCGGATCGCTACCGTTTCAATTGTCTATGTGCTCCGCCATCTTTGCTTAACCACAGGCTACACCTCAACGCACCCGAAGAAGATTTCATCTACCTCCTAACCGCCACCCAAGATTTCCTCAACCAAGCCACTACTATCATAACTTGTCATTCCCGCTGTCATTCCCGCGAAGGCGGGAACCGAAACCCGCAACTTTAAACCAAACAAACTTATCCCTTTTCCCTAATCCCTAATCCCTTAAAAATGAAAACACTCACCCACCTCCCACAACCCCTCCGCGAACTAGCCGCCAAGCACTTCGCCCTACTCGAATCCCAAAATCCCAAAAAAGGACTCGACACCCTCCAACTCAACCTCTCCGGCTATTCGGATGTGATGTTTTTGATGGCCGATATCGTCAAAGTATGCATGCTAGCCCTCGAAGGAGAAACAAGCTCCTCCCGCATCCCCGAACCCGCCACCAACATCAGCGGCGTACTGGGCATCATCCTCGACCTAATCCCCTACGAAGAAGCCGAACTACTGGATACCATCCGCCAACAACTCCTAAACCCCTCACAACCGCAAGAAGATGAAATCCTGCTCGAAAACTATTGCCTAATCCCACCAACCTCATTAACCCAAAACACTGCTTAAACATCCTTGTCACCCTGAGCTCGCCTGCCCTGAGCTTGCCTGCCCTGAGCGCAGTCGAAGGGTCGAAGGGTCGAAGGGCCGAAGGACCAACTCATAACTTATAACTCATAACCCTCAACATCATGAACACACCAATCAACCAACTCCGCAAAAAAGCCAATTGGCTATTAACCGGTCTCAAAGACCACCCTAAAAAGGAAGACTGGTATACCGTTACCCTTAACTTCAGCGGTTACAGCTCCCTTTACGGAACTGTCAACGATTTAATGAAACTCTGCACCGTAGCAATGCTAACAGAGCCACCCTATATCTCTCCCTTAGTAGGCAATCCTAATATTGACATAGCCAATATCCTCGAACTGGCCATCCAACTTATGCCAAAATCCGAACCCGAATTCCTCGATGAAATAAAAGAAATCCTAAAACAACCCGAACCACAACCACTATACAACTTCAGCACCTCAAGAATAATACAAGCCTTCCCCGACACTGTAGTAATACAAACCTAAAACTTCCCACTTCGTACTTCTCCCATATCTCCTCCCTACTAAAGCCCTACTTAGTATATGAGTAGTATATCAAAACATACATTATGTCAAATAGAAAAGCAATTAAACCCAATAACCTTGTCACACAAACATAAAACATCCACTTCATACTTCCCACTTCGTACCTCGTACTTTGTACTGTCTTCTCCTATATACCTCCTATATAGGTCCGCCGTATCTCCCTTATAGATGAGCCATGAATGGTGACAGTTTGCCTCTCGTTTCTCCGCGAATTCAATTCGGCGAAGTCAATCCTTTCGAGTAGTAGAAAAATAGTAAACATTTAATCCCTAACGGGATTATATGGTTCATAGACCATAGCTGCTTTACCAACAGTAAATCCCTAACGGGATTTATCTAACCTTTTCTCGAAAGTTAACCTACGATGGAATTTCATTGTTCTTACCTATTTACTGTCAATACCCAATCCTACACGCCAAACTCCAAAACCAAAAAATCCGCAACAATCAGTCTCATCCTTGATATGAGTGTAACATTTTTCAAATTATAGCTAACCTCAAAACCATAAAATACTTCAAAAAAATCAGTGATAATCGTTCTCATCCGTGACCTCAGTGTGCCATTTTTCAAATTATAGCCAATCTCAAAACTATAAAATGCTTCAAAGAAATCTGTGATAATCAGTCTCATCAGTGATATCAGTGTGCCATTACAAGACCTCATCAAACCACATAGAATCATAATCCGTCCTCTCAAGATTACCATCCCATTAGGGATGCCATTCCGGTAACGACGGTCCTAAGCACACAAAATCCCTTTAGGGATACTATAAAAAATGTTTTTCTGTTAACTTTACCTCACTAAACCAATCCCTTACCCCATGAAATCAAAATGCCCAATATACAGTGTCTTGCCTTTCAGCTTGTTGCCTTGGCTTACTTTCTCCCAAATCACCCTCACCAACACCGCCGAAATCGCCAAAATCAAACAAGGCACTACCTACTTCGCCATGAAAGATCCGGCCTCGCCTGCGGCAGCGATGTATGTAGCAGCTATTAAAAAAGCGTGGTCACTCAGTAAAGTAGAATGTATTAAATATACCGACGTAGAAAAAAACATCGCCCCCAACAACAGCTTTGTCACCCTGGGTGCTAACATGACTACCTCCAACAGTACTTTGGCATCCACCGAAACCCGCATGTATTTGGAACTGTGGACCACCAACGGAAAATTCACCTACGACCCCAAGAAAAGAAGACATTTCAATCAAGCCGATAAAATAGTAGTGGCCACTGTAGAACTCTTCGCCGATTACTATGCGCAAAACAATCCGAGCGCCATGTATAAAATGGAATATGACGCCGCCGGACACTTTAAAAACTGGGGCGCCGGTGTGCTAAGCAACTACCTGCAACAACTTTGTACTTTATTGGAAAAAGGCAATGAATGCAGTGCCAAAACCGAAATCGCCAACACCACCGAACTCCAAAAAATGGCCGGAAGCACCTTGTTTGTCCCCGATTATGTGCTGACCAAATTCGGCAAAAACTCCGACGACGAAAGCAAAAAATACCCCGAAAAAGAAATCTTCGATGGCTATACCTTAGCCTATAAAGTGCTCTCCATAGCTGAACTCAATGAGAAAATTGTAAACAGTACTGCCCCGTTTTATTACTTGTTGTACATAAAAACCCCTAGCGAGAAATTTGTAACCGTGACCAACGCCCAAACCGGAGAAATCATTTACTTGGGTTACACCGCTGCAGCAGCAAACCTTAAGAGTGCCGACTTAAAAGCAATTCAAAAAACAACCGTAAAAAAATAGTCCCCGCAACGCCCAATAAATATTGCGGGGACCTAACTAAAAAAATCACATTACTCTACTAAAAATCATCACTAACCCGTGACTTTGGTTAATGGTTTAACTTACCATTTTTAAAGTACTCATTGTTGTTTTCAACAAGATACAACGTCCGGAATGAGTAGCACTTCTGCCTAGGTTAATGTTTTTGACCTTTCCTCCTTCAAGAAGGGAATGAAATATGAAGGAGGAATTAAATAAGGTCGGGGAATGAATTGTGGTATTGGTATTAACTGGTATAGGCGCAGAAGTGCTGGTTAACACTTGGTTGGTATTTGTGGGGAAAGTGTTATGAGACTTAATGTAGGTCTCACTCCGGTTATGATGAATAATTTGTTTACAAACAATTGTTGGTCGGTTTCCGGTATGAAAGAAAAACCGACCAACTGTTGGAACTATTTTAGACGATGCTATGATGAGTACATCTTGATTCATAAAATATAATTCCTAGTTTGTGTTTTTTTGTTAGTCACAATGTTACCAAGAATACTTGATTTTAGAATATAAATTCGCCCAACTGCATTTTTAGTTAGACCAAATGACTTTAACTGTAGACGAATGATTGTTTGTGATACTCTCGAAATTTGAATGGGTATTCACCTCATTTTACTTGAAGGTTTTTCAATTTTAAGTCCAAAAAATTCAACTATTAAAATAATAGCGGTTTTTAGGGTTGAAATATTATATTAAATACAAAAATTTAACAATACCCCTATTTTTTATAGTGTTATATATTATTTTTAAACTAACTTTTATAATTTTACCCTAAATTAAAATGGGTTAATAAAGAAATTATGAAAATAGAAAAGCGTTGGATTTTTGCCTTTTTGCTGGTTTCAGCAGTAGCATTTGCCGGTTTATTTTGGCCCGAAAAAGCTACCGACAATCTCAAAACCTTTAATGCCGTCGATACTATTAATTATGCCGATGTGGCTTGGTTGTTAACGGCTTCGTGCTTGGTGTTGTTAATGACGCCGGGGCTGTCTTTTTTCTATGGCGGTATGGTGGGCAAAAAAAATGTGATTTCCACCATGCTCAAAAGCTTCATCTGTTTAGGCGTGGTTAGCCTGCTTTGGGTGGTTGTGGCTTTTTCCATGTCGTTCGGAAGCCCCATTGGCCCAACCATCAACGGCACTCATTACGGCATTATCGGCAATCCGTTCGAGTTTGCTTTCTTTAGCCATGTGGCCATGAATCCGCACAGCAGTATGGCTTCCTCTATCCCTTTTATTTTATTTGCTTTATTCCAAATGAAGTTTGCGGTTATCACCCCGGCCATCATCACCGGCGCCCTTGCCGAACGCATCCGTTTCATTTCCTTTTTGCTCTTTATTTGTTTGTTCACCCTTTGTATTTACGCGCCTTTATGCCACATGATTTGGCATCCCAACGGTCTCTTGGGCAGCTATTTCGGTGTAAAGGATTTTGCAGGAGGAACGGTCGTTCACATGAGTGCCGGTTTTGCGGCCTTGGCCGGTGTTTTAGTCTTGGGAAAAAGAAAAAACAGCGAACACATTCCCACCAACATCCCGTTTGTATTGTTAGGCACCGGTATGTTGTGGTTTGGTTGGTTCGGATTCAATGCGGGTTCGGCCTTAGCAGCTAATGCGACTGCCGCTATGGCTTTTGCGACCACCACCATTTGCTCCGCTTCTGCTATGTTGACTTGGGTATTTTTCGACCGAATGAACGGCCGTAAAGTGTCTGCTTTAGGCGCTTGTATCGGTGCGGTAGTAGGATTGGTAGTCATTACGCCTTCTGCCGGTTATGTAAGCATTCCGCAAAGTATCTTTTTCGGATTCATAGGCGCCATTGTCTCCAATAAAATGATGTACTGGAAAAAACTAAAACAAATTGACGACACCCTCGACGTATTCGCTTGTCATGGTGTAGGCGGTATTATGGGAATGATCCTTACAGCCATTTTTGCCAAAGGAGAAAATGCGAGTTTGTTATATGGAGGCTGGAGTGTTTTCGGTCACCATATGATGGCCTTAGTTCTGGTCTCTGTAGTTACTTTTGGCGGCGCCTATTTACTGTTCAAAATTACCAATGCCCTAATTCCAATCCGAGTGTCGGAAGAATCGGAAAATATGGGATTAGACTTGTCACAGCACGGGGAAAAGTTTTAAGTTAAGTTGCGGGTTTAAGGTTGTGGGTTGCGGGTATCAATCCTCGGATTGAATATATTTTACTTTTCCCTTATCCCTCTTAACTTTTCCCTTACTCCTCCAACAACAAATTGGCCAACGCATTATCACGCCCGTAAATGTCTTTGTGGAAATTCACCAACCCATCATCGTCAACCCAAGCGGTAAAGTAACCTATGTACACCGGGATTTTATTTTTTAAGGTGTACCATTTTTCTTTGCCGCCGTTCATGGCTGCGTCTATTTTTTCGGGATTCCAATTCGGATCGTCTTGCAAAATCAATTGGGCCAATTCCTTTGGTTTTTGTACTCGAATACAACCATGACTAAAGGCTCTTTTTTCCTGACTGAACAAATTCTTAGCCGGTGTGTCGTGCAAATAAATATTATTGGAATTGGGAAATAAAAACTTAACCAAACCCAACGAATTATTCGGTCCGGGTTTCTGACGGATGTTGTTGCCGTTCCATTCCATATTGTGTTTGGCTAAATAATCCTTGTTCTTCTTGATGGCCGGAAGAATCTCTTTATCACGAATGCTTTTCGGCACATTCCAATACGGACTAAATACCACATAACTCATCATCCCGCTGAAAATTACGGTTTCATTGAGCGCCGTTCCTACTACTACATTGGAGACCAAAGCGGCTTTTCCGTCTTTAAAAAAAGTCAGACGATAAGACGGAATATTCACTACGATAAATGCCTTTGCCTTGGTCAAATCGGTCGATATCCAACGGCAGCGTTCCATGTTCACCATAATCGTTTTGATGCGGTCACTGATGGACACATTCATTTCCGAAATATGTTTCGGCAGGATGATTTTGTCTTCCGAAAAACCATTGCGCTTTTTGTACTTCAAAATGGCTTCTTGCAGCGATTCGTCATAAACAGCACGCTTAGAATCTACCGCAATATCATTGGTTAAAAACAATCTTTTTCTGATTTGAACCACCAAATCCGAACTATCTCCGGGCTTCAATTGCTTGAAGTCGGCAGGCGTGACTATGGTCTCCCAACCGCCGTTTTTTTCGATTGTTCTGTAGCGCTGTAAAACGTCTTTCAGCTTGTAATATTGTCCTATTAACTTGGCATTGTTGTCTATCAGTTTAGGATCTATCAACAAAGAATCCAGATACTGGCCGTAAGACAATTTCTTTCGCGGTAAATACCAACCCAACTCTTCCACTTTGGTATTGTCTATCCCTTGCAGTACTTTATTGGTGTAATAAAAATAGTAGTTGGTCAGGAACAATTCTACCTCAACATTGGGTTTGGTGTTGGTTTTGGGAAATATCCCATCTAAAATTTCCTTGTAAGGCACTTTCGCCTGAACGCCTTCTTCAACCAAATTATTCATTTTGTTGTAGATGACTTCTGCCGTTTCTTTGCGCCCTTTTTTGTCGTACCACAGATAGGTAAATTGGTTTTTGCGGTACAAATCAACCGCTTGCTTTTGGTACAAAACCAGCTTCGGGTACTTGGCGTAAAAAGCAGTAACGGCAGTGCTGTCAAACGACAAGGAAACTTCTTCAAAGTGAAATTTACGCTCCGTTATCGCATCGGTTTTATCTGCCGCTTCTTTATGGGCACAATACCAACTCGTCAGAGAAAATCCGAGCAACACCAGCAAGACCAGCCCGATAAACCACTCTCTTTTTTTCATACGGGGCAAAATTATTTTTCATAAAAATACAAAAACTAATCGCTACTAACTAATGGAACGCTTATATTTACTTGTCGAATCCACATTGTAACACTATGAAAAGATACTGTTTAGGGCTACTATTACTCATTAGTCTGGTTGCGTTTGGGCAAAGTTCAAAAACCGAAACTCCTGCCGATGTCAAGAAAAAAATCGAAGTCATATTAGACAATTGGCACAAAGCGGCCGCCGAAGCGAACTTTCAAAATTATTTTGAGGCCATCGCAGATGACGGTATTTTTATAGGGACCGATGCCACGGAAAACTGGAACAAAAAGGCTTTTCAGGCTTTCGCGAAACCGTATTTCGACCGCGGAAAAGCTTGGAACTTTAAAGCTTTGGAACGCAATATTTACGTTAGCGAAGACCAAAAAACCGTTTGGTTTGACGAGTTATTAGATACTCAAATGAAAATTTGTCGCGGTTCAGGCGTATTGGTTTTTAGGAACGGCCAATGGAAAATCAAACACTACGTGCTTTCAATGACGGTGCCGAATGACAACGTTGACAAAGTAGTCGAAATCAAGTCGCCGCTGGAAAACCAACTCATCATCACTTTGAAAGAAAAAAAGAACTGATTTTTTCTTTCCAAAATCCATAGGCTTTCTTTTTTCGTACATGAAAAAAGAAACGAATGCTTTTACCTATGGAACTCCTCAAAAAAACACCCAACTGGCTCGGCCGCATTCTGATTATTGTATTGGTGTTGCTGGTTGTGTTGGCTTATGGCTTTGCCCTTTTTGCTCCCGCTTAACGCTACTCATTCTTACACAATAGTCCCAAGGCATTAGGTTAGTTTTGTTTTTGTTTAAAGAAAAGCGCTGTTTGAATTCAGATAGCGCTTTTCGATTTTTTAGCCATTTAAAAACCAAATCGTCTTGGTTCTCGTAAATGCTTAAAACCACAACAACAAATCGACATGAAAATCAACCAAACTGTAAAAAAAGTAGTGCTGAGTCTGTTGGGGATAGCCCTAATGCTTTTCGGTATTTTGGTTTACCACATTGCCAGCATCAAACCGGTAGAAAATGCCAACATTCAAATCAGCCGCATCGACTTTGACAAACCCTTTGATTCAATTAGTAGTATCGATATTCAAAAGAAGCTACACGAAATCAAGGGCGTGAAAAGCGAGATCATCGTTAAGCGAAACGTAGTGGTGTATTTCCACGACAACAACATCGCCGATTCTAAAAAAATCTACGACGAACTGATGACCAAAGGCAACTACAAAGCCGAACGCTTTTTGCTTCCAGCCAATTTAGCCCAAAAGCAAGTTTGCCCGGTGATGAAAAAAGACAGTTATAAATATAAATTCAGCCAATTCATCCAAGGAATCTTTAATTAATCCTCTAAATATAACGTTATGAAAAAGTTTTCAAATTGGGCCTTATTGGCCTTAGCCTTCGGAGCTGTAGCCTTTACTTCTTGCAGTAAAGACGATGATTCACCCGCTCCAGCGCCTTCTATCTATGAAAGATTAGGTGGTACTACTATGGTTGCCGATCCCGACAATCCGGGACAAATGATTGAACAAGGTCGTTTAAGTTACCGCAAAGTAGTGAACACTACGGTAGGTTTAATTGTAGCCGATGTGCAAGCCAATGCTTCAGGAAATTTAGGCGCACACTTTGCTCCGATTTTAGGTGAAGTAGGTGCCGGAAACACGACCAACTTAGCCATCTTGGTGGATAACTTAACCGATTTCTTCTCGTTCAATACCGGCGGAACGAATGCAGTAAACACCTATTCCGGTTTGGATATGGTAACGGCACACAATCCGTCGTTGAATCCAAGAATGGGAACCACTTCTACCAATGCCGACTATACTAAATTCGTAGGCTATGTTGGCGCAGCTGCCCAGCAAAACGGTGTAGCGGCTAACACCGAATTGTACACCGATATCGTAGCGGTTTTAGAATCTTTGCGCGATCCTATTGTTCAGTAAAACCTCAAATACCACTCCATGCAACGAAAAACGCTACCCGTAAGAGTAGCGTTTTTTTATTTTAGGTTATCTAACATTTCAACCGTCATCGAAGCCAAATCGTATTGGTGCTTCCATTGCCAATCCTGTTGCGCACAACTGTCGTCTATAGAAGCCGGCCAACTGTCGGCAATCTTCTGACGGTAATCGGGTTTATAGGAAATGGTAAAATCCGGTATGTGGTTTTTAATTTCAGCCGCAATTTCTTTCGGCGTAAAACTCACGCCTGCCAGATTGTAAGACGAACGAATTTTAACACTTTCAGCCGGTGCTTGCATGATTTCAACCGTAGCGCGTATGGCATCGTCCATATACATCATCGGCAAGGCAGTATCTTCGGATAGGAAACATTCGTATTTGCTGTCTTTCAAAGCTTTGTGGTAGATATCAACGGCATAATCGGTTGTACCGCCGCCCGGTTCTGTTGACCAACTGATCAAGCCCGGATAACGAATACTGCGCACATCAACGCCATAAATATTATGGTAATATTCACACCAACGCTCGCCGGTTTGCTTGCTGATGCCGTACACAGTGGTCGGCTCCATAATAGTATATTGAGGGGTATTGATGCGCGGTGTTGTAGGTCCGAAAACCGCTATACTCGAAGGCCAGAATATCTTTTTGATTTTACCGGCTTTGGCCAAATTCAATACGTGGAAAAGCGAATTCATGTTCAAATCCCAAGCAAAAGCGGGATTTTTTTCGGCAGTTGCTGATAGTAACGCCGCCATCAAATACACATCGGTAATGTGGTATTGCTCGATTAAATGCTCAATCTGATTGTAATCTAAAGCATTGACTACTTCAAAAATCCCTTCGTTAACAATGTCAATATTCAGCTTTCTGATATCGGAAGCCACTACATTATCAACGCCGTAAATACTTCTGAGTTTTTTGGTAAGTTCGGTCCCAATCTGACCACAGGCACCAATGATTAAAATTTTTGTATTCATGTTGTGTGTTTTAAGCAAAAACTCGCCATCGGAAAAGACCATACGAGTATTGCTACAAATATAACGTTTTCGTAAATGGAAAAGTCTTAAAAAATTACCTTTGCTTTAACTACATCTTTACCATGTTTCCTTTTACCTTTGTACCTTTGTGATGTAAAAAAGTAAGGTCAATGAAAATCAATTTGTTGCGTTTTGCAATGCGCTCTCTGCTTTTGTTTTGCTTCGTGAGTACGCTAACGCTCGTGTCTTGTCAAGAAGACCCGAAAATCCGAATCTTAGAACAAGAAAAAGAAGCTAAAAAACAAGAAGCTATTTTCAACAGCATCAATCAGGGATGGCGTTTTAATGCGCAAACCGTTACCCAAACAGCCGGTTCGTTAACCAGCAATTGGGCGGAATGGCGTATGTTTTTAACCGAGTTAGGGCAAAAACCAAAAAGCAGTATCGGTGCTTTCAAACAAAAAGCCAAAACCTTATCCAAAAGGGCTTTAGAGCTTAACAACAATATCCCGATGGCTTACAACACACCGGAAGTAAAAAGCCGAATTGCCGCCATTACCACCAAAATCAATGCGGTGAACTTATACATCAACCTGCAACAAATCCCGGATCAAAAAATTGTGGAATTAATTCCAAGCATCAATACCGAAGTGAATGCTTTACAATTTCAACTAGAAGAAATTACCCGTAAAAGTCAGATTAAAATGGAGGAAGGCGAAAGCGACATGCTGCAAATGCTCGATACCACCAGAGCCATTCCCAGTTCACCTAAAGTAAAATCTTTACCCTAAGTTTTGAGTCAAAACGCTTTATACAACCGTTACCTGCATTCGCCGAAAGTCAAGCAAATTGCGGAAAATTTAGAACAGCCTTTAGCCAAAATACAGCTCAAAGGTCTATTGGGTTCGTCTTTTTCTTTTGTTTTTTATTCGCTCTTCAAAAACAGTGAAAAGCCATATCTACTCATCTTTAACGAAAAGGAAGAAGCCGCTTATTATTTGAACGATTTGGAACAAATGATAGGCGCCAATGACGTACTGTTTTACCCAAGTTCCTACCGCCGTCCGTACCAAATTGAAGAAACCGACAACGCCAATGTTTTGCTGCGCTCCGAGGTGCTCAACCGCATCAATTCGCGCAAAAAACCGGCCGTCATTGTCACCTATCCCGAAGCGCTTTTTGAAAAAGTGGTGACGCGAAAAGAACTCGACAAAAACACGTTGAAAGTAGCGGTAGGCGATAATGTTTCCATCGATTTCATCAACGAAGTATTGTTTGAATACGAATTCAAGCGCGTGGATTTTATCACCGAACCGGGCGAGTTTTCTGTTCGTGGCGGCATTTTAGATGTGTTTTCATTTTCCAATGACAATCCGTATCGCATTGAGTTTTTCGGCAATGAAGTCGACAGCATCCGAACCTTCGATGTGGAAAGCCAACTCTCGGTGGAAAAGCAAAACAAGATTACCATCATTCCGAATTTAGAAAATAAATTCATCCAAGAAAACCGCGAAAGTTTCTTGGAATACATCAGTGATAAAACAGTGTTGTGCATTGAAAAAACTGAGTTTCTGACTTCGCAACTCGACAAACTTTTCGGGAAAGCCATCGAGACTTTCGACAAACTTTCTAAAGACGTCAAACACGCATCGCCGGAACATTTGTTCCTAAATCAAGAAGGCTTTTTACGCAAGGCATTGGATTTTTCCCTAATCGAATTATCGAACAAACCGCTGTTTAAAACCACCAAAACGTTCGAGTTTCACATTCAGCCGCAACCGTCGTTCAACAAACAATTCGATTTGTTGCTCAACAATTTAAGCGATAACCATTTCCACGGTTATACCAATTATTTATATTGTGCCAATGAAGCGCAGGCCAACCGTTTCCACGATATTTTTGAATCGATAGATGAAGAGAATCACGAAGACATCCGCAAGCAATACCATACGGTGGTAGCTTCGTTATACCAAGGATTCATCGACGAGGAAAACCAAGTGGCTTGCTATACCGATCATCAAATTTTTGAACGCTACCACAAATTCAGCATCAAAAACGGCTATTCCAAAAAGCAAACCATTACCTTAAAAGAACTGAATTCGTTGTCCGTAGGCGATTATGTGACGCATATCGATCACGGTATCGGGAAGTTTGGCGGTTTGCAAAAAATACAAGTCGAAGGCAAAACCCAAGAAGCTATCAAACTAGTATATGCCGACAATGATATTGTTTACGTTAGCATCCACTCGCTCCATAAAATTTCGAAATACAACGGCAAAGACGGCACGCCACCCAAGATATACAAACTCGGTTCAAACGCTTGGAAAGCCTTAAAGCAAAAAACCAAAGCGCGTGTCAAACACATTGCGTTCAACTTAATTCAGTTGTATGCTAAACGCCGCTTGGAAAAAGGATTTGCTTTTGCGCCCGACAGTTATTTGCAAAAAGAATTAGAAAGTTCGTTTATTTACGAAGATACACCGGACCAAATTACGGCTACCCAAGACGTCAAAGCCGACATGGAAAAAGACCGTCCGATGGACCGATTGGTTTGTGGCGACGTAGGTTTTGGGAAAACGGAAGTCGCCATTCGTGCTGCTTTTAAAGCTGTCGACAACAGCAAGCAAGTCGCCGTTTTGGTGCCAACTACCATTTTAGCGTACCAACATTACCGAACATTCAGCGAACGTTTGAAAGACATGCCGGTCAAAATTGGTTACCTCAACCGTTTCCGAACGGCCAAACAAAAAGCCCAAACCCTGGAAGATTTGGCTTCGGGTAAATTGGATATCATCATCGGAACGCACCAATTGGTGAACAAAAACGTCCAATTCAAAGATTTGGGTTTGCTGATTGTAGATGAAGAGCAAAAGTTCGGCGTAAACGTAAAAGACAAACTCAAAACCATAGCGGCCAACGTAGATACCTTAACCTTAACGGCAACGCCTATCCCGAGAACATTACAATTTTCGTTGATGGCAGCGCGCGATTTATCCGTAATCACTACACCGCCGCCAAATCGTTATCCTATCGAATCGCAAGTAGTTGGCTTCAACGAAGAGTTGATTCGCGATGCCATTTCGTATGAAATCCAACGCAACGGTCAAGTGTTTTTCATCAACAACCGCATTGAAAATATCAAAGAAATAGCCGGCATGATTCAGCGACTCGTACCCGATGCACGCGTAGGCATAGGCCACGGTCAAATGGAAGGCAGCAAATTAGAAGAACTGATGCTTGGCTTTATGAATGGTGATTTTGATGTTTTAGTAGCGACAACCATTATTGAAAGTGGTTTGGATGTGCCGAACGCGAATACGATTTTCATCAACAACGCCAACAACTTCGGGTTATCCGACTTGCATCAAATGCGTGGTCGCGTAGGCCGAAGCAATAAAAAAGCGTTTTGTTATTTCATTTGTCCGCCTTATTCCGCCATGACAGAAGATGCGCGCAAACGCATACAGGCCTTGGAGCAGTTCAGCGAATTGGGCAGCGGTTTTAACATTGCAATGAAAGATTTGGAGATTCGCGGCGCCGGCGATTTATTGGGCGGCGAACAAAGCGGTTTTATCAATGAAATTGGTTTCGAAACTTACCAAAAAATCATGAACGAAGCCATAGAAGAATTAAAAGAAAACGAATTCAAAGAATTATACGAATCCGAGAGCGATATCGACACCAAAGAATACGTCAAAGAGTTGCAAATTGACACCGATTTCGAGTTGTTGTTCCCTGATGAGTACATCAATAATATTTCAGAACGTTTGAATTTGTACAACGAATTGGGTAACCTTAAAACCGAGGAAGAACTGCAGGCTTTTGAAACTAAGCTCATCGACCGATTTGGTCCATTACCAAAAGAAGCTAAGGCTTTGTTGAACAGCATTCGCATCAAATGGATTGCCACGCACATGGGTATTGAAAAGATTGTGATGAAACAAGGCAAGTTGATTGGCTATTTTGTCTCCGACCAACAATCGGATTATTACAATTCAAGACAATTTTCAAAAGTATTGCGATTTGTACAACTGCATGGAAACCTCTGTAAAATGAAAGAGAAAGAAACCAAAAACGGTTTGCGATTGTTGCTGACATTTGACAATGTTAAATCCATATCCCGAGCACTGGAGTTCATGGAATTGATGGCTCAATAATTCGTTACATTCATAATAATAAAACAGAAGTAAAGAAGGCGTTCACTAATAGTGAACGCCTTCTGTTTATATGACCTTATATGGTTCACTCTCAACCTACATCTTCAAAATCTTGAAATTGGTTTCTCTATCGTTAATCTTCAACTTGAAGAAATACGTGCCTTTAGAGAAAGTAGACAAATCGACTTCCGTAGCCAACTCGTTGCCTTTTTGTTGTAACAACAATTGTCCTTGAACATTGTATACCATAACTTCTTGAATAGCATCTTTCGATTTAATAGACACAATGCCATTGGTTGGATTCGGATAATAACTGTAATCTATAAAATCATTCCCTGCCACACCTAACGATTGGATACAGGAAATATTGGCTATCCAACCCGGAGCCGTTACGTATTGATCCGAATAGAATCGGAAAGTTAAAGAACCATCCGCTGCGGTAGAAACTACAGTGCCCGGTGAATTGGTTCCGGTATAACCTCCGGCTAAAAATTCAGGATAAGTAGTATCCGGTCCGTCATAGATATACAAATAATCGTAATCCAACTCCAATTCAAAACTGGTAAAGGTTGCCATCAACGCTTGGTTCGGTTGGTTAGGAATCATGGTTCTAACAAATGACTCCATGTTTGTATGCTGTCCTGATGCTCCGCCCGAATCCGTAAATACCATGCCGCCGCAATAGTTGCCTTCAGTAGCAAATATTTTCTTCTCAAACGTTGGTGTTATAGCGGTACAAATTGGTCTCAATCGCACTTCATAATAGCGGTTAGGCAATAGGTTAGTCACAGTATAGGAATTTCCGGTAACCGTTTGCCAAGACGAAGCAGCTGTAATGGACGTTACAGAAATTTGCCAAGTTGTTCTCGTTGGATCCAAATCATTCCATGTGATAACTGCAGAGGTTTGGGTAATATTGTTAATCTGAATTTCAACAACAGTATTAATACAAGTGTTGATACAATCGGTACTCAAACAACTTTTGGCGTCTACTGTACTTGCTATTAATGCGGAAGGCTGCGGCCCGAATCCGTTGGCTAGGTTGATGCCGACACCTGAAATCAAATGGCAATAACTCATAATCGTTCCTTTTACAGTGGTAGACGGAATAGGCCCTTGAGCGCAGGTTCCCTCACTGTAACCGGCTTGTTGACCGCAACCGTCAATGGCTGTATTGTTGCCGTTCCAAGCACAACCGTGCGTATGTGGCGAACCTAAGGAATGTCCGAATTCGTGGGTAATCACTTGTACTGTCCAAGAATAAGTAGGCACTGCTGAATAATTAAAATTGACGTCTGAATACGCATAATTAGATTGTCCGCAGATAGAATTCAGATAGGCTACTCCGCCTAATCCTCCCGGATCTATGCCTACTAACATCCCAACATCGCCATTAAAAACCGGTCTGTTTTGCGCAAAAGTCCCCAAATAATCTCCGGAGGTTGAACCCGATGGCATACTCACATAAGGATCGGCAGTCGTCCATACAAAAACCGATTTCAAGGCCGTGGTGATACCATCATTGGTAAACAGTGTTTGTACATTATT
Source organism: Flavobacterium cheonhonense (assembly GCF_035671315.1). Classification (NCBI taxonomy): domain Bacteria; kingdom Pseudomonadati; phylum Bacteroidota; class Flavobacteriia; order Flavobacteriales; family Flavobacteriaceae; genus Flavobacterium; species Flavobacterium cheonhonense. The sequence continues at coordinate 451,557 of NZ_JAXAVY010000001.1, forward strand.
GTACACCGAAGTCATCCAATTGGTAGCCGTGGTCACATTACTGCCGTTTTGGGTGTACAAATTAAAATCGACCTCAAAATAAAAGGTAACACATTTTACGGTATTGGTTTCTCTGCCTGTAATGTTATCTGATTGTGAGATTTCGTAACCTTCTTCTTTGGTATAACAATCCCAATCGTTGGCCACTTTCATTTTGGCATCAGAATATACTATATAATCGATTTGATTGTTGGGTTGTTGTAATTTACCCACTACCAAATTTCCCCATGATTCCCCGGAAAGAATACCGTTGAATTCGCCATTAAAGAAATTAAAAGAAGCCACCGAATTCACATCGCCATTTACAATCCCGCGATAGTAAGCGCCTTTTTGATAAAACACGTTTTTTGCCTTATCGGTATCCAAACTAAAATCTTCTGTAAAAAGAGTGACCTTGTACAACAAAACTTCGATGTTTTGTCCTTGATAAGGAATTTGAAGCTTTAGCGCTTCGTATTGGTTTTGGGCAATTTCATTCACTTTAGACAAATCAACTGTAGCTAAAGTCGCGTCGTTCACCACTTGACTGACTTGGGCGTCTTGTTGGTTCGTTTTAGTTTGTAAAACTGTAAACGGTTTAAAGTCGGCACCGCGTTTTTGCAACTCAGACACTTGTTGCGCGATTCTGTTTTGTGCCGGGAGCAAAGCACAATTCAAGAATAAGATGAATAGTAGGATTCTTTTCATAGCAGTAATTTTTGGAGTAAAGTTATTGAAATTCAGGATAAAATCAATTTTTAACCCTTTTTTTCAGAAATTCTTATCAAAAATGATAAAAGGCATCCGGAATATGGTCGATTTTATAATTATTTTCTTCCTTGCAGATGGCAATAATATCAAAGCGAATGGCAACGTCTAAATCGTTACTCGTTACATATTCATTTACGGCTTTAACCAGCAATTGGATTTTCTTAGGTTTGACAAAATCCTGCGGCAAACCGAATTCGATGGAAGAGCGCGTTTTGACTTCCACCACAGCTAAAGTGTTACCGATTTGTGCAATAATGTCAATTTCGGCTTTTTGAAAAGTCCAATTGGTTTCTAAAATGGTATAGCCGTTTTGCTGCAGAAACTCCACAGCCAATTCTTCGCCTAACTTTCCGAGTTCGTTGTGTTCTGCCATTTTTAGATTGTTAGATTATTAGACTGCTTAGATTAATGAATAATCTAACCATCTGATAAGTCTTAGTTGTCTATTCAAATACCACTTTACTCGTTTCAGGCGTGACTTCCATTGTAATTTGTCGCCCGAAAATCAGAGCGCGATTGTCTCGAATATGTCCGGCCGGAAAATTGTAAATGATGGGAATGTTTAGTCCTTTCACGGTATCTTCAATAATCTCTAATGCATTTCTGCCCCATGGGATTTCGTTGTCTTTCATTTCGGTCATGCCGCCCACAATAATCCCTTTCAAACTGCTCAAACAACCGTTGCGCTTAAGGTTCATCATCATGCGGTCGACGTGGTATAAATATTCGTCTAAATCTTCTATAAACAAAATTTTATCATGGCAATCAATCGCCGATTCCGAGCCCAACAAACTGTACAAAATCGACAAATTCCCACCTACCAATTCGCCTTTGGCTTTTCCGGTATGATTGAGCGCATCACAGTCTAAAGTGTATTGCAATTTTTCACCGAACAGTGCCGTACAAAGCGAATTCTTGGCCTCATCGGTTGCTCGAGCCACACTCACCGGCATAATAGCATGCAAAGATTCGATGCCCATACGGTTCAAATGACTGTGCAACACCGTTACATCGCTAAAACCGATAATCCATTTCGGGTTTTTTTTGAATTTGGTAAAATCCAATTTATCGATGATTTTCACCGTACCGTAACCGCCGCGAACGCACCAAATGGCTTTGATGTTCGGGTTGTCCATTTGCTCCTGAAAATCGGCCGCACGTTGGTCATCGGTTCCGGCCAATTGGAAATAATCCAACCCGATAGTATTGCCTATTTTAACCTTCAAACCCCAACCTTCCAGCATATCAATGGTCGGTTTCAAATTGTCATCTAAGTTTTTTCGCGCGGTAGAAACGATAGCAACAGTGTCGCCTTTTTGGAGATATGGTGGTGTAATCATCTTGCTTTGGGAATAAGAAGAAAAAGTAATTAGTGAAACAAAAATTAAAAGGATTCGCATGAATCGAAAAGGATTGTAAATTGGCTATCCCAAAAGTAAACAAATCCCAAAATTAATTCGGGATTTCGTGGCTAAAAAGTTATTTTTGCAGTCTATTTATCTGAATATGTTAGAAAATCCAAAAAGATATACTATTACGGCAGCATTGCCGTATACGAATGGTCCGATTCACATCGGACATTTGGCAGGCGTTTACGTTCCATCCGATATTTATGCGCGTTATTTGCGATTACAAGGAAAAGATGTAGCCTTTATTTGCGGTAGCGATGAACACGGTGTGGCCATTTCCATGAAAGCCAAAAAAGAAGGCATTACACCGCAAGAAGTCATCGACAAATACAACGCCATTATCAAAAAATCATTCGAAGATTTCGGAATTTCTTTTGACAACTATTCCAGAACTTCCGCTAAAATTCACCACGAAACGGCTTCTGCCTTTTTTAAAAAATTATACGACAACGGCGACTTTATCGAAGAAGTGACCGAGCAATTATACGATGCCAAAGCCGAGCAATTCTTGGCCGATCGTTTTGTAACCGGAACTTGTCCGAAATGCGAAAATCCCGAAGCTTACGGCGATCAATGTGAACGTTGCGGTTCTACTTTAAATGCTACGGATTTGATTAATCCGAAATCTACTATCACGGGAGAAACTCCTATTATCAAGGAAACCAAACACTGGTTTTTACCGTTAGATCGTTACCAAGACTTTTTGCAAAAGTGGATCTTAGAAGACCATGCAAAAGATTGGAAAGCTAATGTGTTGGGACAAGTGAAATCGTGGTTGGACGATGGTTTAAAACCTCGTGCCGTTACCCGCGATTTGGATTGGGGCATCGACGTACCTGTGGAAGGTGCTGAAGGTAAAAAACTCTATGTGTGGTTTGATGCGCCTATCGGCTATATCTCGGCCACCAAAGAATGGGCCGCCCGCGAAGGTAAAAACTGGGAAGATTATTGGAAAAAAGAAGATACCAAATTAGTGCACTTTATCGGGAAAGACAACATCGTGTTCCACTGTATCATTTTTCCGGCCATGTTGAAAGCCGAAGGCAGTTTCATTTTACCCGATAATGTGCCGGCGAACGAATTCCTGAATTTAGAAGGCAACAAACTGTCAACTTCCAAAAACTGGGCGGTTTGGTTGCACGAATATTTAATCGATTTTCCGGACAAGCAAGACGTATTGCGTTATGCTTTAACAGCCAATGCACCGGAAACTAAGGACAACGACTTTACGTGGAAAGATTTCCAAGCCAGAAACAACAACGAATTGGCAGCTGTTTTCGGAAACTTTATCAACCGTGTAGTGGTGTTGACCAACAAATATTACAATGGTATAGTACCGACTCCGAATGAACTGACGGAAGTTGACGAACAAACCTTAGCCGAACTCAAAGCGTATCCGGCAGTGATTGCCAGTTCTTTAGAGCGTTACCGATTCAGAGAAGCGCAAGTCGAATTGATGAATGTAGCCCGTTTAGGCAACAAATACTTGGCCGACGAAGAACCTTGGAAGATGGTAAAAACCAATCCGGAACGTGTGCAAACCCAAATGTATGTGGCTTTGCAAATCGCTTCAGCTTTAGCCATTTTATCCGAACCATTTTTGCCGTTTACTTCGCAAAAGTTGTGCAAAATGCTGAACATCCAATTGAACCACTGGAATTTGGCATTCGATCAATGGAACTTGACCAAAGCCGGTCACCAAATTGGGCAAGCCGAAATTTTGTTTGCCCAAATTGAAGATGTGGAAATTCAGAAACAAATAGACAAACTCGAAGCTACTAAAAAAGCCAATATCATGGAGAACCAAGTGGTAGAACCTCAAAAACCTACTTCAACTTTTGAAGATTTTTCAAAATTAGACTTGCGTGTCGGTACCATTTTGGAAGCCGAAAAAATGCCGAAAGCCAATAAATTATTGGTTTTAAAAGTGGATACGGGTATTGACGTTCGCACTATCGTTTCGGGTATAGCCGAACATTTTTCTCCGGAAGAAGTGATTGGAAAACGCGTAACAGTGTTGGTGAATTTAGCGCCAAGAGCCTTACGTGGCGTGGAAAGCCAAGGAATGATTTTGATGACCAACAACAAAGAAGGACAATTGGTTTTTGTGAATCCTGATGCGGATGGTGTTGGGAATGGCGCTTTGATTAGTTAGAAAAAATAAACGAATATGAACCTAAAAGTAATCGCTTTTGATGCTGACGACACTTTGTTTGTCAATGAACCTTATTTTCAGGAAACCGAAGAGAAGTTTTGCGCTTTGATGAGCGATTATTTGTCGCATCAAGGTTTGTCGCAGGAATTGTTTAAAACCGAAATTGCCAACTTAGAACTTTATGGTTACGGCATCAAAGGTTATATCTTATCGATGATAGAGGCGGCGATGCGTATTTCCAACAAAACCATATCGATAGAAGTGGTGGAAAAGATCACCGAATACGGTAAAGAATTGCTTCAAAAGCCTATCGAATTGCTTGACGGCGTGGAAGAAACCTTGCAAGCTTTAAGTGGGAAATACAAATTGGTAGTCGCCACCAAAGGTGATTTGTTAGACCAAAGAAGAAAATTACACAATTCCGGTTTGGGCCATTATTTTCACCATATTGAAGTGATGTCGGACAAAAAAGAGAAAGATTATGAAGACTTATTGAAGCGTTTGGAAATCAAAGCTGAGGAGTTTTTTATGATTGGCAACTCCTTAAAATCTGATGTGTTACCGGTGTTGAATATAGGCGGACATGCCGTTCACATTCCATTTCACACCACTTGGGAACACGAAAAAATCAACCACAAGGTAGAACATCCAAACTTTAGAGCTTTGGAAAAAATCACAGACGTTTTGCCTCTTTTATTATCCTAAAGTGAAACATAAATTAGACTTGAACGCTTGGAATCGCAAAGAACACTTTGCCTTTTTCAAGCAAATGGAAGAACCTTTTTTTGGTGTTACAGCGCGTATAGATTGTACTAAAGCTTATGCAAAGGCAAAAGAATTAGGCGTATCTTTTTTTACTTATTATTTACATAAAACCTTGTTAGCGGTCAATGCCGTTGAAAATTTCCGGTATCGCATAATTGATGATGAAATCTTTGTATTTGACCGAATCGATGCCTCGGCAACCATATTACGAGACGACAAAACTTTTGGCTTTTCATTGGTAGAATTTGATGAAAGTTTGGCGACTTTTGCCGAAATTACCAAAAAAGAGATTGCCCGAATTCAAGTCACTCCCGGATTAATCACCCGCGATTTCGAAATTAATTTAATTCACTTTTCGGCCGTGCCTTGGATAGATTTTACATCTTATTCACACGCCCGAAGTTTTACTTGGCCCGACAGTTGTCCGAAAATATCCTACGGAAAAATGACCGACGAAAATGGCAAAAAAACAATGGCGATTGCTGTACATGTTCATCACGGATTGGCCGATGGCTATCATGTTGGGCAATTTTTAACGTTACTACAAGAATTGATGAACGAATAATTTTTCTAAATTTACCAAAAAGAAAAAGATTATGCTAAAAACTAACATCGAAACAGCATTAAACAATCAAATTCGCATAGAAGCGGAATCATCACAAATTTACCTTTCCATGGCTTGCTGGGCTGAGGCTCAAGGTTTGGAAGGTGTTGCGCAGTTCATGTTCAATCAGTCTGATGAAGAGCGTCAACACATGTTAAAATTGGTAAAGTATGTGAACGAAAGAGGTTCACATGCCAAAATCACCGAATTGAAAGCGCCTAAAACCGAATTCGGAACGTTCAAAGAAATGTTTGAAGAATTGTACCAACATGAATTGTTTGTATCTAACTCTATCAATGAATTGGTTCATATTACTTTAGGCGAAAAAGATTATGCTACACACAACTTTTTACAATGGTACGTGGCAGAACAAATTGAAGAAGAAGCACAAGCCAAAACCATTTTAGATAAAATCAATTTGATTGGGGAAGACCGTGGCGGATTGTATTTGTTTGACCGCGACATTCAACAATTGGCTGTAACCAGCTCTGTTGCTTTGGATGCCAAACCCTGAAATTGATTAAATCGGAAAAAGTGAGTAAAAAAGAAAAAAATAAAGACAAGGACAAAAAGCAAAAAAAGCTACTGCTAAAATCGCTCTTGGTTTCAGACGATTGTAAGTCGGAGTGCTGCGAGAAATACAAAAAGTCAGAAGACAAACGCTGCAAAAAATGTCCGATGTTTGATATTTTTAAAAAGCTCAATAAAATAGAAAGCCTTCAATATTAGAAGGCTTTTTTTATTCAAACCTATTCTTTAGTCACCAACTCTTTGAGTAACGTTGCACCAATAATCATGGGAGTCGAATCCTTTCTTAGGGAATCAAAACGGGTAAACTCTAAAAACAAATCTTTTGAGCTTCCTCATTTCCGAGATGAAATGAGGAAGTCAAAAGAAGACACTTTATTTACCTAACAACAAAATGTCATTCGCAACTACTTCGGTCACATAACGCTTTGTCCCGTCTTTGTCTTCGTAGCTTCTGTGGGTTAGTTTTCCTTCCACAACAATCTCCTTGCCTTTGACCACATACTTTTCAATGATTTCGGCAATCTTCCCCCAAGCAGCCACTTTGTGCCATTCGGTATTTTCAACTTTTTCACCCTTGTCATTGATGTAGTAATCATTGGTAGCTAAGGTAAGATTAGCTACTTTTTTTCCTCCTTCAAGGTCTTTGACTTCCGGATCTTGTCCTACATGACCAATTAATTGTACTTTGTTTTTCATGGCATTCATGGCTTTTAAAATTTAATGTTATTGTTATTAGATGATTTTGAATTGTCCGGTTTTAAATTCCGACAGTGCAAAGTTGTGACAGCAAGGAAAAAATAATCGGTTTCTTACCATTTACTTTCGACTATAAATAATTGTAACCATTTGCAAATAGAAATATTTTTCGTACATTCGTTTTAATCTTATAAGATTTTATCTACTTTTTATAATTAAAAGGAAAGGATATGGAGAAAAATTGTTTAGAATGCGGCGAGAGAATTATAGGCCGAGAAGATAAAAAATTTTGCGGTGACGGTTGTCGGAATGCCTTCAATAACAAAATGAACAAAGACAGCAACAATTACATGCGCAATACCAACAACAAACTTCGGAGGAATTACAGAATATTGGCAGAGCTCAACTCTGAAGGCAAATCAAAAACAACCCGATTAAAACTCCTCAACAAAGGATTTGACTTTGATTATTTAACCACTATCAGAACCACTAAAAACGGAAATACCTACTATTTTATTTATGATCAAGGCTATATGGCCATCGAGAATGATTTTTATGTGTTGGTCAAAAAAGATATTTAGTACATTTACCTTGTATTTTACTTCTTGTGCCGTGTAAAAATGGCTTAATAGAAAAAAAGCAAACCACTAACCAGCAATGAAAAACAACCAACCATCACTGTTTAGCTTTTTGTTTTTGGCAGTCCTACTCAGCGGCATATTCTATTTTATGATGCCGCAAAGTTACGATGTCACAGAAGCGCCACTCTCCGAATTTTCGACTAAAAGAGCTCTTGAGATTGTTAAGAACATGTCCGCCAAACCGCATTTTGTAGGGTCACAAAATCATAAAGCTGTGGCCAATTATCTGCAAAAAGAACTGCAAAGTTTGGGCTTACAAACCACCGTACAAGAAGGCTTTACCATGACCGAAAAAGGCACTTTGGTTAAGGCTAAAAATATCATCGCCAAGATTAAAGGCACTACGGATTCTAAAGCGTTACTGCTGTTGGCGCATTACGACAGTGCTCCGCATTCGTTTTCTCACGGTGCCAGCGACGATGCTTCGGGCGTGGCCACAATTATAGAAAGTGTTCGGGCGTTTTTACATAACAAATCCACTAACAAAAACGACATTATCATTTTGTTCAGCGATGCCGAAGAAGTTGGACTTAACGGGGCAGCCTTATTCGTAACCCAACATCTATGGGCTAAAAATATAGGATTGGTCCTTAATTTTGAAGCCCGTGGTTCTTCCGGACCAAGCTATATGCTGATGGAAACCAATCAAGGTAATTCGAAAATGTCAGAAGCCTTTAAAGCCGCAAATGCGACATATCCGGTATCGAATTCGTTGATGTACAGCGTGTATAAAATGCTGCCCAACGACACCGACTTGACTGTTTTTAGAGAAGCCGGAAAAATTCAGGGATTTAACTTTGCTTTCATCGACAGCCATTACGATTACCACACTGCTCAAGATAAATTTGAGCATTTAGATCCCAAAACCTTGGCTCACCAAGGCAGCTATTTGTTCCCACTTTTAAATCATTTGGCCAATGCCGATTTATCCGATTTGGCTTCCGCAGAAGATGATATTTACTTTACAGTACCGTTTGGTTTCATTAGCTATCCATTTGCTTGGATTTTCCCCATGTTAATAGTTGGCTTTGCCTTGCTCTTCCTTTTTGTATTTATCGGTTTGGGCAAACAAGTCCTTCGAATTGATGAAATCATTAAAGGTTTCCTACCGCTGATTGGAGCACTCATTACGGCAGGTTTAGTAACTTACATCGGTTGGAAATTACTACTTAACTTTTACCCGGAATACCAAGATATTCTTCAAGGATTTACTTATAACGGACAAGACTATTGTTATGCTTTTACCAGCTTAACCCTTGGTATTTGCTTCCTCTTTTACCAAAACAAGGGTAAACGCCATCCCGAAATGAACCAACTGATCGCACCATTATTCATTTGGTTACTCATCAATACCGGTATCGCTTTAAAACTGAAAGGTGCCGGATTTATGATTTTACCGGTATTGTCCTCAGCTTTTATGTTGGGCTTCTATGTTTTGACGCAAAAAACCAATTGGCTGTTAAACGTTATTTTGGCCATCCCAACCTTACTCATACTGGCACCACTAATTCAGATGTTCCCGGTTGGCTTAGGGTTGAAAGTGATGTTTGGCACTTCGATTTTAACTGTACTGACTTTTACACTTTTACTACCTATTTTCGGTTCGTATGAAAAGAAAGGGATTTGGGCGACACTTTTTATTCTTTTAGCCATCGGATTGTTCATTAAAGCCCATCAGGAATCGGGTTACACTTACGGTAAAGCCAAACCAAACAGTTTGGTCTACGCGCTGGATACGGACACCAACAAAGCCTATTGGACTACTTATGATGTGAATTTAGACGAATGGACGAAAGCCTATTTAGGCGATAATCCGAAAAGCGGAAAACCACTAAACACCAACAAGTTGTACAGTAAATATGGTTCCGAATTTACCTTTATGGCCGAAGCACCGATGAAGAACATCGCCCAACCGACCATCGAATTTTTACGCGATACCGTTAAAGGCAACCAACACCTTTACCGCATCAAAATTTCACCGAACCGAACCGTAAACCGCTACGATATCTTCAACAATAAAGGCATCACCATTCACAATTTTAAAGCCAATGGTGTTACGGCAATTGAATTTAAAAGTAATATTTCGGGTAATACCGACGGCAAATTGCTGAGTTATTACGTGGTAGATAATATTCCGCTGGAACTCGAATTTTCCATTCCGGCCAACCAAAAACTCGATTTAGATTTGGTGGAAAGTTCTTTTGATTTGCTGACCAATCCTCAATTCAGTGTCGCCAAAAGAAAAAGCTGGATGATTCCGACGCCTTTTGTCCTTAATGATGCCGTGATGATACGTCAAAAACTAAAAGCTACCGCAAAAACGGTTTCAGCACCAACACCAACTTACCGACGCCATTGGGTCAAAGACAGCACTTCGGTAACTAAAGACACGCTGCGTCGATGAAAAAAATCAGTATCTTAGGTTGTGGCTGGTTGGGATTACCACTCGCCAAATCACTTATAAATAAAGGTTTCTCGGTGAAAGGCTCTACCACTTCTGAAGCCAAACTAGCCGTATTGGAGTCGGCCAATATTAAAGCGCATTCTATTCGATTGACGGAAAATAAAGTCATGGGCAACATGGAAGCTTTTTTATCGGAATCCGAAATTTTAATTATTGATATTCCACCGAAACTGAGAGGTGATGGTGCGGAGCACTTTGTGACCAAAATTGGAACACTTATTCCCTTTATTGAAAAATCGCCCATCAATAATGTGGTGTTTATCAGTTCGACTTCGGTGTATGCCGATGACAATACCATCGTGACCGAAAACAGCCAACCCGAACCCGACACCGAAAGTGGCAGGCAATTGTTAGCCACCGAAAAATTATTGCAAGCCAACACTAACTTTCAGACCACCGTGATTCGCTTTGGCGGATTGATAGGCGAAAACCGACATCCGATACATTTTTTAGCCGGAAGAAAAAACTTGGAAAACCCCGAGGCGCCTATTAATTTAATCCATCAAAACGATTGTATCGGCATCATCGAAGCAGTCATTGCCCAAAATACTAAAGGCGAAGTGTTCAATGCCGTAGCGCCATTCCATCCAACCCGAAAAGACTATTACACCCAAAAAGCGATTGCATTAGGGTTGGTGTTGCCTGAATTTGAGGAAAGCAAGCCTACTGTTGGAAAAACCATTGTAAGTGACAAAATCAGCACTATTTTGGGTTACACTTTTAAGCACTCAGAGTTATAAAATTGAAGCTACAAGTATAAAAAAAACCTCAAGCTGTAACTTGAGGTTTTTTATTCTTTACCAAATTTTCACTCTCTTTTCCGGAGCTAGGTACATCCCGTCGCCAGGTTTGATGCCAAAGGCTTGGTGAAACGTATCTAAGTTCAACAAAGGCACATAAGCCCGGTACATTCCTGGTGAATGCGGATCGGTTTTCACTTGATTTTTAATCGCTTCATCGCGCATTTTACTTCTCCAAATGGTCGCCCAAGAAATAAACAAACGTTGTTCCGGTGTAAAACCGTCAATCAAGCCCGGATTGCCGTTCTCTTTTAAATACAATTGCAAACCGTCGTAAGCCGCATTAATGCCGCCTAAATCACCAATATTTTCTCCCAAGGTAAACTTCCCATCTACTTTAGTTCCCGGTAGCGGTTCTAAAGCCGAATATTGATCAGCCAAAGCCGTTCCTAAAGCCGTAAATTGTTTCAAATCTTCATCCGTCCACCAGTTTACCAAGTTTCCATCAGCATTGTATCTTGAGCCGGAATCGTCAAAACCGTGTGAAATTTCGTGACCGATAACGGCACCAATTCCACCATAATTTACCGCTTCATCCGCCTTGTAATCATAAAACGGCGGTTGCAAGATAGCGGCCGGAAATACAATTTCGTTGTTGGAAGGATTGAAATAAGCGTTTACGGTTTGCGGTGACATGCCCCATTCGGTTTTATCTACCGGTTTGCCCATTTTTTCTATATTCTTGTTAAAACTCCAATTGGCAATGTTCATGGCGTTGTCAAAATAGGTTCCGCCTTCTTCCGGACTTTGGATGGCGAGTGCCGAATAGTCTTTCCATTTATCCGGATAACCGATTTTGATGGTCATTTTGTTCAATTTCTCGATAGCGCTCAATTTGGTTTGAGGCGACATCCAAGTCAAATTGTTAATGCGTATTTCATAAGCCTTGATCACGTTTTTAATCATATTCGCGGCTTTGGTTTTCGCCTCAGCCGGGAACATTTTTTCCACGTATAATTTTCCTAAAGCTTCACCGGTAGCACCGTTAATAACTTGCAACGCTCTTTCTTTGCGAGGACGTTGTTTGATGGCGCCGCTTAAGGTTTTGCTGTAAAATTCCCAATTGGCCGTTTCCAGTTCGGTCGATAATTTTCCGGCAGCGTCATTGAGTAAGGTCCAACGCATATAAGCTTTCCAATCTTCCAATTTGTTTTCGGTAAATATTTTTTGCAAAGCTTCCATATAACGAGGTTGCGACACAATTACCGTGTCCACTTTTGGCAATCCTAAACCGGTTATATAACTTTCCCATTGTATGGCCGGCGTTAATTTTTGCAAGTCGGCTACCGTCATTGGGTTATACGTTTTTCTGCGGTCTCTGCGCTCCACTCTGTCCAATCTTGGTTTGGACATGGCAATTTCCAAGGCCAAAATATTCTCGGCATTTTTCTGAGCTACTTGCGGTTTTTCGCCTAAGAAAGCCAACATTCTGGCAACGTGCGCTACGTATTTTTGTCTCTTTTCTTTGGAATCGGCATCATCAGAAACGTAGTAATCTCTGTCGGGCAATCCTAAAGAACCGGGACCAACATTCACCACGTTACGGTTGCTGTTTTTAGCATCGGTACCAACCCCAACGCCAAAAAAGCCAATGCCGCCTTTCGGAGCCATTTCCAACATTAATTTTTGTAAATCGGCTACCGATTTTACTTTGTTGATTTTGTCCAAATACGGTTTTAGAGGTTTGATTCCCGCTTTGTTTCGGGCCACAGTGTCCATAATGCTTCGGTACAAATTGATGGCTTTGCCTTGATCGGTATTGGATTTATAAGCCGGATTTTTAGCCGCTTCTTCCAAGATATTTAAGGCATCTATGTCGGTTTTTTGACGCAATTCGTCAAAACTTCCCCAACGGGTACGATCGGCCGGAATCTCGGTGTTCTTTACCCAAGTTCCGTTAACAAAGTTGAAAAAGTTATCGTTTGGGCGAACGGATTTGTCCATTAACGACAAATCGATGCCCGGTTTTTTTTCTTGTGCAATGATAGGTGCCGTGCTCAAAGCAACAAGGGTCACAAACAATGCTTTTGAAATGGTATTTCTTTTCATAGGTTTAAAATAAGTTAGACTTACAAATTTACCGATTATGATGTGACAATCGATTTTTTAACAAAATTATAAGTGTTGATTAGCTGTTTATCGTTACAATTATGATGGTGCTTTTGTACTTTTGTCAAAAAAACCAGATGTTGGATTTTATCAAAAAATACCGGATTTTAATCATCACATTTATACTGTTTTCCATAGTAACAGTTTCCTTGTTTTACAACGCTTTAAAACCACAAAAGACCTTACCGATCTACAATCCGGCCGATGTGAATCCGGAATTGGTAGACAGCACGGTTCAGTTTGTGGCAAAATACCACACTATAGCCGACTTTTCTTTTACCAACCAAAACGGCAAAACCATTACTCAAAAAGATTATGAGGGCAAGATTTATGTGGCCGATTTCTTTTTCACCACTTGCGGCTCTATCTGTCCTATTATGACCACGAATATGATTGACATTCAAAAAGCGTTTGCCAATAACCCTAAAGTGATGATTCTTTCTCATACTGTAACCCCTGAAATTGACAGTGTTCCGGTGCTGAAAAAATATGCCTTGGAAAAAGGCGTCATCGATTCGAAATGGAACTTGGTTACCGGCGATAAAAAAGACATTTACAGCATGGCACGCAAATCGTATTTGGCCGTCAAACTTGGTAAGCCTGAAGAATTGTACGACATGGTTCACACCGAAAATTTTGTGTTAGTGGATGCCGAAAGACGCGTTCGTGGGTTTTATGACGGCACGAAGAAAGAAGACATCCAAAAATTAATTGAAGACATTCAATGGTTGTTAACAGAAGATAAAAATTAGTTAAACTGATATTTATCATTCTGTTTTCTTTTTTTATCGCTACTTTTGTAATCTTAATTCAATCTAAATAAGCATTGAAAACTACCGTTGATTTATTAAAAATAGGAGACAAAGCCATCATCACTCATGTGGATTTGGATAAAATTCCGTTGAAACTTTTGGAAATGGGTTGCTTGCCCGACAATGAGTTGGAAATTATTCAAATTGCACCGCTCGGTGATCCTATTTACCTTAATGTAAACAACGGTTCCCATTTGGCCATTCGGAAAGAAACCGCTCATGAAATTGAAGTAGAAATCCTCGAACCGTAAAAACATGAGCCTCCAAAATATCAACGTAGCACTTATCGGAAATCCCAATACCGGAAAAACCTCAGTCTTTAATGAACTTACCGGTTTAAACCAACAAGTTGGGAATTATCCCGGGATAACCGTAGACAAAAAACTGGGATTTTGTAAACTGCCGAATAACATCAAGGCGAATATTCTCGATTTGCCGGGAACCTACAGTTTGAATGCGAGTTCCATAGATGAAAATGTGGTGATTGAATTGTTGTTGAATAAAAACGACAAACTCTTCCCCGATGTAGCCGTTGTGGTTACAGACGTTGAAAACCTGAAACGTAACTTATTGCTTTTTACCCAGATTAAGGATTTGGAAATTCCAACCATTTTGGTCATCAATATGGTAGACCGAATGAAAGCTAAAGGCATTTCGTTGGATATTCCTTTTTTGGAAGCCCAATTAAAAACTAAAGTTGTTTTGGTTAGTACGCGAAAAGGCAGCGGAATTAATGACTTGAAAAATGCGATAGTAGACTATAAAAACCTATCTACAGAACCTTGCTTGAATGCTTCCGTGATTGATCCGGAGTATTTTGACAAACTTCGAACTGCCTTCCCGGATCAGTTATTGTACAAACTTTGGTTGGTGATAACACAAGATGTGAATTTCATGAATTTGGAACGAAAGGAAATTGAAAGTTCCTTTGCCAAATCGCATGCCGACTTAAAGCGATTACAACAAAAAGAAACCATCAAGCGGTATCAGTTTATCAATGATACTTTAAAAATCGGACAAAAAATAGATCTTTCTTCAGCCTCGGATTGGCGCTTGAAACTCGATAAAATCCTGACGCACAAAATTTACGGCTACGCGATTTTCTTTGGGATTTTATTCTTGATTTTTCAATCCATTTTTGACTGGTCAAGTGTACCGATGGAATTTATTGACAGCACTTTTGCCAATTTGGCCAACTACGCCAAAACACATCTGGCACCGGGTGAACTGACTAATCTGATTAGCGAGGGAATTATTCCCGGTATTGGAGGTATCGTGATTTTTATCCCACAGATTGCTTTCTTGTTTTTGTTTATTTCGGTATTAGAAGAAAGCGGTTATATGAGTCGCGTGGTATTTTTAATGGATAAAATCATGCGCCGCTACGGACTATCCGGCAAAAGTGTCGTGCCTTTGATTTCGGGTACAGCCTGTGCAATTCCGGCCATTATGAGTGCCAGAAACATCGAAAATTGGAAAGAACGATTAATTACCATATTGGTTACTCCTTTCATCACTTGCTCCGCACGCTTACCGGTTTATGCCATTTTAATTGCTTTAATCATTCCGGAAAAAAGAGTGTTGGGTATCTTTAGTTTACAAGGCGGCACTTTAATGTTGTTGT
This sequence comes from Flavobacterium cheonhonense, assembly GCF_035671315.1. NCBI lineage: Bacteria > Pseudomonadati > Bacteroidota > Flavobacteriia > Flavobacteriales > Flavobacteriaceae > Flavobacterium > Flavobacterium cheonhonense. The sequence goes on from NZ_JAXAVY010000001.1 coordinate 466,956, forward strand.
ACTTGCTTGGCTTTGGGATGGCGATTTTTTCGGCTTATCTTTTAAATAAAATACTTGACCTCAAAACCAAATCGTATTTTGTAGTGGAAATGCCAAACTACAAATTGCCGTTGTTTAAAAATGTAGCCATCAATGTGGTGGAGAAAACCAAATCATTTGTATTAGGTGCCGGAAAAATCATTCTCACCTTATCGATTATTTTGTGGTTTTTAGGGTCTCACGGTCCGGCCAAAGGCTTTGACAACGCAGAAAGCTTGGTCATCAAAAAAGTCAAAGCAGAAAACCGTTTGGATGATACTGAATACCTCAACGACCAAATCAGCGCCCATAAACTAGAGAACTCTTACATCGGTATTATGGGGAAATCTATCGAACCGGTTATCGAACCTTTGGGTTACGATTGGAAAATCGGAATTGCAGTAGTTAGTTCTTTTGCCGCAAGAGAAGTCTTTGTGGGAACTTTAGCCACCATTTACAGTGTGGGCAGCCATAGCGATGAAGAAACCACTATCAAAAACCGTATGAATGCCGAAATCCATCCGGACGGCAAGAAAGTCTTCAACTTTGCGACCGGTGTTTCACTCTTACTTTTTTACGCCTTTGCCATGCAATGTATCAGCACGTTGGCTATCGTAAAAAGAGAAACCAACAGTTGGAAATGGCCTGCTATTCAGTTGGTTTTTATGAGCGGAGTCGCCTATCTGTCTTCCCTAATCGCCTATCAATTATTGCGTTAACAGTATACTGTTTCTGACTTAAAATAATTCGAAAATTTTCTTATTTATATTTTGTCTAAATAAAAATACAAAGTATCTTTGCTGCGTTGATTTAATCTAAATAAAAATGCGACGTTTTTCCTTTTTGCTCATCTCCCTGTTAGCAACCTACTCCGTAAAAGCCCAAGACCAATTTGTACCCGAAGCCAATGACACTGTTAAAAAACTGGCTCCGGTTATCATCATTCCAAAACAACAAAGTCCGGAAAGAATGCCTGAAACCAAAGACAATGTTCTGTTTTCTGGCAAAAAAAATGAGGTCTTAAAATTGTCCAACATCAACGGAAACTTAACCAATAACAACGCCCGTGAAATTTTTGCCCGTATTCCGGGTGTAACGGTATGGGAAAACGATGGTTCCGGTATTCAAATCAATGTTGGTGTACGTGGTTTAAGTCCGAACAGAAGTTGGGAACTCAATACCCGTCAAAACGGTTACGATATTTCTTCTGATGTTTTTGGTTATCCGGAAGCGTATTACAATCCGCCATTGGAAGCCGTTGAAACCATTAGCTTAGTTCGCGGCGGTGCTTCGTTGCAATTCGGACCACAATTTGGCGGAACTTTAAATTATGTTTTAAAAAGAGAAACCAAGAAAAAATTCTCTTTCGAAACCCAAAATACCGTAGGAAGCTATGGTTTGATGAGCAGCTATAATGCCCTTGGTGGTAAGTATAAGAAATTCTCTTACTATGTTTACAACCACTCCAGAAGTGCCGATGGTTGGAAAGAAAACAGCGAATATACCGTGAGAAACACCCATGCTTTTGTGGAATACCAATTTACAGAAGACACCAAACTTTCGGCAGAATATACCAATATGGATTACAAAATGCAACAAGCAGGTGGTTTAACGGATGAGCAGTTTAACAATGATCCGCGTCAGTCGCTAAGAGAAAGAAACTGGTTTGGGACGCCGTGGAATTTATTCTCCATTCACTTAGAAACTAAAATCAGTGACCGATTGACTTCTGACACGAAGTTATTCGGACTTATCGGAGAGCGCAACAGTGTTGGTTTTACCGCTACACCAAATGTGGAAGACGCTATCAATCCGGCAACTAATGATTACGCCAACCGAAGAGTGGATCGCGATTACTATAAAAACTTCGGCTTGGAAAACCGCAATGTATTCAAATACAAATTGGGTAAAATTGATAACAATTTAGCTTTTGGCGTTCGTTTGTACAAAGCGAATACCGAACGCAAACAAGAAGGAAGAGGCACCACCGGATCTGATTTCGATTTATCGATTGACGGCGAATTTGCACGCGACTTAGATTTCACCACCGAAAACGTAGCACTATTTGCCGAAAACCAATTCAAAGTAACTGAAAAATTCAGCGTAACTCCGGGTGTTCGTTACGAATACATTAAATCGGAAGCCGAAGGAAGATTTGGCATCAGCAGCGGTAACGAAGTAGCTTTGCCTCATAAAACCATCTCCAGAAACCAACCTTTATTTGGGTTAGGTTTAGAATACAAATTCAGAACCACCAATCTTTACGCCAACATTACCCAAGCGTATCGTCCGGTATTGTTCTCCGATTTAACGCCTCCGGCTGTAACCGATATTATCGATCCGAACTTAAAAGATGCCGATGGATATAATGCTGATTTAGGCTTCAGAGGTACTTATAAAAACTATTTGAACTTCGATTTCAGCTTATTCTACTTGAGCTATAACAACCGAATCGGCGGAGTGCGTCAGTTTGTGAACAACGATCCGACACAAGGCACTTACATTTACAGAACCAATTTGGGAGAAACCGTAAACAAAGGAATTGAAGGCTTTTTTAACTTAAACATTACCCGTTTCTTTGAAGTAGAAAAACCATACGGTAACTTAGATTTGTTCGCGTCGGTGAGTTTTATCGACAGTCGTTACACCGATTTTAAAGTGTATACCGCAACAGGAAGCGCACCAAACGTAACCATTACCGAAAGTAACTTATCCGGAAACCGTGTGGAAAATGCACCGAGATACATTCACAATTTTGGTCTTTCTTGGGGTAATAACAATCTATCGGCTACAGTACAATACCGCATGTCTGGTAAAATTTATACCGATGCTAACAACACAAAAACACCATCAGCCAACGGTTTGACCGGTTTATTAGAAGAGTATCAAGTTTTTGACTTTTCAGCCGAATATAAATTCTTGAAAAACTATAACCTTCGCGCCGGTATCAATAACTTGTTAGACGAAGAATATGCCACCCGAAGAGCCGGCGGTTATCCCGGTCCCGGAATTTTAGCGGGCGAAGGCAGAACCTTCTATATTTCTGTAGGCGCCAAACTTTAATACAAAAAAGGTTTTCATTATGGTGAAAACCTTTTTACTTTTATACTATGTTTCAAACGATAGTCACCTATTGCCTTGTTGGATTAGCGGTGTTTTTCTTGATAAAGCCTCTTTTTAAAGGTAAAAAATCAAAGAAAAACTGCGGCAAAGACGACTGTGGATGTCATTAACCCAAAGCCACATCCAAAGTCATCATCACAATGAATCCTCCTATTAAACCTAAAGTGGCGATGTCGGTATTCTTGTCTTGTTGGGTTTCCGGAATCACTTCTTCAACTACCACAAATATCATCGCTCCGGCAGCAAAAGCCAGGGCATACGGCAATAAAGGCGTGAAAAAAGTTACGGCCACAGCACCCAAAACCCCGGCAATCGGTTCTACTAAAGCAGAAGATTGACCGTACATAAAACTCTTCCATCGGCTCATACCCATACGGCGTAACGGCATGGAAACCGCAATCCCTTCAGGAAAGTTTTGGATTCCGATACCTATGGCTAAAGTTACGGCACCGGCTATAGAAGCTTCCGGAATGCCTGCAGCTACTCCGCCAAAAAGTACACCAACCGCTAAACCTTCGGGTATATTGTGTAATGTGATAGCTAGCACCAAAAGAGTCGTTCTTTGCCAAGGCGATTTCATCCCTTCGGTTTCTTTAAAGTTGATGTGCAAATGCGGCAAAATTTTGTCTAAGCCGAAAATAAACATCGCGCCTAATAAAAATCCAACCGCAGCAGGAATCACTTTTACAAACCCTTCGCCTTCGCTCATTTCAATAGCCGGCGAGAGTAAACTCCAAAAACTGGCCGCTATCATCACACCACCGGTAAAACCGAGCATACCATCGAGTACAATTCGGTTCATATTCTTAAAAAAGAAAACAAAAGAAGCGCCCAAAGCGGTCAAAAACCAAGTAAACATGGTCGCGTAAAAAGCCGCTAAAATCGGGTCAATACTGCTAAAATAATCGATTATGGATTGGTACATAGTTATTGAACGTATAAGTTATTGGCAATTTTATTGGATATGATTTTTTCTTGTGCGTTGATTTCAACGGTCAGCGTATCGTCGAAACTTTCTTTTTCAATGACTTTGAAAACTGAACCTAAAGCGATTTTTTGCTTGTCGAGATATTTCAAAAACTCGGAGGTCGAATCTTTCACCCCAACACAATGGTATTCTTGATTCAATTCGGCTTCAGACAACAACAGTTTGGACGTTTTCTTGATTTCGCCTTGTCGGTTTGGAATAGGATCACCGTGCGGATCAAAATCGGGATACCCTAAAAATGCATCCAATTTGTCAATCAACGCCATCGATTGAATGTGCTCTAACTCTTCCGCAATCTCATGCACTTCATCCCAAGAAAACTGGAGTTTCTCCACCAAAAAAACTTCCCACAAACGGTGCTTTCTCACGATCATTTTGGCCGATAAAAAGCCATTTTCGGTCAAAGTTACACCTTGGTATTTTTGATAGGAAACCAAATCTTTATCCGAAAGTTTCTTCAACATATCAGTCACCGACGACGCTTTGGTTTCCAACATCCCGGCAATAGCATTGGTATTCACGCCTTTGGGTGAAACTTGTGACAAATGATAAATGACTTTCAAATAATTTTCTTCCGAGGTCGTCATGACAATGGTAATTTTAACACAAAGAAAAGCATTTTATTTTTATGTGTCAAAAGATATTTTTAGTTTTGTCTAAATTTAAATTTTGCCAAATGAAAAAGCTGATGTTGGTTTATGTTTGTCTGAATTTCTCTGTTTTGCCTGCTCAAGTAAAAGACTCGATTCCGTCCGGAGGAAAATCAGAAGCATTGGAAGAAGTCGTAATCTCAGGGACTTTAAAACCGGTTTCGCGTATGGAAACTCCGGTTCCGGTAGAAATTTATACTACTGCATTCTTAAAGAAAAACCCAACCTCCAACGTATTTGAAGCTTTACAAAACGTGAATGGCGTTCGCCCGCAACTCAACTGCAACATTTGCAATACCGGCGACATTCACATCAACGGTTTGGAAGGTCCGTATACGATGGTAACCATTGACGGTATGCCCATTGTAAGTGCGCTAGCTACAGTTTACGGATTGTCGGGGATTCCGAATTCGTTGATCGACCGAATAGAAATTATCAAAGGTCCGGCTTCCAGTTTGTACGGTAGCGAAGCCGTGGGCGGATTAATCAACATCATCACCAAAAAAACCAAAAATGCGCCTCTGTTTACCGCGGATATCTTTTCGACTTCTTGGCTGGAAAACAATGTCGATTTGGGTTTCAAAACCAATATAGGTCAAACCGCCGAATCCTTAATCGGACTCAACTATTACAATTACAATAGCCCGATTGACAACAATGGTGATAATTTTACCGATGTTACCCTACAAGAAAGAGTTTCCGTATTCAACAAATGGAATTTCAACCGAAAAAGTGAAAAGGAGTTTACCCTGGCCGGCCGTTTTTTTTACGAAAACCGCTGGGGTGGCGAAATGCAATGGAATAAAAGCTATCGAGGAGGCAATGAAGTTTACGGCGAAACCATCTACACTACCCGATTCGAGTTCCTTGGCAAATACCAATTGCCTGTGAAAGAAAACATGTTTGTTTCATTTTCAGCTACGGCTCACGACCAGAATTCGGTGTACGGAACGACTTTGTATTTGGCCCAACAAAAAATTGGTTTCGGGCAATATACTTGGGATAAAAAACTCAAGATTCACAATTTACTGTTTGGTGCTGCCTTTCGCCATCAATTTTACAACGACAATACCTCCGCCACCATTAATGCGGATAAGTCAAATATTTACAGTGTTTTTCTGCAAGACGAAATTAAACTCGCGGAAAAACATCATTTATTGCTTGGTTCAAGATATGATTACAACAACAATCACGGCAGCATTTTTACACCACGCATCGCTTACAAATGGAATCCAACTCCAAATGATGTGTTCCGAATTAATGCCGGTACTGGCTTCCGAATTGTAAATCTTTTTACCGAAGAACACGCTGCGCTTACCGGTGCAAGAGAAGTAATTATCGCAGAAAATCTGGCGCCCGAGAAATCGTATAATGTCAATTTGAATTACCTCAAAAAAATCCGCTTCGAAGATGCTTCGTTCTTGGGCTTTGAATTGTCGACTTGGTATACTTATTTTACCAACCAAATTATCCCAGATTACGACACCAATCCAAACCAAATTATCTACAAAAATCTGAACGGTTATTCGGAGACAATTGGTATTAGTGGCAATATCGATTGGGTTTCTCCTTATGGCATCAAATCCATCATAGGTTTTACCGTCATGGATCCGAAAAACGTACAGAACGGCATCACATCCCGACCAATTTTAACCGAAAAATACAGCATCAACTGGACGATTTCTTACGATATTCCCAACTGGTATTTATCCATCGACTACACCGGAAGCCTTTACGGACCAATGCGCTTACCACTGTTAGGTCCGCTAGATCCAAGAGCCGAATATTCCCAACCTTGGAGTTTGCAAAACATCCAATTTACTTATAAAAAATTCCGTAATTTTGAGCTTTACGGCGGAATCAAAAACATTTTAAACTGGACACCCAACAAAGGAAATCCGTTTTTAATTGCCCGTGCAGAAGATCCTTTTGACCAAAATGTGACCTACGACACCAATGGAAACGTGATGGCTACACCGTCAAATCCTTATGCGCTGACTTTTGATCCCACGTATGTTTATGCACCCAATCAAGGAATTCGAGGGTTTCTCGGATTGCGATACACGCTATACTAATGAAACACTACCATTACATTTTTACCGGCGCCGGATTATCCGCACTAATGACCGTTTATGAAATGGTACTGTCGGGAAAGTTCAAGGACAAATCCATTTTATTAATCGATGAAGACACGAAAAAATCCAACGACCGCACTTGGTGTTTTTGGGACGACAAAGCATTGTTCAACGACTTAGCTTCCACCAAATGGCAAGCCGCTTGGTTCAAAAACGAATCGTTTGAAAGACGCCTAAATCTTCATCCTTACCAATACAAAATGGTGAACGGATTGGATTTTTACAAGCGTGTTTTCGACTTAATTTCCAAAGAAGAGAACATCACTTTCCTCAACCAAAAAGTGCTCGATTTTCAAGAATTAGGACACCATTGTGTGGTTAAAACCGAAAGTGAAAGTTTTACCTGCAACCAAATTTTTAATTCGATTTTTAATCCGAATCTAGTCGATAATCAATCGAAATACCCGTTTCTGCACCAACATTTCATCGGTTGGTTTATCAAAAGCAAAGAACCGGTTTTTACTGCCGATTGTGCTACCTTCATGGATTTTTCGGTGGAACAACGTGGCAATACGCGATTCATGTACGTGTTGCCAACCTCCGAAACCGAAGCCTTACTAGAATACACTTTATTTTCCAAAGACCTATTGCCAAAGGAAGAATACGAATCGGAAATTCAACTGTATATCGAAAAGTTAGGCATTACAGCCTACGAAATCGTTGAAAAAGAACAAGGCAACATTCCGATGACGTGTTATCCGTTTTGGAAAAACAATTCTAAAAACATCCTAAACATAGGGGCAGCCGGCGGTTGGACGAAAGCCAGCACGGGTTATACGTTTAAAAACACCGTCAAAAATTCGAAAGCCTTAACTGCCTTTTTGTTGAAAGAAAACGACTTAACAAAGTTTCACAAAATCGATAAGTTCTGGTTTTACGATTTACTGCTTTTGGATATTTTAGACCGAAAAAACCACTTGGGATCAACCATTTTCTCGGCCATGTTCCGAAAAGGAAATCCGGCGGTTATCTTTCAATTTTTGGACGAAGAAACTTCCTTTACCGAAGATTTACAAGTCATTTGGCGTTGCCCGAAAAGGCTCTTCATTAAAGCACTTATCGGCAGAATCTTCCGCTGATATCCATTCTGAACAAATGTTAAACTTTATAAAATAGCGTTTCGTTTCCAAAACTTCTCTTTAGTTTTGTGCCATCAAAATAAAAACATGAACACGATTATCGCACAATTACATCATCATCATTCTTGCAACCAGGCGAGTTAATGATGTATTGTAGCTAATCAAAAACATAATTCAAAACCCGTCTGAGTATATCAAGACGGGTTTTTTTATGGATACACTTCGCGATATACTCAGCTTTTATTCCCCATTTAAAAATGAGTACTTTAAAAATTGCGATTCAAAAAAGCGGTCGCTTGAGCGAAAAATCACTCCAACTCTTGGAAGAGTGCGGCATCAAAATTTCCAATGGCGAACGAAAACTCAAAGCCGTTGCCCAAAATTTTCCCGTTGAAATCCTATTCCTGCGCGACGACGATATTCCGCAATACGTGGAGCAAGGCGTAGCCGACATTGGTATCTTGGGCGAAAACGAAGTCTGGGAAAAAGGCAAAGCAGTTACGGTGATTCAGCCACTGGGTTTTGCAGGCTGTCGCATGTCATTGGCCATTCCGAAAGACGAAAGTTATACCGATTTAACGTATTTCGAAGGCAAGCGAATTGCCACCAGCTATCCCAAAATTCTCGTCGATTTTTTTAATCGAAACAACATCCAAGTCTTCATCGAAGAAATCAGCGGCAGCGTTGAAATTGCCACCAGTATTGGTTTAGCCGATGCGGTATTCGACATTGTCAGCACAGGAAGTACACTTTTAATGAACGGTTTAAAAGAAGTGGAAACCGTCGTAAAAAGCGAAGCCGTACTCATTGCTAATCCAAATTTAACCGAAGCAACCCAAGCCATCCTCAACAAATTATTGTTCCGAATCCAATCGGTGCGCGAAGGCAAACAAAACAAATACATCTTGCTCAATGCGCCTAATTCGGCCATCGAAAGCATTTGCGCTGTACTGCCCGGTATGAAATCGCCAACTGTTTTGCCCTTAGTGAACGAAGGCTGGAGCAGTTTGCATTCGGTAATCCAAGAAGATGATTATTGGAACCGCATCGAACAACTCAAAAACTTAGGTGCCGAAGGCATTTTAATCATTCCCATCGAAAAAATGATCCGTTAATTCCCTTAAAACATGAAAACATACCTCAACCCAAGTCAGGAACAATGGCCAACCTTGGCCCAACGCCAAACCGTTGCTTCGGCCGATTTAAATGAAACGGTAAAGTCGATCTTCTCCGACATCGAAAAAAACGGCAGTAAAGCGGTGAAAAAGTACACCCAATATTTCGATGGTGTGACTCTGGAAAACCTAAAAGTGACTACCGCTGAAATCGAAAAAGCCTTGACCAAAGTGCCGGCCGATTTAAAAAAAGCCATACAAACGGCCGCCGGAAACATCAAACGCTTTCACCAATCACAGCAAGAAATTGCGAAGAAAATCGAAACCACATCGGGTGTGTTTTGCTGGCGGGAAAGTAGAGCGATTAATTCGGTTGGAATTTACATTCCCGGCGGAACAGCACCGCTTTTTTCTACGGTTTTAATGTTGGCCATTCCGGCTCAAATTGCCGGTTGCAAAAACATCATCTTGTGTTCGCCACCCGATAAGAACGGCGAATTAAACCCGGCGATTTTATATGCGGCACAATTGACAGGCGTGACACAAATTTATAAAGTCGGCGGGATCCAAGCCATCGCTGCCATGACTTTAGGAACGGATGAAATTCCGAAAGCAGACAAACTTTTCGGCCCCGGAAATCAGTTTGTTACAGCAGCCAAACAATACGCCCAACAATTAGGTACTGCTATCGATTTGCCGGCCGGTCCGAGTGAGTTATTGGTGATTGCCGATGACAGTTGCGACCCTGATTTTGTAGCTTCCGATTTGCTTTCACAAGCGGAACACGGTGGTGACAGTCAAGTTATTTTAGTGACCAATTCAGAAACCATTGTCGCCAAAGTAACTTCCGCTATCGAACAACAAAAAGCCGTATTACCGCGACAATCCGTAGTCGAAAAAGCTTTGGAAAATAGTCGAGCATTGGTTTTTGAAACTATACAGAAAGGAATCGAGTTTAGCAACTTTTACGCTCCGGAACACTTAATCTTGGCTGTAGAAGATGCAGAAAACATGTTGCCTTTTATTGAAAATGCCGGCTCGGTTTTCTTGGGCAATTACAGTTGTGAAAGCGCCGGAGATTACGCCAGCGGCACCAATCACACCTTACCTACTAATGGTTTTGCCAAAAATTACAGCGGCGTTTCATTGGACAGTTTTGTCAAAAAAATTACTGTGCAAAAACTCACTTCAAAAGGCTTGCAAAACCTGGGACCAACCATAGAAATTATGGCAGAAGCCGAACAACTCACCGCGCACAGAAATGCTGTTTCTGTTCGTTTACAAAAATTACAAAATGGAGACTATAACTAATCTTATTCGGAAAAATATTCTTTCGTTGACGCCATATTCCAGTGCGAGAGATGAATATAAAAGCAATCAAGGCATTTTTTTAGACGCCAACGAAAATCCGTACGGTAATTTAAATCGCTATCCTGATCCGTACCAATGGCGCTTGAAGCAACTCCTGAGCAGTCAGCAAAAAGTCGGCATCCAAAACATCTTAATCGGCAATGGCAGCGACGAAATCATCGACTTGGTGCAACGCGTTTTTGGCGAACCCGGCCAAGATCAAATCATCATTTGTCCGCCAACCTATGGGATGTATGAAGTGTATGCGAATATCAATAATTTGGCTATCATTTCCATTCCGTTAACCGAAAATTTTCAGTTGAATACCGAAGCGATTTTAGCCCAAAACGCGAAAATCTTATACCTGTGTTCGCCCAACAATCCGACCGGAAATGCATTAGAAAATCTGGAATACATTATAGAAAATTTCAAAGGTATAGTGTTTCTGGATGAAGCATACATCGACTTCAGCGAACAACCTTCGTTGGTTTCCAAAATCCAACAGTATCCGAATTTGATTGTGTCGCAAACCTTTAGCAAGGCACGCGGATTGGCTGCGGCTCGTATCGGTATTGCTTATGCCAATGAAACGATTATTTCGGTGTTGCAAAAAGTAAAACCGCCTTACAACATCAGTCAGCTGAACCAAGAAGCCGCAGTGAAAGCTTTAGCCGATGAAACCCAATTCCAAAACACGGTCAAGGTTTTAAAATCGGAACGGGAAAAACTTAAAAACGCCTTGCAGCAACTGGATTTTGTAACGCGCGTTTATCCGTCGGATGCCAACTTTTTATTGGTCGACATGGAAAACGCTACGGCGATTTATGAGCAATTAATCGAACAACAAATCATTACGCGCAATCGCAGTTCGGTGGTGCCAAACACTATTCGAATTACCATCGGAACACCGCAAGAAAACCAACAATTACTTTACGCACTACAATTAGTTACTATATGAAAAAAGTATTATTTATAGATAGAGACGGGACCTTAATTGTGGAACCGCCGATTGATTTTCAAGTCGATTCTTTGGAGAAACTCGAGTTTTATCCGAAGGTATTTCAATGCTTATCGCGCATTGCTCAAGAACTCGAATACGAATTAGTCATGGTCACCAACCAAGACGGCATGGGAACGGATTCGTTTCCGGAAAACACCTTTTGGCCGGCGCACAACAAAATGCTCAAAGCTTTTGAAAACGAAGGCATCCGATTTACCGATGTGATAATCGACGTTTCGTTTCCCGAACAAAATTTGCCCACACGAAAACCGGGAACGGCTTTATTACAACAGTATGTGAAAGGCCGCTACGATTTGAAAAACTCCTTCGTCATAGGCGATCGAATTACTGATATTCAATTGGCACAAAACTTAGGTGCTCAAGCGATTTTTATTTCGGCGGAAACCAATGAACAAGCGGTTTTAACTACTACTTCTTGGGAAACCATTTACCGCTTTTTGAAAAGTCAGCCTCGAACCGCCAGCGTAAACCGAACAACCAAAGAAACCGAAATTTCCGTTGCCATCAATCTGGACAGCAATGGAAAAAGCAACATCAATACCGGTTTAGGCTTTTTTGACCACATGCTCGACCAAATTGCCAAACACGGAAATATCGATTTAAATATCCAAGTTAAAGGCGATTTGTATGTAGATGAACACCACACCATTGAAGACGTAGGCATCGCTTTGGGTACCGCATTTTCACAAGCTTTAGGCAACAAAAAAGGCATCAACCGTTACGGATTTCTATTGCCTATGGACGATTGTTTGGCGCAAGTGGCTTTGGATTTCGGCGGTCGCTCTTGGTTGGTTTGGGAGGCAAAATTCAACCGAGAAAAAATTGGAGAAATGCCTACCGAAATGTTCTCACACTTTTTTAAATCGTTCTGCGACGGTGCGCAGTGCAACCTAAATATCAAAGCCGAAGGCGACAACGAGCACCACAAAATCGAATCGATTTTCAAAGCCTTCGCCAAAGCCATAAAAATGGCCGTACAAAAAGACGGAACTAATACCATCCCAAGCACCAAAGGAATCTTATGATAGCCATAGTAAAATACAACGCTGGCAACATTACCTCAGTGCAAAATGCACTGGAAAGATTAGGTTATTCCAGTATAGTGACCGACGAACCTAAACTCATCCAACAAGCTGAAAAAGTCATTTTCCCGGGCGTTGGCGAAGCAAGTTCAGCCATGCAGTATCTTCGTGAAAATGGGTTAGACCAAGTCATCAAAAACCTCAAACAACCGGTTTTAGGTATTTGTCTCGGACAACAATTATTGTGTGCGTTTTCGGAAGAAGGCAACACAAAATGTTTGGGAATTTTTGAAACTACCGTTAAAAAATTTGAACCTAAATTAAAAGTACCACATATGGGTTGGAATACTATTTCGGCATTAAATTCTGTTTTGTTCGATGGAATTTCGAGTGAGGAAAATTTCTATTTCGTCCACAGTTATTATGCGGAAGTCTGCACTGACACTTCAGCCATTTGCGATTATATCCTTCCGTTCAGCGCTTCGATGCAAAAGGATAATTTTTATGCGACGCAATTTCATCCCGAAAAATCATCACTGGCAGGTGAACAATTATTACTAAACTTTCTACAATTATGAGAATCATTCCGGCCATAGACCTTATCAACGGCAAATGTGTCCGTTTGACCAAAGGCGATTACAATACGCAAAAAATTTACAACGAAAATCCGCTGGAAGCGGCTAAATACTTCGAAGACAACGGCCTACAATATTTGCATTTGGTGGATTTAGACGGTGCCAAATCCAATCAGATTGTCAACCATAAAATCTTGTATCAAATAGCCACCAAAACCAACTTAAAAATTGATTTCGGTGGTGGATTGAAATCGCGTAAAGATTTGGAAATCGCTTTTGAAAACGGCGCACGTCAAGTCACCGGCGGCAGCATAGCGGCTAAAAATCCAACTGAATTTTTAAGTTGGTTGGCCGAATTCGGCAGCGAAAAAATCATCTTAGGTGCCGATTGTATAAACCGAAAAATAGCCACGCACGGTTGGTTGGAAACCTCGAAATTGGACGTTGTCGACTACATAGCCAACTATGTTGCCAAAGGGATTTCGACTGTCATTTGCACCGACATCGCCAAAGACGGCATGTTGCAAGGAACATCCGATGAACTGTATAAAGATATTTTATCCCTAACGAACGTAAACCTGATTGCCAGTGGTGGCGTGACTACTTTGGCCGATTTAGCATTACTGAAAACGATTGGTTGCGAAGGCGCCATAGTTGGAAAAGCCTTGTACGAAGGCACTATACAAATCGAAAAATTACTCGAATTATGTTAAAGAAAAGAATCATCCCGTGTTTGGATATTAAAGATGGTCGCGTCGTGAAAGGTGTACAGTTTTTAGCTTTGAAAGATGCCGGAAATCCGGTGGCTTTGGCTTCATTTTACTCTAAAAACGGTGCGGACGAATTGGTGTTTTTAGACATCAGCGCAACATTGGAAGGCCGCAAAACTTTGGTTGATTTGGTAACGCGATTGTCCAAAGAAATCAACATTCCGTTTACCGTAGGCGGCGGGATTCAGTCAGTAGAAGATGCCCAATTGCTGTTGCAGTCGGGTGCGGATAAAGTCAGCCTCAATTCAGCTGCCGTGGCCCATCCGAAACTCATTACACAAATCGCCGAAGCTTTTGGGAGTCAAAGTGTAGTGGTCGCCATCGACATTAAAAAAGTCGAAAACGATTGGTATGTTTTTATCAAAGGCGGTACCGAATCGACCGGAATTTTAGCCATCGATTGGGCTCAAAAGGCTGAAGCACTCGGCGCCGGAGAACTTTTAATAACCTCTATGAACAACGATGGTGCTAAAGACGGTTTTGCTTTGGAAATTACAAACGCGATAAACCAAGCTGTTTCTATTCCGGTTATTGCTTCGGGTGGCGCAGGAAGTGCCAATGATTTTGTCGAGTTGTTTACCCAAACCGAAGTCAGTGCCGGACTGGCAGCCAGTATTTTTCACTTTAATGAAGTTGCTATACCCGATTTAAAAACCCTTTTAAAAACCCAAAACATTCCTATCAGATGATTTTAGATTTCTCCAAAAACAACGGATTGATACCAACGATTATTCAAGACTACCAAACCCAACAAGTGCTAATGCTCGGTTATATGAATGAAGAAGCACTCCAAAAAACCCTAAAAGAAAACATCGTAACCTTTTTCAGTCGCAGTAAAAACCGCTTGTGGACTAAAGGCGAAACTTCCGGAAATTATTTGAAAGTCGTTTCCATTAAAGAAGATTGCGACCAAGATACCTTGTTAATCAAAGTAATTCCAAGCGGACCAACGTGCCACAACGGAACGACTTCCTGTTTTGCAGACGAAACTCCACTGCCGTTTTTAAACCAATTGGAACAAGTAATTGAGGACAGAATCGCCAATCAAAATGCGAATTCTTACGTGGCTTCACTCCTTCAAAAAGGCATCAATAAGATAGCGCAGAAAGTAGGTGAAGAAGCAGTAGAATTAGTCATCGAAGCCAAAGACAACAACAAAGATTTGTTTCTGAAAGAAGCCGCCGATTTGCTGTTCCACTACCTGCTGCTACTCAAAGCCAAAGGTTTCGGATTGACCGATGTAGAAACCATTTTAAAAAGCCGAATGAAAAACGGATAAGTTGTTTTTCAGGTTATGCCCGAATAAGAAATCTTTATCATTTCTTTAAAACTTAGCTTTAGATTTCTGATTATCTTTGCAACTGATTTTATATCTCATATTTAATATCAAATATTTAAAATAAAAATTATGTATCCAGAAGAAATGGTATTACCGATGCGCGCTGAATTAACAGAAGCCGGTTTTCAAGAATTATATACAGCTGCCGATGTAAAAAATGCTATCAAAGCAGATGGAACAACCTTAGTTGTCATCAATTCGGTTTGCGGTTGTGCAGCAAGAAATGCACGTCCGGGTGCTAAAATGAGTTTAGACGGTGCTAAAAAACCGGAGCATTTAATCACCGTTTTTGCCGGCGTTGACAAAGAAGCGGTAGATGCAGCGAGAGAAGAAATGTTCCCGTTCCCGCCATCGTCTCCATGTATGGCTTTGTTCAAAAATGGCGAATTAGTACACATGTTAGAGCGTCACCACATTGAAGGTCGTCCGGCAGAAATGATAGCCGAAAACCTTAAAGATGCTTACGCAGAATTTTGCTAAAAAACACAAGCCTTTCTAAAAAAGAAAGGCTTTTTTATTTTTCAGACGCAACCTTTTCGGTTTCCTCGCGTCTCTTGGTTAGATGCTATGAAAAAAGGGAGAAATTGCTATGAAGAAAAGCCCAAACTATTGCAAAATGGTTTGGGTTTTTTTATTGGTGAAATTTACTAACTTTGCGCCGAATTCTTCCATTTAGAGTTCCTACATATTCTCCCTTAAACGTTTATAGCATGCAACTGTATAACACCTTAAGCGCAGAAGAAAGAGCCGAGCTGATTGACCAAGCCGGACAACAACGCCTTACGTTGTCTTTCTATACCTACGCTAAAATTGAAAATCCTAAAAAATTTAGAGACGAATTGTTTATTGCCTGGAATGCACTCGATGCTTTGGGTCGAATTTACGTAGCTCACGAAGGTATCAACGCCCAAATGAGTGTGCCGGCCGAAAACTTTGAAGCCTTTCGCAATACCTTAGAAGTGTATGATTTTATGCAAGGCATTCGTCTGAATGTAGCCGTAGAGCACGATGACCATTCGTTTTTGAAATTAACGATAAAAGTCCGCCACAAAATTGTAGCCGACGGTTTGAACGACGACACTTTTGACGTAACCAACAAAGGCGTGCACTTAGGCGCAGCCGAATTCAACCAAATTTTAGACGACCCGAATACCATTGTAGTCGATTTCAGAAACCACTACGAAAGCGAAGTCGGTCATTTTAAAAATGCCATCACACCCGATGTGGAAACCTTCCGCGAGAGTTTGCCAATCATCAACGAACAATTAAAAGATTTTAAAGAAGACAAAAATTTGGTCATGTATTGCACCGGAGGGATTCGCTGCGAAAAAGCTTCGGCCTATTTCAAACACCAAGGTTTTAAAAATGTGTTCCAATTGGAAGGCGGTATCATTAACTATGCGCGTCAAATTAAAGAGCAAAATCTGGAAAGTAAATTCATCGGGAAAAACTTTGTTTTCGATAATAGACTAGGTGAAAGAATCACCGACGATATTGTTTCCCAATGCCACCAATGCGGTAAACCGTGCGACAATCACACCAATTGCGCTAACGACGGTTGTCATTTGTTATTTATCCAATGTGACGATTGTAAAGCGTTGATGGAAAATTGTTGTTCTGCCGAATGTTTAGAAACCACTCACTTACCGCTAGCCGAACAAGTAAAATTGCGACGTGGCAAACAAGTGGGCAACAAAATCTTCCGCAAAGGTCGTTCGGAAAATTTACGTTTCAAACACTCCGGCGACTTACCAAACATTCCTTTGGCAAAAGCCCAAGAAACGAAAGACATTCGCCAAAAAATAAAAGTCAAAAAAGTGTTGGTCGCCAAAGCTGAACATTACTATACCAAAGCCGGTGTAGGTTTATTTTTGATGGAAAACCAAGAACTGAATCTTGGCGATACAATCCTAATTAGCGGTCCAACGACCGGAAATCAAGAATTGGTATTGGAAAAAATGATGGTCAACGGACAAGAAAAAACTACCGCGAAAGTAGGAGATAAAGTTACGTTCCAAGTGCCGTTCCGCATTCGTTTATCCGATAAATTATTTAAAATATTAAACTAATGACTACTTCAGGAAGAATTGAATTGATGGCTCCGGCCGGCAACTTCGAATCACTGCAAGCAGCTTTAGACAATGGTTGTGATTCGATTTATTTTGGTGTTGAACAATTGAATATGCGGGCGCGGGCTACGGTAAATTTCGTTTTAGACGATTTACCCGAAATTGCGCGTCGTTGCAACGAAAAAAACGTCAGAACATATCTGACTTTAAATACAATTATTTACGATCACGATTTATCCATCGTAAAAACCCTTTTGACTAAAGCCAAAGAAGCCGGCATTACAGCGGTAATCGCATCCGACCAAGCAGTTATCATGACCGCCAGAACGATGGGTATGGAAGTGCATATTTCCACTCAGCTTAATGTAACCAATATAGAAACGGTGAAGTTTTACGCCATGTTTGCTGATACTATCGTATTGTCGCGTGAGCTGAGTTTGCGTCAGGTGAAAAAAATTACCGAAGCCATCGAAAAAGAACAAATCAAAGGCCCAAACGGCAACTTAGTGGAAATAGAAATTTTTGGTCATGGTGCCTTGTGCATGGCGGTTTCGGGCAAATGTTATTTGAGTTTGCATTCTCATAATTCTTCCGCCAATCGCGGTGCTTGCAAGCAAAACTGTCGCAAAAAATACACGGTAATAGACCAAGAAAGTGGTTTCGAAATTGAAATCGACAACGAATACATGATGTCACCCAAAGATTTATGTACCATTGATTTCTTAGATCAAGTCATCGATTCGGGCATCAAAGTATTGAAAATTGAAGGTCGCGGTCGTGCCGCCGATTATGTCGCCACCGTCATCAAAACCTACCGCGAAGCAATCGATGCATACTACGAAGGTACTTTTACCAAAGAAAAAGTGTCCGTTTGGATGGAAGCGCTTGCCACCGTTTACAACCGCGGATTTTGGAGTGGTTATTATTTAGGTCAGAAATTAGGCGAATGGAGCGACAATCCGGGATCTAGTGCGACGCAGAAAAAAGTATACATTGGCAAAGGCATGCATTACTTCCCGAAATCGAATGTGGCCGAATTCAAAATTGAAGCCTACGATATCAAAAAAGGCGATAAAATTTTAATTACCGGACCAAGTACCGGTGCGCAAGAAATGATTGTAGATGATATGTTGGTCAACGATTCACCATTGGAAAAAGCTACCAAAGGAGACAGCTGTACTTTGAAAGTACCGTTTCGCATTCGTTTATCCGACAAAATGTACAAAATTGTAGAAAACTAATGGTCATAGTTACGTTACAAAGAGACAAATGCATCGGCTGCAATTACTGTGTAGAAATGGCGCCGGGACAATTTCAAATGTCGAAAAAAGATGGGAAATCAGTGTTGTTGAAATCGGTTAACGCCAAAGGATTTTACACTTTAAAATCGGCCGACCACACTATAGTTGAAAACTGTGAATTGGCACAAAAAGCCTGTCCGGTACACATCATCGCTGTAAAAACAACATAAAAAAACCGAGTTAAACTCGGTTTTTATTTTTAGTTTTTTGTTAGAACTGTTATAACTGTTTCATCGTCGCCGTCATCATCAAAATCAAAAATCGTTTTTATTTTTAAAGTTGTTGATGAAAGCTCCGCTATTGGAACAATATCAGTTACACCGTCAGAAGTGATGGTAAGATTATTACCTGATTTGGTGTAAGTAAAAGGCGCTACATCCAACTCACAATTCCAAACATCTACATTGGCTCCTGAACCATCTGCATTGAATTGAACATAATCTTTACCACATTCTTCATGGTCATCATAAGGAATAGTTTGCCCTTGAACTTTGTACTCTTTAAAATACCATTTGCCTAATATATCTCCGGAAGTAGTAGGACTGTCATCAGAAGAACAAGACATAGCAAAAGCCGACAAAATCGCCAAGGATAATACGCTTACTTTTTTCATTAAATTTTAGTTTTTATAGGTTAAAGAGCTAAAATAGAAAAATTATCTTATAAAAAAACAAAATCAAATATTAATTCGAAAGAATTTTAAAAACTTCAAAAAATACTATCTTTACACTTTTAACGTTTATGATTAGTAGTCTCGGTTTTTAAACGAGACCATCAACATACCTATATACAAATTATGGCTTGTACAAGTTGTTCAACATCTGATGGCGGTGCGCCTAAAGGATGCAAAAATAATGGGACTTGCGGCACCGATAGCTGCAACAAATTAACGGTTTTCGATTGGTTAGCAAACATGAGTTTGCCCAGTGGAGAAGCGCCTTTCGATTGTGTGGAAGTGAGATTTAAAAACGGTAGAAAAGAATTTTTCCGCAATACCGAAAAGCTTACTTTAAGCATAGGCGATATTGTAGCTACCGAAGCTTCGCCCGGACATGACGTGGGTATAGTGACTTTAACCGGGGAATTGGTTAAAATCCAAATGAAGAAAAAAGGCGTGAATCATACCAGCTCGGACATCCCGAAAGTGTACCGAAAAGCGTCTCAAAAAGATATCGATATTTGGAGTGATGCTCGGGACAAAGAAGAACCGATGAAAGTCAGAGCCCGCGAATTAGCAATTGCGCACAAACTAGAAATGAAAATTTCGGATATCGAATTCCAAGGCGATGGTTCTAAAGTAACCTTCTACTACACCGCTAACGACCGTGTAGATTTCAGAATGCTAATTAAAGATTACGCCCGTGAATTCAGCACCCGTATCGAAATGAAGCAAGTAGGTTTCCGTCAAGAAGCCTCTCGTTTGGGCGGTATTGGTTCTTGCGGAAGAGAATTGTGTTGTTCTACTTGGCTAACCGATTTCAGAAGTGTCAATACTTCTGCAGCGCGTTACCAACAACTGTCTTTAAATCCGCAAAAATTAGCCGGACAATGTGGTAAACTGAAATGCTGTTTGAACTACGAGTTAGACACCTACATGGATGCCTTAAAAGATTTTCCGGATTTTGAAACCAAACTCAAAACCGAAAAAGGCGATGCCGTTTGCCAAAAGCAAGATATTTTTAAAGGCCTGATGTGGTTTGCATACTACGATAACTTTGCCAACTGGCATGTGTTAAACATAGAGCAAGTCAAAGAAATTATTGCCCAAAACAAGCAAGGCAAAAAAGTGAGTTCTTTGGAAGATTTTGCGGTTGAAGTAATAGCCGAACCGGAAAAAGATTTCAATAACGCCATGGGGCAGGAAAGTTTAACCCGCTTTGACCAACCGAGAAAAAACAAAAACAAAAATAAAAACCGCAATCGAAACAAAGCCAAAACTTCTGATGTCGCCACCAATAATGCAACAAACGAAAGACCAAAACAAAAGCAAAGGCCGCAAGGAAAAAAACCAAATATAATTCAGAAAAAGAATGAAGATAAAAAGTAGCATTCTCTTTATTTTAATCTTTTTTTCGCTCATCTCTTGCGACAAAAAAAGGGTTTTCGACGAATACCAATCTGTGGGGAAATCATGGCATAAAGACAGTATTGTCGCTTTTGATTTGCCGCAATTGGATCCCAAAAAAACATACAATTTGTATGTAAATGTTAGGGACAATGATGATTATCCGTTCAACAATTTGTTTTTAATAGTGTCTTTGGAACAACCCAACAAGCAAATAAAAGTGGACACCTTGGAATACCAAATGACCAATCCGGATGGCACACTTCTTGGGGAAGGCTTTACCGACATCAAAGAAAACAAGTTGTTTTACAAAGACAAGGTAAGTTTTACCCAAAAAGGATTATACAAAGTACACATCAAACACGCGCTAAGACAAACCGGTAAAATTGAAGGTGTAACCTCCTTGAACGGCATTTCAGATGTTGGTTTCCGAATCGAATCTACAGACTAAAAAAATATGGCACAAAAAAGTAATACCACCACAGTTAAAGATATAAAATACTACCAAAAGAAGTTTTGGCAACTGTTCTTGTATGGTTTAGGAACCCTAATATTGTTTTTCTGCTTGGCTTCTTGGGGATTTTTCGGCGCCATGCCGTCTTTTGAAGACTTAGAAAATCCCGAATCCAATTTGGCTACCGAAATTATTTCCTCCGACGGTGTCACCATTGGTAAGTTTTACAACGAAAACCGTACGCCTATCAAATACGAAGATTTACCGCCGCATTTGGTAAAAGCACTCGTATCCACCGAAGACGAGCGTTTTTACGAACACTCCGGTATAGACGCCAAAAGAACTTTCGGAGCTGCTTTAAGATTAGGACAAAGCGGTGGTGCCAGTACATTAACGCAACAATTGGCCAAATTGCTTTTCCACGGCGAAGGATCAAAATTTTTCTTGTTCCGCGTTATCCAAAAAGCCAAAGAATGGATTATCGCGGTTAAATTGGAACGCCAATACACCAAAAACGAAATCATCGCCATGTATTTAAACAAAGCCGATTTCGTAAATACAGCTGTTGGAATTCGCTCTGCCTCAAAAGTATATTTCGGCAAAGAACCGCGCGACTTAACCATAGACGAAGCAGCCATGTTCGTAGGAATGCTTAAGAATCCTTCGCTCTACAATCCGTTGCGTCGTTTGGAAAAAGTAAAAAACAGACGAAATACAGTATTGGACCAAATGGTCAGAAACAAAGTCATCAACAAACAACAAAGAGACAGTTTGGCCAGCCAACCTATCGTTTTAAACTTCCACCCGGAAAGTCACAAAGAAGGAACGGCGACTTATTTCCGCGAGTACCTTAGGGAATACATGAAAAACTGGGCTAAAGAAAATAAGCGCCCTGACGGCAGTGATTGGGACATTTACTCCGATGGTTTAAAAATTTATACTACTATCGATTCTAAAATTCAGCAGCATGCCGAAGAAGCCGTTCAAGCGCACATGAAAAACCTGCAACAAGAGTTTTTTGCCCAACAAAAAGAAAACAAAAATGCGCCTTTCGTTAATATTACCGACGACGAAACCAATCGCATCATGACGCAAGCCATGAAAAACTCAGAACGTTGGCGTGTGATGAAAGAAATGGACAAAACCGAAGAAGAAATCATGGCTTCCTTCGATGTGAAAACCAAAATGAAAATCTTCTCTTGGAAAGGAGAAATCGACACCACCATGACGCCACGCGATTCAATCCGCTACTACAAGCACTTCCTTCAAGCCGGATTGATGTCGATGGAACCGCAAACCGGACACATCAAAGCTTGGGTTGGCGGTATCGATTACAAATACTTCCAATACGATCACGTTGGACAAGGTGCGCGCCAAGTAGGTTCGACTTTCAAACCGTTTGTATACGCCACAGCCATCGAACAGTTGGGCATGTCGCCTTGCGATTCCATCATCGACAGTCCGTTTATGATTCACAAAGGCCGACACAATGTAACCGAAGATTGGGAACCTAAAAACTCCGACCACCAATACCGTGGTATGGTTACTTTAAAACGGGCGCTGGCCTTGTCCATCAATACAGTTTCGGCTAAATTGATTGACAAAACCGGACCGGAATCTGTAGCGGCATTGACCAAAAAATTAGGCGTGAAATCCGATATTCCTAACCAACCTTCTATCGCGCTCGGTGCAGTAGAAATCACCGTGGAAGACATGGTGGCCGCTTACAGTACCTTTGCCAACCAAGGCGTTTACATCAAACCGCAATTCATCAGCAGAATCGAAGATAAAAACGGTGTCGTATTATACGAACCTGTTCCGGATACACACGATGTACTAAACAAAGACATCGCTTATGCCGTAATCAAATTGCTTGAAGGGGTAACCGAAAGCGGTTCGGGTGTGCGTTTGCGTACCCAAAGCGGCGGAAGTGGCGACAATCGTTGGACAGGCTATCCGTATATGTTCACCAACCCAATTGCGGGTAAAACCGGAACTTCTCAAAATCAATCCGATGGTTGGTTTATCGGAATGGTGCCAAATTTGGTAACCGGTGTTTGGGTCGGTTGCGAAGACCGTTCCGCCCGTTTCAAAGGCATTACTTACGGACAAGGCGCCACGGCTGCATTACCGATTTGGGGTTATATGATGAAAAAATGTTACGAGGACAAAGACCTGCAAATCTCTAAAGATCCGTTCCAACGACCGGACAACTTGTCGATTAAGGTAGATTGTTGGTCACCGCCAAAAGCTGAAACCGATTCGACTGCCGTCGACAATCCGGAAGAACAAAGCACCGACGAATTTGAAATGTAATTTTTAGGAGCTGTTTCCCGCTGTCCACTGTATCTTTTATTGCTTTGTAACGCTGAACACAGTCAAAGAGCTTTAATTGTAAAGCAATAAAAGGATGCCGTTACCATCGGGGCTAGACATAGAAAAATCCCATTTACCTTTAGTAGATGGGATTTTTTATTTTCGGCGTTCGCTATTTAATTCCTAAATTTACGGCACAAACTACACTACAATCGATATGATCAATAAAAAAGTGAACTCTGTACAAGAAGCACTGCAAGGCATCGAAGACGGCATGACCATCATGCTCGGTGGCTTTGGCCTTTGCGGCATCCCGGAAAACAGTATAGCCGAATTAGTTCAAAAAGGTACCACCAATTTAACTTGCATCTCCAACAATGCCGGCGTAGACGATTTCGGATTGGGCTTATTGCTTCAAAAACGACAAATCAAAAAAATGATTTCTTCTTACGTGGGCGAAAACGCCGAATTCGAACGCCAAATGTTGTCGGGCGAATTGGAAGTAGAACTCACTCCACAAGGAACCTTGGCCGAAAAATGCCGTGCGGCACAAGCCGGAATTCCGGCTTTCTTTACGCCGGCCGGTTACGGAACCGAAGTAGCCGAAGGCAAAGAAGTCCGCGAATTCAATGGTAAAATGCACATCATGGAATTGGCTTACAAAGCCGATTTCTCCATTGTAAAAGCTTGGAAAGGTGACGAAGCCGGCAACCTGATTTTCAAAGGAACGGCTCGTAACTTTAATGCACCTATGGCAGGCGCGGCTAAAATCACCATTGCTGAAGTAGAAGAATTGGTACCGGTGGGAACACTCGACCCAAATCAAATTCACATTCCCGGTATTATGGTGCAACGCATCTTTAAAGGAGAGAAATTTGAAAAGAGAATTGAGCAACGTACAACCCGTAAAAGAGAGTAATCATGGCTTTAGATAAAAACGACATTGCAAAAAGAATAGCCCAAGAAGTCAAAGACAAATACTTTGTGAATCTCGGTATCGGGATTCCGACTTTGGTGGCCAATTATGTACGGACTGATATTTCAGTGGAGTTTCAATCTGAAAATGGTGTATTAGGTATGGGACCATTCCCATTCGAAGGAGAAGAAGACGCCGATGTCATCAACGCCGGAAAACAAACCATCACCACTTTACCGGGTGCAAGTTTCTTTGACTCGGCTTTCAGTTTTGGCATGATCCGCAGTCAGAAAGTAGATTTAACCATTTTAGGTGCTATGGAAGTCGCCGAAAACGGTGACATTGCCAACTGGAAAATTCCGGGTAAAATGGTCAAAGGAATGGGTGGCGCCATGGATTTAGTCGCTTCGGCCGAAAATATTATTGTAGCGATGATGCACGTAAACAAAGCCGGCGAAAGTAAAATTCTGAAAAGATGTACACTCCCGTTAACCGGTGTTGGTTGTGTGAAAAAAGTAGTAACTGAATTGGCGGTTATGGAAATTACGCCTAAAGGATTCAAGCTATTGGAACGCGCGCCCGGTGTTTCGGTAGAACACATTATTGCCTCAACAGAAGCTGAATTAATCATTGAAGGCGATATTCCGGAAATGGTGATTTAATCGAAAACCTGTCATAAAACAAAACCACAAATTTCAGTTGAAACTTGTGGTTTTTTTATGATTTAAAATTACTTTACTGTTGCTTATCTAAATACTCCAACAATACCGGCGAAGCATGGGCAAAACTCGGAGCGGCTTCGGTGATGCTGACGGCTCTTTTTTTGTTGAGTTTGTAAACCAAATCAAATTCGGTGGTAAACAATATGGCCGACAAAAACGGATTATTGATAAACTCCAATAATCTGGGAAACGCCGAATCAATAGTATGGATTTCGACAATTTCTTCTCTTTGGAATTTATACTTCAATTCTAATTTCAAAACCTCTTCTTCAACAATCGGACGCACATAAATGTTCATCAAATCGGTGTTGCCGATGGTTTTGGCTAAGGTCAATTTGGCAAAAGTACCATCCCCCAAACTGTCTTTGACCTGGCTGTAGAATTCGGAAAAAGTTTCGGTAAACAACATCTTATAAATTGGCAAAGAAGTCGTTTCCTTTGTCGTCGGTAATAATAAACGCCGGGAAATCTTTCACCGTAATTTTGCGAACAGCTTCCATGCCTAATTCTTCAAAATCCACTACCTCAACTTTCAAAATATTTTCTTTGGCCAAAATAGCTGCCGGTCCGCCAATAGACCCTAAATAGAAACCGCCGTATTTTTTACAAGCATTCATTACCTCTTTACTGCGATTGCCTTTGGCCAACATAATCATGCTGCCACCGTGACTTTGGAATTCATCTACATACACATCCATACGGCCAGCAGTGGTTGGTCCGAAACTTCCTGATGGCATACCTTCCGGTGTTTTAGCAGGACCGGCGTAATACACCGGATGGTTTTTAAAATACTCCGGCATTGGTTTTCCGGCATCGAGTAATTCTTTGATTTTGGCGTGGGCAATATCACGGGCTACGATTACGGTTCCGTTTAATTTCAATCGGGTTTTGATTGGATATTTGCTTAACTCGGCCAAGATTTCACTCATAGGTCGGTTCAAATCAATTTCCACCGGTGCTTCCAAATGTGGCGGCACTGCCGGTAGAAACTGTTGCGGATTAGTTTCCAACTGCTCCAAGAAAATACCGTCTTTGGTAATTTTGGCTTTGATATTTCTATCGGCCGAACACGAAACACCTAAGCCAACCGGACACGAAGCAGCATGTCTAGGCAAACGAATAACGCGAACATCGTGGGCAAAATACTTACCGCCAAACTGAGCACCAATAGCACTTTCTTGGCAAATTTGTAATACTCTTTGCTCCCATTCTAAATCGCGAAACGCCTGACCGGCCATATTACCTGTCGTTGGTAAGTTATCAAAATAGCCTGCTGATGCTTTTTTTACGGCAGCCAAGTTGGCTTCTGCCGAAGTACCTCCAATGACTAGAGCCAAGTGATACGGTGGACACGCAGAAGTACCAAGGTCTTTTATTTTTTCACGGATGAATTCATCCATTGATTTTTCATTTAACAGCGATTTGGTTTTTTGGTATAAGAAGGTTTTGTTTGCACTTCCGCCGCCTTTGGCCAAAAACAAAAATTCATAACTCGCTCCTTTTTTAGCATAAATATCAATTTGCGCCGGAAGATTAGAACCGGAGTTTTTCTCTTCAAACATGGATATTGGTACTATCTGAGAATAACGAAGATTTTTAATTTGGTAAGAGTTAAAAATCCCTTTCGACAGCCATTCGGCATCATCTACACCGGTATAAACATTTTCGCCTTTTTTGGCCATGACAATGGCTGTTCCGGTATCTTGACACGACGGTAATTCGCCTTCCACCGCAACTGCTGCATTTTGCAATAAGTTGTAGGCTACGAATCGGTCGTTATCGGTCGCTTCCGGATCATTTAGAATGTTTTCCAATTTCTGTAAATGCGAGGTACGCAACATAAATGACACGTCTATCATCGCCTCTTGCGCTAACAACTCTAAGCCTTTCGGATCAACGGTTAGAATTTCTCTATCACCTAATTGTTCGGTTTTTACGTAATCGGAAGTGATTTTTTTGTATTGCGTATCGTCTTTCAAAATAGGATACGGATCTTGGTATATAAAGTCCATTTGGTATTTGTTTTTAGAAATGTAAAGTTACGCAAAGTGCGTGACAGCTGAAATTAAATAATTGCTAAATTGGTGTAGTTGTTTCTTAAAAAAACCAACTCGCTACAAAAATCGCAGTAATCACACAAATCAAGTCAACCAAAAGCATCGTGCCCAAAGTGTAACGGGTGTTTTTGATGTTGACAGAGCCAAAGTAAACCGCAATCACATAAAAAGTAGTTTCGGCACTGCATTGAAAAATACAACTCAACCGCGCGGTAAACGAATCGGGACCAAAGCTACGCATAGCATCAATCATAAAACCACGAGAACCGCCTGAGCTGAATGGTCGTAACATGGCCACCGGTAAGGAATCTGTAATTTGTTTGCTAACACCAATGTTGGAAAACGCAAACGAAATCCAATTGCTGATGATTTCAAAAAGACCGCTGTTTCTGAAGAAAGAAATGGCCACCAACATCCCCATTACATAAGGGAAAATCTTGACACCGGTTTGCAAACCATTGTTGGCACCGGTTACAAAAGCATCGAAAATAGTGGTGCTTTTAGCCACAAACTTTTTCTCGTTGATGAAAGAAAACACCAAGGTAAAAGCAATAATAGCTACCAACATCAACCCGGATAAATTGGCGGTGAAAAAGTTTTTACCTACCAAATCCAAACCGTTAATGTAAAACAGCAATCCAACTATAGCGGAAACCACTGTCATTAGTGCCACAATCAAAGTAGCGCTTTTGAAATTGATTTTTTGACGAATCCCAACAATTATCATGGCCGCTATGGTTCCGATAAACGAAGTGATGATACAAGGCAACATCACATCAGCCGGATTGGCAGCATTTTCAGCAGCACGATACCCGATGATTGAGGTTGGAATTAAAGTTAACCCGGCAGCGTGCAAACACATGAACATAATCTGTGCATCGCTGGCTCTTTCTTTTTCCGGATTGATTTCTTGTAAACTTTGCATGGCTTTTAAACCGAAAGGCGTGGCAGCCGAGTCTAATCCGAGGAAATTAGCAGCAAAGTTCAAAGTCATGTACGATATCGATTCGTGGTTTTTAGGCACTGAAGGAAAGACTTTAGCAAATACCGGACTTAATCTTTTAGCCAATTTTTCGGCAGCACCGGAAACAATTAATAACTCCATTAAGCCGCAAAAGAAGGCCAAATAAGCAATAAGCGGGATAATTAAATCAAGTAAACTGTTTTTACAAGTAGGCAGCAACCCATCCGATTTTTGAACACCACTGTAGATTTTAACGGTTTGGTTTTTATAGACATAAGTGGTGTCGGCATTCAATGTATCTCTGTTGATGACAAATGATTTTTCCTCACTTTTTTGAATACTGTCTTGGATAAACTTAGGAATTTCGTTTAAGTACTTTTCAGATATCAGAATCGGATCGTCTTTTTTTCCGTTTAAAACATAATCGATAGAATAACTATCTCCGGAAAATAAACTGAAAATCACAAAAGTGATCGAAGCCACAAAAATGACTAACCAAAATCTACTTAGAACCATAGTGCTGTTTTTTGGTAAATATACTATTTCTGAAAATGGCAAGAAAAAAATTGTTCCTTTCGAACAGAAAATTTTTGACAACCGAAATTATAAGTCCTGTCATAAATTAGAAACTATTAAACAATTTATAATTATTTATGTTTATTTCTTAAAAATCGAGTGTAATCCGTTAAGATTTATATATTTGTCGCCTTAAAATGACCACACTATTTGACCACAGATCATGAAACACCATTTACTGACATCATTGACATTATTGTTCTTTGCTTCAACTCTTTACGGACAATCTCCGGAAGAAGTTAAAGTCATCACTGCTCAATATGACATGGCTAAATTAAAAGAGAAAGAAGCCTACTATCGTAAATTAGCTAAAACTGAAAAAGAAAAAGCCCAAGCGCAAGCAATAGCCAAAGGTTGGCCGTTATTTGTAAAAAAAGATGATGGCAATATATTAGAATTAATGCGATTAACTCCGGACGGCTATCCTATTTACTATTCTACAGAAAATGTTAATGCTGCCAGAACTACCCGTGCGAGTTTTTTAAACACTGGTGGCGGCATGGGTTTAAACCTAAACGGACAAGGCATGACAGTTAGAGTTTGGGACGGAGGAAATGTTAGAACTACTCATACTGCTTTTGGAGGAAGAGTAACTTTAGGAGACAACACCAGTACAGGAACCATACAACATGCCACACACGTAACCGGCACTATGGTGGCAAGTGCTAATCCTGCATCGGTTAAAGGAATGGCCTCAGAGGCAACTGCCAGAACGTTCGATTGGAACGACGATGTAGCGGAAGCCCTTGGCGAAGTACAATCGGGGATGCTGATTTCCAATCATTCATACGGAACACCCATTACCAACAATGGCAATGTTTTGCCGTCTTGGTTTATCGGCTCCTACACCTTCGGTGCCAATGAGTGGGATGATGTGGCCTACAATTCCCCTTACTACCTTCCGGTTATGTCAGCCGGAAATGATGGTGGAAACAATGATAATGCTGAACCTTTAGCTTTTGGGTATGATAAACTTGTGGGTGATAAAACCGCCAAAAACACTTTGGTTGTAGCCAACTGTTTGGACGTTTCAGTTGGTACTGACGGGAATGTCTCAGGAAATATCAATATTAATGGGTCCAGTAGTCA
The DNA here is from genome assembly GCF_035671315.1 of Flavobacterium cheonhonense. Classification (NCBI taxonomy): domain Bacteria; kingdom Pseudomonadati; phylum Bacteroidota; class Flavobacteriia; order Flavobacteriales; family Flavobacteriaceae; genus Flavobacterium; species Flavobacterium cheonhonense. The sequence continues at coordinate 496,670 of NZ_JAXAVY010000001.1, forward strand.
AGGACCAACAGACGATTTGCGAATCAAACCCGATATTACCGGGAATGGAACTAATTTGACTTCAACCAGCAGTGGCAGTAATACCGCCACCGCAACTTTAACAGGAACCTCTATGGCTTCACCCAATGTAGCGGGAACTTTAACCTTGTTGCAACAACACTACCGAAATTTAACCACAAATTTTATGCGAGCAGCCACTTTAAAAGGGTTAGCTTGTCATACAGCTGATGATGCGGGCGCAGTGGGTCCGGATGGTATTTTCGGTTGGGGTTTGTTGAATGCCAAAAGAGCTGCTGAGACCTTAACTAATAATGGATTAACTTCATGGGTTTCTGAAGAAAACCTGAGTAACCATCAAAGCTATACGATGACTGTAAACTCTAATGGTTTAACTCCTTTGATGGCCTCGATAACTTGGACAGATCTCCCTGGACCGATTTATAACGGAGCTAACGGAGCGAATGATCCAACTCCTGTTTTGGTTAATGATTTAGACATCCGAATTACCAAAAACGGAACTACTTATTTCCCTTGGAAGTTAGTTAGCCCAACAACACCGGCTGAGAGAACTTCAGACAATAACGTAGACAATGTGGAATTAATCAAAATTGATGCGCCATCTGCCGGAGAATACGTAATAACAGTAACACACAAGGGTAATATACAGTCAGGAAATCAACGCTTTTCTCTGGTAGTAACCGGAATCACTTCTGCTTTTTCATTGAATTCTAATTCTACTGACGCCACGGTTTGTGATACACAAAATGCTGTTTTCACATTTAACTATGCTCAAAATGGCGGTGGAACTACCAACTTTTCAGCTGTTGACTTACCGACGGGAGCAACGGCAACTTTTTCACCAAGTTCATTAAGCGCTAACGGATTGGTTACTATGACAATCTCAGGATTATCGAATGTGGCTCCGGGCGACTATTTTGTTGGTATTCGTGGTTTTAACGGCACGGAAACCGAAATCCGCTACAAAACATTACGTGTTTACAGTGCAACTTTTCAACCTATCGTAATCAATACACCAACCGATGGTCAAAACGGTTTATCTACTTCGGTTAACCTAACTTGGGCCGCTCAAGCCAATGCCGTCAATTACCATGTTCAAGTTTCTCAATTCAGTAACTTTTCCAGTATGGTAGCTGAGGATTTTGTAACTACGAATTCTTTTTCACTTACCGGATTGAACCAAGCTACTCGTTATTTTTGGAGGGTAATCCCAATGAACAGTTGCGGTAATGTTGCCATAAGCAGCGCCCAAACCTACGACTTTACAACCGGAAACTTGTTTTGTGATGTGAACTTTAGCGCCACTGATTATTCGAATGCGACCATTGCAGCCGTAGCAAATTCAGAAGCATTTGTCCCGGTTACTGTGAGCGGTGGATATTCTATTGGAGACCTCAATGTTAATGTTGCCATTACGCACACTTGGGTACAAGACCTTACCATTACCTTAGAAGGACCCGCGAGTTTGGGTAGTCCTGTAATTGTTTTACAACAAGAGGCTTGTGCCGGTGAAGATAATATTGACTGTACTTATGATGATGCAGGAACTATGCCTACTTGTGTAGGTACTCCGGCTATCAGTGGTAATATCGCTCCGGTAGGAAGTTTGAGTACTTTGAATAATTTGATTGCCGATGGTATTTGGATTTTACGCGTGGATGATCCTTACAATGAAGACGGCGGAGCTATAACCAACTTCAACATCAATATTTGTAGGGTACAAGCTTCTATTTTAGAGATTACTGAGAATCCGCTTGTGAACACAAAAGTATATCCAAATCCTACTTCCGGGATTATAAATATTGAAATTCCGTCTTTGACCGAAAAAACCACTTTAAGTGTTTATGATTTACAAGGAAGAATGGTTTACACTCAAGAAACGAACCAGGTGGAAAACACTATCAGTTTAGAAGGTATTCAAGATGGTGTTTATTTGATACAAATAGACAATACCTCAGGAAGCATAACCAAGAAAATCGTATTGAAAAGAAACTAAAAAAAAGAGGTCGAAATGACCTCTTTTTTTATACATGTAAAATTTCCTCTTCTATTAACAAGTCTTCCCGGCGTAATCGAAGGAAAATTTGTGCTACTGCAATCACATCTTTTTCGCAATAAATCACTATGCGATCAATGTCTTTTTCGACGTAAAAAACATGGGCTACTTGGCTACCGTCAATATCGCCTTTTGGGGAAGGAATGCCTAATATTTTGGTCAATAATTTTAAAGACGTAAAATGTTTGTAATCGCCGAATTTCCATAATTCCAACGTGTCTAAATGCGGGATTTCCCAAGGTTTTTTTCCGAATAGATTAAGCTTACTCGGAATGGCAATTTGATTGATAATCATGCGACGGGCAATGAACGGAAAATCAAATTCTTTGGCATTGTGACCACACAATAAATGCTGCGCACCGTTGAAATGCGTATCTAACAAATTGGCAAAATCCTTAAGAATCTTTTTTTCTTCTCCAAAAAAGGAAGTTACCCTAAAATTTCTAATATCACTTTTATTGGCAAAATAGCCAACCGAAATACAAACGATTTTACCAAACTCGGCCCAAATACCGGCGCGTTCATAAAAATCTTCGGGCGTGTATTCGTCGCGTCTTTGGTATTGCGTTTTTTGTTCCCACAGCAATTTCATCTCGTTGTCTAAGGCGTTGAAATTGTCTTCTTCAGGAACGGTTTCGATGTCGAGGAAAAGTATATTGTTGAGTTGTATTTTTTCAATCATGGCAAAATATTAAGAAATAACTGATTTAAAAGTACGAATTTATTTTAAATATGAAAGAAAAATACTTAAAAAAGTGATTGTTGTGCGCTTGGACTTTCGTGCTCTAACAACCATTTTTTGCGCCATAAACCACCAGCATAACCTGTTAACGAACCATTAGTACCAATAACACGATGACAGGGAACAACTATCCACAACGGATTTTTCCCGTTAGCCGATGCGACTGCTCGAATGGCTTTAACATCGCCCAACTTTTTGGATAAATCGAGATAAGACATCGTTTTGCCAAACGGAATTTGTAGCAATTCTCGCCAAACTTTTTGTTGAAAATCGGTTCCTATAGGATTAATATTAAAAGTAAATTCTTTACGATTACCTCCAAAATACTCCTTAAGCTGTGATGCTGCTTCTTGTAATTGGATTGGAATAGTTTCAGAAACACTACCGTTTGAAAATACGGATATTGCTGATATCCCATTTTCATCGCCTACGATGCTAACAATTCCCAGTGGTGAGTTGATAAAAGCGGTTTGCATTTTTAAGGATAATACAGACTTCGTAAATATACTTTTTGAATTACCTCTGAATGAATATCAATTGGTAAGTCGCGTCCGCATAAATCTTGTCGTTGCACATTAGAAATCATATTTTTTGTACTTTCTATCCTTCTTGAATCGGTATCCCAACTAAAATATTTTGGTGTTAAGTTGATTTTGTCTTTATCAAAATTGTATTCCCAAGCTGATTTTCCCAACATCTGAAGGCTTAAAACTTCAACAGATGGATTGGATTGGGTGTTAAATATCGTTGGTGCAATATTTTCTTTAAAAGTAAAAAAAGTCGTTTTATTTTGAGAAAATGAAAATGAAAAAATCATTAATAGGGCAATGGAAAAATAGCTTGTTTTCATAATTACACCGATTTTCTATAAAATTAAAAAAAAATGTGATGAAATCATTTTATTTAGCAAAACTTAACATGTATGCTTCCAATGCTTTAAGTTCCGCTTCGCTCATTTTTTTGGTAATGGCGAAGTTGGTTTTCATGGTTTCGTATTGACTAGGATCAACTATCGGTTCGGCTTCTTCTTTGAGGAAGGCTACGATACTACCGTTATTTTCCTTATAGATTTTGGCGATTTCGGCTATGCTTGGTCCGATGACTTTTTGGTCGGGCAAATGACAAGCCGTACATGTGCCTTTGCCGGAAAACAATGCTTCTCCGGAAACGGCTACCGCTGATTCGTCGTGTTGGGGTAGATTTTCCGTTGGCTCAGCTTCCTTTTTACAAGAAGCGAAAGTGATAACCAATAGCAGTAATATTATCTTTTTCATAGTGTACAAAAATGCAATACATATTATAATTAGCCCCGATTGGCGCTAGCTACCGTGTAGCGCGGAAAGCGGGAATAGGGATAACTGATAAATCCCGAACCTTTCGCTTCGCCAATTTGCTATCGCTCGGGTCGCTCCTACTTTTGATTCAATAAAATCGCAGCCTCTTTGGCAAAATACGTCGATATTAAACTGGCACCGGCGCGTTTGATGCACATAAGCTGCTCCATCATGATTTTGTCGTGGTCGAGCCAACCTCTTTCGGCTGCGGCTTTGATCATGGCGTATTCGCCCGAAACATGGAACACCGTAACAGGGACGTTAACCGCGTTTTTGACTTCACGAACGATATCCAAATACGCAATTCCGGGTTTTACCATGACCATATCGGCGCCTTCTTCTACGTCCATTAAAGCTTCTTTTACGGCTTCGATGCGGTTGGCGTAGTCCATTTGGTACGTCTTTTTGTCTTTCGGAACGACTACATCGGCTTCTTTTGGCGCACTGTCCAACGCATCGCGGAACGGTCCGTAAAAAGCAGAAGCATATTTGGCCGAATAACTCATAATCCCAACATGTTGAAAACCTGCAGCATCTAAGCCTTGGCGTAAACGCAATACGCGGCCGTCCATCATGTCGCTTGGTGCTACAAAATCGGCTCCGGCTTGGGCGTGTGAAACGGCCATTTTGACTAAGGCATCGTTGGTGGCATCGTTGGCCACATCACCGTTTTCGATGATACCGTCGTGGCCGTAAATGGAATACGGATCTAAAGCTACATCGGGCATGACAATCATTTCCGGACAAGCGGCTTTGATGTCGCGAATGGCGCGTTGCATCAAGCCGTTGGGATTCCAAGCTTCTTTACCGGTGTTGTCTTTTAGACTTTCATCGACTTTGACATAAATATTCACGGCACGTATGCCTAAAGCAAATAATTCCTTCACTTCTGCCACGGTTAAATCCAACGAGCGACGGTAAATGCCCGGCATGGATGGAATTTCGGATTGGTAGTTTTCGCCTTCGGCTATGAACATGGGAAACATGAAGTCGACCGGACTTAAAGTAGTTTCGCGGACTAAAGAACGAATGCTTTCGTTAACGCGTAATCTTCTGCCTCTTTGTAATGGGAACATTTTGATTTATGATTTATGATTAACGATTGTTGATTTAAGATTTGTGTTGAGATTTGATTTATTGATTACTTCTGCAATCAAAAATCGTTAATCTTCAATCTTCAATTCTCACGCTACAATCCAATTAATCGGTTGTTGCAATACTTTAATTAATTTCTCTTCTTCGCTACCGACTACCGGATGATGGTCGTACACCCATTGCACGTGTGGTGGCAAACTCATCAAAATCGATTCGATGCGACCGTTGGTTTTTAAGCCGAAAAGCGTGCCTTTGTCGTGCACCAAATTGAACTCCACATAACGCCCGCGACGAATCTCTTGCCAGTTGCGTTGGGCTTCGGTATACGGTAATGCTTTTCTTCTTTCTACTATCGGCACATAGGCTTCGCAGAAACTGTTGCCGACTTCAGTCACGAAATTATACCAATCCTGCATACTCATTGTGTCTGTGGCTTTGCAGTAATCGAAGAACAAACCGCCGATACCACGGGCTTCGTTACGGTGAGCGTTCCAGAAATAGGCATCACATTGTTTTTTGTATTTCGGATAAAACTCCGGATTGTGTTTGTCGCAAGCAGTTTTACACGTTTGGTGAAAATGTTTCGCATCTTCTTCAAACAGGTAATAAGGCGTCAAATCCTGTCCGCCACCGAACCAGGAATTGATTACTTTCCGTGAGCCTGTGCTGAGCTCTGTCGAAGTATCATACATTTCGAAGTAGCGCCAATTGGCATGCACTGTCGGCACCATTGGATTTTTAGGATGAATAACTAAACTCAATCCGCAGGCGAAAAAATCGGCTTCTCCAACACCAAACATCTTTTGCATGGTATCGGGCAATTTGCCGTGAACGGCAGAAATGTTAACGCCGCCTTTCTCGAAAACCTGACCGTTCTCGATGACACGAGTTCTGCCACCGCCGCCTTCCGGTCGCTGCCATAGGTCTTCGCGGAATGTCGCTACGCCATCAACAGCTTCCAAAGCAGCACAGATTTGGTCTTGAAGGTTTTGTATGTAGAGGTAAAATTGGTCTTTCATTTTTAAGTGACTGAGTGACTGAGTGACTGAGTGACTGAGTTTTTAATTGGATAATCAGTGACTTAGCTGCTCATTAACTATGATTTATATTCTTTTACTGCTTCTACAAACGCCTTGGCGTGGTCTACCGGAATATTGGGTAAAATACCGTGGCCTAAGTTTACGATATAATTGTCTTTGCCGAATTCATCTATCATTTGGTGTACCATTTTTTTGATGGTTGGTATAGGCGATAACAAACGACTCGGGTCGAAATTGCCTTGTAAAGTGATTTTGCCACCGGTTAAATAACGGGCATTTCTTGGCGAGCAAGTCCAATCAACACCTAAGGCTGACGCTTTGGATTTGGCCATATCATTGAGCGCAAACCAACAGCCTTTTCCGAATACGATGACTTTGGTTTCCTCAGCCAACGCTTCTACAATTTGGTTGATGTATTGCCAAGAGAATTCTTTATAGTCTTCCGGAGACAACATGCCGCCCCAAGAATCGAAAATTTGAATGGCGTTACAACCGGCTTTTACTTTTTCTTTCAAATATAAAATGGTCGTATCGGTGATTTTTTGCAACAACGTGTGCGCGGCTACCGGATTGGAGAAACAAAATCCTTTAGCCGTATCAAAACTTTTAGAGCCTTTGCCTTCTACCGCATAACAGAAAATCGTCCAGGGTGAACCGGCGAAACCAATTAACGGCACTTCGTCGTTCAACATTTCTTTGGTCAGTTTTACGGCATCCATCACGTACCCTAAAGTTTCATGAATATTCGGCACAAAAACCTGATTGACTTGTTCCATCGTGCGAATCGGGTTGGGTATAATGGGTCCTAAATTGTCTTTCAATTCTACATGGATTCCCATCGCTCTTGGCACTACCAAGATATCCGAGAACAAAATGGCAGCATCCGGTTTTACAATTCGAATCGGTTGTACCGTGATTTCCGCGGCTAATTCAGGGGTTTCACAACGGGTGAAGAAATCGTATTTGTCGCGTAACGCTCTGAATTCGGGTAAATACCTACCGGCTTGTCGCATCATCCATACCGGTGGACGTTCTACGGTTTCGTTATTTAAGGCGCGAAGGAATAAATCGTTTTTAATCATAATTGTTGTTTGCTTTTGGCTTTGGCCAAATTATATTTTATTAAAAAATTCTATACTTTTTGCAATTGTACTTTCAATAGTAGGCTGATTGGCGGTCACCACTTTGTTGGTAATGCCTCTCAACGCTTTGGCAGTGGTGCTTCCGATGCAGAAACAAACCTCATCTTGCAATTCATTTTCTTTCAAAAAACTTTGCACGCCCGACGGACTGAAAAACAAAATCCCGTTCAAATCGGCAGCGGCTTTGTGCGGCGTTAAACGGGTTTCATACACTTCCTCTTCTTCGAAAGTGATACCGGCCAAGCGCAAGGAATCGGGTAAAATATCTCTTCTCAAATTCCCGCAAAAGAACGTAAAACTACTCTTGCCGTATTGGTTGCAAATGATTGAGGCCAATTCTGAGGCGTAATCTGCGCCGGCTATGACGTCAAAGCCGTTAGTTTCCAGCATGGCTTTAGTCTTTTCGCCTACACAAAAACATTTTTTGGTTTTGAGTTCCGTGGCTTTTTCATTTTCCAATATACTTTCTACCGCATTCTGACTGGTAAAAATCAGGTAGTCATTACTGCTTTTCAAGTCGAATGATTGGTTGACCACATCGATAAAATCGGCTTCATCAATCGAAAAATTCGCATTCAACAGCAGTCGCTTTTGTTGGTCTGTAAGCATTTTGGTTGACAATACGCGAATTTGATTTTCCATCGTTACGCTTTTGGTTTGAGCTGTTTTTTAATTTCTTCCATCAATTCGCTTCCACCGTTATCGAGTATTTCTTTGGCAGCATAAAATCCTAACTTTTTCCATTCGGATATATCCACTGCTTTGATAATTTCGAATTTTTGTTGGCCGTCTAACGAAAGTAAGCAGCCTTGAAACTCGATTGTGTCATCGTGCTGATTGTATTGGGCCAAAGCTCCGATAGGTGCTGTACATCCGCCTTCCAAGGTTCTTAAAAATTGTCTTTCGATGTAAGTACAAATCTCGGTTTCGATATCGTTTAATTGCGAAATAGCGTCTACAGTAAAATCGTCATTACCCATCGCAACCACTACCATAGCACCTTGCGCCGGCGCGGGAATCATCCAATCGAGGTTGATAAAAGTATCCGGTTTTAAGTTGATGCGCTCCAAACCTGCTGCGGCAAATACGGCGCCACTCCAATCGTTATCTTGTAACTTTTGCATGCGCGTATTCACGTTACCGCGTAAATCTACCACAGTATGATTAGGATATTTATTGAGCCATTGGGCTTGTCGGCGTAAACTTCCGGTAGCGATGGTGGCTTTTTTGTTTAAAAAATCGGTGTTGCCTTTGTAGACTAAAATATCGAGTACATTGGCTCTTTCCAAAACGGCCGCTTGCACAATTCCGGTAGGTAACGCCGTTGGCACATCTTTCATGGAATGCACAGCAATATCAACCTGACCGTTAATCATGGCAATGTCTAACGTTTTGGTGAAAATTCCTGTGATGCCCAATTCGTATAAAGGTTTGTCTAAGATGATATCACCTTGTGATTTCACGGCTATTATTTCCGTGGAATAGCCTAAATCGTTGAGTTTTTTTTGAACGGTGTGGGCTTGCCAAAGGGCGAGTTCGCTATCGCGAGTACCTATTCTGATTGTTTTGGCCATTTTATTTGGAAGTCGTTTCTATCTGAAAAATTTTCTCAATCCATTCAATACTTTCATCCACCATTGTATTGTCATCTTTTAAATGATTGGCAAAATGATTGGTAATTTTTTGGATGATGCGAGCGCTGATTAACTCGGCTTGTTCTTCATCGAAGTTGGCCAGTTTTTTTCGTTGCACATTGAGCTCTCCGTCTTTAATGGAATTGAGTTTTTCTTTTAAGGCGTGAATGGTAGGCGCAAATTTGCGTTGTTTGGTCCAAGCGATGAATTCGTCTTTGATTTCTTCGATGATGGCTTCGGCCGCAGGAATGTGTTTTTTGCGGTTTTCTAAAGTTTCATCGGTCATTTGTGATAAATGATCCATATGAACTAAAGTAACACCTTTCACATCTTGCACATTCTCGTTCACATTTTTCGGAATGGACAAATCCAAAATCAATAACGGTTTTTTCAAATTTAAAATGGCTTTGTCTACGGTTGGATTTTGGGCGCCGGTGGCCACGACTAACACATCTGCCTTTTGGATTTCCAACTGTAAATCGACATAATCTTTTACAATTACATCCAACTTTCTGGCCAAACGTTCGGCTTTGTCTTTGGTGCGATTGATGAGTGTGATTTGCTCGTGTTTGGTGTGTTTAACCAAATTTTCACAAGTATTTCTACCAATTTTACCAGTTCCGAAAAGCAAAATATTTTTGTTAGCGATATTTTCTACATTGTTAAAAATGTAACGCACAGCAGCAAAAGAAACGGAAGTCGCTCCCGAAGAAATTTCGGTTTCATTCTTAATGCGCTTGCTGGCCTGAATCACAGCGTTCACCAAACGCTCCATAAAAGCATTGGCCAAATGACGGTTTTTGCTTTCTACGAAGGCCGATTTGATTTGACTGATGATTTCAAAATCGCCTAAAATCTGACTGTCTAAACCGGTTCCGACACGAAACATATGGGAAACGGCTTCTTGATTTTTATACACATAAGCTACCTTTTGGAAGTCTTCCACGGTACCTTGACTGTTTTCACAAAGCAATTTGATGAGTTGGAAAGGATGCTGGGCGAAACCATAAATTTCGGTACGGTTACACGTTGAAGTCACAATAAGTGCTTCAATGCCTTCAGCCTCAGCTTGGGCTAAAACGTTACTTTTGCCGTTATCATCTAAGCTAAATTTCCCTCTCATTTCGGCATCGGCTTTTTTATAACTCAAGCCTACCGCATAAAAAGTACTATGCTTTGATATGTTTCCGTGTTCCATAAAATGCTCTTTCCCTAAAAGTAAAACAAAGTTATTGCTATCGATTTTATAAAAGTAACGCTAAAAGAACTTTTTGTGTCGCTCAATGTTATTTTTAAACGCTTTTGTCTTTTTATCGTTATTTCTTTTAAATTTGTAATGAAATCAAGCGCTCAGAACGTATTTATATAGATTCATTCTAAATAAGGTTTGATTTCACTTCCAAAACATATACGAAAAAATATCGCTATGGGTTCTAAAGAAGAAATAAAAATTGACGACGACTTTATTTTGATTCGTTTTCAAAACGACACAGAAGAAGTAACCACTTTTGAACGTCCGGTGACTATGGGCTTGATTCAGTTTCATTTTGGCTTGAAAGGCGGCGCGAAATTCATCTTTAACAAAGGCAATTACACGCTCGATTTGAAAGAGGAAAAATGTTTGCTGTTTTACAATCCCGTAAAAGAATTGCCGCTCAATGTGCAAATCGAACCTAAATCTTGGTTGATTACTATTTTAGTTTCCATTAAAAAATTCCACGGTTTGTTTACGGATGACGCTGAACACATTCCGTTTTTGAGTCAGGAAAACAAAGACCGTAAGTATTATGATGAAAGTGATATTAGTCCGTCGATGGCCATAGTGCTCAATCAAATGTTCCATTACAATTTAAATCCGTCGATTAAAAACCTATACTATAAAGGCAAAGGTTATGAATTGCTGAGTTTGTTCTTCAACCGCAACGACGATCCAAACGCCGAACAATGTCCGTTTTTGATTGATGAAGAAAACGTCCTGAAAATCAAAAAAGCCAAAGAAATCATCATTGCCAATATGGCCGAACCGCCAAGTTTGGAAGAATTGGCCAATCAGGTTGGATTAACCTTGAAAAAACTCAAAATGGGTTTCAAGCAAATTTACGGCGATACGGTTTACGGGTTTTTATTCGATTACAAAATGGATTATGCGCGTCAGTTGCTTGATTCCGGTTCGTATAATGTCAATGAAGTTGGCCTTAAAATCGGCTACAGTACCGGCAGTCATTTTATCGCGGCTTTCAAAAAGAAATTTGCCACCACACCGAAAAAATATTTAATGAGTTTACAAGCCAATACCTAATCGAATTGATTTCGTATATCTCATCATCAATAAAGAATTTAACAAACGAAAATCAAAAAAAGAAGTTTCATTACTTTTATCAAAAATAAAATTGCCACAAATGAAAGGAGTATTATTAGTCAATCTTGGTTCACCCGAAAGTCCAACAGCCAAAGATGTCAAGCCGTATTTAGATGAATTTTTAATGGATAAATACGTGATTGACGTACCGTATTTACTGAGAGCCTTGTTGGTAAGAGGTATAATTTTACAAACCCGTCCAAAAAAATCGGCGGAAGCGTACAGTCAGATTTGGACCGATGAAGGTTCACCGTTGATTGTGATTTCAAAAAAAATGCACCAAAAAGTGGAAAAATTAGTTGATGTCCCGGTGGCTTTGGCCATGCGTTACGGTTCGATGACCATTCAGAAAGGCTTACAAGAGTTGAAAGACAAAGGCGTAACCGATGTAATGTTATTGGCTTTGTATCCGCAATATGCCATGGCTTCGACTACGACCATTTGGGCTTTGGCCGATGAATTGCAACAAAAGCATTTCCCGGAAATGACCATCACCAAAGTACCTGCTTTTTACAATAAACCCGATTTTATCAATGCTTTGGCACATTCTATCAAAAAACATTTAGAAGGCTTTGAATACGACCATTTATTATTTTCCTACCACGGAATTCCGAAACGTCATATTCGCAAGACGGATGTGACCAAATCCCACTGTACTATTGATAACAAATGTTGTGTAACGGCTTCTCCGGCGCATGAATTTTGCTACCGTCATCAATGTTACGAAACCACGCGACAAGTAGTTGAATTGCTTGGAATTCCTGAAGGCAAATACAGCCAGACTTTCCAATCGCGTTTGGCCGGCGACAAATGGTTAACGCCTTACACCGATGTGGAAATCAATAAAATGCCGAAAAAAGGCATTAAAAAATTAGCCGTTGTTACACCGGCTTTTGTGGCCGATTGTTTGGAAACATTGGAAGAAATTGCCATGCGCGCCAACGAAGAATTTATAGAAAACGGCGGAGAAGAATTTTTTGCCGTGCCTTGTTTGAACGATGAAGACGAATGGTGTCAAGTCGTAGCCAATTGGGTAAAAGATTGGAGTAAGTAAAATGGAACTCTACAACTACATCAAATCGTTGCACCTCATCTTTGTGATCACTTGGTTTGCGGGTTTGTTTTACATTGTACGCTTATTTGTATACCAAATAGAAGCCAATGAAAAACCTTCGCCCGAGCGAGAAATTTTGCTCAACCAATACAAAATCATGACGTATCGCTTGTGGTACATCATTACTTGGCCGAGTGCGGTGTTAGCAACTTGCTTTGCTATTTGGTTGTTGTATCTCAATCCGGCTTGGTTACAAATGTCGTGGATGCATGTGAAGCTGGGATTTGTAGTGTTGTTGTTCGCTTACCATTTTAAGTGTCATCAAATTTATAATCAGTTGCAAAAGGACGAATTTAAATACAGTTCCAACTTTATGCGGTTGTGGAATGAAGGTGCTACCATTATCCTATTTGCTGTAGTTTTTTTAGTAATTTTAAAAAATGCTTTCAACTGGATTTACGGTGTAATCGGCATCTTTTTGTTTTCGATATTGATTATGTTAGGCTTTAAGTTTTACAAACGAATTCGGGAGAAAAAATAGTGACCACTGAACACTAAAAAATGCTAAACATCAAACTATCCATGCTATCGCTTCGTACCAGGATTTTCCTGTCGATGATTATATTGATAGTTATTGCGTCGGTTTTGATGGCTTCGATTTCGATTATTCAATTTAAAAACGAAGCCAAAGATTACCACCAAGAGCGTTTAGACCGAAAAGAATTTGCCATCAAAGAACATATTAATTATGTCCTTTCTACAACAACTTATCCGTTGACACCCGAAAATCTGAAATTGATTTTTAAAGATAAAATCCACGAGTTGTCCGACATTCATAACTTGGAGATTAACATATATTCGCTGGAAGGCAAACTGGTTAAATCGTCTAAATCAACCTTTTCAGTAGATAAAGTGGCACCGCCCATTCCGAACTACATCTTAAAACTAGTGCAATCTTCGGTAGACAAACGATACGTTGACATCAAAAATATCGACGGCGTCAAAAACCGCTCTTCTTACAGCCAGATTAAAGACGACAAATTCAAGCCTTTGGGGATTTTAAACATTCCCTATGTGGAAGACGACGGCTTTTACGAAAAAGAGCTGCGTCAGTTTTTATTGCGCTTGAGCCAGGTGTATTCGTTCATGTTGATTATTGCCTTTGCTTTGGCTTATTTTCTGGCAAGTTACATCACGAAATCGCTTAAAACCATTTCAGATAAAATCAACGAAACGAGTCTGAATCAGAAAAACGAAAAAATCGTCATCGAAGCCAACAGCCGAGAAATCAATTCCTTGATTAACGCCTACAACCAAATGGTGGACAAATTGGAGGAAAGTGCTACCATGCTTGCCCAAAGTGAAAGAGAACAAGCTTGGCGTGAAATGGCTAAGCAAGTCGCCCACGAAATCAAAAATCCGTTGACTCCGATGCGTTTGACAGTGCAAAGTTTCCAGCGAAAATTTGACGCCAACGATCCGAATTTGAAACAAAAGCTCGACGATTATTCTAAAACCTTAATCCAACAAATCGATACCATGAGCGCCGTGGCTTCGGCCTTTTCCAACTTTGCTTCGATGCCGGCGCAACAAAACGAAACCTTGAATGTGGTGGAAGTGGTAGAATTTTCGTTGGATATTTTTAATGAAGATTTTATCCGATTCGAGAGCAATTCGGAAGAAATTATTACGGTGATGGACAGAACGCAACTCATTCGAATCATTACCAATTTGGTCAAAAACGCCATTCAAGCCATTCCGGAAGAACAATCGGAAAAAGCTGTTTTGGTTTCGGTTAATGCCGAAGAAGATCATGTTATCATTGCTGTAAAAGACAACGGAATCGGGATTAATACGGAAAACACCGAGCGTATCTTCGAACCTAAATTTACCACCAAAACCAGCGGAATGGGATTGGGATTGGGAATCATCAAAAACATTATTGAAAATTATAAAGGAACCATTACTTTTGAATCAGAACCGGGAAAAGGCTCAACCTTTATGGTGTCGCTTCCTGTGGTGAAATAAAAATCAACCGCAGAGTCGCAAATTAAGTCATTACATCAATCTAATATATAAAAATATGAACTTCGAAAACATACTAGTCTCTATCGACAACGGCATTGGACAAGTCACTATCAACCGTCCGTCTAAATTAAACGCTCTAAACAAAGCCACAATCCAGGAATTGCATGATGCTTTTGAGAACTTGGAAAACAATGCAGCAGTAAGAGTGATTATTGTAACCGGTGAAGGCGAAAAAGCGTTTGTAGCCGGTGCAGACATTTCTGAATTTGCCGAATTCAGCGTGGAAGAAGGCGCGCAATTGGCGGCACAAGGTCAGGAATTGCTATTTGATTTCGTGGAAAAATTAAGAACGCCGGTTATTGCAGCGGTCAACGGATTTGCGTTAGGTGGCGGATTAGAATTGGCCATGTCTTGTCATTTCAGAGTAGCTTCCGATAATGCCAAAATGGGATTGCCTGAAGTATCTTTAGGCGTAATTCCGGGTTATGGCGGAACACAACGTTTGCCGCAATTGGTAGGCAAAGGACGCGCTATGGAAATGATTATGACCGCCGGAATGATTGATGCCGAAACCGCTAAATCATACGGATTGGTGAATCATGTAGTACCACAAGCTGAGTTATTGGAATTCACCAAAGGCATAGCATCGAAAATCATGCGCAATTCGCCATCGGCCATTGGTAAAGCGATTAAAGCGGTGAATGCCAATTACAAACACGATGTGGATGGCTTTGACGTAGAAATCAGAAACTTCGGAAAATGCTTCGGCACCGAAGATTTTAAAGAAGGTACAACGGCATTTTTAGAAAAAAGAAAAGCCAGTTTTACCGGGAAATAAAGAGTTGTAGTCGCAGTATTCAGTCTCATAAAACGGAATACTGCGACCATAAACTAACTTTCCCCTTCCCATTCAGCATAAAACTGCGAGAGGAAATTTTCCATAAAGCGATGGCGTGCTTCCGCAATTTTCTTTCCGGTTGGCGTATTCATTTTGTCTTTCAACAACAATAGCTTTTCGTAGAAATGGTTGATGGTAGGCGAATCATTGGTCTTATATTCTTCTTTGCTCATGCCAAATTTTGGCGGAATAGCCGGATTGTAAAGCGCTCGGTTTTTAAAGCCGCCGTAATTAAAACAACGGGCAATACCTATAGCGCCAATCGCATCTAAACGATCGGCGTCCTGAACAATTTCTAGCTCTTTAGAGGAAAACGTTCTTTCGAAATTACCGCCTTTAAAGGAAATATTTTCGATGATATTGACCACATGAACAATGGTGGCTTCATCTACATTTTCGGATTCCAGAAACAAACGAGCGGTTTTGGGACCAATTGTTTCATCGCCATTGTGAAACTTACTGTCGGCTATATCATGTAATAAAGCGCCCAGTTTCACCACGGTCAAATCGCACGATTCTTCTTGGGCAATCAACAAGGCATTCTTATACACGCGTTCGATATGAAACCAATCGTGTCCGCCTTCGGCCTGCTCCAGCTTAGTTTTGACAAAAAGAATGGTTTTATCTATAATGGACATGTTGTTGAATTTAAAAAAATCCTTTCGCGGGAAAGGATTTTAAAGTTTTATCGCACTAATGCCGGTTGTACCCATTTGAACACCTTGGTTTCATCGGGTAAGACCAAACGCTCAGAAATCTTGGCCATTCTTTCGGGTAATTTCATCAAATAATCTCTGGCCTTTTCAGCTTCTGCCGTTAGGTTACCGATTTTATCGATTTCCCATTTTTCGATAAGTTTTTGCATAATATCCACATAATCGGAAGCTGTATACACGCCAATTTTTTGCGCTGAATTCGAAAACTCTTCAAAAGCCGTACTGATTTTTTCTCCTGATTCTCTCAAGAAATGAGCCGGCATGGTGATTTTTTGTTTCATCATGTATTGAAAGGCCAACATCATTTCGCTAGGATCCACTTTGAAAATTTGGTTTACAAATTCGGAGTAAGCATGGTGGTGACGCATTTCATCGCCGGCAATTAATTTGCACAATTTAGATAGCTTTTTGTCGCCGTATTGTTTGGCAATTTGAGAAACCCTGTTGTGGGAAACATAAGTCGCCAATTCTTGGAAACTCGTATACACAAAGTTTTTGTAAGGATCTCTTCCGGTACCGATATCGAAACCATCGTTGATTAAATGTTGGGTGGTAACTTCGACTTCGCGCATGTTCACTCGTCCGGAAAGGTATAAGTATTTGTTGAGCAAATCGCCGTGACGGTTTTCTTCTCCTGTC
Source organism: Flavobacterium cheonhonense (assembly GCF_035671315.1). Classification (NCBI taxonomy): domain Bacteria; kingdom Pseudomonadati; phylum Bacteroidota; class Flavobacteriia; order Flavobacteriales; family Flavobacteriaceae; genus Flavobacterium; species Flavobacterium cheonhonense. The sequence continues at coordinate 513,425 of NZ_JAXAVY010000001.1, forward strand.
CATTGGCGCACCCATTTCGACCAGCCGTTTCGGCCTTCGTTGTCTACACCTTCTACTTCCATTAACCAGGATTCGTAGGTTGGTAAAGCTTCTTCGGTTATGGTATCGCCAACCATTACTACCCAAAAATCATAGGGTAAGTCTTTGGCGATTTCTCTTAATTCTTTGACTTCTTCCATAAAATTGTCTTCCTCAGAATTGGGAAGTAAATCAGATGGTTGCCATATCTTTTCCACTGGAATTAAAAACTGATCGACAAAGCTGTCGACTTTCTTTTCGAGGAATTGCATGACTTCAAGTCGGATGTTTTTTTGAGGCATTATTTAATTTTTAATCGATTGTTTGACTGCGTTTTCGGTCTTTTCCATCAATTCTTCAAAAGAAAAATCTTTAACGGCTAGCGGTTCATGAATGATAAACTCCAAGCGAGTACCTAAACCCATTGGGAAAGCACCAAATTTAACCATTTTCCACGAGTTATTGATGGTAATCGGTACAACATAAGCCGAAGGTGCATATTTACATAAGATTTTTAGTCCACTTTGCGCAAATTCTTTGGGAGTTCCGTTTTTGCTTCGGGTGCCTTCAGGGAAAATAACGGCTGAGCGTTGGTGTTTTTCTATATATTCTGAAAGTCCTTTGATAACCGGAATAGCTTGTTTGGGATCTTTGCGATCGATTAAGACTGAACCGCCGTGTCTCAAGTTATAAGAAACACTCGGAATGCCTTTGCCTAACTCTTTTTTACTGACAAACTTGGCGTGAAAACGTCTCAAATACCAAATAATTCCAATAATGTCAAACAGACTTTGGTGGTTGGCCACAAAAATAATCGGTACATTTTGCGGAATGCGCTCTCGATTTTCAAAGGTGTAAGTGGTTCCTAAGAGATTAGTACACTTGACCAAGAAAAAATTCAGATAATCTACACTTTTTTTGTGCGCTTGGTATCCGAAAAGATTAAAACAAATCCATTGTATCGGATGAAAAATAACCAAGGTCAATCCGAAACACAAATAGTATATAACAGAAATCGGGTAAGAAAGTAACTTTTCCATGCTTGTCAAATAGACTGCAAAAATAGGTAAAATAGCCCGGTAGAATACATCGAAAAGGAGAAAAAATCGGAATAAAAACGATCAAAACATACACTTTTTGTACACTTACACTGGGTTGAATAATAGTAATTTTAGTAAAAAGAAACCAAGGTCTTGCCGGCAAACGAATTTGTTCAAAACTCCTGCCGTCAGAACAACATAACAACAAAAAAAGCATTATTTTTATGCCACTAAATTTTTAAAAAATGAGTTCAGAAAAAGAAGCCAAATTAAAAGCCTTACAACTAACCCTTGATAAACTAGACAAAGCTTACGGCAAAGGAACCGTAATGAAAATGGGCGACAGAGCGGTAGAGGAAGTAGAAGTTATTCCTTCCGGTTCGTTAGGTTTGGATTTAGCATTGGGTGTAAACGGCTATCCAAAAGGAAGAATTATTGAAATATACGGTCCGGAATCTTCGGGTAAAACTACGTTAACGTTACACGCTATTGCCGAGGCTCAAAAAGCAGGAGGTATTGCTGCTTTTATTGATGCAGAGCACGCTTTCGATCGTCATTATGCTGAAAAATTAGGCGTTGACATTGAAAACTTAATCATTTCCCAACCGGATAACGGAGAGCAAGCCTTAGAAATTGCTGAAAACTTAATTCGCTCAGGCGCTATTGATATTGTTGTGATTGACTCGGTGGCTGCATTGACTCCGAAAAGTGAAATTGAAGGCGAAATGGGCGATTCTAAAATGGGATTGCATGCTCGATTGATGTCACAAGCCTTGAGAAAATTAACCGGAACTATTAGCAAAACTAACTGTACCGTGTTTTTCATCAACCAATTGAGAGAGAAAATCGGTGTCATGTTTGGTAATCCTGAAACCACTACAGGTGGAAATGCGTTGAAATTTTACGCTTCCGTTCGTTTAGACATTCGCAGATCGTCTCAAATTAAAGAAGGTGAAAACGTAATCGGAAACAGAACCAAAGTAAAAGTGGTGAAAAACAAAGTAGCGCCGCCGTTTAAAACCGCTGAATTCGACATCATGTATGGCGAAGGTGTTTCTAAAACCGGAGAAATTTTGGACTTGGCTGTTGAGTTTGAAATCATCAAAAAAGCCGGTTCTTGGTTCAGCTACGGCGATACCAAATTAGGTCAGGGTCGTGATGCTGTAAAAGCACTTATCAAAGACAACCCGGAATTGGCCGATGAGCTCGAACTAAAAATCAAAGAACTTATCAAAGATTCTGACAATTAAAAATCTACGTCTCGTTTCAAAAGCGAGACGTTTTTTTATTACTTTAAACGCAACCATTTTCCAATACGATCATCTGAAACAAAAAAGAATACCATCATGAAGAAATTACTTTCTGTTGTAACCTTAGTCTTTTTACTCAATTCTTGTTCTCCGGAATCAGACACTCGATATTCCTTAGAATTATTGCCGGTTGAAAGCGTTGATATTCCTACGGAAATGACTTTGGGCGAAACCTACCAATTCAAAATGTATTATCGCTTGCCTACAACTTGTCATTCTTACAACACTATTTATTATCACAAAGATTTAAACGTAAGAACCGTGGCTGTTGAAAGCTTGGTCAGAGAACAAAATAATTGCCAGGAAGTGACCGAAAACAACTTGTACGAGTGTACGTTTGATTTTGTAGTCACCAGCAATGGCTCTTATGTTTTTAAATTCTGGCAAGGGAAAGACGAGCAAGGCAATGACATTTTTTTAGAATACGAAATACCGGTACTCAATTAAACCTATCAATTTTTGAAAATTGGATTTAAAGGAACTCATTAATGATTGCAAGAATAACAACCGGAAAGCACAAGAACAATTATATCGATTGTATTCGGGAAAATTGTTCGCTGTATGCTTAAAATATTCGCGCAATTATGCTGAGGCGCAAGACAATTTGCAAGATGGTTTTCTGATTATCTTTCAAAAAATAGGGCAATATTCCTTTAAAGGTTCGTTCGACGGTTGGCTGAAAAGAGTAATGATTAACAATGTACTCCAACAATACCGCCAACAAACATTTTTGAGTTTGGTAAACGAAGACATCGCGGAAGATTATGAAATTGAATTGGATGACGATGATATTTCTTTAGATTATCTGCTGAAAATCATTCAAGAATTGCCCGACCGCTATCGGTTAGTTTTTAACCTTTATGTCATCGACGGCTATTCGCATGCGGAAATAGCAGAAATGCTAAACATCAATATTGGTACCTCAAAATCCAACTTGGCAAGAGGTCGAATGATATTAAAAGAAAAAATTGAACAGTTAAAAAACGAAGAAACAAATAAGTTTCCTTCTGCAAAATGAGAGAAAGAAAGAACATAGACCGCCTTTTTCAGGAGAAATTCAAGGATTTTGAAGTCAATCCTCCTGAGGTTGTTTGGGATGCTATTGAAACCCATCTGGATAAAAACAAAACCAGAAAGATTATACCGTTATGGTGGAAACTCGGCGGCATTGCAGCGGTATTCCTTATCGGCTTTTTAATACTACAAAATGGCTCTAATCCAAACCAAATTCCGTCAAACCAAGTGACTGTTGAAGAAAACAATACCAACAAAAACGAGGCAACAAAATCCGATACCAACATTCCAAACCCTAACACTGTAACGGCAAAAGACAAAAACCAACAGCCGGTTGTGGTAAACAACAACGCTCCTAAAAATAGTTCGACAGCAACGGCCAAAGAAGCTGCCTTTGTAAACAATAATCGTCCACAAAACGCAACTAAAAAATCACCTGTTCAACATTCATTCGCAAACAAAACAATAGCGGAAAGAAATGCGACAAAGGCGAACAAACACAAAACGGATGCGGCAAACAATGCTGGCCATCAGAACGATATCAATGGGTTGACGGAAAACAATAAGACTGCCATAACAGCCAACGAGGATGAAACTTCGAAGTCTAAAGAGCACGCTACTGTTTTGGATCGTTCTAAAGAAATTTCGTTGGAATCTTTAAAAGGAAGTCCTAAAGCCATTGCTGAAACTGAAGCAAAAACGAGCCCAAAAGACAGCGCTAAAACCAACGAAACGCCTAAAAATCCTCTAGAAGAATTGTTAGCCGCTAAAGAAGAAAACAAGAAAAAACCGGAAGGCAAAACAAGTAAATGGCAAATCATTTCCAATGTCTCTCCTGTTTTTATGGGGGCTTTAGCTAATGGTTCCGCAATTGATTCTACTTTGGCCGGAAACAGCAAGTCTTTCAATACCAATATTGGATTTGGATTGGGCGTAAGTTACGCGGTAAGTCCGAAGTTCACTATCCGAACCGGATTGAATAAAGTGAACATGAACTACAACACCAACGATGTGTTTTATTATGCTAGTATGGAAACGCGCGGTTTGAGTGGTTTGAGTCCTTCAGGACCGGGTTACTCCATACAAGTTGAAAATGCTAACGGACCAAGTCCATCCGCTGTCGCTGGCCCTTCAGAAACCGATTTGTTGAATTTTGAGCAAAACATAGTACACAAAAACAGAGGGTATATCAATCAAGAAATCGGCTATTTAGAAATGCCGGTTGAAATGACTTATGCGCTTGTGGCTAAAAAATTCGGCTTAAAAATTATAGGCGGCTTCAGCACCTTGTTTTTACAAGACAATTCTATTGCTGTGGTATCCGGAAACCGAACTACGGTTTTGGGTGAAGCTAACAATCTGAACAATATTCATTTCAGCACCAACATAGGATTGGGAGTAAAATATGATTTACTAAAGTCTTTCGAATTTCATATTGAACCAACATTCAAATATCAAATCAATACATTTAATAATAACGCCGAAAACTTCAGGCCTTACCTGTTTGGGGTTTACAGTGGCTTTAGTTATAAATTCTAGTTTGTTACTTGTTTAAAATTAGTTAAGTGGTGTTATTGCTTTCGAGTAATAACTGAAAAGAGTTCCTTATATCGGAACTCTTTTTATTTTTGGTCATTTAGTAAATCTCGTAACAGCAACTCCCTAACTTCATTTTTAAGTGTTTTTTTGTACTCCGGATTTTGGTTTTTAGTCTCAAAAAAGCGATGCACTTTAACCCGCATCAAACCGGGACTTCCGCTAAAAAAGGTATAGGAAAACAATCGTTTGTTATCGAAGAAAGTCATAGGAACTATAGGAATTTCATGGTCTATGGCCAAGCGAAAAGCGCCGTCTTTAAATTCGTCTAACACCACGCTTTCATCCGGCACGCCACCTTCGGGAAAAATGCAAATACTTAAACCTTGGTGTAATCTTTTCTGCGCTCTTTCAAAAACAGCCATACGGCTTTTAGAGCTGCTTCTGTCCACTAATATACATGTACGTTTGTAGAAAAACCCAAAAAGCGGAATCTTTGAAAGCTCTTTTTTCCCCACAAAAACAAACGGATTTCGGATAACCGAAAGCATCAACATGATGTCGGTCATGGAAGTATGGTTGGCTACAAACATATAACTCTTCCCTTCTTCGGGTTGTTGTTCAAATTCGACTTTGGTTGGGAATCCCATCCCAAAAAGGATAAACTTGGCCCAAATTCGCGCCATGACAAAAAAGTACGGATACCATTTTTCTGAAAGTATGGAAACCAACAGAAACGGGAACATGACAATGATGGGAATCGCCATTAAAATGTAAAACCAAATGCGATACAGTATCCAAAAAATAATTTTGATGCCTCTCATGTTGTCAAAAGTAATGAAACGTATGCAATTTTTGCTACAAAGGCTTAACTTTGCGGGAAGAAAATTTATTGAAAATGCCAAAAATACTAACCGGAGTTCAAAGTACCGGAACACCACATTTAGGAAATTTGTTAGGCGCTATTTTGCCTGCCATCGAAATGTCGAAAAACCCCAACAACGAATCGTTTTTATTTATAGCCGATTTGCATTCGGTAACCCAAATTAAAAACGGAGCTGAACTTCGCCAAAACACTTACAGTACAGCGTCGGTTTGGTTGGCTTGTGGTTTAGATGTGAATAAGGTAATTTTCTATCGTCAAAGCGATGTGGTACAAACTACGGAATTATCATGGTATTTAAGCTGTTTTTTTCCTTTTCAACGCTTGACTTTGGCGCATTCATTTAAAGACAAAGCCGATCGTTTGGAAGATGTGAATGCCGGTTTGTTTACTTATCCGATGCTGATGGCGGCCGACATATTGTTGTATGACGCTAATTTTGTTCCGGTGGGCAAAGACCAAATGCAACACATCGAAATTACCCGCGACGTGGCTTCCCGTTTCAACCACCAAATGGGCGAAACTTTTGTATTACCGGAAGGCAAAGTACAAGAAGAAACCATGTATGTTCCAGGTACCGATGGACAGAAAATGAGTAAATCCCGTGGCAACTTCATTAATATTTTCTTAGATGACAAAGCGTTGCGTAAGCAAATCATGGGCATTGAAACCGACAGTACACCATTAGAAGAACCGAAAGATCCGGAAACTTGCAAAATTTTTGCGATTTACAAATTGATAGCTAATGCCGAGCAAATTGCCGAAATGAAAACCAAATACGCTAATGTGAACAGAGATTTTGGTTACGGTCATGCCAAACAAGCTTTATTTGAATTGATTTGCGAGCGTTTCAAAACCGAGAGAGAAAAGTACAACTACTATATGAACAACTTACCGGAAGTAGATGCTTTACTAAAACAAGGTGCTGAAAAAGCCGGTGTAATTGCCGATGGCGTTTTGCAAAGAGTTCGCGTGAAATTGGGTTTTGAATAAAAGCTAAATCGCCTCAAATAATTTTCCGGGCAAAGGTCGAACCACGCCTTTTAATTCCATATTAATGAGCGTTGACGACACTCTGAAAATCGGATACTCGCATTCGAGTGCGATGATATCCAAGAGTTGTTTTCCGTTTTGCAATAAGAAATCGTAGATTTTTTGTTCTTCAGCATCCAACGACACAAAAAGTTGCTTTTGAATGGTTTTAGGCTTTTCCTCTTCCAATTGCCAATTCAAACTGTAAATTAAATCGGCTGCGGAAGTAATGAGTTGCGCTCTTTGGGTTTTGATCAACTCATTGCAACCCTGACTGTATTTGTCGGTTGTTCTTCCGGGTACGGCAAAGACATCTCTGTTGTAGTCGTTGGCCAAATTGGCAGTGATTAATGATCCACCTTTTTCGGCACTTTCAATCACAATTGTGGCTTCGCTCATGCCGGCTACTATGCGATTTCGTTTGACAAAATTCTCTTTTTCGGGACTGGAACTGCTCCAAAATTCGGTTAAAAAACCACCGTTTTGCACCATTTTGGCCACAAACTTTTTATGGCTCTTGGGGTAAATCTGATTTAATCCGTGTGCTAAAACACCAACGGTTTGAAGTTGCAATTCCATAGCAGTTTGGTGCGCTACAATATCAACGCCGTAAGCCAATCCGCTTACAATGATAGGATTGTAAAACGACAAATCTTCCAGCAGTTTTTTGCAAAATTCGGTACCGTAAGCGGTGATTTGTCGGGTGCCAACTATGCTGATAAGTTTCCGATTGCGAAAGTCAAAATTACCGTTGCCAAACAACAAAACAGGTCCGTCTATACAGTGTTTCAATCGTTCGGGATAAGCTTCGTCTGTAAAATATAAAACCCGAATACCTTCATGTTCTATAAATTGGATTTCGGCAGTGGCTTTTTCAAAAATGGATTTGTCTTTTAACTTTCGCACCAAAACATCACCTATACCGTCAACAGTCCTCAGTTGATTGGGCTTGGCTTCAAAAACAGCAGCAGCTGAACCAAAGGCATTTAGCAACTTTTTGGCCATAATATCGCCTACGCCTTCTACCTGGAGCAGTGCTAAAAGATGAAATAGTTCGTTTTGATTCATATCAATAAAATACTACAAAAATAGGAGTTTTTTTATTCGGATTGTTAATAAAAATTGTGAATAATTTTTTGATACTACTATTGTTTCTCTAAATTTGTCGATATGAAGATTGAACATCACATTTCCCAATTATTATATCGCTATCAGTGTGTTACCGTTCCCGGATTTGGTGCTTTTTTAACCGAATTCCAGTCGGCACAATTGGATGAAAGTTCACATTCTTTTTATCCGCCTAAAAAATTGATTTCCTTCAACCCGTTTTTAAAAAATAACGATGGTTTGTTGGCGAATCATTTGGCGCAGGCTGAAAAAGTTGCCTACGAAACAGCTGTACATGCCATTCAAAATGAAGTATCGGTTTGGATGAATCGCATCCAGGAGATGGGTCGCATTTCTTTAAAAAATATAGGTGAGTTTACGCTGAATGCCGAGAGAAACATCGTATTCGTTCCGGCTGATCAAATCAACTATCTCAAAGAATCTTTCGGATTGAGTCCGTTTATGTCGCCTGCCATAAAACGCGAGGTGTACAAAAAAGAGGTAGAAACCATCGAAGAAAAAGCGCCTATTGCCTTTACTCCGGAAAAAAGAAGCAGTTACAAAGCGTTAAAATATGCCGCTGTTTTTGCCTTATCCCTAGGTTTAACCGGAGCTTTGGGCTATAAATTATACGACAATTATTTGAATCAAATAGAGCAAGAAACGCTGTTAGTTCAATCCAATGTCCAGAAAAAAATCAACCAAAAAATTCAGGAAGCTACCTTTTTCATCGAAAATCCGTTACCGAGTGTTACTTTAACGGTACCGAATGAAAAAATGCCTTACCACGTTGTAGCCGGAGTTTTCAGAATAGAAAGCAATGCCGACAAAGCTTATAATGCCTTACTAAAATTAGGTTTCAAAGCCAAAAGACTACCACAAAACAAACACGGTTTATTCCCGGTATTGTACGGCAGTTTTTCAAGCTATGCTGAAGCACAAGCCACAGTGAAAGACATCCGAAAATTAGACAACAAAGACGCTTGGTTACTGATAGAAGAATTATAAAAAAATCCCGATTTCTCGGGATTTTTTATTTACTGTAATTACCTTTGCAAAAAAAAGCTATGCATCCGAAACATCCTTCTGAGTCTTTAACGGTATTAACTGATTTGGTATTGCCCAGTGAAACCAATCCGTTGAACAATCTTTTTGGTGGTGAATTATTAGCCCGAATGGACCGCGCTGCCAGTATTGCCGCCAGAAGACATTCGCGCAGAATTGTGGTAACCGCCTCAGTGAACCATGTGGCTTTTAATCGCGCTATTCCTCTGGGAAGCGTGGTAACCGTAGAAGCTAAAGTATCACGCGCTTTTACCTCTTCCATGGAAATATTTATCGATGTTTGGATAGAGGATCGTGAATCGGGTAACCGAACTAAGGCTAACGAAGCCATTTACACTTTTGTAGCGGTAGACGAGATGGGACATCCTGTACCGGTGCCGTTGCTTGAGCCGGAAACCGAGTTGGAAAAACAACGTTATGACGCTGCCTTGAGAAGAAAACAATTGAGCTTGGTATTGGCCGGAAAAATGAAACCAAACGATGCTACCGAACTGAAAGCTTTATTTATATAAAAAAAGAAAAGACCCAAAAGGGTCTTTTTTTATCTTCCTGACAACCATCCGGTTGGATTGAAAAATGTAGTATTTTGAAGGACTAAAAACTTCAGTACTGTTTTGCCGTCAGAATCAGTTCTGATTTTACCCAAGACTTGTTTAGCGGAAACTTTATCACCCACACTTACGTTAACCGAACTTAAGTTTTGGTAAATGGTAAAATAATCCCCGTGTTTGACCGCTACAGCTTTTTTAAGCGGCGTTATCTGCTGCACTTGGGTAACTTCGCCGGCAAAAACCACACGTGCCGTTGAGCCGCTTTCTGTAGAAATTTCGATACCGCTGTTGTGAACCGTTAAAGTTCGGAATACCGGATGTGGTTGGTCTCCGTAGCCCAAAGTAATGGCGCCTTTTTCTACCGGCCAAGGCAATCTGCCTTTGTTGGCTTTAAAGTTATCCGAAACGATTTTACCTTCCGGAGTTAAAATAATCTTACTAGAAGATTCGATTGCCTTTTTCTCTGCTGCCGTTGTTTTCGGATTGGCTTTAACGTTGGCCGCTGCCGTTTTTCTGTTGGCTGCCGCAATGGCCTCACGAATCATTCTTTTAATTTGATCATCTATACGTTTGGTTTCTTGCTGCTTCTTTTTGATTTCAGCCGCAATTTTTCCTTTTTCTTTTTTGATTTGATTGGCAATTTTTTCTTGCTCTTTCTTTTCTTTTTCGAGCTCTTGCTTCTCTTTCTCGTTCTCTGCAATCAATTTTTCTTTCTCTTGCTTTTGAGCACCGATTTTAACATTGTAATCTTCCAATTGCTTGGTTTTTCCTTTGATTTCTTCGCCTTGCATTTTGCGGTAACTGGCGTATTGCTTCATGTATTGCGCTCTTTTATAAGCTTGCAGGAAGTTTTCGGAAGACAATAAAAACATGGCGCGACTTTGCTCTGAGCGACTTTTATACGACTTAACAATCATCTGTGCATAATCTTCTCGCAACTTTTCTAAATCGCGATTAAGCTGATTGATTTTCAATTGATTGATGTAAATATCATTGGTGAGCAACTTGGTTTGCTTTTCGGTTGTTCGGATGAGTTTTTCTTTGAGACCGATTTTTTCCTTTTGAATCAACAACTGATTTACCACCGATTTCTCTTTGCTCTTAACCGATTGTAATAATTTTTCCTTTTCTTGGATTTCGAGTTGGATTTTGGCTTTTCGTTGCTCTAATTCTTCTTGTGTAGGCGGTTGGCTCCACATGGGTGTAGCAAAACAAAAAAGCAATAAAAAGAAAAAGAATTTAGGCATGATATCAGTAAATTTTGGCTCGACTAATTTATAAAAATTCTGTCATATCCGTCGGGTACGCTGTACGGAAAAGACAATTCTTCGTTAAAGGTAACCGAATTGTAATCGATGGCTATTTCGGTTTTGCCTTTCTTCTGCGTGGCATTGATGAACAATCCTGCCGGAAGAATAGCGGTGGCGAAGGTTTGAAATTCGGAATAATTGACGGTAAAAGCTCTTTCCTTTTCCGGCTGCACTACTTCTTGCTTTTTGAGCAGGTAATTTTTAGACTCGAAGAAAAAGGACTTTTCTGTTTTATTCACGGTAGCATTCAACTTGTAAAAACTATCGGTGACTTCCGAAAGATATTTTTGTTGCGTCAAATCGTCTATCGGTTGTCCCAACAGCATGTTTTGTATTTTATTGAAATCCAGATCGGTGCCCAACCATTCGCTCAATGAAGCGTAATCACCTTCAAAATAGGTTCCGTTGATTTTTTCATAGTACTTCACTTCTTTAGGTGTAATCAAGGCTTTGGCCATGGTAATTCCTAAGAAACGAATGCTGACTAAGATCTTTTCGTCTTTCTTGATTTTGATTTCGGCCGAAATGCTTTGCGATTGTCTGTCGTCGCGGTATTTCGCGCTGGAACGTATGTATAACGTGGAAAAATCTCTTTTATTGTTGTAATGGTTTTCAATTACTTTTTTAGAAGTCAACTCGTTTTCATCGACTACATAAGGTGTAACCGAATTGGTGTTGACCATTCCTGCTTTGGTTTTACAAGAGGCTAAAAAAAGAGCGGCTATGATGACAATCCAATACTTCATTATGGCTTTTGTTTGTTAATGAGTTCGTTGGCTTTGGTAAAGTACTTTTCTTTTTTCTTCATATCGCCTAAACCATTGTAGGCCTCGCCGAGTTGAATGTTGAAGTTGATTTCCAAAGCTGTATCGTCAATCACAAAATCCAAGCCAGTTTCCAATATGTCGGTAGCTTTTTTAAACGATTTAAGCTGATTGTAAGCCAATCCGGCGTAATAATAAAATTGAGGCTGAGTCGGGAAAAGCTGTGTCAACTCGTCTGCCTTTTTAGCCAATGCCTCGAATTGATTGTTTTCAGTATAGGCTTGTAACAACAATAGTAATGATTCCATGTCTTCGGGTGCGTTTTTAAGATGCATCTCGAAGTATTTTACCGCTTTGGGCCAATCGGCTTTACTAACATAAAACTTGGCAATTTCTTTGGCTACTTTGACTTCTTTATCGTTGTCAAAATAGGCAATGGCTTTGTCCAAGTCTGTTTCGTATTTCGGATTATTTTTAGCAAATAACAAAAACTCGTTTAAAATGCGATGTTTGATTTTCGGGTCGATTTTTTTACTCGGCAGCACAATATTCATGGCTTTTACCGCATTGTCTCCATCGCCGTTATTCAAATGAAATTTAAACAAACTTACTTGCGCCCAATCGGAAGTTGGGATTTCTTTTTCCAACTTTTTGGCAATTTCCAAGGCTTTTTCTTCTTGATTGCTTTGAGAATAGAGATAAATCAGGCTAATGTAATTTGACTCATCTTTCGGAAACTTTTTGATTTGGTCGAGCAGATTATTTTTTTCCGCCGTTTGGTACTTGGCATCGCGCAAAATGTCGGCTTTGTACAAGTCGCGTTTGTCTGACCTTCCTACTTTTTCATTCAGCTCGTTGATGAGTTCCAACGCTTTGTCGTATTGCTGCGTGTTCATGTATAGCGACGTCAAATCTTCTTTATAATCGGCTTTGAATTCGATTAACTTTTGGACGATGATTATTGCCTGATTGTAATCGTGCGTATCATAACAAACGTCGTACATGCCTACCCAAGCCCAACGGTTTTTCGGATCCATTTGGGTTACTTTCTCGAAATTGTCGTAGGCGTCTTTGTATTTTTTTTGCGCCAGGTAATTTTTACCCAATTCAAAATACACTACAGCATTATTAGGTTCGAGTTCTTGGCATCTTTGCAAAGCTTCAATGGCTTTGTCATAGTTCTCGATGCCTTTTTGCTTGAGAGATTCGTAAAAGAAATTTTGAAATTTATCGTCTACAGCCGCCACGTCCTCCGGCTCGGTTTGCGCCAAAAGAAGCGTAGGAACGAATAACATTCCGATAAGCCAACTATACATTTTAAATCTCATCCTTTGTCTTTTTATTCTAAAACTGAATAATCGCCCAAGCTAATGCTGGTAAAATCACCGTCAAAATTCACGTGATTGCCTATCATCGCATTGTTCAGTTGCGCATTTTTAATGTGTGCGTGTGTTTGGATCAAGCTATTTTGGATTTTACTATTGGTTACATGCGTGCCTTTTCCTAAAGACACATTTGGTCCAATTACCGAATTAATAACAGCCACATCTTCGCCTATATAACAAGGCGGAATTACCGTAGCATTTTCCAATCTTACGCTGTCGGCGATTAAATTTTCGCCGTCCTCGTGTAAAAACCCTAACATTCTGGAATTGGTTTCGACAGTTACTTCTTTGTTCCCGCAGTCCATCCATTCGTCTACTTCACCCGGCACAAATTTCATGCCTTTTGCCATCATTTGTTTGATTCCGTCGTTAATTTGGTATTCGCCGCCGTGGATGATATTGTTATCTAAAACGCTTTGCAACTCGTTTTTCAAAACACCAACATCTTTGAAATAGTAAATTCCGATAACGGCCAAATCCGAAACAAACTCTTTCGGTTTTTCGACTAACTCTACAATCTCATTGGCTTCGTTTAAGTTGATTACCCCGAAAGCTTCCGGTTGGTCAACTTGTTTTACCCAAATCACGCTATCGGCAGATTGGTCCAAATTAAAATTGGCGCGAATCAAGGTATCGGCATAAGCAATCACGGCCGGTCCGCTTAAAGAATCTTTGGCGCACATAATGGCGTGACCGGTACCTAAGGCTTCATTTTGGTAATAAATGGTTCCTTTTGAACCCAATTTTTCAGCTATGGCAATCAAATCTTCCTCCACTTTTTTCCCAAAACTTTCGTGGATGATAAAGGCAATTTCTTCAATATCTTGATTGAGTACTTTGGCAATGTCTTCCACCAAACGGTGAACGATAGGTTTCCCGGCAATGGGAATTAACGGTTTCGGAACGGTTAAAGTATGCGGGCGAAGGCGTGAACCACGTCCGGCCATAGGAACTATTATTTTCATTTTTTATTTAATTTAAACGCAAAGTTTGCAAAGGTATTTCGCAAAGTTCGCAAGGTGTTTTACTTTGTTTTCTGAATACTGTGAACTGAATACTGATCACTATTTTACTCCTGTACTGCCAAAACCGCCTTCGCCTCTAGAGGTTTCAGATAATTCGGAAACTTCAATCCACTCGGCGCGTTCATGTTTGGCAATGACCAATTGGGCGATTCTTTCCCCATTTTCGATGGTGAAATCTTCTTGGGATAAATTTACTAAAATCACCCCAATTTCTCCGCGATAATCGGCATCAACCGTTCCCGGTGAGTTTAAGACGGTGATTCCTTTTTTGGCTGCCAATCCGCTTCTTGGACGAACTTGGGCTTCATAACCCAACGGCAATTCAATAAAAAGACCTGTTTTTACAATGATTCTCTCCAGCGGTTTTAAGACGATGGATTCGGTTAAATTGGCTCTCAAATCCATTCCGGCTGAGGCTATGGTTTCGTAATTCGGCAAATCGTGTTGCGATTTGTTGATGATTTTAATCGTCATTTTACTTGGTTTTTCTTTTAACAATTCGGAGTAATGTTTCCTTTTCGTTTCGGTAGATAAAATATAAAAATAAGGCCAACAAAAGTATTTTTACCCCATAGTTTTCCCGCAATGACGGGATATAAAATGAAATGGCTGAAAACACTATGGAAAGCGATAAATATTTTAAAAGGGTTGTAATATCGTAAGGAATAGGATATTGTTTTTGTCCCATTTGATAGGAAATCACCATCATGGTTCCGTAAGCAGCGATAGTCGCGATGGCAGAACCGTAATAGCTCAAACCTTGTTTGATAAGCACATAATTGAGCACGAGTGTTACCAGAGCACCCACAATGGAAATATAAGCGCCAATTCGGGTTTTGTCAATTAATTTGTACCATACCGATAAGTTGGTGTAAATGCCTAAAAAGAAATTTGCCAAAACAATCAACGGCACTACTTTAATGGCTACCCAATAACTGCCTTCCGGCACCAACGGCAATTTTAATAAATCGATAAACGCAATCACAAAAAAGCTGATAAACGACCCAAAAATCACAAAATACTTGGTAATAGTCGCATACGTTTGTTGGGCATTTTCGTTAGCGGCATGACTAAAAAAGAACGGTTCAATTCCTAAGGTATAGGCTGTTCGGAACAAGACCATAAACATGCCTATTTTGTAACAAGCTGAATAAGCACCGATATCTGACTTGGACACTTTCATCCAATCCAACAAAATTTTATCGAAATGTTCATTGATGGCAAAGGCTACCCCTGCAATTAAAATGGGTAAACCGTATTGCATCATTCGCTTCCATAGCTTGAAATCAAACTTCCAACTGATCTTGAGATAATCGGGAGATAAGACCACAAAAGTCAGCAGACTGGCTATTAAATTGGAGATGAAAATGTATCCCACTTGAAAGTTTTCGTAGTATATGGTATTGAAAAACCCTTCAGAATCCATTTGAGCCAATCGGGGCAGTAGTAACAAAAAGAATAAGTTAAGAAACATATTCAACATTACGTTACCTATTTTGATAACCGCATAAACGATAGGTCTTTGTGTAGCTCTCAGCTTAGAAAACGGCAGTATGACTAAAGCGTCTAGGGCAAGAATCCAAAGTGTATAGGTGATGTATTCTACTTTAATTCCGGACCAATCCGACAAGGTATTGCGATAGATTAACGATAAAAGTAAAAAAAGAAGCGAAGACCAAAACAGCGAGACTGTTGCTGTGGAAATTACCCGTTGCTTATCGGATTCTGTATTGTAAAAACGGAAAAAAGCCGTTTCCATGCCATAAGAAAGTATGACGTTGAAAAACACCAACCAAGCAAAAACAATGGAAACATCGGCAAACTCCTGTTTGGGCAATTGGTCTACGTAGAGCGGATTCAATAAAAAACTAATCATTCTGGGCAGCACTGTTGCCAGGCCATAGATTAGGGTTTGTTTGAAAAGGTTTTTATAAAGGCTCAATCCGAGAATTATTATGGTGTTGAACAAAAATAACTATTAAATCTGTTCCAAAAAAAAAGAGCGAACAAATGTTCGCCCTTTCCTTGAAATATTGTGTAAAACTATCCGTTTAAGGCTTCCGCTCCACCAACAATTTCCAAAATTTCTCCGGTAATTGCCGCTTGACGCGCTTTGTTGTACGTTAGTTTTAATTGGTTTCTTAAATCGGTTGCGTTGTCTGTTGCTTTGTGCATTGCGGTCATACGAGCACCATGTTCAGCAGCAAAAGAATCGCGTACAGATTTGTACAACTGTGTTTTTAATGACTTAGGAATAAGTGTTAATACAATTTCCTCTTTTGACGGTTCGAAAATGTAATCGCCCGCAGTCGTATTCTCGGATTGTATTGGTGCCAATGGTAAAAATTGCTCAGTCATTACCAATTGAGTAGCGGCATTTTTAAATTGATTGTAAACAATTTCAATTTTGTCGTATTCTCCGGCCACGAACTTATCGGTTAGCAAGTTGGCAACTTCTGCTACATTTTCAAAGGTAAGGGAATCAAATACATCACTTCTGTTGGCAATAACATTATGTGTTTTTCTCAAAACATCATTTCCTTTTTTACCAATAGCAAATACATCTACTTGTTTGCCGGCATAAGCATCAGCAACAACTTTTACTTGCTTGATAACGTTGGTATTGAAAGCACCACACAAACCACGGTTTGAGGTAACGGCTACGATTAAGACTTTATTTACCTCACGTTGTGAAGTGTATTGTCCGCCTGCATCACCATCTAAAGTAGCACTAACACTTTGTAATAATTCCGTTAATTTTTCGGCATAAGGACGCATCGCTGTAATAGCATCTTGTGCTTTTTTCAGCTTAGCGGCAGAAACCATCTTCATCGCTGATGTGATTTGCATCGTCGACTGAACGGAAGTAATTCTATTACGGATTTCCTTTAAGTTTGCCATAGTTAATTTGAAAATTATCAGATTTGAAAATTTAAAAATGGATTACATCTTCAAATTCTCAAATCTTCAAATTGTTATTAGTTATATTTTGCTGAAATTTCTTTAGCTGCTTTTTCTAAAACGTCAGTAATATTATCATCTAACTTACCGGCTTTTAAAGCATTCAAAGTATCTCTGTGTTTGTTGTTCAAGTACTCGATATAATCTTTTTCGAATTCTTTTACTTTGTTTACAGGAACATTTCTCAACAAGTTTTTAGAACCAGCGTAGATAATAGCCACCTGATCTTCTACTGTAAACGGATCGTTTACGGCTTGTTTCAAGATTTCAACGTTTCTTCTACCTTTTTCGATTACATTTAAAGTAGCAGCATCAAGGTCTGAACCGAATTTAGCAAACGCTTCCAATTCACGGAATTGTGCTTGATCCAATTTCAAAGTACCGGCTACTTTTTTCATCGATTTAATTTGTGCATTACCTCCAACACGTGATACCGAGATACCTACGTTAATCGCCGGACGAACCCCTGAGTTGAACAAGTCAGACTCCAAGAAAATTTGACCGTCGGTAATTGAAATTACGTTGGTTGGGATATACGCAGAAACGTCACCTGCTTGTGTTTCAATAATTGGTAAAGCGGTTAATGAACCGCCACCTTTTACGATTGGACGTAAAGATTCTGGTAAGTCGTTCATGTTTTTAGCAATATCATCATCGGCAATTACTTTACAAGCTCTTTCTAATAAACGAGAGTGTAAGTAGAATACGTCTCCAGGATAAGCCTCACGTCCCGGTGGTCTTCTTAACAACAAAGACACCTCACGGTAAGCTACCGCTTGTTTTGATAAATCATCATAAATAATCAAGGCCGGACGACCTGAATCACGGAAATACTCTCCGATAGCAGCACCTGCCATTGGAGCATATACCTGCATTGGTGCAGGGTCAGAAGCGTTGGCAGCAACAATTACTGTATAAGCCATAGCGCCTTTTTCTTCTAATGTTTTAGCAATACCTGCAACTGTTGACGCTTTTTGTCCAACAGCAACATAGATACAAAATACCGGTTGACCAGCATCGTAGAACTCTTTTTGGTTCAAGATCGTGTCGATACAAACCGTAGTCTTACCTGTTTGACGGTCACCAATTACCAACTCACGTTGACCTCTACCTACAGGAATCATGGCGTCGATTGACTTGATACCAGTTTGTAACGGCTCGGTTACCGGCTGACGGAAGATAACTCCAGGAGCTTTTCTTTCCAATGGCATTTCGTATAAGTCTCCTCCGATTGGACCTTTACCGTCGATTGGCTCACCAAGGGTGTTTACTACACGACCTACGATTTGCTCACCCACTTTTAAAGACGCAATACGTTGAGTTCTTTTTACGGTTGATCCTTCTTTGATACCGGTTGAAGGTCCTAAAAGTACTACCCCAACATTGTCTTCTTCCAAGTTCAATACGATAGCTTCCAATCCGTTGTCGAATTGAACTAACTCACCGTATTGTGCGTTTGATAACCCGTAAACACGAGCGATACCATCCCCAACTTGAAGAACTGTTCCTACTTCTTCTAATGTAGCACCGGATTGAAATCCTTCTACTTGTTTCTTTAATATTGCTGAAATTTCAGCAGCTTTAATTTCTGCCATAATATATAATCTAAAAGATTAGTTTATTTTTAATTTTAAATTTTCGTTATTGTACTTATTGATAAAAATAGTCAGTTTTTCTTCGTCAATATTTCCGTTTTCATCCACCAACTTAGATTTATAGATGGCTTTAATTACATCCTTATGATCCATGTCTGTGAATATTTCCTGCCCGCTTTTCAAAAATCTTACTGTGAACACGAACTCTTTTTTTAAAGGAGACATTCCGTATTTCGAAGGATTTGGAGTTCTGTAATAAGCGTCATTTCTTACTTGGTATTCTGTACTTAATACCGTTACAAATTCAACAGCTGACAAAGTTGAGAAAGTATAAGTATCTCCCTGTCTTTCGTAGTTGTAAACTTCAACATCATCGATGATTACTTTGTCTTTTTTCAGCTTTACTTTTTGAGCGAAAGCAGAAAAACTGAGAACAAAGAACAATATTGTAAATACCTTTTTCATGGGTGGTTAATTTGAAAATTCTCTTCTTAACTCTTGCAATCTGTTGGCTACAGATGCATTGTATTGTTTGTCGCCGATTCTCAAAATGAAACCACCAATAATGCTTGGGTCAACTGTATTTTGAACCGTTATTTTTTTGTTTGAAATGGTAGCAATTTTCTCTAACACTTGTTTTTCCAATTCCGCTGTAATAGGAAAAGCAGTCGTTACATTGGCTACTTCTACACCGTTCATTTCATCGAACTGAGCGTTGAATTGTGCAGCAATTGCGGCTAAAATTTCAAATCTTTTGTTTTCTTGCAACAATCGAAACAACGAATTGGTCTCAGGTTGCACTCCAGCGAAAATTTCTTTCACGGCATTCATTTTCACTTCTGAAGAAGTAACCGGGCTTGATAAAAAATCGCTCAATTCAGTACTCCCTTTGACAGTAGCTGCTACAGCCAACATATCATCGTTTACTTTAGTGGCGTTTCCACTGGAAACCGCTGTTTCTAATATTGCTTTTGCGTATCTAATCGCTGCTCTTGACATACCGATTAATTTAATTTTACGTCGCCTAACATTTTCTCAACCAATTTGGTTTGAGCTTCTTTGTTAGACAATTCATCTTTCAATAATTTCTCGGCGATGTCTAATGATAAAGTAGAAACTTGCGCTTTCAATTCGGCCATAGCGGCATTTTTCTCACTTTCAATAGAAGCCTTAGCTTGCTCAATCATTTTTTGACCGGCTACTTGAGCTTCTGTCTTAGCATCGTTAACCATTTTTTCTTTGATTTCACGAGCTTCTTTTATCATCGCATCACGCTCTAATCTTGCTTCAGCCAATAATTTCTCATTGTCTGATTTTAAGTTTTGCATTTCTTTCTTTGCATTTTCTGCAGAAAGCAAAGCGTTTTTGATTCCTTCTTCTCTTTCGTTAACCGCATCTAAAATAGGTTTCCAAGCAAATTTTTTCAAAAGGAAAATTAGCCCAACGAACAATATTGTTTGCATGATAAACAAACCTATTGAAAACTGTCCAAATAATTCTTCCATTATAATATGTCTTTAGTTTAAATGATGTTTAATAGTTAACAAAAGCTACAACCAACCGTTGCAGCTTTTGTTTGTTTTTTTAGTTTACTGCGAATAATGCAGCGAAACCGATACCTTCGATAAGAGCCGCAGCAATCAACATCGCTGTTTGGATTTTACCAGTAGCTTCCGGTTGACGTGCAATAGCGTCCATAGCTGAACCACCGATTTTTCCGATACCGATACCAGCTCCGATTACTACTAATCCTGCTCCAATGATTTTAGGAATTTCCATAATGTATATATATTTAATTAAACATTCAATTTATTAATGATGAGCAGCTTCATGGTGCTCATCATGGTGATGCTCCTCAACAGCGGCCCCGAAATAAAGTGCTGCCAACATGGTGAAGATATAAGCCTGTAATAAGGCAACTAAGATTTCCAATAAAGATAGTACAAAAGCCAAGAAGAACGACAACGGACTTCCGATTGGACTGTTGAAAGTATACATCAAAGCAATCAAACTCATCAATACAATGTGTCCCGCTACCATATTAGCATACAAACGAATCATCAATGAGAACGGTTTGATGATGGTTCCTAACAATTCGATAGGCGCCAAAATAAACTTCATCGGAACCGGAACACCCGGCATCCAAAAAATGTGTCCCCAATAATCTTTCTTAGCAGTAAACGTGGTAATCAAATAAGTAATTAAAGCCAATGAAGCTGTAATAGCAAGGTTACCGGTGATGTTTACCCCTAGTGGAGTCAATCCGAACATATTTAAGAACCAAATAAAGAAGAAGATGGTTAATAAAAAGCTCATGTATTTTTTATAGTGCTTCTCCCCAATATTAGGAATAGCAATATCGTCTCTGATGTAAAGGATGATTGGCTCGAAGAATCTTCCGGCACCTTTGGCAATAGAACCGTTTTTCTTGTATGACTTTCCTAAACCGGCAAACACCATGAACAAGATCAAACCAACAACTAAAATCATAAAGATGTTTTTAGTGATTGAAAAATCGATAGGCTTAGCATTGGTTACATGTCCTTTTGCGTCTTCGGTGAAGTTCCCATCAGCGTCTGTTTTGTAAACCAAACCATCATGGTGGTTGATTTTATAGTAGTTTCCATTAGACTCGGCTACTGCTTCTCCATGCTCAAATTTAGAAGAAGAGAAAACGTGTAATCCGCCATCCCATAAAATTACAGGTAGTGGAAATCCAACATGCGTAGGATGCTCTTCCCCTCCATAAGTAAAAAGGGTAAAATCGTGAGAATCCATCAAGTGGTGCTTGATGTAGGCTTTTCTTTCTAAATCGGCTTTTTGTTCTTCTGATAAGTTAGCAGTTTCTCCGTGTGCTTCATGAGATTTTGAGGCAACTTCGTGAGTTGCTTCAACGGCTACGTGAGTAGAATCTCCGGTTGGATTTGCAATACTAATTAATGGAAAGAAAGCTACTAAAGCAGCGATTATAAATTGGAGTGGTTTTTTTGAAAACACCATATCTGATAATTAGCTAAGATTTTATTTCTCAAATTTGGTGCAAAAGTACAATATTAATTAATATTAAAAAGTATCTGTTTTATTTTTTTTGACAGAAATGACAATTAAAAGCAGATTTATTGTTTATTATTTAAAATTCTGATAGTTACATAGGTCTCCATTGCCAAAAAGTAAATAAAAATGATAAAAAAACTCATTTTTTCGATTGGCGTTTTTTCCAAGTTGGCAGCCAGTATCGGTTTGAGGAAAATATAGGCAATACCCATTTTAAGTGTAGTTAGTAATAAAAAGGTATAACCAACTGAGTTGATACTCTTTTGTTTGACCAAATCTAAAACTAAAATTAAGAACGCAGAAAAGAAGAAAAAGAACAAATACAACAACTCCAAAGTATACACGAATTGGTCTTGATACAATTTCGGAACCCAAAAATAAAAAGCAGTTTTATGAATCAAATACCCGATTGTTCCCAGAACTAATAAGGTAAAAATGGATTTGAATTTTTGTAAATTCATGTTATTGGTCGGATTTATTGATTTCTTTGAGTTGTCGGTTGAGATTATAAAAAGCAATGGCTACACCAAGCAGAGTTAGCAACTTAACATAAAGATGTTGAGGATTAGTATACTTTTTATCGAGCCAATCTCCGAACTTAGCAAACAAGAAAACGATAACACCCATTTGAATCGGAATGTTCACCAGGGCTAACCACTTGTTAGGCGCTTTGTTCTTCTTTGGTTGGTCCATTAGGCGCAAGGTTTTTTACATGCGGTTTCATCACACAAGAAGCACTGAACTCGGCTCCTGGTTCAACCGAGAGTTTACCGCAAACTACCTCTCCGATGATGTGCGATCTCGATTTTACATTGAGGATTTCCTGCACTTGGATTTTGCCTTCAAATCGGCCTTCAATATCGGCATTTTTACAAATGATGTCGCCTTTAACGCTTCCGGCAGGTCCAATTACGATTTTCCCTTTGGATTGAAAATTGCCAATCAAATGACCGTCTAAACGAAAGTCTGCCGGAGAATTGATGTCGCCGGTAATAGTGGTTCCTTCTACAATTCGATTGGTTTTACCCAATAAATCGGTGTATGATTTCGGACTTTTTTCAAACATGACTATCCTTTTTTACCCGGAGTTCCCATTTGCGGTGACGGCGGTAAACCGAACTCGCTGTCTTGGCCTTCCATCCCAGAAGAAGGTTTAACCGGTTGGTTATTCTGTTGCTTATTTTGTACTTCTTTTTTAGACTGTTCCTGACTTTGAGCCGGTTTTTGTTCTTGTTGTACTATCGGTTTTTCAAATGTTCCGTCCCAATTAGGTTGGGTTGGCGTAGCGGTTAAATTCCCTGCCAAAAACTCGTCTATATTTTTCTTGATTTGAACTATGGTATAGTTTTCAGCCGAAATAACTATTGCCTTTTCTTGCACCTTGTACTCTTTATAGTCTTTCAAAATGGCAGTAATTCCGTCGGCTAAATCTTTAGAATTCAACCCGTGAATCACTACAAAATTATCCGTCATCGTATAAATATCCAACGAAACAGACAATTTTTCCAAGCCTCTTTCTTTGATGAATTTCGCAATTTTTTCACGCAATACTTTCGTCGGCTGGTCTTCGAAATCTTTAGTCGCATATAAAATTTTCCAGTTCTTAGAGTCTAAACTCGAAAGTTGTAAAGCTTGCAGTTTTGGCAAATCGACAGCAATCATACGTTCAGCTCTTTTGCCTTCTTCGCTGTTCGGATAATTGAGCGCTACAAAATTTAGGGCTTTGCCGTATTCTTCTAACCCGGATAACTTGCCGATTAAGTTGGCCTTTAACAGTTCCAACTTCGGCACAATCTCGTCGCCGGTAAAGCGATCAATAGCACCGTTAATCTCTGCCAATACTGTTTTATATTCGTGATTTTGATAGCTTTCGTACAAGTTTTCGTAAACAGATTTAGGCGAATCTCCTGACTCAGCCATTTGACTGTTCGGATTGGCCAAAATTTGTGCATATCTTGAATTCGGATACATCGAAATGATTTGCGATTTCATGGCTGCAGCCTTGTCTTTGTCGATTATCTCATACACTTTATACAAGTGATACATCGACGGCAAAACCAAGCGCTCTTCCGGATTGTTTTTAAGCAGTTGCTCTAGTTTATCGGCGGCTCTTTGGTATTCTTTGAATTTTTCTTTGTAGATGATACCCAACTGATAGTAAGCAAAATTTCTTTCCTTACTCAAGCTATCAATTACGGTAGGATTCGTAGGCAATTGTTGGATGTAAAATTCAGGCGTAAATCGTTCTTCTGCTTTGGCGACATCTTTGGTTTCTTCAGCAAGTTGTTCTTCTTTAGTATCGTTATCTTTGCCTTTTAAACTACCGTTAGCCGCCGAGTTTCTCCAATTGTCCTGCAGTGTAACCTTGCCCCATTTTTTCTGAAACTCTTTTTGACCAAAGGCCACAGTAGTTGGATTGTAAAAATAGAACGAACCCTGATTGCCATTGGAATTGGATTTCGTGTTTTCGGTTGCAGTGGCTTTTTTGCTGTTGTCTTGGACTGAATTGCCGGAATTTCGTTCCTGATTTTCCTTGATTTGCGCTTCTTTCTCGGCTAATTTTAAAGCAGCAGCTTCTTCTTTTTTAATTTTCTCGATATGCTTTTCAAAATAGGCTACTTTGTCTTCGTTAGACATTTTGTACAACGAAATAATGCTGTCGTTTCGCTGTGCAATGCCTTCATATTTGATAACATCTTCTAAGTTTTCGCGCTTCTTTTTAATCAAATTGAATTCGCGGGTTCTGGGCTTCAAGTTAACTAAGGTACTGTCGAAATACTTTCCGGCAGTTACATATTTAGCGCGATTGAAATAAATATCGGCTAAATTTCTGTAGTTTGAAGCCGTTAAATAAGTGTCTTGAGATTTCTTCTTAAGGGAAATATTGTAGTGCTTTTTCGCCTGGGCAATGTTTTTGTTTTTGTCGAAGAACAAAGCTACTTGGTGGTGCAAAACATCCAAATACGGTCGGTTTTCACGATCTTCGATTAAATCGTTGAATTTTTTCAAAAAGGCAATCGTATCACCTTGGGCATAATCAAACTGACCGGCTTGTTTGGCATGCGCCTGAATCACATATTGACGAGCCGCTTTGCGATTCATATCGATTACTTCTTGGTATTTGGCAAAAGCACTGTCTTTGTACCCTAAGCTTTCGTACAGCTGTCCGAGTATAAAACGATAACGCGCTTTTTCTTCGTTGGATTTGGTGAATTCAGTGGCCAATTTAATTTTGGCTACAGCGCTGTCTTTTTGCTCCAAGTTCAGAAAGGCTTGCGCCAAAGCAGCATTGGCATCAGCAAAAATTTGGTCCTTGAACTTGATTTCTTTCAGTAATTTGGTTAGGTTGTTAACGGCAATGGCATCGTTTTCCAGACGCATATTGGTTTTTTCACGCCAAATTTTTACCTCGTAAATTTTATCGCTCTTTGGATATTTGTACAATACGTAGTTGAAGGCTTCCAAAGCGGGAACGAAGCGTTGTTCGTAGTATCTCGATTTGCCTAACAACAAATGTGCTTCATCCATTTGCGGGTTTTTTTCCGACCCTTGGATGTACATAGAGTGTTTTTGAATGGCTTTAGTGGCTTTTTCTTCGGCTCTTTGAAAATTGGCATTTCGGGTATCGCCGGGCAACATGGCGGCTTCATTGACTTGCATTCTTTCAATAGGAAGCAACTCCCAAAAGTTGTCTTTGTTTTGCAACTTAACATCTTCAATCCCTTTATCCAAAGCCATTTGCCCATTGTACAATATGTTGTACTCGGTACTTAAAGCATGAGAATTGCGGGAAAGGAAAGTGTTTTTTTTAGTAGAACAAGCTATTAAAAAAATAAACAATCCGGTATAGAGAAAATATTTAAGTGTATTGGTTTTCAAAGCGAAACGTATTTTTAGTATAACGTCAAATTGTTATAAATTGTATAACTAACTGGTAAAAATACGTTTCTTTTTGATATGGCAAAAAAATTACACCGCAAAAAACGCTTCCAATTCTTTCAAGGTTTCCGGCGAGGTTTGAATGTCTTTCACCACTTCACCCAAATGCAAGGCTACAATTCGGTTGCAAACCTCAACGGTGTGGACTAAATCGTGACTCGAAACCAAAACGGTTCTGTTAGGATCATCGGCCAATTCTTTGATGATTTTTTTCAAGCGATTAACGGTCGTCGGATCTAAATTAGCAAAAGGTTCGTCCAAAATTACTACTTCCGGATCACCAATTAAAGCCGCTATAATACCGACTTTTTTCATGTTTCCTTTAGACAAATCTCGAAGGTATTTTTTACTGTTCAGGATTTCACCGTTAAAGAACTCTTCGTGTTTGGCCAACAACGCATCCACATCGGCTTTGTTTTGACCGCGCAAATCTCCTATGAAATAAAAATATTCTTCAGCCGTTAAATAGCCAATCAAAAAACTTTCGTCTATAAAAGCAGCGGTGAAAGGCTTCCAAGCTTCACTGGTATTTACCTGAATAGTGTTGTTAAGAATATGCCCGGAACTAGGCTGAATTAAATCGAGTAACAAACTGAAAAAAGTAGTTTTTCCGGCTCCGTTGTTGCCCACTAAACCAAAGCTTTGTCCTTTGGGAATTTCTAGATGTTCAATGTTTAAAACGCGAACACCGTTAGTATATGTTTTTGAAAGATTAGTAACTTGTATCATGTTTCTTTTTTTTAGTAGTGATGAATTAATTTTTTTGTTTGTAAGCCGCAATGGTAGCGTACTTCTCCGATTTGTAAATCTTTTCAATTTTATCGAATACATAGTTGCGGAAGGCAAAACCTAAAACGCCGGCCGCAGCCACTAAAACCAAACCTGCGTTAGGCGAAATCAAATAGTACCCAACAGTGTACAATCCCATAGGCACCAACATTTTAGGCAAGGAAATTAACATGGTTTTCATGTTAAACGCTTGCTTATCGCCAAAAGCTTGTTTGGAAGTCGTTAAATCGATAGGTGTTTTTACAAAAGCGCCGCCCAACATCACCAAATGCGAATTCACCCCGATGTTGAAAATGGCACCGGCCACAATAATCAAATAAGTGTGCAAACCGAAATACAAATAGAATGAGGCAATCAAGGTTGAAATTACGGTGCCAATAACCATCAACCACCATTTAGAACTGATGTACTCGCGGTATTGAATGTTTTGACTCATCATGAGTTGGTAGTAAGCACTGTCCCAACTCGGCACAAACTGTCCGAAAGTGAATAAAAATCCACCCGAAACAAATATCCCGGCAAAAACCTTCATCCAAGGATTATCATACGCTTCAATCGATTGGGTAAAAAAGAGCAACCCATAAAAAATAAAAATAAAGCTCATGATTAAAGTAGTTCTCGAGCGTTTGTTGCGTTTGAGCAATCGAATGTCATTTTTAAGGAATGTTCCTAAAGTACCAAACTGATCCAACCAAGTGAAATTTTCGGTTTGGGCAACCTCACTTTTCTTGGCTAAGCCATCGTCTAAATTGAGTCGATTTTTAAAATAATTGTAAGCGCTGTAATAAGTACCAACAACTAAAAGTACTGCAATCAAAAACCAATAATTGGTGTCATACATGTTTTGGAAAAACACCTTACTGTATGTTGTTATATCGAAAACATTGTAATACTGAGAAGCGCCTAAAGCGGCCAAAAGTGCCAGAGCGATATAGAAAACCGTGTTTTTACTGTTGACCAAAATGTTCAGGAAATTATTGGTGTAAATCAACGCCATCATGGCCAAATGCCACAAAATGGCTTGGTAACCGTAACCTTTGTACAATAATACAACCGTGAAAGGCACAAAGAAAAAGGCATGGAGTATGTTGAAAAAAGAAATAGTCGTTTTGCCAAGCGTGTAATGCACAATAGTGCTTCGGTTGATGGGCAATATCAACAGCGGTTTGATATTGGTTACCGGCATTTTCTGTAGAAAATATCGAATTACCAAATCGAATAGTATGTAATAAATCATGAATTTGTTAATGGCTGCGAGCGGTTCCAGTCCTTCATCTTCTAAAATGAAAAAGACGGCGGTTCCGAGGATAGCAAAGCAAGCCATAAAATACAATGCTCCTAATCCCATGATAATTTTTAGGGCGAGATTAGTTCCAAAAGAAGCCGAGCGGGTAAAAGATTTCCACTCCAGCCTGATAAAATGTTTGAACATGTTGCTTGGTTTTAGGTTTTGTGTGTTAGTTTCTAAAGATAGCAAAAAGTTACAACTTAGTTTACAAAATTGTACTCGGGATAAGTCTCTTTTAGGAAAGTTTCGGCCTTTGAAGGAATTAAAACCAAGACGACATATTCGCCTAAAGCCATGAAAATTATAAAAAAGCTAAAAAAAAGTAAAGCCCAATCGCTGTAGTTTTCGCCTTTGACATTAAGGGCGACTTGAATTGGTAAATTCATCAATCCTGTGATAGAACCGTAGCCGAAAATAATCTCTTTGAGCAACCATTTCTTTCCGGTTTTTTGGCGATTCTTTTTGTTTTTTCTGGACAACCAAAAAATCCCGACAAAAAAGGAAACGACCAAAACCACAAAAGCCATTTGGACTATTACAACATCTTGTTGGAATAACTTTAAGGCGTAAAAAACAATACCGATAGTCGCTAAGGTTCCTATAATTTTGGGCCAACGGAAAAAGTTTTTGAGTTCATTCCAAACCAATTTATGGTACTTTTTTTGCAGCGCCGCTTGGCGTTTTTCAACGACCTCCATAAAACCGAAAACACCAAATTTTTTAAATTCAATTTGAAGCGCTTCCTCAAAAGAGCGTTTCGAATTTTGCTCCCATTGTGCTTCTATGGCATTAGCCAAATGGTCGACCAACTCGGTTTGTAAATCGTAGTATTCTACATAATGTTGGCGCGTAAAAGCATAAAGCTTTTCGATTTGTTCGGCGGTGAGTTTTTTAGGATTCATCAATCAAATTAACTTTTTAGTGTGTTGTTTTGCCACCCAATAAGAGTAATAATACATGAGCGATAAGGCGAAGAAGAATGAAAAAACGGCAACGGCATAAATGTTATCTGCTTTTCGAACCAAATGGATAACCAAAAACAGGTATATCATAAAAATCATATTGAAGCTTCCTACCAATGAAAAAGTGTACAATCTTCTTTTCGAAGTAAATAAAGAATACAATTCAATCAACGATAATGGTGCCGGAATTACAATGGGTAAAATATCGAAATAGGTTAAAAACCAATCTTTCCCATGAACAGCAATCAAATAATAAAAGGCCAATGAGGCTATTGCATAAAGCAAAACGAATGGCAAAGAAAAAACGGTTTTGGCCACTTGTTGTAGCCCGTTTTTAGAATACTGTTGGGTTAACAATTGGTTGGTCTTTTGGATAAACTCTTTGTTAGATTCCATAAACTCGGAAATCTTCTCGTCAAAAGTGCCTTCCGAAATTTCAAGTTCAGAGGCTAAATGATCTAAAATTTCCAAACGGATGTCTCGATAAATCAGCCCGTACTTTTTAAGGAGTATTTTATCGATTACAGCTATGTTTTCCTTACTCAACGTCATGTGGTTAATTGGTAATTTTAGGTTGTACCAAAGCTTGCATATTTCTGATAAAATCTTCCAACTCGGCCAAACGATTAAAGGTTTCCGCCGTGCCTTTTTCAGTAAGTTTATAGTATTTGCGCAAGCGATTGTCTACGTTTTCAACTTCAACTTCAAGCACACCATCAGCTTCCAACTTGTGCAAAGCAGGATAAAGCGCGCCTTCGGTGATTTTTAATTCGCCTTGGGTGATTTCTTTTACTTTTTGGGTGATTTCGTAGCCGTACATTCGGCCGTTTTCTTCCAAAAGCTTCATAACTATAGTAGTCAGACTGCCTTTGTACAATTGTGAATTTTTCATGCTACAGCATTTAGACGAACAAATATACATAAGTTTTTTACATACATAAAAATCTTAGGTATAAATTATTTTTTTCTCAAAAGTGTTTCGTTCGCTACCTTTGTCAAAAATACTACTCCATGTCCACTTTCTATAAATTACACATTAAAGAAGTAAAACGCGAAACGCCAAGTGCCATTTCAGTGGCTTTTACCATTCCGGCCGAATTACAATCGGCTTACCAATTTACCGCCGGGCAATATGTAAATCTCAAATTAACTTTAGACGGTGAAGAAGTACGTCGCGCTTATTCGGTTTGTTCATCACCCAACAGTGGAGAATTGCGTATTGCTATCAAATCGGTTAAAAACGGTCACTTTTCGAAATTTGCCAACGACCATTTGAAAGCCGGCGATCTTTTGGAAGTGAGTCAACCCGAAGGAAGATTCACGTTTGAGCCGAATAATTCTAATCAAAAAAACTATGCAGCTTTTGCAGCCGGTAGTGGCATTACCCCAATAATGTCTATCTTGAAATCGGTTTTAGAAAACGAACCCAACAGTACATTTGTTTTGGTTTTCGGCAATAAAACTCCGGCAGAAACCATCTTTCACGATGAATTACATGCCCTGCAATTACAGTATGTAGGCCGATTTTTTGTGCATTTTGTGTACAGTCAGACTAAAGTAGACAACGAACTTTTTGGTCGTATAGATAAATCAACCGTTAACTTCGTACTACACAACAAACACAAAGAAAAAACGTTCGATAAGTTTTACTTATGCGGTCCGGAAGAAATGATTAACTTGGTTTCTGGGGTTTTGAAAGAGCACAATGTGGCCGAGAAAAACATCAAGTTTGAATTGTTTTCTACGTCATCAGCAGCGGATAATTCGGCGGCAACTTCTCAAGAAGGCCATACTAAAATCACTGTTTTGGTAGATGATGAAGAAACCTCTTTCGAAATGTCGCAAAAGCAAACCCTATTAGAAGCCGCTTTAAAACAAGGCATCGATGCGCCTTACTCTTGTCAGGGTGGCATTTGTAGTTCTTGTTTGGCGCGCATTACAAATGGCGCAGCAGTGATGAAAAAGAATTCGATTTTAACCGATAGTGAAGTCGCCGAAGGATTGGTTTTAACTTGCCAAGCGCATCCGACTACGACAGAAATTTATGTGAATTTTGACGACGTATAGTCTTTAAAAAAATAAAATACTGTTTTAAAATTCCAATTTTGTTTAGGCAAGATTGGAATTTATTTTTGCTACCACAGCATCAACCGGTATGGTTCTCATAGCGTCTTCATAGCCTGGAACCATTTTGTTCCCGTAAACAGAAGTAGGCAAAAGCGGGTATTTTTCTCGATCGGCAGTCAAGCAATTTTCTAAAGGTTGGTTGAAAGGTTTGAATCCGGCATACGGATGTGTCGCGCCCCAAAGCGTTACTACTTTAACACCTAACATGGCGGCAATATGCGAATTTCCGGAATCCATAGACAACATGACATCCAAATTAGAAATCAACTGAAGTTCTTGTTGTAATTTGAGCTTTCCGGCCACCACTATTACATTGTCTACATTAGCCGATAGCGCATGCAGCTGTTCGGTTTCTTTTTTACCTCCGCCAAAAAGGAAAATTTTGTTGCTGTTGTTTTCGGCCAATTTATGGATGACTTCCTGCATCAAATCGAGCGGATAAACTTTGCTTTCATATTGGGCGAAAGGAGCAATCCCAATCCAATTCGTATTCCCTTTTTCTCCGCAAACTTTGAAAACTTCTTCCGAAGGCTTCACTTTCTCGGGGAAATTCGGCTGTGTTAAATCGATATCGAATCCAAGGTTTTTAAAGGTTTCCACATGGCGTTCTACCATCGATTTTACCGGTTGAAAGATTTTATTTTGCGCTCGAGTTAAGGCTTTTTTTTCTGCACGGCCTTTGTCGGAGTAAGCCACTTTTTTGCCACTTAAAGCGAAAAGATTTCGGATGACAATAGAGCGTAAAACATTGTGTAAATCAGCTACCGCGTTGATGTTGCGCTTTTTTAAATCGGCGTACAGTTTGAACAAGCCCATAGTACCTTTGTGTCTGCCGTTAAGATCCACTGCAAAAAAGGTAACATTCGGAATGCCTTCAAAAAAAGGTTGGAAAAACGGTCGGGAAACCACGGTGACTTTAACGTGCTGATTTTGCTGAACCAATGCGCGTATAACAGGAACCGTCATCGCAACATCGCCCATGGCAGATAATCGGATGACGGCTATATGTGTAATTGGTGTTGACAAAAGTTTGTCGGTTATTTTTTGTTTTGGTACAATACCGGATTTAATTCTTCGTCGTTGTACATTTTCATTTGTTTGTACACTTTCATGTATTTGTCGCCGTTTTCAATATCGGTCAACAAATCGTTGATAGATACAAACATATCGCTTTTTTGATCCAACAATACGTTTAGTTTTTCCTGACATTTGGCTCTGTGTTCCTCGGTAGCTTCAGCACGATTGGCTTCTTCGCTCATGTGGTAAATTTTCAACGCTAAAATCGACAAACGATCGATGGCCCAAGCCGGACTTTCGGTATTGATTTTGGCCTCAGGTTTAACTTGAACTTCCTTGTATTTCTGTAAAAAATAGCTGTCGATGTATTCCACCATATCCGTACGCACTTGGTTGGAAGCGTCAATTTTTCGCTTTAAATCCAAGGCGGCTACCGGATCAATATTCGGGTCACGGATGATGTCTTCGTAATGCCATTGTACGGTGTCAACCCAATTTTTTGCATACAACAAATACTCTATAGTTCCTTTGGCGTATGGGTTTAAAGTAGGTTGGTAAACATCGTCAATAATGTGATAATCTTTGATACATTGTTCAAAAATCGGGAAGGCAAATTGTGAAAACATAACGCAGTTTTTATTTTATTTCTTAGTAATCAACCAAAAGGTCTCGGGTGCAAAGATAGTTTTTTATACTTTTACCTCAACAAAATTTAAGTCGTCCATGCACATTCATTACATTTCTGAGCAAAACAGTATTCTCAACCATTTTTTGGCCCAAATTCGTGATGTTACCATCCAAAAAGACAGCATGCGTTTTCGAAAAAATATTGAGCGCATCGGTGAAATCATGGCGTATGAGTTGAGTAAAACACTTGAATATAAAGACATTGATGTTCAAACACCACTAGGTATAAAACACACTACCACTATTGCGGATCATGTGGTTTTATGTTCCATTCTTCGCGCCGGATTGGCTTTGCATACCGGTTTTATGAACATCTTTGACAATGCGGAAAACGGATTCGTATCGGCTTACCGCCATCATTACAACAACGATGATCAATTTGAAATTTTAGTAGAATACCAAGCGGCGCCTTCTTTTGAAAATAAAAACCTCATTTTAATTGATCCGATGTTGGCCACCGGACAATCGATAGTAGCCGTATTGCATAAATTGCATTTGGAGCAAAAGCCGAAAGAAATCCACATAGCCGTAGTCATTGCCGCGCCTGAAGGCATTGCTTATTTAGAAGAAAACTTGCCGGACAATTGTCACTTGTGGGTAGCCGCTTTAGATGATCGCTTGAATGAGAAAAACTACATCATTCCCGGATTAGGCGATGCAGGAGATTTGGCTTATGGCAGTAAATTATAATTGCGCAAAAAAGGCGGTAAAACTCCCTACAGTTAATAAAAGCAATACAATTTCCTGATACATTTTGTTTTGGGAGTATTCGATATTGTTTGTCGTCATTACGGCTAAAGGGAAAAACGTAAACAATAACATCGCGTTATTTTTTTCGGGAGAAAGGATAAAAACGATACTGCCAATCAGAAATCCGAATACCATTTTCTTATAAGAAGCTTGTAAAATTAATGGCCTGTTGGTTAAGGTAAATACCATCGACAGTAAAAAATACAAGGCGACCACTACGTAAAAAGACAAGGCTGCATTTTGGAAATTGTTCGTGAAATAATTCCATTCCAAATGCATTTGGGCCTGGAGAACAATATGGTCAATCCACGATTTATCTATCAACAAAGCCGCCACCAAAAAAACCACAGCGGTAGCCACAAAAGCCACAAACGGCAACAACCAATTTCGGTAATCACGCGACACATGAAAAATAATCGAAATGTAAACTAAAAGCACGAAAAGAATACACCAAAAATGGAATAGTGAGGCGATAAAAATCCACATCGAAGCATCAAAAATTTTCTCTTTTGGCGCTTTTAAAGTTTGCAACGAAATGAGCCTTCTCATCGCTAAGAGCAGAAAGAAATTGGCAAACAACAAGTTGGAATGGCTGAAAACTGATGGAAAAAGCATCAAATACAATAAGAAAAAGAAAATGGCATAACTGCTGTTTTTGGTCAGCCCATTTTTCTTTACTATAAAATTGACCAAGAAAAAACAAACCAATAAAAGAATGATTAACAAAATATTAGCCGAATTTCCACCAGCCGTAACAGATTGACTTAACAAGCTGTTTTGGTAAACAAAAAAAGAAGCCAAAAGCAAAAGAAACACCAAGACATAATTAACGATGCTTGATTTTTTAAAAATGCTTGTAATCATGAGGATATTTTATACATTTGTGGTGTAAATATAACATTTTATACAATGAAAGCATTTTTCGAAGCTATTCAAACTTTATTTGTAGACTTTTTATTCAAACCTTTAGATTGGTTACGCGAATTAGAATTGAGCAACTGGTGGTTGGCCAACATTGTAAGCTGGACTTTAATCATTGTTTGCTGCAAATACATTGTGTACTGGTGTAAAGAGTTGAAAAAGCACCAAGCCAACAACGAAGAAAACCAAGATACAACGGCTCACTCTTTCTTAAGCTAAGTCGAAGCCGATATCTTTCCTGAAATACATCTTATCAAAATGTAACTTGTTTATGTTTTGGTAAGATTTTTTTATGGCTTCTTGGTACGTAGTTCCAAAAGATGTCACGGCCAAAACCCTTCCGCCATTGGTTACTACTTGGCCATTTTCTAATTTCGTTCCCGCATGAAATACTATCGAATCCGAAATGTTTTCAATACCGGAAATGGCAAATCCTTTGTCGTATTCCTCAGGATATCCGCCTGAAACAACCATAATCGTAGTAGCGCTACGCGGATCAATAGTCAAAGTAACTTCATCGAGTTTTTGTTCGGCTACCGCTTGAAACAAGGCCACTAAATCCGACTGGATTCTCGGCATAACCACCTCAGTTTCCGGATCGCCCATTCTCACGTTATACTCAATCACCATGGGTTCGCCTTTAACAATAATCAAACCGATAAACACAAATCCTTTGTATTCAATACCGTCTTGTTGCAAACCGGCAACGGTTGGTTTTACGATTCTGCTTTCGATTTTCCCCATCAACACTTCATCTGCAAACGGCACCGGTGAAACAGCACCCATTCCACCTGTATTCAATCCGGTATCCCCTTCTCCTATTCGCTTGTAATCTTTGGCCGTTGGCAATAATTTGTAATTTTTCCCATCGGTTAGCACGAAACAACTCAATTCAATTCCATCCAAAAACTCCTCGATAACCACTTTGGAACTCGCTGCGCCAAACTTAGCGTTCACCAACATATTGCGCAATTCGTTTTGGGCTTCTTGTAAATCTTGCAAAATTAAAACACCTTTACCGGCCGCTAATCCGTCGGCTTTTAGCACGTATGGCGGTTGTAAAGTGGTTAAAAATTCACAACCTTGCGCTACGGTTTCAGCTGTAAAACTGGCATACGCTGCAGTTGGGATTTGGTGTTTGACTAAAAATTCTTTGGCAAATTCTTTACTGCCTTCGAGTTGAGCACCTAATTTAGAAGGACCAATTACCGGAACGTGGTTGATTTGATTGTCGTTTTTAAAGAAATCGTAAATCCCATGCACCAAAGGATCTTCGGGGCCAACCACTACCATATCAATGCTTTCGGTAAGGACTAATGCTTTAATCGCTTCAAAATCCGTTGGATTTACTGCAACATTTGTTGCTATACCCGCAGTACCGGCATTCCCGGGTGCTACTAATAGCTTTTCACAAGACGGACTTTGTAATAATTTATAGGCTAAAGCATGTTCCCTTCCTCCGGAACCGAGTAGTAAAATAGTCATGGTGTGTGTTGTTTGTAGTTGTGGCACAAAAGTAGTTTGTTTTTACTTTCTAAGCGAGAATAATTTTTCAAAAAAAGACTAGCAATTAACGGTTAGTTGCAGCTATATGCTATTTTTGTACAAATTCCTCTTTTCGTGTTTGACCTTTTTTCCTTTGCATTAAAAATTAATGGCTTTCCAATTGAGAAAGCTCAACGGCAATTATCTGATATTTTGGCCGTTCCGGAAGAAAACTACACCGCCTTTGTTGAACAAAAAAAAAGAGAAATTGTAGATTTTCACTTGAAAAACAATAAATTCTACAAAAATTTTATTGGAGAGATTGACACTTTTCAATGGGAAAACATTCCGGTATTGAAAAAAAGTGATTTTCAAATCCCTTTAGAGAAAAGACTGTCAATCGGTTATAATAAAAAGACTGTCTACATCAACTCTACCTCCGGCTCGAGTGGTGATCCTATGGTTTTTGCAAAAGATAAGTTTTGTCATGCTTTGATTTGGGCCAATATCATGCACCGATTTGCCTGGCATGGTGTCGATTTTAATCACTCCTATCAGGCTAGATTTTACGGTATGCCGTTGGATTTTAAATCCAACAAAATATTGCGTTTTAAAGATTTCTTAAGCAACAGATACCGGTTTAATATTTTTGATTTATCGGCAAGTGGAATAGAAAAAATCATAACTAAGTTTAAACAAAAAAAGTTCACCTATATCAACGGATACACCAGTTCTATTGTCTTAGTGGCAAAACATTTAAAAGAAAAAAAACTTGTACTCAAAAATTTATGTCCTTCCTTAAAAATATGCATTGTTACTTCTGAAATGCTTTTTGAAGATGATAAAAGATTATTGGTGGAAACTCTTGGTGTACCAATTATTAACGAGTATGGTGCTTCGGAGCTGGATGTGATTGCTTTTGAAAATCAGACCGGAGAATGGACAGTTAACGCTGAGACTTTATTTGTTGAGATTTTAGACGAAAACAACAAGCCGCTGCCTCTGGGTAAAGAAGGACGAATTGTAGTAACCAATTTGTACAACAAAGCCCATCCATTTATAAGGTATGACGTTGGGGATTATGGGGTATTGGACGAAAAAAGTACCGCAAAGCATCCGATATTGAAAAAACTAACCGGAAGAACCAATGACGTTGCAGTTTTACCAAGTGGGAAAATGGCTCCGGGAATGACTTTTTATTCCATCACCAAAAAACTATTTGGAGACGAAGGAAATGTAAAAGAATTTACAATTACTCAAATTCAAAGTGATACTTTTGAAATTCAATATGCCAGTGAAGTTGCTTTGACTACCGACGAAATTAATAGAATAGAAAAAGTATTTACCAATTTTTTAGAGCCTAATCTAAAATATATTTTCACTCGTAAAAATCTTTTACAAAGAAATAAAAACGGAAAATTAAAACAGTTTACTTCTCTGGTAAAAAATACCCCATAATGTAATTGAAGCTTTGATTGCATTTTATTTGGTAAAAAAAGATGTATCGATAATTAAATACTAAATTCGTAACGAAAAGTTTGTTTATGAAAATTACCATTGTAGCCGGTGCAAGGCCGAATTTTATCAAAATTGCTCCTATCATTAAAGCTATTGAGAAAAAGCAAAGCGAAGGCATTGACATCACTTACCGTTTGGTACACACCGGTCAACACTACGATAAAAACCTCAGCGATACTTTTTTCGAAGAGTTGAATATTCCGCATCCCAATGCCAATTTGGAAGTAAAAAGCGGAACGCAAGCCGAGCAAACCGGAGCCATAATGGTGGCTTTTGAAAAAGAGTTACAGCAGCATCCATGCGATTTGGTGTTGGTGGTTGGCGATGTGAATTCAACTATGGCCTGTGCTATAGTGGCCAAAAAAAGTCATATCAAGGTTACCCACGTTGAAGCCGGAATTCGCTCCGGAGACATGAGCATGCCGGAGGAAATTAATCGAATTGTAACCGACAGTATTACGGATTACTTTTTCACCACTTCGACCACGGCTTCGGAAAACTTACTCAAATACGGTGCTAATCCTAACGATATCCACTTTGTGGGCAACGTAATGATTGATACTTTAACCCAAAACTTAAACCGAATCTCAGCCCCTGTTTTTTGGGACGAATTCGGACTAACCACAGGAAATTATATTGTTTTAACCTTGCATCGCCCGGCTAATGTGGATGAAGCGCAATCATTACTCACTTTGTTGCAAGGTATAGATGCCTTGGCAGGTGAAAAGAAAATAATTTTCCCGGTACATCCACGTACCAAAGCCATTTTAGGCGATAGGTCGCTTGCATTGAAAAACACGCTGATGGTGGAACCGCAAGGCTATTTGAACTTTATGTTTTTGGTAAAAAACAGCTTTGCCGTAATTACGGATTCGGGTGGAATATCTGAAGAAACTACGGTTTTGGGCGTTCCGTGTTTTACCATGCGCAACAATACCGAAAGGCCCGAAACGCAAACCATCGGCACCAATACTTTGGTAGGAACGTCTATAGAAAACTTAAAAAAACTATTCGGTGATTTTTTAAAGGATGGCCCGAAACCGGCAGGCATACCGGAACTCTGGGACGGAAAAGCATCAGAACGCATTATTGAAATCCTCTTGCAAAAGTAATGGAAGAAATTCTCATTATATCCAATTATTATCCGCCCGAAAAAGGCGCTGCTGCCAATAGGATTGAGCAATTGGCTTTGAAGTTGCACCAAAATAATTATCGTGTTTCCGTGGTTTGTCCGTTAGGAAATTACCCTAAAGGCGAACTCTTTCCGGAGTACAAAGGGAAATTTTCGGTGACTGAAAACAGGGATAACATTACCGTAAAAAGACTATGGATTTATCCGAGTGTGAGTAAGAATATTTTTGTTCGGATTGTTTCGGTCTTGTCCTTTTCGTTGTGTTTGTTGGCTTATTTGCTGTTTCGCAAGACCCCGAAAAAAGTGGTAGTACAATCGCCGCCATTATTGTTATCGTTTCTGTCGGTTATGGTTTTATCGCTTAAAAATAAAAAAATCATCCTCAACATTTCCGACTTATGGCCGTTGGCTGCCATAGAGCTTAAAGCATTAAAAGAAGGCTCGTTTTCGCATAAAGTTTCATTGTTCATGGAACGTTTCATTTACAAAAAAGCAACGGTTATCATTGGGCAATCCGAAGAAATCATCACGCACGTCAAGACGCTTTTCCCTAGTAAAAAAGCGTTTTTGTACCGCAATTTCCCCGATCATAAATCGGATGCCTTTACCTTGAAAACCATCGAAAACGAACCGACAAAGCTGTTTTTTGCCGGACTTTTGGGGATTGCCCAAGGCGTTTCCGAATTGTGTAAGCAAATCGATTTAAAAGACTTGAATATCGAATTGCATTTGTTTGGTGACGGTGCAGAAAAAGCGGCGATTGAATCACTCATAGCCGATGGAAAAAACCCTAAAATAGTATACCACGGCATGATGGACAGAAAGGCATTGCACGAAACTTTGCAGACTTTCGACATCGCTTTAGTGCCTTTAAAAACCCGAATTTACGGTTCAGTTCCTTCCAAAATTTTTGAATATACGGCGCTGGGATTTCCGGTCTTGTACTTTGGCGGCGGAGAAGGCGAAACCATCGTGGAAGAGAACCATTTAGGTTGGGTTGCAGCGGTAGGAAATTTTGAAGCGCTGAATGAAAAACTAGTGGCCATTGCCCAACTTAACAAAGCCGATTTGGCCCTCATGAAAACACGCATTTTTAATAAAGCCCAGCTTGCTTTTGACTTAGATAATCAGTTGAAAGATTTGATTGAGAAAGGTATTTTTTAATACGCTTTGTCTTCTCCTTTAAAGATGTTAATCACCGTTTGGATGATGATTTTCATGTCCATAAACATAGACCAATTTTCGATGTAAAACACGTCTAACTTGATGCGGTTTACCATATCTTCTTCGGTTTCAATTTCGCCGCGGAAACCTTTTACCTGAGCTAGTCCGGTAATCCCGGGTTTTACGTAATGACGCACCATATACTTTTTGATTCTGGTGGCATAGGCTTTGTTTTGAGACCATAGATGCGGTCTTGGACCAACTACCGACATATCTCCTAAAAGGACATTGAAAAACTGTGGCAATTCGTCGATACTGGTTTTGCGCATAAACTTACCCATTTTGGTAACTCTTGGGTCGTTTTTGGATGCTTCTTTTTCCGTGAATCGATTCACCTGCATGGAACGGAATTTATAGCAAAAGAATTCTTTTTCGTCCA
Organism: Flavobacterium cheonhonense; assembly: GCF_035671315.1. Lineage (NCBI taxonomy): Bacteria > Pseudomonadati > Bacteroidota > Flavobacteriia > Flavobacteriales > Flavobacteriaceae > Flavobacterium > Flavobacterium cheonhonense. The sequence goes on from NZ_JAXAVY010000001.1 coordinate 553,293, forward strand.
ATCCCGGTCGGCCTTGCTTGAAAAAAACAGGTCCTTTAGATTCCAGTTTAATCAAAATGGCCAATATGGGAATGAGCCAAGACAAGAGAAAAACAATCACAAAAAGGGAAAAAACTACGTCAAAAGCTCTTTTAATGCCTTTGATGAGCGGATTGTGCAATTGGGTTTTTTGGAGCGATAAAACGGGAAATAATTCGTAATAGTCAATCTTCAGATTTTTAGAGAAAATCTCTTTAGTATCCGGGATGAACTTGATGGCTTTTTTATGTTCGTCGGCAAATTCGACAAGGTCTTTTAGTTTTTCGTTGGAAATCTCATTCAGAGAACAGTAGATTTCATCTATTTTATTGTCGATGACATATTTTTTGATATCTTCTACGCGACCTGAAATTTCCGGATTTTGCTTCTTATCTGAAAAATAACCGTAAAATCGATAACCGTAATCCTTTCTGTTATCAAACACTTCTTTCAAACGTATGGCTTCAGCCGTATAACCGATAATAATGGCATTACGGTAATTACTCCCGGTAGTTATTCGGTACTTTTTAAGGTAAATGAAAAGAAAACTTTTAAAAGCAACTATAATGATAAAACTCAGCGTTACGAAATAGGCTATGACAGTTCCGCTAAAAATGGCTGTTTTGGCGAAGGGGAAAAAAGCAATAACCACCAGCAGAAATAGGCTGAATTGCTTGATGAGTTTGGACAAGATTTCTACAGGAGTTGTAAAACGAAAAACCTCATAATACCCAACAATAGCGGCAATCAAAAGCCATGTAATGGTTTGATAAACGACATAATTAACTTCTGAAACGTTCAAATCTCTGAAGAAAAACAGGCTTAAAACCGTTAGCGTAATTACATCAAAAAGCACACTGATTGGTCTGATGTACTTTGAGTATCTTCCTGTTTGCTGTGCAACCATAAATACTAATGGATATATCCTTTAAAATCTTTATGTTCTTCTTTTAAAAGCTCTTCACTTGAAAGCGATTTAAAATAGTCATACGTTAATTTCATCCCTTCTTCACGAGACACTTTGGCTTCCCATCCCAAAATTTCTTTGGCTTTGGTAGTATCGGGTTGGCGCTGTAACGGATCGTTTATCGGTAGCGGATGGTAAACCACTTTTTGATTGGTTCCGGTAAGTTTGATGATTTCGTCAGCAAAATCTTTGATGGTGATTTCGTCCGGGTTACCAATGTTAACCGGATAAACATAATCCGAGTGCAACAAACGGAAAATCCCTTCCACCTGATCGGTTACATAACAGAAAGAGCGGGTTTGACTTCCGTCACCAAAAATAGTTAAGTCTTCCCCTCTCAAAGCCTGACCAATGAAAGCCGGAATTACACGGCCGTCGTTGAGACGCATTCTTGGACCGTAGGTATTGAAAATCCTGACAATTCTTGTTTCTACACCATGAAAAGTATGGTAAGCCATGGTGATTGATTCTTGGAAGCGTTTGGCCTCATCGTAAACACCTCTTGGTCCAATGGTATTTACATTGCCGTAATATTCTTCGGTTTGCGGATGCACCAATGGGTCTCCATACACTTCAGAGGTTGAAGCAATCAGAATTCTGGCTTTTTTAACTCGCGCCAAACCCAATAAATTATGCGTTCCTAAAGAACCTACTTTAAGGGTTTGTATCGGAATTTTTAAATAGTCTATCGGACTGGCCGGTGAGGCAAAATGAAGTATATAATCTATTTTTCCAGGAACATGGACAAACTTGGTTACATCGTGGTGGTAAAATTCGAAGTTTTTTTCTTTGAATAGATGCTCGATGTTTTTTAAATCTCCCGTGATTAAATTATCCATTCCAATCACAAAGTATCCTTCGGCAATGAATCGGTCACAAAGATGAGAACCTAAAAATCCTGCGGCTCCGGTAATTAATATTCTTTTCATAATTTTTGTTCTGTTTTGGGACCTTGAAATGGAATGCCCGAATTAAAAAGGCAGTACATTATGGTGAAATATACCACCCCTCTTTGTCTCCATAAAAATGATTCCGTCAAAAATAAACTTATCATTAGAAATGCAAAAGCAAAATGGGTAAAATCTTTTGACTGAATGGCTTTTTTTAATGTTAGCGTAATGATAATAATCAAAAGCAAGAAACCAAACACGCCCAGCTCGGCAAAATTCTGAATATACTGATTGTGGAAGTTCTTTTTTTGGTAACCTTCTAAAGAGGCATTACCTTGAAAAACGTTGTAAATTAATCCCTTGGCTTCTATTTTAGGATAAGAAGCATTGAGTCCGTAACCTTTCCAAAAAATAGCATCTTCATCCAACATTTCCAGAAATAATCTGAATTGGTAAACCCGAAATGCTGTCCCCGGGAAAAAGTCGTTTTCATTGAACTTGTCTTGCGTCCACGCTTGTTTAATGCTGACATTGAAAAAAGTACTGTTCTTTTCTTTAGAAATAACGTCGTTCACCGTGCTGTTGGTCATAATGGTTTCGTATTCCCGATGCAAATGGTCTTTAATTTTCCCTATGAATCCTAAGGAGAGTAAAAGCACTGTCATCACTATTAAATTTTTCATTCGCATTTGCTTAGAAACTTTGGCGAAGGCTAAAAAATAAATGATGATTAATCCGAAAAAGGCAATAATGATGTTAACCGAAGAGAGCAAAAGCACCATTAGTAGTAATATGGCCATGGCTACATAGTCAAAGGTTTTTTGGGTACTCTTGGCTAAAAACCAAAAAAAAGAGACCGCCATATATACCGAAACGTGGATGGCATTGACATCTTTGGTCACTAATTCGTGGTAAAAAAAGACATCCGAGTTTCCTGTTAGAAAATACCTTAACGTTGCTTTTGACAGATAAAACAAGGCGAAAATTAAAATACAATGACTGTAGTATTTTAGAACAGTAGCTTTTTTCTCTTGTGAAATACCGCCAAAAAGCCAAAAAAACAGCGGAATTAAAAGCAAAGAAAGCTCTTTTGACAAGGCCGGTAAGGTTAAACTCCGATCAATACTCCACCAAAAAGACAACGCCATTAAAACGTACAGCAGGATGGGAAACAACAAGTATGACTGAAAACGAATTTGTGCTGTTTTGAGACGGATAAGCGTATACAATCCCAACACCGCAATAGCAATGGAATTGACAATATAGGGAAAAGGAATACTGAGTAAAACCAAAAGGACTAATAAGGCCTGCTTTTCTCCTTCAAAATCCTGTTTTATAGTTTCAGAAAAGTTTTTTAAAACGTTGTTCATGCCCTGATTGTTCTTTCGTTGTTTACTTTAGGAAAACAAATGTCTTTTATTGGAACAAGGCAATTTAGGTTTTTTATTTTGTATATTGAATTTTTGGGACGAAATCTTTCATAGTGAGACTTTACTAAAGTCCGCTGTTTAAAGAAAAAACCTCAAAACTAATTAGCTTTGAGGTTTTCCATTTGTTTTTCTTTAACCTGAGCGTTTATCCACTCATAAGTCTTTTTCATTCCTTCCAACAAAGGCATTGACGGAGCCCAATTGAGTTTTTCCAGTAACAGTTTGTTATCGGAATTTCGGCCTCTTACTCCTGTTGGTCCTTTGATATTATTAATAGTTAGCGTTTTACCTGAAATAGCTATGGCCATATTGGCAAAATCATTGATAGATATCATTTCTTCAGAACCGATATTCACCGGACCTGTAAAATCAGAATCCATTAAGCGAAGTATAGCCTCGATGCACTCATCGATGAAAAGGAAAGAACGGGTTTGTTTTCCGTCGCCCCAAACTTCAATCGAAGTGCCATTTTCGGCTTCAGCTGCTTTTCTGCACATGGCTGCCGGAGCTTTTTCTTTGCCTCCTGTCCATGTTCCTTGTGGACCAAAAATATTGTGAAATCTGGCTATTCTGACTTCCATCCCATAATTACGGTGGTAAGACAAATAAAGTCTTTCGCTGAATAACTTTTCCCAACCGTACTCACTGTCGGGAGCGGCAGGATAAGCGGAATCCTCTGAACATTTTGGATTATCAGGATCCATTTGGTTGTATTCAGGATACATACAAGCCGAGGAAGAATAGAAAATTTTCTTTACTCCTTCATTTTGAGCAGCGCCCAAAACATTGAGGTTACAAAGCGCGGAATTACTCATTACATCTGCATCATGATCTCCGGTAAAAATATATCCGGCACCACCCATATCAGCAGCCAATTGATACACTTCATCCATTCCTTTAACAGCATTTTTTGCTACTACAGGATCTCTTAAGTCGCCTAAAATGAACTCGTCAGCATTTGCATTCCCAAACTCGTTTTCTTTTAAATCAACCCCTCTTACCCAATGACCGTCTGCTTTTAATCTATTTACCAAATGACCTCCAATAAAGCCACCGGCACCGCATACCAATATTTTTTTCATTTATTAAAATGCAATTTTATTTTCAAGGTGCGAATTTATGAATTATTTTCAATAGGAGCGACCTTATTGGATTTATTAACTAAAATCATCCCAAAAAGCTTAAAGCCACTTAGGTATCTCGGCACAAATACTTTGGGGTTTGAAATGCAGCGGCTCAACCAACCCATATAGATATAATCAACCCATGTAGGCATGTTTACTTGCCGACCGGTTTTGAATGCCAAAGCTGCGCCGGTACAAAGAATGGCCGGTTTATAGCTTAAATTGTTTTTTAAAAAAAGCCCTAATTTTTCTTGTGTTCCTCCGCCAATATTGATAAAAACCCATTTAGGTTTTTGTTGTTCAATTTGCTCCAAAAGCACTGTGTCGTTTACATTGCCTTTGTAAAAGGGTGCCGTGTATACGTCATTTTCGTTAATGTTCAATCCTTTTTCGGATAGAAAAGTTCTGTTGATTTGACTGTCGAGTTCGGAAGGATTAACCAAAAAAAACTTGTCTTGTTTGAAGGCGTCAATGTGATCAATAAAATAATTGATGAATTCCAAACCGGATATCTTATTAATTCTGTGTTTTGAAATCATATTCCAAATCAGCACCATATAACCACTGTCGGGAATTACCAGATCAGATTGCAGTAAAGCGTCGTAATAATCCTGATCTTGTGCTATGGTAACCAATGCCGGAGCGGCGGGAACAGTAAGCAATCCGCCGTGGTTTTTCAACTGTTCAAACACTTGGTTTACTTTTCCTTTAAAGAAATCGATCCCTAAAATTTTAATTGTCATTTACTGTGTTTTCTTGAAAGCCACAATATTATAATTTTCTTTTAGAATATGGAATGTTTCCGGAAAATAAAACTCGGTTTTCAACAAGAATTAACTTTAAAAAAATTACTTTTACCCGTTTGCGTTATCTTTGCTGTGAAGCATCAAAAAATGACTCGCCTACAGGGAAAATTCGATTCCTTTTTTTGAAAAAACAATTTAATTTTGGTTAGAATACTCCAAAAAATAACAAGCAATCAACTCATTATGAGTGGCTTTTACAAAGCCTTTTCCGGTTTGGCTTTGTTTGTTTCCATTCCGGTACTAATTCATTATTTAGGCAACACCAGTTATGGTGTTTGGGTTTTAGTATTCACACTGTTTCAGTGGGTGTTGCTTATGGATTTCGGGTTGTCCAGTGTACTGAAGACCAAAATACCCGAGTTGCAACACACGGGAAACACTGATTTAATCAACGCTTACGTAAAATCAACTTATAAAATTTGCGGCTACATTGCAACGGGGATTTTCCTGTTGTTTGTGTTGCTTTTCGCGGTTTTAGATGTCAAAAACTTGCTGAATATCGATTTCGATAGTGGCTTTGTGATTAAACTTTTTTTGCTCAACATCTTCTTCTTTTGCCTCAACTTTGTTTTGAATACGCACAAAGCCCTTTTCGTAAGTGTTCACAAAGGAAAATTTGCGGAACAATCTATTGCGGTAACTCAAGTTTCCTTTTTGCTTTTACTAATCGTGACTACACATTGTTTTCCTGAGACTGCCATAGAAACTAAACTATATTTGGTGAGTTTTGTCAATGGTTTTGTGTCGTTATTGATTAATTTAATCTACACCGTTTACTTCTTTAAAAGCGAAAAATTCTCCCTTAAAACCAAGCTTGAAACGCCTAAAGAATACCTCAACAGCATTTATCGTTTAGGCATGAAGTACATGGCTATTCAGGTTGGTGGATTGCTGTTGTTTTCGTCTGACAATTACATTTTAGCTTATTTTTTCGGCCCAAAAGAAATTGTACCGTATGAAGTAGTTTCAAAATACTTTCAATTTCCGTTGATGATTTTATTGGCCGGTATGGCTCCGTTATGGTCAAAATTTACCAAGCATTACTTAGAGAGAGACGCTATTTGGATTAAAGATGCGTTCCGAAAATTCAATTATTTTTTTATTGCGGTTTTAATTGGAATTATTGTGTTTACCGTTTTGGCACGCCCTGTAATGGGTATATGGATTTCCAAAGATTTTAATCCGCCGTTGCTTTTATTGATTTTTGTGGCTGTTATGACCGCATTGCGCATATTTACAGCCTTCTACGGATACTTTTTTAACGGAATTGGCAATCTGAGAAGTTATTTACTACTTTTGTCCGGGAGTGTGTTGATCAAATTGCCGCTTTCCTATCTTTTTATTAAACTTGACTTCGGAATTTCAAGTGTAGTTATTGCCTCAAGCTGCTGCCTTTTAATTTGGAGTTTCGTACAACCCATGGAGGCTTATAAAATTGTCTCCGATTTAAAAAAGCATGAATAAATTTATTTACAACAATAAAAGCAGTCTATTAAAGTTAAAACGGTTTTTGAATTCTCTTTTGGGTATTGAACTGAAAAGATATCCTACCGATGAATTGACCCGCAGAATTCGCCTGATTGAACATCATAATATAGATGTGATACTCGACATTGGTGCCAATATAGGCCAATACGGTGGCGAAATGAGAAACTTGGGATTTAAAGGAGAAATCCATTCGTTTGAACCTATGAAATCGGCTTTTGAAAAACTGAAAAAAAATGCTGCCGGTGATTCCAAATGGAAAGTACACCATTATTCCATTGGTGAAAAAGACGGTCAAACCACTATCAATATAGCTAAAAACTCGGTCAGCAGTTCGCTGTTAGAAAACCTGCCACAGCTTACTGATAGTGCGCCGGAAGCTGCTTTTGTGGAGAAGGAGACTATCGAAATCAGAAAATTGGACACTATTTTTGACGATTTAAATTTAAACGGGAAAAACATTTACCTAAAAATTGACACCCAAGGCTATGAAGAAATGGTGTTGTTGGGCGCGGAAAAATCCTTGGAAAAAGTGACCGGAATTCAGATAGAAATGTCATTTGTGCCCTCTTATCAAGGCGCCATTACATTTGACGAAATGAAAACAAAACTTAACCAAAAAGGATTCACCTTACTGGCATTGGAAAACGGTTTTTATGACAAGAAAACAGGGAAACAATTGGAAGTTGATGGTGTTTTTTACAGATAAATTATTATGATTCAAAAACTCTCTATCATCATACCGGCCTATAACGAAGGAAAAACCATTCATTTGATATTGGATAAATTACAAAAGGTAAACCTTCCTAATGGAATTGAAAAAGAAGTAATTATTGTAAATGATTGTTCCAAAGACAACACAGAGGAAGCTATTTACAATTACATGCAGCAAAACCCCGCTTTGAACATACAATATTTCAAACAAGCAGTTAATATGGGTAAAGGTGCTGCGCTTCATACCGGAATTCAAAAAGCAACCGGTGAATACTTGGTTATTCAAGATGCTGATTTAGAATACGACCCGGAAGAATATAACCTACTGTTAAAGCCTATTTTATCCGGCTTTGCCGATGTAGTATTTGGCTCTCGTTTTATGGGAGGAAATCCTCATAGGGTATCTTTCTTTTGGCATACCATTGGTAATAAATTTTTGACCTTTCTTTCCAATATGTTTACCAATCTGAACTTAACAGATATGGAAACCTGTTACAAAATGTTCAATACCAAAGTTGTACAAAGTTTGGTTCTTAAAGAAAAAAGGTTTGGTTTTGAGCCTGAAGTCACAGCAAAAATTTCGAGAATACCCAAAATACGCATCTATGAAGTGGGTATATCCTACTACGGAAGAACCTATGAAGAGGGTAAAAAAATTGGTTGGAAAGATGGATTTCGGGCCATTTACTGCATTTTAAAATATGGATTATTTAAGTCATAATGGAAATAAAAGAAATTGACGTAGAAGGATTAACCACCTTATCGGTAATAGAAAAAGCGGATAAATTCAATGGTTGGATGTACCACACTATTGCGCCGTTTTGCAAAGGAAGAATTTTGGAAATCGGTAGTGGCATTGGTAATATCTCGCAGTTTTTTTTGGCTAATAATCAGGAAATTGTCTTAAGCGATTTAAGAGATAATTATATTGATATTTTAGGAAAAAAGTTTCCAACTTCAGAGGCTATCAAAATTGATCTGGTGCATCCGGAATTTGACCTTGTTTACAAAGATTACCTAGGCGCTTTTGATACTGTCTTTGCACTCAATGTGGTTGAACACATTAAGGATGATGTTCAAGCTATTGCCAATTGTAAAAAGCTATTAACAAACAATGGGAACTTGATTATTCTGGTGCCTGCATTTCAAGCCCTGTACAACAATTTTGATGTAGAATTAGAGCATTTCAGAAGGTATACAGCCAAAACATTAAAACCCCTTTTTGTTAAGAATGATTTGAAAATCCTCAAAACTTTTTCATTCAATTTCATTGGGATTTTCGGATGGTATTTTTCGGGAAATATCCTGAAGAAAAAAACCATCCCTGAAGGGCAAATGGGTCTGTTTAATCGTTTAGTGCCTTTATTCAAATTAGCTGATGTCTTGACTTTCAAAAAAATTGGCTTGTCGGTTATTTGTATTGCTACTAGAGAAAAATGAGTATTGTCTTTTAATGTAACTCGATGTATGTTAGCTTAATTTGTTTTCTTCTTACCGCTTTAATTTTTGTAGTTTACGGGAAGAGTTTTGTTCTCAAATTTGGCCAACATAACATATTCAATTACAACATTTTGAGTTTTTTTGTTGTGTACTGTCTCTACAAATTAGGGTAATTCCAAAATAATTATAACATGCTAGTATACTTAGGTTACATTTTACTGCTAATGGTTTTTTTGGGGAAAAATAATTTTTCCAGAATTACAGAGACGGTTATAAAAACAACTCTTCTTTTTTCCGGTATTCTATTTTTAGTAACCGAATTATTGAGTGGTTTTCATTCCTTAAACCTATTTAGTTTGGCGATTTTTTGGAGCACTTTCAATGTGATCCTAATTGCTTTACTACTTCGAAATCAAGGCAAAGTAACACTCAGGTTGATGGTGCAAAAAATTAAATTCTACTATCAAAACCTTTTACTAAAAGAAAAGCTATTGATTGGTGTCTTGTTGATTCTATTGTGTCTTTTGCTTGCTCAAGGCTTGTTGTATCCGCCAAACAACTGGGATTCGCTTACTTACCACATGTCGAGAATTATGTATTGGATTGGCAACGAATCCGTTGATTATTTTCCTACACATATATTACGCCATCTCTACCAACCGCCTTTCGCCGAATACTTTATTCTAAATATCAACTTATTAAACGGAAACGATTTTTTATCGAATAGTGTTGAACTTTTCTTTTTAATACAGTGTCTTGTAGTGGTGTATGCCCTACTAAGTATTTTCCAAACAACTCGTTTATTAAAGCTGTTAGCGTTATTCTTGGTGATTACTATTCCGGCGGTAGAATTACAATCCACCACAACCAAAAACGACATAGTTTGTGCTTTTTTTGTTTTATCGTCGTTGTTTTACAGTTTAAAAATATTCAAAAATAATTCGTTAAACAATACTGTTTTTTTTGGACTTAGTATCGGTTTGGGATTTATTACCAAAGGAACCGCGTACGTCTTTATGGCGCCTATTTTAGTCTTATACGGTTTTCACATATTATCCGTAAGCCTGAAAGACAAAAGTGTCAAACCCATAGGATTGGCCACTTTAGCAATGGTCCTTGCGCTAAGTTTGAACGTTAAACATTACAGCCGTAATTATGCTGTAAACAAGTCTTTTTTGAATATTGACGATGCAGAAGTTAAAGCTTACGCTAATGAAACTATGAACGGGAAATTGCTCTTGTCTAATTTGATCAAAAACTCCGGCTTGCATTTGGGCTATCCTATAGAGAAAAAGTGTGATTCAATAATTCGAAATGCACACAAAGCAATAGGCGTTTCGATTGATGATAAGAGGTTAAACTATTTAGGAGTTCCATACCAAAGTGCCAGAGCAGCCGTTACCCATGAAGATTATGTGACTAATACTGTACATTTCATTCTTTGGGCTTTAGCTTTTTCCTTTTTAGTGTTTCACTTTTTGTTTTCAAAAACAAGAAATAAGACTGAAATGATAATCGTTATCGTTTTGGTTGCTCAAATTTTACTATTTACGGGCTATTTAAAATGGCAACCTTGGCATACCCGACTTCATATTCCGATTTTCATACTATCAATTATTCCCATAATTCTAGCTTGTCAAAAAGCTAAGTGGTTTAAAGGAATTGTTGGGTTTAGCACTCCGTTACTTCTTTATAGTTTCATGTTTTACTTTGTGTATAATAATTTGAGACCAATACAAAACAATCCTGTTTACACTAAAAATTTAAGGATTGACGATAATCGCTTCAAAAAATACTTTGCCAACCAACCGCAGCTCTATACGGAATACAAAGTCGTCTTAGAGGAATTGTACGATGCAAATCCAAAAACAGTTGGATTAAAAATGATGGACTGGGAATATCCTTTATTTAATGCTTATTATTATGATCAATTGCAACTCGTAGCCATTGATGTTAATAATAACACCGGAATCCTTAAGCAAGAAAATCAGAGCGTCGACTTAATAATATCTACTTCAAATAGTCCGGAGATAATGTATAATGGTATAAAATATTCCAACCAAAACAGCAATCATTTGTATATTTGGCTTTACAAAAAGGAGCCATGAGAATTTCAATAAAAAATTATTTATTCTACTCGTCAGTATTTGCCATATTTACTGAAGCCTTCCTTTTTAATTTAATTATTGATTGGAAATTACTCTACCTAATCATACTGGTCAATTATTTTTTATTGTTCAGAATCAAAAAAATAGCACTAAACAACATTTTTGATACAGAATTAGAGGCTTTCAGAAGATACTCAGCCAAAGCATTGAATCCCCTTTTTGTTGAGAATGATTTGAAAATCCTTAAACCTTTTTCATTCAATTTCATTGGAATTTTCGGGTGGTATTTCTCGGGAAACATCTTGAAGAAAAAAAACATACCTGAAGGACAAATGGGCCTGTTTAATCGTTTAGTGCCTCTGTTCAAATTAACTGATGTTTTGACTTTCAAAAAATTGGCTTGTCGGTTATTTGTATTGCTACTAAAGAAAAATGAGTATTGTCTTTTAATGTAACACTATGTATGTTAGCTTAATTTGTTTTCTTTTTACCACTTTAATTTTTGTAGTTTACGGGAAGAGTTTTGTCCTCAAATTTGGCCAACATGATATTTCCAATTACAATGGCTTTGACTTTTTCTTTATTGGCCTTTGTCTAACCGGAACGTTACTCAATACTTGGTCTTTATTTTTACCGGTAGACCTGTTTTCTCTGATATTCTTAAGCCTCGGAGCGGCTTTTTTAGTGTATTTCAACAAAGCTGATTTTATTCCATTTTTCTCCTCTTTGAGAAAACAAATATTAGACAATAAAATATTCCTTTTCCTTTCATTTATTGCTATTCTAATCACCTTATTGTACGGGTTAGTTACTCCAAGGAATTACGATTCTTATCTGTACCACATTAATGCTATCCAATGGAATGAAATGTATGGAACCGTTCCCGGATTAGCTAATTTTCACGATCGGTTTGGGTTAAATTCCTCGGTTTTTGTTCTTAGCGCAGCGTTCTCCTATAATTTTCTTTACAATCAGTACATTTTCACCATTTCTTCACTCTGTTACTTGGTTTTGTTCATTTGGCTTTTAAAGCAAATCGTTTTCAAAAAAGGGATAATTGGTTTCTTTTCCATTTTATTCATTTACTTCTTTACTGCTCAATACGCTAATGACATTTCCTCGCCGGGCACCGACTTATTACCAAACATTATTGTGGGTTATGTATTGCTTTCCATATTGTTTGACGGCGAAATTTTAACCAAGAAAACCCACTTGTTTATCATTTTGTCCCTTTTTTGTATTACTCTTAAACTGTCTTCATTCCCCATAATTTTAATTGGATTGTGGGCTGTTTATTTACGAAATAAAAAGTTTTTTAAAGCTTTGTTCCAATTTTCAGGGTTTGGTTGTCTCTTGATTTTGCCTTGGATGACTAAAAATGTCATGCTCACGGGATACATCATTTACCCTATGGCAGAAGTTGATTTGTTCAATTTCGATTGGGAAGTTTCGAAAAACAGTGTATTAGACATCAAAAGATGGATTACTTCTTGGGCTAGGATTCCCATGAAAAACCACGATGAAGTTTTGGCCATGCCTTTTAAAGAATGGTTTTCCGTGTGGTGGAATGCCTCTTTAAACATCAATAAGATTTTTTACTTACTGGCTGCAGCTGCTCCTTTAAGTTATGCATCTTACTATTTGCTTAACAAAAAAGTTGAAAAAAGTATTCTGACAACTATTTTGGTCGCCTACTTAGGCCTAACCTTTTGGTTTGTCACCGCACCGGATGTACGGTTTTCATTTGCTTTTGTGTTGTTCTTAGCATTACTACCATTATTATTCTTTAAATCTTTAGTAGATAAAGTAGCCGAAAAAATCAACCTTTTATTAATTATTTCGACTGTATATTGCTTATTTTTGATGGGCAAGAATGGCTATAAGCTCTTTTGTGAAGACTATTTTTCAGCTGGAAATTTTTCTGAATATGCCTATTTGCCTTTAGATGCTTCCGAGATTAAAGACAAAAGAAATATAAAATTTAATTCGGTTGTCTTATTAACAAAAGACGGAAGAAAAATAGAGCTGTTCGAGCCTAATCCGAATCACGCCCAATGTTTTGATAAATTCCCTTGTTCATGGTATATTGATCAAAGTTTAAAATTGAGAGGTGAAGATTTGAAGGACGGGTTTTGTACTGAATAATTCCGGTTATTTTATAAATTAATCTATTTTTTCGTTGAAAATAAATATAAAAAATTATTTACTCTACTCGTCAGTATTTGCCATATTTACTGAAGCCTTCTTTTTTAATTTTATTATTGATTGGAAATTACTCTATCTAATCATTGTGGTCAATTACTTTTTATTGTTCCGAATCAAAAAAATAGCCCTGAATAAGTACTTTGCGCTGCTTTTGGTCTTCTTTTTTATTCATGGTCTGTTGGCTTATTCCGTTATCCGGATTCCATATAATTATATGCTTTCCCAAATTATAGGAATTGGTATAGTGGGAACGTATTATTACAATTTTATTTCGCTGTACAAAACCATCGATATCATCAAGGTATATGCTAAAATGTGTACCTATGTTGCCCTTATTGGGTATGTGTTTTTTTACTTTGGGATTAACTATGTTGACGGTCGATTGAATAGTATTTTTAAAGAACCGGCACACTATGTTATCGTAGTGATTCCGGCCTGTTACTATTACCTTAAAACAAAAAAGTACCTCAATTTCACTATAATTTTCGGGACATTGCTCCTGTCCAATTCTTCCTTGGGATACATTGGCTGCGGATTGTTGTTTTTAGTGCCCAATCTCACGTTAAAAAGAATCGGCTATTTCGTTGCTTTAATGCCTTTTATCGGACTTGCATTTTACTTTGCTTACAACGAGTTGCCTTTCTTCAAAATGCGCGTTGACGACACTTATAATTCGCTTAATGTGGTCAATACCGGAAAGTTTGAAGAGCACACCAACCTAAGTTCCTATGTGTTAATCAGTAATTTGTACATTGCTAAAAGAAATATCACTGAACATCCATTGGGCAGCGGCATCGGAAGCCACCATTATATGCATACCCAACGTTACTTAAAAGAAGTGCGACCGCCCGAATACATCCGCGACCAGCAAAAACAAGATGACAATTCTTTTGATGCCAATTCCTTATTCACACGCATTTTTTCAGAATTCGGATTTATTGGATTTTTCTTGGTGCTCTATACTATGTTTATGGCTTCCAAATGCTACTCGCATGAGGAATTACTCTTTTCACAGGGTGTTTTTATTTACTTTTTGTTAAAACTATTCAGAGATGGCCATTATTTTCCTCCTGAATTCTTCTTCTTTATTTGGCTTTTTTATTTTTGCCGAAAGGAATTCGCCCTAACCTCTGATGCCCATGAAAAATGAAATCTTCCATATTATTGAAGACATTACTGTAGAAAGTGGTGGCTTGCGTACAATGGTGACCAGCCTTCACGATCATATTGTGAATTCAGGCGGTTATAAGTCAACCATACTCACTCTTCACAAAGAAAAAGAAGATTCATTTACCTGTTTTGAAAGCGGAAGTCCGAAATCTTGGTATTATTCTAAACCATACGGTCAATTTTTAGAGACTCATTTTACAAGTGATAAAATGGCGCATCTTCACGGTGTTTGGATGTATCCGCAATACATCGCTTCCAAAATAGCTTTGCAAAAGAAAACGCCTTATGTAGTTACAGCACACGGTATGTTAGAACCACTATTGCTTAAGGATAAAGGCTTAAAGAAGAACGTTTACTTAAAACTTTTTCTTGAAAATATCTTAAAAAAGGCTACGTATCTTCACGCCATTACGCCTTCTGAAAAGGAAAATCTATACAAGCTTTCGAAAAACAAAAATATCGTTGAAATCCCGAATTTAATTCACTTTAATACCAGCTTGAAAGATTGGCAATACCAACCACAAGAGGAATATCTGTTGTTTTTGGGTAGGTTTCACAAAATAAAGGGAATTGATTTGTTGCTAAGTGCTTTCAGTCAAATAGCCGACAAAAACATCAAACTGTACTTGGTTGGTTTCAAAAACGAGTATGCTGCTTCCATAGAAGAACTGGCTAGAAAAAACAACCTAAGCCATCGCATTAAGTTTATTGGCAAAACGGTTGGTGAAGAGAAGTTTCGCTTGTATGCTAATGCAAAAGCATTTGTGGCGCCTTCCTACTCTGAGGTTATCGGTATGGTGAACTTGGAAGCGGCGATGTGTAAAACACCTGTAATCACCACATATAATTCCGGCATTAATCCCGATTGGAATAAAAACGGTGGTTTGATGATTCATCCTAGTGTTCCTGAATTAATAACCGCTTTGGATGAAGCCTGCCGCTGGAATTCAGCAGAAAGAGTAGACCGAGGAATACAACTCTCTAACTATGTGCTGAACCAGTACTCTTGGGAACGAAAAGGCCATCTTTGGGATGACTTTTACAATAGTATAAAATAAAAAAGAGGTTGAATATCAACCTCTTTTTGTTTATCGGGCTAAAGCCGCCTCTAAATTTTGATTTCCGGCAATTCCCGGTGGATATTGTCCGTCGAAATTTAAATTGTTTCTCATGTTTTTCTCATCCCAAATCAAACCTGAATTCGAATCAAAGTATTTGATATAAGACATATTGCCACCATTAAAAACTTCTTTTTGGTTGTTAAAAATAGCAACGCTTTTTAAAGCCATTGTTTTTTGTTCTTTGTTGGTGCTTAACGTAATTTGAACGTTTTCAAGTTTGTCGCCTTCCGGAATTAAAATGGTTAGTTTTTGTGGATTCGGTTGACCCATTACTTTAAAAGGAACCGGATGGTCATAATCCCAATATCCGCCTTTTTTATATACAACCGATAAACTATCGTCTTTTTCATAAACGGATTCTAAAACAACACTGAAATTATCTTTCAAGGCCACCGCCTCTTCACTGTTTTCAACATCGTTTTTCTTGTCTCTACCGCAGGATACTAAAAAAGCACCGGTTAAAAATAATACAATTAGTCTTTTCATTTTCTCGTTTTTTAGGTATGCAAATATATTATATTTTCTATTAAATGATATATTTGTGACTGTAAAAATACCTGCTCACTCTAGGGACTTAATGTCCTAAAATACAATCCTTTTTTTAGTTAGATTGTAAGTTACCAATGTTTGTAAAATAGTGTTGCTTATATACCCTTGTATGAAAAAAATATCGTTTCAGTTATTTCCTTTTTTGCTTGCTTTACTCTTTGTTTTCCCCATCCTAAAGGAAAACTGGTCGAGTATAATTGTCATCCTGATTTGCTTAAATGCTATTGTATATAAAATTGCCGCTAAAGATTTTACTTGGCCCAAAAGAACAACGCTCTTGCTTACGATTCCGTTTTGGTTGGTTACTTTTCGATCTTTATTCAGCAACCATTGGAGTGAAAGCGCCACTCACATTCAGCATGCACTGTTTTTTTTGATACTGCCGCTTTTTTTCTTCTTTATCCCAAAAGAACATTTTACTAAACAAAAGTTTGACTTATACATCAAGGTTTTAAAGTATACTTGTTTGGCTATAGGAATCATTTATGTGGTGAGTTTCTTTATGAATTACTCCGTCAGCGAGTTTTTTATCGTGTTCCAAAACGTTTCGAGCTTCAGAAACTATGTGTATTTCGACTTTACGCTGTTTAAAATTCATCCTACTTATTACACTACTTTGTTGGTTTTTTGTACAGCGCATTCCTTTGATTTGGTTTTGCAACAAAAAAAATACAGTCAATTTTTGTTTGTAGTAGCGTTTATGCTGATTTCAATCATGCTTTTAACCCGACTCAACATTGTCTTGCTCATATTAACTTTAACATTAATGGTGTTTTTCAGAAGCAAACTCAAACTCAAACAAATGTTGCTGTTGTCGGGCGGTATTTTAGGTTTAACCGTTGTTATATCCCTGCTCACACCGGGCATAAAACACCGATTTGTAGAACTGTATCACAGTTACGATGTAAAACCCCAAAATGTGGCCTATGATTCAACCAACATTCGAAGAGCTATTTTTGACTGCTCGGTGGCAATTTCTAAGGAAAATTTTTGGTTTGGCGTGGGCTTCGAGAATCTACAAGACGAATTAAACACTTGTTATAGAGATAATTACGATTCCAGTTTTTATGATGGTCACAACTACATGACACACAATTATTTCTTTTACCTCTTGGTGTCCGGTGGGATTTTTTGCTTGGCTGTCTTTTTGTTTTATCTTTTTACCATTTTGCGAATCGCTTGGAAATCCAACAATTTCTTATTCAAAGTTTTCCTAATCAATGTAATGGTGATTTGGTTTATAGAAGATTATCTGTACAGACATTACGGGATATTGTACTTCAATTTGCTACTGATTTGTTTCATCAGATATACTGAAAACCAAACCCTTGTAACAGAAGCTGAGTCAAAAAAAGTTACCGCATAATTACTACAAACAAGCGTCCCAGTTTTTAATGGATAATCCGAAAGTGTTTTTAATCTTAGATTTATCCAACACACTATAGGCAGGTCTTTGAGCCGGTGTTGGAAAACTTGAGGTAGGAATGGCCTTTAGCTCAATTTGTGTCTTGTTGATTTCAAATATCTTCTTAGCAAAATCATACCACGAACATTGTCCTTCGTTACTAAAGTTGTAAATGCCAAAGTTATCGGTTGTGGTTTGTCGGTTATCGGTTAAAATAATTTGAACTAAAGCATCTGCCAAATCTACAGCATTCGTTGGTGTTCCTATTTGGTCGTTAACCACTGAAATGGTATCTCTTTCCGAAGCCAAACGCAACATCGTTTTCATAAAGTTATGGCCGAATTGCGAATAAACCCAAGAGGTTCTCACGATGAAATGCTTCTCCCAAGTTTGCTGAACTGCTATTTCTCCTTCCCACTTGGTTTTACCGTAAACGCCGGTAGGATTGGGAATGTCTTCTTCTGTATAAGGCGATTTTTTTGTGCCGTTGAAAACAAAATCGGTTGAAATGTGTAGTAAAACCGTATTGTAGGCTTTGCAAACCTCAGCTATATTTTTAGCACCTATTACATTAATGATATGAGCTTTTTCCGGTTCTGATTCTGCTTTATCTACAGCGGTGTAAGCAGCAGCATTTATACAATAATCAGGTTGGTATTGTTTAAAAACCGCATGGCACTGCGCAATATTGGTAATGTTTAGATCGGCTGAAGTACAAAAAACAAATTGAATTTCTTGGTAGTTAGGCGCTAAGTATTGTAAACTTTGACCTAATTGTCCAGAACTGCCTGTAACCAATACTACCATACTTTTTTAGCATTTTCCAGCAAAGGTTGGAATTTATCTTTTTCAGAAACAATCATTTCTCGTAATGGAAATCCCCAATCAATTCCGATTTTCGGATCACTGAACAACACACCACCTTCGCTTTCTTTGTGGTAAAAATTATCGCATTTGTAAAAGAATGTTGCCGTGTTGCTTAAAACTAAGAAGCCATGCGCAAAGCCACGAGGTACAAAAAATTGGCGTTGGTTTTCTCCTGATAATACTACTGATTCGTATTGTCCGAAAGAGGGAGAATCAGGTCTGATATCAACTGCCACGTCCAATACTTCTCCTTGTAATACCCTAACCAATTTGGCTTGAGCGTGTTCACCACATTGGTAATGCAATCCGCGTAAAACGCCTTTGGAAGAATACGATTGGTTGTCTTGTACAAAGTGAACAGATTGCCCGATTCCCTTTTGAAAAGTTTGCTCGTTAAAACTCTCCATAAAATACCCTCGCTCGTCTAAAATGACAGTAGGTTCGAGTATAAAACAACCTTCGAGTTTTGTTGGAATGAATTTCATTAAATCAAACTTAACAAGTGAGTACCATAACCACTTTTCAAAAGTGGCTGGGCTAGTTTTTTCAGTTGATCCGCATCGATAAAGCCCATTTTGTAGGCGGCTTCTTCAATGGCTCCGATTTTTAAGCCTTGGCGCTCTTCAATTACTTGAACAAACTGACCGGCCTGCATCAAAGAGTTAAAAGTTCCGGTGTCTAACCAAGCGGTGCCTCGGTCGAGTATGCTAACTTTTAATTTTCCCCTTCGCAAATATTCTTTATTAACATCGGTGATTTCCAATTCGCCGCGGTGACTTGGTTTGATGTTCGCCGCAATATCAACTACTGCATTATCATAAAAATAAATTCCCGGAACCGCAAAATTGGATTTAGGGTTTTCGGGCTTTTCCTCAATAGAAAGTACCTTGCCGTTTTCATCAAAATCAACTACGCCGTAACGCTCGGGATCTTGCACGTGGTAGGCATAAATAATACCGCCTTCCGGATCATTATTCGCCAAAAGCAGGTCCGATAATCCGGTACCGTAAAAAATATTATCACCCAACACTAGAGCTACTTTATCTTGTCCGATAAAGTCCCGACCAATAATAAATGCCTCGGCTAAACCGTTAGGGTTTTCTTGTACGGCGTATTCAAAACGACAACCTAAACTGCTTCCGTCACCTAACAGTTGTCGAAACAAAGGCAAATCGTGTGGTGTGGATATAATTAAAATTTCTCTGATGCCCGACCACATTAAAGTGGATAACGGATAATAAATCATCGGTTTGTCGTATATCGGCATCAGCTGTTTGCTCACGGCCAAGGTAAGCGGATGTAGTCGAGTCCCGGAACCACCGGCTAATATAATTCCCTTCATAGCTTATGCATTGAATTTAGCCAATTGGTTTCTATAGTAAGACCTAAAAGAGTTCACTAAAACAAAAACAAAAACGAATAATAACGGTAAGATTATTTTCTTTTTACCATTTAATTTTTTGTTGTTTTTTACATTTAGTGTAACGCTGTTGTCTTTTACAATTTTATCTAAACTAACCAACTCTAAGCGATGACTTCCTTGCTCGTTAACTAAATTATCTTTAGTTTTTATTACGTCGTCTAATTGCGAATTCTCGTTGTAATACACCAACTTATCACTTTTTTGTGATCCGCTGATAGTGCTGTTAAATGTGTTCAAAAAACCATTGATTTGTCCGATAACCGAATCGTTTTCAACCATTTTTATTTTAACATTATTCACAAACTCTTTTTGTATCATTTTATAATAATCAGAGTTGTTTAAATAGTCTAAAATAGGCTTTACAGTAGCTTCATTAGAGGTTAAATCAACCGTTGAAAACTCTATCAAATGGTAAGGATAATTTTTACTGGTAATCGATTCTTTGATAACTTTCTCTATATCGCCGTCTTCTGCCATTAATTTGATTAACTCAAAATTCTGAGCCTTATTTTCAACAAATTTGTAAACGTCTGTAACGGGACTCACTTCAATACCTCTCAATTTTTTAGGTTCTTTGACGCCAACCACATTTTTAAGAAAAATGGAGTCACCTTCACCAATTTTGGAATTAATCAACTCTATCTTGGCATACATATCATCGGTTGATCCAAAATTTGGCGTAACGATAATTTGATTGTCGTAAATTTTGGTGTTTTTATCCAAATAAAACCCAAGTCCGGCACCAATAACGAATAATGTTCCTACCCAAACAATATTTCTTTTAAAGAATAAAATTCCTTTGAAGAATCTGTTGGATATGCCTTCAAAAAAATCACCGACTTTTCGGGAAATTTGCGACAAATCAAGCTCTTGATCATCCGGATTTTGAGGTGTGGCACTCATATAAATTTATTTTACGTTAAAAATTTGTTCCAATATTTTGATGGTAATCAGATACGTTGGTTTTACTCCAGTTGTTCCTAATCCGCCGGAAGCCAAAGTACTACCGGTTTCTAAAGGGTTATCCGAAGCGTAATAAGCATAACGCACTTTTACATTGGGATTAATGCTTTTGCGGATTTTAGAGGCGGATTGTATCGCTTTTTGGTAATAAGCGCCTTCCATTTCCAAACCGATAGCGCCCCAAGTAGACTCATGGAAAAACTTCAGTAAGTCTTTATTTTGCAATGAAGTTCCTAATACAGTTACCATCGGACCGGCAAAAACGGGAATATCGTTACCTTCAAACATCTGAGCAGTCAACTCATTTTCAAACGGATAATTATCCGCAGTACCTTCGTTGATGTGTGCATTCGGAATCATGATGTCGCCTTTTCCGCCTTGTAAAATACCGGCTTTCCCCATAATTGAAACCGATTCTACATTTAAGAAAATATGGTTTTTTCCTTTTTTATAAGGTTTCAACAACTCGTCTATGGTTTCGTAAGCTTGCTCACCAAAAGCATAGTCCATTACAATAATGACCGGTTTTTCTTTGCCGAGTTTGGCTTTTGGGAAACCCGATTTAGACCAATCGACTTTATCAGTATCAAAAATTTGTACATCGATATTGGTTCCTGAACAATCCGGTAAAGAAATCATCCCTTGTTTCAAGGCCAATTCTTCTACTTTACTTCTCAAGTCTTTGTTGCCCGAAGCACTCAAATCCTCATAAATTTGGTATTCCGATTTACCTTTGTATTTAGCACCCAAAACACCTTGGGCAAAGATGGAATTCATTACCGAGTGCATGTTGGCACTGATGATGTGTATAGGTCGGTCGATTAAATTGTTTTGGTTTAAAACTTCTTTGATGTTGTTGGCCCAAATTTCACCGTGAATGTGATGGCCTAAACGCTCTCTTAAAATCGGACTGAACGTAATGGTTCTTTTGTTGTTATCCACTACTTCTTCGATGGCTAATTTTCCTAACCAGTAAATTACGTGTAAAAAGCGATCCGGTTTTTCGGCTGAACCAAAGGCATCATAAATATCTAAAACCTCTGCAAAGGTTCTGCCCAACACATTGGCAGCGTGTGAAATAGCCTTTTCTTTATCAACCTGATTTAACTTTTTGGTTTGTAAAGCGGCTTGCTCCAATTTTTGCCAATCGCGTGAAATTCGGCCTTCATCGTCAATCAACACTCGGTCTTTGATTTTGTGAGATTCGATGAAAATGAAAGTCAAATGCGTTAAAATATCATAAATATCCGAACGTCCGCGAGTAATTTCCACGTTCATTTGCTCGTCGTCGATGCGATAGCAATTTCTTCTTCTCTTAGGCGGAATAATCGGTTTGAAGTGCGATTTAGAATAGCCTTCGTCGGAAGTCAAGTTGATGTAACGACATTCTTCAATTCCTATCGGAAGTCTTTCAATCACATAAAGTAAACCGTTCAATTCTACTTTTTCTTCGGCTATGCTGCCGTAAATTTCGGGGCGAAGCGCTAATAAAGCTTCTCGTAATGTGTCTCCTGAAACACCCATTGGTTTGTAAAAACCTCTGTTAAATAAATGTCTCATGGTAATGTACAGTCGCTCGATAGCTGCCGAGGACTCTTGCGCTCTGGAGCGCGAAATGTTTTTAATTTCTTTCATTAAATATTTTTTTCTAACCTGCAAATATAGGGTTTTTGTCTTTAATTGGTCAGTGTTAAATGGATGGCCGGTTCATAAACCTTAACTTTTCCCGAATCGACATCGGTTTGTTTGCTCCATTTACCACCCGAAAACGTGAATAAAAAATCCCTTTCTACATAGTTATAAAGCATCAACGGATAATAAGTTTTTTGTATTTGGGCTTCCTTAGTGACCGGATTAATCACGGTTTTTTCTTTTTTGTTTTTCTCAATCATGAGTTTTTCAAAACCTACAAAGAGACCCTTTTTAGGCATTACCAGTCCAAAATCACTCAAGTCAATTTTGTTGATTTTAGTCCCGTTTTTAACCTTTACTATAAGTTCTTTCTGCAACAATTCATCACCCGGATAACCATTGGCGTCAACTTTGTAAAAATGAAGTTTTACAGTTGCATCTTCTATTCTACTGTCGGTGTAAACCGTTACTCTTTTGAGATAAGGTGTTTTTTTGTATTCCGAGGAATAAGGAAAAAATTTCACGTCTATTCTCGGACCGTTGTCAAAAGCTTGGGCCACGGTATTTTCGGTTAACCCGATGACATTTTGTTTGGTGCCGATGCTGTTGGAAATGACTACCTCATCCAAATCAAAGGCTTTCGGATTCAGGAATACTTGGGTGACTTGAGTGGCTTTTAATGTTCTTGTTTCGTAACCCAAAGCCGAAAAAATTAAGTTTTTAGTATTGGCCACCGTTATGGAAAAAGTCCCATCTTCCTCAGATGTTGTTGCCACATTTTCGTTCTCTACCCAAATATTCGCATACGGAATGGGTTGGCCGGTAAGACTATCTTTGACTACACCTTTAGTGATTTGGGCGGAAAGTGAAATTGAAAATAAGATAAAAAATAAGATTGCTTTCATTAGTTGGTCAATTTTAAACTCATAGCTAATTCGATATATTTATTAAAATAATGTTCTTCATCCGGGTAATTATAAGGATTACGCTTGTCCATTTTGCGCCATTTTTTATTATAGCACCAAAAAGTTATTTCTTCTGAAGGAATAGTTCCGATTGATGGTCTCGAGTGCGGATAGGGCTTTTTATATTTATCGTATATAATGTATTGGTTTTCATCCAACATTAAATATTCTATTACTACAAAAATACCTGATTCCTCTATTTTTAATTTGTATTGAGACATGTCAAACTCTGAAATTCGATCGCCTTTTTTAACCTTAAAAATCAAATCTTCATTAATCAAATCTTCCCCGGGATTGCCATCAGGACCAACAGATGTTATTCTGACTTTAACTTTTGAAGCACCGCCGGGAGATTGGGTTTTAACCAAAATAGAGGCTAAATAAGGTGTTTTTTGAATAGTGTCGTTATATGTAAATTGTTTAGCTAAAGACCATTGTGTAAGCCCTAAACCATAATATAAATGAACTTTTTTTCTTTCAAACTCATCAATTTGGTTGCTGAGATTGGCTCGTGGATTTTCAAGTTGAACTTCCTTCAACTCAATTGCGGATTGCTTCATTACGACTCGGGCTGCATCGGCCACTTTAACTGTTTTCTTTTCAAATCCCATGGCACTGAAAAACAATACCTGATTTTCTTTTAAATCCGAAATAATGAATGTACCGTCCTCTTCAGTAGTATCCGCCAAATTACCGTTAGCGAACCAAATATTCACATAAGGAATCGGTTTGTTGTTTTCGTCTACAACAACGCCTTTAACTTGAGCGGAAAGCTGGAAAAAACACAATAGGAAAAAGAGTGATTTCATTTAATTGGATAGTTTGATTTTTAAAGCAATTTCCACATTCCCGTAGCCTTTAGAACGAGGACTTCCATCGTGGTTTAATATAAGTAGTGTTTCTCCACCGGGAAAAAAACCTTTAATGGAAGGTTCATATCGGTAAGCTTTTTGAGTTTGTTTGTTGTCTTTTGAGGTGATATCGAATTCAAATTTGTTTTGCTCTAATTTTAAATATTCAAATCCTATCACAAGACCTTCCTCAGGAATCTTGATGTTGTACTTTATTAAATCAACCAGATTGTTTTTTTGACCTTTTTTTATTGGAACTAAGATATCTTCCTCAACTAAATCTTCCAAAGGAAGACCATTATTATTTTCCTTAAAAATTCTGATTCTTAACAAAACGTTTTTCAATCTTGATTGGGTTACGAACTCTATTGTTTTTATAAAAGGATGGGCTTTTACTATTGCTGAAGTCTCAATTTTTTTGGCCCAAACATGCACATTGTCTTGTCCGGTATTGGTGACTCCTGAATTTAATTTTATACCTGAAAAATCGCCAATTACTATCTCCTGAGTTCCTTTTCTTTTTTCGATAACCACTTCATTTAATTCCAGTGCTTTTGGATACAATACAACCGATTTTACGTTTGTTGCCAACAAGATTTTAGCCTCATAACCCAATGCTGAAAAGCAAATCTTCTTTGTTTCCGAAACCGATAAAGAGAACGTTCCGTCTTCTTCTGAAGTAGTACCGACATTTTCGTTTTCAACCCAAATATTCACATACGGAATCGGTTTGTTATTTTCGTCTACAACAACGCCTTTAACTTCGTTCCGTTCGGCTTCGCCTCGGGTTACTTGGCCAATAACCAAGTTCATATTAAAAATTAAGAAAGTAAGTAAGCCGATTCTTTTCATGCCTTTAGTTTGTTTTTAGCCCTGATGCCAAAATTGTTTGAGCTCGTAACACCGTTACAGCGAGTTTTGGCAGCAGGAATAAGGTTTAGCAATAGCCCAAGCGGTTCGCTCCTACTTAACAAAAAAGTCGGCTATCTTGCGGTCGTTGGCCAAGCGCGGCAGTTTGTTTTGGCCGCCCAGTTTCCCGATGGATTTCATGTACTCTTGGAAACCGTTTTTGGCCACTTTGGTAATCACGACAGTTCTCAACACATTACCTACAATCAAATCGTCGTAATAGGTGTTTTGTTTGCGCATGGCTTGATCAATTTTAAGCGCAAAGTCTTCCAGGTTTTCCGGTTCGTTTTCAAATTCGATGAACCATTCGTGGTACGGCAATCCTTGGTTAGGGGTAATTTGCGGCGCGACGGTAAATTCGTTCACACGGACATCGGTATCTTCCATAGCTTCTTTTAAAGCAGATTCGACTTCCTTGCCGATAACGTGTTCTCCAAAAGCTGAAATATAATGTTTGATGCGACCTGAAACGATAACGCGATAAGGATTTAAACTGGTGAATTGCACGGTGTCGCCAATGTTATAAGCCCAAAGTCCGGCATTGGTGGAAAGCAACAAAACATAGTTCACACCAAGTTCGACTTCACCTATGGTGTAGCGTCGCGGGTTTTCGGTGAAAAATTCTTCGGCTTTGACAAATTCGTAAAAAATACCAGAATTGAGCAATAACAACATCCCTTTTTCTTTTTGGGAATCTTGGTAGGCAAAGAAGCCTTCGGAAGCCGGAAAGAGCTCGATAGCATCGACTTTACGTCCGATTAAATTCTCGAATTTGGCGCGGTACGGTTCGTAATTCACGCCGCCGTAAATAAACAAATTGAAATTTTTAAAAATCTCACCTACAGGTTTATTTCCTTTTTGCTGCAGTTTTTCGAAATACATTTGCACCCAAGACGGAATCCCGGAAATCACGGTCATGTTTTCGTTGAAGGTTTCTTCAACTATCGCGTCGACCTTGGTTTCCCAATCTTCGATGCAGTTGGTTTCCCAGCTCGGCATGCGGTTTTTTTGGAGGTATTTCGGAACAAAATGCGCCACTATGCCCGAAAGTCGGCCGAGTTTAATCCCATTTTTTTCTTCTAAAATCGGGCTGCCTTGGAGAAAAATCATTTTGCCGTTCACAAAATCAGCCTTACCGGTTTCGTGTATGTAACTCAAAATAGCATTTCGAGCGGCTTCGATATGATACGGCATCGACTCTTTGGTGAGCGGAATGTATTTGGCACCAGAAGTTGTTCCCGAAGTTTTGGCAAAATAAATGGGTTTGCCTTTCCAAAGTATATTTTCTTCGCCTTTGACAACGCGGTCTACATACGAGCGAAGTTGTTCGTAATCCCGAATTGGGACTTTGGCGGCAAAATCCTGAAACGTTTTGATGTTGGCAAAATCGTGGTCTTTCCCAAACTGTGTGTTTTGGGCTTGTTCGATTAAATCACGGAAAACCTTTTCCTGGGTTTCTACCGGTTTAGTCGCCCAAGTTTGGACTTTATTATGAATGTATTGCGCAAATAATTTCGCAGCGATGGATTTGATGGACATAATTATTCGTTTGGAAAATTCTTTTTAATCGCTCTTTCGGTACTCCAAAATAAATAAATACAAACCAATGCCGAGAGTGCTACTCCGAAGATAACTTGCTGTTTTTCATTCAGGTGAAAAACCAGTCCCAAAAACGAAACCGCCAAAAGGAAAAAGCCAATTTGCAGCATTTTAACCGAAGAATATTTTTGAGAGAAATCCCAAAGCTGTTGATTTTTCATTGACTTTCCGGTTCTGTAGCCGTACAAATTATTGATTTTTTTGGGCGGAAATCGGAGTGAAATGAGTGCTGTAATCACAAAAACAAGGCCCATTAAAAAAGGCATGAAGAAAAGTTTTTCTACTACAACAATTAAAAAATCTTCCATATTATTCGAAGGCTATAAAAATGGATGGATCAATTGGGTACCCGTCTTTCCACAATTCGAAATGCAAGTGAACGCCGGTAGATTCTTGTCCGGTTGAACCGGCTAAAGCTACTACTTCACCCGATTTTACAGTTTCTCCTTGGTCTTTGGTCAATGATGCAGCGTGTTTGTAAGCAGAAATAAATCCGTTGTTATGGCGAATGATGATTACGTTACCATTGGTTGGTGTCCAATCAGCAAAAATTACGGTGCCGCTTAAGACGGATTTTATTGGGGTATTTTTAGCCAATGCGACATCAACGGCATAATGCTTTTCTTTCGGATTGAACTTTTCGGTAATCATGCCTTTGGCCGGCGGAAAAAGCACTACGCCTGCTTTGGGTTTAGCCTTTTCGAACAAGTTGTATTTGTCTTCACGAGCCACTTGCTCACGAAGCAATAAATCGGCTTTAGTCGGTTGCAAGTCTTCTTCCGAAATGGTTTCAATATTGGTTGCGGTAATGGAATCTTTACTGAATTTAGCGTAATCCAAATCGCCGGTTAAAATTTTTTTGATGGAGGCAATGTAGGCTTCGTTCTTTTTTAAGGCTTTTGACAATGAATCGGATTTCAGCGCCAATTCGGTCGCATCTTTTTTAAGTTTCGTTGACGCATAGCCCGGAATATATTCTCGCAAAGGGGTAAAAGCGATGATGTAAGTAGTGACAAAAATAATCAACAACGCGCCTATGGTAGCCACCACAAACACATTCATCAGTGTCAATCGCAAAGAAAATACTTCTTCAAAAGTGTCTTCATTCAGAATCACCAAGCGGTTTTTCGTGAACAATTTCTTTTTGATGATTTTGCGTTTGAGTCTTTTCTCAGACATGGTAATGGTTTATACCACAAATATAGGAATTATATCTGCTTAAGATTTCATAAAGTTTGCGGTTCTTTCGAGTCAAATAAACGCAGCTATTGATTTATTTTCTACCTTTGCCCATTATTATAATCTAATCAGAGAAATCATGAACTTTTTAATGATATTTTTAGGTGAAATCGGGATGCCTCAAATCTTGTTGATTCTTGCGATTGTTTTATTGCTTTTTGGCGGTAAAAAGATTCCGGAATTGATGAAAGGTTTAGGTAGTGGTGTAAAAGAATTTAAAAAAGCCGCTAAAGACGACACTTCTGAAACTAAGAAAGAAGAAGATACTAAAGAATAATTTAACAACAACTATATGAACTTTTTAACCATATTTTTAGGCACTATCGAGTTTCCTCAAATGATGTTAATTTTGGCGGTAGTTTTATTGCTTTTCGGCGGTAAAAAGATTCCGGAATTGATGAAAGGTTTGGGAAGCGGTGTAAAAGAATTTAAGAAAGCTGCCAAAGACGATACTGTGGCGCCAGCTACTCCGGCCAAAGAGGAAGAATCTAAATAGTACTTCCGCTTTTTATTGAGAAGAAAAATAAAATCCCAAATACCGATTCAAAAGTATTTGGGATTTTTTTATACTTAAAAAATCATGGTCAGTTGAATGCGTTTTCGGTCTTCATCTACCTCAACTACTTTAACTTGTACGTGTTGGTGCAACTTGACCACCTCATTTACATCAGACACAAAACCTTCTTTGAGCTGAGAAATGTGTACCAAACCGCTTTCTTTAATTCCGATATCGACAAAACAACCAAAGGCGGTAATGTTGTTCACTATACCTGGTAAAATCATACCGGAAAGAACGTCTTTAATGGTTTTCACATTGGGATCGAATTCGAAAATTTTAGCCGCTTTTCTAGGGTCAAGCCCTGGTTTTTCCAATTCTTTTACAATGTCCTTGATGGCTAACATTCCGATATCGTTGGTAATGTAATTTTCGGGTTTAATCAAAGCTATTTTATCTTTTTTACCGATTAATTCGGCAGTTTTCAGACCTAAATCTTTTGCCATTTTTTCTACCACCGGATAAGCTTCTGGGTGAACAGCCGAATTGTCCAGCGGATTTTTACCGTCTTTAATTCGGATGAAAGCCGCGGCTTGTTGGAACGCTTTATCACCTAAACGCGGTACTTTTTTGAGCTGCTTTCGGTCTTCGAACGGACCATTTTCAGAGCGGAACGCTACTATATTTTCGGCCATTTTTTCGCCAATGCCCGACACATAACTCAGGAGCGATTTACTGGCAGTATTGATGTTGATGCCAACCGAGTTCACGCAGCGTACCACTACCGTGTCGAGTTCTTCTTTCAGTTTGGTTTGATCTACATCGTGTTGGTATTGGCCTACGCCTATCGATTTCGGATCTATTTTGACCACTTCGGCCAGCGGATCAGAAAGACGTCTTCCGATAGATACCGAACCACGCACGGTAACGTCGAAATTCGGGAATTCTTCTCGAGCGATTTTACTGGCGGAATATACAGAAGCACCGGCTTCGGAAACCACAAAAACCTGAACCGGTTTGTCAAAAGCAATTTTTTTGATGAAGAATTCCGTCTCACGACTAGCGGTTCCGTTTCCGATAGAAATGGCCTCTATGTTGTAGGCGTTAACCATCGATTTGATTTTTTTCATGGCCATAGCCGTTTCATTTTGCGGCTGGTGCGGATAGATGGTTTCGTTGTAGAGCAAGTCGCCTTTTTCATCCAAACAAACCACTTTACAACCACTGCGATAACCCGGGTCTATGGCTAAGATTCGCTTTTCTCCCAGTGGCGGCGCGAGTAAAAGTTGGCCTAAATTGCCGGCAAATACTTCGATGGCTTTGCTGTCGGCTTTGGCTTTGGCTTCTTGTAAGGTTTCGTTGGAAATGGCTGGTTCAAGCAAACGTTTGAAACTGTCTTTAATAGCCAAACGCAATTGATCTGCGGTTTCTCTGTTATTTTTGATGGTATTGTTTTCGATGAATTCGATGGCTTCTTCATTGGCATCTAAACCCACGTTGAGTTTGACAAAGCCTTCCGCTTCGGCGCGCAACATCGCCAATAAACGATGAGAAGGCGCTTTAGAAATCGGTTCAGACCAATCGAAATATTGGGCAAATTTTTGGGCCGCTTCATCGTCTTTTTTAGCTTTAACCACTTTGGTTTCTACTACTGCTTTTCTTTGGAACATGCGACGGAGGTTCTTTCGGATATAGCTGTTTTCATTGATCCATTCCGCTACAATGTCGCGCGCACCTTGTAACGCTTCGTCTTCATTAGGCACTTTAGCGTTCAAATATTTAGAGGCGATGAACTCAATATCATCAGAATTTTGCGCCATGATGATTTTAGCCAATGGTTCCAAGCCGTTTTCACGCGCTACATCGGCACGGGTTTTTTTCTTCTTTTTATACGGCAGATACCAATCTTCTATTTCCTGTAAATCGAAGCTGTTTTCAATTTTAGTTTTTAAATCAGAAGTCAATTGTCCTTGTTCTTCGATCGATTTTAGGATGCTTTCTTTGCGTTTGTTGATATCGTCAAACTGTTTGGATAATTTGGCAATTTGCTCGATTACGGTTTCGTCTAAATTCCCGGTTTGGTCTTTTCGGTAACGTGAAATAAAAGGAATAGTGCAATCTTCGGAAAGTAATTTTAACGTGGCTTCAATACTTTTGGGTGATGCTGAAACTTGATTTTGAATGAATTGTATGGTGGTCATTTTATATCTTTGAGAAATGATTTGGACAATGATAAAATATTTTTTTCTAAGGATACTATTATTAGTAATTTTTTGTTTTGGAAGTATTGTGTTTTTTAGAGAATATGAGGAATTTTTCCTGGCCTATTTGTTCAGTATCTTAACAGGATTATTTTTTTGGTCCTTATTTTTAATGATAGAAAGCTACATTTTTCATCAGAAAAAATTGCACCTGAAACGAAACTTGAATCTCATTGCGGCAATTCCGGCATTCTTTTTAACGGTGTGCTTTTGGGTGTTTGTGATGAGTGTCTAATTCAATCCTGCACTATAAAGTCTTTAGGATCTTCCTTTTTAAATTCGGGCTGAATGTTGATGTGGTTGATGTTGAATTGGTGAAACAATACTAGCTCTACTTCATGTAACAGTTCGTTAAATTCACTCATTCGGATATCTTCCGAACAATCCAAATGCGCTTCGAGGTGTAATTCTTCGTCGTTAAGATGCCAAACGTGTATGTGGTGTAATTTTTTAACACCGGGAATTTTATGGACTTCGCGAACCAATTCTTTAATATCGATAAAATCAGGAGTGAACAACATGAGCATCTTGGTGGATTCGACTAACAGTTTTAAACCAACAACTATCAAATAAATCGCAATAATAATAGTCATCAAACTATCTACCCAAAACCAACCGTAAAATTGCATCAACAATCCACCAACCAATACAGCCACGGAAGCCATCATATCGGTAAGCAAATGCAAATAAGCCGATTTCATATTGAGGTTGTGCTCGGCATCTTTGCGTAAAAAAATCACCGAAAGACCATTCACAATAATCCCCAATAAAGCCAACCAAATCACTAAACCGGATTCAATGGGATGTGGATTAAAAAAACGTTCTACCGCTCCGTAAATCAGGATTAAAGCCACAATAACTAAGGTGGAAGCGTTGACAAAAGCGGCAATTAATTCGGCTCTTTTAAAACCAAAAGTGTTGTTGATAGATGCTTTTCTCCTAGATAATTTATGAGCGATGTAACTAAAAACCAAGGAAAGTACATCGGAGAAATTATGTAAAGCATCAGAGATGAGTGCTAAACTTCCTGAAATGATTCCACCCACAATTTGCGCGATGGTTATCAATAAGTTTAACAAGATGGAAATGACTAAATTTTTCCCTTTTACTTCATGTTTGTGAATGTGTACTTCGCTCATTTTAATTAATGGTGTGGGCGTAAATTTTAAATCCTAGCTGCAAATAAGCGTAACCTACAGGAAGGTTGAGCGACATTAAAAACAGTGTAGTTAATATTGATTTTTTATCTTTTTTGTTTTTCAGTAAAAGCTTGATTAGAGAAACCGAAACTGCAGTATTCAAGAGAAAAAATGAAATGATGAAAAACAAACTAACGAAAATCATTCCGCTGAAAGCAGTATAGTAATAGAGCGCCACAATCAAACTGCCGGTTACAAAAGTAGCTAAAGCCGTTTTCCGACCAAAACTATTGTACTCTATTACGGTTTTCGGATACATAAAGCTTACTGACAAGCTATTTTATTGACCCTATTAGCGTGTCTTCCGCCTTCGAAATCGGTGTTTAAAAAAGTGTCAACCATGTCAACCGCTTGTTGAATAGAGGTGTAACGCGCCGGAATACTAATAATATTAGCATCATTATGTTGACGAGCCAAAGCAGCAATTTCTTTAGTCCAACACAAAGCTGAACGAATGCCTTGGTGTTTGTTAACCGTCATGTTAATCCCATTTCCGGAACCACAAATTACAATACCGAAATCGGCTTTACCGGTTTCAACATCTTCCGCCACAGGATGGCCAAAATCAGGATAATCCACACTGTCAAAAGTGTCGGTTCCGTGGTTAACTACTTGGTAGCCTTTTTGTGTTAAATAAGCCAATATGGCTTTTTTATAATCCGGTCCGGCGTGATCGTTTCCGATGGAGATTTTCATAAGGTATGTTGTGTTATTAGTTGCACAAATTTACGGAATCTATTGATTGGATGCTTACATAATTCTAACTGATTGATTTTTAAAAAGTAAGCAAAACGCCATTTTAAGATAATTGTATAACTAATTGAAAATCATTAGATATATTTCAATATAAATGTTAAAATTATATAATGTTAATAGCGTTTTGCAAATCCTTGATAATCAGTTAACTTTAAATTAACATCAATTGTTAACAACTTTGGATAGAAAATCAGAAGTTTTTTGCCCTTGTATTTCTTTTTTTTCTAATCCAAAATTGGATTGAGAAAATCAAATTTAGTTTTGGCTTTTTATAGAAAAATTATGAGCACAAAAAAGTAGGTTTTCAACAATTATCAACAACTAAACTTATTAAAAAAAGTAGTGCTTCTTTGACTGTTAACAACTGTTAATAAAAACTAAATTTTAATTCATTTTAAGGCTTTTAGATTTTAAAATCGTTGTTAATTTCTCTGTATAAATTGGTATAACTTTTTTAAAAAATAAAATGACTAAAAGTTATGCGTGAAATTAACAAGCTATAATAACCATCATAAATTTTAAAATTTTAAAAATTCTTTTTTGTTGTTTTTAATTATTGTTGAAAACTTTGATTTTTCAAACTACAGTTAAAGGATTGTTTAAGTCGTTTAAAATTTGTTGCACTCTTTTGATATCGTTAGGATGTATTTTTAACTGAATACCGCCGTACGCTAAACTGGCTAAAGGATCAATGGCAATTAAGTTTTCATTTTGAAATAAATGCGGAATACCTTCGTGTTCTAAAATCGTTCTCAATACGTTGATTTCATGGGCGAAGTTGAAAATTGCTATGGTTATAAATTCAGTCATTTTTATGTGTTTTGCTAAAGGTAGTGAATGTTAGATTTATATTAAAACTCATAACTTATACTCATAACTAGTAAGTATTTTGTAATTTTCAACATTAATTAGAAATGATACAATGAGTAAGAAACCCAAAAAGTTCGGAAGTAAAGCCAAAACCTTTTCCGAAAAGATTTTTAAAATACTATCTAAAAATCCCAATAAGCCTTTCAATTACAAACAAATAGCAGCGATACTGGAACTCGACGATACTAAAAGTCGGAATGAAATTATAAAAGATTTAAAAATTTTAGCCGCTCAAAAACTAATCATCGAGTCGGAACCCGGAAAGTATTTAGTGAAAGCTACCAGTCAAAAATACTATGAAGGTACTATCGATATGACCAGTAGAAAAGCCGGTTATTTTGTTTGTGATGAATTAGAGCACGACGTTTTTGTTCCATTTGTTAATTTGAATCATGCCTTGGATGGCGACAAAGTAAAAGCGTATGTGTACGATCGCAGAAGTTCGAGGAAACCGGAAGCTGAAGTTTTAGAAATTATAGAAAGACACAAAGAAGAGTTTGTTGGCGTAATTGACATTCAAAAGAATTTTGGTTTTGTGACTACTGCCAATGCCAAAATGTACACTGATATTTTTGTACCAAAGAACAAATTAGGCGATGCTGAACACGGTGATGTTGTATTAGTTAAGTTGGAAGATTGGCCGGCAAAAGCCGATTCTCCTTTTGGTTCAGTGATAAAAGTGCTGGGAAAACCCGGCGAACACAATACCGAAATTCACGCGATTTTAGCCGAATACGGTTTACCCTATGATTTCCCGATAGAAGTAGAAGCTTTTGCTAATAAAATAGATACTTCAATCACGCCTGAAGAAATTGCTAAACGAAGAGACATGCGTAAAGTATTAACCTTTACCATTGATCCGAAAGATGCTAAAGATTTTGATGATGCCTTGTCGTTTCAAGTTTTAGAAAACGGCAATTACGAAATTGGTGTACATATAGCCGATGTGTCACATTATGTGAAAGAAGGTACTATTTTAGATGACGAAGCTTATAACCGAGCGACATCTGTGTATTTAGTTGATCGTGTGGTTCCGATGTTGCCTGAAGTTTTATCTAATTTTGCCTGTTCGTTGCGCCCAAATGAAGAGAAATATACGTTTTCGGCTGTATTTGAATTGACACCGAAAGCCGAAGTAGTCAACCAATGGTTTGGCCGAACAGTGATTTATTCTGATCAGCGATTTGCTTATGAAGAAGCGCAAAGTATCATAGAAACCCAATCCGATTTGATTCCGGCCGAAGTTTCCCTGACCGGAAAATCCTATCAGGCTCCGAAACCCATAGTGGAAGCAACTTTAAAAATGGATGAATTGGCTAAAATTCTTCGAAGAAAAAGAATGGCTGCCGGAGCAATTTCATTTGATAAAGTGGAAGTAAAATTCAACTTAAATGAAGCAGCTGAGCCTGTTGGTGTATTCTTCAAAGTGTCGAAAGATGCCAATCATTTGATTGAAGAATTTATGTTGTTGGCCAACAGAAAAGTAGCGGAATTTATAGGTAAACAAAAGAAAACCTTTGTATACCGAATTCACGATGAACCTAATGAAGATAAGTTGATGAATTTACAAACGGTGATTTCTAAATTCGGCTATACGATTAACATGAAATCGAAGCAAGATATTTCGAAATCATTGAATAATTTATTAAACGAAGTCAACGGTAAAAAAGA
Organism: Flavobacterium cheonhonense; assembly: GCF_035671315.1. Classification (NCBI taxonomy): domain Bacteria; kingdom Pseudomonadati; phylum Bacteroidota; class Flavobacteriia; order Flavobacteriales; family Flavobacteriaceae; genus Flavobacterium; species Flavobacterium cheonhonense. The sequence continues at coordinate 588,426 of NZ_JAXAVY010000001.1, forward strand.
GCAAAATTTAGTTGATACGCTGACCATTCGAAGTATGAGTAAAGCAGTGTATTCTACCGAAAATATTGGTCATTACGGATTAGCATTCGATTTCTACAGTCATTTTACTTCGCCAATTCGTCGTTATCCCGATGTAATGGCGCACCGATTGTTGCAACATTATTTGGATGGTGGCAAAAGTGTGAGTCAAGAAGATTATGAAGCTAAATGTGCACATTCCAGTGATATGGAAGCATTAGCGGCTCAGGCAGAAAGAGATTCTGTGAAATACATGCAGGTGAAATACATGCAAGACCATAAAGACCAAGAGTTTTTAGGCGTAATTTCCGGTGTAACTGAATGGGGAATTTATGTTGAAATAATTGAAAACAAATGTGAAGGTATGGTTCGCATCCGAGAAATCAAGGAAGATTATTATGTGTTTGATGAAAAACAATATGCTTTAGTAGGTCAAGTTTCAAAAGCATTGTTACAGCTTGGAGACGAAGTGTATGTGAAGGTTAAAAATGCCGATTTAGTGAAGAAACAATTAGATTTTCATTTTATAAGAAGAAACGAATAGTATGAAAAATGTAGTGTATAGTGCATTGTTATTCAGTGCTGTAACTTTTGGACAAGTTGAAAAAAATGTTGGTGATTTTGATAAAGTTACCGCTTTCGATCAGATTGATGTTTTCTTGGTAAAAAGCAGCGAAAACAAAGTCATCATTGATGGTAAAGAAGCCAATGAAGTTGAATTGGTTAACAAAAATGGTGAACTTAAAATCAGAATGTCGCTGACGAAATTATTAGGCGGCGATCACATTTCAGTAACGGTTTACTTCAAAAATATTACTGCTGTTGAAGCTAATGAAGGTTCCAGAATAGCATGTGGCGATCTTATAAAAACACTGACTTTTGATGTAAATGCCAAAGAAGGTTCTGAGGTTAAAGTTAAGCTTGAAACCCAAAAATTTTCAGCCAGAATTGCCAATGGCTCTAAAGTTATCATTGAAGGAAATGCTGATAATCAGGATATTTTAGTGAATTCAGGCGGTATTTTTGAAGCACAACAATTCAAAACAAAGCAAACTACTATTACTGCCAATGCCGGTGGCGAAGCGGATATTTTTGCTACAGATATAGTAGAAGCTAAAGTCAGAGCCGGTGGCGATATTACCATTTACGGCAAACCGAAACAGATCAATCAAAAAGTCATAGCCGGCGGAACGGTTAGAGAAGCGAAGTAGTATTTTTTTTAAATTTTTCAAATTTAATGCTAACTTGCAGTGTCAAAATTCAAAACATGATTTTTTTAAACGATATTTTATCCGCCATACCGCTCGGTTTTTTCCTGAGTTTTATGATTGGTCCGGTATTTTTTGTACTCCTGGAAACCAGTGTAGTCAAAGGATTCAGAGCTGCAGTCATGTTTGATTTGGGTGTAGTTTTAGCGGATATTATCTTTATTCTGATTGCTTTTTTCAGTAGTTATCGTTTGATTCAAAGCATCAAAGATGATCCGGCCTTGTTTATTTTCGGCGGATTAGTTATGCTTACTTATGGGATAATATCTTTTATCAAAAACAAGAAAGAATCTAAAAAAAACATCGATGAAATTGACCCTAAAGAATTAGCAAAGACCAATTACTTTTCTTTATTCATCAAAGGTTTCTTTTTAAACTTTATTAACATTGGCGTCCTAGGTTTTTGGTTGGCTATCTTAATTACCATTGGTCCGCAATTAGAATTAAAGGCGTCGCGAATGATTACTTTTTTCGCAACATTAATCATCGTTTATTTTATAACCGATTTATTTAAAATAATATTAGCCAAACAGTTACGAAGCAAACTCAATCCTAAAAACATCCTTTTAATCAAAAAGGTTATTAGTATTGCTTTAATCATTTGTGGTGTCGTTTTACTGTCACAGGCTTGGTTTCCAAAAGAGCAAAAAATAGTGAATTCTGCTATTGAAAAGTTAGAAGAACAAGAATAAATATTGATCAAAATAAAAAACCTTAGATTTTATTCTGAAGTTTTTTTATGCTTTTATTTTCCGGATTCGAACACAATCTTTAATTAATTTTTCTTAAAAATTAACCATAAAAAAAACCTCCAAGTTTCCTTCTTCAGTCGCAATGCTATTGTGCTTTAAGATTTAGAGTCATCGTCCGGATTCGAACACAATCTTTAATTAATTTTTTCTAAAAATTAAGCATAAAAAAAGCTCTCAAAAAGAGAGCTTAATTAAGAGGCATCGTCCGGATTCGAACCGGAGTATACGGTTTTGCAGACCGGTGCCTAGCCGCTCGGCCACGATGCCAGTTGGACGGCAAATATACTAAAAAGTTTTAATTTTAGATTGTTGATTAACGATTTTTGATTTTTGATTTCATTCTGCATTCAACAATCTTAAATCGCCAATCTTAAATCTAACTTCTGTATTCTTCCAATTCAATAGTAACTGCTTCAACATCACCGCCTATTGGTGGATTGAGTTTAGAAACCGCTAATACTATTCTGGATACTGAAGGGATTTCTTTGAATATTCTGGACACAATTCGCTGGGCTACATGTTCTAATAATTTAGAACGAATAGCCATTTCATCTACCACAATTTTGTTTAAAAGTACATAATCTACTGTGTCTTTTAGGTCATCACTGACTGATGATTTTCTTAAATCGGTTTTAATCTCCAAATCTACTCTGTAATCAGAACCGATTCGAGCTTCTTCTTCCAAACAACCATGAAAGGAAAAGGTTCTTATATTTTGTAATTTAATTGTTCCCATTGGTTAAGTTTCGGGTTTAGAGTGGTTAGTTTAGAGTTGTTAGTAATTGAACAAACTTACAATCCGTAACTTGTAACTCGTAACGTTTTTAATATCTTTGCTAAAATTACAAAAATAATGGCAACAGAAGAGAAGTCACTTAATTTCCTCGAACAAATTATTGAAGAAGATTTGAAAAATGGTTTGTCTCAAGACAAATTGCGTTTTCGTTTTCCACCGGAACCTAACGGGTATTTACACGTTGGTCATGCCAGTGCCATTTGTTTAAACTTTGGTTTAGGAATTGATTATCAGGCGCCTGTGAACTTGCGTTTTGATGATACCAATCCCGCTAAAGAAGAGCAGGAATACGTGGATGCTATTAAAAAAGATATTGAATGGTTGGGTTACCAATGGGCTAACGAATGTTATGCTTCTGATTATTTCCAACAATTATACGATTGGGCTGTTGCATTTATTAAGAAAGGAAAGGCCTATGTAGACAGCCAAACTTCGGAGGAAATGGCCAAGCAAAAAGGAACACCAACACAAGTTGGTACCAATTCTCCTTACCGCGATCGTTCGGTGGAAGAGAATTTAGACCTTTTTGAACGCATGAAAAATGGTGAATTTGATGAAGGAACTCATATTTTGCGCGCTAAAATCGATATGGCTTCGACTAATATGCTGATGCGTGACCCAATTATGTATCGCATCTTAAAAAAGCACCATCACCGAACCGGAAATGATTGGTGTATATACCCAATGTATGATTGGGCACATGGAGAAAGCGATTATTTAGAACAGATTTCCCATTCGTTTTGTACGCTTGAATTTTTACCGCACCGCGAGTTGTATGACTGGTTTTTAGACCAAGTTTACGATGAGACTAAAGTGCGTCCGAAACAACGAGAATTCGCCAGAAGAAATTTATCACACACAGTGGTTTCTAAAAGAAAACTTTTGCAATTGGTTGAAGAAAAACACGTTAGTGGTTGGGATGATCCTCGAATGAGTACTATTTCCGGTATGCGTCGCAGAGGTTATCCGCCTATGGCTATCCGAAATTTTGCTAAAACCATCGGTATTGCCAAACGTACTAACTTAATAGATGTTTCCTTACTGGAGTTCTGTGTTCGCGAAGAATTGAACAAAACCGCACCTCGTGTAATGGCAGTTTTGAATCCGGTAAAATTGGTAATTACGAATTATCCTGAAGGTCAGGAAGAATGGTTAGAAGCTGAGAATAATCCTGAAGAAGAAATAATGACCTATAGAAAAGTGCCTTTTTCCAAAGAGTTATATATCGAAAGAGAAGATTTTCAAGAAGAGGCTAATAAGAAATTTTTCCGTCTGACTTTAGGTACTGAAGTACGTTTAAAAAATGCTTACATCATTAAAGGAGAGAGTGTTATCAAAGATGAAAACGGGAACATTACCGAAATTCATTGTACGTATGATACCGATTCTCGCAGCGGAAGTGGTACAGAAGCGTCTCAAAGAAAAGTAAAAGGTACCATTCACTGGGTTTCTATCAATCATGCTATACCGGCTGAAGTTCGTGTATACGACCGATTATTTACCCATGAAAGTCCGGATGGCAACAAAGAAATCGACTTTAAAGAATTTATCAATCCGAATTCATTAGAAGTGATTACCGGTTTTGTAGAACCAAGTTTGCAATCTGCTAAAAATTTAGACCAGTTCCAATTCCAACGTTTGGGATATTTTTGCGTTGATAAAGATTCATCGACCGAAAAATTAGTTTTTAACAAAACGGTTGGCTTAAGAGATACTTGGGCCAAAGTGGAAAACAAAGACTAAATCAAGTATAGAAAAATCAAATGAAAAGCTCGCATAATCGTGGGCTTTTTCTATTATTAATAAAACTTATTGTTTTAATAAAAAGTATAATTTCATTTGATTAAAATTAACCTTCATAAATCGGTTTTATTTGATTTTTAAAAATCCTTAAGGTGATTTTATAGTCTTTGTAGTAAACCTCTTTTATATTGCTTTAAAATCATTTTTTATCATTTAACGGCTTATTAACTGGCTTTGGTTAAAAATTTCGTAACTTTAATCAAATTAAAATTTCAAATATTATGTCAGGAAGAAGTAGCGACAGTATTTTGGCACTTTTAGCCGGAGCTGCCATTGGAGTAGGTATCGGAATTTTGTTTGCACCCGATAAAGGTTCAAAAACGAGAGAAAAAATTAAAAACGGTTTTGATGATTTGAAAGATGACGTAAAATCCAAATTCAACTCAGCAGAAGAAGAAGCCAAAGAAAAATTTTCTCAAACCAAAGACGAGTTAAAAGAAACTGTCGAAAATTTGTTATCTAAATCGAGTTATAAAGCGGAAGAAGCTATTACCTTTTTAGAAGAAAAATTAGCCGAGCTTAAAAAACAAAACGCCAAATTACAGAAGTAATGCCTTTTGAAGAAATAAAAGAAAATGTAGAAGACATTCAGGAGAATGCCAAAGCTTATGTAGAAACCAGTTTGGCCTATTATAAACTTTGGGGTTTTAAAGTAGCCATGAAGTCGACTACTTTAATGGTCAAGTTTTTACTAATTGCACTTTGTTTGACTATTGTTTTATTGTTTGTTTCAATCGCAGGTGCTTTGGCCTTAGGACGATGGTTTAACAGTTATCCACTAGGATTTTTAGCGGTAGCCGGTGTTTATTTAGTATTAGCAATGCTCTTATTTTTAGTAAAAGATAAAATTGTAGAAGGACCAATTTTAGAGAAGTTCTCAGAAATATTTTTTAACGATTAAATGATGGAAACCAAAAAGTATGCTTCTTATGCCGAGATTGAGCACGATTTAGAGATTCTGAAATTGGAAAAAGAAATCTATTTCCAGAAAATGAAGCTCAGCTATGAGAAAACTAAAGATAGCATTTTCCCTTCGGAACCGGTTCAAGGGTTTTATGCCGTTTATAAAAAATTGTTTTCCGGAACTTTAGGCAGCATTTTAAAGATAGCATTACCATACGTAATCGGTTGGTTTATAAATAGAAAAAGAGGCGATTAAGCCTCTTTTTTGTATTCCCTAGTTGTTACTTTTTCGGTTCTTCCGGATTGGAAGTGTCCGACGGATTGTAATCGGTGGAAGTGTGATCTTCTTTCTTTTTAATGCGTTTAGGGGCGTTTTTCATCACTTCACCAACTTGGTTACTGGCGGTAAAACTCGCCACCATGTTGTTCAACATATCGCTTCCGGCTTGAGGTGAATTAGGTAACAAGATTAAGTTCGAGTTGGTATCGGCACCAATAGCTTGTAAAGTATCATAGTGTTGTGTTACCACAATCAATGCCGAAGCTTCTTGCGAATTGATGCCTACATTATTCAATACTTCCACACTTTCTACCAAACCGCGCGCAATTTCTCTTCTTTGATCAGCTATACCTTGCCCTTGTAAGCGTTTGCTTTCAGCTTCGGCTTTGGCTTTGGCTACAATACGGATTCTTTGGGCTTCCGATTCGAATTCGGCTGCAGTTTTTTCTCTATCAGCCGCGTTGATTCGGTTCATTGCATTTTTTACTTGCATGTCCGGATCGATATCCGTTACTAAGGTGTTGATAATGTCGTAACCATAAGTCATCATCGCTTCGTTTAATTCGCGTTTCACGGCTATCGCGATATCGTCTTTTCTTTCAAAAACATCGTCTAATTTCAATTTCGGCACCTCGGCACGAACTACATCAAACACATAAGCCGTAATTTGATCGTGAGGATATTCTAACTTATAAAAAGCTTCATACACTTTTTCTTGGATGACTTTAAACTGAACCGACACTTTCATTTTTACGAATACGTTGTCTTTGGTTTTGGTTTCGATGATGACATCCAATTGTTGAATCCTCAAATTAACACGACCTGCAATTCGGTCGATTACCGGAATTTTAAGCTGCAAACCCGAGTTGCGGATGCTCAAAAACTTACCGAATCGTTCTACGACTACAGCCGTTTGTTGCTTTACGGTAAAAAAGCAAGCGAACAGAAAAAGAACACCAAATACAATTGGGATGATAATAAATTCCATACTATTTTAAATTTTAGTGATTAAAATAGGTTGTACGAAAATATATGTATGTTTGTTACAAATTAACTGTCAACATTACATGAACAAAAAACTTACTTTGCTATTGTTGTTTTTTGCAACTTTAGGTTTCGCTCAATACGGTAACCGAGATGGGAATCGTATCGGTATTTCAGCCGGAATTTCACAAACTACTTTATTCACCAACAACTTCAAAGCTTCTCCAGGTATGGGTTTTGCGGGCGGACTTTCCGTTCGTGGTAATTATTACAACAATTGGAGCATGATTTACGGGATGCAGTTTTTTAGCAATAACTTCTCTTTGGAATCTTCCTTTAATCAAGATATCAAATACAATATTCAAGGTGTTCAAGTACGTATTTTGTTCAGTTATAATGTGGTGGAAGACCACGTGTCTCTGGATTTTGGTCCGGTTTTGCAAGTCAACGGCAAACTTAAAGTAGATCCAACCGATGAAAACCGAATCCTGAAAGGAACGTTGTTAGCGGCCAATCAAATTGTGGATATATCACCGGTTAGCGGTAATTTCTATTTGGGATGTTCTGCCGGTAGTAAAACCATCAGAGCAGTACTTTTTTATGAATACGGTTTTACCAACATCTTAAACAAACTCAACAAAGACGATGCTTTAAAAGTGTTGAATAACGGTGATACCTTTAAGGGAAATTTAGGTAGTATTAACGGACAAGTGATTATTAATCTATAAAAGAAAAGCCCCGAATCTCGGGGCTTTTTTTATAATGTAGCTATCGCTTTTTCCAGTCGTTTGATGGTTTCTTCTTTTCCAATCAATTCCACGATATCAAAAAGATGTGGTCCTTTGAGCGCGCCAACCAAACTCAAACGGAAGGGTTGCATCACTTTTCCCATACCAATTTCGTTTTTGGTCATCCAATCTTTTACGATGGTTTCGATGTTGACAGACGTAAAATCACCTATATTTTCCAATACCGAAATCAATTGTTGCATCAAATGCGGCGTATCTTCTTTCCAGTTCTTAGCTGCTTTTTCATCATAAGCTGTAGGTGCTACAAAGAAATAATCGGCCAAATCCCAAAATTCTGAAACAAAATTGGCACGCTCTTTAATTAACGATACTACTTTTGTCACATCGAGCGCAGTCGAGATGCCTTTTTCAGCTAAAGTTGGTGCAAAAGCTTCTGCTAAACTTTCATTGCTTTGTTGTTGTAAATAGTGGTGATTGAACCATTTGTTTTTCTCCGGATCAAATTTGGCTCCGGCTTTGTGTACGCGATTCAAATCGAATTTTTCAGCCAATTCTTCTAAAGAAAAGATTTCCTGTTCGGTGCCGTCGTTCCAACCTAATAAGGCCAAAAAGTTCACTACTGCTTCCGGGAAAAATCCTTTTTCTCGGTAACCCGATGAAACACCTTCTTCGCTTTTCCACTCTAACGGAAATACCGGAAAGCCCATTTTATCGCCATCGCGTTTGGATAATTTTCCGTTCCCGATAGGTTTTAAAATTAGTGGTAAATGTGCAAATTCAGGCGCTTCCCAACCAAAGGCTTTATACAATAAGCTGTGTAATGGCAAACTTGGCAACCATTCTTCTCCACGAATCACATGTGAGGTTTCCATCAAATGGTCATCTACTATATTCGCCAAATGGTACGTTGGCATGCCATCTGACTTAAACAATACTTTATCGTCTAACAAATTGGTTTCAAACTTTAAGTCACCGCGAATAATATCATGCAAATTCAAAGTCTCGTTTACAGGCGTTTTAAATCGAATGACATAAGCTTCTCCATTGGCAATTCTTTTTTCGGTTTCTGTTGCCGAAAGAACTAAAGAAGTATCTAATTTTTCACGGTTGTGCCAATTGTAAATAAAAGTTTTCCCTTCGGCTTCGTGTTGCTTTCTGTGGTTGTCCAGTGCTTCAGCTGTGTCAAAAGCATAGTAAGCCCAGCCTGAATGTACCAACTGATCCGCATATTGTTGGTACAAATGCTTTCTTTCGCTTTGGCGATAAGGTCCGAATTTTTCATTTTTCGCAACGGTTTCACTCGGCGCAATGCCTAACCATTCCAATGCTTCAAAAATGTATTGTTCCGCTCCGGGAACAAAACGATTTTGGTCGGTATCTTCAATTCGCAAATAGAATACACCGTTGTGTTTTTTGGCAAATAAATAATTAAATAAGGCTGTTCTCACACCACCAATGTGCAATGGTCCGGTTGGACTTGGAGCAAAACGAACTCTAACTGGTCTTGACATTTTTATAATTTAGGGTTATTCATATTAACACTGAGCTTGTCGAAGTGTGTGCAAAGATAAACAGAAGTTGGAAGTTGGAAGTTAGAAGTTGGAAGTTTTTGATTTGTCTTACCGCTTCATTTTCAAGACGTTTTCATTGACAAATTTTTAACGTTGGTTATTCACCAAAAATTGTACATTTATCGGTTATAAAAAAGATTGGCTAAAAATTGGAAAAATCAACCCTTATTTATCAGAAGTTAGAAGACTTTATTCGAAAGTTTTACACCAATGAATTGCTGCGCGGCACTATATTTTTCGTCGGCATTGGTTTGCTTTATTTTATCTTCACGCTGTTTGTTGAGTATTTCTTATGGCTTAAACCTGCAGCGCGAACCGTTTTGTTTGTGCTTTTTGTAGCGGTAGAATTGTTTCTTTTGTTGCGATTCATCTTGTTTCCACTTTTTAAGTTATTCAAATTGCAAAAGGGAATTGACTACAATCAGGCGTCAAATATTATCGGAAACCATTTTAATGAAGTAGGCGATAAGCTAACCAACTTTTTACAATTGTCACAAGACCGAAACCAATCGGAACTCCTTTTGGCTTCGATTGAACAGAAAGCTGCCACTTTACAGCCAATTCCTTTTGGCAATGCCATCAATTTAGGCAAGAATAAAAAGTATTTACCACTGGCTGTGATTCCGATTTTGTTCTTTTTGTTTTTCCTGATCTCGGGAAAAGGAGAAATTTTATCACAAAGTTTCAATCGTGTGGTAAACTTCAAACAACAATTTACACCGCCGGCACCTTTTGAAATTGTGTTGGTGAACAATAATTTGCAAACCGAACAGAACAAAGATTTCTTAGTGAAAGTTAAAACGGTTGGTAAAGTTGTTCCGGAAAATGCGATGATTTTTATAGGCGATGAAAGTTACTTTATGGAAACTACTAAAGCAGGAGAATTTGAATTTGTCATTCCGAAACCATCCGAAGATATTGAATTTCATATCGAAGCTAACGAAGTCAGTTCGCACGATTATGAACTTAAAGTAGTTACGGTTCCTTCCATAGCCAACTTCGAAATGATTCTGAATTTCCCGGTTTATTTGAATAAAAAAGCGGAGGTAATCAAAGGCACCGGAAATGCTGTTATTCCTGAAGGAACCAAAGTTACTTGGCGAATGAACACTTTGGCTACTCAAAAAGTGGACTGGGTGAATGCTACCAATCGATTTACTTTCGCTAAACAAGATAATGTCTTTACGTTGTCGAAAAGTATACTGCAAAATGTAGAGTATCAAATTTTGACCTCAAACAATAAAGTGCAGCACTACGAAAAGTTGAATTATCAGATTTCTGTCATCAAAGACCAATTTCCAACGATAACAGTCAACAATGCACCGGATAGTTTAAAAGTCAATAAGAATTATGTGCTCGGACAAGTTTCTGACGATTACGGACTTTCTAAGCTGCAAATTGTTTATTATCTTAAGGATAAACCGAACACAGCTAAAAAAGCGCTTATCAACGTTAAGAAAGATGTTTATGATCAGTTTGTGTTTGCTTTTCCGAGTAATCTTCCGGTAGAAGAAGGTGTTTCATATGAGTACTATTTTGAGATTTTCGATAATGATGCCATTCACAATTTCAAAAGCTCCAAATCAGCTGTATTCAGCAACCGCATTGCGACTGAGACCGAGAAACAAGATGAAATGTTGCAACAGCAAAATGACAATATCAATTCGTTAGCCAAATCGTTAAAAGCCCAAGACAAACAATTGTCCGAAATGGAGAAGTTGCAAAAAATGGGTAAAGAGAAGGATAATTTAGATTACAAAGAGCAACAAAAAGTTAACGATTTCATTCAACGTCAAAAGCAACAAGACGAAATGATGAAAGAGTTTTCAGAGAAGATGAAGGAGAATTTGGAGCAATTTAAATCGGAGAAAAAAGACGAGAAGAAAGAATTATTGCAAGACCGTTTAGAGAAAACCAAAGAAGAATTGGAGAAGAACAAAAAGTTGTTGGATGAACTGCAAAAGCTGAATGATAAAATCAGCAAAGAAGAGTTGTTCGAAAAAATGCAAAAATTCCAACAAGCGAGTAAAAACCAAACCAAGAGTTTAGAGCAGTTGGTTGAGCTAACCAAGCGTTATTACGTTGAAAAGAAAGCGGAACAAATAGCCAATAAACTAGATAAACTTGCGGATAAGCAAGACAAGTTGGCCGATAAAGTTGAAGAGAATTCAGCAGAGAAGCAAGAGGACATCAATAAGGAGTTTGATAAGCTTCAGCAAGAATTAAACGAATTAGAACAGGAAAACAAAGAGTTGAAATCACCAATGGATATTCCCAATTCAGATGAGCAAGAGAAGAGCATAGAGGATGACATGAAGAATGCTAAGGAGCAATTGCAAAAGCAACAAAAAGAGAAAGCGAAGCCAAAGCAAAAGAGTGCTGCCAAGAAGATGAAACAAATGAGCCAGAAAATGGCAGAGCAAATGCAGTCTGGTGATATGGAACAAATGGAAGAAGATGTGGCTATGTTGCGCCAGATTTTGGACAATTTGTTAGCATATTCATTTTCTCAAGAAGAGGTGATGAAGCAGTTCAAAAATTTGAAACGTGGCGCACCCTCTTTCAATAAAAATCTTAAAATACAACAAGATTTGAAGCAGCAATTTAAACATGTTGATGACAGTTTATTTGCCATGTCATTGCGCAACCCTAAAATTGCCGAAGACGTAACTAAGGAGATTGGTAACGTTCAATATAACGTTGACAAAGCACTCGAAACGTTAGCTGAAGCTAATGTATCTAAAGGAAATTCTCACCAGCAATATGCTGTTTCTTCAGCCAATAGATTGGCGGATATGCTTAGTGACGTTCTTAATAGTATGCAAATGTCTCTTCAAATGGAAGGACAGGGTAAAGGCAAACCTAAACCTGGTCAAGGTCAAGGTGCCGGTATGCAGTTGCCGGATATTATCAAAAAGCAGGAAAGTCTTGCTGACAAGATGAAGAAAGGCATGAAAAAGGGTGAGAAACCTGGTGAAGGACAAGAAGGTAAAGAAGGTGAAAAGCAGGGTCAAGGTCAACAAGGCAGTAAAGAAGGTAAAGGTCAAAAAGGTGGAAATTCAGGCCAAAGCCAAGGGAACGAAAAAGGAGGTGAGCAAGGACAAGATGGTGAAGGCGATGCAAAAGCTATTATGGAAATTTACAAAGAACAGCAGCAATTGCGTGAAGCTTTAGAAAAAGAATTAAAGAAACAGGGCATTGGTGGTAATGGTCAAAACGCTTTAGAACAAATGAAGCAAATTGAGAAGCAATTATTGAATAAAGGCTTTAATAATGAAACTTTACAGAAAGTTCTAAATCTTAAATACGAACTGTTGAAACTTGAAAAGGCAGTGCAACAACAAGGACAAGATAAGAAGCGCCAATCAGAAACCAATAAGAAAGAATTTAGTAATCAAGCCAATGCTTTGCCAACAAGGTTACAAGAATATTTAAACAGCATTGAAATTTTAAATAGACAAAGCTTACCTTTGCGCTCCAATTTTAACCAGAAGGTTCAAGAATACTTTATCAATAATGATTAGTTTTAATTACGAATGCGATTTTGCTTTAGATAATGAATCTGCTTTTGCGGCTTGGTTAACCGAAGTCATTAAATCCGAAATAAAGAACGAAGGCGAGATTAACTATATATTCTGCGACGATGACTATTTGCTTGAAATTAACAAGCAATATTTAGATCACGATACGCTAACAGACATTATCAGCTTTGATTATTCTGTGGGAAATGAACTACACGGCGATATTTTCATTTCTATTGAACGCGTTAAAGATAATGCAGCAGATTTTAATGTCTCTTTTGAAGATGAATTAAAACGCGTTATGGTTCACGGTGTTTTGCACTACTGTGGTTATAAAGATAAATCTGATGCTGATGAGCAATTAATGCGCGTGAAGGAAGAAGAAAAAATGAAGATGTTCCACGTGAAACACAATTAGAAAATGTTTTTAGAAAAATACGATACTATTGTTGTGGGTGCCGGCCATGCCGGTTGTGAAGCCGCCGCGTCAGCGGCCAATTTAGGTTGTAAAACTTTATTGGTCACGATGAGTTTGCAAAACATTGCTCAAATGTCTTGCAATCCTGCCATGGGAGGAATAGCCAAAGGTCAAATCGTTCGAGAGATTGATGCTTTGGGTGGTTACTCCGGAATTGTTTCTGATAAAACAGCAGTGCAGTTCAAAATGCTGAACAAATCCAAAGGGCCTGCCATGTGGTCGCCTCGCGTTCAAAGTGACAGAATGCGGTTTTCTGAAGAATGGCGTTTGATGTTGGAAAGAACGCCTAATCTTGATTTTTATCAAGAGATGGTTAAAGGGCTTTTGATAAAAAATAACAAGGTTGAAGGAATTGTAACTTCTCTTGGAATTGAGATTAAAGCCAAAACGGTTATTTTAACCAACGGTACTTTTTTGAATGGGTTAATTCATATTGGCGACAAGCAATTTGGCGGCGGTAGAGCAGGAGAAAGTGCAGCTTTTGGTATTACTGAAGATTTGATTAATGTTGGGTTCCAAGCCGGTAGAATGAAAACCGGAACACCGCCCAGAGTTGACGGTCGTTCTTTAGATTATTCTAAAATGCGTGAAGAGCCCGGAGATTTAGTGCCGGACAAGTTTTCATATACTGATGAGACTAAACCGTTGACGCACCAATTACTTTGTCATATGACCTACACTTCTAATGAAGTACATAATATTTTGCGTGAAGGATTTGATCGCTCACCTATGTTTAATGGTAGAATTAAAAGTATTGGCCCAAGATATTGTCCTTCTATAGAAGATAAGATTAATCGTTTCGCCGACAAGGAAAGACACCAATTATTTGTTGAGCCAGAAGGATGGAATACCGTAGAAGTTTATGTAAATGGCTTCTCAACTTCTTTGCCTGAGGATATTCAGTTTAAAGCATTGCGTTCTGTGGAAGGTTTTGAAAAAGTGAAGTTTTTCCGTCCCGGTTATGCGATAGAGTATGATTATTTTCCGCCAACGCAATTAAAACACACTTTAGAAACCAAGTTGGTTGAAGGTTTGTATTTTGCCGGACAAATTAACGGTACGACGGGTTATGAAGAAGCTGCGTCTCAAGGTTTAATGGCCGGAATTAATGCTGCTTTAAAAGTCAAAGAAATGGAACCTATGATTCTTCGCAGAGATGAAGCTTACATCGGAGTTCTAATTGATGACTTAATTACTAAAGGAACGGAAGAACCCTATCGCATGTTTACTTCACGTGCTGAATACCGAACGCTTTTACGTCAGGATAATGCCGACTTCAGGTTAACGCCTAAATCTTATGAAATTGGTTTAGCCTCTGAGAAGAGAATGCGGCGTATGGAACATAAATTCAACGAGAGTGAAAAGATGGTGAATTTCTTCAAAGAAACCAGTTTGACACACGAAGAAGCCAATCCGATTTTAGTCGAAAAGGAAAGTTCTCCTATGACGCAATCGGATAAGATGTTTAAAGTTTTCTCACGTCCGCAAATTGACTTAGAAGATATACTGAAGTTCGAAAAAGTACAGCAATACATTCAAGATAACGATTTGGATAAAGAAATTATCGAACAAGCCGAAATCCAAGTTAAGTATTCCGGTTATATCGAAAAAGAGAGAAACAATGCTGAAAAGCTAACGCGTTTAGAAGATATTAAAATCCCCGAGAATTTCGATTATTATAAAATAAAATCCATGTCGATTGAAGCCAAGCAAAAATTAACGGCTATTCGACCAGTGACCATTTCACAAGCCTCAAGAATCAGTGGTGTTTCGCCAGCCGATATTTCGGTTTTGTTGATTTATATGGGTCGATAATTTAAAAACAGATAACCTAATCGTTTTGCGTTCCACGTGAAACTAACTTTGCCAAGCCTTACCAATTAAGAGTTCTATGAGTTTTCAAAACAATATTTTTTTTCAAAAAGTCAAAGATTATTCGGTTTCTAAAGAAATGTTCGAATTGCATCACAATCCCGAATACGATCTTTTAATGACCTTTCCCAAACCAAGTTTGGACAAATTACCGTCTTATTACGAAAGCGACGATTATATTTCACATACCGATGGGAAGCGATCCTTATTTGAAAGAGTGTATCATTTCATCAAAGGCATTGCCTTGAAAAATAAATTGAAATTAATTAATGCACAATCGGCTAAAGGAAAATTATTAGACATTGGTGCGGGAACAGGCGATTTTTTAGTAGTAGCCAAAAACGACGGTTGGAATATTACCGGAATTGAGCCTAGTGCAAAAGCCAAAGGAATTGCTATCAACAAAGGTGTAAACTTTGCTGATAGTTTATCAGATTTAGAAAGCCATTCTTTCGACATTATTACCATGTGGCATGTATTAGAACACGTTCCAAATTTAGAAGACTATTTATCCGAATTGAAAAGATTAATTAAACCAACCGGTACCATAATTATTGCCGTGCCAAATTTTAAATCGTTTGATGCTAATTTTTATGGCAGACATTGGGCAGCTTATGATGTCCCGAGACATATTTGGCATTTCTCCAAAACAGCTATTGAAAAATTATTTGAAGAAAAAGGAATTCAATTAACAGCTGTTTTGCCAATGAAGTTTGATAGTTTTTACGTGAGCTTGCTGTCTGAAAAATACAAAACCGGTCGTATGAATTTCATTAGGGCTTTTTTCGTCGGTTTGAAGTCAAATCTCAACGGAAAGAAAACAAAAGAGTATTCTTCGCATATTTATATCCTAAAAAATCAATAAAATTGAAATAAATTAGCATATTTTAACGAAATCGCTTCCGGTTAAGCTCTTGGTTTACTAAAACAGGATGCTCGCTTAAATCGCTTTATTTGAAGCCAATTTCAATAATGCTATATTATAGCATTTTTAAATTCAATAATTAAAAGCTATTCTGGCTTTCAGCCTTTTTTTCAGCCTAATTATTGTCTTTATTTTATATTTTTGAAACGAAAAATTAATTTATCTAAACCATAGTGAAATTATAAATTCACTTGTACCAAAAATCAATTCTATATCATGAGTAAAAAAACAGTTATCCTTTTTGCATTGGCCATCTCATTTCTATCATGCAATAAAACGACAGAAGTAAAAGAATTCAAAACAGCCTATATCGATACTTCTAAATTGATGGAAGAATCAACAGAAGCCAAAGACATCGCCGAAAAATACAAAGACAAATCCAAAGTTATGGGTAGCCAATTGGAAGTGGAAGTGAATCGTTTCAAATCAGAAGCGGCTAATTTTCAAAAAAATGCACAGGCTAACGGACAAGTTTGGGCACAACAAAAAGGAGCCGAATTACAAAGAAGAGAGCAAGAATTAAGCTACGCGCAACAAGCGATGTTACAACAATTACAAAGCGAAAGCGGAGTTGAAATGGATTCATTAGTAAGTACTTACAGAAAAGTAATCAAAGAATACGGTAAGGACAAAGGTTATGATTACATCTACGGAACCGGAGATATTGCCTCTGTACTATATGCTAAAGACAGTTATGATATCACCAAAGAAATCATCAAATTAGTCAACGAAAAATACAAGTCAGCCGAGAAAAAAGAAGAAAAACCGGCAGCTAAAAAAGAGGAAAAGAAATAAATTGCTATCCTAACCAATCTTCAAAGCGTCTTTTTAAGGCGCTTTTTTGTTGTGTATTGAAACACAATGCTTTACATTTGTATAAGATAAAACTTATAAGCCATGAAATCTGTAACTGCCGAAGCCCGATATGTATTGCAATTTATCAACCAAACCAATTGCTCTGTTTTTTTAACGGGAAAAGCCGGTACCGGCAAGACAACTTTACTTAAAGAAATCATTCAAACGACTCACAAAAATACAGTCGTTGTAGCGCCAACCGGGATAGCCGCATTGAATGCAGGAGGCGTTACAATTCACTCTATGTTCCAGTTGCCGTTTGGTGGTTTTTTACCCGATAATTCTTCGCCGCAATTCACGGATTCATCTAAGTTTGAAAGCCGATTAACGCTTCGAAGACACTTCAAAATGAGCGGCTTAAAAAAGGCAGTAATTCGCAATATGGAATTGCTGATCATTGATGAAGTCAGTATGCTTCGTGCTGATTTATTGGACGCAATGGATTTTATGATGCAAACTGTCCGTAAAAACAACCAAGCTTTCGGAGGAGTACAAGTGTTATTTATTGGCGATTTGCTCCAATTGCCGCCGGTGATCCGAGAGGACGAATGGCGAACGTTAAGCCGATACTACAAAGGAAAATTCTTTTTTCATGCGCATGTCATCGAGAAAAGTCCACCAATTTACATCGAATTGTCTAAGATTTTCCGCCAAACAGATGACACTTTTATTTCGGTCTTGAATAACCTGAGAGTCAACAAGATTACCGCGAAGGACATTCAAGTTTTAAACCAATTCGTCCAACCTAAATTCGATTTAAAAGCCAACAAAGGTTACATCACTTTAACTACGCATAATCACAAAGCTGATACGATTAATGCGCAATCTTTAGCCGATTTAGAAGGAGAAATTTTTGTGTATCGGTCGGATGTAATAGGCGACTTTCCGGATAAAATTTTCCCACTGGAAGAAAAACTTGAATTGAAAGTCGGCGCTCAAATCATGTTCATCAAAAACGACAGCACTCCGGAAAAGAAATTTTTCAACGGAAAAATGGGGATTATCCAAACCTTGTCGGAGCGTGAAATTTGGGTGCATTTTCCGGAAGAAAATATGACAATTGAAGTCGAAAAATACGTTTGGGAAAACATCCGATACACTGTAAACGAAAACACCAAAGAGATAGAAGAGGAAGTTTTAGGCACTTTTACCCATTATCCCATTAAATTGGCTTGGGCGATTACGGTACACAAAAGCCAAGGATTAACCTTTGATAAAGCTGCGCTTGATGTAGCCGATGTTTTTTTGCCCGGGCAGGCCTATGTGGCTTTATCGCGTTTGCGTTCGTTAAATGGCCTCGTATTGCTTTCTCCGTTGCAAATGAATGGGATTTCCAGCGACCAAGAAGTGATGAATTATGCTTCTAACAAGGCAGAAAGCGTAACCTTAGAAAATACGTTACACAAAGAAACCAAAAATTTTATCCGTAACTACCTGATGACCGCTTTCGATTGGTCGGTATTGCTCCAAGAATGGCGCAATCATTTATACAGCTACAACGAGAAAACGGATTTATCGTTCAAAACCCAACACAAAGATTGGGCAATTAAGCAATGGGAAACCTTGCAACAGCTAACCGATCCGTCACACAAATTCATCGCGCAACTCAATAAATTATTTTCGGAAGAGGTTGATTTTCATTTTATTAAAAACAGAATTTTTTCGGCTTACGATTACTTTTTTCCGATACTTGATCAATTAACGCACGACATTCTCTGGCAGCTGGAAGAAGTAATCCGAATGAAAAAAGCCAAAGCTTATTTCGAAGAATTAATCGTGCTGGAAGAACTCCAAACCAAAGCAGTAATCCGATTGATGAAAGCCAAACAATTGATAGCAACTGTAGCCAATGGTGAAACCATCTCCAAAGAAAGCCTGTCTTCGGAAGCAATCAAAACCTATCGATTTACTAAAGCAGAAACTGTTCGTCAAGCCTATAAAAACAGTCATCTTTCGCTGATAGACGAAGAAGAACCATCGCGTTACGCCAAAAAGAAAAAGCAAAAAGAACCGAAAAAATCTACGGTTCAAGAAACCTACGAACTTTGGCTGCAACAGTATACCATCAAAGAAATTGCAGCCGTCAGAAAGTTAACAGTCCAAACCATCAGCTCGCATTTAGCCAAATTAATCGAGACAGAAACTATAGCCATTTCAGCCATATTGCCGGAGGACAAGATAGCAGCCTTAGCCCAAGCCTTCAAAGATCACAAAGAAGAATCGTTGGGCAGTTTAAAAGAAAAATACGGAGACGAATTTACTTGGGATGAATTGAAAATGTACCAAGCGGCCAGAAAAAGTGGTTTAACTTAACCACCAAACGGCTAAAACCGAAGGCACAAAGTAAATGGCAATCGTACGCGCACCGTCGTAATCTTTAGCCAAGCGCTGCCCTAAAAGCAAGAAGATTAAAGTCACCGACGAAAAAATCGCGCCATACAATCCCCAAGTTTTGCCGCCGTTAACCCATAATTCAACGCAGCCGACCAAAGTAAAAACGCCGGTAATCAACTCCAAAACGAGTATAATGAACAAGGCCAAAGGCACATTGTTTTTTAAAATGGTTTGGGCAAAATGACCTTTCAACCATTCAACGTTGCCTTTCCAGGCAAATACTTTATCATAAGCCGATTGTACAAAGGTAACCGCTAAAAAAAGTAAGACTAAAATAGAGGCAGTATTGTTCATGGGTTTAATTTTTATGGATTAATCGTGTTAGTTTTATAGACAAATCAGTTAATATAATCTTAGCGTTTCCGTTACGCTCAATATGATACGAAGCATCGGAAAGCTCTTTGAAAATTTCAGTGATATTATTTCCGGTGACAAAGGGAGCGAATTTTTCCAATTTAAAACCTTCTACTTCAGGTTCCAAATACACCAATTTTTCGGTTTGGTAATTCAGCAATAACGCTTGGCGAAACAAATCGGTGCAATACGCCAAAAATTGTTTTTGGCCTTCGCGACCAATAGTGGCCAATTCTTCGCTCCAGGAAATCAAATCCTGAATAGCCGAAGCATTTCCCTTGGCTCTGAACGCCGCTCGAACCCAATCTACAAACCATTTCTCAAACGGAAAATCGTTGTTGTCATTGTTCAAAATGTGAATGGCCTTGTTGTAATTGCCTTGTGATAAATGGGCCACTTTCAAAGCCGAAGGTTCATCTAAAAAATACTTTTCGCGCATGGCTTTGGCAATCACAGTTTCAGGCAAAGCCCCAAAATGCAATACTTGGCAACGGGAACGAATGGTTTGAATGATGTCTTCCTCGTTTTCAGAAATTAAAATGAAAAGCGTTTTATCCGGCGGTTCTTCTAAAAGTTTAAGCAATTTGTTCGAGGCTTCGATGTTCATTTTTTCCACCATCCAAACAATCATTACTTTGTAACCGCCTTCGTAAGATTTTAAGGCTAACGATTTTAAAATATCCTGCGCATCTTCTACGCGAATCATTCCCTGCTTTTTTTCTACGCCCAAATGTTTGTACCAATCGAACAAACTTCCGTAGGGATTTTTTAAAACAAAGGCACGCCAATCGGCGATAAAATCAGCACTTTTGGGTTTCGATTTTACGTCTTCGTTGGCTACATTCGGATAAATAAAATGTAAATCGGGATGCGATAAGGTTTGGAATTTCAAGTTACAACTTTCGTTGCCGCCCGAGTTTTCCATACCCGAATTCAGACACAAAACATACTGTGCATAAGCAATAGCCATAGGCAATGTGCCGCAACCTTCCGGACCAACAAACAATTGCGCGTGCGGAATTCTTCCCGAAGAAGCGCTTTGCATCAAATGGTTTTTGAGGTATTCCTGACCGAGTATTTCTGAAAACTGCATAGAGCAAATATAGCGCAATTTTTTTCCTAATAGAAAATCAAATTTCAGCCATTATACTACAGCCGCCAGAAATCGGCTCAATCTGTAATAACCGATAGCTGTTTCAGTATATTCTTGAAAATAAATTGCTTAAGTCTTAAAAAATCCTTAAAAAACATCGATAAAAGCTACAAAAAGAACGGTAAAATTAAATTTTACTATATTTGCACGGATTCAAAACCTTTATCATTTCCAATGAAAACATTACAAGATTTCAATTTTAACGCCAAAAAAGCCATTATTCGAGTTGATTTTAACGTGCCTTTAGACGAGCATTTTAACGTAACAGATGCCAATCGTATTGAAGCTGCAAAACCAACTATCGATAAAATTTTGGCCGACGGCGGAAGCGTTATCTTGATGTCGCATTTGGGAAGACCAAAAGGAAAACAAGATCAATTTTCACTAAGACACATCGTTTCTAAAGCCTCAGAAGTTTTAGGTATTCCGGTTCTTTTTGCTGAGGATTGTCGCGGAACAGTGGCACAAAATGCTGCTCAAAATTTGAAACCCGGACAAGTACTGTTGTTGGAAAATCTCCGTTTTTATGCAGAAGAAGAAGCCGGCGATGTGAATTTCGCTAAAGAATTAGCTTCGTTAGGTGACATTTATGTGAATGATGCTTTCGGAACAGCCCACAGAGCGCACGCTTCCACAACGATTATTGCTCAATTTTTCCCAACCGATAAGTGTTTTGGGTTGCTTTTAGCCAAAGAAATTGACAGCTTAAATAGAGTGTTAAATAACTCCGTAAAACCGGTGACCGCTGTTTTAGGAGGTTCAAAAGTTTCTTCGAAAATCACCGTAATCGAAAATATTTTAGACAAAGTAGACCACATGATTATTGGCGGTGGAATGACGTTTACTTTCGTGAAAGCTTTGGGCGGAAAGATAGGTGATTCTATTTGTGAAGATGACAAACAAGAATTAGCCTTGGAAATTTTGCGTTTGGCCAAAGAAAAAAATGTACAAATCCATATTCCGGTTGATGTGGTAGCTGCCGATGCTTTTGCCAACGATGCCAACACTCAAATTGTTGACGTTCGTGAAATTCCCGACGGTTGGCAAGGTTTGGATGCCGGACCAAAATCGTTGGAGCATTTCAAAAAAGTCATCATGGATTCTAAAACAATTCTTTGGAACGGACCATTAGGCGTTTTTGAAATGGAAACCTTTGCCAAAGGAACGATTACATTAGGTAATTTTATAGCCGAGTCAACAGCCAACGGCGCTTTTTCTTTAGTGGGCGGAGGCGATTCGGTTGCAGCTGTAAAACAATTCGGATTAGAAGACAAAATGAGTTATGTTTCTACCGGAGGCGGTGCTATGCTGGAGATGTTAGAAGGAAGAGTTTTACCGGGAATTGCAGCCATTTTAGACTAAATATCCGGTAACACAATAAAAGACAATTAATTGCGTTATTAATAGGTTAATTAATAACAACACAAATACCACAAAACAAACAAGACTTATGACTGTAAAAAAAATAACGTCTTTGGCTTTAATTTTACTTTCCTCGGCAGTTTTTGCCCAAGATTCTATTATTAAAGTACCTATCAAAAAGACGCCGCTTACCCAACGACAATATCTCGATTCCATCAAAGCTACTTTTGTACACGATAACATTGCCCAATGTATCGACAGCATGTGGATGAAGGAATTGGCAAGTTTGGACTTGTATGAGGAATTGACTTTAGACATCAAAAACATCAATGTTGATGAAAAGGTGGACTACGAATTACCGACCGAACTTTTAAAAGAACGGCTTAAAAAGTTAGACGAAAAATCGCCGTTCAACATCGAGTATAATGTTGGTTTAGAAAACGTAATCAAATCGTTTTTGAAAAACAGAAAGCGCTCTTTCGAAAGATTGATGGGTATTTCTCAATTCTATTTTCCTTTGTTTGAAGAAGCTTTAGCGGCTCAGAATATTCCATTAGAAATCAAATATTTATCGGTGGTAGAATCAGCTCTTAACCCAAGAGCGGTTTCACGTGTGGGCGCTACCGGTTTATGGCAGTTTATGTACCAAACCGGTAAACAATACGGTTTGAAAGTTGATACTTATGCTGATGACCGAAGAGATCCGTTAAAAGCAAGTGCTGCTGCAGCCCAATACATGAAAAACATGTATGCCATTTTTGGCGATTGGGATTTGGTTTTGGCCTCTTACAATACCGGTCCGGGTAACGTAGCTAAAGCGATTCGTCGTTCAGGCGGAAAGCAAAACTACTGGAACATCAGACCGTATTTGCATAAAGAAACCCAAGGGTATGTACCGGCATTTTTAGCTACGATGTACATTTTTGAATACCACAAAGAACACGGCATCAAACCGGACAGATCTATTGCGAATCATTTTGCAACCGATACAGTGATTATTAAAAAGTCACTGACGTTCAAACAACTTTCAGAATTGTTAGATGTTTCAGTAGCGGAACTTCAGTTTTTGAACCCGACTTACAAAAGAGAAGAAATACCGTTTATCACCGGAGAAAGTCATTTCTTAAGATTGCCGGTAGATAAAATCGCCGTCTTTACTTCTAATGAAGAGAAGATTTACGCTTATGCAGATTACGAATCCAGCCGAAGAGAAAAGCCATTTCAATCGATGTTGGCTTCCAGAGATTCAATCGGTTCTTCCAAAATTAAATACCACAAAGTACGCCGTGGCGACAGTTTAGGCGAGATTTCAGATAAATATGGCGTTTCCATGTCAGATTTGAAAAAATGGAACCGACTAAGAAGCAACAAAGCACCTTTAGGCAGAAGCTTGAAAATTTACACCAACGAAAACACTGCGGTAGCAGTAACTTCTAAACATACTACTAAAGATACTGCATCAATAGCTGCAGCTTCCTCATCTAATAAAATTTTTAAAGAGGAAAAAGTGGTTAGCTATAAAGATGTAGTCAAGTATTACCGAGTGAAAAGCGGCGATAACTTAGGCGAGATCTCGGATAAGTACGGTGTTTCTGTAGCAGAAATTAAAAAATGGAACAAGTTAAAAAGCAATAATATCGCTCTTGGAGCCAGTTTGAAAATTATCAAAAATGAGCGTGTAGTTACTACTGTCAGAAAAGAAGTGAAAGCGGATAAAATAGAAACAGCAGTTGCTTCCAACGACAACAACACCGAAGGCAATACCCAAGCTTCAGATTTTTATGAAGTACAAAAAGGAGATAATTTGTTCAGCATTGCCAAAAAATTCAATGTCAGCATTGAAGATTTAAAAAAATGGAACAACCTCGAGGATTTAAATGTGCAATTAGGTTCGAAATTGGCCTTGGCTAACAAAGAAGAATCAGCCATAGCCGAAGCTCCGAAAACAGAAACTAAAATCGTAGAACACAAAGTTAAAAAAGGCGAATACTTAGGCACCATTGCTAAAAAATACAATGTAACTGTAGCCGAAATTAAAGAATGGAACAGTTTAGAAGATAACAATGTAAAATTGGGCGAAACCTTAATTGTTTCTAAAAAAGAAGTAGCAGTTAGCGAAGCTAAATCCTCTAAAAAAGAGGACATAGCCGCCAACGAAAGAAGTGAAGCCAAATTGTACTACGTTAAAAAAGGCGACTCACTGTTCAGCATTGCTAAAAAATATCCGGGTGTAACCATATCCGACATTAAAAAATGGAACGGCATCAAAAACGAAAGTTTAAAGCCGGGGATGAAGTTGAAAATTAACAACGGTTAATCCGAAAATCTTCTCTAAATTTGGGTTTTATTTCAGTTATGAATAAAACCCTTTTTTTATGGCTTTTGGTTGCGGTTGTCGCGAGTTCTTGCTCGTTTAAAAAGGACAATTTTTCCGAGGAATCTTCAGCGGCCATTAATACCATAGCGGTTATTATTGACGACCAACTTTGGAACGGAGAAGTAGGCGATAGCATTCGCAACAAATTTGCGTCACCGGTTTTAGGCTTACCACAAGAAGAACCGCTCTTTACCATTAATCAATATCCGGTTAAACTTTTTGAAGGATTTTCTACGGATTCCCGAAATATTATCATTGTAAAAAAAGGCAATGAAACCAAATTTGAAATTAAAGAGAACGAATTTTCTGCACCGCAAAATGCCGTTCATATCACCGGAAAATCTACCACTGAAATCATTGCTTTACTGGAGGAGAATGCGCCTAGTATCATTCAAAAGATGCGCGACATAGAAATCGCCCAAAACCAAAAGATTTTCAAAGATTCCTTGTTGGATACCAAAAAAATCCAAAAGAAATTCAACATCGATTTGCTTATTCCTTCAAAATACGAATATGTCATGCGACGCAAGAATTTCATTTGGCTCAAGAGCGAAATTACCAGCGGCAATACCAGCATCATCATTTATCAATTGCCTTGGCACAGCATTCACAGTGGCAGTGCTGTAAATGATATTGTCCGTACTCGAGATTCAATAGGCAGAAAGTACATTCATGGCTCGGCTCCCAGAACCCGTATGCTAACCGAAGAGGCTTATTCGCCATATTTTTCTAAAATCACTTTGGCCAACCGAAAAACGTATGAAACCAAAGGCACTTGGCAAATGAAAAACGACTTTATGTCGGGACCGTTTATCAATTACACCATTTTCGACAAACCCAACAAACGCATTTTAGTGCTGGAAGGTTTTTGCTACGCACCGTCAAAAGAAAAAAGAGATTTGATGTTTGAATTGGAATCCATCATCAAGTCGATTCAATTCCAAAAATAACCAATATGAACCTACAGTGGAAAATAAAGCGATTTGAGACGCTTTCTGTATCTGAACTATACAAACTGTTACAATTGCGATCAGAAGTGTTTGTGGTGGAGCAAAATTGCGTTTATCAAGACATTGATGGCAAAGACGAGAAAGCATTGCATTTGATTGGCGAAGACAACGGCGAAATCGTGGCTTATGCTCGCTTGTTTAAACCGAAAGATTATTTTCAAGAAGCATCCATTGGAAGAGTAGTAGTTAAAGAAACTTCCAGGAGTAAAAAACTCGGCCACATTTTAATGCGCGAAGCCATTCAGCTAATTGAAACACATTTCGAGGTGACAGAAATCACGATTTCTGCGCAGCTTTACTTAAAACATTTTTACCAAAGCCACGGATTCGTTCAAATCAGTGACACCTATCTCGAAGATGATATTCCACACATCCGAATGAAGAAATCGTAGTTATATTTTGGTAATTACCAATTCGACCCTGCGATCGTATTCGGCGCCTTTACCCAACGGAACTGTATTACCATATCCTTTGAAAGTCATCCTGGTTTTTGGAATCTTTTTAAAGATGAGGTACTTGTAAACGCTTTGGGCGCGGTTGGTAGACAATTGTCTTTTTTTAGTGTCTTTGTCGATGGCTTCTTTTTGGTACGGTGGCGTACAACACACATGTCCCTGAATTTCAAATTGCAAATTTTTGTACTTGTGCAGCAACTTGGCAATCTTATCCAACTCGTTTTTTGATTTGAAAGTCAGTTTGCTGCTGCCGCGCTCAAACAAAACATTGTCAAGATAAACATGATCGCCAATAATATGGTTTTTTTGAATCGTACTGTAAAAACCCGGAATTTCAATTTTAGGAAGCGGTTTTAAATTCAACACCACGTCAACACGGCGGTTTTTGGAGCGCTTTTCGGGTAAATTTTCCACAATGTCATCGTCTATCAAAATGCGGCCTTTGCCTTCAATCGTGACGATGATTTTGCTTTTAATGCCGCTTTCGATAAATTTATTTTGAATGGCTGCGGCGCGCTTGGTCGACAATTTAAAGTTATAGGCTTCTTTCCCGATGTCATCCGTGTAGCCGAAAATTTGAATGGATTCAATTCGGGTGGAATCCGTTTTTTTTATAAAATCAACTACCTCTTTGGACTGAACTTCATTTAAGGCAAATTTGTCAAATTCGAAATACACCGAGTGCACTACTTCTTCCTGAGCATTCATAAAGACGAAAAAAAGCAAAGGCAGGTATTTAAATAGTAGTCTCATGTTAGATTTTTAGAATTTTATTGTATTCGGCAGTATTGTTTAATAGGCTAACAGCTCTTTTAATTTCCAAATTGCTTTTCGTGTAGTACTGGTACAATCCTTCTTTGTATTGGTAGCGCTTGATAATTTCGTCCAAGATTAAGTTCTTAATCTCTTTCTGGTTTTTATCAATCATTACCTGCTCGCTTTTTTGCAATGCAGTCAACAGTTGTTGGTATTCTGCAGCAATGGCCGTGTCGATATTTTCTTTTTTCGCTTTTTCTAAAAGGGCTTTCAAAGCTACTTCCGATTCCGTGTTGAATTCGATTTTTTCGCGTTTTAAAAAGGCTTTAAAATCGGCAAAATCAGCCTCGGTTAGCGTTGGGATTTTATCGCCTAAACTTGGATTTTTGTAGTAGTAGTATGTGGCATAGTTAAAGATACCGTCATTTTTTTGCAAGGCTTCGGCTATGCTGCTGGTTTTGGTTTCTTCCATTTCCACATCCGGTAAAACACCGCCGCCATCGTAAACCGGTCTGCCTTTTCGGGTTTTGAACGCATTGTAGTTCTTTTCGTCGGTGCGTGTGGCTTTCCCGTCTTTGTCTTTTTTATTGTAGTTAAGCGCTTGAATACATCTTCCGGATGGCGTATAATATCTGGAAATGGTTACTTTAACTTGGGTGCCGTAGGTCATGTCTATCGGACGTTGCACCAAACCTTTTCCGAAACTGCGACTGCCTACAATAACAGCGCGGTCTAAATCTTGCAAAGCACCGGAAACAATTTCCGAAGCCGAGGCGCTTTTCCCATCTACAATAACCACAATCGGAATTTCGGTATCAACCGGCTCTCTCGTGGTTTTATAAGTGTTGTTGTATTTTTCGTTTTTGGATTTAGTGGTTACAATGATTTCGCCTTTAGGGACAAATAGGTTGCAGATGTTTACGGCTTCGTTTAATAATCCGCCCGGATTGCCTCGTAAGTCTAAGATGATTTGTTTGGCACCATCGGCTTTGAGTTTTTCCAAAGCATCACGGGTTTCCGAAGAGGCTTTTTTGTTGAATTGTGAAAGGACAATATAACCCGTTTTGTCGTCTATTTTGCCAAAGTAAGGAACGGCTTTTACTTCCACTTCATCCAAAACCAACTGCGTAGTTTGCGGTTTTCCTTGGCGCAAGTATTTGATTTCGATTTTGGTGTTTTTAGCGCCTTTCAAAAGCTGAGAGGCATCGTCTTTAAAATCGGACAAAAGCACATCGCCAATTTGAACAATTTCGTCTCCTGCTTTTAAACCCGCTTTGTCGGCCGGATATCCTTTGTAAGGTTCTTTGATGATGAGTTTGTCTTCTTTTCGCGTAATCATGGCGCCAATACCGGTGTATTCTCCTGTGTTGTTGATTTTGAATTTGATGACGTCTTGCTCGTTAAAATAATTGGTATACGGATCCAAATCGGCCAACATGCTTTTGATGGCTTTGTCCATCAATTCTGAAGGATTGGTTTCGTCTACATAGTTTTGATTGACCGTTTTGAATAAAGTGGTGAAGATTTCGATTTGCTTGGAAATCTCGAAAAAATCATCTTTAAAACTCACTCCGATGAACAGAAAAACCGTCAAAACGGAAGTCAGGATATATCTTTTTTTAAACTTTGAAAACATAATTTTAAACGTTTGTCGGGTTAACGAATATACTAAATTACTTCTAATGAAGAGGATTTAGTTGAAGGTTAACAAATTTTTATTGTGGCAGACTTTTACCAAACTTCTCAAAGAGTTGTTGGGTTTTGGTAGCTATTTCCTCATACGTCAATCTGTCGGCAGATTGATAGAAAAACATAAAGCAGTATTTTTGGTTTAAATGTGCTGTCAATTGCGTTTTATTCAGTCGATAACACTCGCGCAACACTCTTTTGTAATAATTGCGATCTACAGCCTTTTTAAAGTATTTTTTGGAAACCGAAACGCCCATTTTGAGCGGTACATCTTCTTCAAAATCGCAAGGCACATAAACCAATCGCAAAGGGTATTTCCCCACAGACTTGCCTTCTGTAAAAAGTAAATCTATGATTTTTTTGCTCTTAAGTTTTTCATCTTTAGGATAAGAATTATCCATTTTTAGTTTCGTTGTAGATGTTGTACACAAATTTCACCTCATTGTAATTGATGTAAATTTGCATGCGATTACTTTCTTTTTTCTTAGTGATGATGAGAATAGTGCACTTGGAAAACTTATTGTCAACACACTCAAAAGGAACGATGTTCACTTCTTCATTGTCCTCAATTTCACCATAAGCTTTTATCTTAAACGACTGTACTTCATTGGAATTAATTAAGATCAAATCTTTTTTAGCATCGAGTGTAATTAAAACGTTGGCTTTCACAAAATCTGACCATTCGTTCCAACTGCCGTCAGGTTTTTTATCGGTAAAACTAACACTGCTGCTTTTAAAACGGATAGGTTGCGCCTCAGTTTTAGCAATACCCAATCCGAAGGTCAACAAAACAATAAGGATTTTCAAATGTTTCATGGTACTCTATATTTGCGGTAAATCTACAAATTCTATTCCATAAAAAAAGCGTCTGCTGCCAGACGCTTTTCATCCTTTTCCCTTATTGGGTGAAAGTATTGTTTTCCTTTTTCACATCGGCCATTAAACCGCTCGGATCAATGGTGATTTGTTTGATGCTGTTTTTGGGTTTCGAAAGGGTGAAACTATAGTTTTGAAACGCCCAAGCCCAATCGGCAAGTACTGTTCTGGAGATTTCAGGCATTGGATTTTCTTTTTCAAAACTCATCATGCGCAACGGAATGTAGAAACTTTCTTTACTGCCGTCGGTGTATTCCACTAAAAGGTCAATCGGCATAGGCATTCTTCCGATGCGCTCTAAAGTTATTTTAGTTTGTGAAGCATCGGCATCGTTAGCGGCTACTGTTGCAATGCTATAATCGATGGTGTTTGTCGTTTCCGTCCAATCGGTCAAATACCAATCCAAATTGGCACCCGAAACACGTTCTGCCGTCCGTTTGATATCGTTTGGTGTTGGGTGTTTGAATTTAAATTCTTCGTAGTAACGGCGTAAGGTTTGCATCAGGTTGTCTCTCCCGATGAGGTAAATCAATTGGCTCAAAAAGATTTCTCCTTTGCTATAAGAAGAAATGCTATAGCATCGGTTCAAATCGAAACGATCCGCATGAGTAGAGAGCGGCTGTTCTTTACCGGATTTCACCATATCAACATAGCCTTTGTAAGCGCCGGCATAAGGATTAGCAGCTTTTTTCTCTGCAAACTGATTCATTACGGTATCTTCAATAAACGAGGTAAAGCCTTCGTCCATCCAACCGTGTTTGCTTTCGTTGCTAGCCAAAACATGTTGAAACCAAGAATGCCCGAATTCGTGAGCAATCAAGCCTATAAAACCATTGAGTTCGCCTTCGCCTAAGACCAAAGTACACATGGCGTATTCCATACCGCCGTCGCCTCCTTGTATCACTGAGTATTGCTCATACGGATATTTTCCAACCATCTTGTTGTAGAAAGTCAGGATTTCTGCAGTGTATTTTTGTGCTTTTTTCCAAGTATCGATTATTTTCGGATTGTTTTTGTACAAAAAGTGCAAAGTCACTCCTTCTTCGGTTAGCAGTTTGTCGTGTAGGTAATCTTTGTCGGCAGCCCAGGTAAAATCGTGTACATTGGGCGCTAAGAAGTGCCAAGTTAAGGTTTTTTGTTTCTTCGGAATGGTAACGGTCACGCCTTCATCGGCATAGCCGTGTCCGATTTCGTTTTTGTTTTGCAAATAACCGGTACCGCCTAACACATAATTTTTATCAATGGTGATTTGTACATCATAATTGCCCCAAACACCGTGAAACTCACGGGCGATATACGGATCGGCATGCCAACCTTCGAAGTCGAACTCGGCCATTTTGGGATACCATTGCGCCATAGACAATTCTACACCTTCTTTGTTGTTTCTTCCGGAACGTCTGATTTGAACCGGAACTTGTCCGTTAAAATCCAAGGTCAACAAAGTAGTTTTCCCCGGTAAAAGCGGTTGGGCTAAATCGACTTCCAAAATGGTTCCGACTTCTTTAGCTTTGGCGTCAACGCCGTCTTGCTTGAAGTTGGAAATTTTTAAAAAACCGATTTCATTGGGTTGTAAAGCGGCAATTCGACTTTTATTTGTGTCTTTTCCTTCGGCATTTTTAATCTTCGTTACCATACGACCGTCAGGATCAGGAATAGATTGAAGGCGCGCATCCATTTCGCTGCCCGGTTGAAAAGCATTATTGTACAAATGGTAGTAAACACGTTTCAAAGTATCGTTGGAGTTGTTGGTATACAGCAATTCCTGCTTACCGGAATATTGATAGGATTTAACATCCATCGTTACTTCCATTTTGTAATCTGCCCTTTGTTGCCAATAGCCTTTGTATTGTGCTGTAGCTTTTGCGCCGACTAACAGTATGATGGGAATAAAAAACTTTTTTATCATGGTTTTGAAGGATAGTTTGTAATACTTCGTTTAGAGTTTTGGTTCTTTTTTGAGTTGGCTTGATAGCTCCTCTGCCATTTTTAAAGCATTGTAGGCATTAACTATTTTTCCGGAAATACAAGTTTGTGAAAAAGGGATTTTCAATGCTTCTTCGCCCACTTTTACGTCAAAAGCCAAAGTTACTCCCGATTGCATAATGATTTGCTTTACCTGATTGGCCTTCAAGTTCGGATAATACGAACGAATTAAGGCGGCCACTCCGGCTACGTTAGGCGATGCCATAGAAGTGCCTTGTTCGTATTTGTATTTACCGTTCGGGATGGTCGCATAAATTTTTACGCCCGGCGCAAAAACGTCCACATTTGTAGCTCCGTAATTTGAAAAATCGGCTACCACACCTTCGCCATAGTTGTAATTGATGGCGCCGACTTTAATCACATTGTTTACCAGTTCGGTTTTTTTATCGGGTGTGTCTTCCGGATAATTGGGTTCTACATCTACATTTTTACCATCATTGCCGGCGGCTAAAACGATTAAAACGTCTTTGCTTTCAGCATATTTCATCGCTTCCCAAACCCACTCTTTGTGCGGAGAGTAATCTTTACCAAAACTTCCGTTGATGACTTTGGCGCCATTATCAACAGCATATCTAATGGCTAAAGCGATGTCTTTGTCGTATTCGTCACCGTTAGGCACGGCACGAATCGGCATGATTTCAACATTAGTGGCTACACCATCACCGCCTATTTTATTATTTCTCTCTTGGGCAATAATTCCGGCTACGTGTGTGCCGTGAGACGAGTCTTTTCGCTCTTTGGAATACACTACATTGTTTCCGTATTTTTTATCTTTTATATCTTCAGGATTGTCACCAACCGGTTTTCTGCCGTCGAATTCTTTATTCAAATTATAGTTTAACTTGTCGTATACATACTCTTTGAATTCTTCCAAACTTTCACGGAAATTATCGCCCGTATCTTCAGCATACATTAACATGATTTTCTTGCTTCTGAATAGATCGTACTTCACCGAAGCAATATTGTTAAGGTCTTCTTTGGTATAGTTGTCTTTTTTTAAATACTCGCGGATGGTTTTGTCGGCATCTGCTAACAAATCGACTGTTTCTTTGTACGGAAACACTTCGTTATATTCTTTTTCATATTCCTTTTGGGCTTTTTTATAAAGTTCGGTTCCGTCATCGCCTTTTCGTAAATAACGAACCAATTCCAGTGTTTCGTTATTGGAATCGCCCAAAAAATTCCATCCGTGAACGTCATCGGCATAACCGTTTTTATCATCGTCTTTTTTGTTGTTCGGGATTTCTTTTTTATTGGTCCAGATGACCGATTTTAAATCGGGATGGTTAATGTCAACCCCTGAATCTATTACGCCTACAACCACTTTAGCGCCTTTTTTCCCTTTCAAAAGTTCTGAGTACGCCTTATCCACACTCATCCCGGGAATGGAGTCTTTTTCTAAATCGAGATGACTCCAACGCTGTTGTTGTTCTTCGGTTAAAGGTGCTTTTTTAAAGGGAACCGGCTGGGCTTCCTGAGCTGTTACAGTCAAAGCGAACAGCGAAAAAACGGAATACAATAATCCTTTCATTCTACAATGATTTTGGTAAGTAAGTGGTAAAAATAAATTCTTTTGGAGCATTTGTTCATCGGATTAACAATATTTTAGCGATAAAGACTGAAGTAAGAATCTCGCTCAATACTATACTGCATCAAGTGTGTTAATAGTTGTTTTTACAAAATATCACTCAACTTATATACTTCTTTCAGACGAATTCCTTTTTCCGTATTTTCTACCGTGATGATTTCGTTGTGCGCATCGTGTTCTAGCCACAAAAAATAGTTGTTTTCCGCTGCGGCATTCAAAAACTTGGCTTTTTCCGGCATGGTCAAAAGTGGTCGGGTATCATAACCCATTACATAAGGCAAAGGTAAATGCCCGGCAGTCGGAATCAAATCGGCACAAAAAACGATGGTTTTATCTTGGTATTGTATGTGCGGAATCATCATTTTTTCGGTGTGACCGTCAACATAAAATATCCCGAAACCCAATTCTTCCGAAATCCCAAAATCGCCTTCCGGCCTTTTAATAAAGTTCAGCTGACCGCTTTCTTGCATCGGCAAAATATTTTCGGAAAGGAAAGAAGCTTTCTCACGCGCATTGGGTTTTGTCGCCCATTCCCAGTGGTTGTCGTTGGTCCAGAATTTGGCATTTTTGAAAGCAACTTCGTAACCGGTTTTGGCGGCATTCCAATTCACACTACCACCGCAATGGTCAAAGTGCAAATGCGTCATAAACACATCCGTAACATCATTGCGATGAAAACCGTATCGGGCTAGTGAACGATCTAAAGTAAAATCGCCCCAAAGCGAGTAATAACCGAAAAACTTCTCCGACTGTTTGTTGCCCATGCCGGTGTCAATTAAAATCAAACGGTTGCCGTCTTCAATGAGCATGCATCGGGCAGCAATATCAATCAAATTATTGTTGTCTGCAGGATTGGTTTTGTTCCAAATCGTTTTCGGAACCACGCCAAACATAGCGCCGCCATCCAACTTAAAGTTTCCGGCTTCTATAGGATATATTTTCATAGGTTGAGGTTTGTGACAAATTTACTGAATAAAAAATCATTTTTTTCTATCCGTACATTAGTTATAAAAATGTTACGGCTTGTGGTATAAACCGATATTTGTCTTAAATTTGCATATTAATTTAGACAAAATCAAAATAAGATGATTAAAGTATCGGATACAGCAAGTAAAAAAATCGTTGAAATGATGCAGGAAGACGGTTTTGATGCGACCCAAGATTACGTTCGAGTAGGCGTAAAAAGCGGTGGTTGTTCGGGTTTGTCTTATGAATTAAAATTCGACAAAGCAATAGGCGAAAACGACAAAGTTTTCGAAGATAATAATGTAAAGATAGCCGTTGAAAAAAAATCGTTCTTGTACTTAGCCGGAACTATTTTAGAATTTTCCGGAGGATTGAACGGTAAAGGCTTTGTTTTTAATAATCCCAATGCAAGCCGAACTTGTGGTTGCGGAGAATCATTCTCATTATAGAATACTATCATGGCAAAATATACGGAAGACGACTTAAAAGTCGAACTCGAAACCAAAGAATACGAATACGGATTTTACACTGAGTTAGAATCGGAGACTTTTCCCATAGGTCTAAACGAAGATATTGTTCGTGCCATTTCTCAGAAAAAAGGAGAGCCGCAATGGATGACCGATTGGCGCATTGAAGCCTTCAGGGCTTGGCAAGAAATGACGGAACCGGAATGGGCCAACGTACATTACGAAAAACCCGATTTTCAAGCCATTTCGTATTATTCGGCACCCAAAAAAGCCGATCCTAGTAAATCCTTAGACGATGTAGATCCTGAACTTTTGGCGATGTACAAAAAGTTAGGCATTTCCATCGATGAGCAGAAAAAAATGAACAATATCGCTATGGACATCGTGGTTGATTCTGTTTCGGTTGCTACTACTTTCAAAAAGACATTAGCCGAAAAGGGGATTATTTTCATGAGTATTTCTGAAGCCATCAAAGAACATCCGGATTTGGTTCAGAAATATTTAGGAACAGTAGTGCCGCAAAAAGATAATTTCTATGCTGCATTGAATTCAGCTGTTTTCTCTGATGGTAGTTTTTGCTACATACCGAAAGGCGTTCGTTGTCCAATGGAATTGTCCACTTATTTCCGCATCAACCAAGCCGGAACAGGACAATTCGAAAGAACTTTAGTAATTGCCGATGAAGGCAGTTATGTTTCTTACTTAGAGGGCTGTACAGCGCCAAGTCGTGACGAAAACCAATTGCACGCAGCGGTGGTAGAATTGATTGCTTTAGACGATGCTGAAATCAAATATTCCACCGTTCAAAACTGGTATCCCGGAAATAAAGAAGGCAAAGGCGGTGTATATAATTTTGTAACCAAAAGAGGCTTGTGCGAGAAAAATGCCAAAATCTCCTGGACACAAGTAGAGACAGGTTCTGCCGTAACTTGGAAGTATCCGTCTTGTGTGTTAAAAGGCGATAATTCTATAGGCGAATTTTATTCGATTGCCGTAACCAATAATTTCCAACAAGCCGATACCGGAACTAAAATGATCCATTTGGGTAAAAACACCAAATCGACTATCATCTCCAAAGGAATCTCGGCCGGAAAATCACAAAACAGTTACAGAGGTTTGGTGCAAATTGGTGCTCGTGCCGAAAATGCGCGTAACTTCTCCCAATGCGACTCGTTGTTGATGGGAAATAATTGTGGCGCACACACGTTTCCGTACATCGAAAGTAAAAATACTACTGCCAAAATTGAACACGAAGCCACGACTTCCAAAATCGGAGAAGACCAAGTGTTTTATTGCAACCAACGCGGGATTCCAACCGAGAAAGCTATCGCGTTAATTGTAAACGGTTTCAGTAAAGACGTATTGAACAAACTACCGATGGAATTTGCTGTTGAAGCGCAGAAATTGTTAGAGATTTCACTCGAAGGTTCCGTCGGATAAAAACTTAAATGAACTTACATTCCTTAAATGGTTTTAAAATAAAAGTATAAAATGTTAAAAATTAGCAATCTACACGCTTCTGTTGAAGATAAAGACATATTAAAAGGCATTAATTTAGAGATTAAAGCCGGAGAAGTGCACGCCATTATGGGACCCAACGGTGCCGGAAAAAGTACGCTTTCTTCCATCATTGCCGGAAACGAAAACTATGAAGTATCCGAAGGAGAAATCCTCTTGGAAGGCGAAGACATCTCCGAATTGGCTCCGGAAGAAAGAGCACACAAAGGCGTTTTCTTGTCGTTCCAATATCCGGTAGAAATTCCGGGCGTTTCGGTGACTAACTTCATCAAAACAGCCATTAACGAAAAAAGAAAAGCCAACAATCAAGAGGAAATGCCGGCCAATGAAATGCTGAAACTCATCCGTGAAAAATCAGAATTGTTGGAAATGGACCGCAAGTTTTTATCACGTTCCTTAAACGAAGGTTTCTCGGGCGGTGAAAAGAAGCGTAATGAAATCTTCCAAATGGCCATGTTAGAGCCAAAATTAGCCATCTTAGACGAAACCGATTCTGGACTAGACATCGATGCCTTGAGAATTGTAGCCAACGGAGTGAACAAATTAAAAAACGAAAACAACGCGGTATTGGTTATCACGCACTACCAACGTTTGTTAGATTATATCGTACCCGATTTTGTTCACGTTTTAATGGACGGTAAAATCGTAAAAACCGGTGGCGCCGACTTAGCGTTGGAATTAGAAGAAAAAGGATACGATTGGATTAAACAAGAACAGGAAGTATAATGGAATTGAAGGAAAAACTCATCTCGTCTTTTATGGCTTTCGAAGAACAAATCGATGTTCATTCGGATTTGCATGACATTAGGACGGCCGCAATAAAAAACTTTGAACACAAAGGTTTCCCCACTAAAAAAGAGGAAGCTTGGAAATACACCTCGCTGAATTCGGTTTTGAAAAACGACTATTCGGTATTTCCAAAACACGAAAATGCTATCGAGTTTGCCGAAGTTAAAAAGTACTTCCTACACGAGATTGATACTTATAAAGTGATTTTTGTTGATGGTAAGTTTACTTCGTTTTTATCGGCTACCACACACGACGGAATTGATGTTTGTTTGATGTCATCAGCCTTGAACAAACCCAAATACAAAATGGTGATTGATGAATATTTCAACAAAATCGCCAGTAAAGACGAAAGTTTGACCAGTTTGAATACGGCTTTTGCCAATGAAGGTGCTTACATCAACATTCCGAAAAGCAAAGTAGTCGAAAAACCCATCGAAATCATTTACTTCTCTACCGGAAAAGAAAATGCGTTGATGTTGCAACCCCGAAATTTGGTTATCGTAGGCGAAAATGCGCATGTCCAAATCATTGAAAGACACCAAAGTTTAAACGAAAACCCGGTACTGACGAATTCAGTAACTGAGATTTTTGCCCAAAAGCGCGCTATCGTAGATTACTACAAAATCCAAAACGATTTACAATCGGCCAACTTGGTAGACAACACCTATATTTCCCAAAAGCAAGAAAGTCGTGTTTCAGTACATACCTTTTCTTTTGGCGGCAATATCACCAGAAATAACTTGAACTTCTACCATTTTGGCGAAAGAATCGATTCTACGCTAAAAGGCATTACCATCATAGGCAACAAGCAACACGTTGACCATTACACTTTAGTGCATCACGCCACGCCCAATTGCGAAAGCCACCAGAACTACAAAACCATTTTGGCCGATAGTGCAACCGGTGTTTTCAACGGTAAAATTTACGTGGAAAAAGAAGCGCAAAAAACCGATGCTTTCCAACAAAACAACAATATTTTGCTGGGCGACAAAGCCACAATTAACGCTAAACCGCAATTGGAAATTTTTGCCGATGACGTAAAATGTTCCCACGGTTGTACCATCGGACAGTTAGACGAAACGGCTATGTTTTACATGCAACAACGCGGTATTCCTAAGAAAGAAGCCAAAGCATTGCTCATGTACGCCTTCTCTAATGAGGTCATCGAAAGCATCAAAATCCCGGAATTAAAACAAAGAATCACCAAAATTATCGCCACGAAATTAGGCGTGAACTTAGGGTTTGATTTGTAGTTTTAACCGCAAAGTTCGCTAAGAAATACACAAAGGGCGCAAAAGTTGTTAATTACACTTTGCGCCCTTTCTCTTTTTTAACTTTGCGTTCTTTGCGTTTAAATTATTTCTTTATTGATAAAATAATATCTCTCAAAAACCCATTAAAATCAAATGCTTCACTCAATCCCATGCGAACTACTACCAAGTCGTGACTCGGGAAAATAGCTACCATTTGTCCTTGGTAACCGCTACAGTAAAACATATCACGAGGCACATCCGGGAATTTTCCGCCGGCATTTAACCAAAATTGTGCGCCGTATTGACCATTAGAAGTGTTGGTTGGCGTGGCCACGTATTTCGTCCAACTCGGGTCAAATAGTTGTGCTCCGTTCCAATTGCCTTGGTTTAAATAGAGTAATCCAAACTTCGCCCAATCGCGCGCCGTAGCCCAACCGTAGGATGAACCTACAAAGTTTCCGGCCATGTCAACTTCCACTAAAGCCGAGTCCATTCCGATTTTATCCAACAAACTGCTGTACCAAAAATCCAAATATTCCTGGTGTGTTTTGAATTGCTGACGCAATATACCCGACAACAAATTCGTCGTTCCCGACGAGTAATTCCACGACGCATTCGGTTTGCCCACCAAAGGTTTGTCAATTTGAGGTTTGGTCATATCTTCTGCCGTAAACAACATTTTGGTCACATCGGAAATCTTGCCGTAATCTTCTTCCCATTCCAAACCAGAGTTCATGTGTAGCAAGTCGTTGATGGTAATTTTAGCGCGCTCGTCGTTTTTCCAAGCAGCAATCGGAGCCGGTTTCATAATGTCGATTTTCCCTTGCTTTTGGAGGATACCAAAGTAAGTCGCCGTCAAACTTTTGGTCATCGACCAACCCAAGATTTTAGAAGTTGCTCTAAAACCCGGACTGTATTTCTCAGCC
The DNA here is from genome assembly GCF_035671315.1 of Flavobacterium cheonhonense. Classification (NCBI taxonomy): domain Bacteria; kingdom Pseudomonadati; phylum Bacteroidota; class Flavobacteriia; order Flavobacteriales; family Flavobacteriaceae; genus Flavobacterium; species Flavobacterium cheonhonense. The sequence goes on from NZ_JAXAVY010000001.1 coordinate 627,117, forward strand.
ACCAAACGGCCTTTGTACAACACAACTACTGCGCGGGTTCTTTTGTTCTTTTCGCCCTCTTTGTCAAAGGCTTTTTCTACAGCTTTTTGCAGTTGGAAAACATCTAATTCGGCAAAACTGGTATCTACCGGATTCCCGTTTCCATAAGGATAAGGTAAATCGCTTTGGGATAAACTTCTTTTCGGAACGTTATAAGGCTTAGTAACATCAAAATCGTCGTTGATTAACGTGGCGCCTAATCCTTCGCGGTAAATGGCTTTGCGTGCTTTTAATCCGTACACTTTCGACAAGACACTTTTTTCATTTTCATCTATTGTATTGGTAGCCCAATCGACTTTGTTAATGTCGTTGTCACCTTGTTGAATGGTTTCCAAAGTTCGACCATCAATAAAATGTCCGGAAGCCACACTTTTAGCTGAAAACCCGGTGATAATGTCCAATTGCGGATAAATTTCGATGCGCAAATAAACTAAAGCAATCAACAATAAAACAGCAAAAACTTTCAGAAATTTTTTCATGGCAAATGATTTTTCCAGCAATTTATAAAATTTGAACCATATAAGTCACGAAAGTTCATTTAAGCTACTGTTTTCTTACACAACTTACAGGGTTTACTATCACAAAATATTAATATTTGTTTAGCAAATAAACAACTCATTTTAACTACTTTTGTATTTAGAATTTTTCTAAATAATACCATGTTAGACATCCAAAAAATCAGAGCCGATTTCCCGATACTTTCTCAAAAAGTAAACGGTAAACCGCTCGTTTATTTTGACAACGGCGCCACCTCGCAAAAGCCACAAGTCGTGATTGATGCGATTGCTCAATATTACCAAGAAATCAACGCTAACATTCACCGCGGCGTCCATACCCTAAGTCAATTGGCTACCGATGCCTACGAAGTCTCTCGTGGCAAAATCCAAAACCACATCAACGCCAAACATGCGCATGAAGTGATTTTTACTTCCGGAACTACTCATGGTATCAACGCTGTTGCTAATGGTTTTGCCTCGCTGTTAAAAGTTGGTGATGAAGTATTGGTTTCTGCCCTGGAACACCATAGCAATATTGTGCCTTGGCAAATGCTTTGTGAAAGAACCGGTGCCACGCTTAAAGTCATTCCCATGAATGAACAAGGCGAATTGATACAGTCGGAATACGACAAATTGCTTTCGGACAAAACCAAAATCGTAACCGTAAATCATATTTCAAACGCTTTAGGAACCATTAATCCTATCAAGGAAATGATAGCCAAAGCGCACCAAGTGGGCGCTGCTGTTTTAATCGATGGTGCTCAAGCCACACCACATTTAAAACCTGATGTGCAAGATTTGGATTGTGATTTTTACGTGTTTTCCGGTCATAAAATTTGCGGACCAACCGGAACGGGAATTCTCTACGGTAAAGAAGATAGGCTTCGAAAATTGCCACCGTATCAAGGCGGCGGTGAAATGATAGCCACCGTAAGTTTTGAAAAAACCACTTATGCCGATTTGCCGCACAAATTTGAAGCCGGAACGCCCAACATAGCCGGAGGTATTGTTTTGGGAACCGCAGTAGATTATTTAAACGGCATCGGATTTGACCATATCGCCCAATACGAACACGAATTGTTGACATACGCCACCGAAAAATTATCGGCCATAAACGGTTTGAAAATTTACGGAACGGCGGAACATAAAACTTCCGTAATTTCGTTTAACATCGAAGGCATACATCCTTACGATATTGGCACAATTATCGATAAGTTAGGAATAGCGGTGCGCACCGGGCATCATTGCGCCCAACCGATCATGGATTATTTCAAAATTCCGGGCACGATTAGAGCGAGTTTCGCCTTTTACAACACCAAAGAAGAAATTGATGCCATGGTCGAGGCTGTTAAAAAGGCCCAAATGATGTTGAGTTAAATTATTAGGAGCTAATTCCGGCTATCCGCTCTATCTTTTTTAATTTATCAAATTAAAAAAGGATGCCGCTGCACACGAACGAAGTGACTGCCGAAGGAATCCGGGCTAAACAATAAAACTATGAAAACAATAACACTGATTTTTTTGACCCTTTTCCTATCGAAAAGCTGTACCAACGAAGCCCAAAACGAGTTGACCAATACCACCATTCAGTACACGGCCAGCAGTAGAGGATTTTATCAACAAGTGGTTATTAGGAATCAAAAGTTAACCGTTTCAAGAGATCGAAACGGGACAAAATCTCCTGAAGAAATTAATATCTCTGATACCGATTGGGCGGAATTGGTAAAGGCTTTCGGCAAAATTAATTTGGATGAAATTCCTAAATTAAAAGACCCAACTCAAAAGCGATTTTACGACGGCGCAGCGATTGCCAATTTAAAAATCAAATACCAAGACAAAGAGTATGAAACCACCGATTTTGATCATGGTCATCCGCCGGCCGAAATCGAAAAATTAGTCAATAAAATTGTAGCTTTGGCCAAAGAAAAAGAAGAATGAGCATTAAAGAAATACAAGACGAAATCGTAGACGAATTTTCCATGTTTGACGACTGGATGCAGCGCTACGAGTACATCATCGAATTAGGGAAATCATTGCCTCTAATCGAAGAACAATACAAAACCGAAGACAATATCATCCAAGGCTGTCAATCTAAAGTTTGGGTACACGCCGAACTACAAGGCGATAAAGTGGTTTTTACCGCCGACAGTGATGCTATTTTAACCAAAGGCATCATCGCTATTTTAATTCGCGCTTTTTCCAATCAAAAAGCTTCGGCAATTTTAGACGCGAATACCGATTTTATAGACGAAATCGGACTCAAAGAACATTTGTCACCCACACGAGCCAATGGTTTGGTGTCAATGATTAAAAAACTGAAAATGTATGCTTTGGCATTCAATGCAAAAAATTAAAAAACTATGGAAGAATTTAAAGACGATATCAATTTAGGCGAAAACGTAGTCAAAGTACTCAAAGGCATTTACGATCCTGAAATACCGGTTGATATTTACGAATTAGGGTTAATCTATGATGTAATGATTAACGAAGACAATGAAGTGAAAGTATTAATGACTTTAACCTCACCCAACTGTCCGGTAGCCGAGACTTTACCGCGCGAAGTGGAAGAAAAAATCACTAAAATAGAAGCCGTAAAATCCTGCGAAGTGGAAATCACTTTCGATCCGCCTTGGAGCAAAGATTTAATGAGCGAAGAAGCTAAGTTAGAATTAGGAATGCTTTAAGAGGTTTACGGTTTATCTTTTCTAATCACAAACCATAAACCACAAACTTAACTATGGACGAAATCATCAACAGAGTAGCCAACTCCGCACTCGAGGTATTCGATTTGGAAGATTATTATCCTGTTGGCACTCGCACACAAATCGACCTTGCACAATGGTTGTTGGAAGGGTTTTTACTAAAAGAAAAAGACTTTAGGGAAGCCTTAAAAAATCACGATTGGACGCAATACCAAAATCATTTTGTAGCCATACATTGTTCCACCGATGCCATAGTGCCGGCTTGGGCTACTATTTTAGTCACTACCTATTTAACGCCGTTTGCTAAAAAAGTGGTCTTAGGTACTATAGCCGATTTGAATACCGCTTTGTATCAGGAAATTTTACCAACGCTGGATTATGCTGTATATCAGGATAAACCGGTAATCATTAAAGGTTGTTCCAAAAAACCAGTCCCGGAAAGCGCCTATATTATGGTGGTTCAAAAACTCCAACCTTTTGCCAAAAGTATCATGTACGGCGAAGCCTGCTCGGCTGTACCACTCTATAAAAAAGCCAAATAGAATCATTTGAAAATGCCGCAAGGAAATCTTACCTTTGCGGCAAATTTTTTTGGAATGAAAATGAAAACACTTCGCTTAGCCCTTGCCGCTGTATTGATGGTAAGCATTACCCAAGCACAAGTCAGTGAAAAAGAACTTTTAAAAAAGACAGAAGAAACCATTGCTAAAATTCAGGAAGAAAAACCTAATGGTTGGGAGAAAAAAGGCGTATTTACCTTTTTAGCTAACCAAGCTAGTTTTGACAATTGGTTGGCCGGTGGACAAACCAGTATTTCAGGGAATATGGGATTGAAATACGATTTCAATTATAAAAGTGATACTTGGACATGGGACAATAAATTGAATGCCAATTATGGTTTAACTAAGATTTCCGGTCAAGATTTGCGTAAAACAGATGACCGATTTGAATTCAACTCTTTGTTAGGGAAAAAAGCTTCGGGCGAATGGTATTACTCGTTCTTTTTTAACTTTAAAACCCAGTTTGATTCCGGTTTTGATCCGGCCAATAGCTCGGTTAAAATTTCGCATTTTCTTTCACCAACATTTACTCAATTCGGTCCGGGTATGATGTGGAAAAAGAACGACAATTTAAAGATTAACGTAGCGCCGGCAACTTCTAAGGTAATCATGGTTCACAAGCATTTTACAGAACTTGGCCCGGCTTTCGGGGTGGCACAGGGAGCTAATTCGCGTTACGAGTTTGGAGCTGCGGTCAATGCTTATTACAAGTTCAATATCATGGAGAATGTAACAGCAGAAAATATTTTTACGTCTTACACCAACTATTTGGAAGAACCTTATAACATTGATATCGATTACACGCTCAACATTGTCATGAAAGTAAACAAATACCTTACGACAAATTTTGCGTTCCAAACGATTTATGATGACAACGCCTTTTCAGGTTTCCAAACCCGACAAGTGATAGGAGTTGGCGTAAATTATGGCTTCTAGTTTAGAAAAAAGTATAAAAAAAGCGCCGAAAATCGGCGCTTTTTTGTTTTATCGGAAAGCCTGTTCTAAGTCGGCCAACAAATCATCTATGTCTTCTACACCAACACTTAAACGAACTAAGTCATCGGTGATGCCTACTTCTTTGCGTTTGTCTTCCGGAATCGAAGCGTGTGTCATCAAAGCCGGATGATTGGCCAACGATTCTACACCGCCTAATGATTCGGCTAAAGTGAATACTTTTACCTTTTCTAAGAATGCAATTGCGTCTTCTTTTTTACCTGATTTGAAGGTAAAGGAAACCATACCGCCAAATCCACTCATTTGTTTTTTAGCAATAGCATGGAACGGATGATCCGGTAATCCGGGATAGAATACTTTGTCTACTTCAGGATGATTGGCCAAAAAGTTAGCTACTTTTTCCCCGTTTTCACAGTGTCTTTGTACACGCAAATGCAAGGTTTTGATACCGCGCAATACCAGGAAACTATCCATTGGTCCTAAAGTTCCGCCGGTAGCAAATTGTTTGAAGTGCAATTCATCGCCCAAGGCTTTGTCTTTGATGATCAAAGCACCGGCAATTACATCACTGTGTCCGCCCAAATATTTAGTAGCCGAGTGCATTACGATATCGGCACCTAAATCCAAAGGCTTTTGCAAATATGGCGTCGCAAAAGTATTGTCTACAGCAAATAAAATGTTATGTTTTTTTGTGATTTTGGCAATTTCCGCAATGTCGGCCAATTTCATCAACGGATTGGTAGGTGTTTCTACCCAAACCAATTTGGTGTTTTCGTTGATTAACGACTGGAGTTTGTCTAAATCGGTCATGTCCACAAAGTGGAACTTGATACCGCTGTTGTTGTACAAACGGGTAAATAAGCGATAGGTTCCGCCGTACAAATCGTCCATAGCGATGATTTCGTCACCGGCTTTGAACATACGCAACAAACAGTCGGTTGCTGCTAATCCTGAAGCAAAAGCCAAACCGCGTGCGCCGCCTTCGATACTGGCTAAAGCATCTTCTAAGGCTTGACGTGTTGGATTGGCAGCACGAGAATACTCGTAATCCCCTACTGGTTTCCCGGGAGAAACTTGGGCATAAGTTGAGGTTTGAAATACCGGTGGCATTACGGCTCCGGTTACTTCTTCATGGTGTTGGTTACCATGTATGACTTTGGTATTAAACTTCATTTTAATAAAAATTTTGTCAAAGGTAGTTTTTTGTTTTATAGCCCGGATAGCAGCGGCATCCTTTTTTGCTTTGGCAAAAGTAAAAAAGATAGAGCGTATAGCCGGATTAGCTTCTAAATAAACTTTCGGATATTCATCATAAAGCCTAAATGCATGGCTTCGTGATAGTTGTTGAATTCGATAGCCTCTTTAGTCGACGCCAAATGGAATCCGGTTCCGGTAGTGTATTCGGTATAATTTTGAAACTTTCCGGCAGCGAAATCGGTTTTGGTTTGTTCCATCAGGGCAATCAACAATTCTTTGAGTTCGTCTACTTCTGCTTGCGTGGTTTGTCCGTTAGGTTTGGAACCGTTTTTGTAGGTGTTGGTCATTACCTCGGAAACGTTCACCGGCAATCCCGAAAGACGATACACCAAACCTTGTTGCGCCACGATGATATGGCCTAAATTCCAAATTAAGTTGTTGCTGAAACCATCGGGAATTTTGTTGAGCTGTTCCAACGAATAATTGTTGATCAGCTTCAAGTACAAGTGTCGGTTGGTTTCCCAGATTTTAAATGATGCGTCCATAATTTTTTTTGATAAAAATACGAATTTGCCAAGCCATAACCACGTATTTTTGTGGCTGGAATTGTTAAACTTTTAGCCATGCGAAAAATATACCACCTCAAAACTTGCAGCACCTGTCAACGTATTTTAAAATCGTTGCCACAGTTGGAGACTTTTCAGCTGCAAGACATTAAAACCGAACCGATGACGGTAAAGCAAGTGGAAGAAATGGCGCAAATGGCGGGCAGTTATGAAGCGCTTTTCAGTAAAAGAGCGACTTTGTATAAAGAAATGGGTTTGAAAGATGAAAAGTTGTCGGAAGCCGATTTTAAAAGATATATCTTGGAACACTACACTTTTTTATCGCGACCGGTGATTATAGCCGATGGGCAAATTTTTGTAGGCAATAGTCCGAAAGTAGTCCAACAAGCCATCGCTTTTTTATCGCATGAGTAAGCGCAATTGGGCTTTGTTGGCCGCCACTTTTGTGTCAATTATCTATGGCGTTTCGTTTACCATTGCTAAAGATGTGATGCCGACTTTCGTAAAACCTTACGGCTTTATTTTGCTTCGGGTTTTAGGTGCTACCGTTTTGTTTTGGTTGGTTTCCTTTTTTGGACCGAAGGAAAAAATCCAGCGCTCAGATTTTCCCCGAATTATTGCGGCAGCTTTGTTTGGCGTAGCGTTGAACATGCTCACTTTTTTCAAAGGACTGAGCTATACCTCGCCTATTTCCGGCGCGGTGATTATGGTGACTACACCGATTATCGTGTTAATCTTGTCGTCGATATTGATGAAAGAAAGGATGGAAGCACGAAAAATCATTGGCATTTTCCTCGGCTTATTCGGCACCGGATTTCTGATATTATACGGTAAATCGATGGGCAGCGCCACCAATGCGCCTTTGGGGAATTTGTTGGTTTTTATCAATGCCGTGTCCTATGGTTTTTACCTGATTATCGTGAAAAAACTGATGGACAAATACAACGCTTTCACTTTTGTAAAGTGGATTTACACCTTTGGTTTGCTGATGGTGCTTCCGTTTGGTTGGAGCGAATACCAAGAGATTCAGTGGCAAAACTTGCCTTCGGTAATCTTGTGGGAAATAGGTTTTGTAGTGGTTTTTACCACATTTATGACGTATTTGCTCAACTTGGTTTCCATGCGCGAATTAAAGCCGACAACGGTAGCCGTTTTTATTTACCTGCAACCGCTTTTTGCCACGATTTTCGCTATGAGTGTAGGTAAAGATGAACTTACTTTAGTGAAGGTTTTATCGGCCGTTTTGATATTTGTTGGGGTTTATTTGGTACTACAGAAAAAGAAGTCTCAGTCTCAGATAAAACAGTAAACTGCGACTGCAAACTTTTATTTATCTTTGAGAACATTTTACAACATTTATGATACAATCCATGACCGGTTTCGGGAAAGCTACTTTGCAATTGCCGACCAAAAAAATTACCGTAGAAATCAAATCGCTTAACAGCAAAGGCTTAGACTTAAATACCCGCATGCCTTCTGTATTCAGAGAAATGGAGTTGGGTTTGCGCAACCAAATTTCGCAGCGATTGGAACGCGGCAAAATCGATTTTTCGCTTTATGTTGAAGTTACCGGAGAAGAAACATCTTCCAAAATTAATGTGCCGATAGTAAAAGGTTACATCAACCAAATGAAAGCTGTGATTCCGAATGCCGATGAAACCGAATTGATGAAAATGGCCGTCAGAATGCCGGATGCTTTAAAAACCGAGCGCGATGAAATTGATGAAAACGAATGGCAGCAAATCCAAACTGTTATCGATGAAGCTTTAGCTAATATTGTGCAGTTTCGCAAAGACGAAGGTGTGTCGCTTGAAAAAGAATTTTTACATCGCATTGCCAATATTTTGACCTTGATGAACAATGCTGTGGCCTATGATGCTGAACGCGTGGAAACGGTGAAAACCCGATTGAGAACGGCTTTATCTGAATTGAAAGAGAATGTAGATGAAAATCGTTTTGAACAAGAATTGATTTTTTACCTCGAAAAGTACGATATCACCGAAGAAAAAGTACGTTTGGAAAACCACCTGAATTATTTCATCGAAACCTTAGCCGGAACGGAAGCCAATGGCAGAAAATTAGGTTTTATTACTCAGGAAATGGGTAGAGAAATCAACACTATGGGTTCGAAATCCAACCATGCAGAAATGCAAAAATTGGTGGTAATGATGAAAGATGAGTTGGAGAAAATTAAGGAACAGGTTTTAAACGTATTATAAAAAGTTATAAGCTTACAGCAAACCGCTATCTACCATGAACAAAGGAAAATTATTAGTATTCTCTGCGCCGTCGGGTTCGGGGAAAACCACCATAGTAAGGCATTTATTAGCACAACCTGAGTTGAATCTGGAATTCTCGATTTCGGCAGCAACGCGCGCACCTCGAGGCGAAGAACAACACGGAAAAGATTACTATTTTATGTCGATTGCCGATTTCAAAAAACACATCAAAGCCGAAGATTTTATCGAATGGGAAGAAGTGTATCGCGACAATTTTTACGGGACTTTAAAAAGCGAAGTGGAACGCATCTGGGCAGAAGGAAAGAACGTGATTTTTGATATCGATGTAGCCGGAGGATTGCGAATCAAATCGAAATTTCCCCAAGAGACTTTGGCTGTTTTTGTGAAGCCGCCCAGTGTAGACGAATTGAAACGTCGCCTAAAAGAACGTTCAACTGAAAGCGATGATAAAATCAATATGAGAATTGCCAAAGCCCACGTAGAATTGGCCACCGCGCCACAGTTTGATGTCATTATTAAGAATTATGATCTAGATGTGGCTAAGCAAGAGGCGTATGAATTAGTAAAAGAATTTGTAAAATAAGTCAAAAGAGATAAAGGAAAAGGCATAAGAAAATTTACTTATCCCTTTTCCCTTTTCCCTTATCCCTCGAATATGAAGATCGGTCTCTATTTCGGCACTTTTAACCCTATACACGTAGGTCATTTGATTATCGCTAACCACATGGCGGAGCATTCCGATTTAGAACAAATTTGGATGGTGGTTACGCCGCATAATCCTTTAAAGCAGAAGAACACTTTGCTCGATGATTATCAACGGTTGCATTTGGTCCGATTGGCTACCGAAGATTATCCTAAAATTAAACCTTCCGATATCGAATTCAAATTGCCGCAGCCGAATTATACCGTCAATACGCTAGCGCATTTGATGGAGAAGTATCCACAACATGAGTTTTCTTTAATTATGGGTGAAGACAATTTGAAATCGTTGCACAAATGGAAAAACTACGAGTACATTTTGCAACATCACGACATTTACATTTACCCCAGAGTGTCGGAAGAAGCTGAAAATCTGACTTTAAAAGATCATCCAAGAGTGCATTGGATTGATGCTCCGATAGTGGAAATCTCCTCCACGTTTATCCGAGAAAACATCAAAAATAAAAAGAACATCAGACCGTTATTGCCGCATAACGTTTGGGAATACGTAGACCACAACAATTTTTACCGCCGATAACTTAACATACTTTTATCAGTTGTTCGTTTACTGCTTTTGTAACTTTGTGTTCTAAAATTACACAAGCATGTTAAATTTCGAATTATACAACCCGACACAATACGTTTTCGGGAAAGACCAAACACAAAAACTGGCTACCTTAGTGCCTCAAAATGCCAAAGTTTTGTTGGCTTATGGTGGTGGCAGTATTTTTAAAAACGGTGTTTACGATCAGGTAAAAGCTGCTTTGGATGGCTTTGAAGTCATTGAATTTGGTGGAATTGAGCCTAATCCGCGTTTTGAAACCTTGATGAAGGCTGTAGAAATCATCCGTGAGCAAAACCTTAATTTTATTTTGGCAGTTGGCGGCGGAAGTGTTATTGACGGCGTTAAGTTCATCTCAGGAGCCGTAAACTACGAAGGCGACCCTATTGAAATTCTTAAAAACAGAGTATTGTTTACCGATGTGACTAAAGTGATTCCTTTCGGAACAGTGCTCACCTTACCCGCAACCGGCAGTGAGATGAATTCCGGTGCTGTTGTTACCATTGAAGCCACTCAAGAAAAATTAACATTAGGCGGAAGCGCTTTGTTTCCTAAGTTTTCTATTTGCGATCCATCAGTAATTGCTTCTTTGCCTAAAAGACAAATTCAAAACGGTGTTGTAGATGCTTTTACACACGTAATGGAGCAATACCTGACTTATCCGCATGACGCCTTTTTACAAGATCGATTTGCCGAAAGCATACTCCAAACTTTAATCGAAATTGGACCGGACGTAGCCGAAAATCCAACCGACTACAAATTGGCTTCCAACTACATGTGGTGCGCCACTATGGCCTTAAACGGTTTAATCCAAAAAGGTGTACCGAGCGATTGGGCAACGCACATGATTGGACACGAATTGACCGCTTTATACGAAATTGATCACGCGAGAACGTTGGCGATTATTGGTCCTAATTTGTACCGAGTGATGTTTGATTCTAAAAAAGAAAAATTAGCGCAATACGGAAAAAGGGTTTGGAATATAGAAGGCAATAGTGAAGATGAAATTGCCCAACAGGCCATTGACAAAACAGTAGCTTTTTTCCATATCATGGGCATGAAAACCAGATTATCAGAAAATACCGAAAACTATCAAGAAACCGCCGATTTTATTGTGAATCGTTTTGAGGAAAGAGGTTGGAAAGCCTTAGGAGAAAAACAAAATGTGACTATAGACAAAGTAAAAACCATAGTCGAAATGAGTTACTAATAAAAAAAGCCTTCATTAAGAAGGCTTTTTTTATATTGCGATGTCAGTTAGTTCGAACAATCCGACTGGCAAACGTCAAAGTACATGCCCCAGCCATCTTCGTTGAAGCGTTCTCCGGTAGACCAAGCGCTTTCCACTTGTACGATTTCACCACTCGAATCGGTTTTGTAAACCTCTGCATACGCTGAGATTATAAAACATTTTCTCAAGTTGGTTTTAGGAAATGTGTACATTACGGTTTGTGTACCTTCGCTGAGTGTTTGTTGGATTGGGAAAAATTCAACATTAGGATTACCCAATCTGGTTAGCGGAATTAATCTTTGATCGCCAACATAGAGATGTGTTTTTCTCAAATGCCAATTGATACTGGCTTGGTATTCAACATAAAGATTATCTTGGTCAAAATACACTTTAATGTCACCGGCATCGTATCGCTGTCCGGCTAGTAATTCACTGTGCGCACACGGAGTTAGGTTGTCTATTGGTGCTGCTGCTACGGCTGTAGTCATTGAAGCTTGGCGAGCTGTAGCATTAGTTTCTGAAACATTTTCTGTTTCACACGAGGTCATTGTCAAGGCTAAGGCGCCCATAAACAAAAGTAAAGATTTTGATGTCATATTTTTTGTAGATTTAGGACTGCTAAAATAGTAATTATATCTATGAAGTAAACAAAAAAATCGATGAAATGCATATTATTATAAAATATATAAATATAATATTACAAAAAACTAAATCAAAACCTGTAAGTAAAACATAAGTTATATCATTTAAAATTGACTATTTTTGGACAGTAAAAAAGAATCTCTTATGAATAATTCACCAAAATTTGCTGTAATAGGCGGCGGAAGTTGGGCTACAGCCATAGCCAAGATGCTATGCGTAAACTTACCTGAAATTGCTTGGTATATGAGAAGCCAATCGGCCATAGACCATTTAAAAGCAGAAAAGCACAATCCTAATTACTTGAGTTCGGTTGAGTTTGATACTAAAAAATTACGACTCACCAGTGATATAAACGAAGCCATAGCTTATGCAGATTACCTCATTTTTGCTATACCATCTGCTTTTTTAAGTAAAGAGTTAGAGAAATTAACCGTCGATTTAAAAGGCAAAGTGATTTTCTCAGCCATTAAAGGAATTGTTCCTGAAACTTTTTTGATAGTTGGTGAACATTTCCATAAAAATTTCGATATACCTTATGACAATATAGGCGTTATCACCGGACCGTGTCATGCGGAAGAAGTCGCCTTAGAAAGACTTTCCTATTTGACTATTGCTTGCGCCGATTCAGAAAAAGCTAAAGTAGTAGCCAATCATTTGAGTTGCCATTTTATCAAAACCAAAATTTCCGACGATATCATTGGTACCGAATATGCAGCGATGTTGAAAAACATTTATGCTATTGCCGCCGGAATTGCACATGGTTTGGGTTATGGCGATAATTTCCAATCGGTGATTATGAGTAATGCTATACGAGAGATGAAGCGATTCATTAAGAAAGTGCACAAGATGAAGCGAAATATCAACAATTCAGCTTATTTGGGCGATTTGTTGGTAACCGGTTATTCTGTTTTTTCCCGAAACCGTATGTTTGGGAAGATGATTGGTAAAGGCTATACCGTTCAGGCGGCGCAACACGAAATGAGTATGGTGGCCGAAGGCTATTACGCCGTAAAAAGCGCTTACAAACTCAACCAAGACTATAAGGCCAAAACACCAATCATTGATGCGGTATATGAGGTTTTATACGAAGGCAAAGAAGCCAAAAAAGTATTCAAAAAACTAACCGAAAAACTGGACTAAGATGAGCGGGCGTTGGAAATACCAGTTGAAATACGGGATGTTTTGGGGAATCTTCATGACCGTTTTCATGACGCTATTTGAAATCAAAGAAAAACCTTTGGCGGAACAGTTAGCTTCAAGAGATTTTTATGTTCGAGCCGGTGGTTTCTTAGCTATGGGAATCTTTGTTTTGGGTTATATGGGCTGGAAAGAAAAGCTGAAACGCTCGGATAAACAATAATTATCTCACGATAACGCCGTTCACAAACAAAATAGGCACTTCTTCTGTAGCACGCTCGTTAATCATGTTTTTACGGAAAGTGAACTTCTTATCGTATAAAGTGTTGCCGATAAAATAAGTCACCATAAACTCGTTGTTGAGTTCCAATACGCTTTTTTCCACCATTTCTATTTTAACGGCTGAAACCGATGGCACTTGCATAAATGCGTGACGCAGGAGCGACGTTTTTTTCATTTCCCCATCAATCGTACCAAAAGCCTTAGAAACGACCATTACAGAGTCTAAATCGAAGTCGGAGTCGTTAATCAAATACACATACCAAACCTTTTCCATAAAGTCGTCGCTCCATTCTTGAACGGCGGCCAGGAATACGTTTTCTACTTTTGGGATGGTGATGTCTGCTTTCATTGTTTAGGGATAAGGGATAAGAGAAAAGGGATAAGTAAAAAGTTCTTATGCCTTTTCTCTTATCCCTTTTTACTTTTAATTATATACTCGACTTGAATTGCTCCAAGAAACGAACGTCATTTTCATAGAACATACGGATGTCGCCAATTTGGTACAATAACATAGCGATACGCTCGATACCCATTCCAAAGGCAAAACCGTTGTATTCTTCCGGATTGATGCCACAGTTTTTCAATACATTCGGATCCACCATACCGCAACCCATAATTTCCAACCAACCGGTTCCTTTGGTAATGCGGTAATCGGTTTCGGTTTTTAATCCCCAGTAAATATCAACTTCAGCACTTGGTTCGGTGAATGGGAAATAACTCGGTCTCAAACGGATTTTTGACTTACCGAACATTTCTTTAGTGAAGTATAAAAGGGTTTGCTTTAAGTCGGCAAACGATACATCTTTGTCTATGTACAAACCTTCGACTTGGTGGAAAATACAGTGCGAACGTGAAGAAACGGCTTCGTTACGGAAAACTCTTCCCGGAGAAATGGTACGAATAGGCGGTTTATTATTTTCCATATAACGCACCTGAACCGATGAAGTGTGTGTTCTTAACAATACATCGGGATTGGTTTGGATGAAAAACGTGTCTTGCATATCTCTCGCCGGATGGTATTCCGGTAAGTTCAACGCGGTAAAATTGTGCCAATCGTCTTCAATTTCCGGACCTTCGGAAACGTTGAATCCGATGGTCGAGAAAATATCAATGATTTGGTTTTTTACAATGGATATCGGATGGCGAGAACCAATCGAAATCGGCTCAGCAGGACGCGTTAAATCGCCATAGAAACCTTTTACTTCTTCTTTGCTTTCCAATTCTTCCTGAATGGCTTTTACCTTTTCTTCAGCCACCGTTTTCAGGGTGTTGATTACCTGCCCGAAGTCTTTTTTCTGGTCGTTCGGGATATTTTTGAATTCGGTAAAAAGTTCTTTTAATAAACCTTTACTACCCAAATATTTAATGCGGAATTGTTCTAAAGCTTCTTTGTTTTTGGCATTGAACGCTTTAGCTTCTTCAATATGTTCTTTAATCTTGTCTATCATCGGTCGTACTTTGAAGGGGCAAAAATAGCGATTTTTTTATTGAAAGTTACCAGTCTCAGTCTCAGTTTTCAGTAAATATCGGACTGATTACTGTGACTGCAAGCTGCGACTATTACTCAATCACTTCTCTTTCTAAAAAATAGTTCACAATCGCTTCTTTCATTAAAACCGATTGTTCGCCGGCTTTTAATGGTGGTAAGGCTTCTTTAACTTTATAATGCGGCCAACCGTCTTTGTCGAAATAGTCGAATTCGTAATAACCGTAAGGTTCGAGCAATCGACAAATGGCGATGTGCATCAGGTTAAGTTTCTCGTCTTTTTTGAAGGTTTGGTGTACTTTTCCGAGTTCTTGTACTCCAATTAAGTATATAATGGCATCTAAATCGAGCATTTCTCCATCAGCAAACTGATTGGAAAGGAGATGCACCACTTTTTCCCAGCGTTGTTTTAATTGTTCGTCTCTTGACACAGCAATATTAGATTTTAGATTTTAAATATCAGATTTAATATTCAAATCGTAATTAGGTTGGCAAAGATAATCATACTAACCTTTAATTGCGGACCACAGACCACTAATTCTTAATCTCTTTAATTGCGCTTTCCTCTATCCAACCGGTGGTTTCGTCGGTGAGTTCGACTTTTTTCCAATTGGCGATGCTTTCCAAGATGTACACTTTGGTTCCTTCATGTAAAACGGTAGCATCAGGACTATTTACTTTTGGTTCGTTTTTCAAAGCCGTAGCTTCTGCGAAAATGATGGCCGGTTTTTCGTTGTTCATTCGGTTTTTCTCATAAAATCCGGAACTTGCGGCCAAGCCGATACCTAAAATCCATACAAACATGCCGAAGAAGAAAATCCGCTTTACTACTGCTTGTTGCGAAAAGTAATACCCAGCAAAAAAGGCTAGAAATAAGAAGGCAAAAACTACCGCTATCCAAGCCCAAGTATCGTAATAATAACTCGAGGTAAAATCAGAGATTAGTTTGTGAAAGCCTACTTTCGGAATCACCTTGATGTCATCAATGGTCATTTTTCGGGCAAAATCGAGGTTGGTTTTGATTTCTTCGTCATTCGGGTTAAGCAACAACGCTTTTTCGTAATTGTAAATTGCCGGCGCCACTTGATGCAATTTATAATACGCATTGCCTAAATTAAAATATACTTCGGCCGATTCTTGACCGGAATTAATAATGCTTTCATAACTCGCAACAGCGGCTTTGTAATTTTCCTTTTGGTAATATTGGTTGCCTTCTTCAAAGGAAGAGGTTGCGGGCGGTACAGGTGATTCGGCTCTTAAAACACCGGAAAAAATTAAAAACAACAGGAATATCTTTTTCATGATCTTATCTTATTTGAGTTGTTTTTCCAAATTAGAGATGATTTCAACTGCCTTTTCATAATCTTGCTGAATGGCGGTGTCAGAAGACGGCGCGTATCGTGCAAATTCGCAGTTTTCGGTCAAGGTGATAAATTCGGAGATGGTTTCCGGTTGTGCATTTCTTTCCGTTAGAATCTCCCTTATTTTCTCCTTACTCATGTCGGAAGTTTCGATGTTCAATTTGGCTTTCAAAAAATTGTGCAGCGCCTTTTCCAAAGCGATGTAAAATGGTTCTTTTTGACCTAAATGTTTTTTGGCTTCTGATAGATATTTCTTCGCCAGAGCATTCGACTTTCTGATTTTATTGCCCACCACATCATTATCGATAGCGCGTTTTCTGCGTCGGCCAACAATAAGTAACGGAATAGCCAAAAATGGCAAAGCTACCAATGAATAAAACAAACCGGAACCCAAGAAATCTTCTTTTTCCATCGATTTCAAGCTGGTTTTTGGTTTGATGAAAGCGAAAGATTTGGCCACTTCCACTTTGTTTTTGGTTACTTCAGTTGGGTTGGATTTTTCTCCCGAAGCCACACTCGGACCATCTAAAACGGTAATCGTTATGGGTTGTGAAGTAATGGTCTTGTAACGTCCCGAAGCCAAATCGAAATAACTGAAACTAAGCGGTTTGATTTGGTAACTGCCTTTGTACTGCGGAATGATGGTATACTTATCCGTGATTCTTCCGGTCATACCGGTTAAAGGTGTGGTTACGTTTTCCTCGTGTACAGGATCATACATTTCCAAAGCAGTCGGCACTACCGGTTTAGGTAAAGAGAACAGTTTTAAGTTGCCTTTTCCGATGACACTCAATGTTAAGTCTAACGATTCTCCATTTTTTAAAGTGGTTTTAGAAGGATTCACTTTGAAATCAAATTGCCCGACAGCACCGGAAAAATCAACCGGTTTGCCACTTTCCGGCAAGGCTCTTACATTAATGATTTTACTCCCGGCCGAAACGCGTTTGCTGTCTTCCACCATGATGGGTTGGCCCCAGAAATTGCGTCGGTTGCTCGGCACTTGACAATCGATGTCGAGTGATAATGGTTCGATTTCCAATTTACCTGATTTTTGTGGATAGAGTACTGTTTTTCGCAACACTACATAGCGATAGCGTTCACCCTTAAACATGCCTTCTTCGGCTTTCAGTTGCTTGATATCGATATTTTGCGACCAGAAATCGTTGTATTTGGGTTTGTTCAATTCGCGCCAATTCGAAATACCAATGCTGTAACTGAAATACAATTTGTACACCACAGTAATCGGTTCGTTGAGGTACGGATTCGATTTCGAAATATCGGCCACCAGATAAATGTTATCATCGGCGCTTATGGCCGGCGCTTCGTTAGGGTCTTTCGGAATTTCAACGGCATTGGTCACGTTGATTTTCACCGGTGACGTTTTGTAGATTTGACCGTTAATCTCGATAGCCGCTTGTTTGATGGTTAATTGCCCTTTTTGGGTTGGCAATAAAATATAGATATAGGACTTGTTAAAAGAACTCTTTCCGTTAATCCAGGATTGGCTAACGGATTGACTTGGTCCGCCAATGACGCGAAAACCCGAAGCTTCAAAATTAGGCGCTACAAAGTTATCACCGTCGGCATTCATATTGAACTCGATGCGGAGGCGTTCGTTGATGCCCAAGGTATTTTTGCTCACCTTGGCCTCAAATTGTACTTGGGCAGAAAGCGATTGCGCAATCAAAAACAGTAATAGCAATATCCTTTTCATCTTCAATAGTTTTACCAGTCTTTTTCGGCTTTTTTAGGGTTGGTTCTTACTTTTTGTTTGTTGACTTTATCCTGAACTTTTTTCTCTTCATTGTTTACGGCATCGAGCAAGTTTTGCAAACGTTGTTTGGAAACGCCGCCCGGTTGCGGTTGTGGTTTGTTGCCGTTTTGGTCTTTGTCTTTCTGATCTTTATTTTGGTCTTTTTGATCCTTATTTTTGTCCTTGTCTTTATTGTCTTGTTGGTCTTTGTTCTTTTTCTGGTCTTCCTTTTGGTTTTTTTTGTCTTTGCTCTTGTCGTCGTTTTTCTTCGGAGGATTGTCTTTTAAGAACTTTTTCGCCAAAGCATAATTGTAACGGGTTTCGTCATCGCTCGGATTATTGCGCAACGCATTTTTATAGGCTTCAACCGCACCGGAATAATCTTTGGCTTTCATCAAAATGTTACCAAGGTTGTGGTAAATGCGGTGTTTATCTGCTTTGTTTTTGGCATTGCTCAAGGCTTTTGCATAATGGTATTTGGCCTCGTTAGGTTGATTTTGACGGTAAATAGCATTCCCCAAATTGTATGAAGCGATAGCTTTTTTTGGATTTTTGGATTCTGATATACGGTATTCGGCTTCGGCTTCGGCGTATTTTTTTTCGGCAAAGGTTTCGTTGCCTTGAGGCAAATTTTTATCTGCTTCTTTTTCTTGGGCTTTTGCCAAAAAAGAAGTCACGAGCAAACCGTAAAGCAATATCTTTTTCATTAATTTTTCTCGTTAAACAGATTCATTTTTTCTACCCATTTGGTTTTTTTCTCCAACAAGAAAACATCCAAAAACAGCAAGAAGAATGCAAATCCTAAGAACCATTGGAACTGCGATTTGAAGTCGGCCATTTGTGTGCTTTCAAACTCGGTTCTTTGGATGTTATCTAAGGCATTTTTCACATAATCCAAAACACCTTTGGTTGAATTACCGTCTACATATCCGCCGCCGGTGGCTTTGGCTATTTCTCGTAATATTTCGGTATTTCTTTTGGTGATGACCACTTCGTCATTTTGGTCGCGTTGGAACGATTCTACTACGTCGTTTCGTTTGAGCGGAATCGGTCCGCCTTTTTCACTTCCTACTCCTATGGTAATGATTTTCATCCCAATTTTTTTGGCTTCTGCGGCTGCATCGACCGAACCTTCTGCGTGGTCTTCTCCGTCGCTGATGATGATGAGTAGTTTGTTTGTCTTTTCTTTCTTATCTACAAACGTAGTGGCTAAGGTTATTGCTTGGTCGATGGAAGTCCCTTGGGCCGAAATAATGCCGGGATTCATGCCTTGCAAAAACATTTTGGCCACGCTGTAATCGGTGGTAATCGGCAACACCGGAAACGCACTGCCTGAGTAAGCAATGATTCCGATACGGTCGCTGCCTAAATTATTGATGATTTGCGAAACCAATTGCTTGCTTTTTTCCAAACGACTTGGCGCGACATCTTCGGCCAGCATACTTTTAGAAACGTCAATAGCAAAAACGATATCGATACCTTCGCGTTTTACGGTTTCGATTTTGGTGCCCATTTTCGGGTTGACCAAACCAACAATCAAACAAGTTAGGGCTAAAAGCAACACGACTAATTTCAAAATCGGTTTGAAAACCGACTTTTCCGGACTTAGTTTTTTGATCAACCCTAAGTCGCCAAATTCCCGTTGCTTCTTGCGTTTCCAGTATTGTACATACAAGAAAAGAAGCGTTAGTGCCGGAATAACCGCTAACCAATAAAAATATCCTTTTTCTTCTAACTCGTACATAATCAATGAGGCATTATATAAAACTTCTGTAAACTGTATTGCGCAACGCCAATTCCAATAAAAGTAACAAACCGGCAATCCATACAAACGGACGGTATTTTTCATCGTAATCGTAGAATCGAAGTTCTTGGATTTCGGTGGTTTCTAATTTATTAATTTCGGCATAAATGGCTTCCAATTTACTGTTGTTGTTGGCTCTGAAATATTTACCGCCGGTATTTTTAGCAATGGTTTGCAGCAAGTTTACGTCGATTTCTACCGGCATCATGCGAAATAAAAAGCCGCCGCCCGGAGCGTAAGCATAAGGAAACATTGCATCACCGTTGGTTCCGATACCGATGGTGTAGACTTTAATGCCGAACTCTTTCGCGATTTGCGACGCCGTTTCGGGTTCGATAAAACCTGCATTGTTCACACCGTCGGTCAATAAAATGATGACTTTGCTTTTCGCTTTGCTGTCTTTTAAGCGATTGACAGCGGTAGTCAATCCCATTCCGATTCCGGTTCCGTCTTGCAATACATTGTCGTATTTGATGCTTCTGATAGCGTCCTGAACTATTGCTTTATCACTGGTTACCGGTGTTTTGGTGTAGGCTTCGGCAGCGTAAACTACAATTCCGATGCGGTCATTCGGTCGGCCTTCCACGAAATTGGAAGCTACTTTTTTCAAGGCTTCCATGCGATTCGGTTTCAAATCTTTGGCCAACATACTGCCTGAAACGTCAATCGCCATCACAATATCAACCCCTTTGGTCGATTTGGTTTGGCTGCTGATATCCACTTTTCTTGGGCGCGCCATGGCAATAATTAATGAACTCAAAGCCAACAAACGCAACACAAACAGATACGGTTTTAATTTGGCAGCGATGGATTTTTCCGCTTTAAACCCTTTCACAGAACTGATTTTGAGCGTAGCCGACGATTTTTTCCCTTTCCAAAAAAGCCAAGCAATGGCCACCGGAAGTAACAAAAACAACCAGAAAAACTCGGGATTCAAAAAGCTTACGTCTTTCATTACTGTGCTATTTTTAGTTCTACCGAATTCAACATACGTTCGCCTATTTTCTTGGCGTATTGATCGTCTTCGCGTTGTAAAACAGTAATCTGTTGGATACCGTTACTTTGGGCGAAAATCAAAATTTCGTAATACATTTTGGTCGATTTGCCGCTTACTTTGTCCACCATACTTAAGGTTCCGTAAGCTTTGCGACCGGTAATACCTTTTTGGGTGTCGAATTCTTCGGTTTTCACCAAAATATTGCTTGCGCCTTGGGTCTCGAATATTTTGATACTGCCTTCTGCGGCTTGTTCCAAATCGATTTTAGTTTCTTCTTTGAACGTTGAGGTAGATACGCCAATATAAAAGTCGTCTATCATACTGCCGTATGTAAAGATTTGCATTTCTTTGATCAAGGCCATGGCGTTTTTCGGCAATATTTTCGAGGCATCTTGACGCATCAAAACTTTTGGCGTTTCTATTTTAACGCCCGGATTTCCATATTGGCTGTACACCCATTCGCCTTCCAACAATTCTTTGGTTGGGTGACCAATCAGGTTATCTTTTACATAATCAAATCCTTTGGTAGCAACGAAAAAACCAAGTGTTCCCAAAATCAAAAATGCTGCTGAGCCGACAATAATGGCCATTTTTTTGCGCTTTTCTCTTTTCAGTTTTTCTAAACGGGCTTTTTCTTTTTGTTGTTCGTTCCAAAGCGCTAATTCGTCTTCGGTTTCCACTACTTCCGGAATTGATTTGTGAATGGTGACTATGGTATTGGAAATGCGTTTTTTGTCTTCTTCAATTTCGTAATCCATAGGTGTAACTTTGGCAAATTTTACCAAATCGGCTTGTTGGAGTACTTTTTCTAAATTTTCAACCGTATCGTTGGAAAGCTTGAGTTTCTTTTGTTTGGCGGCTTTGCGCAATCCTTCAATCAATTCTGAAGTAG
Organism: Flavobacterium cheonhonense; assembly: GCF_035671315.1. NCBI lineage: Bacteria > Pseudomonadati > Bacteroidota > Flavobacteriia > Flavobacteriales > Flavobacteriaceae > Flavobacterium > Flavobacterium cheonhonense. The sequence goes on from NZ_JAXAVY010000001.1 coordinate 648,718, forward strand.
TGCTTTCCATGGCCGGAATTTTGATTTCTTCTTCAATGTAATTGCGGACAATATCGGTCAGCTCCGAATAGTAATCTTTAACGGCGCCTTTCTGCCAAAGTTCTTTGCTTTCAAGTTGTTGCAGTAAAGTAGTGGCTTTTTCGATTGGTGTTTTGTAAACAATAACTTCTGCTTTGGCTTTTGGTTTTCTATTTTTAAGTAAATAGAAAATTAAAAAGCCCAATCCGATGAGTCCGATTACAACTAACACATAAATCCACCAATTGCCCATCGGGCTTTTCACCGTAGCAATGTCTTTGATATCGAACATTTTTTGCTTCAAAGTATCCACTTTGACATCGCTGATTTCAATGGCAAGGCTATCAGAGTAAACCGTTTTCCCGTTGATGATGATCGGAATTCTCGGAATGGTGTATTTTCCGGAATCGAATTGCGTCAGCCCGTATTTTTTGATTAATTCATAGCGGTCGCCTTTTTTAACGGTATCGACTTTATACGATTCCAATACTTCCAAAGCGCCAAAGAATTTGCTTTCCGGAAATTTGACTTTCGAAAGCGTATCGACGTTGGTTTTCAGGGAAAGTTTGAACTCGGCTCCGATCTTGTTTTTGACGCTGTCAACAGCCGTCGTCACTTTGGGTTGTGACCAAACCGCAATCGATAATAAGCTTAAAATCAATACTAACTTCGTTTTCATTTCTTCTTATCTCGATTTAAAATACCCCAATAACTTAGTTACATAACTCTCATCCACACGAGTATTTACGGTTCCTGATCCGCATTTGGAAAAAATATCTTTGAAATAATTCACCTTGTCTCGGTACTGTTTTTCATAGCTCAAACGCGCATTTTTAGAAGCGGTATTGACCACTAAAATTTCCCCGGTTTCCGCATCTTCCATTTCCACCATACCAATGTTTGGCATTTTTTCTTCTCGGACGTCGTACACGCGAACACCGGTGATATCGTGTTTTTTTCCGGCTATTTTCAAGGTTTTTTCGTAATCGTCTTCCACCATAAAATCAGAGATGACGAATACTATGGCTTTTTTCTTTTGCGTACTTGATAAGAATTTTAAGGCTTGTGACAAATCGGTTTTTTTGCTTTTCGGTTCAAACTCGATTAGTTCTCGAATGATGCGTAACACATGCGATTTTCCTTTTTTGGGCGGAATGTATAATTCGATTTGGTCTGAAAATAAAATCAGCCCGATTTTATCGTTGTTTTGTGTCGCAGAAAATGCCATAGTAGCGGCAATTTCGGTTACAATTTCACTTTTCAGTTGGTTTTGAGTGCCGAAACTTTCCGAGCCCGAGATGTCTACCATCAGCATCATCGTTAGCTCGCGTTCTTCTTCAAAAACTTTCACATACGGTTCGTTGTAGCGCGCGGTTACGTTCCAGTCGATGGCGCGAATATCATCGCCAAATTGGTACTGACGCACTTCCGAAAACGTCATTCCACGGCCTTTGAAAGACGTGTGGTATTCGCCCGAAAAGATGTGATCACTCAATCTTCGGGTTTTGATTTCGATTTTACGAACTTTTTTGAGAAGGTCTTTGGTTTCCATAATTGGGTTTCGGGTTTCGGGTTTCGGGTTTCGAGTTTAAGCGATTAACTTTGAACTCGGAACTTTACAACTCGGAACAATTAAGGCACTTCAATTTCGTTTACAATTTTGTTGATGATGTCAACAGAGGTAATGTTTTCAGCTTCGGCTTCGTAGGTCACTCCGATTCTGTGACGTAACACATCGTGTACCACAGCGCGAACGTCTTCCGGAATTACGTAACCACGGCGTTTGATAAACGCGTAACATTTGGCGGCAGTAGCCAAGTTGATGCTACCACGCGGCGAAGCTCCAAAGCCAATCAGCGGTTTCAAGCTGTCTAATTTGTATTTTTCAGGGTAACGCGTAGCAAAAATGATATCTAGGATGTACTTTTCGATTTTTTCATCCATGTATACTTCTCTTACGGCTTCTTGTGCGCGCAAGATTTGCTCGGTAGTAACCACTTTGTTCACTTTTTCATAAGTGCCTTTCAAATTTTGGCGAATTACCATGCGTTCTTCGTCAATTTTTGGGTAATCGATTACGGTTTTGAGCATGAAACGATCGACTTGTGCCTCCGGCAACGGATAGGTTCCTTCTTGTTCAATCGGGTTTTGAGTGGCCAAAACCAAGAACGGTTTATCTAACTTGAACGTAGTATCTCCAATAGTAACTTGTTTTTCCTGCATGGCTTCCAACAGTGCCGATTGTACTTTGGCCGGAGCACGATTAATCTCATCCGCTAAGACAAAGTTGGCAAAAATCGGCCCTTTCTTGATGGAAAAGTCGTTGGCTTTTACGTTGTAAATCATCGTTCCTATAACGTCTGCCGGCAATAAATCCGGGGTAAACTGAATGCGGCTGAAACTACCGTCAACGGCTTGGGAAAGCGTGTTGATGGCTAAAGTTTTGGCCAAACCCGGAACACCTTCCAGCAAAATATGCCCTTGTCCTAAAAGACCAATCAGCAATCGTTCTACCATGTGCTTTTGACCTACGATGACTTTGTTCATTTCCAACGTCAGTAATTCAATAAAAGCACTTTCATGTTCAATTTTAGCATTAATGGCTCTAATGTCTAAAGCAGTACCGTTTTCTTCCATAGTGTTGGGTTTATTCAGATGTATTTCGGTTTAAATTTTAACATTTCAAAAGTGAAAATTAATTAGGTTACGCGATGTTAATAATGCGTTAAAACTTTAGAAATCATCCCGAATTTAAGGATGATTTATGATTTTCTTTTTATAATTTTAAGACCTGAACCTGTTTTACTTTTTTCGGCGGCAAAATACTAAAATTTTCCACAGTGCAAAAAGATAAAACCAAACATAAAATAGTAAAAAAAAGACTTATGAAAACACAACTTTCACCCATTATAGCCGGAACGATGAATTGGGGAATTTGGGATAAGAAACTCAATACAGCCCAAATGGAACATCTGATGCATATTTGTATTGAAAATAAGATTACCACTTTTGATCACGCGGATATTTACGGTGATTACACTACGGAATCTGATTTTGGAAAAGCGTTGAAAAACAGCAAAATAGACCGCAAGACCATACAGTTGATTTCCAAGTGCGGTATCCAGCACACTCGAGGAAGAGACAATAAAATCAAGCACTACGATTATTCTAAAAATTATATCATTTGGTCGGTTGAAAATTCATTAAAAAACCTGCAAACGGATTATCTGGATGTATTGTTGTTGCATCGTCCGAGTCCGTTAATGGTTGCCGATGAAATCGCGGAAGCTGTTGACCAATTACAAAAGGAAGGTAAAATTCTCGATTTCGGGTTGTCTAACTTTACACCTTCGCAAACCGAATTGATCCGACAAAAAACAGCCGTCAATTACAACCAAATTCAATTTTCCGCTACGCATCACGAAGCCATGTTAGACGGCAGTCTCGATTATATGCAGCTGCACCAAATCCGGCCGATGAGTTGGAATCCGCTGGGAACAGTTTTCAGAGAAGACATAGAGCAAACCCGTCGTTTGAAAAAACTATTGGCACAATTGGTTGAAAAATACGGTTTGGGTTCGGATACCATTTTATTGGCATGGATTTTAAAACATCCCGCCAAAGTTATTCCGGTGGCCGGAACGGTTAATATCGCCCGCATTCAAGCATTGATGAAAGCGGTTGAACTCAACTTAGAACAAGAAGATTGGTTTGCCATTTGGACCGAGAGTATGGGGAATAAAGTGCCATAAAATACGAAGTTTGAAGTACGAAGTTTGAAGTGGTTTTACTTCGTACTTTGTAAATCGTACTTAACTATGATCAACAAACGTCTTTTAATTAAAAACCTACTCGCTCATAATGATGAGAGTAGTTTTTATGATAAAAAACGTCAGTTGAATTTGCATACCAAAGAAGGCAAAGCCAAGTTTTTAAAGCACATTTGTGCCTTGTCTAATTCCAATCCTTCCAACAATTCTTATATAGTTGTGGGCGTTGAAGACCAAGACAATACGATAGTAGGTGATGATTTTTTTGACGATAGTCGGATTCAGAACTTGGTGAACGCCTATCTTGAAAATCCACCGAAGATTCAGTATGAAAACGTTCCTTTTCCGCATTTGTCCAAAGACAAAGTGGTGGGTTTGGTCACTATTAAACCAAAGCATAAAACGTCTTTTTTCAAAAAAAATATCCATACCATTTTGGCCAATACGGTGTTTGTTAGAGTTGGCAGTAACTCGATGCCCACGGAAGACAAAGTGCCGTACTCGAAGCAAAATATCGAAACCGTTATTCGGATTGAAAACAATTCCAGAAACAGCATCGCGCATACTTTAGACGGCGTGATGGATTTTATGCATGTTCGTCACGGCGAATTGCAATCGAAGTACAAGGTTTTTAAGGAATTGTTCGTGATTTGTTGGGCCGGAATTCCGAAAAAAATCCGTGAAACCACTTATTTGTCCCGAGTCGATATCGAACTGATTAACGAGCAAATTAAATTGTTTTACTCTGCCTTAGATGTGGTCTCCATTCAATACGATGAAAGCAGTTTTACGATTATTGAACATGTACCGTTAGGACTGAATGATAAAACCAGTTTTTACCCGTTGGAACAATTAACCATTCGATTTTTTGACAACGGCTATTACAAAATGGAAACCCAAATGCTTTTCGAGCCGCCGGAGTACAATAAAAAAATGTTGCATCACATTTATAACGCCAATTTGAGCTTAATTAATAAATTGCAAAAAAATATGGCGTTTACCAAGCGCGAAGAGAAAGACTTGGAAAACCTGTCATCGACCTTAATGATTTGTTATTTGAACGGATTTTCAGATGCGAAGCAAAAGTTAATTGATGCTAAACCTTATTTAAAAGTTCAAAAGTCGCCCACAGTCTATTTGAGTTTTAAAGAAGCGATGCGCATTTTGAGAAAAATGAAATACAATAAAATGAATGAGTAGAAGTTTAGTAATTGGAGACATCCACGGCGGATTGCGTGCGCTGCATCAAGTTATAGAAAGAGCTAAAGTAACTACCGCTGATACGCTGATTTTTTTAGGTGATTATGTTGATGGTTGGAGCGAATCGCCACAAGTGTTGGACTATTTGATTCAGTTAAGTCGGAAACAAAACTGTGTTTTCATTAAAGGCAACCACGACGAGTTGCTGTTGGATTGGTTGGAAGGCAATACCCAAAATTTTGACGAGAACATGTGGTTCAAACATGGCGGAGAAGCTACGGTTTTGGCCTTTGAAAAAGTGGCGGAAGCAGATAAACAAAAGCATATTGCCTTTTTAAAAACGCTGCAAAACTATTATCTCGACGAGCAAAACAGACTGTTTATACATGCCGGATTTACCAATATGAACGGTATTGCTTACGAGTATTTTCCGAAGTTATTTTATTGGGACAGAACGTTATGGGAAACCGCATTGGCTTTAGACAGTTCGCTTTCCGAAGACAGTTTGTTTTATCCCAAACGGTTGACGCTTTACAACGAAATTTATATAGGTCACACGCCTGTCACACGAATTGGTCAGACTGTTCCGGTCCAAAAGGCTTGTGTTTGGAATATTGATACCGGTGCGGCTTTCAAAGGACCGCTAACCTTAATGGATATTGATACTAAACAGTTTTGGCAAAGCGAGCCGTTGCACGAATTGTATTTCAGTGAAAAAGGGCGGAATTGATTTTGGTGTAATTCTGCAACATCCTTTTTACTAAACGGTTATATTTGCACTTTAAATAGGATACGATGAAAAAAATGATTTTGTTGATGGCATTGCTGAGTTTAAGCATGGTCAATGCCCAAGCCTACAAAGGCAAAAACGACATTAAAGGACAAGTGGGTTGGAATATTCAAGACCACGGTAACGGAATTCAGGTTTCAGCCGATTTTGGAATTGGTGAAAACATGTCCTACGGATTTGTAGCTTCCTATTTGTTATCTGTAGAAAAACCGGGTGGGATTAAGCCTGATTTTGCAGATAGAGCCGATGTAAAAGCACGATTCAATGCCAATTTAGGCAATGTTTTTGGTTTTGATAAACAAATGGATATTTATCCCGGCTTGCATTTGGGCACTCGAAATTTCGGAGCTCATTTAGGTTTTAGATACTTTTTTACCGACGGTTTCGGGGTTTTTGCAGAAGGCAGTGCTCCGTTAGCCCGATATGACGCAAACGTCGAAGGATTTGAAAAATACAACAATCAGTTTGTTTTTGTCCTCGGCGCTTCCTTTAATTTATAATCCATACAAAATGAGTGTAGTAACTGAAAAAAGATTAAAAGACCGCAGTGGTTCTATTTGCGAAATCAGCGGTACCAATGAAAATTTAGTGGTGTATTTGGTAGAGCCGAAAACGGAAGCCACACCTGAAAACTGTATCTTAATAAACCAATCGTTGTTAGATCAGATTAAAAAACCCGAAACCATGAATCCAAACGATTGGCGAGGGTTAAGCGACAGCATGTGGAACGAGAATCTTCCGGTGCAAATTGTTTCTTGGCGTATGCTGGCGCGTTTGAAAAATCATGATTTATTAGACATGATGTATTTAGACGAAGACGCCTTGGAATGGGCGAAAGCCACTGGTGAAGGCGAAGATGAAGAAGGTAAAATCGTTCACAAAGACAGTAACGGCAACCTTTTATTTGACGGCGATTCTGTGGTGTTGATCAAGGATTTGGATGTGAAAGGAGCTAATTTCACAGCAAAACGCGGTGCTGCTGTGCACAACATAAAAGTAGTTTGGGACAATGCCGAACAAATTGAAGGCCGAGTAGAAGGCCAGCACATTGTGATTTTGACACAGTATGTGAAGAAAACAAAATAAAATCAGCTTTATCATTTCGAACACAATGAAATGCAGAGAGAAATCACATATTTTTAATAATTTGATGTCATTTCAACGAAAAGAGAAATGACAAGTGTTTACCCTTAAAAAGCCCTGATTAACCGGGGCTTTTTTATTATGGGACAAAAAATTGCCCACACTAGCATATTTTTCAATCTATTTGTATATACTTTTACCACTTATTGGCAAGAACAATAAGAATTCAAATTAACCTAACCTTATTTTTAAAATTATTATGATAAAAAAAATCAGTCTTATTTTATTGCTAATCATTTCCAAGGGCTACAGTCAAGAAGTGAATACAGATATCCGTGAATATGTATCTTTTAAAGAAGGAACTACTTATTTTGTAAAGTCAAGCGATAAAAAATACAATCAGATTATCAGCGACATTTTAACAAAATATTGGACCGTAAACAAATTTGAGATGATTGCTTCAAATCAAATCGAAAAATTAAAAGGAGAGCGTTCTTTTTTTGTTGACCAAGTTGAGTACAGTTTCTCCAGAGAAGGCGGAACTACCGGCGCTTTGAATATGGCTTATGGAGTAACCAAACTGGCAATGTTTAAAGACTATAAAAAAAACACCCCAAAAGGAGTTTTATCTTTGGTCCAATTGGACAAAGTCTCACCCGTAGAAATGCTTTTTGCCATACAGCTCATGCAAAGTCAAATTAATTTTGTTTTCGAATTGAACACGAAAAAGGATTTAGACATCAAAGATTTCCTTGAAGAAGTCAATGAAAAAAACATGAAAAAAATTAAAGAGAAAAAAATATTATTGACTCGTACAGGTCTAAAAGACGATATCGATACGGCAGAGAAACTAAAAAAAATATACAACCACAGTGTTGAATTTACCACGAAAGAAAAAATTGAGCAAGCCATTCAAGATCAGGATGCTGATGCAGTTATTACAAAAGTAATTAATTATAAAAATCTAAAATTTGTGCTTTTTATTGCCACAAAGAATAGTGAATTGATGTACGGACGAGTGATGACAGGATTTAATCAAATGGAAATAGGACCTAAATTTTTTAAAGATATTAATGAATAATTATAAATATCATTAAATAAAAAGCCCCGAGTAATCGGGGCTTTTTTTATGATTGGATTTGACTACAAATCAAATTTAATCCCTTGTGCCAATGGCAAACTCGTTGTATAGTTGATGGTGTTGGTTTGTCTTCTCATATACACTTTCCAAGCGTCTGAACCTGATTCACGACCGCCACCGGTTTCTTTTTCACCACCAAAAGCACCACCAATTTCAGCACCGGAAGTTCCGATGTTTACATTGGCAATACCACAATCTGAACCGGCTACTGATAGGAATGCTTCTGCTTCACGCAAGTTGTTGGTCATAATGGCCGAGGATAAACCTTGCGCCACGCCATTTTGAATAGCAATAGCGTCATGAACATCACCTGAATATTTTAGTAAGTACAACACTGGTGCAAAAGTTTCGTGTTGAACGATTTCAAAATGATTTTGTGCTTCAGCAATGGCCGGTTTTACATAACAACCGCTTTCGTAGCCTTCGCCGGTTAGTACACCGCCTTCTACTAAAATTTTTCCGCCTTCGGCAACCACTTGCGATAAGGCTTTTTGGTACATTTCAACAGCATGCTTGTCAATTAGCGGACCTACGTGGTTGTTTTGGTCTAACGGATTTCCGATTCTCAATTGACCGTAAGCACCAACAATCGCATCTCTTACTTTATCGTAAATGCTTTCGTGGATGATTAGTCTACGAGTAGAAGTACAACGCTGACCTGCTGTTCCAACGGCTCCGAAAACGGCTCCGATAACCGTCATTTTAATGTCGGCATCCGGCGTTACGATGATGGCGTTGTTACCGCCTAATTCTAATAAAGAGTTGCCTAAACGAGCCGCACAAGCTTGGGCTACGATTTTACCCATTCTTGTTGAACCGGTAGCCGAAACCAAAGGCACACGTTTGTCATGTGTCATCATTTCGCCTACTTTGTAATCTCCGTTGATTAAACAAGAGATACCTTCCGGTAAATTGTTTTCTTTTAAAACTTCCGCAATGATGTTTTGGCAAGCGATACCACACAAAGGTGTTTTTTCAGACGGTTTCCAAACACAAACGTCACCACAAATCCAAGCCAATGCCGTATTCCAAGACCAAACGGCTACCGGGAAGTTGAAGGCCGAAATGATGCCGACAATACCCAGCGGATGGTATTGCTCATACATGCGGTGACCGGGACGTTCAGAGTGCATGGTTAAGCCGTGTAATTGACGAGACAAACCTACAGCAAAGTCGCAAATGTCAATCATTTCCTGAACTTCTCCGTAGCCTTCTTGAAGTGATTTTCCCATTTCATAAGAAACCAATTTGCCTAGTGGCTCTTTGTATTGTCGCAATTTTTCGCCGAATTGACGCACGATTTCTCCGCGTTTCGGAGCCGGCATTAAGCGGAAGGTTTTGAAAGCTTCTGAAGCCGTTTGCATTACTTTTTCGTAATCCTCGGCAGTAGTGGTTTTTACTTTTCCGATGAGTTGTCCGTCTACCGGAGAATAACTTTCGATAATATCTCCTGAGGAAAAATGATTGTTTCCGGTTGAAGTTCCTTCGTTAACGGCTTTTACACCTAGTATTTCTAGGGCTTCGGTCATCCCGAATTGTTGAGCTATTGTTGCCATTGTATTTTAGTTTGAATGTTTTAGTTTCCGCAAAAGTAATCGTTTATTTTGAATTTTAGCCCGGATGGGAACGGCATCCTTTTTAGCTTGTTTTTATAACAAGTTAAAAAGATACAGTGGACAGCCGGATTAGCTCCTAAATACTTTACTTGGTAATAAATCTCGGATCGGTTTCCATCACAGTACCGCATTTTTCACAGGTTCTGAGAGTTTCCGATTGGTAAAAATGATTGAAATGTTGGAGAAAGTCCTTTTCGATGTCTTGCAATTCGAAATAGACTTCGTAGAGTTTGTGGTTGCAGTTTTCGCAAAACCAAAGCAGGCCATCGGGAATTTCTTTTCCCACTCTCTTGCGTTCTACCACTAAACCAATGGAGTTTTCAGTTCGCGATGGGGAATGCGGCACCTTTGCAGGAAGCAAGAACATATCGCCGGCGGAGAGTTTCATGGCTTTTTTTTCACCGTCTTCTTGGATGTAAACGGTGATTTCGCCTTCCAGTTGGTAAAATAATTCTTCGGTTTCGTTGTAATGGAAATCTTTGCGGGCATTAGGACCGGCCACGATCATTACGATGTAATCTCCGGAATCTACATATAAGTTTTTGTTTCCAACAGGTGGTTTGAGTAAATGACGGTTTTCATCAATCCAACGTTGGAGGTTAAAAGGTTTTGCAACTGGCATAAACTGAATTTTTGAGTAAAGTTAAAATAAAAAAGTCCCGAAATATCGAGACTTTTAAAATTATTTAACTTCCTTGATGAGGTAAATATACACCGGAAAGTGGTCACTGAAACCGATTTCGGTTAAGCTGTGACGCAACGGATAGCCTTTGTATTGTCCGGTAGTGGTAATCATATATGGTTTGTTGTAAATCCCGGCTTTCCAGTAGCGGAAAGAAGAGTAATCTGATCTGATGAAGGCTTCCGAAATCATGATTTGATCAAAAATATCTCCGGCATCGCGGTGAAACAAAGAGGCATTTCCTTTATAGTACATTTCTTCAAACGGGTTGTAAATACCTTGTGGTTTTACTTCTTCTTTTTTGCGTTTGGCGCCGATGCCTTCTTTTACACTTTTATTGTACGTTCCGTCGTTAAGGTCGCCCATGGTGATGATTTTAGCGTTAGGATTGATTTTAAAAATCGAATCCATAATTTGACGGTTCAAACGTCCGGCGGCTTCACGGAAAGGGGCGCTTTTCTTTTCTCCACCGGAACGAGAAGGCCAGTGATTTACTATGATATTGACTTCTTCACCGTCTAAAAATCCGGTTACTAAAAGTTGGTCACGAGTATATACTCTGTCGTCTTTTCCGGCTTCGGCTTTGTCATCGGTAACTTCTTCAGTATCTTTTTTGTCGGCTTTTCCTTCCTGACTTCTGTAAATTAACAACGGGATATTTTTGAAACTGGTAGGTTTAAAATGCTTTTTTTGGTACAATAGCGCTACATCAATCCCTCTTTTATCCGGAGAATCGAAGTGAACAATGCCGTAATCTTTATTGATTAATAGCGGTTCCTTTACTAAATCTTCTAAAACACCTCTGTTTTCAATTTCACAACCACCTATGATTACAGGAGATTCTTTTTGTTGGTCATTGGTGCCGATTTCTGCAAGTACTCGGGCTAAGTTTTTGAGCTTTTGTTTGTATTTTTTTCCGGTCCAGTTTTGAGCACCGTTCGGAAGCCACTCTTCATCGTTGTTTGAGCCGTTAATGGTGTCGAATAAGTTTTCAAAGTTGTAAAAGGCAACAGTATGAATATTATACTTTTTTGCCTGTGCATTAGCGCCGATTATTGCGAAAAAAACAAAGAAAAGCGCTATTAAATTTTTAATTCTCATAAAATGTATATTAATTTAATATCAAGTTTTTACAAACTTTGGGCCAAAAGTAGATAATATTATTAAAAGATGTACATTTGTCGGCTGTTAAGTTTTTATTAAGACTTGGCAGGGATTAAAATTAATTTTATTTTATTTATGAAAAAACTTGTTATTAGTACTTTATTTGTGATGCAAGTGTTTTTTGTTTTTGCACAAACTACTGCCGGAATCACAGGTAAAGTGGTAGATTCAAAAACACAAAAACCTTTACAAAATGTTGTTGCTTCTATTGAAAACACCAGTTTCACTGCTTTGACAGATGCTACAGGTGTTTTTGTTTTTAAAGAAGTACCAAGCGGTAGTCAATTACTGCAAATTAAAAGCGCGGGATACAAAGACCAATTGTTGTCGGTTGAAGTTGAAGCGGGAAAAGTGTTAGACTTAGGCGTTATTGTTTTTGAAGAAGACGTTACGTCGGAACAACAGTTGAGTTTGGTTACCATAACCGAAAACGATTTGGGTGATGACAACAGCGGTTCTGAGAGTACTTCGGGCTTGTTACAAGCTTCCAGAGATGTTTACCAACAAGCGGCAGCCTTTAACTGGGGTCAGGCTCGTTTCAGAATCAGAGGTTTGGATAACGAATACAGTACTACCATGATTAACGGTATTTCGATGAATAAAATTTACGACGGAAGACCACAATGGAGCAACTGGGGCGGATTAAACGACGCGACCAGAAACCAAGAATTTACTATGGGTTCAGCACCTTCAGATTACACTTTCGGGGGTATTTTAGGAACACAAGAAATCAACACCAGAGCTTCTATTTATAGAAAAGGCTCAAGGGTTTCGTTCTCAGGAACCAACACCAACTACAGCTGGAGAACAATGGGAACACACGCTTCCGGTATGAATAAAGACGGATGGGCTTTTGTAGTTTCTGCTTCCAGAAGATGGGCTAATGAAGGTTATTTTGAAGGAACAAACTACGCTGCTAACTCTTTATTTGCCAGTATTGAAAAGAAAATTAACGAGAATCACTCGATTAATTTTACTTCCATTTTTGCACAGAACAAAAGAGGAAAAAGTTCTCCTAATACAGATGAGGTTACTCGTTTAAAAGGAATTGAATACAACTCTTATTGGGGTTGGCAAGAAGGCGAAAAAAGAAATTCAAGATATAAAGAAATTGAAGAGCCTATCAATATGTTGAGTCACTTTTGGAAAATCAATGCTAAAACCAACTTAAATACTAACGTAGCTTACCAAGTTGGATTTGTTGGAAACAGCCGTTTGGATTTTCAATTGGCTAACAATCCTGATCCAACATACTACAAAAACCTTCCAAGTTACTACTTAAATGACCAAAGTTATTATGTGCCAACATTCGCATCGGACAACGTAACCATCACTGGTTATACCAATCCAGCTGCAACACAAGCACAAACCAACTTTGTAAATGATGGTCAAATTGATTGGGAAAATATTTATTATACCAACAAAATTGTTAACGGAGGTCAAAAAAGTGCTTACGTTTTATACGAAGACCGTGTAGAAGACAAACAATGGAGTGCTAACTCTTACTTAAATTCTTCTATTGCCGATAACATCATTATGAATGCCGGAGTAAACTTTAAGAAGTTAAAATCTAAAAATTTCCAAAAGCTTATCGATCTTTTAGGTGGAACTTACTTCTCTGATATTGATCCTTTCTTCTCTGGTGATGCGTCTCAAACTGACTTAAACAATCCGGACAGACAAGTATACGAGGGTGATGCTTACGGATACAACTATGATTTAAATGCTATTACTTTTGACGGTTTTACCCAATTCAAATTCAATTACAAAAAAGTTGACTTTTATTTGGGACAAACTTTTTCAAGATCTGAATACCAAAGAGAAGGAAACTACAGAAATGGTATTTATGCTAACAATTCATTCGGAAAAAGTTCTAAAGCTATTTTTGAAAACTTCGGTTTCAAAGGAGGTTTGACTTATAAAATTACCGGAAAACAATTCTTAGACATTAATGGTGTTTACATGACGAAAGCGCCAAACTTGAGAAATACATTTTCTAATGCTCGTTTGAACAACAATATTACCCCTGATTTGACTAGCGAGTCTATTATGGGTACTGATATCAGCTACATCATCAAAGCGCCGAAATTCAAAGCGAGATTAACTGGTTTCTACAACAAAATTTCGAATGCTACTCAAATTTCATTCTTCTATGGAGAAGGAATTTTTGATGCCGGTGAAGACGGATCAACAGATACGGATTCTTTCATCAGTGAAATTGTTACCGGAATCAACAAAAAACACATCGGTGGAGAATTCGGATTTGAATACCAAATCACTTCTACCATTAAGGCTACCGGTTCTGCTTCTTACGGAGAATACACTTACGACAACAACCCGAATTTAAAAGTTAACGATGATGCTTTGGCTACATCAACTAACCCGAACCCGGTATTTGATTTCGGAAAAACGTATATTAAAGGATATCGTTTACCGGGAATGCCGCAGCAAGCTTATTCCTTTGGTTTAGAATACAGAGATCCTAAATTCTGGTGGATTGGTGCTAACATTAACTATTTAGCCGACAGTTACATCAGCATTTCTAACATCTTGAGAACTGATAACTTTGTTACTGATTCAAACGGTTTAGGTTTTGAAGGCGCTACGGAAGAAGCAGTTAGAGCTGCTTTAAGACAAGAAAAATTTGATCCAACTACCTTGTTGAATTTAGTAGGTGGAAAATCTTGGAGAGTTGGAAGCAACACTTTCGGATTTTTTGCATCTATCAATAACGTTTTGGATTATGAATACAAAACCGGAGGTTTCGAGCAGTCCAGAAAGGCAACTTTCCCGGATTACCAAGCAGACAATGCTAACGGAACCCCATCATTCGGACCTAAATATTTCTATGGTTACGGAAGAACTTATTTCTTAAATTTATACATCAATTTCTAATAGTATAGCACTATGAAAAATATATTTAAATCGTTTTTGGCCATAGCAACGCTTAGTCTTGCTGTTAGTTGTTCGGATGATACTGAAATTCCTCCGTTCAAGCCATTGATTTTTTCCGAAGATTTTCCGGAAGCTGAAATTAACTACAATGCTACTTTTGATTTTGAAGGTTGGACCAATTTTGCCGAAACAGGAACCAAACTTTGGATTGAAAGAGACTTTAATAACGACGGGTATATCCAATTCAGTTCATTTGGAAGCGGTCAAGCCTCTAACATTGGTTGGGCTATTACTCCGGCAATTACAATAGAAGAAGGAGCTAATGCTGTATTTTCATTCTCCTCAGCTTCTAATTTTGTAGACAACCCTGATAATAAATTGCAGGTATTCATTTCAACCAACTACGACGGTACTAATGTTTTAGCCGCAACTTGGACACAATTAGATGCCGTTGTTGCTGATAATACCACCAACAATTATACATATATCCCATCAGGTGAAATTGACTTGTCTACTTATTCCGGAACAGTTCACATCGCCTTTAAAGTTACCGGAAACGGATCAACTTTAGACGGATTATTCCAAGTAGATAAAGTAAAAGTTTACTCTAATAACTAAAAAAGACTATGAAAAACTTAAAATTTTTAGCATTAGCATTTACAGCAGCAACTTTCGTGAGTTGTGTAAATGACGAGTTCAGAGAGCCGGATTTGAGCGGAGAGTGTACTACTTTAACGCCTACAAAAACCGTTCAACAAATCGCAGCTTTGGCTACCGCTTCATATGTTAAATATGAAGGCGAAGATATTATTGAAGCTTACGTTACTTCAAGTGACGCAGGAGGAAACTTTTACAAATCAATCTCTTTGGTCTCTGTTGACGGACAACAAGGATTTAGTATTCCGGTTGACGATTACAACTTGTACACTAAATATGAACCGGGAAGAAAGGTTTATGTCAACATGAAAAACAGATATATTGTTAGAGAATTCGGTTCACCAATTATCGGAAATCTTTACAATGGTGGAACACCGGATGATACCAGCGATGATGAAGTGGGTAGAATTTCTCCGGTAGAATACCAAAGTATCATTACTCGTTCTTGCGATAAAGTAGAGGAAAGTCAAATCATTAACAATATTACCATTTCTCAAGCTTTAAACGATTCTTATTTGAATAAATTAATCGAGTTTGATAATGTTCAGTTTACAGATGCCTCTTTAGGTAAAACTTATTATGATGCTACATTGAACGATTTAGGTGGCTCTACCAACCACTTAATCACTAATGAGTTTGGTAATACAATTATTGTGAGAGTTAGTTCTTATGCTAATTTTGCTTCTAAAGCGGTACCATCTAAAAGTGGTAAAATCAGAGGTGTTTTAACCAAATACAATTCTGATTACCAATTCATGGTTAGAACTGAAAGCGACATCAACTTAACTAACGACCGTTTAGCAATTGACTTTTTCCCACCAATCGGAGGAACAGCCTTAGCGTATTCAGGGTCGATAAACGAGCCGTTCACTTCTTACACAGCTACTAACCAACAAGTTTTCCCTGCTTACATCAATGATGCAGTAGTAGGAAGCAGATACTGGCAAATCAAAACTTTCGGAGGAAACCGTTACATCCAAATGACCTCTTTTGGAGGTACTGCAGAAGCCAACAGAACTTTGTTCTTCGTGCCAGTTGATTTTACGGCAGCGAGCAACTTCTCATTCAAATCTAAAGCTGGATTTGCTAACGGAAATTGTTTGAAAGTGTATTACACTACAGATTATGTTCCGGGTACCAACGCTACCAATGCAACTTACACCGACATTACGTCAAGTTTCACCATTTCTGCAGGTTTGTCAAATGGATATCCAACCAACTTTACCAACAGTGGTAACTATGCGATACCGGGAACTTTAACCGGAAATGGATTCTTCGTGTTTGAATACACAGGAAACGGAACCGGAGTGACAACTACTATGCAAATTGACGATATTTTGATCAACTAGGTATCAAACTATTAATTCCAAATAAAAGCCATCCGTTAGGGTGGCTTTTTTTGTAGCGATTATTTAGCTACTTTTAAGGCTTTAATTTATAGCATTACAACCATGAAAAAAATTGTTTCAATAATCCTCTGCACTATGGGCATTACTGCGTCAGCACAAGAAGTACTTACTCCTGAAACACTTTGGAAATTGGGCCGTGTAACGGCTATGGGTATTTCCAAAGACGGCAAATCTATCGTCTATAAAGTAGCGACGCCTTCGGTGGCAGACAACAAATCCAATTCGAAATTTTATACCATTCCGGTTAACGGCGGTAATCCCGTCGAAGTAAAGGAAACCAAAGATTTATTGGTTGATAAAAATGTATCACCAAACGGTTTGTATATTTTGTCCAACCAAGAAGTAAAAACCGAAAATGTGTTGGGTAAAGACATTTATTCGGATTTAAGCAAAGCCGATGCGCAAGTCTACAATGGTTTAGACTACCGTCATTGGGATACTTGGAACAACGGTTCTCATAATCACGTGTTTTACGCCGAAAACAAAGACAAGGCTCAAGCCATCGATATCATGTCGAACGAACCTTACGACAGTCCGCAAAAACCGTTTGGTGGTGATGAAGATTACATTTGGTCTCCTGATAGCAAAAGCATCATTTACGTTTGTAAAAAGAAAGCGGGTACTGCTTACGCCATTTCAACCAATACCGATTTATACGAGTATAATATCGAGACCAAAACCACTAAAAATTTAACCGAAAACAATCTGGGTTATGACACGAATCCGGTTTTCTCTCCAACCGGTAATTTAACTTGGTTGCAAATGAAACGCGACGGTTACGAGGCCGATAAAAACGACATCATCGTTCGTTTTAAAGGAATCGATATGAACCTGACCGCCAATTGGGACGGTAGTGTAGACAATTTCCTTTGGAGTACTGATGGCAAAAAAGTCTATTTCACCGCTGCAGTCGACGGTGCCAAGCATTTATTCGAAGTTAATTTCCCGGGTTTAACTAAAATAGCCGTAACCGTAAAACAAATTACTTCAGGCGATTTTGATGTGAATGATTTGGTTGGTTTTTCAGGCGATAACATCATTGTAACGCGTACTGATATGAACCATGCGGCTGAGATTTATTCGTATAACTGTAAGAAAAAAACTTGGACACAATTAACCAAAACCAATGACGAAACCTACGCCAAATTGGCTTTGCCCAAATACGAAAGACGTTATGTAACTACTACCGACGGTAAAAAAATGTTGGTTTGGGTAATCTTGCCACCGAATTTCGATGCCACCAAAAAATACCCAACATTATTGTACTGTCAGGGCGGACCGCAATCACCTTTAACCCAAAGCTATTCTTTCCGTTGGAACTTTTCGCTAATGGCTTCCCAAGGTTATGTCGTAGTAGCACCAAACCGTCGTGGTATGTACGGACACGGCCAAGCTTGGAACGAACAAATCTCTAAAGATTGGGGAGGCCAAGTAATGGACGACTATTTATCAGCAATCGATGATGTGGCCAAAGAAAGCTATGTCGATAAAGCGCGTTTAGGTGCCGTTGGAGCGAGTTATGGTGGTTATTCGGTATTCTATCTCGCCGGCATCCACAACAATCGTTTTAAAACCTTTATTTCGCATTGCGGGGTTTTCAATTTAGAAAGCATGTATGGCACTACCGAAGAAGTTTTCTTCAATAATTGGGACCACGGTGGCGCGTATTGGGAAAAAGACAATGCCGTTGCCCAAAAAACGTACACTAAGTTCAACCCAATTAAAATGGTTGACAAATGGAATACGCCGATTTTAATCATCCAAGGCGGAAAAGACTACCGTGTGCCTATTGGACAAGGACAAGAAGCTTTCCAAGCCGCACAATTGCGAGGCATTAAAAGCCGTTTCATGCTCTTCCCCGAAGAAAACCACTGGGTGTTAAAACCACAAAACGCCTTAGTATGGCAACGCGAGTTTTACAAATGGTTAAACGAAACATTATAAACATAAAAACCCAACTTGTAAAAGTTGGGTTTTGTTTTTTTAATTAGAAGCGACCCGAGCTTTAGCGAATTGGCGAAGCAAAGGTTCGGGCATTTTTGCCATCGGTGTTCCCGCTTTGCGTTACAATCTTTTGTGTTTCCTTTCGCTTCGCTACAGGATAACACAAAAGGATTTCCACTCCAATCGGGGCTAACGTGGAAGCCATTTTAACTTTTGGAAAGGCAACAAAATAAAAAACCCAACATTACGTTGGGTTTTTCTATTTATTCCGAAACGTTCATTTTTTAAACTTTCCATAAACTTCGTAGAGAAGTTTCCGGCTATATAAATTGCGATTACTCTTTAATAACTTTTGCGAAGTCATCTCTTCCATTTCCTTCAAATTTAATTAGAAAAACTCCTCTTGCAAAACCACTCAAATCTATTGTCGTTGTACCAGGATAACAATAAAAAGGTTGTAAAATCAACTGTCCTAAACAATTGTAAACACTAACTTTTTCATACTGCTTTTCACTATTGTCAAAGGAAACAATACCTATTGTAGGGTTAGGATAAACCTGCATATTTGCCCTATCAAAATCATTGACTTCTAATGTTCCCGGATTTAAGCGTATAATTGTAAAACAAACTTGGCTAAAATCCGGACTATTTGTACTCCCGCAAACCACAATTTTGTTGTCGGACTGTATTAATGCTTTTGTCGCATATCCATAAGTATCTGGAAAAAGGTTTACTACACCATTAGTTCCAAAACTAGAATCTTTAGTTCCATCATTATTGTATCTGATAGTCAAAAAAAACAATCCGTCATAACAGCCACCCATTATAATCTTTCCATCAATTTGCCTTACTAAAGTGCAGCTTCGACTGTTATCATCATTATTAATAACAATTCCGTTAGTCCCAAAAGAAGTATCAATAGTTCCGTTAGATAAATAACGAACCATGCACATCAAAGGGTTATTTTCACTAGAGGTAAAACCTCCCGCAATGATTTTACCATCTGGTTCTATTATTAAATCAGTTATTAAATCAGAATAACTGCTATTTAGTGTTGTTATCACTTTGCCATTAGTTCCAAAGCTTGTATCAAGTGTTCCGTTATTATTTAACCTTGCTAGAGCAAAATCTTTAGTAGTTGAAACGGTATAACCTCCTAAAATAATTTTACCGTCATTTTGAACCTCCATAGATTGTACAAAGCTTTCGTTACCACTAAAAGATATTTGAGCTTTACCATTGTTACCAAAACTTATATCAAGAGTGCCATTACTATTGAGTCGTGCCAAGGTAAAAAACTCACCAGTGTCACCTGATGTGCCGCCTAACAATATTTTACCATCGGCTTGTAAGGAAATACATGTCCCTCGGTCTTGAATAGTACCAAAACTCAAGTCTCTATAACCGGTTCCATTAAAACTGGTGTCTAAAGCGCCATTAGGTAACAATCTTGCTATCCAATATGCATTTGGATATGTATTGTTTTGTTGTAAACCCATGATAATTATTTTATCATCTGGTTGTACCGTCATTCTGTAAGGAAAATGCCCTCCATTAATAAAAGGAACTGTTTGTGTAAAATTAACAAATCCATTAACTCCAAAAGTGGTGTCTATAGTACCATTGGTGTTCCATCTTAATACACTGGCTCCAACCACATCATAATTGTTACTATAAACAATAATCTTTCCAGTAGATTGAAATGAAGCATCAAGAGGACTATAACTCTGGCCGAGTGGAAAACAATAAAATGCTTTCCCATCACCGTCAAAGGTTGTATCAAAAGAACCTGATTGCGAATAACAATAACAAGTAAAAAGGAAGTAAATTAAATTTTTCATAGAATTTTAATGCCTATTAATTATTAAAACAGGACTTAATGCATTGTTACCGAAATATAGTATGCATCAGAATAAATGTAGTAAAAATAATTCAATGCTGCCATTAAAATGTTTTTGGACATAATTTTACTCTCTATGATATACTTCTTGCAGTATATTTAATACCATCATGGGAATAACAAAATAAAAAACCCAACATTACGTTGGGTTTTTCTATTTATTCCGGATCGTTCATTTTAAAACTCTCCATAAACTTCGTAGTGTAATTTCCGGCTACATAATCCGGTTCTTCCATCAACTGACGGTGGAACGGAATCGTGGTTTTGATACCTTCGATATAAAACTCATCCAAAGCGCGTTTCATTTTGTTGATGGCTTCTTCTCTGGTTTGCGCAGTCGTAATTAACTTGGCAATCATCGAGTCATAGTTTGGCGGAATAGTGTACCCTGCGTAAACGTGCGTATCTAAACGTACGCCGTGTCCACCCGGTGCATGTAAAACGGTAATTTTACCCGGTGACGGACGGAAATCGTTATAAGGATCTTCCGCGTTGATACGGCATTCAATAGAGTGCAATTGCGGTAAATAGTTTTTACCTGAAATTGGCACACCGGCAGCTACTAATATCTGCTCACGAATCAAATCGTAGTCAATTACTTGCTCGGTAATCGGGTGCTCTACTTGGATACGGGTGTTCATTTCCATAAAGTAGAAATTGCGGTGTTTGTCAACCAAAAACTCTACCGTTCCGGCACCTTCATATTTAATGTATTCGGCAGCTTTAACCGCTGCTTCACCCATTTTAGTTCTTAATTCGTCGGTCATGAACGGAGAAGGTGTTTCTTCCGTTAATTTTTGGTGACGACGTTGTACAGAGCAATCTCTTTCCGATAAGTGACAAGCTTTGCCGTAAGAATCACCAACCACTTGAATCTCAATATGACGTGGTTCTTCGATTAATTTCTCCATGTACATGCCATCGTTTCCGAAGGCTGCTGCAGCTTCTTGACGGGCACTTTCCCAAGCTTTCAGGAGTTCTTCTTCTTTCCAAATGGCACGCATTCCTTTACCACCACCACCGGCGGTAGCTTTCATCATCACAGGATAACCAATTTCTTTGGCTACTTTTTTGGCTTCTTCAAAATCTTCCAAAATTCCGTCAGATCCCGGAACACAAGGTACTCCGGCAGCTTTCATGGTAGCTTTTGCCGTAGCTTTATCTCCCATTTTATCAATCATTTCCGGAGAAGCTCCGATAAATTTGATACCGTGTTCCTGACAAATCTTAGAAAATTTAGCATTTTCTGAAAGGAAGCCGTAACCGGGATGAATCGCATCAGCATTAGTGATTTCGGCAGCTGCGATGATGTTAGACATTTTTAAGTAAGATAAATTACTCGGTGGCGGACCAATACAAACTGCTTCGTCCGCAAACTTCACGTGTAAACTTTCCGCATCGGCAGTAGAGTAAACCGCAACGGTTTTAATCCCCATCTCACGACAAGTTCTGATTACGCGAAGCGCAATTTCGCCTCTGTTGGCAATTAATATTTTTTTAAACATCTTTTTTCGATTAGATTGTTAGACTTCTTAGATTTTTAGACTACTTAGATTGCTTAGAAATTTTTAAAAAATCTAATAATCTAAGAGGTCTAAATTAAGATGGGTCTACTAAGAATAAAGGTTGGTCGAATTCTACCGGCGACATATCGTCTACTAAAATCTTAACGATTTTTCCTGAAACTTCTGCTTCAATTTCGTTGAATAATTTCATGGCTTCTACCACACACAAAACATCCCCTTTACCGATAGTGCTTCCTACTTCAACAAAAGGTGCTTTGTCAGGAGATGGTTTGCGGTAAAAAGTTCCAATCATTGGGGATTTGATAGTAACAAATTTTGAATTGTCTTCAGCAGGTGCTGCAGGAGCCGCAGGCGCTGCTGCAACCGGAGCCACTGCAACCGGAGCTGCCATAGCTTGTTGAACCGGAGCCGCTTGTTGTACATAAGTGATTTCCGGGGTATTTCCTTCTAAGGTAGTTCTGATAGTAATTTTTACATCACCTGTTTCCAATTTTACTTCAGCCACTCCAGTGTTGGACACGAATTTGATCAGGTTTTGAATTTCTTTTAAATCCATAATTTGTTCGTTTTAGAATTAGTTTTATTGTTTTTTTCCGCTGCGCTCCGATTAATTAATTTTCTTAATATCAAACGCCTCGTATTTTAATACGCCCATTTCAGGTAGATAGATCCCCAAGTGAACCCACCACCGAATGCCGCGAAAATTAAGTTGTCTCCTTTTTTAAATTGTTTTTCAAAATCACTCATCAGCAAAGGTAAAGTGGCCGAAGTGGTGTTTCCGTATCTGTGAATGTTGACCAATACTTTTTCTTCGTCAAGACCCATTCTGCTGGCGGTTGCATCAATGATTCTTTTGTTGGCTTGGTGCGCCAATAACCAATCTACATTTTCTTTGGTTAAATTGTTGCGCTCCATTATTTTTTCGCTTACATCAGCCATACCGGAAACGGCATATTTGAAAACTGTTTTTCCGTCTTGGAACACAAAATGTTGTCCGTTAGCTACTGTTTCGGCAGATGGCGGAAGGATTGAACCACCGGCATCAATTTTAAGGTATTCTCTACCGATACCGTCGCTTCTTAAAAATTCATCTTGCAAACCTAAACCTTCATAATTCGGTTCAAATAAAACCGCACCGCCACCATCACCAAAAATGATGCAAGTTGCTCTGTCTGTGTAATCTATGATGGACGACATTTTATCGGCACCGATGAGTAAAACTTTTTTATAGCGACCCGATTGAATGTAGGCTGCTGCAGTAGACATTCCGTATAAAAAGCTGGAACAAGCCGCTTGTAGGTCGAATGCAAATGCATTAACAGCACCAATTTGACTGGCAACGTAAACACCGGTTGAAGCTACCGGCATATCCGGAGTAGCCGTGGCCATGATAATTAAGTCTATTTCTTCGGGATTGATATTGGCTTTAGCAATTAAATCTTCAGCAGCTTTGATGGCCAAGTAAGAAGTGCCTTTTCCTTTTTCCTTCAAAAGTCTTCTTTCTTTGATGCCAGTGCGAGTGGTAATCCATTCGTCATTGGTATCTACCATGGTTTCCAGTACTTGATTAGAGAGTACAAATTCCGGAACATAAGCTCCAACTGCGGTAATTGCGGCTGTAATTTTGGTCATAAAAAGGGTATTTTTCCAATCGATTTTTGTCTAATCGAAAAGTTGTGGAAATTACAAAAAAAAATTATACCTTAGGGTAATTCTACGGGGATATTTGCTAAAATTAAATAAAACAAAAAACTCCCACATAGTGAGAGTTTGTTTTGTAAAAAAACCTTAATTAAGCAACAGCTACTGATTTATCAATAACTACTTGTCCTCTGTAATACATTTTACCTTCATGCCAGTAAGCTCTGTGGTATAAATGTGCTTCACCTGTTACCGGGCAAGTAGCGATTTGAGCTACAGTTGCTTTATAGTGAGTTCTTCTTTTATCTCTTCTTGTTTTCGAGGTTTTTCTCTTAGGATGTGCCATTGTACTATATTATTTATCCGTTAATAGTTGTTTTAATTTGTCCCAACGCGGGTCGATATCATCTTCTTTTTTTTCTTCTTTAATCTCTTTAACTTGTAATTCATTCAATTTTTGAAGTGCTTCTGTTTGCAAAGTTCCGTCTTTTACGCCGGGATGTATCCTTTTGTGAGGCACAGACAACACTATCATTTCATAAATATACTGCGACAAATCAATTTGATGTTCTCCGTGTGGAAGTATCAAAAGTTCATCATTATCGTTGTTGAATTCGTCACCAAACTGAACTACCAATTTAATTTTTCCTTTGATAGGTAAATCAAACGGTTCTCCGGTTAAGTCACAAGGGACATTAACGGTTCCTTGGTGTTTAAAGCTGATTTCCAACATAGTAGTCTTTTTTTCAAGCACTACTGTTGCTGCTATATTACAGCTTTCAAATTCATCAAATTGATATTCGTCAAAGAACTTTTTCTCTATTTTAAACTCAAACTGATGCTTTCCCAACTTTAATCCTATGAAAGGAATTAAAAATTCATTCGTACTTTTCATCTAAACAACAATTTGACCCAACATTTAGGGAGTGCAAAGATATAAAATTATTGGAATTCCAATAACCTTATCAACATTTTTTTGTTTATAACTGTTTTTCTTTTGTTTTCAAGGGATTCCGACTGATTTCAGCATAATCGGCTCTTGAATTATAAATGTCAATCGCGGTGTAAATTGCTTCTTTAAAGGAATTGTAGTCGGCCAAACCTTTTCCGGCAATTTCATAAGCCGTTCCGTGATCTGGAGAGGTTCTTACTTTGTTTAAACCGGCAGTGTAATTAACAC
This sequence comes from Flavobacterium cheonhonense, assembly GCF_035671315.1. Lineage (NCBI taxonomy): Bacteria > Pseudomonadati > Bacteroidota > Flavobacteriia > Flavobacteriales > Flavobacteriaceae > Flavobacterium > Flavobacterium cheonhonense. The sequence goes on from NZ_JAXAVY010000001.1 coordinate 673,334, forward strand.
CGTTGCCAAAAGACAGGGTTTTGAACGGAATTAATCCTTGATCGTGATAAGTAGCCACTACTGCATCATATTTTTCGTATTGACCGCTGCCAAAAAAACCATCGGCAGCAAACGGACCAAAAACCAAAGTGCCTTTCTCAAACAATTTCTTTAAAGTTGGTCTTAAAATCTCATCGTCTTCTTTTCCTATTACCCCATTGTCTCCTGCATGAGGATTAAGTGCCAAAACCGCAATTTTAGGCTTATTAATGCCAAAATCTTGCACTAATGATTTTTTAATGGTTTCAATTTTTTGGACAATTAATTTTTCAGTTAAGTGCTTGGCTACTTCATTTACGGGAACATGGTCGGTTAACAAACCAACTCTTAAATTGTCCTGAACCATTAACATCAAAGCATTGCCTTCCAGTTCTTGGTTGAGGTAATCGGTATGTCCCGGAAATTTAAAGTCTTCCGATTGGATATTGTATTTATTGATTGGGGCTGTAACCAAAACATCAATTTGATTTTCTTTTAATGCTTTGGTAGCTGCAGTAAACGATTTAATGGCATATTTGCCAACATTGTCGTCATTTATTCCGAAGTTCAAATCGATCCCTTCACGCCAAACGTTTAGAACATTAATTTTACCTGCAACCAATTGGTCCATTTTATCTATACCATGAAGAGGTGCGGTTAGTTCCAGTGTTTTTTTAATGAAGGAGAGAATTTTAACATTGGCGAAAATAACCGGGGTGCAAAGTTCCAGCATTCTGGCATCTTCAAAAGTTTTCAAAATCACTTCGCTTCCAATACCGTTTAAATCTCCGATTGAAATCCCAACAATGATATTTTCTGCTTTTTTCATAAGAAGTACTGGTTATTTATTGCTAATTTTGAAGTGCAAATTTAGTAAAATAAAACCACAATGTTTACAGGAATAATTGAAACCCTCGGAATTGTAAAAGAAATTCAAAAAGACGGAGGCAATCTTCATTTAACGATATCTTCTGACATCGCAAAAGAGCTTAAAATAGATCAAAGTGTTGCCCATAACGGGGTTTGTTTGACAGTTGTAGCCATTGATAACAATGACTATACAGTAACAGCCATTAAAGAAACTATTGATAAGACTACTTTGGGCGAGTGGCAGGTTGGGGATTTGGTAAACCTCGAACGCGCAATGAAGTTAGGCGACAGGTTAGATGGCCACATAGTTCAAGGACATGTTGATCAAACAGGTGTTTGTAAATCAGTAGCGGAAGCCAACGGAAGTTGGTATTTTTCTTTTGAATACGATAGTAAGCTCAACAACATTACGATTGAGAAAGGCTCAATTACGGTCAATGGAGTAAGTTTAACAGTAGTTAATTCACAACCTAATGGTTTTACTGTGGCGATTATTCCCTACACTTTTGAGCACACTAACTTTAAAACTTTCAAAGTTGGCTCAAAAATTAATTTAGAATTTGATGTTGTGGGAAAATACGTGGCAAGATTACACGCTTTAAGACAGTAGTTAAATCCTATTTTGGGACAAAAAACAAAAAAGCATCCTTTTTAACGGGATGCTTTTTTTATATTGTATTGGTGAATTTTGTAAAATCCTAAGACTAGTGACCCTAATAACAATAGAACCAATCCACAATCCAAAGGCAAGCCTGGCGGGGGCGGAGGAGTAGACGGAGGCGGCGGACCAGGGGCAGCGAAAACACTAATGGCCGGTAAAAAAACCGCAGTCAAAATAATTACAATTCTATTGGGGAGAATTTTCATAGTGCGTAAAAGTAAAAAAAAAATCTAATCGCCAAAATAAATTAATTATTTAATCCATTAAGTTAATACAAATTTAAAGTGTAAATCTATCGTTTTGTTCTTATAAAACCCAAGATCATTGCAAATGAGCTTCTTTATTAAATACGATTTTTTTTCACTTTGGGTTTTCTCTAACAAAAAAGACCTCCGTTGAGGTCTTTAAGTTTTTGTGGTCCCACTTGGGCTCGAACCAAGGACCACCTGATTATGAGTCAGGTGCTCTAACCAACTGAGCTATAGGACCGGCTAAGAGGTTGCAATATTACTACTATTTTTTTTTCGTTGCAACTATTTTTAAGGGATTTCTTGGCAAAGTTCCACCAATACACCGTTAGTTCCTTTGGGATGTAAAAAGGCTACTAACTTATTGTCGGCTCCTTTTTTAGGGGTTTCGTTTAAAACCACAAACCCTTCTTTTTGCAATCGTGCGATTTCTGAAACGATGTTTTCCACATCAAAGGCAATGTGGTGTATGCCTTCCCCTTTTTTTTCTAAAAATTTAGCAATGGGACTTTCCGGATTAGTAGCTTCTAAAAGCTCTATTTTATTGGGGCCATTCATAAAAAAGGAGGTTTTAACACCTTCGCTGGCGACTTCTTCTTCTTTGTAAGGCGGATTGCCAAATAATTTCTCAAATAATAAATTGGAGGTTTCCAAACTTTTTACGGCTATACCAATGTGTTCTATTTTTCTCATTCTATTAGTTGCTGAGTTGCTGAGAGACTTAGTCGCTGAGCTATTTAAAGTGTCAAAGATAAGCATTTCGCCTTTTAGCCCTGATAGAAGCGGCATCCTTTTTATTGTTAGAGAAACGACCTTATGATTGCGTTTGGGGCATAACAATAAAAAGATATAGCGGATAGCAGGACATAGCTTCTCAAAAAACTCAGTACCTTATTACGCTTCGCTCTATACAATTCGCACTTCGTGCTCGGGTCAGCAACTTTGCAACTTTATAACTTAAAAGTTGTATTTTTGCGGCATGGAAACGAACAGACAGAAAAAAATCGGAAGTGTATTGCAAAAGGATTTAGTAGATATCCTGCAAGGCGAAGTGCGTAAAAACGGAATTACCAATTTAGTGATTTCGGTTTCTAAAGTAAGTGTAACCACCGATTTATCCATTGCCAAAGTCTATTTGAGTGTTTTTCCACAGGACAAGGCCGCCGAGTTACTCGAAGCGGTAAAAACCAACGCGCCTTTAATCAAGCACGATTTGGCTCAAAGAGTGAAACTCCAATTGCGCAAAGTGCCCAATTTGGTTTTTTACATTGATGATTCTTTGGATTATATCGAAAAGATAGACAATGCCTTGGCCGGAAAAGAAAATCCTATCGAAAACAGAGAGCTTTTAGACAAACGCAAGAAATTTTAATCTCCACTTGAATTTCCCGCTTTACATAGCCAAACGATATCTTTTTAGTAAGAGCAAGAACAATGCTATCAATATTATTACCGGGATAGCAGCTGTCGGAATCGTAGTAGGCGCTATGGCTTTATTCGTAGTTTTGTCCGTTTTTAGCGGGTTACGCGAATTCAGTTTGTCTTTTTCTAACGATTTTGACCCCGACATAAAAGGAACGGCTGTTACCGGAAAATTTTTCACTTTAACTTCCCAACAAGAGCAAAAACTCAACCAAATTCCAGGCATAGCTTCTTACAGTAAAGTGTTGGAAGAGCGCGTATTGTTTTTTTTTGATGGCAAAGAACAGGTAACTTACCTTAAAGGCGTCGACAGCAAGTTTACCCAAACCAATGTAGTCGAGCAAAATGTAGTGAATGGAAAATGGTTAAAACCCAATACCATTGAAGTAGTGATTGGCTACGGAATTTCCGAAAAATTATCGCTTGGCTTGTACGATTTCAATAATCCGTTTGAGGTTTATGTGCCGCGAAAAGGAAAAGGCGTAATCGAAAGCGAGGCCGAAGCCTTTAACAAAACCCGATTGATTCCGGTAGGTATTTATGCCATTAGCGAAGATTTAGATCAGAAATATGTGTTTTGCGATTTGACTTTGGCGCAAGAACTTTTGGAATTACAACCCAATCAGTTGTCCGGATTGGAACTCAAACTTAAGCCGAATGCCGATGAAGCTTCGGTTATGAAAGCCGTAGCTGATTTGTTCCAAAACAAATTGCAAATCAGAAACCGAGCCCAGCAAAACGCCACACTTTATAAAATGTTGAATACCGAAAACATAGCGGTGTATCTCATTTTTACTTTGGTGATAATTATTGCTTTGTTCAACTTAATCGGTGCTTTGATCATGATGATATTGGACAAGAAGAGTAACCTCAAAACCTTACACAGCCTGGGTTCTGATATCAAAGATTTGAAAAAGATATTCCTTTTGCAAGGCAGCTTGTTAAGCGTTTTTGGCGGGTTAGTTGGATTGATATTAGGGATTATAATCGTGTTAATCCAACAACAATTTAAATGGGTAATGATTACCGAATCTTTGGCTTATCCCGTGGTTTTCAGTATTCAGAATGTGGCTATAGTTTTTGCTACCATCGTATCGCTGGGCGTTGTATCGAGTTGGATTGCCAGCAGCAGAGTGAGCCCAAAATTATTGGATTAAATAAACTGATAGTTGGCATATGCCTCACGAATTTCCTCAAAAACTTGCAACAAAGCATTGTGGTCATCGGTCGTAACCAAACGTTGCTTGAAGTCTTTAAAACCGTGAATCCCTTTAAAGTAATTGGTGTAGTGGCGGCGCATTTCTACGATCCCTAAACGTTCTCCTTTCCATTCCATAGACCAAATCAAATGATTTCTGGCGGCCTCGATTCGGTCAGCCATGCTGGGTTGTGCCAAATGTTCTCCGGTGTTAAAGAAGTGTTTGATTTCGTTAAAAATCCAAGGATAGCCAATAGCGGCACGACCAATCATCATACCGTCTAAGCCGAATTTATTTTTGTATTCGAGTGCTTTTTCGGGCGAATCGATATCGCCGTTACCAAAGATAGGCATCGTAATGCGAGGATTGTTTTTTACGCGGGCAATGTGCGACCAATCAGAATGGCCTTTGTACATCTGTGCTCTGGTTCGGGCGTGAATCGTTAAGGCTTGTACACCAACATCCTGGAGTCTTTCGGCAACTTCATCGATATTGATAGAATTTTCGTCCCAACCCAAACGCGTTTTTACGGTTACCGGCAACGAAGTGCCTTTAATTACCGCTTTGGTCAAACGCACCATCAAATCTACATCTTTCAAAACACCGGCACCGGCGCCTTTGCAAACCACTTTTTTTACGGGACAACCAAAGTTGATGTCAACCAAATCGGGTTGTACCGTATCAACAATTTTAGCCGACATTTCCATGGCTTCTTCATCGCCACCAAAAATTTGAATCCCGACCGGTCTTTCGTAGTCGAAGATATCCAGCTTTTGGCGACTTTTAATCGCATCACGAATGAGTCCTTCCGAAGAGATGAATTCCGAGTACATTAAGTCGGCGCCGTGTAATTTACACAAGCGGCGAAAAGGCGGATCGCTCACGTCTTCCATAGGCGCAAGAAGCAGCGGGAAATCAGGTAATTGAATGTTGCCGATTTTAGGCATGGTTGCGTTTTTTTTGCAAAAATACTAAAGATTGTTGAATGATGATTGGCGATTTTAGATTTAAGAATTTTAGGTAGCGCTCAACAATCGTTAATCTTCAATCTGCAATCCAAAACTTTGCTTTATATTTGCCGATTAAATGACTGCTGTAAAAGGGATAGCGGTGGTTTGCGTGAGGGATTACAGTGAAAATCCTTTTGCTTTTGAAAAAAGCAAAAGATTGCAACGGAAAGCCCGACCCCTTTCGACAGGCTCAAGACAGGCCAAGGGGACACGCCCTAATTAAATTGACAAAGAAAGAAAATGAAGCATATTAGAAATTTTTGCATTATTGCCCACATTGACCACGGGAAAAGTACGTTGGCCGATCGATTGCTTGGTGCTACCCAAACCGTGACGGCTCGTGAAGAGAAAGCACAATTGTTAGACAACATGGATTTGGAGCGTGAGCGCGGGATAACCATTAAGAGTCACGCCATTCAAATGGAGTACAAATACAAAGGCGAAGATTATATCTTAAACTTGATAGATACTCCGGGACACGTGGATTTTTCGTATGAAGTTTCCCGTTCGATTGCGGCTTGTGAAGGCGCTTTGTTGATTGTAGATGCAGCGCAAAGTATTCAGGCACAAACCATTTCCAACTTGTACTTGGCTTTGGAAAACGATTTGGAGATTATTCCGGTGTTGAACAAAGTGGATTTGCCGAGTGCCAATCCGGAGGAAGTGAGCGACGACATTATTGATTTGTTAGGGTGTAAGTTAGAAGACATTATCCACGCTTCGGGGAAAACCGGTTTTGGAGTGGAAAACATATTATCGGCCATAATTGAAAAAATTCCGGCGCCTAAGGGCAGTAAAGACGAACCTTTACAGGCGTTGATTTTTGATAGTGTTTACAATCCGTTTCGCGGAATTGAAGTTATTTTCCGTGTGAAAAACGGAGAAATTCGCAAGGGCCAAAAAATTAAGTTTATGGCCACGGGCAACGAATATTTTGCCGATGAGGTTGGGACTTTAAAACTCAACCAAGTGCCGAAAGACGTGATTTCTACCGGCGATGTTGGGTATTTGATTTCGGGTATTAAAGAAGCGAAAGAAGTAAAAGTTGGAGATACGATTACCGATGCCAAAATACCAACTACTAATATGATTGTTGGTTTTGAAGATGTAAAACCGATGGTTTTTGCCGGAATTTATCCGGTAGATACGGAAGATTATGAAGATTTGCGTTCTTCTATGGAGAAATTGCAATTGAATGATGCGTCTTTGGTGTTTGCACCTGAGAGCTCGGCGGCTCTAGGATTTGGTTTCCGATGCGGATTCTTAGGCATGTTGCACTTGGAGATTATTCAGGAGCGATTGGAGCGTGAATTCGACATGACGGTGATTACTACGGTACCGAACGTTTCGTATTTGGCCTATACCAAAAAAGAACCGGATACGCCAATTGTGGTGAACAACCCTTCAGATTTGCCGGAACCTTCTAAATTAGACCGTGTAGAAGAGCCGTTTATCAAAGCTACGATTATTACCAAAGCCGATTTTGTGGGCAACGTAATGAGTTTGTGTATTGAAAAACGCGGGATCATCACCAACCAAACGTATTTGACTACGGAGCGAGTAGAATTGAACTTCGACATGCCGTTGGCGGAGATTGTATTTGATTTTTACGACCGATTGAAAACGGTTTCCAAAGGCTATGCTTCGTTTGATTACTCTCCGATAGGCATGAGAGCTTCCAAATTGGTGAAATTAGACGTATTATTGAACGCCAATTCGGTTGATGCCTTGTCGGCTTTGATTCACGAAGACAACGCGTACAACATTGGTAAAAAAATGTGTGAAAAATTGCGCGAATTGATTCCGAGACAACAGTTTGATATTCCTATTCAGGCTGCTATCGGAGCCAAAATCATCGCTCGTGAAACCATTAAAGCCTTAAGAAAAGACGTTACGGCCAAGTGTTACGGAGGTGATATTTCCCGTAAGCGTAAACTTTTGGAAAAACAGAAAAAAGGTAAAAAGAGAATGCGTCAGGTAGGAAACGTAGAAATTCCGCAAGAAGCCTTTATGGCGGTATTGAAGTTGAATGATTAATTATTGGGCGCTGAGGTTCTAAGGTACTGAGGCACTAAAGAATTATACTATTATAGATACCCGATTGTGAAAGCAATCGGGTTTTTTATTGGGATAAACCTTAGAACCTTAGTATCTTTGTTGCCTATACTTGAGCCGAAAGGCGAAAACGAAAATTTAAACTCAGTCACATAGGAACTCAGGCTCTCAGCAACTTAGATATGTTAGAAGATAAAACACCACAACGTACACCACTTTCTCAATTAGGAGAGTTTGGATTGATTAGTCATTTGACCAAAAATTTTGACGTAAAACAACCCTCTACGCTCAAAAGTATAGGCGATGATGCCGCTGTTTTAGATTTTAAAGGAAAAAGGACTGTCGTTTCAACCGATTTGTTGATAGAAGGCGTTCATTTCGATTTGAGTTATATGCCTTTAAAACATTTGGGTTATAAAGCCGTCGTAGTTAATTTATCGGATATCGCGGCTATGAATGCTAAACCTACTCAGATTACGGTTTCCATAGCGGTTTCTAACCGATTTCCGTTGGAAGCCTTGGAAGAACTTTTCGAAGGGATTGCAATGGCGGCCAAGATTTATAAAGTAGATGTGGTTGGCGGCGACACGACATCTTCTCAAAAAGGGATGATTATTTCGATAACCGCTTTGGGCGAAGCTGACGAAAAAGATTTAGTGTATCGTAATGGCGCTAGGGAAAATGATTTGTTGGTGGTTACCGGCGATTTGGGCTCGGCTTATATGGGATTGCAGGTTTTAGAGCGTGAGAAGCAAGTGTTTCAGGTCAATCCAAACAACCAACCGGATTTGGACAATTATACCTATTTAATCGAACGACAGCTCAAACCTGAGGCGCGTACCGATATTAGAGAATTATTAGAAAAATTGGAAGTAAAACCTACAGCTATGATTGATGTTTCCGACGGTTTGTCGTCAGAGATTATTCATATTTGTAAGCAAAGTAAAGTGGGTTGTAACTTATTTGAAGAAAAAATCCCTATCGATCCGCAGTTCATCAATGTTTGCGAAGAATTTAATATCGATTCTACCACAGTAGCGATTAATGGTGGCGAAGACTACGAGTTGTTGTTTACCATTGCTTTGGAAGATTTCGATAAAATCAAAGCCAATCCGAACTTTACCGTGATTGGGCACATGACACAGGAAAGCGAAGGCGCACATTTGGTCACCAGAGCCAATACTAAAATTCCTTTGAAAGCCCGTGGTTGGGACGCTTTAAGCCAATAAAAAAGCGATACCGTCAAGTATCGCTTTTTCCCCTAAGTCTTGTAAACTAAGCAGTAGTTTTGAAGTTTTTACTACTTACGTTATTCTACAAATACTAACCCTGAAATCATATTGCTAAGGTAAGTAGAGTTAAGTTGATGATTGTTACGGTTTCCCGCATATTTTAGTATGGTTTCCCGTATAATTGTTAAATAACACCTTTGTTTTTGGCTTCACGAATTAAATCTACGTCGGTTCCGCCCGGAACTTCTAAGATTTCGCGGATGTTTAACTTTCTTTTTTCTATGGCACTCAGTGAAAGCGGAATGTAAGTCGGCAAATCTTTCGTTTTCACGCCTTTAGACAAGTGGAAAAGAATTTGCTTGTCGAATACATCTAATTCGATATTATTGTATTGGGCTTGTCCTACCAATTTGATAACGGTTTGGCTGTAATAACTTTCGTTGTTGATGATTTTATCGAAAGCGAAAAGTAATTCGTCGAACGTCAAGTCGTTTTTAATAATTAAACCGCTTGGATTGATGTTTTTAATGATGTTATTGATTTTCAACAGCTCGGTGTGCATGGTTAATAAGATTACCTTACATGCCGGCATTTCGGATTTCATCAACATGGCCAAATCTTCTCCGGAATAGATGCCTTTTTCGGCATATTCGGGCATACTGATATCAAAAAAGGCGATATCAAAATCTTTGGGAGCTTCCGTAATGTTTTCGTAACCCGACTTACAGTTGTTGGCTTGAGTTACTTCGAATTCGAAGCCGTTTTGGCTGTATTTATTAATAGCATTTTTGTAGGCCTCAATGATAAACGGATGGTCGTCTACAATTAAAATTTGGATAGGGGTTCTCATTCTTGTGGTATTGTGGTGGGTTGTTTTGTCTCGATGGGTATGGTAATAACGATTTTAGTGCCTTCGTCTTTTTTCGAGGTGATATCGATAATTCCTTTACAGTCGTGAGTTCTGGAAATCATGTTTTGCATACCAATGCCTTTACTTTTTCTGTTGACGTCGAAACCGACACCATCATCTTTAATTTTCAAATATACATTTTCTTCGTCACCTTTAATCTCTACTGAGATATTTTTAGCATTGGCGTATTTGTTAATGTTTTGCAAGCCTTCCTGTAAAATACGATACAAATTGATTTTGATGGCATTGCCGATTTTATCCCAGTTAACAGTATTGTCGATGGTATAATTGACTTCGGCATCGAATGCATTTTTTTGTTCTTCCAATAAATTATGAACGATGGAAACAAAGTTATTAATTAATACTTGTTTTTCTCGGTTCAGGTCGTGGGATATTTCGCGGATGTCTTGCTCAATCGTTTTAAGCTCGTTTAAGAGCTCAAATCGTTTTTGAACGGCTTCTTCATCAGTACTCGAGTTTAAGCTGTCTAAGTTGAGGCGAAGCCCAAACATTCTGCCCAGCACGCCGTCGTGTAAGTCTTGGGCCAAACGTTTTTTCTCTTTACTGCGACTCTCATCAATAATGGCTTGTTGCGACATCATGAGGTTGTAGATGTCCTCGTTGGCCTTTTGTTGGGCTTGTTTGTAGAGTAATTCCCGTGTTCTGGCGCGTTGAGCTCTAACTACAAATAACAATACTACCAAAATAAAAGTGACTACAAAAACGTAGAGTAAGTTCCGGTTTTTTTCGGCTAGGCCTTGGTTTTCTTGAATTATTTCATCAGTTTCGAGTTGAATACGAGCAAAACGGTCTTTCGATTTTCTTTCAGCAACTTGGAGACTATCGCTTAATGTTATATACTTTCTATTATATTCAATTGCTTTTCTAGAGTCAACTTCAGCTGCTTGATGTAAAGAAGCTAATAAGTCTAGGGGATTTTTATCTTTTTCTGATAAGAAGAGAGCTTTATTGGCGTAGGCAATTGCTTTTACTTTGTCATTTTTTAAATAAAAATACTGAGAAAGATGTATATTGCTTAAAATTATGTTAGGTCTAGATTGGATGCTGTCTCTAATTTTTAGGGACTTAAAAAACATTTGGGGTAACCCTGTAAAATCATTTGTTTTCATTTTACAATATGCAAGATTATCTACAAGACTTGCATACAAATCAGGATCGTCATCAACTTTAAGATTTTTCAATCCTTTTTTAAAGTTTTCCATCGCTTTGTTGTAATTCTTCTGCCTTATGTAGACAAAACCTAAGTTATTATAGCATATTGAAGGATTTAAAACGTTATCTGTTTTTGATAATTCGAAGGCTTTATCAAGGGCTTTACTGTAGTAAACAATTGATTTTTCATATTCATTTAATTCGTCAGCAACATTACCTAAAGCAATCAATGTGTTGAATAACCTCAAATCATCTTTTAATTCAGAAAATATATTATACGCTTTTGTTAGTGATAATTCTGCGCCTAAATTATCACCTCCTTTGTATTGTACAAGCCCTTTGTTTAATAAGACATTGGCATAATTATTTTTATCTTTAAGTAGAGAATATATTTTTTCAGCCTTAAGATAGTAATTAAAAGAGCTATCAATATTTTTTATATTATTGAAATAAAATGCCCTACTTCTATATGCCACAGCCAAGTTAGTAGAATCTTTAGACGATTTAGATAGTTGAAGTAATAACTGTGAAGACTTGTCGATATCTTTGAAAGATTTTAAAAAATAATACTCAAAAACCACATCTGACAGAGTGTTTCTCAGTTCTTTACTGTTTTTGCTGTATTGAATATTTCTAAATATTGAATCAATTAAGGCTTTTTTTACTTTTGGATTGTTTTCTTTTTTTGAAGAGGCTAAGGTTTTATTTATGGTTTCAATCGTTACAGAGTTGCTGGAAGAGAATTCCTTCCTATCTTTTGAACAAGATAAAAATATTATAAAATATAAAATGGTTATATAAAATATTTTTGTTTTCAAGGTTTGAAATTTTATCAAAAGTAAAAAAAAAACTGCCTTGGATTACAAGGCAGTTTAATTATAGATTTAATATAATTTCTACATTAGAATATCTGGATTTTTTTTGCCACCAGTCTCTTGAGTAATCATTAAAATATCTGGATTTTTTTTGCCACCAGTCTCCTGAGTAAACATTAAAATATCTGGATCTTTCTTGCCACCAGTCTCCTGAGTAAACATTAAAATATCTGGATCTTTTTTGCCACCCGTTTCTATGGGTGTTGTAAAAGACGTAACCACAAGCATTAAAGCTAATAGGCCAAAAGTAGTTGCTAATTTTTTCATAATTTGAGACTTTTTATTGTTAATGTTTTTATTTCTGTTTTAATGTAGTGTCATTGCATTTGTTTTGAGGCTGTGACACTTTCACGATGTAAAACTAAAAAGGAAGTCTCTGTGAAGCCCTATATATATTGGTGTTTATGGTAGAATGACCTCGTTTGTGAGTGAATGATGGTCAAATTCGGGTGAATGATTTTCGGGTTTTTGAAGAAATTGACACTTTTTCACTCTTTAAAGAAAAGGGGATTTGAAATGGCAAAGTAAAATTCCCTCAGAAAAAACTTTTTTTGAGGGAAAGAAGATTTAGTTGATAGTCTTAGAAACTGAGTTTAGTTTTCCAATGGAATTGAAATGGACAAAGTAGTGCCTTGGTTTACTTTTGAGTTGATATTCAATTTTCCGTTTAATGCTTTTACCCGGTATTTAATATTTTTTAAACCGATTCCTTTTTTAGGGTTGTTTGGTTGTATGCCTATTCCATCATCAGCAACGGTAAGATATAGTTTTTCTCCATCAATAAAAAAGCGGATGTCGGCCTTTTGAGCCTCGGAATGTTTGTTGATGTTTTGGCAAGACTCTTGTAGAATTCGGTATAAGTTCATTTTCTGAATATCGGTATAGTTTTCCCAATTTACTGCAGGGTCAATAGCCAACGCAAAATCTACAGGGCTTATTTGGTTGAGCTCCAGTATTAAATCAGTTAAGAGTTTTTCATAACTATTATCTCCTAATGTTGTTTTTTGGTTCAAATTGTGCGTAAGATTCCTGATCTCGTTTTCTATGGTTTTGATTTCCTCTATATGAGGCAAACAGTGTTCTACAGTAACAGCATCTCTTTTAAAGGAAAGCACGGATAGATTAAGTCGTGTACTGGTCAGTTTATTCATAACGCCATCATGCAATTCCATGGCAATGCGTTTTTTTTCTTGTAGCCTTGCTTCATCTTCTTTTGTTTTTTGAACCAACATCAATTGGTAGATTTCTTCATTGGCTATTTGTTGGGTGTTTCTTAAGACAAGCTCTTTTTGCTTTAATCTTTGCTGCGCGATGATAAATATTAAAATCGCGATGAAGAATACAGCTATAGTAATAATAAGAAACAAAGTGCGTTGTCTTAGAGCTGTTTCCTTTTGTTGGTTGATTTCTTCTGTTTCGAATTGCATTTGCGCAAATTTATCTCTAAAGTTTCGTTCTTTGAGTTGAAGACTGTCACTAACTGCAATATATTTCAATGCATTTTTTGATACGTTATTCCTGTCAATTTTAATTAATTGGGATAAGCTTAGTAATATATCCGTTGGGTTTTTATAATCTTCGGATATTTTAACCGCTTTCTTAGCATAGTAAATAGCTTTTGTGCTATCTCTTTTTATAGCATATAATTTTGATAGATTCAGGAGATTATAGTTGTAACCATTCTTACTATTTGTAGATGAAAGTATCGAATCGGCATCCATTAATAATTCTAAAACTTCAATGTTTTTTCTTGATTCAATCTCATTTAATGCAAATAATGATTCAGCAATTGCATACTCATTTGGGAATTTATCTTTGTTTTTTTTTGATGATATAATTTTCATTAAGTATTCTGCCGCATTTTGGTGTTCTTTTAAATTAATGTATTCTTGGGATATATTGTTGTATATAGTATATTTTTGGCTTTCACTCAAGCTGTTTTTTTCGGCTTTTAAATAATATTGAATTGCTTTTAAATGTAATTTAAGTCCGGATAAGTTATTTGCAATAATATTAAAGCAGAAGCATTTAATCCTTTTGTCATTTTTTGTTTCATTGCTTTTTAGAAGTTCGAAAGCTGTTTTATTACTTCCAAGATAATCACAAGCGTAAGATTGAGTTAATAAGATGTCAAGCGTAACTCTATTTGTGTACCTTTTATTTTTTAGTGTATTGAATATCTTTTTTGCTGTAAATAAATGTTCAATTGCCTTCTCGTTTTCTGATTTTGACATATAATATAATCCTAGACATCTATTTGCATAGCCTAATCCAGATGAATCGTTTACTTTTTCAGATTTTTTTAAAATAAGATCTGCTGTCTTTTTTAATAATTTAGTTTGGTTAAAAAGATGACATTTAAATGAAATATTATAAAGATTTTTTATTGTCAAACTATCATTCCTCCTCAAATCAATAAAAGACAAGGCCTTATCATTATACTCCACACGCTTTTTAAAATCTAAACTGTCATTTTCAGCTAATGCCAAGTATTTTTGGACAGAATCGTTGGCGGGATTGCTTTCGGGTTGGTTTCCCATTTGGGAACAACCGGAGAGTATTGAAATGATGGCTAAGAAAAAAATAGATTTATTCATAAAGGCAATGTAGTAAAAATTGAAAAAGAATAGTACTTGTCTTATTCTTTAAAAGGAATCTGCAATTGAGTTTTTAGTTTTTGGAGGGTTTCCTTCAACAATGTTAAGTTAGCGGGTACTTTATCGCTAGCGGTTTGATTGTTGTAAAAAATTGAAATCTCTACTTCAGTCTCCGGAATTTTATCTTTTTTCTTCTTCTTGTTCTCCGCGATGGGGATGTCTTCCAGTAATTTTTCGTAATGTTCTTCTAAATCCATTACCTGGTCAAAATAATAGGTGGTTATTTCCTCACCGATTTTAATTTTGAGATAGCAAGGTGCTTTCGTTGAAGCGTTTTGCCCCAAAAATGTTAACGGACATAACCATAAAAAGTAAAGCACAGCTTGTTTCATAAACCTCATTAAAGCAAACAGCCCCGCTTTCAGTCGTCCAAACAGAAAAGCTAAGGGCTGTTTTTGGTTTGTTTTGCAGGTCTCCCGTTTAATAACTAACCTAAAATAAACAGGACAAATTTCAGTTAATTTTTACCTTCCCAAATACCACTTTGGATCCGGCAGTCATTCCCAAAACAAGTTTTGAGTTTGATTTTTATCATGGTAAAAGTATAACGGGAAAATTAGATTTTAGTATACAAAAAGTGTACATTTTTTTAAACTACACAAATTATCAAAAGTTTCATATAAAACCTTGTTTTCGTGCTTCCCTTAAAATGTCTTCATCGTTTCCTTTTTCAATATCGAAAAATTCTTTGATGAATGCCTTTCGTTTATCAACGGCACTCTTAGATAAATGTAGATATTCCGGCAGGTTTTTAGTTTTAATCCCCCGGTTTAACAGTAAAATTATTTGACGATTGTAAAAATCCAGCAACTTTACCTTTTCTTCCAATTGTTTGTTCAAGTGTTTAATGGTACTGCTGTGGTATTGTTTTCCCTGTAATACAGTATGAAACGCTTCTGTAAAATCGAAGGCATCAAAATCACTTTTGACCAAAAAGCCGTCCGGATCGTGATTCTTTAAGATATTAAACAACAATAGCGATTCCGAATGCGTGGTCAACATCATAATCTTGCTATTCGGTAAATGCCTTTTTATGATTGGAATCAAATCGCTGCCGTTTTGAATACCTTTTTCAGGATAAGCAGGCATGGTGTAATCAATGGTGACTAGGTCGAAGTGGTCTGTAGTATTGGTAATTATGTCGTAGGCACTTTCACAACTCAAAGCTTGTTCAGTCTTTATTTCATAACCATAAGGATTGAAAGATAAAATAGATTTGTAGCCCTCAATGATGAGTTTGTGGTCATCAATCATTAATACGTTTACTTCCATTTTGATTAGATTTTTAGTAAACGTAATACTTTTCTGCTATATTTCCAAATAATTTCCGCCGGCGATTCTGTTGATAATCAAATCTACATTGTCTTTATACGATTTTGAGAAAGGCAGTTTAGTAGTAGAGTTTTTAATGTAGCAAACGGTATTTCCGGTGTGAATTCGGGAAACTTGATTCACATTGATAATGTAGCTATTGTGAATTCTCAGGAATTGTGATTCCGGTAAAACGGTTTCAAAGTGTTTTAAGGTTTTGAAAGCTGTGATCATTTCTCCGTTGTTCAAGTGAATATCGGTCGAGTTGTTATCTGCCTCAAAATACAAAATATCTTCCGAGTCGATATAACGGTAATCACCGTAAGATTTAATACAAATGATTAATGATTGTGGTTGCTGAACCGTAATTGTATTGTCTGTGGTAGCCGGAACAGTTTTGATTTCCACATCATGTTCTTCAGTTTGCAGTTCTTCAGTCAGGGTTTCGTCTAACACTTCAAAAGTAGCGGCAGGATTTTTGACTTCCATATGCGGTAAATCCGATTTGATGGCTCGGTCAAACTTGAGGATGGCTTTTCTGAAATCGTTAATGTCTAAAGGTTTCAACAAATAATCAACAACTTCGTATTTCAACGCCTCGTAAGCCTGATCTTTTTTGGAAGTAGTAACAATAATTTTTGGAACCACGCTCAAGTAGCGATAGAGTTCATTAATCAGCGCTAAGGATAAATTACTTTTCTTATCGGAAGGATCGATTTCCAGAAAAACCAAGCGCGGTTGGTGTTCCAAAATCAAGTTTACACCATCGTCATAATTATTGGCAGAAGCCACAAACGACAGGTTGCGAAAACGTTCAGCTATGGCTTGGGTTTTCACGACATCGTCTTGACTGTCATCAATAATGATATAAGTATGGCTCATTAACGCTTATCCGTTGATTTTGGGACAGCATTTTCTGATTAAATTAACAGGTAGTTTTGGGGAAACTTTGTTGTTACACTAAATATGTATCTTAAAAATAAAACACAAAAATAAAACCGACCAAAAGAGCCAATTTTCGTTGTAACGAAATTATAGGTTCAATTTAGGAGAATTTCAAATTGTTGACAGAATCGCCCAAACTGTTAATATGTGAATTTTATTCAAGTATAATTCTTACAAAAATAAAAATCCCAAACAGTTTAATATTTGGGATTTTGGATTCCGATAAATTCGGAAATATAAGATAGGAGTTACATCTTCATCAACCAATTTCTCATAGAAACTTCGTTGTTGATGATGGCTCTTAGTTCGGCAATTTTAACGCGATCTTGTTGCATAGAATCGCGGTGGCGAATGGTTACGGTTTCATCTTCTAAAGTTTGGTGATCCACTGTAATACAGAATGGTGTTCCTAAGGCATCTTGTCTTCTGTAACGACGACCAACCGCATCTTTTTCGTCATAGGCTACATTGAAATCCCATTTCAAATCGTCGATGATTTTTTTGGCGACTTCCGGCAAACCGTCTTTTTTCACCAAAGGTAAAACGGCTGCTTTGGTTGGTGCTAAAACAGAAGGCAAACGTAAAACCGTTCGAGTTGAACCGTCTTCTAACGTTTCTTCTTTTAAAGCAGTAGCAAAAACCGCCAAGAACATACGGTCTAAACCAACAGATGTTTCGACTACATAAGGCACGTAATTCGAATTGGTCTCGTTGTCAAAATATTGCAGTTTTTTACCCGAGTATTGTTCGTGAGCTTTCAAATCGAAATCGGTTCTCGAGTGAATACCTTCTAATTCTTTGAAACCAAAAGGGAAATTGAATTCAATATCCGCTGCCGCATTCGCATAGTGTGCTAATTTTTCGTGGTCGTGGAAACGGTAGTTTTCCTTGCCTAATCCTAGAGATAAGTGCCAGTTTAAACGGGTTTGTTTCCAATACTCGTACCATTTCATTTCTTCGCCCGGTTTTACAAAAAACTGCATTTCCATTTGTTCAAACTCACGCATACGGAAGATAAACTGACGGGCTACAATTTCGTTACGGAAGGCTTTACCGGTTTGGGCAATACCAAAAGGTACTTTCATTCTACCGGTTTTTTGCACGTTTAAGAAATTCACAAAAATCCCTTGAGCCGTTTCCGGACGCAAGTATAAATCCATGGCATTTTCGGCTGAAGCACCGAGTTTTGTACCAAACATTAAGTTGAATTGCTTCACATCCGTCCAATTTCTTGAACCGGTTTCCGGATCGGCAATTTCCAACTCCTCGATTAAGGCTTTTACGTCTTCCAAATCTCCGGCGCCTAACGAACGACCCATTCTTTCCAGAATTTCACGCTCTTTAGCCAAGTATTCCATCACGCGCGGATTGGTGGTTTTGTATTGCTCTTCGTCGAAAGCAGCGCCAAAACGCTCGCGGGCTTTTTCAATTTCTTTTTTCGCTTTCAGGTTTAATTTTTCGGCATAATCCTCAATTAAAACATCGGCTCTATATCTTTTTTTAGAGTCTTTGTTGTCTATGAGCGGATCGTTAAACGCGTCCACGTGACCTGAAGCTTTCCAAGTGGTAGGATGCATTAAAATCGCGGCGTCAAGCCCAACAATGTTTTCATGCATTTGCACCATGGCTTTCCACCAATATTCTCTAATGTTCTTTTTTAATTCGACGCCGTTTTGCGCGTAATCATACACTGCGCTTAAACCATCGTAAATTTCGCTCGACGGAAAAATAAATCCGTACTCTTTAGCGTGCGAAACTACATTCTTAAATAAATCTTCTTGTTTTGCCATAATGCTGCAAAAATATAAAAAGCGCAGATAAAAAAAGGGTTTAAAACCAATTAGAATTGAAAAAATGTATAATTTTATGTAAGAAAATTACTTTTTTATGTGGAATCACCTGCTCAATTTATTTTTTCCGAAGTCGTGCGCCGGCTGTCACAGCCTTTTATTACAAGATGAAAACGTGATTTGTACGCAATGCCGCCACGAAATTCCGCTTACACATCATCTTACAATGACTGAAAACGAAGTCTTTCAACGATTTTACGGTCGTATTCCGTTAGAGTTTGGCGCCGCGCTGTTTTATTTTCACAAAAAAGGCATCGTACAGGAAATGATGCACCAACTCAAATACAAAGGCAACCAAGAAGTTGGTACGTTGGTTGGCGAATGGTTTGCGGCCGAATTACAACAAGTGCCGCTACTGCAAACTGTCGATTACATTATTCCGGTTCCGTTGCACAAAAAGCGATTTCGGGAACGCGGCTACAATCAGGTCACCACTTTCGGGCAGGCTTTGTCAGATCATTTGAATATTCCGTACAGCGAAACCCTTTTGCAACGAAAATTGTACACCAAAACCCAAACGAAAAAGTCGCTTTTAGGGCGCGCCGATTTGAGTCAGACACTATTCGATATCGAATTTTCAGAGGAATTTACCGGAAAACATTTCCTATTGATAGATGATGTAATGACTACCGGCGCTACCTTGGAAGCTTGCAGTAAAGCGCTGCTCAAAATCCCCGAAGCTAAAATCAGTATAGCCTGTATGGCGATGGCACACAGTTAATTGTTAAGTTTCCTGCAAAAGATTTCATTCGCACTAAATATAATTGTTATTTTGTGCTTTGAAAAAATGGTTTATGCTCAAAACGCACTTTAAATATTTTGCTTTATTGTTGGTCTTTTTAACCATTGGTTGTGCCAAACGCGGCTCCATAACCGGCGGAGATAAAGACACGATTGCACCGGTTTTGAAATCGAGTTTGCCTAAAAATTTCTCCACTAATTTCAACGGGAAGCAAATTAAATTGGTTTTTAATGAATATGTAAAGTTGAAAAATGTCAGTAAGCAATTGATTGTTTCGCCACCAATGAAAAATCAGTTGGAAATTTTACCGTATACAGCCAGTAAAACAATAACGATTAACATTAAAGATACTTTACAGCCGAATACTACTTACAGTTTTAATTTCGGTCAAAGTATAGAAGACAATAACGAAGCCAATCCGTATTCTCAATTCAAATACGTTTTTTCAACCGGCGCTTACATTGATTCATTACAGTTGAAAGTCAAAGTTAAAGATGCTTTGGAACTGAAAACCGACAATTTTGTTTCGGTGATGTTGTACGAGGTTAACGAAACATTCAACGATTCCACTATTTATAAAGAAACACCGCGCTATGTAACCAATACTTTGGACAGTTTGGAAGTGGTGACTTTGGAAAATATCAAAGCCGGAAAATATTTGTTGGTTGCTTTAAAAGATAATGGTAACAACAAGTACGACCCGAAATCGGATAAAATCGGGTTTCAAAAACAACACATCAGCATACCGAACGATACTGTTTTTGAAGTGGAATTGTTCAAAGAAGTAGTGCCGTTCAAAGCTGAAAAGCCCACTCAAATCACGAACAAAAGATGTGCAATGGGTTACCAAGGTAAAGCCAAAGGCGCCAAAGTAACCGTGAAAAATGGCAATGATATTATCCCGACTGTGGTAACACAAATGCAGAAGAAAGATTCGCTTCAAATTTGGATGAAACCGGTCAAAGCCGATTCGCTTCAGGTGATGGTGGAAAAAGATAATTATAAAACCGATTTCTATATCAAAGGAAAAAGCAATAAAGCCGATTCGCTGCAAATTAGTCCGGAATTCAGCGGTAATTTGCCATTCCGTGAACGCTACGCTTTGAGCAGTACGACACCATTGGTAAAATTTGATAAAACTAAAATCAGTATCAAAAATAAAGATTCTTTGGCGGTAGATTTTACCACGGAATACGATGAATTCAACCAAAAGCTGTATTTAGACTTCAAAAAAGAACCTTTAGAAAACTATAAAATACAATTGTTGCCGGGCGCGATGGTTGATTTTTTTGATACCGTTAATGATACGCTGAATTACAAAGCCACGACTAAAAACTTATCTGATTACGGAAATTTAAGGTTGGTGTTGGAAAACGTCAAGCGATTTCCGGTCATTATTGAGCTAACGGATAAAGACGGTAAAGTTAAATACTCCGAATACTCCGAAGGCAATAACAGTATCAATTTTGACGCTATCGAACCGGCCAAATATGTGCTGCGAATCATTTACGACGACAATAAAAATAAGCTTTGGGATACCGGTAGTTTTATGGAAAAACGCCAAACCGAAGAAGTCATTTATTTCCCCAAAGAAATTGATGTTCGCGCCAACTGGGATGTGGAACAACCATTTAACCTGAAATAGTTGCTGTCTATAAAAGTTTAAACGAATCTTTGTCCTTAAGAAAAGCCAATTTACTTCTTGTTTCGAGTAGTTTTTCCTTGTCTAATTCAACTATAAAAACACCGTCGGTTTCTTGTGCCTCCAAAAGGTAATTTCCTAAGAAGTCAACCGCTTGGGAATGCCCAACGTATTCCAATTCATTTTCGTCCATTCCAATTCGGTTTACGCCAATGGCATAACTCATGTTTTCCACAGCTCGGGCTTTGAGTAAAATATCCCATGCATTGATGCGCGGTTTCGGCCAATTGGCAACGTAAATCAACACATCGTAATCTTCTACATTTCTAGCAAATACCGGAAAGCGCAAGTCATAGCAAATGAGCGGACAAATTCGGAATCCTTTGTATTCTATAATCAATTTTTCTTTCCCGGCAGTGTAAACTTTGTCCTCTCCGGCCAAGGTAAACAAATGCCGTTTGTCGTAAGTTTTAAGTTCACCGTTCGGATATACAAAAACCAAACGATTGTAATACTTTCCGTTTTCTTCAATGACCAAACTACCGGTAATGGCGCAGTCTTTGGCTTTGGCCAAATGTTGCAGCCAAGCTATGGTTTCGCCGTTCATCGTTTCCGCTACGGCTTTAGGATTCATGGTAAAGCCTGAGGAAAACATTTCGGGCAAGACTATCAAATCAACTTCTTCCATAAAGCCCGTGATTTTTTGAGCCAAATGACTTCGGTTTTCAATTGGGTTTTCCCAAATGAGGTTGGTTTGTACTAGAGCGATTTTCAAAGACATGATTTATGTTTTAGCCGCAGATTAAACGGATTGGACAGATTAACACAGATTATTTTATGCTGATTTCGTCAATAAAGATAAACGCATCGCCATTGTACGGATAGCCTAAATGCCATTCGGGCAGTTTGCCGTAATTGTAGGCTTTCACTTTTACGAATCGAGCATTAAGCACTTTTGGTAAGGTGATGCCGAAATCTTTGATTTGATTGTCGTCGGTTTTCGGGTCAATGTCGTTGTCAACAGTCGCTACTAAGGTAAAGTTGGTGTTGTCTGAGGAAACGTAGTATTCTACTTTGGTCGGCATCAAAATCCAAGAACGTTGGTCTTGTAAAAAGGTACTGTGAAAATCACTTACTTTTTGTTCTTTTTGCAAATCGATAACGGCCTCAAAATCCTGAGTTTGGTAACCTTGCCAATCGCCTTTGCGCCAGTTGGTTGTGCCATTAATGCCATCCAACAAACCTTCCGGACCGCCGGCGTGGTATTGCGGATTGTAAATCGATTTGATGTCTATACTATAATTGTTGGGTTTTTTGTAATAAGTAGCCGAAATAGTATCGCTGCCAACCATAAAATCAGGCGCCAAATAGGCTTCTATTTTAGCTGTTTCATTGATGGTAAAAGGTTTTTCATAAAGCTGAAATGCTCCATTATTATTGATTCTGTAATAAGTCTTCAGATTGGTTTGACTTTCCGCAAAGTCGAATTTGTTGAATGCTATACTGATTTCCATTTGGTCTTTAAAAGATTTGCTTTTGGCTTCAATTACCGGAACAGGAATAATGGGTTGCCAAGCTTCTTGATGCGGAGTCTTTTGAAATTCTTCCAGCCCGAAAATTTGTAAATAATCGCCATTCCGATTACGGTTGATGTAGTCGGTTTTGTTTTCGTTTAAATGGACTTTAATACTTTCAAAATAAGGTTCGGTTGTACTCCAGCCTGTTTTACCCGGCGTAACCGCATAAATTCCCATCGAACTCAAAACATACCAGGCACTCATTTGACCGCAATCCTCATTACCAATCAAACCATCGGGTGTGTTTTTATAGAATTCGTTTAAGATATAATGCACTTTTTCCTTGGTTTTCTCGGGTTTGCCAATGTAATTATACAAATACGCCATATGGTGACTCGGCTCATTGCCGTGCGCATATTGACCAATTAACCCGGTGACATCCACTTGCTCTCGTCCCGTGGTTTTACTCTCGCTGTTAAACATTTCGTCGAGTTTTGCTTCAAATTTTTCCGGACCGCCGTAAGCTTCAACCATGCCTTGTATGTCTTGCGGTACAAAGAATGAGTATTGCCACGAGTTGCCTTCGGTGAAATTGTTGTTAATTTCCCGTGGGTCAAAAGGTTTGTCCCAGCCGCCGTTTTTCTTTGGACGCATAAAACCGGTTGTCCAATCGAAGACATTTTTCCAGCT
The DNA here is from genome assembly GCF_035671315.1 of Flavobacterium cheonhonense. Taxonomy (NCBI): domain Bacteria; kingdom Pseudomonadati; phylum Bacteroidota; class Flavobacteriia; order Flavobacteriales; family Flavobacteriaceae; genus Flavobacterium; species Flavobacterium cheonhonense. The sequence goes on from NZ_JAXAVY010000001.1 coordinate 696,361, forward strand.
TTGTGAGCGTTTCATAAAGTAATCGTAGTCAGCTTTCTTGTTCAATATCTTAGCCATTTGAGCGATACACCAATCGTCATAAGCATATTCCACCGTTTTGGAAACGCTTTCGTGTTCGTCATCCATCGAGATAAAGCCTTGTCTTTTGTAGGCTTCCAGACCTAAATGGTCTAACATAGCTGAATGTTTCGCGGCTTGAAACGCCAATTCGTAATCAAAACCTTTGATGCCTTTGGCCATAGCATCAGCCATCACGGAAACGGAGTGGTAGCCAATCATACAATCGGTTTCATTGGAAGCCAATTCCCAAACGGGTAATCTGCCGCCTTGTTCGTATTGTTTTAAAAAGGTATTGATAAAATCGGCTGTGCGTTTCTTTTCGATTAAAGTGTACAACGGGTGCGCGCCACGGAAGGTATCCCAAAGCGAAAAGACCGAATAGTAATCAAACCCTTCGGCTTTATGAATTTTATTGTCGCGACCGCGGTATTTTCCGTCGATGTCTTGGGCGATATTCGGTTGCACCATCGTATGGTATAAAGCGGTGTAGAATATGCTTAGTTTGTCTTTATTCGTTTCAGTAATTTCGATTTTGGCTAATTGTTGGTCCCATAGTCCTTCGGCGTCCTCTTTGACTTTGTTAAAATTCCAGCCCGGAATTTCGCTCATATTGCCCTTGGCGCCTTCGTAACCTGTTGGGGATAAAGCGACTTTCACCCAAATTTTATCGCCTTTGCTCACTTTTTTGGAAAAACTCAACGCCAATTGCGTGCCTGAAAACACTTTGTCTGTAACTGAAGCTTGTGCTGCATTGTTGCTTCTGATTTTGTTGATTTGCATCGGTTGGCTGAATTCAATGCGGGCAAAAACATATTGGTCTTTCGCCCAAGCTTCGCTTCTTCGGAGGATTTCGATGGTTTTGGCGTTTACAATGCGCACTTCTCCATATAGCAATTTATCGCGGTGGTTTAAATCTAAAATGATATTGGCATTTCCCGCCGAATTGAATGTATATTGATGAAATCCAACTCTTGTTGAAGTTGTTAAAGCCACATCGATAGGGTGTTTGTCGAGTTTAACACTGTAATATCCTGCGGATGCTTTTTCGTTAGCATGTGAAAATGTAGAACCATAATCTTTCGGACTTAACATGGGTTCGCCCATCGTTGGCATCAACATTATATCGCCATAATCGGTACAGCCGGTGCCGTTGAGGTGCGTGTGTGAAAAGCCATAAATGGTTTTATCATCGTAATGATAGCCAGAACAACCGTCCCAACTACCGTCGATTCTGGTGTCGGGCGATAGTTGTACCATTCCGAAAGGCACAGTAGCGCCGGGATAAGTATGGCCATGACCGCCGGTGCCAATCATCGGGTTGACGTATTGGTGCCAATTTTGTCCTAAAACGGAGAGCGAAAACAATAAAAATAAGCTTGAGAATCGAAGTGTCATAGTGTTGTTGTTGGTAATATCAAAGATAGCAAATGCTTTTGTTAAAATTTGAGTTCAATGTAAACCGGTAAATGGTCTGAAGGATATTTTAAGTCTTTTGAATCACTTAAAATGGCGTATTTCTCTACAGTGAACGGATTATTTTTAGAAAGAAAGATGTAATCAATGCGTTTGGTTACCGCTTCTTGGTGACGGAAGCCATTAAAGGTGCCGCTTGGCCCGAATGGTTTGGTTTTGGCTATATCTTGACTGTCGTTCATTTCCTTTTTTAAGTTGATGATGCGTTCTTCGTTAGGTTCTGTATTGAAGTCACCCATGAAAAATACAGGATAGTTTTTGATATTCAATGCTTTGATTTTTGACAGAATTAAAAGAATGGAATTCGTTCTTGCCAGTTCACCCATGTGATCCAAATGGGTATTGAAAACCCAGAAGGTTTGTTTGGTTTTTCGATCTTTGAAGAGTCCGTAAGTGCAAACGCGATTGAGCGCAGCATCCCAACCTTTGGAGATTTTATCGGGAGTTTCCGATAGCCAAAAAGTGTTTTCTTGCAGTATTTGGAATCGGTCTTTTAAGTAAAAGATGTTGGATGATTCGCCTTTGCCTTCACCGTCACGACCAATACCGATGTAGTTATAGTTAGGCAACAAAGTTTGTATATCAGTTACTTGCTGTGGTAAGGCTTCTTGGATGCCGAAGATGTCCGGTTCGTAAAAAGTTACTTGCGAAGCCCAATACACTTTGCGATTAGGCCAAGCGTTTTCGCCGTCTGAAGCCAGGTCTAGGCGAATGTTGTAGGTCATTAAACTTAGTTTTTGAGCTGAAACGGTACTAAAAAGTGAAGTCAGTAATAGTAAGAAGGTGAAATACGTTTTCATAAGTCGAGTTGTATGACTCAAATATACATTTTTTACAGCAGAGTTTGCGTTAGGGATTCCTTCGGCAGTCGCTTCGCTCGTGTGGAGCAAGTACCTTGTACTGCGGAAAGCCTGACCTCGTTGTGTTTTGCAAAATCACTACGAGGGAACGCCATAAAAAAACGCATCCAAATCAATGAATGCGTTTTGCCCTTCGACTGCGCTCAGGGTGACAATTTTGATTTGAATTACTTCAAACTGGCTTTTAAGTACTCGCGGTTCATGCGTGCGATGTTTTCTAAAGAAATGCCTTTTGGACATTCTACTTCGCAGGCACCGGTGTTGGTACAGTTTCCGAATCCTTCTTCGTCCATTTGGCGTACCATGTTTAAGACGCGTTGGGTGGCTTCTACTTTTCCTTGCGGTAACAAAGCGTATTGTGATACTTTGGCTCCTACGAATAACATAGCAGATCCGTTTTTACAAGTCGCCACACAAGCACCGCAACCGATACAAGCAGCGGCTTCGAAAGCGCGGTCTGCATCGTGTTTAGGTACTGGAATTGCGTTGGCATCGATGGTTCTTCCTGAAGTGTTTACCGATACAAAACCTCCGGCTTGTTGAATTCTGTCGAACGCGCTGCGGTCTACCACTAAATCTTTCACTACCGGGAAGGCTTTACTTCTCCAAGGCTCGATGTAAATGGTATCGCCGTCGTTGAATTTACGCATGTGCAACTGACAAGTCGTAGTTCCGGTATCCGGACCGTGTGCGCGACCGTTGATATATAAAGAACACATACCGCAGATACCTTCACGACAATCGTGGTCGAAAGCTACCGGTTCTTTTTTCTCGTTGATTAATTGCTCGTTCAATTGGTCTAACATTTCCAAAAATGAACTGGCAGTAGAAACATTATCTAATTTATAAGTTTCTATTTGACCTTTGGCTTTAGCGTTTTTTTGACGCCAAATTTTAAGGGTTATATTGATGTTTTTTGCTGCAGACATAATGTAATTATTTGTAGTTTCTAGCGGCTATTTTAATAAACTCGTATTTCAATTCTTCTTTGTGAAGCATTTCTTTGCTGATGTCGTAGCCCATGTATTCCCAAGCGCTTACAAAAGCAAAGTTGTCGTCGTCACGAAGTGTTTCTCCTTCTGCATCTTGGTATTCTTCACGGAAGTGACCACCACAAGATTCATTTCGTTGTAATGCGTCCATAGCCATTAGTTGTCCTAAATCCATGAAGTCGGCCACGCGAAGTGCTTTTTCCAATTCAGGGTTTAATTCGTCGGCACTACCCGGAACGTAAACCTCTTTGTAGAATTCGTCTTTTAAGGCGGCGATCTCTGCAATAGCTTCTTTCAAACCTTTTTCGTTACGCGCCATACCTACTTTATTCCACATGATTAAACCTAAACGCTTGTGGAAATGGTCGACTGATTTGGATCCGTTGTTGCCTAAAAACTTATTTATAGAAGCTCTTACGCTGTCTTCGGCTTCTGCGAATTCAGGAGAATCGGTTGAGATTTTCCCGGTTCTGATTTCATCAGCCAAGTAGTTAGAAACGGTGTATGGTAATACAAAGTAACCGTCGGCCAATCCTTGCATCAAGGCAGAAGCCCCTAAACGGTTTGCACCGTGATCCGAGAAGTTGGCTTCACCGGCCACGAAACAACCCGGAATACTGGATTGTAAGTTATAGTCTACCCAAACACCACCCATAGTGTAGTGAACGGCAGGGTAAATCTTCATTGGCGTTTCATATGGATTCTCATCGGTGATTTTTTCATACATCGCGAAAAGGTTACCGTATTTTTCTTCCAACCATTTTTTACCCAATTTGGTCACTTCCTCAGCAGAAGGATTGTGGTTTCCTTGGGCATAAGCCGCTTGTCTACCTTTGTTTTGGATTTCGGTGGAGAAATCTAAGTAAACCCCTTCGTTGGTATCGTTGGCTTCAATTCCGAAACCTTCGTCACAACGCTCTTTAGCCGCTCTTGAAGCCACGTCACGTGGTACTAAGTTACCGAATGCCGGATATCTTCTTTCCAAGAAATAATCTCGGTCTTCTTCTTTTAATTGTGTTGGTTTTAATTTACCGGCTCTGATGGCTTCGGCATCTTCTTTTTTCTTCGGTACCCAAATTCTTCCTGAGTTACGCAATGATTCCGACATCAAAGTCAGTTTCGATTGGTTTACGCCGTGAACCGGAATACAGGTTGGGTGAATTTGTACAAAACAAGGGTTGGAGAACAAAGCCCCTCTTTTGTGTACTTTCCAAGCAGCGGTTACGTTACTTCCCATCGCGTTGGTGGAAAGGAAATATACATTTCCGTATCCTCCGGAAGCTATGATTACGGCATGAGCCGAATGTCTTTCTAATTCTCCTGTGATTAAATTACGAGCGATAATACCGCGGGCTTTTCCGTCCACTTTTACCAAGTCTAACATTTCGTGACGGTTGAACATCTGAACGCGTCCTAATCCGACTTGACGAGATAAAGCTGAATAAGCACCCAACAACAATTGTTGTCCGGTTTGTCCGGCAGCATAAAACGTACGTTGTACTTGTGTTCCTCCGAAAGAACGGTTGTCTAACATTCCGCCATACTCACGAGCAAATGGTACACCCTGTGCCACACATTGGTCGATGATATTGGCTGAAACTTCTGCCAAACGGTGAACATTGGCTTCACGAGCTCTGTAATCTCCACCTTTGATGGTGTCGTAGAACAAACGGTAAGTACTGTCGCCGTCATTTTGGTAATTCTTCGCAGCATTGATTCCTCCTTGAGCAGCAATAGAGTGCGCTCTTCTTGGAGAATCCTGGAAACAAAATGCTTTTACATTGTAGCCCATTTCACCTAAAGAAGCCGCAGCTGAAGCACCGGCTAATCCGGTTCCTACTACAATCACATCAATTTTAGGGCGGTTATTCGGAGCAACTAATTTTAAGTGGTTTTTATGGTTAGTCCATTTTTCTGCTATTGGACCTTCTGGTATTTTAGAATCTAACTTCATGATGTATACTGATGTTGATTATTTTAGAAAAAAGTGAATGTAAACCGGAATTGCGGCAAAAAGTAGCGGTACTACTATAGCAAATGCTTTTCCGAAGCCTTTGATTAGCGGGGTGTATTTCGGATTGTTCAACCCAAGTGATTGGAATGCACTTTGAAATCCGTGTAACAAGTGGAAAGCCAATACAAGCATAGCCACAACATAAGCGATAGTTGCGATTAAGCCGAATTTCGGATCTTTGAAAAAGGCCACGGTGATTTTGTGTAAATCTTTGTACCCTTCACCCATTTTCACATTAACTTCTTTGTTGTAAAATTCGGTTTTGTTTCTGATTTCTAATCCCATTTGTCCCAATTGTGCCGGATCAGCAGGGTAGTATTTACCATGATCAGTAGTAACATAATACTCCATTTTTTGGCCCATTTGCTCTACGATTATGGTTTGTAAAGGCATTTTTTCATCGAAATGCATCTTTGCCCAAAAGTTCACCATGTGCGTTACAATAAACACCAAAATCAAAGTTCCTAAAACCGCCATGTTTCTCGATGAAAAACTACTGTTTTTGGAAGGGTTGTTTTTAGCGTAACCTATTGGACGGGCTTTGGCGTTTTGATAGGTTAACATGAATCCGTCAACTGCGTGAAAAAGAATAGAAATGTAAGTTAGGTAAGAAAGAATTTTTACTGCCGGATTAGTGGTCATGAACAACGCATACTTGTTAAATGCTGATGCATCGCTAAAAATTAATTGAAGATTTCCTGCTAAGTGACCCGCTAAAAACAAGCATAAAAATAAACCTGTAAGAGCCATCCAATATTTTTTTACAATGGACGACTTTAAAAGTGCAGATTTTGCCATAATGTTGTGTATAATTGTTTAAAAAATTCACACAAAAATAAGGCTATTTGCATATAACTACAACCTTTTCGCTGTAATTTATAATGAATTTAAAGTGAGTTTAACAGTTGTTGATTTTCAACTGTTTAAAAGGCTTTTTGAGGCTCAAAAACTTAAACAAAACTAGCGAACATAGCTAGGAATCAACCCTCGCAATCCCATGTCCACCACATTTTCCCCAATGGAAGGTTCAAATTTGCCGTCGGCGTTAATTTCGTGCCATTCAAAACTATTGTTGACAGAAAGGGACAAGGTTACTATGATATCTTGGGTTTCGTTACCGCTAATTGCTAAGTTGTTGGTGAATTTTCCAGTCACCACACAAGTGTTTAAGTTTCTCGGAATAGGCGACGTGGCTTCTATCGGATTAGGAACCGTGGTAGAACCTGCCGGAGCTTGTCCGGAAGCCGAATAAGGTTGGTTGTTCAAAGCAAAAGCCCAATAACCTTGCGCTTTATTAGCATTAACCGGGAAAAGATTATTGCCGATATTGAACTCGGTGATGTAAGTGTTAAACCCAACAAAACTGGCCAAAGTTCCGGCGTAATCCACATTTTGATGGCGAATGTTAATTTGGTAATTCTGATAAGACAAAGACACTCGCAACCATTCGTAATTACCGGCGGCAACATCTCGCAACGGAATTTTTAAAAATACTTCATCTTCGCCCACAATTTTAGAGCGACTGAAATCGATAGCTGTAGCACCGCCTAAATTGGTTTCCGGAGCGTGGTAAATGATGGTTCCGGCGCCCAATTGGGTGTTGGCATTCGGTGCCAATTCTATGTAATGGGATGAAATGGCATTGAAAATCGGAGATTGGGCCGCATTCCCGGGCGCAACTGCCGATGGTTGGCCTAAATTATTCAAGCGAACTTGATTTTCGTCAAATTTGAATTTGATGATCAACATTGGTTCTTCAGCAGTATCGCTGCTACACGAAAAAAACGGTAGTCCGGCGATTAGGAAGAGTAAAACAACAATTACTTTATTCATGATTTTTTGATTTTTTCCGCTGCGCTCCAAGCAAGTCGCCTCGGTTGATTTTGATTGATGATGTTAAGACGATGTTAATGTGTTTTTGTTACATCTTCATCTATAACGAGAATATAGTCGGCTTTATTGTGTTCTTCTGCCGGAATTTTTTCTAAATCACTTTGTTCGATAGTCGCAATGGTTAAAATTTGAACTTCCGGCGCGTATTTTTTCAAATACCAACAAATGCCGTCAAAGTTATCCGAATGATACGAACCGTTGTAATGGATGAAAACCGAATTTTCTTTGAAGTTTTTCTGAATAAAATAAGCCATCGTAGCATCTTTGCTCGCTTGGGCTTTCGGCATATTCGGACTCGCATGATCGCCCATCATTTTCATCATGTTCACATAACCAGGCAAGTTTTCATCGTAAGGCATCGGTAAAGGCGCCATCCAGGATTTCTCTTCATCGGTTAAGGTTTCCAATGCTTCAAATCCTTTTTTAGACACCATCGATGCAAATCTTCTCGGGATATTAGTAGCAATAAAAGGCAGTTTTTTGGCTTTGGCAAAATCGACTAAGGGTTTATAATCGGTTTTATAGTTGGGCCAAAGACGCGCAGTTGAGTCTAATTTTTTCTGATTAATTTCTCCGTTTAGGTACTGATCAAGTTGTTTTTGATTATCCGCTTCTATCATTTCGGCGCCTAAAATCAAAGGCTTTTTCTCTGCCAAATCTTTGGTTAATTCTAATTGTAACCAATGTACCACCGCATTGTTATGGTATTCGCCAAACAAAACCACTTGCGCTTTTTCGGCTGCTTTGAGTAATTTTCCGTATTTTACTTTTTTGCCATTTTTATCAAAAAGTTGGTAGGCCTTTTTGTCTTGAGCTGCCGAAGTTAAGCCATACATTACGACCATCATTAACACTATTTTTTTCATCGGGTGATTTTTGTTTAAAAATATTCATTAATAATAGAATAAAAAAACCTAAGCTAAAAAGAATATTTTTGTAGTTCATTAAAGGCATGAAAACACAAAACGACAACTCGGATTTTTTAGCGTATTTGCGTCAGTTTGCAGATGATAATATCCTGCAATCAGAGTCTGAATTAGATGAAATTGTCGATAGATTTTCGGTATTAGCTTTAAAAAAGAACCAACTTTTAGTCGCTGAAAACCAAGTTTGTCCTTATTTCTGTTTTGTGGAAAGCGGGATTTTACAACATGCCATTGTAGTCGAAGCTGAAGAGAAAACTACTTATTTAGCCTTACGAGATTCGGTTACTTCATCGCTGAATAGCTTTCTCAACAAGATTCCGTCGCGAAAAAGCATCAAAGCTTTGGTCGATTGCCAACTTTGGGTAATCGATTTGGAAAACTTCAAGGATTTATTGATGAATAACCAAGCGTTTCATCAGTTTTACTACAATTTAATCGAAAGACAAATCATGTTGATCGATGACTATCGCATCGATTTACTCACGTTATCGCCGGAAGAACGTTATAAAAAACTATTAGCTACCGAACCCAAATTACTACAAGAAGTTCCGCTGCATTACTTGGCTTCTTTTCTTGGGATCTCCAATCGCCACATGAGCCGCATTCGAAAAAACATCGGCTAACCAAAAATAACGCCATTTGGCTACTAATTGCTTTGGACTAATCCGTAATTTTGAAAAACTTCTTTCCAGAAGTCTAAAATATCTAATAATCTAACATTGTCTAAAAATGAAATACCATCAGATAGACCGCGATTTGTTTGTAAAAAACAGAGCCAAATTCACCGCGCAAATGAAACCCAACAGTGTAGCGGTTTTTAATTCTAACGATATTTATCCGGTTTCAGCCGACAGTACTTTGCCTTTTGCACAACACCGCGATATTTTTTACTTATCGGGCGTTGACCAAGAAGAAAGTGTTTTATTGCTTTTTCCCGATGCGCCGTTCGAGCACTTGAAAGAAGTGTTGTTTTTGCGCGAAACCAACGAACACATAGCGGTTTGGGAAGGCGAGAAGCTAACCAAAGAAAGAGCGTTCGAGGTTTCGGGGATTAAAACCGTGATTTGGCTACAGGATTTCCACAAAACTTTGAAAGAAGTGATGGCCTATGCCGAAACGATGTACATCAATACCAATGAACATTACCGCGCTGTGATTGAAACCGAAACTCGCGAAGCACGCTTTGTGAAATGGTGGAAAGAAAACTATCCGGCGCACAGAGTAGAGAAGTCGAATCCGATTTTGCAACGTTTGCGTTCCGTGAAAGAAAGTGAAGAATTGGATTTGATTCAGAAAGCTTGTGACATCACCGAAAAAGGATTCCGCAGGGTTTTGAATTTTGTGAAACCGAATGTGATGGAATACGAAGTGGAAGCTGAATTTGCTCATGAATTCTTGAGAAATCGCTCCAAAGGGTTTGCCTATACGCCAATCATCGCATCAGGAAGCAATGCCAATGTGTTGCATTATATTGAAAACAACCAACAATGCAAGGCCGGCGATTTATTATTGTTGGATGTTGGCGCTGAATACGCGAATTACTCCAGCGATATGACTAGAACGATTCCGGTTTCGGGGAGATTTACCGACCGACAAAAAGCGGTTTACAATGCGGTTTTGCGCGTGAAAGACGAAGCCACGAAAATGTTGGTTCCCGGCAATTATTGGAAACAATACCATGTGGAAGTTGGTAAAATCATGACTTCCGAATTGTTAGGCTTAGGTTTAATCGACAAAGCCGACGTTCAAAACGAAAATCCCGATTGGCCGGCTTATAAAAAATATTTTATGCACGGAACGTCACACCATATGGGCTTAGACACGCACGATTATGGGTTGTTGTACGAACCAATGCAAGCCAATATGGTGTTCACGGTGGAGCCCGGAATCTACATACCGGCGGAAGGTTTCGGAATTCGTATTGAAGACGATGTAGTGATTCAAGAAAAAGGAGAGCCTTTTAACTTAATGAGAAATATCCCGATTACCGTGGAAGAAATTGAGAGTTTGATGAATTCCTAATTAAGGGAATAGGCAAAAGAAATAAAGGGAAAGACGGCTCGCAGTTGCGGGTCGTTTTTGTTTACCATATAAGTCATATAAGATTATTTAAGTTTTCTCATATGAAACTTCTATGTCTTATATGGTTTAAAAACTATTTTTGTAACGATGAAAACCATTACATACAAAAACACTAAAATCTCTTTCACCGACCAAGGCAAAGGCACGGCAGTGGTGTTATTACACGGTTTTTTGGAAAACCAAACTATGTGGGACAACTTTGTGCCCGAACTTTCTAAAAAGCACCGCGTGATTACCGTTGATTTATTAGGTCACGGAGAAACCGAATGTTTGGGTTATGTCCACGCCATGGAAGACCAAGCGGATATGCTGTATGCTTTGTTGTTACATTTAAAAATTCGCAAAGTGGTTTTGGTTGGGCATTCCATGGGCGGTTATGTGGCTTTGGCTTTCGCCGAATTGTATCCCGATTATATGAAAGGCTTGTTTTTGTTGAATTCGACATCCAGAGCCGACAGCGATGAGCGAAAAGCAAACCGAGATCGGGCGATTGTAGCGGTAAAGCAAAATTATACGGCTTTTGTCCGTATGTCTATAGCCAATTTGTTTGCAGAAGAAAACCGCGAACGTTTGGCAGATACCATCGAAAAGGTAAAAGAACAAGCCTTGAAAACACCATTGCAAGGTATAGTCGCTGCTTTAGAAGGCATGAAAATCCGCAAAGACCGAGAAGTGATATTGCATTTTGCGCCTTATCCGATGCAGTTGGTTTTGGGTAAAAAGGATGGCGTGCTTTTATACGATGACAACATCGACCAAATTGAAGAAACTAAAGTCGAACTCATTACATTTCCCGACGGTCACATGAGCCACATTGAGAACGAGGCGGCATTGTTGCAAGCGATGTTGGGTTTTTTAAAGAAGGTGTAATTAACTGTCAAAGGTTAATTTGTTTTTTCCTCAAATGCAATGTCTTGATTGAAAATGGTTTGCAATAAAACTACTATTTCTTCCAAATAAGCTTTCATTACTTCGGCATTGATAACCGATTGGGCTTCTTTTTCCGGTTTGAAAGTAAACGGCAAAAAGCCTGCGTTTAGGTTTTTGAAAGAAATGATGCCGGCTTCCATTTCAAGGCCTTTGGTTTCTTTTTCAAACATAAAGGCATAAGCCAAAATTTGGATGATTTTATCGTTTTTGATGTCTTCGGTTAGGCCTTTCCAATCTTTTAAAGTGACATTTTTTTGTTCGACTTTTCCGGTTTTGTAATCGATAATCCTGATTTTACCGTTGCGAAGTTCTATACGGTCTACATTTCCTTTGATCAATACGGGAATCGGTAAACGATTGTCTTCTAAAAGGCGCTCATAGGTTTGTTCCAGGGCGATAATTTGTACTTGATCGCCATTTTCTAAAGCCGCTTTCTCCAATTTCAGAAAATTGTACACATTGCGTTTGGCCACTTCAAACGCCAAGAGGTTTCGGCCTTTTTTGATTTCACCTTCTTTGTATACTTCTTTAAATTGGTGCAACACTTCGGCATCTATTTTTTGAAAACAACTTTCAATATCAGCCGTGGTTAACAATCGCCCGATAAATGGTTTGTACAACTCTTCTAAAGTGCCGTGAATGATAGTTCCCAACGTATTGACGGCTACGTTTTCCTCTACTTCATCGGTTTCGGAAATGCGCAAAACCCTTTGCATATAAAATTGTATCGGATTGCGAATATAAGTCGTTAAAGAAGAAGGCGAAAACCCATTGCTCGCAATTTCTTTTAAACGATCTATGACGCTATCTGTTTTCGGCACCAGCATCGGTTGGTATGCGATTGTTGGTACATCAGGATTGAAATATTGAAAAGTCAGGTTGTGATTCGGTTGTTTTTCGACTTCCAATTGCGTAATGAATCGGCTTTTTTCACCGGCGTCAAATCCTTCGCTATCCGCGTTGTATAGCAAGTAGATGTTCTTGGCGCGTTGCAATAAATGATAGAAATGGTAAGTATAAATGGCGTCTTTTTCTTTGTAAGTCGGCAATTCGTATTCTTTTTTAACATCATAAGGAATGAACGAATTGGTGCTTTTACCGGCGGGAAATTTCCCTTCGTTGACGGAAGTGATGATCACGGTTTCAAAATCGAGCACGCGGCTTTCCAATACACCCATAATTTGCAAACCACTCAGCGGCTCGCCTTCAAAGGAAACATCGGCCACGTCGATGACTTGCTTGTAAATGGCTTGTAGTGTTTTAATGTCGTCGATGTTTGTGTGGTTTTCGAAATAGGTAATCATCTTATTGATGACTTTATAAACCGAGTACACAAAGGCATTGGTAATTTTTTCCTCTTCGTTGTCGTGGCTTAAATGGGCTTTAATTTGCAGTAGAATTTGAGATAAATTCTCCAACACTGTTACGGAAGTTGTATTCCATTTTCGGAACAACATCTCAAAAAGCACATTGCTTTCGGCTTGTAATTCTGTGATTTTTTTATGGGTGATGAAAGTGTAATTGTTTTTATTGATTTTATTGACCAATCCGCTTGCGTTAACATAAGGTTCAATAAGCGGATGCGTTAAAATATCCATGACATCTTTGTAATACATCACATAACTTTCCCCGTTTCTGGAAAGCGCGTTGGTGTGCAGCTTGAATAATTTGGCAATCAATAGTTGCGCCGGATTGTTCTTGCTGGAAAATCCCATGGTGATGTTGAGAGCGTTCACCGATTCGGGTAAAGCGTGTAATAAGGGCAAGAGCAGATTTTCTTCGCCAAGAACGACTGCTACATTTTGAAGATTGGCGTTGTTTTCGGCAGCATATTTTTCGATAATACTCCCCGTAATTTTGGCTTGACCAATTGATTTTGAGGTCGCAATAACATGAATGTTTTTGGCTTCGGTAAAATCGTTGACAATCCATTCGTATGGATGGGTTTTATAGTGAATCCACTCTGATTTGAATTTTCTCTGAAACAAACCTGCATCATGAAAAGTATCGTGCAGCAAGGTTTCGTCTATGTCCCAATATATTTTAGCTACATCTAAAGCTAAAAGGTGTTGGATGATTTTCTCTTCGGCTTGGTTAAGCGCATTGAAACCGGCAAATAGAAATTGCTGGTTATTGTTTTCGGAAAAGTGATTTAAATTTTGAACCGCTTCACGGTAAATTAAGCCTTGGTAACCTAAACCTTTATCAAGTAAATATGTATATAAGGCATGATAGTATTCCGGCAGTTTTTTCCAGAATCGGAGGTAATTGTCGATGAGGTCAGTTCTTTTTTCAACAGCCACTGCCCAATGTTCAATTTCCTTGATGTTTTCGAGGTATTTTAAAATCTTGTTGGGTTCCAGCAGGTACCGATCGATTTCGTTAAAGTCTTGTAATAAGGTTTTGGCCCAGTTGGCAAAGGATTCGAAAGATTCTTGTTGTTCTTTTTCTGTCACCGAAAGGTAAACGTTGTAAAACTCGAAAAGCAGTTCAACGCTGTCAATTGAACGTATTCCGGCTATGTCTTGGATAAAGTCTTCTATACTGATAATGTTAGGTGCGAAGATGTTATCAGAAACGGATTTTTTTAATTCGGCTAACAAAAAGACTTTGGCTCTTTTGTTGGGTAAAATCACCACTAAGTCCAATAGTGTATTGGAATGGGATTTTAAAATTTCCTGAGCCAGTTTATGAAGAAAAGTTGGTTTTGACATAGCATAAAAATAAAAAAACGCCCCGAATTTCGGAGCGTTTTTCTGAGATATTTTAAGGAGAAATTATTTTACTAATTTCACTTCAACTCTTCTGTTGTTAGCTTTACCAGCTTTAGTTTTGTTAGTATCGATTGGTTTTGACTCACCGAAACCAGCTGAAGTTAATCTAGAAGCAGCAATTCCGTTTTCTACTAAGTAGTTTTTCACAGCAGCAGCTCTGTCTTCAGATAATTTTTGGTTAGTAGCATCTTTACCATCGCTGTCAGTGTGACCTTCGATAGAGAAGTTAGCTGTTGGATACTCTTTTAAGATAGCTGTGATAGCTTGTAATACCGGGAAAGTTTGTTGTTGGAAAGAAGCTTTACCACTGTCAAACAAGATAGTTTTAGCGTAGTCATTTAATCTTTTGATAGCTTCTTCAGTTACCTCTGGACAACCATTGTTAGCAACAGTACCAGCAACATCCGGACATTTGTCATCTTTGTCTAATACTTTGTCACCATCTCTATCCGGCCATGGACAACCACCATTTTCTTTAGGGCCTTTAACGTCTTTACATTTGTCTTCTTTATCTTGAACACCATCACCGTCAGTGTCAGGGCATCCACCGAAAGCTTTCAAACCAGCTACTTCAGGACAAGCGTCTACGTTATCAGCAATTCCGTCACCGTCAGTATCAGGACAACCGTTAAATTCGGCAGGACCAGCTACATCTGGACAAGAGTCTTTGCTGTTTTCGATTCCGTCACCATCAGTATCAGGACATCCTTTGAATTGTGGTAAACCAGCTTCTTCAGGACAAGCATCATCTTTGTCATAAATTCCGTCACCGTCTTTGTCAGATCCACCAAATTTGAAAGTAAGACCTGCAAAGTGTTGCATATGAGATGGCATATCTTCACGAACATCTTCGAAAGAATGTTTGTAAGTAGCACGGTATGATAAACCTACAGTTTCGTTGAACCAGTAAGTTAAGCCTAAACCAGCATTAACGGTACCAGCACTAGTTACATCACCTAACCAAGTGTAACCTCCACCAACATGTAATGAAGGATCAATAGTTTTTGATTTAAGTAAATTCATCATGCTGTAGTTGATAACTCCGTCAACTGCATAATAGTTGATGTCTCCAGGATTAACTACCTCATAAGGTCCTTCACCAACTCTTGGCAAAACGAATCTTGTAAGTTTGTTGATAGATCCGGTAATACCGAATGAGAAGTTACCGCCAACATGTTTTGATACGTTTACAAAAGATACGGCAGGTAAGATATTCCAATTGTCACGAGCATTGAAAAACTGTGAAAATTGATCTTCCAATTTTGAAGCAGCACTAACTCTAGTGTCTACAGCGTTAACACCAAAGGTAATTGCCCATGGGTTGTTGCTGTCTTGAGCTTGTGAGCTAAAACCAGCTAACAATAGCATAGCAACGAATAATTTGTTAAGATGTTTCATACTTAATTTGATTAAATTATAATAATTATAATAGGGCAAAAGTAATACCTATTACCCTAATATCAAAATCTTATGGTTAAAATGTCACTATTTAATGATATTGAGTGATTTGCCAACTTCGGTAAAAGCCGCTATAGCTTTGTCTAAATGCTCTTTGTTGTGGGCTGCGGATAATTGAACTCTTATCCTTGCTTTGTCTTTTGGTACTACAGGATAAAAGAAACCGATGACATAAATACCTTTTTTCAAAAGTTCATCCGCCATAATTTGTGAGAGTTTAGCGTCGTAAAGCATTACTGGAACTATGGCAGAATCACCATCGATGATATCAAAACCTGCTTTTTTCATTCCTTCTTTGAAGTAATTGGTATTCCACTCCAACTTATCTCTCAGCGTGGTGTCTTTTTCTAATAATTCAAAAACCTTGATAGACGCACCAACAATGGCCGGCGCCAATGAATTAGAGAATAAATACGGTCGTGAACGTTGACGTAAAATTTCGATGATTTCTTTTTTGGCTGTTGTATAGCCGCCCATCGCACCGCCTAGCGCTTTTCCGAGTGTTCCGGTGATGATGTCTACTCGGCCCATAACACCCTTGGCTTCCATGGTTCCTTTACCGGTAGCACCGATAAAACCGGCAGCATGACATTCGTCCACCATGACTAAGGCATCATATTTATCGGCTAAATCGCAAATTTTATCCAAAGGCGCTACCAATCCGTCCATAGAGAACACGCCGTCGGTAACAATCAGTTTGAAACGATGTCCGGCTTCAACCGCTTTTTTTAATTGGTTTTCCAAATCTTCCATATTGGAATTTTCGTAGCGGTAGCGTGCGGCTTTACACAAACGAACACCGTCAATAATAGAAGCATGGTTCAAACTGTCGGAGATGATACAATCTTCTTCACTTAATAAAGGTTCGAAAACACCTCCATTAGCATCAAAAGCCGCAGCGTATAAAATGGTGTCTTCGGTGCCGTAAAATTCGGCTATCTTTTTTTCTAAGGTTTTGTGAATGTCTTGCGTACCGCAAATGAAACGCACCGATGACATTCCGAAACCATGAGAATCCAAAGCGTCTTTGGCCGCTTGAATCACTTCAGGATGGGATGATAATCCCAAATAATTGTTGGCACAAAAGTTTAAAACCGTTTCTCCGTTAACCTTAATTTCGGCTCCTTGCGGTGAAGTAATGATTCTTTCTCTTTTAAAAATACCGTTTTGTTCTATGGTATCTAATTCGTTTTGTAGGTATTGCTGAATTTTTCCGTACATGATTGGAATTTAAATTTAATGTTGTTTGATGTTGATGTTACAAATTTACTACTTCCAAACGTTCTCCAATGTAAACCAAGGCTTTTTTAGTTACTTTAAACCCCATTTTTTCTATGGCGTTTTGGTAATTCTCCAGCTGCGTGGTGTATTTGCTTTGGTGCGCACCGGTTTTGTAATCTAATAAATAAATTTCTTTGTTCGGATGGACAACCATTCGATCGGGTTTGACTAAATGGCCTTCTTTTTGAATGATAGTTTGTTCGTTCAAAATTGTATTGCCGGACGCAAAATAAGGCAACAAGTCTTGATGTGTGACTACTTCTTCCAAAGTTTGTGCGATGGTTTCCTTTTGCGAAGTGATGATTAATCCGTTTTCAATGGCTTTCGTCAGCGCTAGTTCGATGTCGTCCGTAGTGTTGACAAAAGACAGGATTTCGTGTAAAATATTCCCGAATTCAATCGCTTTTTGCTGTTGGGTATTCCACATCAAACTTTCTTTTTGGGCAATTTTGATGTTTTTCGGATTCAAGGTAGCTGTTAATTGTGGAATCACTTGTGTAGCTGAGGTCGATGTTTCGGTTTCAGACAGTTTGTCGGCTTGACCAAAAGCGTAGTCAAGTTGGTTTTCATCGAATGGTTCGCCTATGAATTTGATAAAGAATGTCGCCATATTGTTCGGATATTCTCCCGAAGTTTTGCTTCGCGTTTGCATGCCCGAAATAATGTACAACTGCTCCTCGGCACGTGTTAAGGCCACATACAATACATTGATGTTGTCCAACAACTCTTCTTGTTTTTTTTGTTGGTAAAGAGTATTTGCTTCTTCGCCGTAACTGCTTACTTTACTGCTTTTGTCTACTAAAACTTTCGGCAAACCAATGGTTTCGGCATCGGCATTGAGCCACATCTTTTCTCTCGGCCCTTTGCTGTAATCTTCTTCGGCAAACGGAAAAATCACCACCGGAAATTCGAGTCCTTTCGATTTGTGAATGGTCATAATCCGAACCGCATCATTGCCTTCGGGCGACGCAATGCTGAGTTTTTCCGAATTCGTATCCCAATAATTGAGAAAATCCGAAATACCGGCTTGCTTTTTCAAGTCGTGTTCCAATATCAAATCGAGGAAAAACTGTATGTAAGCATTGCGTTTGTTCGTCGGAATGACTTTGGCAATTATAATTTCGGTGGCTTCATAAAGCGACTTTTTGCGGATGTTTTCAAACGAAAAATCTAGATGGAAACTTTGCAGCCATTGTTGAAAAGCCGATTCACTTTGTTGTTCCATCCCTTTCGCAATGAAATCGTGAATTGGCAATTGCTCTTGTAGCGAAGCCAAATAGTACAAAAAGTTGGCTTTGGCCATCAAATCGCTGTTGTTTTTCAAGTAGCGCAAAATGTGAATCACGCCTTGTACTTCGGATGAAGCGCCCAACAACAAACTTTCCGAAGACAAAATCGGAATCCCATTTTCGGTCAGGTAATTGGCAATTTCGACACCATGGGCTTTTTTTCGGGTTAAGATGGCAATGTCTTTGTAGCGAAATCCTTTTTGGATGACTTTTTCAATGGTAGCCAAAGTAGCAGTCAAGTACATTTCGTTTTTTTCCAAACTTTCGTCGTCGTCCCAATGCTCTTTGTCCACTTTCGGTACAAAGGAAATATGTACATAACCACCGGTTTTGGCATTGAATTCCTGATGGCTGTGGTTGAGGTATAAGTTTTTGTAATCTTGGTGGGTAAACTCGCCCGATAAAAAACGAAAAAACCGGTTGTTGAAATCGATGATTTGCGAATAACTGCGGTAATTCGTTCCCAAAGAGAAAAGCGCTTTATCCGGATTGACAAACGGATTGTTGTTTTTGCTGAGTTCGATAAATTGTTCCGCTTTTCCGCCACGCCAACGGTAGATGGATTGCTTAGGATCGCCTACAATCATCAGCGAGCCACGTTCACCGTTTAAATCTTCGCTCGACAGGGCATTGTCAATCAGCGGAATTAAATTGTGCCATTGCATTTCGGAAGTATCCTGAAATTCATCGATAAAGAAATGGCGGTATTTTTCGCCCAAGCGCTCGTATATAAAAGGTGCGGGTTGGTTCTGGATTTGCTCGTAAATGAGTTTGTTGAATTCGGCTATCGAAAGGATATTTTGTTCTTTCTGAATTTTATCCAATTCATTACTCACCGTATTTAACAATGACAGCGGCGTAATGTTTTTCAGAAAGGCTTCGTAGAAATTTTTCTTTTCGAATGTGGCATAAATTGATGACAGCATTTCGAGTAGATCCGGAATGATACTTTCAATGACAGCTCTGTCTGCGGCCGTTTTGTTGATTTTGATATCGTCAAACTCGTGGTAGGTTTTGTTGTTCGGGTTGAATTTCTTTTCCTGAATCGTTACCAAATGTTTTGGGAAATAGCCGCCTGAAAAAGCTTTGTTGTCGATGCCTTTATTGTCAATCAACAACAAAGCTTCTGTAGCCAATTCAACAGTTTTGGCTTCCATAGCAGCACAAAGTTCCGTCAGTTTGTTTTTTATTTCGATGAATTCCGCTATGGTTTTATTCTGAAAATGGGTAATCTCTTGGCGGTTGTTTTCGTTCAGAATTAATTTTCCGGTGTCCATAATTTCCCTTGAAATGTCCCACGATTTGTCGTCGTCGGTTTTTTCCATGGTAAAATCGACCAACAAATTGGTGAGCGTTTCATCATTTCCGGCTTCGGCTATGATAGCGTCAACGGCTTCCGTCAATAAATTTTCAGTGTCTAAAGATACTTCAAAGGTAATGGGCAGATTCAAATCGTGGGCAAAAGCACGGATCACTTTGTGTGTGAATTTGTCTATGGTCGAAATATCAAAAGCCGCATAATTGTGGATGAGGTTTTTGATGATGCTTTTGGCTTTTTCGGTAATTGTGGGCAATGATAATCCGGTTTCCTTGTGAATATCTTGCATCAACTGCAACGCTTTGTTCGAAGGATTTTCTTTAGCAAACTCCGAAAGACTTTCCACCACACGGCTTTTCATTTCGTGTACCGCTTTGTTGGTAAACGTAATGGCCAGAATATTGCGGTAGGCATCGGGTTTTTTGGATAGGAGAATGATTTTTAAATACTCTTTCACCAAAGTATAGGTTTTGCCCGAGCCGGCCGAAGCGTCGTATATGGAGAAAGCAGATTTTTGCATTAATTATGATTTACAGTTTTAAATTTTAAAATGGATTGGTTGGCATATTTATAAACGAATACTATAAGGCTAAATTCAATCGCTTTAACCGGAATAGAGAGTAAAAACTCCCACCAAGTAAATCCGATGTAGTTGTATATAGTCCAAGAACTTGGGAGATAATCTCTGTGAAGAGAAGTTACAATAATGACAAATCGTTCAAAAGTTATGATAAAAGGGACAACTATAAGTATCCTGAAAAACAAAAACTTCCTTATAACATTGAATCTAACCAATTGGGTTAAAATTAACCAAAATAAGGGTTGAAGCCAAATGCCAAAAGAATATTCTCCTGTTAGTCGATTCAGGAATTGCGTTTTTTCTTCTTCCGTCATGATAACAACAAAATCGACCGTTACAGCCAGAAGCCAAACAATCGCAAATAAAATCCCTAAGAATACGAAGGTTTTGCAGGCGTCTTTGTCAAATTCTGTGAGCAAGTCTTTTTTGTACTTGAATAATTTTAGAGTAAAGAATAAAACAGTATACCAACCGAAGCCTAAAATTAAATCGATTCGGATAAAATGTAAGATGAAATCAAAATCTACCATTGGCCTTTTTCGATTAAATAGACGAAATTCAGCTTCGGCTCTTCACCGTAATATTCCACCTCAAATTCATCGACTTTTACCGCGCCTATTTTGACTATGGCTTTTTGAGAACGAATGTTGCAAGCGCCAATGTGAAAATACACTTTGTCAACAAACAGAAAAGCGTATTCGAGCATCAATTTTTTAAGCGCTTTGTTGTAGCCATTGCCCCAAAATTTGCGTCCGATAAAAGTGTAGCCAATTAAAACCGATTTTTGGTTTTCATTGTAATCGTAAAAACGGCTGCAGCCAACAATTTCATTGGTGGCTTTGTCCCGAATTAAAAAAGCGCCCTGCGACAGCAATGCCCCTTCGAAAAACTTTTGAAACACCTCGCGTTGGTAGCGCAATTTATTAGGATGTTGCTCCCAAACCAACGGATCAGAAGCTACAACATATAAATCTTCAAAATCTTCTTCCTTGAGCAGAAAAAGCGCTATAAGTTCGTTTTGCAGATGTTGTGGTTGCCAGTTTAAAGTCATGGGTAGCAGTTGGTTTTATAGCCCCGATTGTCCCGAATTTTCGGGAGAAATCCTTTTTGACTTGCTGAGGGTTGTAACCCTTGGTGAGTTAAAAAGATTGTAATTGAAAGCGGGACACGAGCTCATAAAGAGCGAACAGGCGAAGCAAACAGCTCCAAATAAAATATCGATTTTAATTATTTGTTAATTGGTAAATAGTATTTTATCTTCCGAAGATAAATGTATAAATTTGAATTCATTTTAATACTAACTTAAATTAAAAATATCATGGCTTTTGAATTACCAAAATTACCCTATGCATACGATGCCTTAGAACCACATATCGACGCCAGAACGATGGAAATCCATCATTCTAAACACCACAATGCTTATGTGACCAATTTGAATGCGGCTATCGCCGGCACCGATATGGAAGGCAAAACCATCGAAAACATTTTGATTAACTTAGACATGACCAATATGGCGGTTCGCAACAATGGTGGTGGTCACTATAATCACAATTTGTTTTGGAAAGTAATGTCGCCTGATGGTGGCGGAAAACCAACCGGTGAATTAGCAGAAGCTATTGATGCGGCTTTTGGTTCTTTTGAAGAATTTAAAGCACAGTTTGCCAAAGCCGGAGCAACTCGTTTCGGGTCTGGCTGGGCTTGGTTGTGTGTACACAAAGGTGGGAAGTTGGAAGTGTGTTCTACACCAAACCAAGACAATCCGCTGATGCCGGATACGGCTTGTGGCGGTTTCCCTATTTTAGGAATGGATGTTTGGGAACATGCTTATTACTTGCATTATCAAAACCGTCGTCCGGATTATATTGAAGCGTTTTTTAACGTAATCAATTGGACAGAGGTGTCTCGTTTGTACGCTACTGAAAAATAAAGCCGAGCCTTTTTTCAGAAAGAATAAAAGCCGATTTCGCTAATTAAGCGGAATCGGTTTTTTGTTTGGTATAGGGATAAAAAATAAACAGGCGGAATTGCTTCCACCTGTTTGCCCCAAATCTACCATAAACTTAACCTACACTAAATACTATGGTAACGCAAATCTAATAACATCCAAATTAATTTTGCGCTTTTTTTGTTAAAATATATTGGAATGATAGGCAAATGAGAGTGAAAACTGTCTTTTTGGGGATTTTCAGAGGTATAAAAAATAAAAAAGGTGAAGAAAACTTCACCCTTTTTGCCCCAAATCTACCATAAACTTAACCTACTAATGCTATGGTGGAACAAATATAACACGGATAATATTGTTAAAAAAAAATAATCAGACGAACTACAAGTAAAATCGTTGAAGTTTTTTTGGGCTGTTTTTCAGCGGTGTATAAAATAAAAAAGGTGAAGAAAAACTTCACCCTTTTTGCCCCAAATCTACCATAAACTTAACCTACTAATGCTATGGTGGAACAAATATAATGCGGATAATATTGTTAAAAAAAATAATCAGATAAACGACAAGTAAAATCGTTGAAATCTTTTTGGGCTGTTTTTCAGCGGTGTATAAAATAAAAAAGGTGAAAATTGCTTTTCACCCTTTTTGCCCCAAATCTACCATAAACTTAACCTACTAATGCTATGGTAAAGTCAAATGTAAGTGGATTGCCTTTTTTGAAACAAAAAATTCAGACGAAATGCAACAAAAATCGTTTAATGACAAAAAATGTTAAAATTTTAGTAAGCACGAGCGTCTTTACCCTCATAGAAATTCATAAACGCCCTGTTAACCACGCGGTTACCACCCGGAGTTGGATAGTCGCCGGTGAAGTACCAATCGCCTAAATTTTTCGGACATGCCAAGTGTAAATTGTCAACGGTTTGGAAAATAATCTTTATTTCTGCTTTAATGTCTTCCGGATGTAACAGTGCTGCTATTTTGTTTGAAATTTCCGTATCGGTGAAAGGTGCGTAGATTTCGGTTACAAAGTTTACGACTTCGGTATCATTCAGTTTTTCTTGTGCTTTACACTTTTTATAAACGTCGTCTACTATGTGGTATTGCTTTCTTTCTTTTAGCAATTCTATCGCGGCTTGAAATGCAATTAAACCCTCAAGTTTGGCCATATCGATTCCGTAACAGTCCGGATAGCGAATTTGCGGCGCTGACGAAACTACTACTATGCGTTTCGGATTCAAACGATCCATCATTCTTAAGATGCTCTTTTTTAAAGTAGTGCCGCGAACGATACTGTCGTCAATAATTACTAAATTATCGGAAGGTTGGATTACTCCGTAAGTGACATCGTAAACGTGTGCTACTAAATCATCGCGACTGCTGTCTTCGGTGATGAAGGTTCTGAGTTTGGCGTCTTTAATAGCAATTTTTTCAGTTCTGATTTTGACCGACAGTATTTCTTCCAGTTTTTCTTTGGTCAATGTTTTGCGGTTATTCAAAATGAATTGGTTTTTTCTGTGGTTCAGAAAATCATTAGCCGCTTCAATCATTCCGTAAAAGGAGGTTTCGGCCGTGTTTGGTATGAAAGAGAAAACGGTATTGTCGGTATCGTCGTCAATGGCTTCTAAAACGGCCGGCAAGATTAATTTACCCAGTTCTTTTCTTTCTTGGTAAATTTCAGCATCACTGCCTCGTGAGAAATAGATGCGTTCAAACGAACAGGCTTTTTTGACGCTTGGGGTGATAATTTCCTGTTGGGAAACACTTCCGTTTTTTTTGATGATAAGTGCATTTCCGGGAAGTAACTCTTGTACTTTTTCAAAAGGTACATTAAAAGAGGTTTGAATCACCGGTCTTTCCGAAGCTACGACTACAATTTCTTCGTCTTCATAAAAATACGCCGGTCGAATTCCTGCCGGATCGCGAAACACAAAACTGTCGCCGTGACCTAACAATCCTGCCATGGCATAACCGCCGTCCCAACCTTTAGAGGCGCGTTTCAAAATTTTGGCGATATCAAGTTTTTCGGCAATTACAGGAGAAGCTTCTCTTTTCGACAAGCCGTTGTTTTTGCATTCTTGGTATAAATCGGTGACTTCGTCGTCAAGGAAATGGCCAATTTTTTCCATTACGGTTACGGTATCGGCTAATTCTTTCGGGTGCTGTCCTAATTCGACCAAACTATTGAACAATTCGGTTACATTGGTCATGTTGAAATTCCCGGCTACAATTAGATTTCGGTGCATCCAATTGTTTTGACGCAAAAACGGGTGTACACTTTCGATACTGTTTTTGCCGAAAGTACCATAGCGAACATGTCCCAAAAATAATTCTCCTATATAAGGTAGATTTTCTTTCTGCAGATCTACGTTGTCTTGGTATTCAGGATGTAACTCTAATTCTTCGTTGATGCGATCATTGATTTGATCAAAAATATCCTGTATGGGTTGTGCTTTATTAGAACGCACTCTGCTAATGTAACGTTCGCCCGGTTCTACATCAAACTTGATAGAAGCAAAACCGGCACCGTCTTGACCGCGGTTGTGTTGCTTTTCCATCAGCAAATACATTTTTTGTATGCCGTAAAAAGCCGAACCATATTTTTCTTTGTAAAAAGCTAACGGTTTCTTTAATCGTAAAAGGGCAATTCCACATTCGTGTTTAATGGCGTCGCTCATAGGTTGTTGTGTTGTTGTAAGTTGTATGTTAAGGGTATTTAAAAACAAAAATGCCCCGAAAATTCGAGGCATAAAGTTATTGTAAATCTATTTCAAATTGTGTTAAAGCTTTGAATTGTTTCAAGCGCTTGTTCACTTCTTCTTTGGTTAGTTCGAGCATTCTTTCGGTTCCGAATTTCTCTACACAGAAAGACGCTAAGTTAGAACCTTGAATGATAGCGGTTTTCATCGTTTCAAAAGAGATATCACCTTGCTGGGTAATAAAACCTGCAAAACCACCGGCAAAAGTATCACCGGCACCTGTTGGATCATACACATCAGCTAATGGTAAAGCCGGAGCGAAGAAAATGTGTTCGTTGTGGAAAATTAACGCACCGTGTTCTCCTTTTTTAATCACTACATATTTTGGACCCATAGTGTGGATTTTAGCCGCTGCTTTCACTAACGAATATTCTCCTGATAACTGTCGTGCTTCTTCATCGTTGATGGTAATCACGTCAACACGTTTAATTACGTCTAACAATTCCGGCAAGGCACAATCCATCCAGAAATTCATAGTATCTAAAACCACCAATTTCGGTTTTTGTGTCATTTGGTTTAAAACGCCGGTTTGTACAATAGGATGTAAGTTACCCAACATTACCACATCGGCATCTTTAAAATGATTCGGCACAATCGGATTGAAATCGGCCAATACATTTAACTCGGTGGCCAATGTATCTCTCGAATTCATATCGTTATGGTATTTACCGCTCCAGAAAAACGTTTTGCCTTCTTTTACGATTTCTAAACCTGAAATGTCAATATTTCGGGCTGTTAGTAAATCTAAATATTCTTGAGGAAAATCGCCGCCAACTACGGATACGATAGCCGATTGTAAGTTGAAGTGCGAAGCAGACAATCCGATAAAAGTACCGGCACCGCCCAAAATCTTATCTGTTTTTCCGAAAGGAGTTTCAATAGCGTCAAAAGCTACTGTTCCTACTATAAGTAATTTGTTCATTCTTAGGGTTTCAAATTAAAGGCGCAAAGATACAGTTTTCCTTTAAAAGTTTAAAATGGTTTGAAGCTTAAAAAAGTTTCCCTTCTTCTCTTTCATAAAAATCATCAACCGAAAGTTTTTCTAAACCTGAGGCATACACCGCCAGTTCATCACAGCGTTCGTTTTGCGGATGGTTGTTGTGGCCTTTGATCCATTTAAAATCGACTTGATGCTTACGATAAATTTTGAGGAATCGCATCCATAAATCCGGGTTTTTTTTCCCGGTGAAGTTTTTCTTTTCCCAACCGAAAACCCATTTTTTCTCCACAGCATCCACCACATATTTCGAATCGGAAACCACCAGCACTTTCATGTTGGGTTGTTTGAGTTTTTCCAAACCAACAATCACGGCTAATAATTCCATTCTGTTGTTAGTTGTGTAACGAAAACCTTCGTAGAATTCTTTGCGATAGGGTGTGCCAACCATTTCCATGACTACGCCATAACCGCCGTTTCCGGGATTTCCTTTGGCAGCGCCGTCGGTGTAGATGTGGACTTGGTGACTCAAATGAAAAGGGATTAGGGATTAGGGATAAGAAGTTTTTCGATAACTATAGGGAAGTATTGGTGTTCCAATTCATGTATTTTGGCAGCGATTTCCTCAGGTGTTTGGCATTCTTCAATGTTGACAGAAGTTTGGAAAATAAATTCGCCTTCGTCGTAATGCTCGTTCACGTAATGAATGGTGATGCCGGTTTCTTTCTCCTTGTTTTCCAAAACAGCTTTGTGTACGTGCATACCATACATGCCTTTGCCACCGTATTTAGGCAACAGCGCCGGATGAACATTGATAATTTTATTGGGAAATTGAGCAATAATATGTTCCGGGAATTTTAATAAAAATCCAGCTAAGACAATTAAATCCGGTTGTATTGATAGCAGTTTTTGTAAAACCAAGTTGCTTTCTAAGTCGTTTTTGCTGAAAACAAAAGAGGGAACGTTGTGGTTTTTAGCTTTTTCCAATACTTTGGCCTGCGGATTATTGGTAAACACACCGGCTATAGCTATCAGCTTACTATTTTTAAAATGCTGAATGATATTTTCAACATTAGAACCGTTTCCTGAGGCGAACAGCACAATTTTTTTCATTTGTCAAGCCTGAAATTAGAGTACAAAAAAAAGAATAATTACGCTATTTTGAGGTATAAGAATGTAAGATTTTGAAATTATTTTTTTACTTTCGTAGTTATATTTAGTAACAAAAAGGTTGTTATAAAATAAAGTTTTTTATTTTTGCCAACAATTTAAATTAAAAATCTAGAAATTATGTCAGACATTGCATCAAGAGTTAAAGCGATTATTGTAGACAAATTAGGCGTTGACGAAAACGAAGTTGTAACTGAAGCTAGCTTCACCAATGATTTAGGTGCTGATTCATTAGACACTGTTGAGTTGATCATGGAGTTCGAAAAAGAATTTGATATTCAAATCCCGGACGATCAAGCTGAAAACATTGCTACTGTAGGTCAAGCTATTTCTTACATCGAAGAAGCTAAAAAATAATAAATAAAACACCCGTGAAGAATCTTTATTTTTCGCGGGTTTTTATTATTTTTACTGAAAAGATTAAACTTGATTGATATTCAATCTTAAAAATATTGAAATACCCCTGTCTCTTTAATGATCAATTTGAAGAAAACATGGGTATTATTTGTTTAAATACAATTGTAAAAAACACATTATGGCATTAAAGCGAGTTGTAGTAACAGGTTTAGGTGCGTTGACACCCATAGGGAATTCCATCGAAGAGTATTGGGATGCTTTGGTTAATGGGAAAAGCGGAGCAGCGCCCATCACCTATTATGATACCGAAAAACACAAAACAAAATTTGCCTGCGAAGTAAAAAACTTCAATATCGAAAATTATATCGACAGAAAAGAAGCTCGCAGAATGGATAAATTTGCCCAATATGCCATTGCTGCCAGCGAAGAAGCTATTAAAGACGCCGGTATTACCAAAGAGAATGTAAATAAACACCGTGTTGGTGTAATTTGGGGTGCCGGAATTGGCGGATTGGAGACTTTCCAAGAAGAGGTAATGAGTTATGCTGCCGGAGACGGAACGCCAAGATTCAACCCTTTCTTTATCCCGAAAATGATTGCCGATATTGCTCCTGCTCATATTTCTATGAGAAATGGCTTTATGGGGCCTAATTATACCACGGTTTCTGCTTGTGCTTCATCGGCCAATGCCTTAATAGATGCTTTCAACTACATCCGTTTAGGAATGTGTGATGTGATCATCTCAGGTGGCTCAGAAGCTGCAGTTACCATCGCCGGTATGGGCGGATTCAACTCCATGCAAGCCTTATCGACCAGAAACGACAGTCCGGAAACGGCTTCAAGACCTTTTGATGCTACGCGCGACGGCTTTGTTTTAGGAGAAGGCGCTGGAGCTTTAGTATTGGAAGAATATGAGCACGCGAAAGCTCGTGGTGCTAAAATATATTGTGAAGTAGGCGGTGGCGGAATGTCATCAGATGCCTATCACTTAACCGCTCCGCATCCGGAAGGTATTGGGGTAATTGCTGTGATGGAGAACACTTTGCGCGATGCCGGAATGACTCCGGAACAAGTCGATCACATCAATACTCACGGTACTTCTACACCGCTGGGAGATGTGGCAGAATTAAAAGCCATCAGTGCCGTTTTCGGTGAACATGCTAAAAACATCAACATCAATTCGACCAAATCGATGACCGGACACTTACTTGGAGCGGCCGGTGCTATTGAGGCCATTGCTTCAATCTTGGCTATGAAACACGGTATAGTGCCGCCAACCATCAACCATACTGTTGTTGATGAGAACATTGATCCTTCTTTGAACTTGACGTTGAACAAAGCCCAAAAAAGAGAAGTTAATGTTGCCATGAGCAATACTTTCGGTTTCGGAGGTCATAATGCTTGTGTGTTATTCAAAAAAATACAAGACTAAGTTTAGGATGAAAATTCTAAAAAATATATTCAAAAATTCCCGTTCATCATCTGAGGACGGGATTTTTTTTACTGAAATTGAAAAAGTTATCGGATTCAAACCACAATCCATTCAGTACTATCAAAAAGCCTTTACTCATCGGTCTACCAACCGCACCGATTTAAAAGGAAACCCTATGAATTACGAGCGTTTGGAGTTTTTAGGTGATGCGATGTTGAGCGCTGTTATTGCTGCGTATCTCTACAACGAAGCACCCGCCGGAGATGAAGGTTATCTGACTAAAATGCGCTCTAAAATTGTGAGTCGAGAACACTTGAACGAGTTGGGAAGAGATTTAAATTTGATTCGGTTTGTGGAAAGTAAAGTACCGACACAACATTTTGGAGAAAACATACACGGTAATATATTTGAAGCCTTAGTTGGCGCTATTTTTTTAGATAAAGGCTACGATTTTTGTCAGAAGTTTATCCAAAAAAGTGTCATAGCTCCTTATGTAGATATAGCCCGATTGGAAGGCAAAGTCATCAGTTACAAAAGTCTTCTAATCGAATGGTGTCAAAAAGAGAAAAAGTCTTTTCATTACGACGTTTTTGATGATAATGGTAACGATGGGCAAAAATTCTTTGGCGTTAAATTAAGCATCGACAATAAAGTTGTTGCCAAAGCCAGAGCAACTTCTAAAAAGAAAGCAGAAGAAAAAGCGTCTCAAAGGGCTTATTTTGCATTTCAAGAAAAAATTAACAAAAAATAATGCAGATTCTTAAAAAGCTATAACGTTTTCGTTCATAAAATAACGTTAACACAAACTTTACTTGCTGAAAATCTGTCGCAGATGCACTATATTTACAACTTAAATTGCAATCTTTATGTATGTTCACAAATTGCATATTGCAGAGTTTGACAAGATAGATTATCAGTTAATTGCTATTCATTCCCCTTTAGAGGATTATCGATTGGCTTATTTTATCAACAAGCATTTGCCTATCAATCTTAAAAAGTGCCACAACAACATACAGATCAGCAATAAAGAAGGCGAAACGCAATTTACCCGATTTATTTTTGAAGACCATCAAGACGTTGCTTGGAGTTTGATTCAAAACCAAAACGATGCGATAGTTTCGGCTCCGTCCAACAATTTTGGGTTATTTGCAGAAAGCAGCACTGAGTTTGCACCCAAAATTTACTTGATTCCGGAGTTTAAGAAGGTCGATTATTTTTTTAAAATTGAGAACGATGAGGTGCCGATAGACCTGCCGAACATCATTAACTGTCTCAAAAAAATAGACAAAATAAGCACCGTTTACACCGTAGACGTAGCCAATATAAAATCAAAGAACAATTTAATTTTTTAAGTATAATGCCAACAAAAAAGAAAACTAAAATTGTAGCCACCTTAGGGCCTGCATGCAGTTCGAAAGAAGTAATTAAGAAGATGATTGATGCCGGAGTGAACGTATTTCGTATCAATTTTTCCCATGCTGATTATACCGATGTAAAAGAAAGAATAGATATCATTCGAGAATTGAATGATGAATATGGTTACACCACCGCAATTTTAGCCGATTTGCAAGGTCCAAAACTTCGAGTTGGTGTGATGAAGGAAGATGTAGTAGTGAATCCGGGCGATATCATCACGTTTCAAACCGCCGAAGATGTTCCGGGTTCTAAAGAGCGTGTGTACATGAACTATTTGTCTTTCCCGCAGGATGTTAATCCGGGAGAGCGCATTTTGTTGGACGACGGAAAGTTAATTTTCGAAGCCTTGGAAACCAACGGTACGACCGAAGTGGTTTGTAAAGTTATACAAGGCGGACCGTTAAAATCTAAAAAAGGAGTCAACCTGCCGCAAACCAAAGTTTCCTTACCGGCATTGACTAAAAAAGACATTAAGGATGCGCTTTTCGCTATTGAGCAAGAAGTGGATTGGATTGCACTTTCTTTTGTGAGAACGCCCAAAGATTTAGAAGAATTACAAGATTTGATAGCCAAACATTCTGCCTATAAAATTCCGATTGTAGCCAAAATTGAAAAACCGGAAGCAGTAGAAAACATCGATAAGATTGTAGCTTTCTGCGACGGATTAATGGTCGCTCGAGGGGATCTTGGTGTAGAAATTCCGGCCCATGAAGTACCGTTGATTCAGAAAAAATTAATCCACCGCGCCAAAACTGCTCGTATTCCTGTAATTGTAGCTACGCAAATGATGGAAACGATGATTACCAGTTTAACGCCAACGCGAGCTGAGGTAAACGATGTAGCCAACTCGGTTATGGATGGAGCCGATGCCGTAATGTTGTCGGGGGAAACTTCAGTCGGAAATTATCCGGTAGAAGTGATTGAAAAAATGACACAAATTATCGAAGCCGTTGAAGATTCGCCTTTAATTGTCGTGCCGCAAAATCCGCCTCACGTTAGAACCAAGCGATTTATTACCAAATCTATTTGTTATCACGCGGCGACTATGGCCAACGACATCAAAGCCAAAGCCATATCAACCTTAACCAATAGTGGTTATACCGCGTTTCAAATTTCTGCTTGGCGTCCTAAAGCACACGTTTTAGTGTATACTTCGAACAAGCGAATTTTAACGCAACTGAATTTGCTTTGGGGTGTGAATGCCTTCTTTTACGATAAATTTGTCAGCACCGATGATACCGTAGACGATATCAACCAAATGGCCAAAGACAAGGGCTACGTGAAAAAAGGTGATATGATGATTAATCTTGCCGCAATGCCGGTGGCCGATAAAGGAATGGTAAATACGTTAAGGGTTTCTGAAATAGAATAATTTTTAGTATTTTAGCCACAACCATCTTTAAAAAGAAATAAAATGAATTCAAACAATCCGTTTTTCAAAACCAAATCATTCACCGAAAACAATGAAACGGTGCACGAAGCCGTAGTGATTGATTACAATAACACCATGACTGTTTCA
Source organism: Flavobacterium cheonhonense (assembly GCF_035671315.1). NCBI lineage: Bacteria > Pseudomonadati > Bacteroidota > Flavobacteriia > Flavobacteriales > Flavobacteriaceae > Flavobacterium > Flavobacterium cheonhonense. Next base: position 727,820 of record NZ_JAXAVY010000001.1, read on the forward strand.
GGAACCATCAACAAGAGTTTCCTGATGTTAATTCTTTTAATCGCCAGTGCTTCCATCACTTGGATGATGACATTGAGCGGACAAAACCCGGTAGTGTTAACCATCGGTGGTGCTATTGTTGGATTTGTGTTGGTGTTAATTGCCGTATTTAAACCGCAATATTCTACCTTTTTAGCTCCTGGTTACGCCATTTTCGAAGGATTATTTATTGGTGGTCTTTCAGCCATTTTTGAGGTAATGTATCCCGGAATTGTAATCCAAGCGGTGAGTTGTACTTTTGTGACTTTCATGGTTTGCTTCGGTTTGTACAAATACGGAGTAGTGAAAGTTAACGACAAATTCAGATCGGTAGTAATAGCGGCTACTTTAGCGATTGCTACTTACTATTTGATTTCTTGGTTATTGTCGTTATTCACTAGTTTTACGCCAATTCACCACGGTAATTCGATGATCAGCATTGGTATTAGTGCGTTTGTAATTGTAATCGCAGCTTTGAATTTGTTCTTAGATTTTGACCAAATTGAAAAAAGCGCTCAAGAAAGAATGCCGAAATACATGGAATGGTACGGCGCTATGGGCTTAATGATTACCTTAGTTTGGTTGTATGTTGAATTCTTGAGACTATTATCTAAATTGTCAAGCAGAGATTAAGGCTTTCTTATAAAAATCAAAACCAGCTTTCGGGCTGGTTTTTTTGTGCTTAAAACTCAAACTTCAACTGCACGACAACCGTCTTTTTAATTTCTGTATTTAGGTTATTCAACGAAATGCCCAACAATCGCACCGATTCCTTCATCCGTTCTTGAAATAAAAGCTCTTTGGCGGTCTCGAGAAGCAATCCTTTATCAGCAATAAAGTAAGGCAAGGTCTTGCTGCGAGTTTGGGTCGTAAAATCGCTGTATTTGATTTTGAGGGTTACGGTTTTTCCGGAAATGTTGTATTTCTTCAATCGGTTTTCCAGTTCGGCAGCTATGCGTTCCAACTTTTCTACCATAAAAATTTCCGAAGTCAGGTTTTCGTTAAAAGTATGTTCCGCGGCCACCGATTTCGCAATTCGATTGGGTTTTACCGCACTGTTGTGAATGCCGCGAACAATGTTGTAAAAATGCAAACCGCTTTTGCTGAAATGTTCTTCCAAAAATTCTTTCGATTTCGACTTCAAATCTTTACCGGTAAAAATGCCCAAATGGTACATTCTCTCGGTGGTGACTTTACCAATACCATAGAATTTTTTGATGTCGAGGTTTTCCAAAAAAGCTTCTACTTCTTCCGGATTCACAGTTTTTTGCCCGTTGGGTTTGTTGTAATCACTGGCAATTTTGGCCACGAATTTATTCACTGAAATTCCGGCAGAGGCTGTCAAACCTACTTCTTCAAAAATCCGTTGCCTGATTTCCTGTGCGATTAAAGTCGCACTCGGATTACCTTTTTTATTCTGAGTTACATCCAAATAGGCTTCGTCCAACGATAGCGGTTCGACTAAATCGGTGTATTCGTGAAAGATTTTGCGAATCTTTTTGGAGATTTCTTTGTAGCGGTCAAATCGAGGGCGAACAAAAATCAAATCCGGACAATTGCGCTTGGCTTGAATGCCACTCATGGCCGAACGAACACCAAATTTTCGTGCTTCATAACTTGCCGCCGAAACCACACCACGAACTTCGCTGCCGCCAACGGCTAAAGGTTTGCCTTTGAGCTCTGGATTGTCCATTTGTTCTACCGAAGCGTAAAAAGCATCCATATCGATGTGTATGATTTTTCGATAAGTTACCTCGGCTTCCATTTTACTTGTCTTTTACCGGGAAGAAAAAGGCCATCGGACGCGTTTTGAAATACGCCCAAGTAGCGCTGAATAACAGTTTTAACTCCGAAAGCGGAATATTGCGGGAACGGAATGCCAATCCCAACGACAACGAAAAACTAACGATGAAGTTCACAAAACCAATCAATCCAATCCCGATGATTCCCCAAATAATTGTTGGCCAATCCACAAAAAAATCAGCACCGTACAAGCCTAAAGCAAAGTTTCCGGCGGCAAAAGTAATGTGGCGAATGTCGAGATTCAGTCCGAGAAAAATCCCCAACGAAGCCGTACTCCCCAAAAACACGCCAAACCAACCGTTGGAAACCACACCGGGCCAGTGATTTTCAAACCATTTGGCAATAGCATTGGTTTTGACAATCCCTAAATTTTGTTTTAAAACCGGATGTTCTTTGATGCGATAGTAAACTTGATTGTGTTTGTTCCTATTCGATACATTTCCTGAAATAATGCCGGAGAGAAACAAAAACACACCGGCAATAGCGGCATGAAATAAAGCTGCCGAGTGCACCGGAGATAAATCGTATAACAGTTTCGACGATTTTTCAAAGGCAATATTGTAGTCCAATAAATAATCAATAAGCCAAATGCCTAACATGGCTACGGGAAAGGCCATAAAAACATTGCCTACAAAGGCGATAAATTGCGAACGAAACAAACGGGCAAATAGTTGGGCAAACGAACCGTGTTTGTTTTCTGAATTACTTTGTTTTTTCATCCCGCTTTCTAAAGCTTTTGTCAAGGTTGCAGCTGTCATGGCCGGTTGTTTGGTGGCTAAAGTATAACCCATCAAATAAATGGCGATAAAACCCAGCGAATAATTCAAACTGTAATAAAAAGCATGACCAAAAGCACTGGTTTCTATCTTGGAAAACAATATTTTAAGGATACACAAAATCCCAACGATAAATCCACCGCCAACCGCTGCTTTAAACATGGAAAAATACTCGGAGCGACTTTCAGTAATGTAATGTTCTCCGGTTTTGGCTGTATGTTGTGTGATTTCATAGGAAATCAATTGGGTACTTTCGTTGATTAACTGGCGGACATTGTTCTTTTGACAGTTGTATTTAATCAGTCGTAGCAACAGTAAAATGGAATTATTTTTTTTGTCTGAAGGTTTGTTAACGACTAAAGTAGAAATCAAGACTTTCATTCGGTGCAACTGTTGTCGGATGCGGAGCAAACTCTGATTTACTTTCAACGAAATGCCGAATTTCGAACTGTTACCGAAAGCTTTATCTACATATTCCTCGCATTGTTTGTGCAGGATAATCAGTTGCTTGTAGTTTAAATCTTCTGAAACAATATAATGTGGTTCGCTTTTTCTGATTTTGGACAAAATACTGTTCAGTTCGTTTTCAAACGCTACAAAAGGACTTTCCAAATCATCGTATTCGGGTACCATTTTAATCACATCGGTTTCCATCGCTCGTCCGCTCATTCGTTGCGAAATTAAACCCATAGCGTTCATGACTTCGGCCAAAACCGATTGTTCGGCCACCGATTCATAAATGGTTTCTGTAGCGATAATATCAAACAGTTGTTGCAATTCTTCAAACGGAATACGGGCTATCCAAATCGGATCCGAACTTTTAAAAAACACTTGATTCAGCACAAATTCCAAAGTGTCTTTTTCCGGTTGGAAAGGTAAAATTTTGGCAAAGATTCGTTTTTTGACTTCATAAGTAAAGTCGGAATCCCTTAAAATTCCGGTGTCGGAAAGCATTCTGCCGAATTTTCTTTGCGAAAGCGCTTCACCCAAATACAGTTTGAATTGCGCCGTCATATTCGGATTTGTTTCTAAATACTCTAAGAGAGGCTTAATACTAACCACATTCTCATTTTTGGGATAATCAGGACGAAAAAAACGAACTAAATCCACCAAAAAAAGCAAACGGTCATTAGATTGATAACCGTTTTGGTCGAAGTACAACCTAAATAAATCGGTTAAAGTTGTAATTGGTGTCTTATTGCGGTACAATTTCATCCCAAGAAGGTTAGGCGGTTAAGATTCTTGTAAAAATACAATTTTCAAGGTATATATTTCTTAACTTGCTCCTAAATATGACTCAAAAAATGATAGAAATAGAGCGTAAATTTTTAGTCCTTTCGAACGATTTTATCAACGAGTCCTTCTCGCAAAAGCGCATTGTACAAGGCTATTTGAGTTCTAATCCGGAAAGAACTGTACGCGTGAGAATTAAAGGCGATAAAGGGTATTTAACCATCAAAGGCAAAAGCAGCGCCAACGGTACAACGCGTTTGGAATGGGAAAGGGAAATCAGTGTGATGGATGCCGAAACCTTGCTCACCATATGCGAAAGCGGTATTATCGATAAAGTTAGATATGAAGTCAAAGTCGGACATCACGTGTATGAAGTCGATATTTTCTCAGGCGAGAACGATGGATTGGTAATGGCCGAGATTGAATTGGAATCGGAAACGGAAACTTTTGAAAAACCTAAATGGTTGGGCGAAGAAGTAACCAACGATGAACGCTATTACAACGCCTACTTGAGTAAAAATCCTTTTACCCGCTGGTAGTTATTTAGGTTCTTCTACTACTTCAATTTTTACAATTACCGAACCTGAATTTTTATTGGAAACGATATCCATAAAAGCTCTTTTAGTCAAATCGATTTCACGGACTTTAGAAAACGGACCACGATCGGTAATTTCGACGATAACGAATTTTCCGTTGGCTTCGTTGGTGACTTTTACCAAAGTGCCAAATGGTAATTTTTTGTGAGCAGCAGTGTATTTGTTGTTGTCAAAACGTTTGCCACTGGCGGTTCTTCTACCGTTGAATTTATGGTGATAATAAGAAGCGTGAGCGTTTTTTTTGTAGATCTTCAGCTTTGAATTGGGATCAATTTGAAGCGTATCAGTTTCTTTCACCACTGGAATTTCTTTCACTACTACTGTGTCGGTTTTAGCCGTTGCTACAGTTTTTGTTTTGTCCTTTGGGTCTTTGATTTCCTTAGGATCTTTACTGTCTTTGGCCGGAGTAGTTTTCTCTTTGTTCTTGTCTTTTGGCTTTTCCTTTTGCTGCGGATTACCCGAAGAAAATGACAGCAAAGTAAAAGTCATCAAGAGAAGCAATAATGAGTTTATTTTGGTATTCATAGAGAATTTTTTAGTTGATAAATCGGTTTACAAAAACCGTACCTGATAAAAAAAGTCCTTTTCAGGACTTTAGTTATTTTTTAGAACCATAATTTCCAAGGAATTCGACTTAAAATAAGCAGTAATCCTATGCCATAGAAAATGGCAATAGATTTGAATTTTGCCGTTCCGGTTTCCCCTTTTTTGTGTTTCGACCAACCGATAGTAATTAAAATTATCGCGATAATGTTGATTAGCGGATGTTCTAGAGAGGTTAATCTGGCATCGGCATCTTTCATTTCCCCCAACAAGGCGTGACCTAGCGGAGAAACAAAATATAAAATCAAGCCAACCAATAATTGTATATGCGCTCCGATTAATCCAAACAAAGCAATTTTTCGGTCTTTAGCCGTAAATTCTTTTTTAGAAGACATGCCCAAAAAGGAATTAACAACAGCGAAAACCAACAATAATAAAGCTAAATAAGCCCAACCTGAGTGGAATTTTTGAATGAAATCGTACATAGTTTTTGTTTTAGAATCACAAATATAGGTAAAAGACATAAAAAAACCTCAACCGGAGTTGAGGTTTTTGATAGGAAGGATACCAACTTAAAAGCTATAACTGATAGCAAAGTTCCAAGTTCTTCCGAATCCGAAAAAGACTTGATTTGACTTGTCTAAACCATCATAAATTTGAGTGGTAACATAAGTGTTGTAAGCAGTTGTATTTGGAGAACCATCTGTATTGGTAAAGTCTGCCTGTGTTTTGGTGTGAATGTTAGTTCTTGATTCAGCGATGTAAATCTCGTCCAAAACGTTATTGATGTTTAATCTGAAATTGATAGCATCTGCACGGTCTTTTCCAACCAACATTTTATAAGAGAAACCTGCATCTAACAAACCGTATGAAGGTAACAACAACGAACCTTTGTCATTAGCGGCTTGCGTTCTGAAGTTAACCGGGTCTATACTGGCGTATAATTCGTCAACAAAACGATAATTACCATCAATTTTCACTCTTTCAATGATTTCGTATGAAGCGCCGATACTTGCTGTAGTTTGAGCAGCATCTCCCACTTTCAAGCCATCTAAATATAGTGTTTCAGTGAAAACTTCACCACTTGGGTTAGTAATTACTAAGTTGTTGTCATCTTGGTAATTTGCTGTAACGTTGCTGCCGTATTTCCAGTTTCCTATTGAAGCCATACCGTTAATGGCTAATTTGCGAATTGGTTTATAAGTAAAATCTAACTCTGCACCCACGTGAATTTGTTCAACGCCTTGTAAAAAGGCATTTCCAAGAATGGTAGGAGTAGCAGGGTTCAAATCGTTGTCAATATTGGCTGTTAATCTTATAAAACGGTCTTTCCAGCTGGTTCTGTAAACGTTTAAGTTCGCATTGAATTTTGAGGAGCGGTATCCGTAACCCGCTTCTACACCAAATACTTTTTCATTGGTCAAGTTTTCGTTTACAACAGACGCATTGTTCGGATAAACAGCATTAAAGAACGGTTGTTTTGAATAGTATCCCGAATTAATGAAAACATTGTGATTTTTGTTGATGTTATAGTTCAAACCACCTTTGATGTTTCCGCCTAAAATATTCTCATAATCAGTAGAATATAATGGATCTGTAGTAAGGTATTTAAAATAGTCATCTCTTCTGAATCCTTGTTGTGAAATCGCAGCTTGTACAAAAGCAGTTAGTTTTTCTGTGGCATATTCTAACTGAGTAAAAGCACCATACCATCTTACCAATCCATCGTTGTTGTAATTGATTTTTTGTTGGTAATCCGAGTTGAAGAAAGGGTTAAAATGCGGTTTGGTTGAGTATTCAAAGCTCAAAACTCTGTTAGGATTGTTGACATCAAAGTTATCGGCATAATTATCTGCTCCTAACAAATCATTTAAATTTTGGAAGTGAATACCTCTGTAAGTTCTGGCATCTAAACCAAAATCCAACGTAAACTTATCATTGATTTTTTTGTTCAAGTTTACAATTCCTCCATACCAGTTATGAGAGTTAATAGAAGAAATTTTAGAAATACCGTTGGTGGCATTATTGCCGGTTGATGCAGAGTTTTGGAAATCACCGTTGATTTGTGAACGGGTAAAGTTGGTTGTTCCAATGGTTACTTGTTGACCGGAATTATAGGCATTGATTAAATCAACGTTGATTAATCCGTTTGCGGTTCTTAAACTGTTTGAAAAGAAACGATTTCCTCTGATAGCACCGGCACCATTACTTCCGCCACCGCGTCCCCAAGAACCGTAAATTACAGTTGATAACTTAGTAGTTTCGTTGATTTTCCAGTCCCAATTTAAGGAGGCCACCGGTTTGTGGTAGTAATTGGTTCTGAAACTGTATTCTCTTCCGTTCAAATAACCCCAATCAGAATTGTAACGGATGTTAGGTTCACCTACGCCATCACCATATTTTATATAATCGGCAATTGTTGGCGCTGCAGATCTTTGGTTGTGCCATTGCGGTGCTCCGGTGAAAGTAATTTGAAAATCGTGGTTTTTGTTTAGTTCATATCCAAGAGCCACAAAATAGTTAGCGCCGGCAAATTTTGTTCCATCAACATATCCGTCACCAAAAGTTTGACTCAATAAGACTGAAGTTGAAAATCCATTCTCTAATTTACCGCTGGAATAAGACATTAAGGTTTTTAAATAGTCATCATTTCCGATAGTAGAAGAAAGGGTGCCGCCTTTTTTTAAGTCGGATGATTTAGTAATAACATTGATAGTTCCACCTACAGAAGAAATAGCTAATTTTGAAGAACCAAGACCTCTTTGAACCTGCATGGCTGAAGTAACGTCGGATAAACCGGCCCAGTTGCTCCAAAACACCCTGCTGTTTTCCATATCGTTTACCGGAACACCATTAATCATTACGGCTATGTTTTCTTGGGAGAAACCACGAATGTTAACTCTTGAATCTCCAAATCCACCACCCGATTTTGTAGCATATACCGACGGTGTATTGTTTAAGATTTCAGGAAACTCTTGCGAGCCTAATTTTTCCACTATTTCCGCTGATTTAATGGTAGAAACAGCAATTGGCGTCTTTCTGTCTTTAGCAATGTCGATGACACTTGATTTGATTACAATTTCCTCCAATTGGTTTGATTCGGAAGCCATATTTATTTTTCCCAAATCAATTGTTCCCGTTTTTTCTACTGAAAAATTTACTGTTTTTGTTTGAAACCCAATATAAGTAAATACTAATTGTCCTGTTTGGGTTTTAGTAGTAATGCTGAATTTACCCTCAGAATCAGTTGTGGTGCCTTCGTTTGTTCCTTTAACAGTAACGTTTACTCCAGGCAAACCCATACCAGAATCAGTATCAAGAATGACACCGTTAATTTTACCTTGTGAATAAGCAAAAGCTGTAAACAAAGTAAAAATCCACACAAAATAATTCGCTTTAATTTTTCTCATTTTAGAGTTTGTTTAAAATTTCTGCAAAAGTTCAATTTTAAACAAACTCGGCCGTTAAGAAAATATTAAGAAAAAATGAGGTATGATTAACTTTTGTTTAAGGCTATTTGTTTTTCAAAAAATGCTTTAGTAAGAATTCGGTTGAATTGTCGTGGTTTTTAACGGTTCCCGAATGGATTTCGTCTAAGATAGAGTTGGCCAATTGTTTCCCTAACTCAACGCCCCATTGGTCGTAACTGAAAATATTCCAGATTACGCCTTGTACAAAAATCTTATGTTCGTATAAAGCAATTAATGATCCTAATGATTTTGGCGTTAGCTTGTCGATTAAAATGGTGTTGGTTGGCTTGTTGCCGGTAAATACTTTAAACGGTAAAAGGTATTCTGCCTTGTCACCTGTGATGTTTTGTTGTTCAAATTCGGCTCTAACCTGACTTTCGGTTTTACCGTTGAGTAAAGCTTCGGTTTGAGCGAAGAAGTTTGACATCAATTTATTGTGATGGTCTTCGTTCCCGTATAAAGGTTTTACAAATCCGATAAAATCAGTAGGAATCAATTTGGTACCTTGGTGAATCAATTGGAAAAAGGCATGTTGTGAGTTGGTTCCCGGTTCGCCCCAAATAATGGTTCCGGTTTGGTAATTGACCGGCTTGCCATCGCGACCTACACTTTTTCCGTTGCTTTCCATGATGCCTTGTTGCAAATATGGCGCTAACTTTTGTAGGTATTGGGTGTACGGAATCAAGGCTTCGCTCTCGGCACCGAAAAAGTTGTTGTACCAAATGGTCAACAAGGCCAAAATTACCGGTATGTTTTTGTCGAAAGATTCGGTTTTGAAATGATTGTCCATTTCGTGAGCGCCGGCTAATAATGCGTCAAAGTGCTCGAATCCAACGGCTAAGCTGATGGATAAACCTACGGCACTCCAAAGCGAAAAACGTCCGCCAACCCAATCCCACATAGGGAAAATATTGTCGGGATTAATACCGAACTCGGTTACTTTTTGAATGTTAGTGGAAACCGCAACGAAATGTTTGGCCACATCTTCTTGTGATGCTGACTGCAAGAACCAAGCTCGAATGGTCTCCGCATTTGACAAGGTTTCTTGTGTGGTAAACGTTTTGGAAGCGATGACAAAAAGTGTCGTTTCCGGATTGAGTTTTTTGATGATTTCGTTTACTTGATCACCATCAACGTTAGATACAAAATGAACGTTTAAATGGTTTTTGTAGAATTGCAACGCTTCCACCACCATAGCTGGACCAAGGTCGGAACCGCCAATTCCAATGTTCACTACATCGGTGAATGGTTTTCCGGTAAATCCTTTTCGTTGTCCAGAAATCACTTCATTGGAGAACGCTTTGATTTTGTTTTTAACAGCAAAAACTTCCGGCATTACGTTTTCTCCGTCTACCAAAACCACTTGGTTTTCCGGCGAACGCAAGGCGGTGTGCAATACCGCTCTGTTTTCGGTTTGGTTGATAGCATCACCCCCAAAATATTGGCTGATGGCTTCCTCGAGTTTTACTTCCTTAGCCAAATCCAATAATAAGTTGATGGTCTCTTGGTTGAGTATGTTTTTAGAATAATCGACTAAAAAATCTTGCCATTGGATATGAAATTTTTCCGCTCTTTGCGAATCGTTGGCAAACATTTCCTTTAAGGAAGTGTTGCTGATTTGTGCATGATGTTGGGTGAGTTTTTCCCAAGCTCCCGTAATTGTCGGATTGATTTGTGCTAATGCCATTTTTTTACATTTGAAGCACAAATTTACAAATATAGATTGGTAAAAAAAGAGGTGGCCTTTTACGCTAACGTTGTAGTAAGTAAAAAAAGTAAATTATCTTCTGAATTTGAGTTCGGCGGTGCTGTCCAATACCTTTTTGAGCGGTTTGATTTGTTCCAAAAATTGTTGTTTGTATTTGGCTTCCATTGGAGTAGAGGTGGGCAATTTTAAACGCAAAGCATCTACTTGTACGCCGTTTTTCCAAAAGCGATAACACACATGTGGTCCGGTAGCTAAACCGGTACTGCCCACTTTTCCGATAATTTGTCCTTGGGTAACTCTTTGGCCGCGTTTTACCAAAATTTTAGACATGTGTAAGTATTGTGTCGAATAGGTTCGATCGTGTTTTACTTTAACAAAATTCCCGTTTCCGGTCGTATAACCGGCTTGTTCTACAACCCCGGCAGCGGTAGTCATGATAGGCGTTCCGGTTGGCGCCGCATAATCTGTTCCGTTGTGGGCTTTCCATCTTTTTTGAACCGGATGGAATCGGCTTTTGGAATAACGCGATGTAATGTTGACAAACTTTAAAGGCGCTTTCAAGAAAAAGTTTTTAAGCGTTTTCCCTTCTTCGTCGAAGTATTGTTGCTTTTTGGAACTGCCGTCGGGAGAGAAAGGAAAGGCGTATATTTTTTTGCCTTTGTATTCAAAGAAGGAAGCCTTTAAACTGTCGACACCATCATAAACTGTGTCGTTGATGTAGCGTTCAGTGAAGGTCAATCCGAATTTATCGCCTTTTTGGAGTTTGAAGAAGTCGATGGACCAAGCATAGATTTTGGCAATTTTAGCCGCTAATGCAGGATCTACTTTTTCGTTGGCCAAGGTTTCGGACAAGGAACCGTTTAAAGCGCCTGCAATAGTTCGGGTTTTGAACGTTAAAGGGCGCGTTTTTTGGTAGGCTGAAACCGAATCTCTCAAATCAATCACATAGTAGTTTATCTTATCCGGTTGGTAGATGAAATACTGAATTTTGTGTGTTCTGTTTTTGCTTCTCAAGATGGTATAAGGTTTCCCGATTCGGATGGATCTTACATCAAAAGTATCTTTTACTTGAGCAACAATATCATAAACTTGTTTACCGTTAAGGTTTTGTTTTTGGAGTAGGCTTCCGAAAGTATCACCTGATTTTACAGTATCGTTTACTACGTTAAAATCGTGCAGATTAAAACCAAAATCAATTAACTTAGGTTTTGGCTTTTCTTCCACAAAGGCTTCTTCTTTTGATTGGTCACAAGAAACCACAAAAGAAGTGAGCATAAGCACTGCAAAGACAATTCGAAAGATTTTTAACTTCATATTACAATCCTTCTCCCCAGTTTTTTAATTCTTCTTCAGACCATAATTCCGGAAAAAAGATGCGGCGTTGGTATTTCGGATGCATGTATTTTTTCCAATCGCTTCCGCCGGTGGCTTCTCCGGAACCTTGTCCGCTTTCGATGTATTTTTTGGCGGCATTCAAATGACCCATTACCCAAGTGATATTCACAGTGTAATCGTAATGGCGCATGGCTTTAACCAACTCAGGATTTTGTTGGTCTTCTCCCGGAAGTTGTTTGAATTTTTGCCAGATGTTGATGGTATTGTACTCTTCCATGTATCGAAGAAATTCCTCGCGGTATTTTCTTTCGAATTCTAAAATCAGATACGACTTTTCTCCGGTTTGGTAATCTTTTCCCGCCGCTTGCCAATACAAGTGTTCGAACGCGTGAGAGTAAGGCGTGTTTCTGTCGATGGTAGCTCGGAAGCGATAATCGATTAAGTTGATTAAATCGGTCGAGGAGAATTCAATTAAGCGGTATTGTGCACTTTGAAAACCGCTGGCCGGCGTAAGTGTGTTGCGGAATTTCATGTATTGTGCTACTTCCATTCCGTCTCCCATGATGTCAAACGAAGTGGTCAACATGTCGAAATAGCGGCTGATTCTTCGTAGTTTTTCCGTGAAAAATGCAGTTTCCGGTTTTTCAGTATGACACAATTGTTTGATTTCCCATAGTATCATTTTGAACAACAACTCATTAACTTGATGGTACATGATAAATACCATTTCGTCGGGTAATACCGTTCTTTGTGTTTGCAAATTCAGCAAGGCATCAGTTTGGATGTAGTCCCAATAAGTAATGGGTTTGGCCCAAAGTAAGCCTTCGAGATGGGTTTCGGTTTTTTGATTTATGGCCTCAAACTTTTCTTCTAAATCGGAGAGAACTTCGTGGTAGTTTGTTGTTTTGTTGTTCATTATTTTTTCAATTTCACCATAAACGGATTTTTGAGTCCTTTGAATCCTTCTAAATCGGCTTTAAGAGAACCAACAGCCAAACTGGCTTTAATGCGCAATGGTATTTTGTTTTCATCATCGGATATCCAGACGGTTAGACTTTCTTCTTCTTTAAAAACCCTTCCGGATTGAACCAAAGGTCTGAATATCATGGTTTGTGCGGTACCAAATTTAGTTTTTAATTCTTCTCTGCCCAAGAACTTTAATTTGAATTTATATATTTCATCATCAAAAAACATATCTACTACAATGGATTCTCCCGGTTTGAGTTTGTCGATATTCGGATGGTTTCTAAGGAAATAGAACGTTGAAACGATATCTTGTACATTCTCGGTAACCTGAAATGTTTTCTCGGTATTGTTCTTATAGTTTTTAACTAAGATTTTGTTGGTCGCCTGATTGAAGAATCCTTCTTGGTTTTTGGTGTAACCGCCTTCGTCAATTTTTCGAACAAATTGGTAAGGTTTGTTGGTGGCTTTATCGAAGTAGCTTTCGTAATTGTCATCCACTTTAAAGAAAAAACGCGACATTCCGACAGTATATCCTTTGCCAATAGCGTGGTACACTTTTTTGTTGTCTCGAACGGCTTCTTTTAATTCCAAGGTTGCGTATCCGGCATTGATAAAGCCATAGTGGATTCGGAATTTGAACCATTCACCAGTATCATAAGCTTCCGGTTTTTGGGTATTGAAACTCACAGTAATAAAAAGCAATAACAGGAATAAGTATTTTTTCATTTCGAATTGAATTTTATACTGCGATTACAATATCTGTTCCAAAAGTATTAAAACAAAAAAACCCAGTCAAATTAATGACTGAGTTTTTATGCTATTAACCAACCAAAAAACTATAAATTATGAAAATTTATCCAAAATGCGAGGGAACCACCCCTCTATTTTTGTCCTGCAAAGATAGCCTAAGGCGTTACGATATTACAAGCAAAAAGCCAACTTTAACAATAATTTAATAAAATATGGTCTTTTTTCGGTCTTATTTTTAAATTATTTTTAACAAAAACGAGTTTTTATAACGTTCCTCGCAACATTTGCTCCCTTTCGATAGATTCAAATAAAGCTTTGAAGTTTCCGGCTCCAAAACCACGAGCACCCATTCTTTGGATGATTTCAAAGAACAAAGTTGGACGGTCTTCTACCGGTCGGGTAAAAATTTGTAACAGATAACCCTCGTCGTCTGCATCAATCATAATCCCTAATTTTTGCAGTTCGTTAATGTCTTCTTTGAACTTATTCATGTGATCTTTTAACCGTTCCGGGATAGCATCATAGTAGGCTTGTGGCGGCGTAGTTAAGAACTCAATACCACGTGCTCTCATTTCGGCTACGGTTTTGATAATATCATCAGTGGCCACAGCAATATGTTGCACTCCGGCGCCTTCGTAAAAATCTAAGTATTCTTCAATTTGCGATTTTTTCTTGCCTTCGGCCGGTTCGTTGATAGGGAATTTGATTCTTCCGTTGCCGTTGCTCATTACTTTCGACATTAAAGCAGAATATTCAGTGGTAATTTGTTTGTCGTCGAATGAAAGGAAGTTTACAAATCCCATTACATCTTCGTACCATTTTACCCAAGTGTTCATCTCGTTCCAACCTACATTGCCCACCATATGGTCTACATATTTCAAACCAACCGGCGTCGGATTGTAGTCGGATTTCCATTCTTGGTAACCCGGTAGGAAAGTCCCATTGTAGTTTTTGCGTTCTACAAACATGTGTACGGTTTCGCCGTAAGTGTAAATTCCGGCACGAACTACTTCACCGTGTTCGTCTTTTTCAACGGTCGGTTCCATGTATACTTTGGCGCCTCTTTTGGTAGTTTCTGCAAAGGCAGCTCGGGCGTCTTCTACCCAAAGGGCAATAATTTTTACGCCGTCGCCGTGTTTTTTTACATGTTCACCAATAGGAGAATCGCTGTTCAAAGCAGTGGTTAAAACCAAACGAATTTTATCTTGCTTCAAAACATAGGAAGCCCTGTCTCGCATTCCGGTTTCTAATCCGGCATAAGCCAATGATTGGAATCCGAAAGCTGTTTTGTAGAAATGGGCCGCTTGTTTAGCATTACCAACATAAAATTCTACGTAATCTGTTCCTAACAACGGAAGGAAGTCTTGCGCTCCTTCAAATATTTTTTCTAAACCGTATTCTACGGATTTGATTTCTTGTGACATAATATTGTATTTTAAAGAGGTAATGGAGTTACCTAAAGTTGTGTTTGTTTTATTCTAACCAGGATTGGTAATATTTATCATCGGCAATTTTCATGGCTTCTTCTGTTACCATTAAGGGTTTGAAAGTATCTACCATTACGGCCAATTCCTGAGTATCTTTTTTACCGATACTTCTCTCAGCAGCTCCGGGATGCGGACCATGCGGAATACCTGCCGGGTGAAGCGAGATGTGTCCGGCTTCAATATCATTTCGGCTCATAAAATCACCGTCAACATAGTACAGTACTTCGTCAGAGTCGATGTTGCTGTGGTTGTAAGGTGCCGGAATGGCTTCAGGATGGTAATCGTACAAACGCGGCACAAAAGAACAAACCACAAAAGCATCGGTCTCGAAAGTTTGGTGTACCGGAGGCGGTTGGTGTATTCTACCGGTTAGTGGCTCAAAGTCGTGTATAGAAAACGCATACGGATAGTTGTAGCCGTCGTATCCTATGACATCGAATGGATGTGTGGCATAAACCATATCGAAAATTTCGTCTTTTTTCTTTACTTTGATGACAAACTCGCCTTTTTCGTCATAAGTTTCCAGTTCGTATGGACGGCGAATATCGCGTTCACAAAAAGGAGAGTGTTCTAACAATTGTCCGAACCAGTTTCTATAACGTTTCGGAGTGTAAATAGGGCGATGTGATTCTACGATGAACAAGCGATTGTCTTCGGTGTCGAAATCTATTTTGTAAATGATACCACGAGGAATAATCAAATAATCCCCGTATTTGAAATCGATATTACCCAACATGGTTCTCAATTTTCCGGAACCTTTGTGGATGAAAATCATTTCATCGGAATCGGTATTTTTATAGAAATAGTCAGTAGTCGATTGTTTCGGTGCGGCCAAAACGATGTGACAATCCGAGTTGGTTAAGACGATTTTACGGCTTTCCAAAAAGTCGTTTTCAGGATTTACTTGAAATCCACGAAGGCGATACGATTGGATGTTGTTGGCTTTGGCAATTTTGGGTGCCACGCTGTATTGGTTTCTAATTTCTTTTACTTGTGTCGGACGGTGCTCGTGATAGGAGTTGGTCGACATTCCGTCAAAGCCTACTGTACCGAACAACTGCTCGTAATACAAATCGCCATTAGGTTTGCGAAAAATAATGTGTCTTTTGTGAGGGATATTTCCCAGTTTATGATATAAAGGCATAACTGTAATGTTTTAATTAAACAATGTTAAATGTAACAATGGGTTTATTGTTACATTGTATAATTGATACATTGCTTCAAATCACTCAGGATTTCTCTTGATGAGGAATTTTAAATACGCTAATAAACCTTGCCACGTCACAGTCATAGTTCAAAATCTAATTGTTTTTTAAATTTTTACCGACAATGATTCCCATGCCAAAAGCGGCAAGAATGGCTAAAATTATGATCATAAAATGATTTTTTACTACACAAATATCTGAAAAAAAAATCCAAATTCTTTTTCTGAATTTGGATTTCTTTTATTAAAGTTGGTTGAGGTTTGATTTTCTCTTACTGTAGAGGAAGTAAACGGTGATTCCGATGATTCCCCAAACGATGAACGCAATCCAAGTTTCCTTTCGTACAAAGTACATCAAAAACAAATTGAAAGCTACTCCTAAAGTTCCTACTAAGTAAACTGCCGGAGTTTTATAAGGTCTTTCCAATTCCGGTTTTTTCACTCTTAAAATCATTACCGCTACACAAACCATGGCAAAAGCTAGTAAAGTTCCCATAGAACACATTTCGCTTACCTTGTTGATTGGTGTCAAAGCCGCCACAATGGAAATGATACCACCTACTAATATTGTGCTTTTGTGTGGAGTTTTAAAAGTAGGATGTAAGGTTTTGAAGAAGTTAGGCAACAAACCGTCTTTGGCCATTCCTAAGAAGATTCTGGTTTGTCCCAACATCATTACCAACATTACGCTGGTCAATCCGGCAGTAGCTGCAAGGGTGATGATGAACACGGCCCAAGTGATTCCGTTTTCACTGAAAGCAGAAGCTACCGGAGCTGATTTGTCCAATTGGTCATAAGGTACCATACCGGTTAAAACTAATGAAACCAAGATGTACAATACAGTACAAATGATTAGCGAAGCTACAATAGCAAACGGCACATCTTTCTTAGGGTTAATGGCTTCACCGGCTTGGGTAGAAACCGCATCAAAACCGATGTAAGCGAAAAATACGATAGTAGCTGCTGTTAAAACACCTCCGAAACCAAAGCTCACTTTTTCTACGCCATCAATGATTATAGTTTTTTCAGTCGGGATAAATGGTTGCCAATTGGCAGTGTCGATGTAAAAGGCACCGGCAATAATCACAAACAAAACCACAGCGACTTTAATGATTACAATGATATTGTTGGTTTTAGCAGCTTCTTTAATGCCTTTCACCAAAATGTAAGTTACCACCCAAGTGATTAAAAAGGCGGGTAAATTAAAGGCAAAGCTGGGAGCGCCTTGTCCTAATTCTGCATATTTCTCAGTGGCCGTTGTTAAATCGTTGCACAACCAAATCGGGAAATCAATCCCAAACAAATGGAGCAGTTTGACAAAGTAGCCGCTCCATGCTACTGCTACAGTGGTAGCGCCCATCATGTATTCCAGGATTAAGTTCCAACCGATGAACCAAGCAAAAAGCTCTCCCACAGTACCATAGGCATAAGCATAAGCAGAACCTTCCACAGGAAGTACCGAAGCGAATTCGGCGTAACAAAGGGAAGCAAATAAACAGCCGATACCTGCGATTACAAAGGACAAAGCCAAGGCCGGTCCGGCATAATCATGGGCTGCAATACCGGTTAGCGTGAAAATACCACCACCAATGATGGCTCCGATACCCAATGAGGTCAATCCCCATTTTGTCAATACTCTTTTTAAATCGTTTTTTTTCATGTCTGCTTCAAAAGCAGCCACAGGTTTTACTCTCCAAATTGACATAAATAGTTTGGTTTAGTTAATAGATTCCAAATATAGTTTTTTCTGTTTCAAAAATCACAAAAATATAATTTTTGATGTTTGATTGGCTATCAGAACCAAAATCCGACACTGATAAAGGTAAAGCCACGGTTCAATTCCGGCGACCAAGTGTATTTTACTTCTACCGGACCGATAACCGATTCCAAGGCATAGCCAACTGCATAACCGTTGTAGGTTGGTTTAGAAAGCCAATTCCCGGTTCTGAATAAATCGTCGGAAATGTTGGCATAGTTGGCGGCAAAATTGAAGTGATTTTTTTTGTAGAATTCGTAGTCAACGGTAAAGCAGGATTTGATGTAACTGTCGGCTGATAAACTCAAAAAGTCATACCCATAAAAATGCTTGAAATTATTGATGGTGTTAAAGCCGTATCCGCCTAAAACGAAATCAAAAAAGTGAACACTGTCATTTCCTATAGTAAATCCGAGTTCAGATTGTACTTTTAATGTTACTTTTTTATGGAATGATTTTACAAAGCCAATTTCTCCTTTGGCAATAGAAAAGCGATTGAATTCTCGGGTGTAATCTGAAGAATACAAAAACGATTGAATATCGCCCGACAAAAACCATCCTTTTTTAGGAAACAATTTGTTGTCGAAGGAGTCGAATTTCATATATCCAAAAATACTGGTGTAAAGACTATTTTCAAAAACCGGATTCACGGTGCCTAAGTTGTCCGATTTGATTTTAATATTTTTTAATTCTACTCCGCCGCCAATTAAGAATTTTTGCATAAAAACGGTTTGCATGTAGGCTTGATTGGTAAAATCCGAAAAGTCGATATTGATGCTGTTCAAGCCCAATTGGCCTAAAATGGCACCGTCTCGAAAGTCGGTTGACACGTTTCTGTTGAATTTGTTGTATCTCGATTTTAATCCGAAACTCCAGTAAAATCCGTTGTCAATGTAATAATCTAAGTTATAGCGAATGTTATCGCCTAATCCCAAATCCAAAGAAACCACATCGTTTTTGAAGAGCGATTTTTTCTGCGTGATGTTAGTCAGCAAAGCACTTTTGTACAAACCGTCGTAGTGCAATCCGAATTTTAAAAACGTTTTAGTATGGTTTTCGGTGAGATTCAATTTCAATTCGTCTGCACCTTGATAAGGTTCGATGGTATAACTGATGCGACTGAAGTTTTGCGTAGCATTGATATTATTTACGCCGGTTTTTAAATCCTCATAACTGATTTTTTTACCGTTTTTAAATCGCAGTTTTCCCAAAATGTATGCACGAGTGTAATTCTCCAAACGGTTAAGACTAATGCTTTTGATGAACAGCGAGTCGCTTTTAACCGGATGTTGGTTCAACACATATTTTTCTGCCGGATTGACCAACTTTTTAATTTTATCAATCTCTAACATGGCGGCAATTTCTCCTTTTTGGATGATCGCTTTTCCTTCATTGAAAGAGATTACACCATAATTGGAAATGTCCGGTTTGATGTAAATATCGGTGATTTTCTTTTTCTCGTTCATGCTTTTAATCATGTCCAAGTTGGTAATTTGCACCAAAATTCGGGTAGCATCTTTTAAAGCATCTCGGTTTTTCAAATCATCTTGAACGTCAACGCCAATAATGATGTCGGCGCCCATTTTTCTGACTTCTTCCGCAGGATAATTATTCACGACACCACCGTCAATCAATACTCTTCCGTCTATTTCCACCGGTGAAAATAAGGATGGAAACGCAGAACTGGCCAATAATGCTTGCGCTAAATAGCCTTCTTTTAAAAGAATTCCTTCGCCGGTTTCTATATCGGTGGCTACACACAAAAACGGAATCGGCAATTTGTCGAATTCTCGGATATGGCGGACTTTATGCGTTAATTTCGACAATAAATTATAGTTGTACATCCCTTTGGAAAGCGCAATGGGAATTCCGATTTTGAATTTGTGAAAAGGCAAAGTCAGCGCATACATTTCGTCGTTTCGCTTTTCGTAAAAACTTTTAGAAGAACGCGGAATGTAATCTTGCAATAATTCGTCGAAATCAGTGTTGTAAAAAATGGAATCGATTTGCGTCGCGCTGTAACCGGAAGCATACAATCCGCCGACTACTGCGCCCATACTGGTTCCGCCAATGTAATCAATTTTAACGCCGGCTTCTTCCAATACTTTCAAAACACCTATATGGGCAAATCCCTTAGCACCGCCGCCACTCAAAACCAAACCAATTTTAGGTCTTTTGGTTTGTGTTGAATCTTGCGCCACACTGACTTGAAGAAAAAAGAGTCCAAGAAGCAGCAGTGTAATTTTTTTCATAAAAAAAGGTTAGGATTTCCCGATGTTGTAAAATTCGGAAATTTTTTTGGCTTTTGAGGTACCAATAACCTCAGAAATTTCTTTTTCTGTGGCTAATTGTAATCTTTTAACACTTTTGAAATGTTTTAGTAATGCCAACATGGTTTTTTCGCCAATTCCGGGGATGGTTTCCATAGAGGTTTGCAAAGCCGATTTGCTGCGTTTGTCCCGATGGTGCGTAATCCCGAAACGGTGCGCTTCGTTTCGTAAATGTTGGATGATTTTTAAGGTTTCCGATTTTTTATCCAAGTACAATGGTACCGAATCTCCGGGATAAAACAGCTCTTCCAGTCGTTTGGCAATACCGATAATGGCAATTTTTCCGCGTAAACCCAATTCGTCTAAGCTTTTGAGTGCCGATGACAATTGGCCTTTGCCGCCGTCAATAATGATAAGTTGCGGCAACGCTTGATTTTCGTCTAGTAAGCGTTTGTATCGACGATACACCACTTCTTCCATCGAAGCAAAGTCGTTCGGACCTTCCACGGTTTTGATGTTGAAGTGACGGTAATCTTTCTTGCTCGGCTTCCCGTCTTTAAAAACCACGCAAGCCGAAACCGGATTGGTTCCCTGAATGTTCGAGTTGTCAAAACATTCAATGTGTCGCGGTTCTGTGGGCAATCGCAGGTCTTTTTGCATTTGCGCCATAATGCGGTTGGTATGGCGTTCGGGATCTACAATTTGCATCTGCTTTAATTGTTCCAAACGTTGGTATTTGGCGTTGCGTTGCGAGAGTTCGAGGATTTGTTTTTTGTCACCGAGTTGCGGTACGGTGACTTTTATTTTATCTCCGAAATCGAGCTCGAACGGTAGGATAATTTCTTTGGAAGTTAAGTGAAAACGCTCTCGCAATTCAACCACAGCCAATTCCAATAATTCTTCATCGGTTTCGTCGAGTTTCTTTTTGATTTCCATCGTATGCGAACGGATAATCGCGCCGTGTGCAATTTGAAGAAAGTTCACATAAGCCATCGATTCATCCGAAACGATAGAAAAAACATCTACGTTGGAAATTTTCGGATTTAAAATGGTGGAACGCGATTGGTAGTTTTCTAAAACCTCAATTTTTTCTTTGATTTTTTGGGCAGCTTCAAATTTCATATCCGCAGCCAATTCCAACATCATTTTTTTAAAATCGCGCAAACTGTCTTTAAAATTGCCTTTCAGAATTTCGCGAATAGCGTCTACTTGTTTTTGGTAATGTTCCAACGATTCATACCCTTCACACGGTCCTTTGCAGTTGCCGATATGGTATTCCAAGCAAACCTTGTATTTCCCCGATTGTATATTGGCATTGGATAAATCGTAATTGCAAGTCCGCAACGGATACAATGCTGCAATCATATCCAAAATGGTATTGACGGTTTTGAAATTGGTGTAAGGGCCAAAATATTCCGAGCCGTCTTTCACCATTCTGCGCGTGGGAAATATTCTGGAGAAAGGTTCTTTTTTGATGCAAATCCAAGGATAGGTTTTGTCGTCCTTAAGCAACACATTATAGCGCGGTTGCAGTTTTTTGATGAGGTTGTTTTCTAACAATAGGGCATCGGCTTCGGAAGCGACAACGATGTGCTTGATTTCCACAATTTTCCGAACCAACACATTGGTCTTGGCATTGTCATGGACTTTATGAAAATACGAGGAAACCCTTTTTTTGAGGTTTTTGGCTTTGCCGACGTATAAAATTTTACCGGCTGCGTCGTAATACTGATACACACCCGGACTGTCGGGCAAAGTTTGCAATTGCAGTTCAATAGAAGGCGTTTCCATACCAACAAAGTTAACGGAAATTGCCGTAAATACAAGAACTCTGTAGCCTAACATTTATCATGTTTTTTTTGTGTGCGAAGGGTTAGCTTTGTCAAAATTTTTAGGATGAAATACTGGAAAAAGCTTACCAACGAGCAAAGAAAAGAGCGTATAGCAAGGGCTTTGCAAGATAACGTCAACTTTTCAAAAGACACTTCTTTGGGTTATCCGGCCTCTAAATTAGACGGTATAGTGTTTAATGACGATGCGCCTTTTTTGAAAGACGCGCCCATTTTGCAAACCTATGTAGCCAATCCGAATAATATTGGTTGTCACACTTTTGGGACTTCGGAAAAAGCTTTTAACGGAACACACGAGATTGAGCGGGAAGTGTTGCGTGTTATAGCGGTAGATATTTTTAAAGCCGAACCGAACGCGTTCGATGGTTATATTTCGCCCGGCGGTACCGAAGCCAATATCCAAGCGATTTGGATGTTCCGCAATTATTACATGAATAATTATGATGCCAAAGCCGATGAAATAGCGATAGTAGCTTCAGAAGATACGCATTATTCGATTCCGAAAGCGGCTAATTTGCTGCAGTTGGATTGGCTTAAAATTCCGGTTGATTTTAATACGCGTGCCATTGATAAAGTTCAATTGGAACAGATAATTCTGAATGCCAATAACAACGGTAAAAAATATTTCCTTGCGGTTTCCAATATGGGAACTACCATGTTTGGTTCGGTAGACAATCCGGAAGATTATATCGCTGTTTTTGAAAAACATAACTTGCATTACAAGCTCCATATAGACGGTGCATACGGCGGATTTGTCTATCCGTTCAGTAATCAGCAATCAGTGATTAATTTTAGTAACCCAAAAATCAGTTCCATCACCATAGACGCACACAAAATGTTGCAAGCGCCTTACGGAACGGGTGTTTTTATTTGCCGAAAAGGCTACATTGAAAACGTACTGACCAAAGAAGCGGAATACGTTGAAGGCATGGATTTAACCCTTTGTGGCAGTCGAAGCGGCGCCAATGCGGTAGCGGTTTGGATGATTTTGTTCACTTATGGGCCAAACGGTTGGTTTGAAAAAGTGAGCGTCTTGCAAATGAGGACACAGTTTTTGTGTAACCAACTAAACGCTATGCAAATCCAATATTTCCGTGAGCCGTTTATGAATATAGTGACCATCAAAGCCGAGTACATTCCGATAAAAATAGCTGAGAAATATGGTTTAGTGCCACAACAACACGATGAAAATAACCAATGGTACAAAATTGTGTTGATGGATCACGTAGAAGTAGAACATTTGACTACTTTTATAGAAGATTTGATGGCCACTACCTATGTTTAAAAAAGACTTACGCAAAAAATACAAAGCACTTAGACAACAGCTTTCCGAAGCACAAATTGAAGATCAAAGTCTGGCGATTGCCAATCGATTATTACAATTAGACATTTGGGAGAATACCTATTTTCATTTGTTCCTGACCATTGAAGAGCAAAAGGAAGTAGACACTGAATTTGTATTGCAAATTTTAGCCGGAAAAGACAAAGAGATTGTGGTGGCTAAGAGCAATTTTGACACTTTGGCAATGACTCATTTTTTGTTGACCGACAATACCAAATTCCAAAAAAACCAGTACAATATTTTTGAGCCTGTAGATGGTATTGAAGTGCCGCCAAGCAAGCTGGATGTAGTGTTTGTGCCTTTAATGGCTTATGACAGTAACGGAAATCGAGTAGGTTACGGCAAGGGTTTTTACGATAAATTTTTGTCGCAATGCAAGGAAGAGGTCATCAAAGTTGGTTTCTCGTTTTTTGAACCTGAAGAAAATATAACCGATGTATCACCTAACGATATTCGATTAGATTATTGTGTAACGCCCGAAACTATTCATAAGTTCCCAAGGACGTCTTCTTAGCAAAAGCTTTTTTATTGAAGACAATCAATATCCCGACACCGGTAGAAATGGCCATATCGGCTATGTTGAAAATGGCATTGAAAAACTTAAAAGGTTCTCCGCCCCAAATAGGCAACCATTCCGGAAATGTGCCTTCGTAAATCGGGAAGTATAACATGTCAACTACTTTACCATGAAACCAAGTCCCGTATGGTTGATCGGGTGAAAAAGTAGCTATATGGTAACGAGTGCTTTCGTCAAAAATAACCCCGTAAAATACCGAGTCGATGATATTCCCGGCAGCACCGGCAAAGATAAGCGCGATGGCCACCATCAAGTATCTTGAACTGTGTTTGGTACTGGCGTCATACAACCAATATCCGATTCCACAGATGGCTAAAATTCGGAAACTGGTCAGAATTAATTTCCCGTATTCGCCAGGAATTTTAGTTCCCCAAGCCATTCCTTCGTTTTCGATGAGCAATATTTTAAACCAACCGGTAACGTCAATTTGGCTGGCATCTCCGTAAAAGAAATTGGTTTTGATGTATATCTTAACAAATTGATCAACCAATAAAACGATGGCAATGATTAGAATAGAGTTTCTTAACGACATTCTTAGGGTTTTAATGGCGCAAAAATAGCAATATTATTACACAAAAAGCAGAATATTTTATTTGTTAGTCAACTCATCTGATACATTTTAACGCTACCAACGAAAGATTGTTTATTTTTACCCTAAAAAGCAACCTAAACACCATTTTTTCATCCCTAAAATGAAAACCAATACAATAAACCTTATGAGAAAGTTTTATGCAGCCTTGTTTTTTACATTGGCACTATTCACAATGTCTTGTGATCAAGATGACGACAATGGAGGTTTGGCCAAATTTGCCGTACCTACCGTAAAATCATTAGCCGAAATCAGAAGTAATGTTTCGGTAACCACTGCCCGAGCTACCCAATCCAACGGTAAAATTTATGTCGCCGAAAACTATTTGTTTTACATTGCAAAAGAATCCGGTGTGCATGTTTTTGACAATACCAATCCGAGTGCGCCGCAGAACATCGCCTTCATTAATTTGGCCGGTGTGCACGATATAGCGGTAAAAGGGAATTACCTGTTTGCCGACAATTTTGTGGATTTGTTGGTGTTTGACATCAGTAACATCCAAAACATAACTTTGGTTCGTACTGTGCCAAATTCGATTGCTTTTTTCCCGGAATATCCTGAAGATGCAGAGTATTATGATTACACGGCAGAACCGGGTCAGGACGAGATTATCACCGGATTTACTGTCGAAATGAGAAACAGACCTCAAGGACAAGAAATTGTTTTGGCCAACGATGCTTTAGCCGGTTTTGAAAGTGCTAATGGCGGGAATATTGGCATTGGCGGTTCTTATGCTCGTTTTCAAATTAACAATAATGCTTTGTATACCATAGATTCTTATAAATTGAATGTGTTTAATATAGCCGATCCGGCTGCTGCTTTTTTCGATAAAGAAGTTTACATGACACAATGGTTTGGTGGCGGTGAATTTGAGACGCTGTTTATCCAAAAAGATATTTTATTTGTAGGTTCAACAACCGGAATGTACACTGTTGATGCTGAAGACGAGTTCAATCCGTATTTTGTGTCCGGTTTTGCTCATGCTACGGCTTGTGATCCGGTAGTGGTTTTTGGTAATACCGCTTACATTACGGTACGTGGCGGTTCAAGTTGCGGTGCGATTGAAGACCAAATTAATGTAATCGACGTAACCGATATTGCCAATCCGACTTTATTATCGACTTATTTATTAAACGAGCCTTACGGATTGGGCATTAAAAATGGGGTTTTATATGTAGGTTGCGGTACCGATGGTTTAAAGATTTTTAACGCCGCCAACAGTGCCGGTTTGGTTTTGGAAAACAGTTATGCTAATAATGTAAAAGATGTGATTCCGCTCGCCTCACATTTAATTACGGTAGGCGATAACACCATTACGCAATACAGCTACGGTCCGAATTTTTCGTTGATCCAGTTAAGTCAGATTACCTTATAAAAAAAGCCCCGAATTTCGGGGCTTTTTTATGATAAGATGGTTTGATTTATCGTTGTAAATTTTTGGCTTCGATACTCATAGTCGCATGAGGTACAATTTTCAAGCGCTCTTTCGAAATCAATTTTCCGGTCACTTTACAAACACCATACGTTTTGTTTTCAACACGGAACAAAGCATTTTTCAAATCGCGGATGAATTTTTCCTGACGAATGGCCAATTGCGAGTTGGCTTCTTTCGACATGGTTTCGCTGCCTTCTTCAAACGCTTTGAACGTTGGCGATGTATCATCGGTACCGTTATTCAAATCGTTCATATAAGCACTTTTTATCAAGTCTAAATCGGCTTTTGCTTTTTCAATCTTTGCTAAAATAATTTCCTTGAACTCTGCCAAATCAGCATCTGAGTATCTTAATTTTTCTTCTACCATAATCGTTACGTAATTATTTAGAAATTAATATTCTTGTTTTTATCTCATCAAATTCTATTTCAGAACCTTCGGTAATCTCATTCTCTAAAACCAAACTCTCGGTTAATGTCTCCGATTTGATATAGTTTTCATTTTCTTTAATGGCTTGCGCTAAAACCGGATGGTGTTGCAATTGCACTTTAATCTTGTCGGTCACTTCAAAGCCGCTGTCCTTTCTGATGTTTTGGATGCGGTTTACCAATTCTCTCGCAATACCTTCGTTTTTCAACGCTTCGGTTAGGGTAATGTCTAAAGCAACAGTGATGCCGTTTGCATTGGCTACCAACCAACCCGGAATATCTTGAGAGGAAATCTCAACATCTTCTAATGATAAAGTTATACTTTTTCCTGAAATTACAAGCGTTAGTTCGCCTTTAGCATCTAATTCGTTGATTTGCTCTTGGGTAAAACTTTGTATCTCTTTGGAAATCAATCCCATGTCTTTTCCGAAACGCGGGCCTAAAGCCTTAAAATTAGGTTTAATTTGCTTTACCAATACGCCTGAAGCATCGTCTAAAAGTTCGATTTCTTTAACGTTTACTTCGGCTTTTATCAGGTCGGAAACCGCTTCAATTTCAGCACGCTGAGTCTCGTCAAGTATTGGTATCATTACCTTTTGCAACGGTTGGCGCACTTTAATCATTTCCTTTTTGCGGAGCGATAAAACCAAGGACGAAACCGTTTGGGCTTTCCACATTTTACTCTCTAACGATTTATCAACAAAGTTTTCAACCATTACCGGGAATTTTGCCAAATGTACCGATTCAAATTCCTCCGTATGTGTTGCCTGCGTTAAGTCTCTGTAAAGTTGATCCATAAAAAACGGCGCAATCGGAGCCGATAATTTAGCTACAGTAACCAAACAAGTGTACAAGGTTTGATAAGCGGCAATTTTATCTGTTCCGTATTCGCCTTTCCAGAATCTGCGACGGCATAGACGTACGTACCAATTGCTCAAATTTTCTTGTACAAAATCCGAGATCGCTCTGGCGGCTTTTGTCGGTTCGTAATCCGCATAAGCTTCATCAACTGTTTGGATTAACGTATGCAGTTCCGATAAAATCCAACGGTCAATTTCCGGTCTTTCGTTCAACGGTACTTCGGCTTCGGCATATTTAAATCCGTCGATATTGGCATACAAGCTGAAGAAAGAGTAGGTGTTGTAAAGTGTTCCGAAGAACTTACGGCGTACTTCCGCCACACCTTCGATGTCAAATTTCAAGTTGTCCCACGGATTGGCATTCGATATCATATACCAACGCGTAGCATCGGGACCATATTCTTTTAAGGTTTCAAACGGATCCACAGCATTGCCCAAACGTTTCGACATTTTTTGTCCGTTTTTGTCCAATACCAAACCGTTTGACACTACATTTTTATAAGCGATTTTATCAAAAACCAAGGTTCCGATGGCGTGAAGCGTATAGAACCAACCGCGGGTTTGATCAACACCTTCCGCGATAAAATCGGCCGGGAAGGCTTTGTTATCGTCGATTAATTCGCGATTTTCAAACGGATAATGCCATTGTGCATAAGGCATGGCACCCGAGTCGAACCACACATCAATCAAATCGGATTCGCGTTTCATTGGTTGGCCGGATGGCGATACCAATATAATGTTGTCTACCACATTTTTGTGCAAATCCACTAAGTCATAATTGGCTTCGCTCATGTCGCCGATTTGGAATCCTTTATACGGATTTTCAGTTTGGAAACCGGCTGCGACTGCTTTCTCGATTTCAGTGTACAATTCTTCTACCGAACCGATAAGCATTTCTTCGGTGCCGTCTTCGCTTCTCCAAATTGGCAACGGAATACCCCAATATCGGGAGCGCGATAAGTTCCAGTCGTTGGCATTTTTCAACCAGTTTCCGAAACGACCTTCTCCGGTTGCTTTTGGCTTCCAGTTGATGGTATCGTTAAGGTCAAACATGCGGTCTTTGATTTCGGTTACTTTAATGAACCAAGAATCCAGCGGATAGTATAGAATAGGTTTGTCGGTTCTCCAACAATGCGGATAACTGTGTACGTATTTTTCAACCTTAAAGGCTTTGTTTTCTTCTTTTAAACGAATGGCGATTTCTACGTCGACTGATTTTTCAGGCGCTTCGCCTTCATTGTAGTATTCGTTTTTGACATATTTTCCGGCGAAATCACCCATTTGGGCTACAAATTTCCCTTGCAAATCTACTAAAGGAACAGGATTGCCGTTTTCGTCTAACACCAACATAGGCGGTACTTCCGGAGTAGCTTCTTTGGCTACTTTGGCGTCATCGGCACCGAAAGTAGGCGCGGTGTGTACAATTCCGGTTCCGTCTTCAGTAGTGACGAAATCGCCCGAAATCACTCGGAAAGCATTTTCAGGATTTTGATACGGCAAGGTGTACGGCAATAATTGTTCGTAACGGATGCCTACTAAATCAGCACCTTTGGCTTCGGTTAAGACTTGGTATGGAATTTTTTTGTCTTCGGCTTTGTAATTCGCAAAATCAGCTTCTGTTTCCGCAACAAAATATTTACCGCCGAATTGTTTTCCGACTAAGTTCTTGGCCAGAATCACATTTACCGGTTCAAAAGTGTATTGGTTGAACGTTTTGACTAAAACGTAGTCAATTTTTGGTCCAACGGTTAAAGCGGTGTTGCTTGGTAAAGTCCATGGCGTGGTTGTCCAAGCCAAAATATGAACATCGCCAAAGCCTTGTAAAAAGTTCGGTAAAGTTTCTGGTTTGGTTTTGAATTGCGCTACTATCGTCGTATCGGTTACATCACGATAAGAACCCGGCTGATTCACTTCGTGCGAAGACAAACCTGTTCCTGCTTTGGGCGAATATGGCTGAATGGTGTAGCCTTTATAGAGTAAGTCTTTGTTGTAAATTTGCTTAAGCAACCACCAAACCGTTTCCATGTATTTGGATTTGTAGGTCACATACGGATCTTCCATATCTACCCAATACCCCATTTTTTCGGTCAGGTCGTTCCAAACATCGGTGTAGCGCATCACGGTTCTTTTACACGCTTCGTTGTATTCGGTTACCGAAATGGTTTTGCCGATGTCTTCTTTGGTGATGCCTAATTCTTTTTCGGTGCCTAGCTCAACCGGTAAACCGTGCGTATCCCAGCCGGCTTTGCGTTTGACTTGGAAACCTTTCTGAGTTTTGTAACGACAAAAAATATCCTTGATGGTGCGCGCCATTACGTGGTGAATTCCCGGTAAGCCATTGGCCGACGGCGGACCTTCAAAAAACACATAAGGAGTAGCACCTTCACGGGAAGTGACACTCTGTTCAAAGACGTTATTTTTTTTCCAAAATGCAAGAACTTCTGAGGCTACAGTTGGCAGGTCAAGTCCTTTGTATTCAGTAAACTTAGTACTCATTTTTATCGTTTTCTTAAATCAGTTTGCGAAAGTAATAAATAGTTGTGAGTTATGGGTTATGAGACGGGAGTTTTTGCGTTAGCGGTTGGAGCGAAAATCCTTTTTTTGCCCAAAGTTCCTTGAATTGCCATAGTATGATTAAAAAAGATTGTAGCGGAAGACGCGGCCCAAAGGGACACGAGGCTTTGCAAAAGCTGACTACCCGAAGGGAAACGCCCATAAAATTTTAAGCAAAAACCTCTTTTAAAACGTCCAGCGATTTGGGTTTTTTGAAGCCAACTAAGTGAAAAGTATAGTAGTCTAAGAGGATTTTGAGTAAGAGTTGGCGTTCGTTACCGCTAAATATTTTTTGCGGACTGTCGAATTTCAAATCGATTAATTTTTTGAATAAACGGGTTTCGTTTTCGGGCAGGCAGCCAATACCTAGAGTGGGCGAAAAGTAGCCTTCTTTCACTTCAAAAAAGGGATAATCCATCTCGGAAGTATCGGGATAGAAACCCAAGAATTTGGTGATTTCCAATAGTAAAATCAAATGGAAATTAGAAGTTTCTTCATGGGTGTCGAGCCAGAGCAAAGCCGTTTCCAAGAACGTGAACAAGCGCTCATTTTTTTCTTCTTCGTGTATGCTGTGGTGGAGCATTTCGGAGAGAAAAATAACGATGGTACTTTTGATGATGTCGGTGTTGATGGTTTGGAAGGCGTGTGCCAGTTTGATTTCTTTGAAATGTTCTAAAGTGCCTTTGTTTTTGTGATTGGCTTCAATTTCGAGGACTGTAAAAGGCTGGAAGTAGGCAATTTTTTGGTTTGACTTTTTAGCTGAAAAAGCATTCGGGACAAAATAGCTTTTTAAACCATCGCTTTGCGTAAAACATTTTACTATCAAGCTTTTTTCCTGATATTTTAGGGAAGAAATGACAATGGCTTTGGTTTTGACAAGCATCTAAAAAGTGCGATTTACGAAGTTTGAAGTACGAAGTTATCGAATAATCATTACTTTTTTAACCGTGGTTTCCGAAGCATCTTCGGCGGCGATAAAAATCATGTAAACGCCGGAGGCTACTTTGTATTTTCCGAAAGCGGTAGTGTCCCATTCGATGGTGCCGCCGGTTGAAGTGGTTTCGTACACTAAGCTTCCCTCGATATCGGTAATTTTAATATTGGCACCCGAGGTTAAACCCGCAATTTTCACGGTTCCAACAAATTCCGGGCGTACAGGATTAGGGTAAACATAAACATCCTTTAAGTTGTCGGCCGGTTTGGTGGCTGTACCTTGAAATGACACCATACCTCTGTCGGTAGCAAAGAAAACTTCTCCGGTTTCGGCATTGATGTCGATATCGTTGACAACATTACTGGGTAGGGGCGAATTGTCTGTGGTAAAATGATAAATGGTTTCTTGACCGTTTGGAGAAAAAAGAAAAACCCCAGAATCGGCGGTGCCAATCCATTTTTCGTTCGAACCGTTAACGACGATGTCGGTGATGAATTGTTCGTACAACAGCTCTTGCGCCAAATCGTTTTCCAAAATAATGATGGCGTTGGCCCGCATTTGTTCCGTACCATTGTAACTTCCTGTACTTGGTAAGACACGTAATCCTTTATTGGTGCCGATCCAAACTTGGTTTCGGTTGTCGATGGCAATAGCCCTTACGTCTCTGGAGGGTAAATTTCCGGCTTCAGGGCCTTCGGTAATTTTTTTGAACTCGTTCACCGTTTCATTAAAAGCGATAACGCCATCGAGGTAAGTGGCCATCCATTTGGTGTCGGTTCTGTCGATGACTATTTTATTCATGTTGGCCGACGTGAAATTGTCCAAAATGCCTTCTAAATTATAAGATTGCCATTGTCCGCCACTTCGCAATACTTTCAATTGGTTTTTGATGTTGTTGTTGGTTACCCAAAGATTGCCTTGTCGGTCAAAAGCCGTCCCATTAATTCTGACGCTAATATTGGAGCCGTCTACCAAAGATTCCAAGCCACTGTTGGTTTGGTCATACAGCATGGTGGGAATGTCACTTTCAATTTTCAGTAAACCTCTGTGGTAGGAGCTCATGAAAACCTGATTTTCATTGGTGGGATTGACGGTGATTTTAGAGAGCGCTTGGGCGCCCAGTAAATCCGCGTAAGGAAGGTGAAGCCAACCATTGGTTGCATTGTATTTTGAGATCTCAAATTGCGACGGATTATTGCCAAAATAAGTGTATGGGTTGTAAAAAATATCGTAACCACCATAAGTCACCCACAGGTTTGACGATGAGGCGTCAATAGCAAAAAGTTTATTTTTTGTTGGCCCAGAAGGCATAATAAATTCGAAATTGTTGGGAGCACTGACAGGAGCTGATAAAACGCCGTTTTCGTTGGTGCCTATGTAAATGGTATTGTTGATTACGGTAGCCGCAGTAAAAGTCACCGTTGGCGAAGTCACCAGACCGCTTTGAATGTGAGCCACGGTATTTGATCCTGTATTGATAATATAAACGTGATTGACAGAAGCTGCGATGAGATAGTCGTTAGTTGCTCTGAAGTCGATGCATGCCTCACCAATGTTTGCCACTTCAATAAAACCGCCGTTGTGTTTGTAGATTTTATTGTTAGTACTGTAAAGAAATAATTGGTTGTTAAAGGTTGTTATGCCAAACCAATAGCCACCGTCGAAGGATGTCCACTGAGCAAAGTCAACTAAGTTCGGATTGGATAAATTTGCTTTTAGGATGCCGTTGAGTTGTGTAACGGCATAAATTTCTCCGTTGAGAACAGTGGTTTGGAAGACTTTGATTTCTTGACCGTTGGGTCCGATAAAATAGGTATCACCAAATTCCAGCGTTGCTAATTTGTATTGTACAATTCCAAAGTCACAAGACAGGTATAAAATGCCTTCGTGTTCGGTAAAGTGGTTTATTTTTTTGATGTTAGCCGGAAGATTTTTGTTGATTATATCGACCACATTCAACATACTGCCGTCTATGTCATTGATAACAATCATCAATCCGCTTTCGTAGCCGACTACGGTTTTTTGAAAAGCATCACTGTGGTGTATAGCTGAGATGGTTTTCCCGGATAAGCCATCGATGGTATTGATGGTTTGAATGTTGTTGGAAACAGTGTTTTTGGTAAACAATGCGTTTTCCGAAGCGGCATAAACTTTCGTGACCGATTCAGAAAGGTCTTTGATTTGGTTGTATGAAAAATACCCTTTCCAATTTTGGTTTTGTTGTGACCAACTCCATTGGAATATAAAGAGCAATACGTAAAAAAGGCATTTTTTCATCTAGCAGCAATTTGACACAAATATAGTATAAACGAGAAAAATATCGATTTGGTATTTATGTCAAAAAAAAAGGCCTTCGTTTCCGAAGGCTCTTTTTGAAGTTTTTATTCCGCTGTCGCTCCATACAGTTCGGCAGCGGCCTTGAGTGGTTGGTTTTATTTGGTTTATACGATTCCTTGAGCCAACATGGCATCGGCTACTTTAACAAAGCCGGCAATATTAGCACCTTTTACGTAATCTACGTAACCGGTTTCATCTTTGCCGTATTTTACACAAGCAGCGTGGATGTTCGCCATGATGTCTTTCAATCTTTGGTCTACTTCGTCGGCAGTCCAGCTCAAACGCAAAGAGTTTTGCGACATTTCTAAACCTGAAGTGGCAACACCTCCGGCGTTAGAGGCTTTTCCCGGAGCGAATAAAATTTTCGCATGCAAGAATACCTCAATAGCTTCAGGCGTTGAAGGCATGTTAGCACCTTCGGCCACACAGATACAACCGTTAGCTACTAATGCTTTGGCTTCTTCACCGTTTAATTCGTTTTGAGTGGCACATGGTAAAGCAATATCACATTTTACTTCCCAAGGGCGTTTTCCGGCTACAAAAGTAGCATTCGGGTATTTTTTTACGTAATCTGAAATTCTTCCGTAGTTTACGTTTTTGATTTCCATGATGTACGCTAATTTTTCAGCGTCAATTCCTTCTGCATCATAGATGTATCCTGATGAGTCAGAAGCCGTAACTACTTTACCGCCTAATTGAGTGGCTTTTTGGATGGCGTATTGAGCCACGTTTCCGGAGCCTGAAACCACTACGGTTTTTCCGGAGAAACTATCACCTTTAGTAGCTAACATGTTTTGAGCAAAGTATACATCGCCATAACCTGTAGCTTCAGGACGGATTAATGAACCTCCGAAAGTAATTCCTTTTCCGGTAAGTACTCCGGTAAATTCGTTTCTCAATCTTTTGTATTGTCCGAACATGTAGCCTACTTCTCTTCCGCCTACACCGATATCTCCTGCAGGAACGTCGGTATCAGCACCGATATGTTTGGCTAATTCAGTCATAAATGCTTGACAGAATTTCATGATTTCGTTATCTGATTTTCCTTTAGGATCGAAATCAGAACCACCTTTTCCACCGCCCATTGGCAAGGTAGTTAAGCTGTTTTTGAAAGTTTGTTCGAAAGCTAAGAATTTCAAGATGCTTAAGTTTACAGAAGGGTGGAAACGGATTCCTCCTTTATAAGGTCCGATGGCGGAGTTCATTTGGATTCTGTAACCACGGTTGACTTGCGTATTACCGGCGTCATCAATCCAACAAACACGGAACATGATTACTCTTTCCGGTTCTACCATTCTTTCCAAAAGCATTTTGTTTTGGTATTTTTTATTTTGTTCGATAAAAGGAATTACGGTTTCGGCAACTTCCTTAACGGCTTGCATGAATTCGGGTTCGTGGCCATTTCTTTGGGCAACTAAATCGATAAAATCATTGATACTTTGTGACATAAAATATACTTTTAATTTTTTTAAGAAAACGTTTTCGTAAATTCCGACAAATATACATTTTATTAAAAATACGGGGGCAAATTTTTTTAAATTCTCAGAACTTTTGTGTTTATGTTAAGAAATTTTAAATAAGTCTATATTTAATTAAGGTTTTTAGAACTTTTTTTGCTTTTTTTCGTATATAAATCAACAAATTTTTATTTTATTTTACAACTGAATGATGTTTTTATATATTTGTCGATAATTGAACTTATCAGTATGCAAATGCCCAAAAAATATATCGCAATTGTTTTCCTAATGTTTGCATTTACGAATAATGCCTTGTCTCAGTTCGGTTTTTCGCATGAGGTTGGTGTTATTTTGGGTCCGGTGGCCTTTCAATCGGATTATGGCGAACGAAATGATTTTTCTACCAACACTGGAAATACTGGTTATGGGATTGGATTGATTCACTATTTAAACTTTTCTTACCGAGCTGACTGTAATTGTTACACACCGGAAACCTATTTTAACGATCATTTCAAATTAAGAAGTGAGCTGTCATACAATAAAACGGACTTGCAGCATTTTGGGCGTTGGGTTGATCCCGACAAAACTTCTTTGTTTGCCAACCAGTTGAGAGGAATGCGTGGTAGTACTTCGGTAACTAATATTGGGATGCAATTGGAATATTTTCCTTTAAGTATCAGAGATTTTTCGTCTACAATTGGGGCTTGGGCACCTTTTATAAGTTTAGGAGGCCAGTTCAGTTTTTATGATCCTGAGGCTTATTCAACTTTAGGGCCATTGAATACACCAATTTCTACACCTATTAAATATTACAATGCTACCACAAACCAAGGGGGAACTGTTTGGTCTATTGTTGGTAGTGTTGGGACAAGATATAAGTTAACCGAGTTGTCTGACTTAATGGTTGATTTAAGAATGCAGTACTATTTTTCCAATTGGGTTGACGGGTTGAATCCGGATCCGGCGGTTTATGTTGAAAACAGAGCTAACGATTGGAATGTATGGTTGAACTTTGGTTACATCTATTACTTGCAATAGGCCGCACTTTTATTCTTCAGAAGCGTCTTTATAATCAGGATATAAAAATTTATTGTACGGGAATCGCGTTATGTGAATTTCTCTAACAGCTTCGTAAACTTTTTCTCTGAATTCTTCAAAATTTTCTTTGTTAGTAGCCGAGATGAAAAGCGCGTTTTTTTCACCCACATTGTGCATCCATGTGGTTTTCCATTCTTCCAAAGTGTAATGTTTGGTCGTTTTTTCGGTGATTAAATCATCAGCTTCTATTACCAAATGTTTGTAGGCATCAATTTTATTAAATACCATTATAGTTGGCTTGTCATTGCTTTTGATGTCTTGTAAAATTTGATTTACAGAGGCGATGTGTTCCTCAAAATCAGGATGTGAGATGTCTACCACATGCAGTAACAAATCCGCTTCTCTTACCTCGTCCAAAGTACTTTTGAAAGATTCGATTAGCTGAGTTGGCAATTTTCGTATAAATCCCACGGTATCGGATAGTAAAAAAGGCAAATTTTTGATAACCACCTTACGAACGGTGGTGTCTAAGGTGGCGAAAAGCTTGTTTTCTACAAATACCTCGCTTTTACTGATGACGTTCATTAAGGTAGATTTACCAACATTGGTATAACCTACTAAAGCAACTCTTACCATTGCGCCACGGTTGCTTCTTTGTACCGCCATTTGTTTGTCGATGGTTTTGATTTTATCTTTTAACAATGCGATTCTGTCGCGCACAATTCGGCGGTCGGTTTCTATTTCTGTTTCACCGGGACCACGCAATCCGATACCTCCTTTTTGACGCTCTAAGTGCGTCCACATTCCGGATAATCTCGGCAATAAATATTGGCATTGCGCTAATTCTACTTGAGTACGCGCATAAGAGGTTTCAGCTCTTTGAGCAAAAATGTCTAAAATGAGATTGGTTCGGTCTAAAATTTTACAATCTAAAATTTTAGAAAGATTTTTTTGTTGGGATGGTGATAATTCGTCGTCAAAAATGACGGTAGAGATAGTATTTTCCTTGATGTAAAGATTGATTTCGTCAATTTTTCCGGTTCCCAAGAAGGTTTTCGGATTGGGTCTTTCTAATTTTTGAGAAAATCGTTTAATAACTTCTCCTCCAGCGGTGAAAGTTAAGAATTCAAGTTCATCAAGGTATTCTTTTAATTTTTCTTCACTTTGGGTTTGAGTAATTATACCCACCAATACCGTGCGTTCAAAATTTATAATTTCTTTTTCTAACATTATCTTCAATTGAGTTACAAAAGTAAGGATTACAAGCTAAACTTTAGGTAGAATTATTTTACTAAAACATAACATTAACTTGAATTATTGTTTCAAAAAAAAATTAAAAGGCATTTTTTTCATAATTTTTACTAAATTTGGAACTCAAATTCCAAAAAAACTCAATTAAACAACTAAAATTTTCATTTCATGAAAAAAATTACATTACTAATTTTGTTGATGTTCTTTTCTGTCTTTGGCTACTCACAAATGGCTTTGGAAGGATTCGAATCAACAACCGGTCCGGATGCGCTTCCCTCTACCAACTGGACATTAGGGACTGGAAACTGGGCCGTTTTTGACAACGGAGTAGGAACCGTTCAGCGATGGGGCATCAATTCAACAGTGGCCACGCCACCAAACCCGCCTTTTGTTTATCAAGGTGCTAATGCAGCCTTTGTAAGTCGCGAATTTATCGGACAGGATAACACCTCCGAGGATTACTTGGCAACACCATTAGTGACCATTCCTACGAATGGTCAACTTCGTTTTTATACCCGAAGTTTTACCACAGGAAATCAAGGAACGCTTTATCAAATTAAGGTCGCTCCCGCTACTGCTTCACAAACCAATCCTGCAGCTTATACTTTAGTACAGCAATGGAATGAAACAACTTTAACGGCTACCTATAATATTTATGAAGAAAAAGTAGTGAGTCTTGCTGCTTATGCCGGGCAACAGGTATATGTTTCGTTTGTAAAAGTTTATACTCAACCGTTAGCTGTTTTAGACGGTGACCGTTGGTTGGTTGACAATGTTAGTATTTTAGAACAATGTTTAGACCCAACCAATTTGGGCGCTAATGCAATTACACAAACCTCTGCTAACTTAACTTGGACCAACACCAGTGGGGCTAACTCATGGGAGATTGAAGTATTGCCTTTTGCCAATACCCCAACCGGAACCGGAGTAGTGTATAACGGATTTCCGCCGTATACTGCTACTGCTACGGCAACGGGTGTAGCCTTTACACCAACTACCAACTACAAATATTACGTTCGTGCTTTGTGTGCCAACGGAGCCAGCAGTCAATGGGTAGGGCCATTTGCGTTTTCTACTTCTTCACCGGGTTTGACTTGTGCTTCACCAATCGTTGTTACAACGCTTCCTTATAGTACTACGGATAATACCGGAAACTATGGCGATACTACCGATGCGGCTCAGCCGGCAGCTTGTGCCGGAACGGCAACCAATTATATGACTGGTAATGACGTGTTTTATTCGTTTACTCCAACAACTACCGGAGCTATCAGTGTTACAATGACTCCTACCGGGAACTGGTCTGGTATTTTTGTTTACCAGGGATGTGCCAACGTAGGTGTTAACTGTGTTGCCGGTGTGGCTAATACTGGGGGAGGAGTAAGATCTATTCCAAGTATCCCAGTTGTTGCAGGGCAAGAATACATTATTGTAATTTCAACTAATGCGACACCACAAACCATTGGATATACGCTCGTTATTCAAACGGTTAACTGTGCTATGCCAACAACTTTATCTGCTTCTGGAATTAGTCAAACTTCTGCTAACTTGAGTTGGGCTAACCCAGGTGGTGCTACTTCATGGGAAGTTGCTGTACAAACCGCTGGATCTCCAATTCCTGCTGGAGCAGGTGTACAAACCAATGTGAATACTAATTATCCTGCTGCTGGTTTAACTGTAAATACGGCATACCAATATTATGTAAGAGCGGACTGCGGAAACGGTACTTTCAGTGCTTGGGCAGGGCCATTCTTGTTTAATACTTTGTGTGCTCCTTTCAATGTGCCTTTCCAAGAAGGATTCAATAGTACTTCTACTACTGAAAACTGTTGGACTGTTCTTAATGTTAATGGTGATACTGATTTATGGAATATGAATTACGCCACCACCCCATTTGAAGGTAACCAATGTGCTGCTATTACGACAGATTTTAATAATGGAGCTAATAACGATTGGTTGATTTCTCCGCAAATCATTTTAACAGGTAACCAAAGGTTGAAATTTCACTACAGAGTTCAATCAACCGGTGAACCAAATGATTTCAGAGTAATGTTGTCAACCAACGGAACCAGCCCTGCTGATTTTACAACCACATTGCTTCCACTAGCAACCTATAGTAATACAACTTATGTTCAAAGTATAGTAAGTTTAGCTGGTTATACAGGCCCTGTTAACATTGCATGGCATGTGCCGCAAGGAGGTTTAGACGGATGGAGATTGTTTATAGACAACGTAATTATAGAAGATTTACCATCTTGTCCTGAGCCAACTGCTTTAACCTCAAGTAATGTACTTTCAACATCTGCGACAGTTTCATGGGTTAACGGAAATACTGAAACTGCTTGGGAAGTAATTGCTTTACCATGTGGTTCTCCTGCTCCTACAGCTGCATCAGTTGGAGTAAATGTAACCACTTCGGGGACACACACTTTGACAGGTTTAAACCCAACCACCTGTTATGATGTTTATGTTAGAGCGGTATGTGCGGCTAACGATATCAGTCCTTGGACCGGTCCAACTACCTTTACTACTCAAGTGGCTCCTCCTGTTTGTGGTGGTCCTTACGTAGATGCCGGTGGTGCTAATGCGAATTATCCTAATAGTTCAGATTCGACAGTGACTATTTGTCCTACACCTGGCAATGTAGTTACCGTTACATTTACCTCCTTTAACACAGAGGCTAACTGGGATGCTTTATACGTTTTTGACGGAAACTCTATCAATGCACCTCAAATTGCCAGTACAAATCCAGCAGCCAACGTTCCCGGTGGATTGGCAGGAGGTTTTTGGGGTACTACAATTCCTGGACCGTTTACATCATCAAGTACTGATGGATGTTTAACTTTCAGATTTAGAAGTGATACTTCTGTTAACAATCCTGGATGGGTTGCTAATGTAACTTGTGATCCTGCACCAAATTGTGCTAAACCAACTGTATTAACAGCTACTCAAATTACAACAACTTCCGCTCTTTTGGGCTGGACAGAAGCCAGTGCTGATGTAACCCAATGGGAAGTGATTATTTTGCCTGCAGGTTCTCCTGTGCCGTTACCAAGTGCAACCGGAACTATAGTTTCAACCAATGGTGCCCTATTTAGCGGATTAAACCCTGGTACACAATATACTTTCTATGTTAGATCAATTTGTCCTACTTCAGGAACCAGTTTATGGTCTAACGGATTTAACTTTAATACGTTGTTAGCTAATGATGAATGTAATACGGCAATTTTTGCTCCTGTAAATTCTTCTTCCGTTTGTCAACAAGTTACTCCGGGATCATTAGCCGGTGCAACAGCTTCTGGTGCGCCTGCAATCGCCCCATGTATTGGTACTCCTGATGATGATGTTTGGTATCAATTTATAGCTTCAAATCCATTTTTAACAGTATCGTTACAAAATATAGTCGGATCAACTACCAATTTAAATTTTGCCGTTTACTCAGGAAGCTGTGGAACATTAGCTCAGTTGTTTTGTAGTGCTGCAAATACTACGAGTGGAGTAGTAAATGGTTTAACTATTGGACAAACTTACTTTGTTCGTGTGTATTCAAATGCTAACACTCCACAAACGACAACTTTCAATTTATGTATTTCAACCCCAGCTAGTTGTATATCTGGTCAAGCGGCGTGTCAAAACTTGAGCTATCAAAACACTACCGGCGTTGCCAATCAAGGAACTATTGGTTGTTTGGGAAGCTCACCAAACCCTGCTTATTACACAATTAATGTAGCTACGTCTGGTCCTATAAATTTATTATTAACGCAGTCAACCACTCAAGGTGGAACACCTAATTTAGATGTGGATTATGCTGCTTGGGGGCCTTTTACAAATCAAGCTGCTGCTTGTGCTGCTATTGGAAATCCTCCAACTTTGGCTCCGGGAATTGGAGTTCCGGTAACACTACAAACTGGTTGTAGTTTTTCTGCTGCTCCAACTGAAAATTTAAATATTGCCAATGCAGTTGCAGGACAAGTATATGTTATTTTAATTACTAATTTTTCCAATCAACCAGGTTTTATCAGTTTAACACAAACCAATGTTGGCGCTCAAGGAGCAGGTGTTTATGATTGTTGTCCGGACGCGTTTTTTACTTATACCCCGGCTTCTTATTGTAAGTCACCAGGAGCCCCTAACCCAGTTCCTACAATCAATCCAGGTTCGCTTGCAGGTGTGTTTTCCTTATCGCCGGCTTCACCAACAGGTTTAGTATTTGCTAATACTGCTACCGGTGAGATTGATTTAGCGGCAAGTGCTCCAGGAAACTATTTGGTTTTAAATACTGTTGCTGCAACGGCATCATGTATTGAAAGACAAAGAACTTATAACATCAGTATTGTGGCACCAAGTTCGGCTACAATTTCTTATGGAGCTCCATCATATTGTAAAAACATTAACACTCCTCAAGCGGTTACTGTAAACGGAACAACAGGCGGTACTTTCTCTGCTACTCCTAATGGAGGTTTAAATATCAATGCCAACACAGGAGCCATTGATCCAAGCACCAGTGCGCCGGGCGTTTATAATGTAACTTATTCGTTACCAGGTTCTACGGTTTGTGCCAATGCAAATCCAACTACTCAAGTAGAGATTTTACCTTTACCGAATGTAGTTCAACCTGCTTCAGTTCAAGCTTGTGATTCTTATACATTAACTACTTTGACTGTTGGTAATTATTTTACACAATCTCAATTAGGAGGATCAACCACGCCAATTGATATAACTACTCCGTTAACTTCATCTCAAACAGTATATGTTTATGCTATAGATGGTAACGGTTGTTATAACGAAAAGTCATTCAATGTAACCATTAATTCAGTTCCTACACCAACTTTCACAGCAACACAATCTGACTGTGCAACAGCAACAGGAACAATTACAGTTAATTCTCCAACTTCACAAGCGGGTACTACTCCGACTGACTTGTTCATATCTGAAGTGACTGACGAGAGCACAGGTTCTTTAACTTACATTGAAATCTTTAACGGAACCGGAGCTCCTAAAAACTTAGCCAACTATAAATTAAGAATTTATACTACGGTAACCGGAAATCCTTCTTGTGATTTGACTTTGTCAGGAACATTAAACAACAATGCAACACATGTTGTCGCTGTTGGAAGTAATGTTAACCAAGGAGGAGTAACACCAAATCAGGTTTTCGCTTCTTGCGGTGGGGTTAATGATAATGATAATATTAGATTAACAACTTCAGCAAATGCATTAGTTGATATTTGGGGAAGAACTGATGGTGTTTCTTTCACACCAGGTAATCAGGCTGGTTACACTTACAGAAGAAATACCAATGCTGTAGCTCCTAGTACTACTTGGAATTCTGCAGATTGGACTGCCATTGATCCGCAAGATTATACTAACGTAGGTTCTTATGTTAATTTTGTGAATAACTACGAGTATAGTATTGATGGTGGTACAACTTATCAATCATCTCCTGCTTTCACTGCTGTTGCCCCTGGCACACATGTTTTAGTAGTTAGAGATATTGCTACAGGATGTACTTCACAACCTATAGATGTATTTGTAGCACCTACTAACCCAATTCCGGCAGTAACCACTTTTGATTACGGAACAGGTACTTTCTGTCAAGACGCAGCAAACCCTTCACCAAACACAAGTGCAACCGGATTTACAACAGGTGGAACTTTCTCAGAAGTTAATACAACAGGTTTAGTTATCGATCCTGTAACAGGTCAGATAAATTTAGCGGCTTCTACAGTTGGTTCACATACGGTTAGATATGAAGTGGCCTTTAATCCGGTAACTTGTCAAAGTGCAGGTTCAACTGATGTTACCATTCAAATTATTCAAGTAATTAATCCGATTGTTGGATTCAGTTATAATACAACATCAATTTGTCAAAATGCACAACCATCTACGTTAACACCAACTTTAGATGCAGGATTCAGCACTTTTGCGCAATTCTTTGTAACGCCTTCAACGGGATTGTCAATAAATACTACAACAGGAGTTATTAACTTGGCAGCTTCAACGGCAGGTATTTATCAAATTGTTGTTGATGTAACTGCTGACGCAGCTACTTGTAGAGTTCCAGCAACATCAGCTACCTTTACTTTAGAAATCAAACCAGTGATTACACCGGTAGTTTCTTTCAGTTACAACTCGCCGGTATGTGCTTCTGATTCAGTTAATTTACAATCTCCTATTCTTGGAACAGGATTTACCTTGGGAGGTGTTTTCTCTTCTTCCGCAGGATTATCTCTAAATGCTAGTACCGGAGTTGTTACCGTAGATGCTAGTACTCCAAGTACTTCAGCTTACACAGTTTCTTATCATATTGATGCTGATGCTTCTACTTGTCAGTTAGTAGGAGACAGCCAAGCTACAATTACAATTATTCCGGAGGTTGCGATTGAAGTAACAGGAGGTTGTGAAGGTGTAAGCTATGTGTTGACTGCATCTCCTGTTGACGGATCATTTAACCCGCAAACAGTTACTTACTCTTGGCAGAATAGCTTAGGTATTGAAGTTGGAACTACACAAAGTATTACCGTTACTGAATTAGATACTTACACAGTTATTGTTAATGATAATGGATGTAATAGTGAGTCTGCTGCATTCCCGGTTGATGCCATAACTTGTGTTGTCCAAAAAGGTATTTCTGTTAATAATGATGGTTTAAATGATACTTTCGACTTGAGAGGTTTCAATGTTAAAAAGTTAACTATCTTCAACAGAAACGGAATGAAAGTATACAGTCGTGCTAATTATACTAATCAATGGGGAGGACAATCTGATGATGGTGACGATCTTCCTGATGGAACGTATTACTTTGTTATTGACAGAGATAATGCAGAAACCAAAACAGGTTGGATTTACATTAACAGAGCACAATAGGACATTATAAATTGGCATACAAAATAAAACAAAACAAAATGAAGAAAATATATTTCATTGCACTACTAGCTTTTGGTTTAACAGAGTTAAACGCACAGCAAGATCCTCATTACACTCAGTACATGTACAACATGAGTGTAATGAATCCGGCCTACGCCGGTTCGAAAGAAGCTGTTTCGGGCGGTGTTCTCTATCGCAAACAATGGGTTGAGATAGAAGACGCTCCAACCACCGGAACCTTCTTTATCCACAGTCCTGTTGGAAGAAACGTTGGTTTAGGACTTTCTGTTATTTCAGATAAAATCGGACCAGTTGAAGAAAATAACTTTTATGCGGACTTCTCCTATACTTTAAATTTAGGAGGAGAACATCGCTTGGCATTCGGATTAAAAGCCGGGTTCACGATGCATAAAATCGACTTCAACACTATTTATCCAACCTTACCGGATTTAGGAGATGATGTTTTTGGATCAGGTAATCCTAACGAGACTTTCTTAAACATAGGTTCGGGATTGTTCTATTACACTGATAAATACTATGTGGCTTTCTCTGTGCCAAACATGCTTAAGTCTAAATATTTAGATTTTGACGGAAGAGAATACGGAACAGAAGAACTTCATTATTTCTTAACAGGAGGTTACGTATTTGATATCAATCCGAATTTAAAATTCAAGCCTTTTGCTATGATTAAATCATCGCTTAATGCTCCTACCTCAGTAGATTTATCAACCAATTTTTTACTTTACGATAAGTTAGAATTAGGTGCAACTTACAGATTGGAAGACTCTTTCGGAGCTATGGTCAATTTTGCAGTAACACCGTCTTTGAGAATCGGATATGCTTACGACCACATTGTTTCCGATTTGAATGTGGTAACTCCGGCATCTCACGAGGTGATGTTGTTATTTGATTTGAATTTCCCGAAAAAAGTATCACGTTCACCAAGATATTTCTAACCTATAAAGAATCTTAAAAATGAAAAATCTATATATATCCTTAAGTTTTGTAGCCCTAAGTTTTTCTCTTTCGGCTCAAAATAAAGATACCAAAGCTGCCGATAAGTTATTTGCCAGATTCGAATACGTGGATGCTGCCAAGGCTTATCAGAAATTGGTAGAGAATGGTAAAGGCGATGCTTATGTTTACAAGCAATTGGCTGATGCTAACTACAATATGTTTAACTCAACGGAAGCCGTAAAATGGTATGCCAAAGCCACTGAAAGTGATCAGGATGCTGAAACCTACTATCGTTACGCCCAAATGTTGAAAGCCAACGGTAAATACGAAGAAGCCAACAAGCAAATGCAAAAGTTTGCTGCTGCTGCTCCTAGTGACAACCGTGCTAAAGCGTTCAAGGAAA
Source organism: Flavobacterium cheonhonense (assembly GCF_035671315.1). NCBI lineage: Bacteria > Pseudomonadati > Bacteroidota > Flavobacteriia > Flavobacteriales > Flavobacteriaceae > Flavobacterium > Flavobacterium cheonhonense. Next base: position 772,608 of record NZ_JAXAVY010000001.1, read on the forward strand.
ATCCTAACTATATTCCAAGATTATTGGATAAAACCAAATTGTACAATGTAAATGCTTCTGATATCAGTAGTGATAAATCGGACTTTGCAGCCGTATTGTATGATAACAGTTTATACTTTGCCAGTGCCCGCAATGGTGCTCGTAAAAACTACGGATGGACGGATGAACCTTTCTTAGACATTTACAAAGCGGATTACAATGCCGACGGAACTATTACTAATGCGGCAACGGTAACCGAATTGAACTCTAAATGGCACGACGGACCTATCACAATCAGTGCTGATGGGAATACGGCTTACTTTGCCAGCGAGAGTTACAAAGAAAAAGAGTTCGAGAAAGACAAAAAGAATAATGCTCGTTTCAGCCAAATTTATTTGTTCAAGGCTACTAAAGCCGGAAGTTCTTGGGGTGATATCACCGAGTTGCCGTTCAACGACAAAACGTTTTCCAACAGTAACCCTAGTTTAAGCCGCGACGGTAAAACGTTATACTTCTCCTCTAACAGACCCGGAAGTGTTGGTGGTGTTGATATCTGGAAAGTAGCCATTAATGAAGATGGGACTTACGGAGAACCTCAAAACTTAGGGAACAAAGTGAATACAGAAGGCAACGAAAGTTTCCCTTTTATTGCTGATGACAACAAAACGTTATATTTCGCCTCAAGCGGAAAACAAGGTTTTGGTGGTTTAGACGTGTATCAAATCGACTTGTCTAACGGTTCAGAAGCCGTTAACTTAGGCAAACCGGTGAACACAGAAAAAGACGATTTTGCTTTTACTTTTAACGAGTCTAAGAAAGTTGGTTTCTTATCGTCTAACAGAGGCGGAAACGACGATATTTTCGCTGTTAGTCCAATTTGTGGTGTAGATGTTATGATTGTGGTTACCGACGCTAAAACAGGCGCTATTTTAGCCAATGCCAGCGTATCTATTTTAGACGACAAGAAAAACGTAATCGCTACAGAAATGTCTAACGCTAATGGAGAAGTAAAATACCGTGTAGAATGTGATCGCCCTTATGTCGTTCAAGCTTCTAAAGACGGTTACGAAGGCAATTCATTTGCAGTTACTTCAAGCAAAGGCCCAACTGCTAAAGTGGATGCTGCCTTACAACCTATCGATGTAATTGTTACGGAAACAGAAATTATCTTAAAACCGATTTATTTTGAATACGACAAAAGCAACATCACTCAAGAAGGTGCGTTTGAGTTAGATAAATTAGTTCAAGTAATGAAGAATAACGACAAAATGGTCATCTTGACTAAGTCGCATACCGATAACAGAGGTACTGATAAATACAACTTAAGATTGTCAGACAGACGAGCTAAAGCTACTGCACAATACATTATCTCTAAAGGAATCGATCCTAGTCGTATTTCGGCTAAAGGAATGGGAGAGTTAGAGCCTAAAGTAGATTGTGGTGCTGATTGTACTGAAGAGCAACACGCTCAAAACAGACGCTCAGAATTCTTGATTGTGAAGTAATATACTATCCATTATAAAAAAAGCCCAAGCAATACTGTTTGGGCTTTTTTATTTCTTTCTATTTGTGGTGATTAATGATTTTATTTCTTTCCCAGCTGTCTTATCAAAGTTTGCGGTGGCCAATTATTGGTTTCATTTTGAACACAGAATGCACTTTGTTTTAGTAAAGATGAAATATGATTTACCAATTTTCATACTAACTAGTCTAAACTGATTGGCAAATATAAATGCGATAGAACTGTGCAACGTTACTTTAGGCGAAAAGGCTGACGCATTATTAAACTTACATCAATAGTTCAAAGAAGTTTTCCTTTTGTTAAGTGTAGACACTCTAAACCTTATTTATTTAAATTTAACCGCTAATCCTTTTGTAATTGTTAAGTAATAGAAAAACAATATGCATAATCCCGCTAGGGTTGATCTTGTCAATATGAATAGACAAATCCAATAATCCCGCTAGGGATGTTATCTCGGTAAAGATGCACAACTAATCCCAAAATCCCTTTAGGGATGAAATAATCAATGCCCAACGCAATGGAATATAACCCTACTGATTTATAAAAGTCAAAATACAACAAGTCTTAATTCTTTCGTAGTCGCTACGCTTGTGAACAGTGAAAACTCCTCCAAAAGAAGCCTTTGCTATTGTAGTATAAAGCAAGAATACGGACAGCGTAAATGCCCAAAAGTCAAGTTCATATAAAATAAAAAACCACTCCTTTTGAGAGTGGTCTTTTGCAACATAAAGTTTTGGTTAGGTTATTCTTTAATAAAATGTCTGGTGTTAGTAGCAGTTCCGCTGGTGATTTCAATTAAATAAGCACCGGCTTTTAACGAATCTACATAAACAGCATTGTTTTCAATTTTGCCTTTAGCCAATTCTTGTCCCATTAAGTTGAATACTCTATAGGTTGCGGCTTCTTCTAAATTAGCAATGTTTAGTATATCGCCTTTTATAGGGTTTGGATATAATTTCAAAGGTTGAGAGATAAACTCTTCATTAGTCAAAGTCCCTAAATTAATTTTGATCAATCCAACGCATCCAAGAGAATAATCTTCACTGTCTGTAAATCCACTAGCTACTATTTTGTTATCGTTTGAAATTAAAACAGTTGAACTGAAAGAAATATGATTATCAATTATTGACGTTATTACTTTCCCGTCATCATTAAAAGTATTGTCATAACTACCATTTGGCAAATATCTAGCAACTATTGTTTCACCGGCTGCTGAGCCTGAGACAATAATTTTACCATCAACTTGGGTGGCTAATCCATAACCGGAGTATTCACCTAAATTAATAACTACTCCATTGCTGCCAAAATTTAAATCGAGATTACCATTGCTGGTATATTGTACTAACATATTTCCTCCCTCACTAAAAGCACCATACAAATTAAAGATTCCTTGAATCAAAAGATTTCCATTAGGTAATGCTTTTATATTTCTTGCATCGTCACTAATTCCGGTTTCAATTATCGTCTCAGCCTTGCCGTTTATTCCAAAACTGGAATCTAGACTTCCATCTTCATTATATTGTGCTAAAACAATATTCTGGATACCATTATTTACTCTGTTTCCTAAGGCTATAATTTTTCCATTTGACAATAAATCTAAACTTTTAATTGCGCTCTCATTCCCGGGAGATATTATCGTAACAACCATCCCATTTGTTCCAAATGAGGGATCCATTTGGCCGGTTGGTAGTAGCCTCACAAGGCAGAAACCACCATCAACACTACCAAAACTTCCACCAATTAATATCTTTCCGTCTGTTTGTATCTTAACTGCGTAGGCAAAATCGTATGGTGATCCCAACTCAAGATTTAATTTACCATTAACACCAAAATTAGTGTCTGGGGAACCATTCGAATTCAATCTGATAACCATTAGGTTATGATCTCCTGAAAAAGAGGTGAAATTTCCAACTAAAATTATTTTGCCATCATTTTGCAAAGCAGAACTATAGCAAAGACTATTGGCCTCGGTTGTTAAATTAGTAGCAATAACGACAATTCCATCATTCCCAAAACTACTGTCAATAGTTCCATCGCTATTTACTCTACAAGCAAAACTAGTATTATATTCTTTTAAGCCGGTAATAATAATTTTACCGTCATTTTGTAATATTGAATTATTTGCAATGGAGTTTGTGTCAAAACAGAATATTGCTTTTCCATCACCACTAAATGACAAATCTGTTGTTCCTGCTTGAGCAAAAATTAAAAATGGACACATCATTACAATGCTAAATATTCTCATGTTCATTTTTTAATGAAGTTATCTCAAAGCTTTCTTAATATCAAAGATAACATAAAACAATCGCACTTTGAAAGATTTGATATCCTAATAGGATCTTGCCTTAAAACAAGATTACTTGCAACATAAATGCCCAAAAGTCAGTTCATATAAAATAAAAAACCACTCCTTGTGAGAGTGGTCTTTAGCATTATAAAGTTTTGGTTAGGTTATTCTTTAATAAAACGTTTGGTGTTAGTAGCATTTCCGCTGGTGATTTCAATTAAATAAGCACCGGTTTTTAACGAACCTACATAAACCGCATTGTTTTCAATTTTGCCTTTAGCCAATTCTTGTCCCATTAAGTTGAAAACTCTATAGGTTGCGGCTTCATCTAAATTAGCAATGTTTAACATATCGCCTTTTACAGGGTTTGGATATACATTGAACGCAAGAGTAGCCACGTTAGCATCTTCAGGTCTGGCGGTAGCAGTAATGTTTACCGTATAATCTTCTACTTCACCATCTGCAAAAGTTTCACAAGAGGTAGGCGATGCATTGTATTTCATAGAAACACGCATTCTGGTAGTCCCTAATAATGCTGTAGTTGGTACTGTAAAACTTCTGGCAATTGGAGTTGTTTTGGTGCGAGTTACATTCACAACTTGTTCTCCCGAATCCAAGAAATCGCCATCTTTATTATAGTCAATCCAAACTCTGTAAGCTTCATTATAAACTGTTGCAGTCCACGTAGGCGTAATAGTAATAGTGTTGCTGGTTCCGCGAACTAAATTGGTTGATAAAGCAGTAAAGTTTCCATAACCACCATTGTTGCCCGATAAGTTGTTGATGCTGCCCAATTGTACACGATTGATGTATTCATCAGCGGTATTATTCCCGCGAGAAGTACAATAAGTCACAGAATTCACTAAAGTAGTTACGTTAACTGTGTTGCTAGCCACAGAAGCATTTCCGGCAGCATCTTTGGCAATTACGTAGAAAGTATAAGCAGTAGAAGCCGTTAAACCTGTAACAGCATAAGTAGTGGCAGCAGTAGACGCTAAGAAAGTGCCGTTGCGATACACGTCATAAGACGTTACCCCTACATTGTCAGTAGCACCTGTCCAAGATAAGTTTGTAGAAGAGGAAGTGGTTCCTGAAGCACTTAAAGTTGGTGCTGTTGGTGCTGTTGTATCAGGAGCTAAAGTCGTTACGTTTACAGTATTACTAGCAGGAGAAACATTTCCGGCAGCATCTTTAGCAATTACATAAAAACTGTAAGCTGTTGAAGCGGTTAATCCATTAGCTACAAAAGAAGTTGAAGCGGTTGAAGCTCTGAAAACACCATTTTGGTATACATCATAACCGGTTACTCCAATGTTATCGGTAGCGCCACTCCATGACAAGTTGGTTGAAGTAGTAGTAGTTCCCGAAGCACTTAAAGTAGCAGCAGTTGGAGCAGTTGTGTCCGGAGCCGAGTTGGTAATGGTAAAGTTAGCGTTAGAAACATCAAAGAAGATGTGGTTGGTTCCTTTTACCATGATACGGTTTGTAGTACCGGCTACATTAGGAATAGTTACCGCTTGTGTGCCGTCGTTAGGTGTTGCAGCCGCTAAAGTATAAGGATAAGTTAATCCGCCATCTGTAGATAATAAGATGTCAACATTAGCACAGTTAACTCCGTTAGCCGTTGTCCCTGCCACATTCCATGTTACGGTTTGAGAACTGTTCCCGGCATAAGTTACTGCGGTATTTGGTGCGCTTACGGTGAATGGACCGGCTGTAGCGTTAACCGTTACTATCATATCATCACTGTTATTGGCAGAACCACCGGCTCTGTTATCTCTAACTGTCAAGCGGAAATTCATGGTTCTGGCTACAGAAGGCAAAGCTTCAACTGTAATTTCTGTGCCGGCTGTAGTAGTAGCTCCTGCTAAAACCGATTGAAGACGAGGGAAATATCTAACCGGTAAAGAAGATGAGTTGTAAGAACGGAAAGTTGGACCACTGGTTCTGGTTGCACTGGCCGCTGAACTCGTTCCTGTTGCTGTACTGGCTGCATTGTCAAATTGCTCCCAGTTGTAAGTTAAGGCATCGCCATTGGCATCTGAACCGGAACCGGTTAACACAAACGGTGTGCTTTTAGGAATTGTATAGTCCAAACCGGCATTGGCAGTAGGGACTGAATTTCCGGTAGCCGTGTTGGTTTGACAAGTTTTAGCTTTAATGTTATTGGTTACTTGTTGGATACTGATAGCATGGAAATAAGCGTCAGAGTGCGGTTGTACGTCTTGCGCTGTAATTCCGGCATATCCCATAATAGTTGAACCACTTCCCGGCTCCATATTGGCTCCGGTGCCTTCATTACTCATAGAGAAAGTGTGGTTTGCTCCAAATTGGTGGCCTAATTCGTGTGCTACATAATCGATATCGAAATTATCTCCTGATGGAATGCCATCGGCCGGCGAAGTGTATCCGCTACCTTTTGAACCGTTAACACAAACACATCCGATACAGCCTGCATTTCCACCACCACCGGTAGCGCCAAATAAATGACCTACGTCGTAGTTGGCTTCTCCGATAACACTGGTTAATGTAGATTGTAATTGTGCATTCCATTGTGACATACTTGCAGCAGCAGCGTAGGGATCAGTAGAAGCACTGGTGTAAATAACCAAATCTGTATTGGCAATAATTACCATTCTTACTCCGAAATCTTTTTCAAAAACACCGTTACATCTGGTAATAGAGTTGTTGATAGCAGCCAAAGCCAAGGCTTTAGTTCCGCCAAAATACGCAGTATATTCACCTGTACAAGACATGGCCAAACGGAAAGTTCTCAAAGTACTGTCGTCTGCATTTGGTCTTAAAGTGCTTGGGTCTACTTGCGGCACTACATCGTCAATTACAGAACATTCAAAAGCCGATAAAGAACGGGCTTTGTCTGATTTTCTATAAACTGTATAAGTAGTTAAATCTTGTGAAATCGGCTCAATAAAAACCGCAGCCTTATCGGCACTCAATGTCATCGCTTTAAATCCTAACGGCGATACACTGAAATAAGAAGTAGCAGTCGGATTGTCAATACCAATACCGATGTAAGACTTAATTTCAGGGTAACGGGCTGCTAAAGCCGGATCCAATACCGGATTTTCATAAACATTAAAACTTTCTAATACGCCGTTTTCATTCGGAATTGACAAGGTTATCCCATTGCGTCTTGCTTCACCGAAACGCTGTGGCGCATTCGACAAAACCGTTCTGAGCTGGTCTAAATTCAAAGTGAAAAGATTTTTTTCCGGCAATACCATTCTGCTTTCCAGCGGAATCATATCACTCTTTTTCGTTGTGGTGTTCCAAAGCGATCTCCCGGATTGAGAAAAAGCTATGCTGCTGAAGGTCAGTAGCGCAACAGTGAGTAATTTGTATTTCATAAATATTCAATTTGGTTAAATAGTAGGTCAAAATTATAACTATTTTTTACACGACAAGGGATAATATCACAAAACTGCTAACAAATCGATAAAGCGTAAGATTAGTTGTTATGAATAAGATAGAAAAATACTTAAAATGAAGAATAATTCGAAAAAATTTACCGTTACTTTCCATCACAATTTTGAAAAAAAGTATTTTTAGAAAAATTTTCAGATGAACTTAAGTTATTGGGAACTTAAACATTGGTTTGCCCAAGTCGATTTTACCATAGTTGGCAGCGGCATAGTAGGCTTGCATTGTGCATTAGCCTTGCGAGAGCGTTTTCCTCACAGTAAGATTTTAATCCTAGAAAAGGGAATTTTACCACAAGGCGCCAGTACTAAAAATGCCGGGTTTGCTTGTTTCGGTAGTCTTTCGGAGATTTTAGACGATTTGAAATCACACAGCGAAGAAGAAGTGATACAGTTGATTCAAAAGCGCTGGAGCGGATTACAATTGTTGCGCAAAAACTTAGGTGATGAAGCCATCGATTTTAAACCTTATGGTGGCTATGAGCTTTTTTTGAAATCAGATGAGCCTTCGTATAACGACTGTTTGCAACGACTTCCTTTCATCAACGACATCTTAAAACCTATCTTCAGAAACGAAGTGTTTTCCAAAGAGGTGGATCGTTTCGATTTTAGCGGCATACAAGAATACCTTATTTTTAATCCGTACGAAGCTCAAATCGATACCGGTAAAATGATGCAAGCTTTATTAAAGAAAGCCATTGCCAACGATATTTTGATCCTGAATCAAGTCGAAGTAACCGCATTCCAAGAAAAAAGTGATGGTGTTATGGTAACGGCTAACGATTTTAGTTTTGCAACTCGCAACTTATTGTTTGCTACTAACGGTTTTGCAGCCGAATTAACCAATAATCAGGTAAAACCGGCCAGAGCTCAGGTTTTAATCACCAATCCGATACCCGATTTGGATATCAAAGGGACGTTTCATCTGGAACAGGGCTATTATTATTTCAGAAATATCGATAACCGAATTTTGTTAGGCGGTGGTCGCAACCTCGATTTTGAAGGAGAAACAACAACCGAGTTCGCGCAAACCGAATTAATTCAGCAACGTTTGGAGGCTTTGTTAAAAGAAGTAATTTTGCCAAAGACCGAGTACACCATAGCCCATCGCTGGAGCGGCATTATGGGAATGGGTTCCTGTAAGCGACCTATCGTTGAACAATTGTCTACACACGTTTATTGCGGTGTGCGTTTGGGCGGTATGGGCGTAGCTATTGGAAGTTTAATAGGTCAGGAATTAGCCGATTTAGTCAAATAAAGTATGATAAAAAAGATATTACGTTGGGTTAAAAAAGCCATGCTTTGGTTTTTTGCGATTTCCATTTTATTGGTGATAGTGTTTAAATGGGTGCCGATACCGTTCACGCCTTTAATGGCTATTCGTGCCGTAGAAAACAAATGGGAAGGAAAAGACGCTGTATTGAGTCATGATTGGGTACCGTTAGAAGAGATTTCTCCCAATCTGCAAAAAGCCGTCATTGCCAGTGAAGACGGGAATTTTTTAAACCATTATGGTTTCGATTTTCAAGCGATGCAAAAAGCTTTTAAAAACAACCAAAAAGGGAAGCGCATTAAAGGAGGCAGTACTATCTCGCAACAAACGGCTAAGAATGTTTTTCTTTGGCAAGGTCGCAGCTATCTTCGAAAAGGATTAGAAGCCTATTTTACAGTGTTAATCGAACTTATCTGGGGGAAAGAACGCATTATGGAAGTGTACTTAAACAGCATCGAAATGGGGAAAGGTGTTTACGGCGCAGAAGAAGCTGCTAAACATTGGTACCGAAAATCAGCGGTGAATTTAACCAAAAGGGAAGCCGCCGGAATTGCCGCCATTTTGCCCAATCCACTAAAATACAAGGCCACCAATTCGTCTTCGTATATTGAAAGAAGAAAAGATAAAATCCTCCGCAATATGAGGCATGTAGGGAAATTAGAATATTAAAAAAAACCGTCTCGTAAATAGAGACGGTTTTTTATTTTGGAGAAAACTGCTAATAAAAAAGCGGTTTGTATTGTTGCCAATGCTTGTAAATCAAGATAACATTAAAGGCTAAAATGGCTACTGCCACCGGCAGTCCTGAAATTCCCAAAAACAGGTGGAATAACAAAATGTTGATGGAAATAGGTGCTAATAAAATCAAAGCAAAAGCAATCCATTTTTTCAACAACAACATCATTCCGATAATCATTTCCAAAACACCCAATACCGGGAAAATATACCCTGTGGCATTTAAAGAACTCATAAAATCACCGGCAGAACCGGTTGGAGCTTCCATTGGAATGAAGGTAAATAATTTGTTGGCGCCAAAAACCAATAGCGCTAAACCTAAAACTATTCTAATAATGGTGGTAAACATGGAATTCATAGGCAGCTAGTTTAATTAGTAATATGGTAAAAATAGCATTAAAAAATTAAAACTATGATATTGAAAAAGTTAAATTATTAACATATTGTCTTTTTTAAGTTTGATCTGTGATGGGTTTTATCGGTATTGTAACTTTTTTTAAAGACCATAAACTAATAAGGAAAAACCAAAAACATTGATTATGCAAGCACACGAAATTGATTACCATATTTATGGAGAAGAAATGCAATACGTAGAAATTGAACTCGATCCGCAAGAAATAGTGATCGCCGAAGCCGGAAGTTTTATGATGATGGATAACGGCATCACTATGGAAACTATTTTTGGCGATGGCTCCCAACAACAATCCGGTTTGTTCGACAAATTATTGTCCGCCGGAAAGCGTGTACTGACCGGAGAAAGTCTTTTTATGACAGCGTATATCAATCAAAATAATACCAAAAGCAAGGCTTGTTTTGCCTCGCCTTATCCCGGAAAAATTATTCCTATAGATTTATCGCAATTCAACGGCAAGTTTATTTGCCAAAAAGACGCTTTCCTCTGCGCTGCCAAAGGGGTTTCCGTTGGGATTGAATTTTCCAGAAAGTTAGGTCGCGGATTATTCGGTGGCGAAGGTTTCATCATGCAAAAAATTGAAGGCGATGGCATGGCTTTCGTTCACAGCGGCGGTACTTTGGCCAAAAGAGAATTGGCTCCAGGCGAAATCTTGAAAGTTGATACCGGTTGTATAGTGGGCTTTACTAAAGACGTGGATTACGATATCGAATTCATAGGAGGCATTAAAAATTCCTTATTCGGCGGCGAAGGTTTGTTTTACGCTACTTTGCGCGGTCCCGGAACGGTTTATGTGCAATCGTTGCCGTTTAGCCGTTTGGCAGACAGAATCATAGCTTCTGCACCAAAAGCCGGCGGAAGCGGCAGAGAAGAAGGTAGTTTGTTGGGTGGATTAGGCCGAATGTTAGATGGAGATAACCGATTTTAAACAAAAACGTCCCGAATTTTCGGGACGTTTTTTTATATCATAAAGTTGAGGCCTAATACTATATTGCGACCCATATTCGGAATGCCGTCAGCTTTTAACCTGGACAGATGGGAAACATAGCGTTTGTCGAAAATATTGTTGCCATTCAAATTCAGGTTGAAATGGGTTTTGCCAATATTTATCTTTCCGCCCAAACTTAAGTTTACCAAAGTGTAATCGTTGGTTTTGGTTTCAAAAGCACTGTAATTGTTTTGGTCAAAAACACTTTCTATGTTTACTGTGGCAAATCCTGCTGTCCACCAGTTTTTAATATTAAATTCTCCACGGAAAGTAGTATTCCAGCGGTTTGCCGGAATTAAAGGCAAAGCATCGCCGTTGTCTTTTTCGCCGATAACGGTTTCAAAACTGCTATACAAATGCAACCAATCTAACGGATGCGGATGAAAATGAATACCCGCTTCACCGCCATACAATCGGGCATTGGCCTGAACATAATCGTAAACATTATTCCCGTCAATCACACTGCCATTCGGACTAATATAGATGTAATCGTTGATGTGATTGTAAAAACCATTGGCAAACAATTCAAAATGCGAGCTTTTGTATTCCAAATTCAAATCAGTTTGTACGTTTTGCTCATTTTTTAAATCGGCATTTCCAATTTCGTAGCGATTGCTGCCTTCGTGCACACCGTTGGAGGTAAGTTCGGCTAAATTCGGTGCTCGAAATCCGGAAGCTATGTTCAAACGCATCGTTACATTTTCGGCGAAATTAGTTTTGTAACCCAACGAGGCATTGAAGCTGTTAAAATTTCTCTTTAGGGCTTCAAAATAACCTTCTTCGCCTACAAGGCCGTGGTTTTCCGTGGATATTTTTCGGTTGTCAAAACGCAAACCGGCTTGAATTACATTGCTTTTCCATTCGTAATTGGTTGTCCCGAAAACACCAAAATCATTCGTCAAGGCATTCGGAATTAATAATTCTTCGCCAAAATTGCGATTGGTTTGGTTCATTCCTTGTACGCCTACAATGGTTTCGAGTTTACCCAACTTAGGCAAATAATATTTCACATCGTAATTAAATGTAGCCAATTCCATGTGTAAAACCGCAACATTGCTGTCTTCAAATTCGCTGCGGTCGTTAAAAATATAACCCAAATCGGCATCGAGTTTGGAAGTTTTAAAATAAAAGGTATTGTGCAAACTTAGAATATGATTGTCTACGCCTTGACGCGGATAAAGCACATCTCTTCCTTTAGATTGTTCGGCACCCGAGGCAAAGCCGAACTGAGCGGAGCTAATGCCTTCTTCAGGTATACCTAAGTTTAGCTTGTTAAAGTTATATCGCAAAACACTCGAAAAAACAGAACTATTGTACCCAATGCCGGCTTTCAAATCGGTTTCGTTAAAACGAGTATTGGTAACCCTGTCGCCATCGGCAATTTGGTAATCGGCATGAGAGTTGTAGCTCCCGCGAACCAAAAATTTCCAGTGTTCCCCCGACGTTTTCAATCCCAAACTACTATTGCTACCCAAGGTGTTGGAAAATAACCTTTGACTAAAATCACCGCTCCAATCACCGCTATTGGCAAATTTTTCGGGATTGAAATACAAAACGCCTCCCAATGCATCCGATCCGTAAAGTAAGGAAGCCGGACCTTTAATTACTTCTACACTTTCTACACCGGCATCGTTTAAACCTAAGCCGTGTTCTTCCCCAAATTGTTGGTTTTCCAAGCGAACGCCTTGTGTGTATACTAAAACACGGTTGCCACTTAACCCACGGATAACAGGTTTTCCGATGGACGTACCGGTCGATACCTGTGAAACACCGGGAATGGTCGCCAAGCCTTCAATTAAAGTAGCAGCGCCTTTTTGTTGTAAGCTTTTGATGTTTTGGTGTTCGACTTTCATCACATTCTGCGATTGTATTTTGTTGAATGCCGTTGATACAATCACTTCATCCATATGAGTAATACTTGGTGCAAGTGAAATATTTACTGTAGTTTCCGATGTGATAACGCTTACGGATAGTATTTTGCGTTCGAAACCAACTAAAGAAAAGCTGATTTTAAAGTTTCCTTGCGGAATCGTATTTAAGGTGAAATTTCCGGTTTCGTTAGTGACTGTTTCTTTATGGATTTCGGGCAATGAAACGATAACGTTGGCTAATGGTTTTTGGTCGGCATCGGTTACGGTACCGATAATTTTATTTTGGGCTGTAGCCACGAAGGATATCCCTAAGGCTAGGATAAAATATATTGATTTCATATAAATTGATTTATTGTATTACATAACAGACCAAAGCGATTTTGGTCTTTAAAAACTATTTATACAATAAATTGCGGTGGCGCCCGAAGGGCAAAGAGTGATCCTCGAAACCCTTGGGTAATGGCTTTGGAATAAGAGAAAGTATAAGAAGTTACAACTTCTTTTTGTAGAAATTCAAAAGATTTTATTGCGTTTGGCGTGTAGCTGCTGAACGCAAATTCACAAACGAAACATTTTTCCAAACCGTCGTGACCATGTGTCAATTCGGTTTTGTGGTCGTGGTAAATATGATGGCATTTTTTTTCGGAGAATTGCTTGACCAAATGCTCCATGGAGTGAATAGATTGAAAGAATATTGCGAACAATATCATCAATCCCATCCAAGCATTGGTATAGCGTAATTTTTCCTTCATTGCTGCAAAAGTAAGGTAAGACCAAATAAAATAGGCCTGTTTTTAACAAATTTTAGCATTTGTAAAATACGAGGACCATTTTTTTCAATGAAAAAGCCACGAATTCCTCAAATTAGCACAAATTAATTCGTGGTAATTGGTGAAATTCGTGGCCAGTATCAGTAGCTCGACTTTATTAAACTAATTTATTCGCTACCAAATATTCGGCAATCTGAATGGTGTTGGTTGCGGCGCCTTTTCTCAAGTTGTCGGCTACAATCCACATGTTTACGGTGTTAGGCTGACTTTCATCACGGCGAATTCTGCCCACAAAAACATCGTCTTTTCCTTCGGCATACAAAGGCATCGGATAAGTATAAGTGTCCGTATTATCCTGAACGGTCACGCCATTAGTATGGTGTAATATTTTACGCAATTCGGTCACATCAAAATCATTAGTGAATTCGATATTTACTGTTTCACTGTGTCCGCCAACTACCGGAATGCGGACCGCAGTAGCCGTTACAGCGATGCTGTTATCGCTTAAGATTTTTTTGGTCTCACGCACCAATTTCATTTCTTCTTTGGTGTAATCGTTGTCTTCAAAAACATCACATTGCGGAATGGCATTGCGGTGGATTTGGTATTTATAAGCCATTTCTCCTTGAATGCCGGCGTATTCGTTTTCTAATTGTTGTACCGCTTTGACTCCGGTTCCGGTGATAGATTGGTAAGTGGAAACCACTACGCGTTTGATGTTGTATTTTTGATGTAAAGGCGCTAAAACCATCACCATTTGAATGGTGGAACAGTTAGGATTAGCGATAATTTTATCGGTTGGAGTTAATTCGTGGGCGTTGATTTCGGGAACGATTAATTTTTTAGTCGGATCCATTCGCCAAGCCGAAGAATTGTCGATTACTGTGGTGCCTGCTGCTGCAAATTTAGGAGCCCAATCCAAAGAGGTTTGGCCACCTGCCGAAAACAAAGCGATATCAGCTTTCATGTCGACGGCTGTTTGTAAGCCAACTACTTTGTATTTTTTGCCTTTGAATTCGATTTCTTTACCCACCGATTTTTCAGAAGCAACCGGAATTAATTCGGTTACAGGAAAATTTCTTTCTGCCAAAACTTTAAGCATCACTTCACCAACCATACCGGTGGCACCTACTACAGCAACTTTCATATGAATAGAATTAAGATTTTTTAAAAATTGAAATACAAAAGTAATCAGAAAACAAATGCTGTTTTTGTTTTTAAGGTGAAAATTTCGGAATTCGAAAACGACTCATTCCCAAAAAGAAAAACCGCCCCAATGACGAGGCGGATTAGTTAGAATATATAGTGTAACGGTACTACTTTTTAAGCAAGTCTCTAATTTGAGTCAGCAATTCTTCTTGTGTTGGACCAGCCGGAGCTGCCGGAGCCGCTTCTTCTTTTTTCTTCATGGAGTTGATCGCTTTAACCATAATGAAAATAACAAAGGCAATAACTAAAAAGCTGATAACTGCCGCCAAAAATTTACCATATAAAATTCCGTTGTCGGTTTTTAAGTCGGCTAAATTTTCTACTTGAGCAGCTTTCAAAGCCGGATTTAATAAGGCCGGTGTAATCACATCGGCAACTAAAGAGTTAACGATGGCGCCAAACGCAGCTCCAATGATTACTCCAACGGCTAAATCCATTGCATTTCCCTTTGCAATAAAATCTTTAAATTCTGATACCATTCCCATAATTTGTGTTTTTTTAGTTGATTAACAGTACTAAAATAGTTAAATTTTTGAAAAACCGAAAAGGGTTTTGAATTATTCTCGGAAGAACACTCTTTTCACGCGTTGTGAAATTCCGGTCAGGATTTCATAAGGTATGGTGTTTACAGCTTTAGCCATAAGGTTTACTGTTGGATTTTCTCCGAAAATAATTACTGATTGGCCTTCCTTGCAATCTATTTCAGTTACGTTCACCATTAGCATGTCCATGCAAACACTTCCTACAATTTTAGCTTCTTTACCATTGATAACCACATAGCCAACTTCATTGCCCCAACTTCTGCGAATACCGTCGGCGTAACCAATAGGAATCGTTGCGATTTTAGTGGTTTTATCAGCCATAAATCTTCGTCCGTAACCTACGCTTTCGCCGGCTTCTATAGTTCTGATTTGAGAGATAACCGATTTTAAAGTACCCACATTTTCCAAATATTTCTGCTCTTCTTCATCGTTGGAAATGCCGTACAAACCAATCCCTAAACGCACCATATCATACTGCGCATCGGGATAATTGGAAATACCGGAAGTGTTTAAAATATGTCGAATCGGTTTGATTTTTAACTCGCTTATCAGTTGAGTTGATAATTGTTCGAATAACGCAATTTGCGATTGGGCAAAGGCATCTTGTTTCAAATCGTCACTAGTGGCCAAATGCGATAAAATACTCTTGATTTGAACTGTTTCGTTGCCTTTTAGTATGGCAATTAACTCTGAAAGATGCTCTTCTTCAAAGCCCAAACGGTGCATGCCGGTATCGATTTTGAGATGAATCGGGAAGTGTTTGAGTTTCTTTTGCTCGGCTATTTTTAAAAAGGCTTTCAATCCTTTAATGGAATAGATTTCCGGCTCCAATTGGTGTTGGATAATCGCCGAAAAACTAGTGTTTTCCGGATTCATCACCATAATCGGCACATTGATTCCGGCACTTTTCAAGCTTATTCCTTCATCGGCAAAAGCCACGCCCAAATAATCCACTTTGTGGTGTTCGAGCAACTTGGCAATTTCAAATCCGCCGTTGCCGTAGCCAAAGGCTTTTACCATAACCATCAGCTTGGTTTTGGGTGCCAATTTCGATTTGAAGAAGTTCAGGTTGTGACTAATCGCGTTGAGGTTGATTTCCAATACCGTTTCATGCGTTTTCTCTTCCAACATCGAAACAATTTGTTCGAAGTGAAAATCGCGTGCGCCTTTAATCAGTATCGTTTCGTTTTCAAAATTCAAGCGGTCAAAAGCATTCATAAATTCGGCTACATTTTTAAAAGTAGTGCCGTTGATGAACTTGTTTTTGTACTGCGAAATGGTTTCGCCTATGCCAATAACGCGGTTGATTTTGTTCGAAATAATCAATTGTGAGACTTGTGAGTACAACTCATCGTTGTTCAATCCACTTTGGAAAATATCCGAGAGTATGATGGTTTTCTTTTTGTGTTGCTTTTGGTGTTCTAAAAAGTCGAGGGCAATTTTCAACGATTGGAAATCGGAGCTGTAACTGTCGTCGATAAGTGTACAATTATAGATTCCGTTTTTCACTTTCAAGCGCATTTCCACAGGATACAATTGTGCCATCCGGGTTTGAATTACTTTTGGATTGTAGCCGAAATACAACATCACCATCATACAATGAATGGCATTTTCAATAGAAGCTTGGTCCTGAAACGGGATCAGAATAGGGAACGTATCTTCTTTGTAAGTCACTTGCAATTCGGTTAAATCGCCCAAATTTTTCTTGGTAATGTAAACGTCCGCACTTTTGTTGTCGGAACACCAACTAAAAGTTTTTATTTTCGGATTGACAAAGGCTTGTATGGTTTTGTTTTTATTTAAAATCAGCACATTCACCGAAGTAAACAGCTTTAATTTTTCCTTGATTTTATCAGCTACGCTTGAAAAACCTTCGTCGTGCGCCGAACCGATATTGGACAGTATACCAATCGTTGGGCGAATGATTTTCTGCAGTTTTTCCATCTCGTGCATGGTTGAAATCCCCGCTTCGAATATCCCGAGATTATGCTTTTCTTTAATGCCCAAAATGGATAATGGAACGCCGACTTGCGAATTGTAACTTTTCGGGCTGCGGATAATGTTGTAATCCGGACTCAGTAAAAAGTTCAGCCATTCTTTAATGATAGTTTTTCCGTTGCTTCCGGTAATGCCGATGATTGGGAAATCGAATAAACTTCGGTAGTAAGCGGCAAATTTCTGCAACGCGTCCAAAGTATTTTCCACCACTAAAAAGTTGGCTTTACCGGTAACTGTTTCCGGAATATATGTTACTACAAAATGGCGAACCCCTTTATCAATCAGTTCGTTAATGTAAGTATGCCCGTCATTGTTAGGTCCGGATATGGCAAAAAACATCGTGTTTTCACCGTTTTGCAAAGAGCGGCTGTCGATGGATATAGAGTCGATTACCGCTACATCATTTTCACCAACCCAATGGGCTTTGAGGATGGGAATGATATTTCGTAAGGTTAGTGTCAAGGTGTTGGGATTTATTACTGCGTCAGTTTGCTACGCTCGGGTCTTCTGAAGACAAATGTTCAGGATCTTTAACTTCCATGTTTTCGCGCATCGCTTTAAAATAGGCAGCGCGACTCAAAGGTTCGTATTCTTCGGTCTCACCTAACAAAACCAACTTATCGCTGTCGGTTTTTCGGAAACTGTAATGGGCTAAATTTCCGGTTCGGGTGCAAACGGCATGCACTTTAGTAACGTATTCCGCCGTAGCCATCAGCGCCGGCATCGGCCCGAACGGATTGCCTTTAAAATCCATATCCAATCCCGCTACGATAACGCGAATACCCGAATTGGCCAAATCGTTGCAAACGGCAATAATCTCGTCATCAAAAAACTGGGCTTCGTCTATACCGACTACATCACAGCCTTGGGCTAAAATGCGGATGTTGGCTGCGGCGGGAACCGGAGTAGAGCGAATTTCGTTTTTGTTGTGCGAAACTACCATTTCTTCATCGTAGCGCGTGTCAATGGAAGGTTTGAAAATTTCCACTTTTTGTTTGGCAAACTGAGCGCGTTTCAATCGGCGTATCAATTCTTCGGTTTTGCCCGAGAACATGGAACCGCAAATGACTTCAATCCACCCAAATTGTTCTTTATGATTTACTGTATTTTCGAGAAACATTTTGTATTTTTCTTGCGCTAAAAATGAATAGTTTTTATTACTTTGTAACGAAAACCAATCGACTTGAATAATTGCTATTTTTACGTCGATTCAAATGTAGAAAAATTTTAATTATGGTTCCCGCTTCCCGAAGGTAAATAAATGTTTCGGAAGTGAATTTAAAAAACAGACCAGCGTATTTCCTATAATTACAAACCATCATGAAAAAAAGAGTAGAAGCCGAATTAATCAGCATTGCCCACCGAATTTTGAAACTCAAAAACAAATCGGATGTGGATCAATTGTATAAAGAAACCCAAAAATTATACGAAACGTTATCGGTTTTAAAATTTTACCAGGACAATTACGAAGTCCTAAAATCGGAGGTTGATGCCGCCGAATTGGAAGAAAAATTAGAAACTGCTTTTGATGTTGAAACACCTCAGGCTATCATGGCTGAAGTGAAAGCGGAACTAGTGGTTGAAACCGAAGCACCTGCTGTTGAGGTGGAAACTCTTGCAGCCGAAGAAGCTCAAGAAGAACCGGTTGTAACTGAAGCCGAAACTGAAGTTGAAACGGTTGTTGAGGAAGAAGTTGAGGAAGAAGCTGAGGAAGAAGTTGAGGAAGAAGTTGCAGAAATGGCACCGGAAGTTGCAGCAGAACCAGCCGCTACCGAAGCACCGCTTTTTACGCCGATATTTGAATTGGCCGAAGAAGAAGCTGAAGAAGAAGCACCTGCAGCAGAGGCGGCATCCGAACTAAAACCAGATACCAAACACATAGCTTTAGAAGATTTATTAGGCGAAAATTACGTAGATCCGATTTTCGTAAAGCCGAATGAAGTCTCCCTTTTTCCAACGGAAACTAAAGCAGAAATCGTTCCGGAGCCTGAAATCGAGCAATCCAAACCGGCAGCGTCTTTAAACAGTGCTTTTGCAAAAACCATTGAAATCGGCCTAAACGATCGCATCGCTTTTGTAAACCATTTGTTTGGAGAAAGCAACGAAGATTTCAACCGCGTAATCTCGCAATTGAACACCTTTGATACCCTGGAAGAAGCCAAAACTTTCTTGAACGAGATGGTGATACCCGACTATAATTATTGGGTAGGCAAAGAAGATTATATGGAGCGTTTTATGACTGTTGTGGAGCGAAAATTCAGCTAAATGGGCAAACTTTACCTTGTTCCTACACCTATTGGTAATTTGGAAGACATGACTTTCAGAGCCATCAGCGTTTTGAAAGAAGTCGATTTAATTTTGGCCGAAGACACACGCACCAGCGGCAAATTGTTGAAACATTTCGACATTGCTACACACATGCACAGCCACCACATGCACAACGAGCACAAAACGGTGGAAAATATTATCAAGCGTTTGCAAGCAGGAGAAAACATCGCCTTAATCAGCGACGCGGGAACGCCGGCTATTTCCGACCCCGGATTTTTACTCACCCGAGCTTGTGTAGAAAATAATATCGAGGTGGAATGTCTGCCGGGAGCTACGGCTTTTGTGCCGGCTTTGGTGAATAGTGGTTTGCCCAACGATCGTTTTGTTTTTGAGGGTTTTTTGCCCGAAAAAAAAGGAAGACAAACCCGTTTTTTAGCGTTGGCCGAAGAAACCCGAACCATGATTTTTTATGTGTCGCCTCACAAATTGGTGAAAACTTTAGGCGAATTTGTGCAGTATTTTGGCGCTGACCGACCGGTATCGGTTTCCCGAGAATTGTCGAAACTTCACGAGGAAACTATTCGCGGTGCTGCGGCTGAGGTATTGCAACATTTTGAAGCCAAACCGGCAAAAGGTGAAATCGTCGCGGTAGTTGGCGGGAAAATTTTAAAATAGTAATACTAATGATAAGGTTTTTGGTAAGTATATTTCTCTTGATCATTTTCTGTACCTCATGTTCAGAGGATGAAAAATATGTGCCGATTACACAAAACTTACCCATAATTTCATTGCCCGAAACACCTTATGATTACGCTAACCTCAATTTGCCGTATCATTTTACAGTTAATGAAGGAGGCACCTTTATCAGTTCTGTCAATGGCATAGACAATACACCCGATGACAATCCCGTTACCGATGCCGGAGCTACTTTGGGCAGAGTGCTGTTTTATGATGTAGCTTTGAGTCAAAATCGAACCATAGCTTGTGGCAGTTGTCATCGCCAAGAATTGGCCTTTACGGATTCGCCGGTTAAGAGTTTAGGTTTTAACCAAGTGCCTACCAGAAGAAACTCTATTTCATTAGTCAATCAACGCTATTATTTTAGAGGTCGTTTTTTTTGGGATGAAAAAGCCGCCACTCTCGAAGACCAAGTTTTACAACCTATTTTAGATCATAATGAAATGGGTTTAACCGAAAGCGAAATCATACAAAGATTATCCGAAAGACCTTTTTACAGTAATTTATTTTTACAAGCTTTTGGTTCTGGTCAAATTACCCAATCGAGAGTTTCAAAAGCTTTGTCACAATTTATAAGGAGTATTGTTAGTTCACAAAGTAAGTATGATGATGGTCGAATGCAGGTGAATTCGAGGTTACAACCATTTCCGAATTTTACCGAGGCTGAAAACCAAGGAAAAGCATTGTTTTTAAAAACTGTAGCTCAAGGTGGCGCGGGATGTATCAATTGTCACGCAACCGAGGCTTTTGTTAGTGTAAATTCGGGACCAAAAAACAACGGACTTGACTTAGTTTCCACCAATGATTTAGGTGCTTTTGAAACGTTTCCAACAACCAACAGTTTGAAAGGAGCTTTTAAAATACCAACGTTGAGAAATATTGCATTGGGTGCGCCTTATATGCATGATGGTCGTTTCCAAACCTTAGAGCAAGTAATTGAGCATTACAATAGTGGTGTTAAAAACCATCCTAATGTATCGCCTTTTTTAAAAGATGCTAATGGGAATCCACAGCAACTCAATCTAACAGAGCAACAAAAAGCCGCTTTAGTAGCTTTTTTACGGACACTAACCGATCCTAATATTCTTCACAATGAAAAGTGGTCCGACCCTTTCATTAACCAACATCTTTAGGGATTAGGAAACCTTTAAATCCGTAAACGCAAATTGTTTTCCGCTAAACAAGCCTTTGTCCGATAATTTTAAATCGGGAATCACTAACAAAGCCATAAATGAAAGTGTCATAAAAGGCGCTTTTAAAGTACTGCCTAAGTCTTTGGCCATCGCATCGATTTCCTGGTACAAGCGCCCGGCTTCCCAACCGTTTTGGTCGCTCATAATACCGGCTATAGGTAGAGCCAACGATTTTTGTTCGGCACCGTTTACGGCACAAATACCGCCGGTGTTGGCAATGAGTAAATTTACCGCATTCAAAATTTCTTCATCCGAAGTACCAACCACGACTATATTGTGACAATCGTGCGCCACCGAACTGGCAATCGCTCCTTTTTTCAAACCAAAGTTTTTGATAAAAGCTACAGCTACCGGAGCATTTTCATACCGATTGACTACCGCCATTTTCAACACATCATGTTCGGTATCGGAAACCAAATTGCCATCCTGAATTTTTGGGGAACAATGAATTTCATTGGTAATCAACTGTCCTTCCAATGCTTCAATAACGCGTATGGTTTTGGCCGAACTCGCCACTTGAAAATCGGCTAACACTTTAGGTGAAGTGTTGAAATTATTTGGCTTTTCAAAGGCAACATGCGGTACAAACGACTGACCGTTTTCGGCTACCAATGTGCCGTTGATATACGTTTGTAACACTTTAAAATGGGTCAAATCTTCCACTACGATAAAATCGGCGGCATCATTGGGTTGCAATAAACCTACCGTCATGTTGTAATGCTTCACCGGATTGATACAAGCCATTTGCAAAACTTTAAAAAGGTCATGACCTTTGGCTACTGCCCGAGCACACAATTGGTTGATATGACCTACAATCAAATCGTCCGGATGTTTGTCATCAGAGCAAAACATTAGGTTTTCATAATGATCCGGCAGTAAGTCGATTAACGCTTCAAAATTTTTGGCGGCACTACCTTCGCGTATGATTACTTTCATCCCTAAGGCTAATTTTTCAGCGGCTTCGTCATAGGTAAAACACTCGTGATCGGTAGTAATTCCGGCTGAAATATATTTCTGAACGGCTTCGCCTCTTAAACCCGGCGCATGACCGTCAACCGGTTTATTGTAATGTTTCGCCCAAGCTATCTTTTTTAAAACTTCTTCATCGTCAAACAACACACCGGGATAGTTCATCATTTCGGCCAAATAATAAATGTCGGGATGCGCCATCAGTTCCTTAATTTGCTCCGAATCGATTACGGCTCCGGCAGTTTCAAAAAAGGTAGCCGGAACGCACGAAGGCGCCCCAAAATGAAACTTCAACGGGACTTTTTTACCGTTTTCAATCATATAATATACACCGTCTTTTCCCAATACATTGGCAATTTCATGCGGATCGGAAATGGTTCCGACAGTACCGTGCAAAACCGCAATTTTAGCAAACTCGGAAGGCACCAACATCGAGCTTTCGATATGAATGTGCGCGTCGATAAAACCCGGAAGGATATAGTTTTTGTTATCGTGTTGTTTTTCAATAACGGAGACAATTTTACCGTTTTCAACCCTAACTTCGCCAGAGTAAATCCGGCGGTTTTCGATATCGACTATTTGACCTTGAATTTGCATTTTCTTTGTAATTTGTAGTTCAAAAGTAACGAATAAATACACTAAAACTACCATAAACCTGCCGTTGCTTTTCCTATTTTTGTTGAATACAATTTTGTAATTCCTAATTTATCATGCGCTGGACACTTAAAACCAAACCATCACCGGAAAAAGTCAAAGCTTTAGCAGCCGAACTCAAAGTAGATGAGTTGATTGCGATGCTTTTGGTACAGCGAGGTATTGAAACGTATGAAGCCGCTCGCCAATTTTTTCGTCCGAGTTTGGCTGATTTGCACAATCCGTATTTGATGAAAGATATGGACAAAGCGGTAGCTCGAATTGAAGCAGCTATTGCCAATGCCGAAAATATTTTGGTCTTTGGCGATTACGATGTAGACGGTACAACAGCGGTTTCTTTGGTGTCGAGTTATCTGAAAAGTTTTTATCCTAATGTGGCTACTTATATTCCGGATCGATACAACGAAGGTTACGGCGTTTCTTATCAAGGGATTGATTTTGCAGACGATAATGGTTTTACCTTGATTATTGCCTTGGATTGCGGCATAAAATCCATCGATCATGTGGCGTATGCCAAAGCCAAAAACATCGATTTTATCATTGGTGATCACCATCGTCCGGGCGATACCTTACCGGAAGCAGTGGCTGTTTTAGATCCTAAAAGAACGGATTGCAATTATCCGTATGACGAATTGTGTGGTTGTGGCGTTGGGTTTAAATTGATTCAGGCGCTTGCACAAAATCGGAACCAAACGGTGGCCGATTTAGTGCCTTATTTAGATTTGGTGGCGACTGCGATAGCCGCGGATATTGTTCCGATGACAGGGGAAAACAGGGTTTTGGCCAAGTTTGGTTTGGAAGTCATTAATAGTAGTCCGCGTCCGGGCATCAAGGCTTTGGTTCAGAACGTCAAAAAGAAAACACTCACTATAACCGATGTGGTTTTTATTATTGCACCGCGCATTAACGCAGCAGGTAGAATCAAACACGGTAACGAAGCCGTGGCTTTGCTTACGGAATACGATTTAGAACAAGCAGAATTTTTTGCTTCAGAAATTGAGCAGCACAACAGTGACCGCAAAGATTTGGACAAGCTAATTACTGCAGAAGCCTTGTCGCAAATCACCGAGAATAACGAAACTAAAAAATTCACCACAGTCGTTTACCAAGAAAACTGGCACAAAGGCGTTATCGGCATTGTAGCTTCACGTTTGACAGAAACTTATTATCGTCCTACGATAGTGTTTACCAAAAGTGGCGATAAACTTGCGGCCTCAGCGCGTTCGGTGAAGGATTTTGATATTTACAATGCTTTAGAAGCTTGTGCGGTACACTTGGAACAATTTGGCGGCCATATGTACGCTGCCGGAATGACCTTGAAGGAAGAAAATTATGCAACGTTCAAAGAAGCTTTTGAAAGAACGGTGGAAGAAACAATACATCCTGATTTGCTGACTCCTGAAATTGCAGTGGATGCCGAAATCAATTTGACGGATATCAACGAGAAATTGATTAGAATTCTAAACCAATTTGAACCTTTCGGACCACAAAATATGACGCCGGTTTTTATGACCAAAGGGTTAAAAGATTCGGGTTACGCTAAAGGAATAGGTGCCGATGAAGACCATTTGAAACTATACGTCAAGCAAAATAATTCTCCCGGATTTGGTGCTATTGGTTTTGGTTTAGGAAAGAAATTGGATTTGGTCAAAAACCAGCAATCTTTTGACGCTGTGTATTGCATAGACGAAAACGAATTCAACGGAAAAGTTTCGGTACAGCTGCGGTTTAAGGATTTACGGTAGTTTAGTATTTCTTCAACTCAAAAGTCTCACCGTCAAAAACACCGTAAGTAAAATAGCCAATCCAATCGCCTAAGTTTACGTATTCGGCATTTTCACCTACAGAAATCACCATCGGCAAATGACGATGACCAAAAACCAAGTAATTGTATTGTTTGGTTTGCAGTTTTCGCTTGCAGTATTGAATCAACCATTCGTTTTCTTCGCCTAAAAATTTCACATCGGCTTCCCCCGAAATCAGTTTGTTTTTAACCGATAAATATTGGGCCAATCGCATACCGATATCCGGATGCAACCAACGGTAGAGCCACTTGGAAAATGGATGGGTAAAGACTTTCTTCATGCGTTTGTAACCTTTGTCACCCGGACCTTTACCATCACCGTGACCGATTAAAAACGTTTTACCGTTGAATTCATACTCTTGATTGTCGCGATACACCGGAATGTTCAGTTCTTTTTCGAAATAATCATGCATCCACAAATCGTGGTTGCCTACAAAAAAGTAAACCGGAATGCCACTGTCGCGAATTTCAGCTAATTTGCCCAAAACACGTACAAATCCTTTCGGAACCACGGTTTTATATTCGAACCAAAAATCAAACAAATCACCTAGCAAGAAAATCGCTTCAGCGTCTTGCTTTACTTCGTCCAACCACGCTACAAATTTTTGTTCACGAGGAAAACTAGCTTCAGGAGTCGGAGCGCCAAAATGTTGGTCGGAGGCAAAATAGATTTTTTTGTTGGGTGTAATTTGCATGTAGCTTACTTATGAATTATCCGAGGCGTACCATTCGGCAAAGGAAGTGTCGGTTTCTTGGAGTTTTAAAGAATGTAAGGCGATGTTTTGCGGTAAACGATTTTTTATTTTTTGTGCAAAATCGGTAACCATATTTTCGCTGGTAGGTTGGTAATCTACCAAAATCACATGATGACCGCGTTCTTTGAGTTCGTTGGCCAATTCAATATGAGGAGTATTTTGATTGAAAACCGTCGCATGATCAAATACATCAACGATTTCTTCTTTCACAATTTTTTTCAAATCCGAAAAGTCGATGACCATTCCAAACTTCACATTCGAAGTGTCGGTTATAGGTTGACCAATTACTGTTACCGATAACTTATAGCTGTGTCCGTGCACATTCTTGCATTTGCCGTCGTAGCCATAAAGTGCATGACCGGTTTCGAAAGAGAATTGTTTGGTAATTCGGATGTTGCTCATGAAAAAAGTTTTAATGCCGCAAATTTAGTAAATATAACTACAGCTCGTCTTGTCTTTTTTTGGCTTTGCGATACAGCAGCCAAGCCAATCCTGCAAATACAACGAATGGCAAAATATAACCAATCCAAACGCCTATCATGTAGCCATTGTCGGGAGCGTTTTTGATTTTTTCATCAATATTGGTTTGCTGTAAAAGTGTTATAAGCAATAGCATGATTTATTTTTTTAATTCGTTAAGCGCTTTTTTGGTAAAATCCGAAAGCACTAAGGTGCCCGAGATAGCGGCACGTTCATACAAAAGACTATCCCAATTTTCGGTACCTTCCCAAAATACCTTCTTCATTTCAGCTAACGCATCCGGATGATAGGAAGCCAATTTTTTGGCCATAGCAACAGTCGCTTCCGTCAACTCGTCGTAGCTGTCGAAAACATCTGCGTAAAGTCCTTTTTCCACAGCCCAATCAGCCGTTTGCCAGTGGTTAGGTTGAAGCGCTAATAAAGACATGGCATTTTTACCGATTTTTCGAGATACGGCCGGTTCAATCACAAACGGACCAATACCAATGGCAATTTCGGATAATTTAATCGAAGCGTCTTGGTATGCATAAGCAAAATCACAGGCGGCCGCCAATCCGACGCCACCGCCAACAGCTTTACCTTGAATTTTTCCTAGTATAATTTTAGAGCAGTTGCGCATCGCATTGATGACATTGGCAAAACCGGAGAAGAATTTTTTTCCTTCTTCAAGGTTGCTTATCGAGAGTAATTCGTCAAATGAAGCTCCGGCGCAAAAGGTTTTGCCTTCGCTTTGCAGTACAATTACGTTTACTTCAGTGTTGTTGCTGAGCGAATGGAGTTCATGAGTTAGTTTTTCTAATAAATCACTCGGAAATGAGTTACTGGCCGGATGACTAAAGGTGAGAAAGGCAATTTTGTTTTCAATTTGGGTTTGGATAAACCCTTGGGTATTTTCGGCAGACATAAAAATGAATATTTAAGGTAAATTTACAACAAATCTCAAAAAAAGATGTGTTTGATGTTGTTTTTTGTTAGTAGAAAAGTATATATTTGCTGTCTCAAAACGGGGATGTAGCTCAGTTGGCTAGAGTGCTTGACTGGCAGTCAAGAGGTCGTGGGTTCGAGCCCCATCTTCTCCACAAAAAAGCCTGAATCATTGATTCAGGCTTTTTTTATTTCTCGTTTTTCAAGTCTTCGGCTACTTTTTCCAATTCGGTGTACCAATCTTGACCGAATTTTCGAATCAAAGCTTCTTTGACAAATTTATAGACAGGAACTTGCAATTCTTTTCCCAATGTACAAGCGTCATTGCAAATGTCCCAACGGTCGTAATTAACCGCGGCGAATTCACTGAAATCTTTCACACGAATCGGATACAAATGACAAGAAACCGGTTTTTTCCAATCAACGATACCTTGATTATAAGCTTGCTCAATACCGCAAAGCGCTGTTTTCCCGTCAAAAATTACATAAGCGCAATCTTTGTTGTCAATTAGCGGTGTTTCTAAATCTTGATCGGTGCCAACTACCCAAGTACCCAGTTTTTCTATGGCTTCAATACCTTCTTTGCGTAAAAAAGGTTTGACTTTCGGATAAATTTCCTCCAAGATTTTGGTTTCGGCTTCACTCAATGGTGCACCGGCATCGCCATCCACACAACAAGCGCCATGACAGGCTGAAAGGTTGCATACAAAATCTTTTTCGAGTATATCTTCTGATACTATGGTTTTGCCTAATTGAAACATTTGATATTAAGAGGAGGAAGTCCAGTGGGCTTCAGGTATTTTAAAATAGATTATTTTTTTTGCTGCGGCTAAAAGCCAAAGCGCGATTTTTAATGCAAAGGTAAAATCAAAAATCGTAATAAACGATTAAAAACCTAATTTTGCAAAAAAAAAGTACCATGAATTTAGACTTCAGAGAAATTGCTACAGCTACTATGGTTTTGTTTGCTGTGATTGATATTGTGGGCAGTATACCGGTTATCATCGATTTGAGAGCTCGATTTGGCCATATTCAATCGGAGAAAGCATCGCTAGTGTCAGCCGGTATTATGATTGCCTTTCTTTTTGTTGGGGAAGAAATTTTAAAATTGATTGGTATCGATGTCAATTCTTTTGCAGTGGCCGGTTCGTTTGTGCTTTTCTTTTTGGCTTTGGAAATGATTTTAGGCATTCGATTGTACCGTGATGAAGAAGCCAATTCTGCGTCTATTGTGCCGATTGCTTTTCCTTTAATTGCGGGTGCCGGGACAATGACAACACTGTTGTCTTTGCGCGCCGAATTCCAATCCATCAACATCATTATTGCCATATTGCTGAATATCATTTTAGTCTATGTCGTGTTGAAATCGTCTTCAAAAATTGAAAAACGACTCAGTAAAAACGGCTTGAGTATTATCCGAAAAGTATTTGGCGTGGTTTTATTAGCCATAGCTGTTAAATTATTTGCGGCTAATGTTAAAGGACTATTTGTCTGATTTTAAAAATTAGTATTTTTGTGCTATAAATTCAACCCATGAAAATTTTTACTACCATATTAATTGTTGTTGCTTTTGCTCTGATTGCTTTCAACGTAACCATGTTAGACTTCAGCAATTTGTTTGAAGGCGATAGTTTGGTTGCCCTAATCGGAATAGCAGCAGCGATGTGTGCCATGCTGATTCTTTTGATCTTCAGAATGTCGAAGAAAATCGAAGAGAAACTGAAAAACTAAGCCTTTTAAATTCCGAATTCAAAGTGCCAAATTCCAAATAAAATGCAAATCCGAAACGTTAAGTTTCAAAGGATTGAATATTGAGATTTAATTTTTTGGAGCTTATTTGTAATTTGATTTTTAACATTTGTAATTTTCCTTTCTATGTATGATGTTTTGATTATCGGCGGCGGTGTTTCAGGGATGTCGTGTGCCTTGCTTTTGGGTTCGGCCCAACACAAACCTTTCGCAGTCGACAAAAAGATTGGCATCATCGCGCACCAAAAAGCTTCTTCTTTACAAGATGCTTTATTCAATAATGCTTACGGAATACCGGCCGGAAAATTGGGTTCGGATTTACTGACCGAAAGCATTACGCATTTGCAACAATTGTATCCGCATATTGATCAAATCTCAGGCGAAAAAGTAATGAAGATTGAAGGTGAAGTCGGCAACTTTTCCGTAATCACTAACAAAAACACTTATGCTGCCAAAATGGTAGTTATTAGTATCGGTGCCGCAAATCCGTTTACGATAGAAGGTTTAGAAGCGTATGTGATACCGCATCAAAAAGTTATTGCTGAAAAAAACAGAATCCAACTCAGCAATACCGATCACAAAGTAACCGAAGGGATTTATGTAACCGGAACCTTAGCCGGTTGGAGAAGTCAGTTGGCCATAGCTGCCGGAAGTGGCGCTGCCGTAGCAACCGATATTTTAACACTTTGGAATAATGGTGTTCATGTGCAAGTGCACGACAGCATTCGCAAATAACTATTTCAAAATCGCTTTCAAGATCGCATCGTCTTTCAGTAAGATTTGGTAATACTGATCTTCACCAAACAGCTGTCGGGCGAATTCTGCCGAAACGTATTTTTTCACCAAAGTTTCATTATTTGCCACACTGATTTCCAAACCTGATTCGGCTAAGTACTTTTGGAACTTAGCTACTATAGTTTTGTCGGAATATAATTGACTTAAAAAGGATTTAAGGTCTAAGCCTTCATAGGCTTTTCGGTTTTGGTCAAGTTGCTCAAAAACAAAATGTCCTACCAAACCGGAGTTCAGCACGTAACCAACATTTTCTTCACCTTTTTTCACCTCTAAAGGCACAAAAATATCCGGCACTATACCGCCGCCGCCGTAAACAATGCGCCCTTTTTTAGTTTTGAATTTTAGGGAATCGGCCACTTTAATTTTGTCCTTAGCATACAATTCGCCGCTTTCAAAGCGCTTTTCAAAATCGTGTATGTAAGCCTCGCTGTTGCCTTTGGTGTAAGGTTTTTGAATGGAACGACCACTTGGCGTATAATAGCGAGAGGTTGTCAATCGAACCGCCGAACCGTCATCAAAGTCCATTTCGCGTTGCACCAAACCTTTTCCAAACGAACGTCGACCAACAATAGTGCCGCGATCGTTGTCTTGTATCGCGCCGGCCAAAATTTCGCTGGCGGAAGCCGAATTTTCATCAATTAAAACAAATACTCTTCCGGTTTCAAAAATGCCTTCTGCGGTAGCAAAGGTTTTTTTAATGGTGCCTTTCTTGTTTTTGGTAAAGACGATAAGTTCTTGGTCTTTCAACAACTCGTCTGCAATTTCCACGGCTTTTTCCAAATAACCGCCACCATTGTCGCGCAAATCGATGACCAAAGTATTGATACCTTGTCTTTTGAGTTGCTCTAAGCCTTCACGGAATTCGGTATAAGTGTTTTCAGCGAATCGATTGATTTTGATGTAACCTGTGTTTTTGTTGAGTTTTAAATAGGTGTCAACACTTTCAATCGGAACGACATCTCGCACCACAGGAATTTTGAGTTTCTTCCCGGTATTTTTTCGGTAAACCGTAAGCAAAACGGTTGAACCTTCTTCGCCTTTGAGTTTGTTGAATAAACTGTCGGTTGGCAATTTTCGCCCAAAGAGTTTCGATTTATCGGCATACAAAATTCGGTCGCCTGCCAGTATTCCGGCTTTTTCGGCCGGACCGTTTTCCAGCGGACGAACAACTGTTACGGTGTCTTTGTACATATAAAAGTTTACGCCGATGCCTACGAAATCGCCGCGCATGAGTTCGACCTCGCTAGATTGTTCGCTGGGCGGAATGTAAACCGAATGCGGATCGAGATTGGCCAAAATACTGTTTACGGTTAAGTCGACTATGGAATCCGAATTCACATGGTCTACATATTCATCGTCGATAAAGTCGATGAGTTTGTCTATTTTGGCTTTTCGAGCGTTGGCTTTGGATAAGGAGCGTTCCGGAAAATTGAGCATGCCGCCAATCACGATGCCTAAGGCAACGCAAGAGAATAGTAAAAGCGGCAAGTATTTTTCCTTTGATTTCATGTGTGAAAGAAATGGTACAGTTGGTTAATCCAAATCGTCAATTTTGGTGACTTCCACGCCGGCTTTTCTGAGGAAATCCAAACCCGATTCGTCGCGGTAACCGTTGTGGTAGACTACGCGTTTGATACCCGATTGGTGGATTAATTTGCTACATTCTTTACAAGGCGAAAGCGTAATATAAAGCGTAGCATTTTCACAACTTTGGGTAGAACGGGCGACTTTGGAAATGGCATTGGCTTCGGCGTGTAAAACATACCACTTGGTTAAGCCTTCGTCGTCTTCACAGCAGTTTTCAAAACCGGAAGGCGTTCCGTTATAGCCGTCGGAAATAATCATGCGGTCGCGAACAATAATCGCACCAACTTGCTTGCGTTTGCAGTAGGAGAGTTTGCTCCATTCGGCAGCAATTCTAAGGTAAGCGATGTCGTATTTTTGTTGTTTCTTTTCTTTCATTTCCAGAAGTTCAAATGGTTTCCCTTGTAGCCCCGATAAACGTGGAAATCCTTTTTAAATGGAAACCATTTGAAAAGATTGGAACAGTTAGCGGGAAAATGTATAGCAAATATACCCAAACCTTTAGCTCCAAAACAATTTATTTAACCCAAATTTCACTTTGCATAATCATGGGAATCACCACGCCGGCAATAAAAGCAGAGATGATCAAAATCCAGTCGCGTTTGGAGAATTTCAACAAGGTTTGCACCACATATGCCAGCAATAAAGCAGCGACTACCACGATAATTTGAGCGACTTCTATCCCTAAAGCAAATTCAAAAAGCGGTGCTAATTTATCGGTAGGTTTGCCGGTTAAAATGCTATTGAAGTAGTTGGAAAAGCCCAAACCGTGTATGATTCCGAAGAAAACAGTTATAATACCGGTTACGGTAGTGCTGTCTTTTTTAGCCGATTTCCCCAAGATGATGATGTTGTACAATGCCGTAATTAGAATGGTAATCGGGATAAGGAATTCAACCACTTCCGCTTTGATGCTAAGGATGTTAAAAACCGATAAAAAAAGGGCTACGGTATGGCCTAACGTAAAGAGTGAAACTAAGATTAAAATGCGTTTCCACGATTTGAATTCATACGGAACGGTAAGCGCCAAAAGGAATAATACATGGTCGTAAGCTTTAATGTCGAGCACATGTTGTAATCCGATATTAAAGTATATCCAGAAATCTGACATGGTAGTGATAGGTTGTTAGTGAGGTAAACTTACGATTAATTTTAATTGTCGTTTCAAAATAAATCCAAAAATCGATAAAAAACATTTGTCGAATTGGTTTTCTAAAACAGGAAATTGGATTATATTTGTCGCATTAAAATCTATACCATTATGTCTATTTCAGATTTATTTGACAGCGAGTTTAAAAGCAGAAATAAGGGTCATTTTTCCGCTATCGTACGTGTGGCTACTGCCGACGGCGATTTGAGCAAAGAGGAAAAAGAGTTCTTAGATAAATTAGCTGTTCGTTTGGAAATATCGCCGGCAGAATATGAAGAAATTCTGGAAAACCCGCTTAAATACCCAATCAATCCGCCATATTTACACGTACAACGTTTAGAGCGTTTATACGATTTGTCGCGTATGGTTTATGCTGATCACATCCTCGGACCGAAACAAAAAGAAATCTTGACCAAATTTGCTTTGGCTTTAGGATTTACGCCGGGGAATGTACCATACATTGTTGACAAAGCGTTATCGCTTTTGGTGATGAATGTGGATTCGGATACGTTTGTCTACGAAATGACACATATGAATAAATAACAAAAAACCCTGAGTATTCAGGGTTTTTTGTTACGACGAACTAAAGTTCGTTTACCTGA
Organism: Flavobacterium cheonhonense; assembly: GCF_035671315.1. Classification (NCBI taxonomy): domain Bacteria; kingdom Pseudomonadati; phylum Bacteroidota; class Flavobacteriia; order Flavobacteriales; family Flavobacteriaceae; genus Flavobacterium; species Flavobacterium cheonhonense. The sequence goes on from NZ_JAXAVY010000001.1 coordinate 805,299, forward strand.
CTGCCACCTGCAGTCCTCCTCTTATTATCAAATGTCTACGAAATTACAATGTGAGTATATAATTAAGGACTTGATTCATAGAGGATTTTTAAAATCTTGATTGTCTACACTAATTAAGTAGTAATTTATAGATTTGTCATTTAAATCATCAATAATACAAGTTAGTTCTTTAATATTATTGTTAATTGCTCTTCCCAATTTTGTTGAAATAATGAAGATTACAGATTTTCCGTTATTAAAATCTATTGTTTTACTATTTATATTTTCAAATTTAAATTTTGTTATTTCGGTTCCTGTTAATTTGTGTTCGAAGTTTCTATTTTTTATTATGGTTACAATTCTTCCAAAACATGAATTATTATCATTCAAATAGGAGTCGTAAATTTTGCTGTTTTCATTAACAGTAATTCCATAAAAGAAAGACACTTTTTGACTACTGATATAATTCATTAGATTCCCATATTCTTCTTTTTCAGGGAAATATATGTCTTCTCTGTGAAAATTGAATCTTTTTTCAAAGTATTTCAAATATTCTTCTTTATTGTTGAACGTAGTCATCTTATTTACACCATTGAATGAATTGTAAACCATTTTACAAGAAACAGTCAATAGCATCAGACCAACAAGAGTAGTTCCAATTTTAATAAATAGGAACTTTGACGACAATGGTTTCATTGGTTAAAGTTGTGTTATAAGATCCAGCTTTTAATTTCATATCTCCAATACTAATTTCTTCATCAACAGAAAAAATTTTGAAATCATCCAGTGTATTTCCTGGTTTATTAATCAATTCTTTTGGGAATAGAATGGTTATTGTGTTGTTAGGAGAAGGAAATGCAACTAAATTAGTTTTGTTAATTGTTGTTGAAGGAGTGGCCGGCCATATATTACCAGAGCTGTCTTTACAACCTTCAAAAACCCATCCGCCTCCGTAAGTACAAAACCAAAAGCCGCTTTCGCAATTGAATTTAGGCCTTTTAAATCTAAAACCATCTGCTTAATAAGTCCATACCTCTGTAGTTCCTTCCGGACATCTTCCTTTTGAAAAAGATTCTGATGACATTTTTTTCTCACTAATACTCTCATTTGAGCAAGATAGTAGAAATGTACAAGCAAATAATGTTGTTAAAAGTTGTTTTTTCATTTTAATTGATTTTAAAGTTTATACTTACAAATTTAAAATAAAAAAAAACTTACATATTGATAATTTAACAATTTTTTAACAAGCTATTACTTAGGTATTTTCTCTTTATGACTCTTCATGCTTTTACAAAGTATGAAGAATTTGCAAAACAGCCACTCAGTCACTTAAACATACTTCGCCATAAACTCCTCTGCTTTTTCTACCATATTGTAACTACCGCAAAAGAACGGTACACGTTGGTGCAATTCGGTCGGCTGGATTTCCATAATGCGTCCGAAACCATTAGAGGCTTTACCGCCGGCTTGTTCTGCTATGAAAGCCATTGGGTTGCATTCGTACAACAAACGCAATTTTCCGTTAGGCGATTTGGAACTGGTAGGATAAATATAAATACCGCCTTTGATCATGTTCCGGTGAATGTCGGATACTAAACTTCCTATGTAACGGGAAGTGTAAGGGCGATCGCCTTCTTCCAGCTGGCAGTATTTGATGTAATCTTTCACGCCTTGCGGGAAATGCACATAATTGCCTTCGTTAATGGAGTAAATGTTGCCGTCTTTGGCAAATTGCATATTCGGGTGCGATAAGTAAAATGTACCGATGGCCGGATTTAACGTAAAGCCATTCACGCCGTGACCGGTAGTGTATACCAACATAGTTGAGGTGCCATAAATAACATAACCTGCCGCTACTTGTTGGGTTCCGGGTTGCAGAAAATCTTGAATACTAACCGGAGTACCAACCGGAGTTACCCTGCGGTAAACCGAAAAAATGGTACCTACAGAAACATTCACGTCTATGTTGGAAGAACCATCGAGCGGATCCATTAACACTACATATTTGTTGCTGTGACTGTTATCGGAACCGGCTACTGTTATGAAATCGTCGTTTTCTTCCGAAGCGATTCCGCAAACAATCTCGCGGTTGATTAAAGTTTGGATGAACACTTCGTTGGCATAAACATCCAGTTTTTGTTGGTCTTCGCCTTGAATATTTTGATCTCCGGCAGCGCCCACTATATCCACCAAACCGGCTTTGTTTACTTTGTAATTGACTACTTTGGCAGCCAATCGGATGGAGTTGATAATTCGGGACAATTCGCCCGAGGAATATTTGAATTCCTCTTGTTTTTCGATGATAAATTCCCCTAAGGTTTTGTTGCGTTCTTCCATTACGAAATCGTTGTAGTTGTGGGTGCAAATATCGCTAAAATTGTCTAAGAAAAAATCTATTCTGAAAAGAAATTATAAGTTGTATTTTTGTTGACGCTAGACTTTTATCTAATCACATTACTAAGCAAAAAAAGCAACACCTGATGAATATCCGCAGAGGAACCAAAAACGATATGAAAGCTGTTCTTGATTTAATACAAGAATTGGCTATTTTTGAAAAAGAACCCGATGCGGTTGTGGTCACGGTGGCCGATTTGGAGCGTGATGGTTTTGGTGAAAATCCGCTGTTTTACACTTTTGTAGCCGAAGTTGAGGGTGACTCGAGCGATAGCGAACAGGCGAAGCAAATTGTTGGTATGGCGTTGTACTACTATCGCTATTCTACTTGGAAAGGAAGAACCATACACCTAGAGGATTTAATCGTCAAAGAAAAAATGCGCGGTAGTGGTTTAGGTTTGGCCTTGTATACCAAAATTATCGAGCAAGGTAAAGCAGACAACGTTCGCAGAATCGAATGGAATGTGTTGGATTGGAACACGCCGGCTATCGACTTCTACAAAAAATCGGGAGCGAAAATTTTAGCCGATTGGGATGTGGTGCAAATGGATGAACAAGGAATCAATGACTTTTTAACTAATTTATAATGAGAATTTTCAAATTTGGTGGTGCGTCAGTTAAAGACGCCGATGGGATTAAAAATGTATTCAGTGTATTGGAAAAAGTAGGTCACGAAGACACACTTTTAGTGATTTCCGCTATGGGAAAAACAACCAATGCTTTGGAGTTAGTAATCAAGAACTATTTCGAAAAATCGAATGAGTTGCATTCTTCCTTACAAGAAGTTAAGAAATACCACTACCAAATTTTGATGGATTTGTTTGAAGATGAAGAACACGATGTGTACTTTGCCGTGAACAGTCTTTTTGCCGATTTGGAGTATTTTATCCGAAGCAATAAATCGCCAAACTACAATTTTGTATACGACCAAGTGGTGAGTTTCGGAGAACTTATATCAACCACTATTGTCAGTCATTATTTTGCCCAAGCCGGCTTGAAAAACAACTGGATTGATGTACGCAATTTTATCAAAACCGACAATACCTATCGCGATGCCAATGTGGATTGGGAAAAAACCCAGCAACTCATTGCTAAAGGCGTTAAGAAGAAAGCCTTAAACATTACCCAAGGATTTTTAGGTTCCGATGAAAATAATTTCACCACTACTTTGGGTCGTGAAGGTTCCGATTACACCGCGGCTATTTTTGCCTATTGCTTGAATGCCGAAAGCGTAACCATCTGGAAAGATGTTCCGGGTGTGATGAATGCAGATCCGCGTTATTTCGAAAATGCCATATTGTTGAACCAAATTTCGTATCGCGAAGCCATCGAATTGGCCTTTTACGGCGCTACGGTGATTCACCCGAAAACTTTGCAGCCGTTGCAAAGAAAGGAAATTCCGTTGCACGTTAAATCGTTTATCAATCCGCTTTTGCCCGGAACCAGTGTTTCCAAAGGCAAAGATTTGGAGCCGCAAACACCGTGTTATATTGTGAAAAGAGATCAATTGTTGATTTCCCTGTCGTCTATCGATTTTTCCTTTATCATGGAAGAAAACATCAGCGAAATTTTTGCGCTGTTCCACCAGTACAAAATGAAGGTAAGTTTGATCCAAAATTCGGCCATCAGTTTTTCGGTTTGTGTGGAAGACAAATTCGGCAATTTCAATGATTTGAAAAATATCTTGGCCAAAAAATTCAAAGTGGCTTATAACGAAAACGTTTCTTTGTACACTATTCGACACTTCAATAAAGAAGCCGCCGAAATGGTGGAAAAAGGGAAAACGGTTTTGCTCAAGCAAATTTCCCGTGAAACTTTACAAGTAGTCACCAAAGAATAATCATCCAAACCGCGAAGACTAAAATAAAAAGTGTTCGCGGTTTTTTATATTAAAAAAGCCTATTTTTACGTTATTAAGATATGCTGAAAAAAGGGCTTTTATTGTGGATATTATTCAGTTTTTCCGGGCTTTCGGCTCAGGAAATCAATTCGCTGTACCGAACCAAAAAAGTCCTGCCTTCCAAAGATACTATCGCCATTGAAAAAGTCAGTATCAGTCCGAGTTTTTTCAAACTACTCACTCGCGAAGGCAAAGAAGTCGATACGTCATTCTATAAAGTCGATTTTAAAACCGGCAAATTATTTTTCAAAAGGAATTTCACGGTTACCGATACCATTACCATTCGTTATTTTAACTATCCTGAATTTCTAACCAAAACATACAGCATTTACGATCAAGACAAAGTGGTGCCAAACGAGGCCGGATTTTTGGTTAAAACCGATCGCTCCTTAAAAAAGTTTGTGCCGTTTGAAGGCTTGAATACTTCCGGTAGCATTACGCGCGGGGTAACCATCGGAAACAATCAAAATGCTTCGGTAACGTCGAATTTAGATTTGCAAATCACCGGAAAAATCTCGGATAAAGTTTCGCTTCGGGCTTCGATTCAGGATTCTAACATTCCGCTGCAGGAAAACGGCTATTCCCAAAAGTTGGACGAATTTGACCAAATTTTCATCGAATTGTTTACCGATAAATGGAGCATTCGCGCCGGTGATTTATTCTTGGAAAACCGGCAATCGCGTTTCCTTAATTTCAACAAAAAAGTGCAAGGGTTGGCTACTCGCTTTACCTTAGGCGACGAAGATAATAAAACTGAAATTTTTGCTTCGGCCGCGTTGGTGCGCGGACAATATGCCCGAAGCACTTTTACCGGTCAGGAAGGCAATCAAGGACCGTACAAATTGCGCGGCAATAACGGCGAGTTGTATGTGTTGGTGATTTCGGGTTCGGAGCGAGTGTATGTCAACGGAATTCTTAAAAAACGAGGCGAGAATAACGATTACATCATCGATTACAATGCCGGAGAAATTACATTTACTTCTTTGTTTCCCATCAATTCCGAAATGCGAATTGTAATTGAATACCAATATTCGGATAGAAATTATACGCGTTTTGTGACCTACGGCGGCGTAAATCATACCGCTAAAAAATGGAGTTTAGGCGGTTACCTGTATTCCGAAAACGATGTCAAAAACCAACCTTTACAGCAAAGTTTGTCGCCGGAGCAAGTCGATATACTCAACAATGCCGGAGACGACATCAACCAAATGAACGCGCCCTCGGCTTATTTGGATACTTATTCCGAGAATAAAATTTTGTACAAAAAAGTAATCGTAAACAGTGTTGAGGTTTTTGAATATTCGAACAACCCTAACGACGAATTGTACAATGTACGCTTTACTTTAGTCGGCAATAATTTAGGGAATTACATCCTAACCAATACCGCGGCTATCGGTAAAATTTACCAGTATGTTGAACCTGTTGCCGGCATTCCGCAAGGGAATTACGAACCGGTAGTGCGATTGGTAGCGCCTACGAAAATCCAAATCGCCACCGTTTTAGGGAAATACAATCCGAATGAAAAAACCGCAATCGATTTTGAATTGGGCGTGAGCAACAACGACCAAAATTTGTTTTCTTCTTTAGATGATGAAGACAATAAAGGTGTGGCCGGAAAGCTCAATTTCAAACAACGATTACTCACTAAAAAATGGCAGGTTGATGCTTTTGGAAACTACCAATTTATACAAGAAAATTTCAGAACTATTGAGCGGTTATTTAATATCGAATTCAACCGCGACTGGAACTTGACCACTTTCTCCGGAAATCAGAGTTTAATTGTGAACGGCTTGGATTTTATCCTGCCGCAAAAAGGCAAGCTGACCTATCAATTTGAGAAATTAGATTTTTCTAAAAGTTTTACCGGAAATCGCCACTCGGTAAACGGGTTTTTCAAACTCAACCAATGGAACTTACAACAAAATACCAGCGTATTGAACAGCGACGGAAATTTTGCCAAGTCAACCTTCGTTAGAAACCAATCGCAAGCGCGCTATCATTTTAAAAAGAATTGGATAGGCGGAACGTTACGTTTGGAAGACAACCAAGAACGTTTGGCGGCGACCAATCAGTTGTCTTCTTTGAGCCAGAAATTTACCGAATACGGTGCCTTTGTTGGACGTGGCGATAGTACTAAAGTCTTTGTAGAACTGGGCTATTTGCAAAGGGTAAACGACAGTTTGCAAAATGGTTTGGTAAAAAGAGTCAACACTTCGCAATCGTATTACTTAAAATCGCGCCTGATTCAAAACGACAAAACCAATTTATCTTTGTTTGTTAATTACCGCAATTTGAAATTTGAAGAAGCCGACCGCGAAAACGAACCGTCGCTCAACTCCAGATTGTTGTACAACGATCAGTTTTTTAAGCAAAAGATGCAAGTCAGCACCGCCTACGAAACCACTTCGGGTACCATTGCGCAACAGGAATTTACGTATTTAGAAGTCGAACCCGGGCAAGGCGTTTTCACTTGGATAGATTACAACAACAACGGGATTCAGGAATTACAAGAGTTTGAAGTCGCGCCTTTTCCGGACCAAGCCAAATATGTACGCGTGTTTTTACCGAACCAAGTTTTTGTGAAAACCCATCAAAATAAATTCTCGCAGTCACTCACTTTAAATCCCGCACAGTGGCAAAACGGCAAAGGATTCAAAAAGTTCCTGTCGCATTTTTACAATCAAACCTCGTATTTAATCGAACGCAAAATCAGAAGAGAAGGCGGCAATTTCGATTTGAATCCGCTACCTAATAATAGTGACAACCAATTAGGATTAAACACCAGTTTCCGCAATAGTTTTTTCTACAATCGCGGCAAGCAAAAACATTCGGTTACCTATAATTATACCCAAAATGAACTCCGCGCCTTATTAACGGTAGGTTCACAATCCAGTCAAAACCAATCGCATCAGTTGCAGTATACCCATTTACTGAAAAAAGTTTGGTTGTTTAATTTTGGCACTAAAATCAATCAAACCGGTCTGACTTCGGAGAATTACGAAAGCAAGAACTTTAAAGTCGAAGGTTATCAAATTAACCCGAAGATTTCCTATTTGTTCAGCAAAAATGCGAGTTGGGATATTTTTTACGAATACCAAAACAAGGAAAATCGACAAGGTAATTTGGAAACGTTATCCCAACAACGTTTCGGAACTTCTTTTACTTATGCTGGTGAAAAGAAGATTACAGCCAACGGCGAATTTTCGCTCTATCAAAACACGTTTGAAGGCGATGCTTCCCAGCCGGTAGCGTTTCAAATGTTAGAAGGCTTGCGTCCGGGTCGAAATTTAACATGGCGCTTGTTGTTGCAGAAGAATCTAACCCAATACTTAGACATCAATATCAATTACCAAGGGCGAAAATCGGAAACCAGTCAAACCATACATACCGGTAATGTTCAGTTGAGAGCTTATTTTTAAGCGGAATGATTTTTGGAAGTGTTTTTTTAGTAATTTTAAATCACTAACTAAAAAGCAAGCATTATGAGAAAATTATTTTTGTTGTGTTTTTTGTTTGCCTTCATGGTAAACGCCACAGCACAGGAAACCAAAGCCGAAAAAGCAAAAGCTAAAACCGAAAAAGCAGCCAAAGACAAGGCTAAAAAAGAAGCAACAGCGGTGCCTTTGAAAAAAGACGGAACACCCGACAAACGCTTCAAGAAAACAGACGTGCCTTTAAAAAAAGATGGTACTCCGGACAAGCGTTTCAAATCGAAAGAAAACAACGCTTCCGCAAAAGGCGAAATGAAATCGGCTGAAGGCAAAGCCAAATCTGCTGCCAATAAAGCAGAAGCCAAAGCCAAAAAAGAAGTCAAAGAAAGAGAGTCTAAAGAAAAAGCCCCAAAAAACAATAAAGACAAAGTGACGGGTTCTTATAAAGGTAAAAAAGTATTTACCGGACCAAGAGGCGGCAAATATTACATCAATAAAAACGGAAACAAAACCTATATTTCAGAGGACTAAAACAGTCTGATTTTGCAAACTTATAATGAAGTGGTTTTCCGTAAGGGAAAACCACTTTTTTTGTGCCGTAAATCTTGTTTTCAGAAGCCGCTTAAATGTTAAAATTGGGCATTCAGTAAATTCTTAACTCCCTTTATTTTAGGGCTTTTTGGCGATTTTCAAAAATATAAAATGCTGAAAATCAATTGGTTGAAAATTGATTAAAAAAGTTAAACAAAGTTGGAATTTGTTAAAAACTAAAGCCGATTGTGAATAATTAGGACTTTCATTTTACGTTTGGATTGATAAACTTTGTGAAATGAATTTAATAAAAAAAGAGCCTTCAGACGTAGAAAGTCATTGGCTCAAATTTTGGAAACTCGCTGCACCACTGATTAGCTTAGGACACTTAATAGTGGATGTAGTGAAATTATTTATCGAAAGATAGAATAATTAAAAGAAGCCGATGTAATTGAAAGATTATGTCGGTTTTTCTTTTCCAAAAGTAGAACTTTTTTGAAAATTTAATCGTTCTTTTTTTTAAAAATTATCAACATACTTTAAGCTTAAATTTTTATGTAGTAAAATTCATTTTGTATTGCTAAAAAAACAGTTTTCAGAAGCCGCTTAAATGTTAAAATTGGGCATTCAGTAAATTCTTAACTCCCTTTATTTTAGGGCTTTTTGGCGATTTTTAAAAAAATAAAACGCTGAAAATCAAGTATTTAAAAAATGATTAAAAAAGTTAAACAAAGTTGAGATTTGTTAAAAACTAAAGCCGATTGTGAATAAGTTTGACTTTCATTTTACGTTTGGTTTGACAATCTTTGTAACAGACAGATTGAAGAAAAAATCTCCCCAATAATCCAAAAAAAATAATTCAAAATGGCCGCTATCGAACCAATTTTACAAGAAAACAAAAACCGCTTCGTGATTTTCCCTATCAAACATCATGATATTTGGGATTGGTATAAAAAAATGGAAGCCAGTTTTTGGACTGCCGAAGAAATCGATTTACACCAAGATTTATCAGACTGGAATAACAAGTTGAATGCTGATGAAAAGTATTTCATCAAGCACATTTTAGCTTTTTTTGCGGCTTCTGATGGTATTGTAAACGAAAACCTAGCCGAAAACTTTGTGAACGAAGTACAATATCCCGAAGCCAAATTTTTCTACGGTTTCCAAATCATGATGGAGAACATCCACAGCGAAACGTATTCGTTGTTGATTGATACCTATGTAAAAGACGAAGCCGAAAAGAATGACCTTTTCCATGCCATTGAAGTATTTCCGGCGATTATGAAAAAAGCACAATGGGCTTTGCGTTGGATCAAGTCGGATTCGTTTGCCGAAAGATTGATTGCTTTTGCTGCGGTAGAAGGGATTTTCTTCTCGGGCGCGTTCTGTTCGATTTATTGGCTGAAAAAACGCGGCTTAATGCCTGGACTAACCTTCTCCAACGAGTTGATTTCTCGTGACGAAGGCGTTCACTGCGACTTTGCCGTTCACTTACACAACCACCATTTGGTTAACAAAGTGTCTAAAGAAAGAATTACCGAAATCATTACTGATGCATTGAATATTGAGCGCGAATTCATCACCGAATCTTTACCGGTAAGTTTGATCGGTATGAATGCTACTTTAATGACGCAATATTTAGAGTTTGTAGCCGATAGATTGTTAGTGGAATTAGGCTGTAAAAAAGTCTACAACTCAACCAATCCTTTCGATTTCATGGACATGATTTCACTACAAGGAAAAACCAATTTCTTTGAAAAACGCGTGGCCGAATACCAAAAAGCCGGTGTAATGTCGAAAGATACCGAAGATCAAAAAATCAGCTTCGACGCTGACTTCTAATAAAAAGTTGTCATGCTGAGTACTGCATCAGTACTAGCCCGGAGGGAAGCGGCATCCTTTTTTTGTTTGTCATGCTGTCCCGAAACTTCGGGAGTCGAAGCACAAACAAAAAAAGATACAGCGGACAGCCGGAACAGCTTCTCATAAAACCGCAGAAGCATCTTCTGCAAGTTAAGGGATTAACAAAAAACAAAACAAGTAACTCGAAGTAGCGAAGGGATTCTCTATTTCACAAAACCTAACAAGTATGTACGTAGTAAAAAGAGACGGTCACAAGGAACCGGTAATGTTTGACAAAATCACGGATAGAATTAAAAAACTATGCTATGGTTTAAATGAATTGGTAGACGCTGTAAAAGTAGCGATGAAAGTTATCGAAGGATTGTACGACGGCGTAACCACTTCCGAACTCGACAACCTGGCTGCTGAAACTGCCGCATCGATGACGGTAACGCACCCGGATTATGCCCAATTAGCCGCTCGTATTGCTATTTCTAACTTGCACAAAAACACCAACAAATCGTTCTCGGAAACCATGAACGAAATGTACCACTATGTTAATCCAAGAACCAACCAAGCAGCACCGCTATTGTCTGAAGAAGTGCACCAGGTTATCCAAGACAATGCCGAGTTCTTAAACTCACACATCATATACAACCGCGATTTCAATTATGATTATTTCGGTTTTAAAACTTTAGAGCGTTCGTATTTGCTAAAAATCAACGGTAAAATCGTAGAGCGTCCGCAACACATGCTAATGCGTGTTTCTGTCGGGATTCACTTAAACGATTTGGATGCGGTAATTGAAACCTACGACTTAATGTCGAAGAAGTTCTTTACCCACGCTACGCCAACTTTATTCAATGCCGGTACACCAAAACCGCAAATGTCGTCATGTTTCTTGTTGTCGATGAAAGACGACAGCATCGACGGGATTTACGATACGCTAAAAAACACCGCGAAAATCTCGCAATCAGCCGGCGGAATCGGTTTGTCTATCCATAATGTTCGTGCGACAGGTTCGTACATCCGCGGTACCAATGGAACGTCTAACGGAATTGTTCCGATGTTGCGTGTATTCAACGATACCGCACGTTACGTAGACCAAGGTGGCGGAAAAAGAAAAGGAAGTTTCGCCATTTATTTAGAGACTTGGCATGCGGATATCTTTGAATTCCTCGACTTGAAAAAGAACACCGGAAAAGAAGAAATGCGTGCGCGTGACTTATTCTTTGCGATGTGGACGTCTGATTTGTTTATGAAACGCGTGGAAGAAGACTCGCATTGGACCTTAATGTGTCCCAACGAATGTCCGGGCTTGTACGATGTTTACGGTGATGAGTTTGAAGCGTTATACACTTCTTACGAAGCACAAGGCAAAGGCAGAAAAACAGTAAAAGCGCGTGAACTTTGGGAGAAAATCTTAGAGTCGCAAATCGAAACCGGAACGCCGTACATGTTGTACAAAGATGCTGCGAACCGCAAATCCAATCAAAAGAATTTGGGAACCATTCGCTCGTCTAACTTGTGTACCGAAATTATGGAGTACACTTCGGAAGATGAGATTGCCGTGTGTAACTTGGCTTCTATTTCTTTACCGATGTTTGTGGAAAACGGTCAATTCAACCACGAATTGCTTTACAATGTAACCAAACGCGTAACCCGCAACTTAAATAAAGTAATCGACAGAAATTACTATCCGGTAAAAGAAGCCGAAAACTCCAACATGCGTCACCGTCCGGTTGGATTGGGTGTACAAGGTTTGGCCGATGCGTTCATCTTGTTGCGTATGCCGTTCACCAGCGATGAAGCCAAACAACTCAACCAAGATATCTTCGAAACCATGTACTTTGCTGCTGTAACGGCTTCTATGGAAATGGCCAAAGAAGAAGGTCCATATTCAAGCTTTAAAGGGTCGCCAATTTCAGAAGGTTTGTTCCAACACAACCTTTGGAACATCAAAGACGAAGAATTGTCCGGCCGTTGGGATTGGGCAAGTTTGCGCAAAGAAGTAATGCAACACGGCGTAAGAAACTCTTTGTTGATGGCACCAATGCCAACCGCTTCTACGTCTCAAATCCTTGGAAACAACGAAGCGTTCGAACCATACACGTCTAACATTTACACGCGTCGCGTATTGTCGGGTGAGTTTATAGTAGTGAACAAACACTTGTTGGAAGACTTGGTGAAACGCGGTTTGTGGAACGAAGAATTGAAACAAGAAATCATGCGCCACAACGGATCGGTGCAAAATATCGAGCGAATTCCGGCCGACTTAAAAGAACTCTACAAAACCGTTTGGGAAATGTCTATGAAAGACATCATCGACATGTCGAGACACAGAGGGTATTTCATCGACCAATCGCAATCGTTGAACTTGTTCATGCAAGACGCTAACTATGCGAAACTGACTTCGATGCACTTCTACGCATGGAAAAGCGGCTTAAAAACAGGTATGTACTACCTCAGAACCAAAGCCGCGGTAGACGCTATCAAGTTCACTTTGAACAACGATAAAAAAGCCGAACCAACCGCCGAACCGGTAGCTGTAGAAGTAGTAGCACCAACCGAAAACGGAGAAATGACCGCCGAAGATTTTGCCGCTATGGTAGAACGCGCTCGTGCTGCCGCCGGAAACGGTGGTGACGATTGCGAAATGTGCGGATCGTAATTAAAACATAGAGTAAGAATTTAGAAAACAGCTGTCATTAGATGGCTGTTTTTTGATTAATTTTAGGAGCTATTTCCCGCTTTCCGCAGTATCTTTTTTGTCACATCGAGCGCAGTCGAGATGCTGGGTTGTCAAAAAAGGATACTTGCTCCAAATGCAAAGCATTCACTGAACACCAATGAAATGTTTTTAATTTAGTGAAGTAATCGGGGCTAGGGCCAATCCCGTTAGGGATTTAATATCGGTAAAATCATGTCAAAACAAAAAAAAGGAGTCTACACCGGCATCATCCAAAAAGACGAAAACGGTAATTATTATTGCGGCGAGTATTTATTGGATTACCAATATACCGAAGCCAATTTTAAAGTCGGAGACGAAATCAACATCAAATCCGTCATTGCCAATCCCAGCGATAAAAGCTACAACCAATACCCAAAGAAATCCCGACATTTCTTCCTGGCCAACGAAAAAGAATAACGCATGAGCAACCGACAATATACCATTCCGGATGAAATTATTGCCTCTAACGGCAAGCGTTTTGCCAATGTTGTTATCGATTATGTGGCCCGATTGGGACTAACATTCGTTATCGGTATGATAGCTGCTATGATTGGTGTTTTAACCGGAAATGAAGAAATATTGATTTTCTTTCAAAACATCACGCGCATTCAAGAACTCACCATTGGTTTGGTAGTATTGCTGCTATATTATAATGTTTTTGAAATCTTTTTCGGAACTACAGTTGGCAAACTCATGACCAAAACCGTAGTGGTAGACGAATACGGCGAAAAGCCTACTGCCAATGCCGTTTTAATCCGCAGTTTGTGCCGCTTGATTCCGTTCGAATTCTTCTCCTTTTTCGGAACGCCTTGTGTAGGTTGGCACGATAGTTTGTCGAAAACCTATGTGGTTAACAAAGAAGACTTGCGCATCAGCAAAGAGTTGTTCCATTCGTTTGAACAAATTGGAGAAAACCCGGAAGCCTTATGATACAACTGATTCGAACTACTTCAGACCATCCCGATTTCGGACAGTTAGTAGCCGAGTTAGATGCTTATTTGCGCATTTTAGATGGCGACGACCACGAGTTCTACGCCCAATTCAACAAAACCAGTTTGCTTAAAAATGCGCTGATTGTTTATGAAAATGAGTTTCCGGTTGGCATCGGAGCTTACAAAGAATACGACTCGAAAACCGCCGAAATCAAACGCATGTATACTCGCCCGGAATACCGCGGACAAGGCATCGCCAAAGCCATTATAACCGAATTAGAGCTTTGGGCCAAAGAAGAAGGCTATACAATGGCCATACTCGAAACCGGTCACCTGCAAAAAGACGCCATTGGTTTATACCAAAAACTAGGTTATCAAATCACTGAGAATTTCGGACAATACATAGGCGTGGAAAACAGCGTTTGTATGAAGAAAATTCTAAATTAAAACGTATTTTTGGTTACAACTATATTGTCACCCTGAGCGCAGTCGAAGGGCTTATATTTAAAATCTAAAATTTAATATTGTATGACCTGGGAACAATTGCTCTCTCTAAAACGCCAAGGCGATACCGGTAAACGATTGCGTATCGAACAAGACGACACCCGTCTCGGCTTTGAAGTCGACTACGATCGTATTATTTTCTCTTCAGCCTTTCGCAGTTTGCAAGACAAAACCCAAGTCATTCCTTTGTCGAAAACCGATTTTGTGCACACGCGTTTGACGCACAGTTTGGAAGTTTCCGTCGTAGGTCGTTCCATCGGAAGGTTAGTCGGAAAAAAAATCATAGAAAAGTATCCGTATCTGAAAGAAGTACACGGCTATCATATGAACGATTTCGGAGCGATAGTCGCTGCAGCTGCTTTGGCGCACGATATCGGCAATCCGCCATTCGGACACTCGGGTGAAAAAGCCATAGGGGAATATTTTTCGATAGGAAAAGGCCAACAGTACAAAGACCAACTCACGCCCAAACAATGGCAGGATTTAGTCGATTTTGAAGGCAACGCCAATGGTTTTTCCATTCTAACCGGTTCGCGTCCCGGGATTGAAGGCGGTTTGCGCTTGTCCTATGCCACCCTTGGCGCTTTTACCAAATACCCGAAGGAAAGTCTGCCCAAAAAGCCCACCAAAAACATAGCTGATAAAAAATACGGTTTCTTCCAATCGGATGTGGCTTTCTTTAAAGAAGTCGCTGATGAGTTAGGCATGATTCCCAACAAAACCGGCGAGGATATTGGTTACGAACGTCATCCGTTGGCTTTTTTAGTCGAAGCGGCCGACGATATTTGCTACACCATTATTGATTTTGAAGACGGCATCAATCTCGGTTTGGTTTCTGAAGATTATGCCTTGGAATACCTAATCAAATTGGTCAAAGACACTATCGATGCGGCGAAATACCAATCGTTGACCACCAAAGAAGACCGCATCAGCTATTTGCGCGCTTTGGCTATCGGGAATTTGATTAATGATGCGGTTCGTGTATTTGTTGAAAACGAAGAAGCAATCTTGCAAGGGAAATTCCATTTCGCCTTAACCGACAAAAGTAAATACAAAGCGCAAATGGACGACATTATCAAATTGAGCGTCAAAAACATTTACCAAAGTCGGGAAGTGATTGAAAAGGAACTCTCGGGCTACCAAATCATCAATAATTTACTCGATAAATTCATTACAGCCTACAACAATACTTATGATGGTAAAGCCACGAATTACGATAAGTTGTTAATGAAGATTTTACCCGAGAAACACCATTTGGAAAAAGAAAGTCTGTACGAACGATTGCTGCACATTTGCCACTTCATCTCGATGCTAACCGATGGTAAAGCGGTGGAGTTGAACAAGATTGTGACGGCTTAATTTCACTTTTTGTCTTGACACAAAAAGTGACAAAAAAGTCAAGGCTAAGAATCTTCGGCGGTCAAATTTTTTCTCGAATCCTAAATAAAAAGAACTCGCTTTGCTCAGACAGCTTTTTATTTCACGGATTCTTCGAATATTTGACACTCGCCTGCCAGATTCTGAGGCCAAAAACCGCTTTATAGAATCAGCGTAGTTATTCGTCTTCTTCTAATACAGTGGAGAAAAGCGATTTCAAACCATCGACATCGATATTGCAGAATTGTTGCAACTCATCTACCGTGCCGTGTTCGATGAAGTAATCGGGAACGCCACAAAGGAAAACTTCGTTGACGTAATCGTTTTTCGCGGCAAATTCAAGTATAGCACTTCCAAATCCCCCGGTGGTTACGCCATCTTCCACGGTAATAATCGTTGAAAATTTATCGCAAATTTTGTGCAGTTTCTTTTCGTCTAAAGGTTTGACAAACCCAAAATGATAGTGGGCAAAATGGCCGTCTTCTTCTATTTCATTTAACGCAGCAGTTACATTAGTCGCAATCGTTCCGGTAGATAAAATGGCGACTTTTTTGCCTTTTTTGAGTTTTTGCGCTTTACGAACTTCTATTTTTTGGAAATCGCTCGGGAATTTCCAGTCGGCATTTTTACCTCTGCCTCGCGGATAACGAATCGCTATCGGATGTTTCAATCCTAAAGAAGCCGTATAAAGGATGTTTTGCAAATCGATTTCATCTTTAGGCGCATAAATCATAAGGTTCGGAATACAACGCAAATAGGCGATGTCAAAAACCCCGTGATGTGTAGCTCCGTCTTCGCCCACTAAACCTGCGCGGTCTAAACAAAAAATTACCGGTAGGTTTTGCAAGGCTACATCGTGTATCACTTGGTCGTAGGCGCGTTGCAGAAAAGTGGAATAAATATTGCAAAAAACCACCATGCCTTGGGTGGCCATTCCGGCGGAAAGCGTTACCGCATGTTGTTCGGCAATCCCAACGTCAAAAGCGCGATTCGGGAAAGCTTCCATCATAAATTTCATCGAACTACCGCTGGGCATGGCCGGAGTAATCCCAATTATTTTAGGGTTGTTTTTAGCCAGTTCAACCAGTGTTAATCCAAAAACATCCTGGAATTTCGGCGGTAAATGTTCCTCTGATTTTTTGATAATTTCTCCGGTAGTGGCATCAAATTTACCTGGTGCGTGGTATTTCACTTGGTCTTCTTCGGCTTGTTGTAAGCCTTTTCCTTTGGTGGTTATGATGTGTAAAAACTTCGGTCCTTTTACTTTTTTGAGTCGTTCCAACTCTTTGATTAACGTTGGCAAATCATGACCGTCAATGGGTCCGGAATAATCAAAATTAAGCGACTTAATCATGTTATTCTGCTTCGGGTTTTTCCCTTCTTTAACCGCCGTTAAATAGTTTTTCAAAGCACCAACGCTCGGATCAATTCCGATGGCATTATCGTTTAAAATCACCAGCAAATCGGCATCGGTTACTCCGGCATGATTCAAACCTTCAAACGCCATTCCGCTGGCAATTGAGGCATCGCCAATCACGGCGATATGGTGTTTGTTTTCACCTTTAAGCTGGGACGCAATCGCCATACCTAAAGCCGCAGAAATGGAAGTAGAAGAATGGCCCACCCCAAAAGTATCATAAACGCTTTCGCTGCGTTTCGGAAAT
The DNA here is from genome assembly GCF_035671315.1 of Flavobacterium cheonhonense. Classification (NCBI taxonomy): domain Bacteria; kingdom Pseudomonadati; phylum Bacteroidota; class Flavobacteriia; order Flavobacteriales; family Flavobacteriaceae; genus Flavobacterium; species Flavobacterium cheonhonense. Next base: position 822,584 of record NZ_JAXAVY010000001.1, read on the forward strand.
CCGGAAAGGCCGCCCAATTGTCGGTTGGTGTCAAATTTTGTTCGTCTTTCGGTTAAAATTTTATGTCCGTAGGCTTGATGCCCAACATCCCAAACCAGTAAATCTTCTGGGGTATTAAACACATAATGCAAAGCAATAGTCAATTCAACTACACCCAAACTGGCGCCCAAATGACCTTCTTTTACGGCAACGATATCAATGATAAACTCACGCAACTCTCTGGCCAACTCCGGTAATTGAGACGGGTCGAGTTTTCTTAAATCCGATGGCGTATTGATTTGTTGCAGCAATTTTTTTGACATGCCACAAATGTACGAATTGAAATTGTATTTTTGTTTTATGGAAAATCCTTTCACCGACGAGTATTTTATGAAGAAAGCCTTGCAGGAAGCCGAAATGGCTTTTGAAAAAGGCGAAATTCCCGTGGGTGCCGTTATTGTAATCGATAACAAAGTGATTGCCCGCAGCCATAACCTCACCGAAATGTTACACGATGTAACCGCTCATGCCGAGATGCAAGCCATTACTTCGGCGGCCAATTTTATCGGTGGCAAATACCTCAAAGGTTGCACTTTGTACGTTACATTAGAACCTTGCCAAATGTGTGCCGGTGCTTTGTACTGGAGTCAGATTTCCAAAGTGGTTTTCGGCGCTTCTGATGAGCAACGTGGTTTCCAAAAATTAGGCACCCAATTACATCCTAAAACCCAAGTGGTTAAAGGTGTTTTGGCTGAACAAGCGGCCGAATTAATGATCAGATTTTTTGCAGCCAAACGCCCATAAAAAATTCAGAAAAATATTCTTAAAAAATTATTCATAACGTAAATAATATTTTAATAATTTTAGCGTTATGATGCTAATTGGAGAAAAATTCCAAGGCAAAAGTTCTAACAAATAATTCCTTTTAAAACGATGAAAACCAGCAAGATTCTAGGTTTGCTTGTTGCCATGTTACTATGGCAATCCTGTTCTAAAAAATCGGCTTCCGATTTTGATTCAGATCCCTCTCTTTACAAAGATTACATTACAGGATTTTCATCGGGCTTTGTCTCGGTCAACTCCGACTTCAGGGTACAGTTGGCATTCAACAAAAGCGATTGGAAACCCAATCAGGAATTAGACAGCGATTTGTTTGACGTTTCTCCAAGTGTGAGTGGTAAAGTGGTTGCCTTGTCGCCCAACACTATCGCTTTCATTCCCAATGAAAAATTAGAGCAAAATACGCTCTATCAAATTACGTTGCGACTTTCGGAAATTACCAATAAAGTGCCTAAAGAATTGGCCAATTTCAATTTTTCTGTCAAAACCATTAAGCAAGATTTTATCGTCAACACCCAAGATTTGCAATCGTACAGCAAAGATTGGTACTACTTGAACGGTAATTTAAAAACCGCCGATAACCTTACGTTAGAAGAAGCCCAAAAAATTATTGAGGTTACACAAAACGATAAAAAACTCAAAATCAAATTCGACAAAGCTTTGAGTACGAGTACCGATTTTAAATTTATGATCGACAGTATTCAACGTTTTGATGACGACAGTGAGATTTTTATCAACTGGGATGGCGATGCGGTTGACATTGACCAAAAAGGCGTGACCAAATTCCCGATTCCGGGGAAAAACCAGTTTAAAGTCTTGAAGATTGAAGTAGGCGATGCCAACAACCAATCGGTGCTGATTAATTTTTCCGATCCACTCAGAAAAGACCAGGATTTTAAAGGGTTAGTGGCCATTGAAAACACCAACAACCTTAAGTTTGCCACGATGGGGAATGTTTTAAAAGTGTTTTACAACAAAGAACCTGATTCTAAAGTCGACCGCGGTACTACTACCGCAACTGTCGATACGGCTATGGCTGCTGTTGACACTGCTGCTGTTGCTGTGGAAGAAATTGTGGAAGCTGTTGCTGCCGCTGAAACCGGATTTTCCGGAAGCAAGTTAGTCGAAGTATTTCAAGGTATTGAAAACATTGACGGCTACAAGATGAAGCAAAACTACTCCGAAAAGTTGCTGTTTGAACAAGTAAAACCCGGCGTAAAATTGCTCAAAAGCGGTACGATTTTACCGAGTTCCAACAATTTAAAAATCAATTTTGAAGCGGCGAATCTGAATGCTGTTGACGTGAAAGTCTTTAAAATTTACAAAAATAACATCTTACAATTTTTGCAAGACAACAATCTCAACGGTACCGAAAACTTGCGTAGAGTTGGACAATCGGTAGCCAAAACCAAAATCGAACTCAAGCAAAATAACCTTATCGATTACACCAAGTGGAATACTTACGCTTTGGATTTGTCTAAGATTATCAAACCCGAACCGGGCGCCATTTATCGCGTTGAGTTTTCCTTTAAAAAAGAGTATTCAATGTACAAATGTACTTCGGTAAGTGCTGAAGACGACGAAGATTACAACAACGAAGAAGATGATGAACCCGTAGCGGAAGACGACATCAATTACAGCAACAGCGGTTACGATTACTATTACGAACAAGATTACGAATGGCGCGAGCGACAAGATCCTTGCACTAACTATTATTTCTACAATACCAGAGTCGGAACCAATATTTTGGCCTCCGATTTGGGTGTCATTGCTAAAAGAGGCACTGACAAATCTGTGGTGGTAGCTGTTAGTGATATTGTGACTACTGCTGCGGTTTCAGGCGCTACGGTGGATTTGTACAATTACCAACAACAAAAAATTGCCGGTTCCCAAACTGATGGCGATGGTTTGGCTTCTTTTCAGTTGGAAAAATACGCCTACTTTGCTATAGTAACCAAAGGCGATCAAAGTACTTATGTGAAGTTAGATGATGAGCTGTCATTGTCGTTGAGTAATTTTGATGTGTCAGGCGAAACCCTGCAAAAAGGCATCAAAGGTTACATCTACGGAGAAAGAGGCGTTTGGCGTCCCGGCGATACCGTGTATTTGTCTTTTATCTTAAATGATAATGCCAACAAATTGCCGGCTTCGCATCCGATTAAATTAAAACTGAACGACCCTAAAGGCAAAACGGTTTACGAATCGGTACAAAAACTGAACGATTTAAACCATTACAAATTCGTCATTCCAACTGAAACCAGCGACATCACCGGAAATTGGGAAGCCGTGGTAAGTGTTGGAGGCGCGCGATTTTACAAAAGCATCAAAATCGAAACCATCAAACCGAATCGATTAAAAATTAAAAACAGTTTTAACGAGTCGGTGCTTTCGGCCAATAAAGAAAACATCAACAACATGCAGGTTTTATGGTTACACGGCGCTGTGGCTAAGGATTTAAAAACCGAAGTGCAAGCGAAGTTTTCACAACAAGTCACCACTTTTAAAGGATTTGCCAACTATGTTTTCGACGATCCAACGCGTAGATTTTATACCGAAGAAATCAATATTTTCTCCGGCAAAGTCGATGGCAACGGACGTGCTTCTATTCCGATTAAACCGAACATCGAAGGCCAAGCACCGGGAATGTTGCGCGCCGCTTTCATTACCAAAGTATATGAAAACGGAGGCGATGTAAGTACCGATGTGGCTTCCACCAACTATTCGCCTTACGCGACTTATGTCGGTATCAAATCGCCTGAACCCAACAAATACGGGATGATTGAAACTGGAAGGGCTAACCGATTTGACATAGTTACGCTAAGTGAAACCGGTCGTCCGCGTGCAGTGAGAAATCTGCAAGTCAGTGTGTACCGAATGGAATCACGCTGGTGGTGGGATGCCTCTAACGATGATTTGTCCAGTTACAACACTTCTAATGCGACTATCGCGTACAAAAACTTTTTTATCAATACCGATGCATCGGGTAGAGGCAGTGTTTCTTTTGTAGTGCCGGATGACGAATGGGGTAATTATTTGGTACGTGTAACCGATCCGAATGACGGTCACGCTACCGGAGTCAGAGTCTATATCGATATGCCTTGGTGGTCGGCTAAGTCGAGAAATACGGATGGTGAATCGGCTACGATGCTTCGTTTTTCTACCGATAAAACCAATTATGCGGTAGGCGATAAAGCCAAAATTTTCTTCCCGTCTAGCGAAGGCGGCAGAGCAATGATTTCCATTGAAAACGGCACCAAAGTATTGAAAACCATTTGGGCCAAAACAAAAAAAGGTGAAACGACGGTCGAGTTGCCGATTACCGGAGATATGGCGCCGAATGTGTACATCAACATTTCTTTACTGCAACCGCATGCGTCCACCAAAAACGATTTGCCTATCCGCATGTACGGTATCGTTCCAATAGAAGTTATCGATAAAAATACGGTTTTAGAACCTGTACTCACGATGCCGGATGTGTTGCGTCCGGAGCAAACCATCAACGTTAAAGTCTCTGAAAAGAAAGGCAAAAAAATGACTTACACCATAGCCGTGGTGGATGAAGGATTGCTGGATTTAACCCGATTCAAAACACCGAATGCTTGGACCAGTTTTTACACTCGTGAATCTTTGGGTGTAAGAACTTGGGATATTTATGATGATGTGATTGGCGCTTATGGCGGTAAAGTAAATCAGGTTTTCAGTATCGGTGGTGATGCCGATGCAGGAGGTGGAAAAGCCAAAAAAGCCAACCGTTTCAAACCGGTAGTTTTATATTATGGTCCTTTTGAATTGAACGGCGGTTCGAAGACTCACCAAATCAAATTGCCGAAATACATTGGTTCTGTTCGCACTATGGTAGTAGCTGCTGATGCCAAAACCAGTGCTTACGGTATGGCGGAAAAAGCCACTCCGGTGAAAAGTCCGCTCATGATTTTGGCTTCACTGCCTCGAAAAATCTCACCTTCTGAAAAAGTTACGTTACCGGTTACCTTGTTCGCAACCGAGAAATACATTAAAAATGTCACCTTGCAAATCAAAACCAATAACAGTGTTAGGGTGATTGGTAAGTCGAGTCAAGTTATCAAGTTTACCGAACCGGATGAAAAAATGGGCTATTTTAATTTGGAAGTCGGCGCCACTACGGGTATCGGCAAAATCGAAATTACTGCTGTTTCCGGCAAAGAAAAATCGACTTACGCTGTCGAGATTGATGTGACGAACCCGAATCCGATTACGAATGATTTTACCGATGTGGTGATTCCGCCAAACAGTTCCAAAACCATTAGCTGGAAAACCTTTGGGGTAAGTGGCAGTAACAAAGCCAAAATGGAAGTTTCCTCGTCGCCAACCGTTGATTTCAGTCGAAGATTGGATTACTTAATCCAGTACCCACATGGTTGTGTGGAGCAAACTACTTCTTCCGTTTTTCCGCAGTTGTATTTGACGGAGATTATGGACTTAGATGCGGTTCGCAAGCAAAATATCCAGAAGAATGTCATGGCCGGCATCAAGCGTTTGGGGAATTTCCAATTGCCTAACGGAGGCTTGTCGTATTGGCCGGGCAATGTAGATGCAGACGATTGGGGCACTTCCTATGCCGGACATTTCTTGATTGAAGCCGAGAAAAAAGGCTATGTATTGCCCATCAGTTTCAAATCGAAATGGTTGTCTTACCAACAAAAAGCAGCCAAACAATGGCGTTTTGAAAAATCCTATGGCAACGATTTGGCACAAGCTTACCGTTTGTACACTTTGGCTTTGGCCGGTGCACCCGATTTGGCTTCAATGAACAGATTGCGCGAAACGGTTGGTATTTCTAACGAAAGCAAATTGCGTTTGGCGGCTTGTTATGCCATGCTAAAACAAAATGCCGCCGGGATGTCTTTGTTGAGTAAATCTTTCATTGACGAACAAAACACCGAAGATGGCTACTACTATTACTACTACGGTTCCGCCGAGAGAAATAGAGCTATGGCTTTAGAAACGCTGATTTTGTTAGGTCAAAAACAAAAGGCCTTTGCCATGGCTACCAAATTGGCTAAAAATTTATCGAGCAAACAATGGATGAGCACCCAAACCACGGCTTATGGTTTGTATGCGATGGCCAAATTCGCCAAATCCAACGGCAGCAAAGGCGTTTCCGTTCAGTTTACCAACAATGGCAAAACCGAAGTGATTGCAACCGATAAAACGGTAGCCCAAAGAACCTTGTCGGTGAAAATGGGCAGCAATTCGGTTACACTTAAAAACAACAAGAAGAACACTTTGTTTGTTCGTATCCTGAATAGTGGTATTCTTCCGGTGGGCAGTGAAAAACCAATGCAGCAAAATGTGTCGGCCGGTTTGGTCTTCAAAGACCGAAAAGGCAAAGTGATTTCGGTGTCGAAAATAGCGCAAGGAACCGAGTTCTACGCCGAGGTTACGCTAACCAACCGCAAGAACGAAAGAGTGGAAAATATTGCGCTATCGCAAATAGTGCCGTCAGGGTTTGAAATAGTCAACACCCGCTACACCGATTTTGGCAGTGCTACCGACAACGTAGCCGATTACATTGACATCCGCGACGACCGCGCCAATTACTATTTCAGTTTAAAACCTTCGGAAACGCGACAGTTTAAAATCCTGTTGAATGCTTCTTACCTTGGGAAATACTATTTGCCGGGCTTGCAATGTGAAGCCATGTATGACAACGAGTTTATAGCGCGTACTAAAGGACAATGGGTAGAAGTGGTGAAATAAATGTTTAACCGCAAAGACGCCAAGCAAGCCCAAAGTTCGCCAAAAGAGATTTTTCTAGCGGACTTTGCGTAACACCTTGCGAACTTTGCGGTTAATTTTATTGGTTAGCAAACAAAATGAAAGCAAAAATCAAAGTGTTCTCGCAACGCTTCGTTACTTATATCAAAAGGAATCCCAAGAAATCAGCGGTATTTTTTATACTGTTGCTCGTCTATTATTTTTCGTTGCCCCGTGTTTTATTCGATTCGCCTTATGCGACTGTTATAGAAAGTAGTGAAGGCGAGTTATTAGCGGCCAAAATAGCCCGTGACGGTCAATGGCGTTTTCCCGCTCAAGACAGCGTGCCTGAAAAATTTAAGAAATGCTTGGTTTACTTTGAAGACGAACATTTTTACCACCATCCCGGATTCAATCCGGTGGCTATGGTTAAGGCTTTTCAGCAAAACCGAAGCGCCGGAAGAGTGGTTCGCGGCGGTAGTACGTTGACCCAACAAGTCATTCGTTTGTCGCGTCAAAACAAAAAGCGCACTTACTTTGAAAAAGCCATCGAGATCGTTTTGGCGACGCGTTTGGAATTCCGACATTCCAAAGAAAAAATTCTCGAATTGTATGCTGCTCATGCGCCTTTTGGCGGTAATGTGGTCGGATTAGAAATGGCGTCTTGGCGGTATTTCGGCGTGCAATCGTACCAATTATCTTGGGCGGAAAGTGCTACTTTGGCGGTATTGCCCAATGCGCCGAGTTTGATTTATCCCGGGAAAAATCAGGTTAAGTTGTTGCGCAAACGCAATGCCTTGTTGCTCAAACTGTATCATGAAAAAGTCATAGACCAACTCACATACGAATTGGCCGTTAAAGAACCTTTGCCTCAAAAACCCTATAATTTACCACAAATTGCGCCGCATTTGCTGCAAAGAATTGCCAAAACCGATGAAGGCAAACGCATTAAAACCACCGTTGCGATTTCGTTGCAAAACCGAGTGAATCAAATCGCGCAACAGTATTACAATCAGTACAAACAAAACGAGGTGCACAATTTGGCCATTATGGTCATCGACATTCAAAACCGCAATGTCATTGGTTATGTAGGCAATTCGCCTACGGACAAAGACCACGATAAAGATGTAGACATCATTGGCGCGCCGCGAAGTACGGGTAGCGTTTTGAAACCACTGTTGTTTGCTTCCATGCTTGACGAAGGTGAACTATTGCCCAATACTTTGGTGGCTGATATTCCTACGCAAATTTCCGGGTATTCGCCGCAGAATTTTAACCTGACTTTTGACGGAGCCGTACCGGCACAGCGCGCTTTATCGCGTTCGCTGAACATTCCGTCGGTGTTGATGTTGCAGGAACACGGCGTGAACAAATTTTACGAGTTGACGCAAAAATTGAAGCTCAGAAACATCAACCAACATCCCGATCATTACGGATTATCGCTCATTTTAGGCGGTGCCGAGAGCAATTTGTGGGATTTGTGTCGGGCTTATGCCAATATGTCGGCTACGATTAATTATTTCAATCAGTCGAACGGAAAGTACCGTAGTAAAGAGTTTGCCGAGTTGAATTATGTGAACGACTTTCAACAGGATTTTGGCGATGATAGTTTTCAGCAAAACATTTTCGGTGCAGGCGCTATTTATTTAACGTATAATGCGATGAAGGAAGTCAACCGACCGGAAGGTGATGAAGCTTGGAAGTTTTACGATTCCTCTTTAGAATTGGCTTGGAAAACCGGAACCAGTTTTGGAAATCGCGATGCTTGGGCGATAGGTACTAATTCGCGTTACGTGGTTGGTGTATGGGTTGGCAATGCCAATGGTGAAGGCCGACCGGAATTGACCGGAGTGGACAGCGCAGCACCTATCTTGTTTGATGTGTTTAATTTGTTGCCTCGGAAAAAATGGTTCCAACCGCCGTTGAACGATTTGGAATATGCTGAGGTTTGTAAACAAAGTGGTCATTTAGCCCAAGACGATTGCCCGAAAATCAAACAGCTCATCACTCGTAGCGGCAAGAAAACTGCGATTTGTCCGTATCACAAGTTGGTACATTTGGATGCATCGCGGCAGTTTAGGGTGAACAGCAGTTGCGAGGATGTGGATAAGATAGTAACTACCAAATGGTTTATACTACCACCGGTGATGGAATGGTATTACAAGAGTTTGCATATTGATTACAAAACGGTGCCGCCGTACCGAGCCGATTGTCAGCCGACACAACAAGCGGTAATGGATTTTATATATCCCAAAACGAACAGTAAGATTTATTTGACTAAGGATTTTAACAGCAAAGTACAGCCGGTAATTGTAAAAGTGGCGCATTCCAATAGGGAAGCCAAACTATTTTGGTATGTGGATAACGACTACAAAGGCACGACGCAAACCTTTCACGAAATGCCGATTGCTGCGGAAACAGGAGTGCATTATATTACGGTAGCGGATGAATTTGGGAATGAGATTAAGAGAAGAGTGGAGATTATAAAGGATTAGTCCTAGCCCGGATAGCAGCGGCATCCTTTGCTGTTATGCAATAACAGTAAAGATAGAGCGTATAGCCGGAAATAGCTCCCAAAAAGACACAAAAACCGCCTACTTGAGGACGCTCGCGGCCGAACAGGCTGAAAGCAATCTTTCGAAAGGCGGTTTCTTTTTTTATTCCTTGATCTCATTTCTGTCTTTATCGAAGAAATGATACTCTAAATACGTGTAAGCGTCACGTGATTTGATATTAAGAGGAGGAAGCCCGGTGGGCTTCAGGTATTTTTGCTTTAGCAAAAAAGCATAAAAAAACCATCCGCGTTATGAAAACGGGATGGTTTCTTCTTTTATTCCTTGATCTCATTTCCGTCTTTGTCGAAGAAATGATACTCTAAATACGTGTAAGCGTCACGTGGTATGATTTTTACCCATTTTTTATGTTCAAAAAGCCATTTTGAACGTATTGATGGAAAACCTTTTTTAAGGTAAGCGGCCACGAACGGATGGGCATTAAGCTTGATGCCGCTGTGGTCTTTGATAATCTTTTCGAGGGAGAAGTTAATCTTGTCGATAATTTGAATTGGCGCATCTACATCGCCGCTCAAATTATTCGGATTTTCTTCTCGGGTCTCGATATTGACTTCTGGTCTTACGCGTTGGCGAGTGATTTGGACTAATCCGAATTTACTCGGCGGTAAGATTTTGTGTTTGGCTTTGTCGTCGCTCATTTCTTCACGAAGGAAGTTGAATAATACTTGACGGTTGTCCGGATTTTGCATATCGATAAAATCCACTACGATGATACCACCCATATCGCGCAGACGCAATTGTCGGGCGATTTCGGCGGCAGCTATCATGTTGACTTCGAGGGCGGTATCTTCTTGATTGGTGGCTTTGTTAGAACGGTTTCCGCTGTTCACGTCGATAACGTGTAAAGCTTCGGTATGTTCTATAATCAAATAGGCACCTTTACTCATGGATACGGTACGCCCAAAAGACGTTTTGATTTGTCGCTCGATATGGTATTTCTCAAACAACGGCAAGTCTTTCGACTGGTAAAGCTTAACAATTTTTTGTTTATCAGGGGCTATTTCGGCTAAATAGTCCTTGGTTTCTTGGTACAACTCTGCATCATCAACTTGGATACTGGTGAAAGTATCATTGAATACATCTCGCAAAATAGAAGAAGCTTTATTAAGTTCTCCTAATATTTTGGAAGGATGATGAGCAGTTGGTAATTTTTTACACATTGCAGTCCATCGATTCATTAAGTTCTGCAAATCTTTTTCTAGTTCGGCTATGCTTTTGCCTTCGGCTACTGTTCTCACAATAACCCCGAAACCTTTTTGTTTGATGGATTGTACTAGTTTTTTGAGTCGGTCTTTTTCCTCTTTGGATTCTATTTTTTGAGAAATAGAAACGCGGTCGGAGAAAGGCACTAACACTACAAAACGACCGGCGAAAGACAGCTCAGTGCTGATTCTTGGGCCTTTGGTAGAAATAGGTTCTTTGACTACTTGAACTAATACAGATTGATTGGCACTCAGTATGTCTGAGATGGCACCGTTTTTATCAATCTCTTTTTCAAACTGAAAGTTTTTTAGGGAGAAATCTTTTAGTTTACCTGCGCTTACAAGTTTTATGAATTTCAAATAAGAAGCCAAGTTTGGTCCTAAATCGTGGTAATGTAAAAAGGCATCTTTTTCAAAGCCTACGTTTACAAACGCCGCGTTTAGACCGGCCACAGGTTTTCTGATTTTGGCGATAAAAATATCACCAACCTGAAAATTACTGGTGTCTTCCTGTTTGTGTAATTCAATTAGTTTTCCATCTTTTAATAAGGCAAAATCTACAGCATTCTCACCACTACGGATGATTAGTTCTTTATTCATGTTGTAAATTTTTATCCGTATTTTCAATTAAGGATTAAGGATTTTGGATTAAGGATTTGTAATTCCTAATTCCTAATTCCTAATTCCTAAATCAACAATAGGGATGGATTAAACATTTTAAACAGGTAATGTTGTTACCCGGGGGAATAATATTAGATTTATGATTTTAAATATTTGACTTAATGCCGCAGCACTATATTTAATATTTGAAATTTGATATCTAAAATTCCATTTCAATGAACGTTTTTTAAAAAAAGAAAAGTAGTTTAGAACTACTTTTTCTTTTTGTGACGGTTAGCTCTCGCTCTTTTTTTACGTTTGTGCGTTGCTACCTTATGTCTTTTTCTTTTTTTACCACTTGGCATAAGCTTGTGTTTTTGTGATTAATAAATAAGTTATTATACTGCTACTTCAGTATTGGTTTTTACTGATTCTACGAATACTTTAGCAGGTTTAAATGCCGGAATATTGTGAGCAGGAATCTTGATAGTAGTATTTTTAGAAATGTTTCTTCCTGTTTTTTCAGCTCTTGTTTTGATGATGAAGCTACCAAAACCTCTTAAATATACATTGTCGCCGGTTTCTAATGAAGTTTTTACTTCTTCCATAAACGCTTCAACAGTGGCTTGTACATCTCCTTTTTCAAGGCCTAATTTTTCTGAAATCTTCGCTACGATATCTGCTTTCGTCATTTTCTTTCGTATTTAATATTATGTGTAAATTTTTGAGGTTGCAAATATATGAATTAAAAAAAGAATATTTCAAGCATAATCTATTAAAATTTAATCACATAAAGATTTATTTTTGTAAACCTAAATTCCGCTATGAATTTCTCTAAATCTCTAATCCAATGGTATTTACAAAACAAACGCGACTTGCCTTGGAGAAATACGATTGATCCTTACTTTATTTGGCTCTCCGAAATCATGTTGCAACAAACGCGTGTAGCGCAAGGATTGCCTTATTTTTTGCGTTTTACCGAAGCATTTCCTACCGTGTTTGATTTGGCCAAAGCCGATGAAGAGCAAGTGCTCAAATTATGGCAAGGGTTGGGCTATTACTCCAGAGCCAGAAATTTGCATAAAACAGCCCAGCAAGTTGCTTTTGAATTCAATGGGAAGTTTCCCGCCAACTATGCCGAATTGCTAAAGCTGAAAGGCATAGGTGAATATACCGCAGCCGCCATCGCTTCGTTTGCCTATAATGAGAGTGTTCCTGTGGTTGACGGCAATGTGTACCGAGTGTTGTCTCGTTATTTTGAAGTGGAAACTGATATTGCCTCTTCCGGCGCCAAGAAAGAATTCACGCAATTGGCCGCCGAATTGTTGCCCGCCGGGGAAGCCAATTTGTTCAATCAAGCCATAATGGAATTCGGAGCTTTACAGTGCGTACCTAAGAATCCGGATTGTGCTAACTGTATTTTTAACAACAGTTGCGCTGCGTTACAAAAAAAGAAAGTAGCTCAGTTGCCCATAAAATCAAAGAAAGTAAAAGTCAGAACCCGTTTTTTTACTTATTTGGTTTTTGAAGATGAGGTCAACAATACACTCATTCAAAAACGAACCCAAAAAGGCATTTGGCACAATTTATACGAGTTTCCGTTACTTGAAACTGATAACGATTTGTCGCCTGAAGCATTATCTGATTTGCTGCTTAAACATACCTATGTAGAAAATAAAATACTCGACATATCGCGATTCAATGAAGCAGTAATGGTACACAAGTTAACCCATCAGCATTTGAATATTTGCTTTTGGAAAGTTAGAGTAGCAGGCAAGCTTTCCGAAGGAACCAACTGGAAATCAGTCAAAAAATTGCCGTTTCCGATTGTAATTCACAATTTTATTGAAGCCGAAAGGTTTTAAATTTCAAAAAAAGCTGTAAATTTGAAAAGAACAAATTGCTGAAAAAATGAATGGGACATTAAATAAAGTGATGCTTATCGGTCATTTAGGTGACGAAGTAAAAATGCACTATTTCGAGGGTGGCAATTGCATCGGTCGTTTTCCGTTGGCCACTAATGAGGTTTACATCAACAAACAAACCAACGAAAAAATCACTTCCACCGAATGGCACAATTTAGTGGTTCGAAACAAAGCGGCGGAAATTTGTGAAAGATATTTGTCTAAAGGTGATAAAATTTATGTGGAAGGTCGCATCAAATCCCGTCAATGGCAAGCTGAAGACGGCACTACCAAATACACCACGGAAATTCAGGTAACCGAATTCACTTTTTTAACCACCAAGAAAGAGGTGGAAGGCATCAAAACACCCCAAAATTTAGAAGCTAAACCTGCTAACTTTGAGTCGCCCAATACCGCCAATCCTGAGAACGATTTGCCGTTTTGACATTGTTTAACTAACCTTGATACTTTTGGACCCCGAGCCCGGTTTGACTTTTCTCGATACTCTTGATACCAACTTGCTTTTTGGAAGTTTAGTCATTGTTTTGTTGTTGTTTTGTTCGGCTATGATTTCAGCCGCAGAAGTAGCTTTGTTTTCGTTATCTCAGAATGATTTGACCAAGCTTTCTCAGCAAAATCCCACCAAATCTCAGTTGGTTTCCCAATTGTTGCAAAAACCCAAAAAACTACTGGCTACTTTGCTTTTGGCCAACAATTTTGTCAATATCGGGATAGTGATTATCTTTTCTTTTTTATCGAATTCCTTTTTTGCCGGGATAGTTTCACCGTTAGTGAAGTTTGTGGTTGAAGTTGTTTTGGTTACTTTTCTCATTTTGCTCTTCGGCGAAGTATTGCCTAAAGTTTATGCCAGCCGAAATAATATTAAATTTTCATCCGGTATTGCTAGACCGCTTTGGATATTAGACCAATTGTTATCGCCTTTAAGTTTGCCTATGCGCGCTGTTACAGTTTATTTACATAAAAAATTAGGCAGACAAAAAACCAATATTTCGGTTGACCAACTATCGCAAGCTTTGGAGATGACCTCGGCTGACGATACTACTTCGGAAGAACAAAAAATTTTGGAAGGCATCGTTTCTTTCGGGAATACCGATACCAAGCAAGTAATGAGTCCGAGAATTGATATCTTTGCGCTCGAGATTGAAGAATCTTTCGCCGAGATTTATCCGAAGATTGTTGAAAAAGGCTATTCGCGAATTCCCGTTTTCCGCGAAAATATCGATCATATCGAAGGCGTTTTGTTTGTAAAAGATTTGATTCCGCATATTCATAAAAAGGAATTCAATTGGAATTCGTTGTTGCGCGAACCGTTTTTTGTGCCTGAAAACAAAAAACTCGACGATTTGCTGAAGGATTTTCAAAGCATGAAAAGCCATTTAGCAATAGTAGTTGACGAATACGGCGGTACTTCGGGCTTGGTTTCTTTAGAAGATGTGATTGAGGAAATTGTGGGCGACATTTCGGATGAGTTTGATGACGAGAACATCAGCTATTCGCAAATTGACGAGAAGAATTTTCTGTTTGAAGGTAAAATGAATCTCAAAGATTTTTATCGCATTGTCAATGTTGATGAAGAAGCTTTTGATGATCGAAAAGGAGAAGCTGAAACCTTGGCCGGTTTTATCTTAGAAATTTTAGGTAATTTCCCGAAGAAAGGTCAAAAAATCCACTTTTCTACTGTGACTTTCACCGTTGAAGTAGTTGATAAAAAAAGAGTGAAACAATTAAAAGTAACTTTGGAATAAAGTAAGATGAGGAATAAAGTTGTAGGGTTATTGACGGTTTTTTTACTGTTAACTTTTGTTGGATGTAAAAATGAAGTGTTGCCCAAACCGGCCGGACAATTGCGTTTGGATTATGAGGTGGCTAAGTACGCTACGTTCAGTAATCCGTGTCCGTTTACGTTTGAAATGAATGAAAAAGCCAAGATAAAAGCGACTCAAAATTGCGAGTTCACCATCCATTATCCAAAGATGAAGGCGACCATTTATCTTACTTATAAGACGGTAAACAACGATATTGATAAATTGTTGCGCGACGCTCAAAAGTTGACTTACGAGCATGTTATTAAGGCCGATGATATTTTAGAGCAGCCGTTCATCAATAACGATAAAAAAGTATACGGTATGTTTTATCGTGTGAGTGGTAATGCCGCCACTAATGCACAGTTTTATGCTACCGACAGTGTCAAACATTTTGTAACCGGTTCGGTGTATTTTTATGCTAAACCCAATTTTGATTCGATTATGCCGGCCGCCGATTACATTCGAAACGACATGCAGCATTTGATTGAATCTATTCAATGGACTCAAGGCCGATAGATGGAACGGAGCGGAACGAGCGAAGCAAACTAAATAAAAAAAGGAACTCCTGAGAGCTCCTTCTTCATTAACTGAAATTTGTTGGGATTATTTTTTGACTACTTTATAAGTGTTACCGTCGGCAGCTCCTTCTACAGTGGCATATAGTTTTTCCGGAGTTAATACGGCAGCATCAAATTCTACAGTCGCTTCTTTTTTATCAAAGTTAACCGTCGCTTTTTGCACGCCATCCATATCGGCTAATTTCTTTTCGATAGTTTTTGCACAACCCATAGCGCAGGTCATTCCTTCTATTTTAAAACTGGCTGTTTCCGGTTTTGCAGCTACAGCCTTTGTTTTTTCGTTAGTAGCGGTAACTTCGGTTTCGTTTTCGGTAACGGGTTTGCTCGCAGTGTCTTTACAGCTGAAACACAAAGATGAGACGATGCCTAAGGTTACTAAAGATTTGGTGAAATTCATGGTATTCCTAATTTTTAATTGTAATTGCTTGTTTGAGAGACAAAAATAAATAAAAATTAAAGTTATTATTCTTAAAATAATTACAAAATTTGAAATCCAAAATTTGCGTATGAAAGCAACACAAACAAAATGGCTTATTTTAATCGTCCTGGCCTTAATTTGGGGCAGTTCGTTTATATTGATTAAAAAGGGATTGGTAGGATTGAGTCCGTTTCAATTGGGTTCCTTGCGCATAGTGTTTTGCGCCTTATTTTTGTTAGTAATCGGATTTAAAAGTTTGACAACTATTCCGCTGCACAAGTGGAAATTCATTGCCCTAACTTCGCTTTTCGGGACTTTTATCCCGGCTTATCTTTTTGCCATTGCGCAAACGCAAATCAGTAGTTCGGTGAGTTCGATACTCAATTCGCTTACGCCTTTGAATACTTTAATATTGGGTGCGGTGGTTTTTGGTCTCGACTTTAAACGAACGCAAATCATAGGAGTGCTTGTTGGTTTTGCCGGAACGATGTTGCTTATTTTAAATGGAGCTGCACACCATCCGAATCAGAATTATTGGTACACGATTTTGGTGTTAATAGCCTCGATGTGTTATGCCACTAATGTCAATTTGATCAAAAGATATTTATCCGATTTGAAGCCTTTAACCATTACTACAGGGAATTTTTTGGTAATGTTACTTCCGGCTTTGGGCATTTTGTTTTTTACCGATTTTACCACAAAAATGCATTTGACTTCGGTAAAGGAAGCGATGATTTACATTGCCATTTTGGGCATCATCGGAACCGGAATTGCCAATGTGCTATTTTATAAATTGATCCAAATTTCGTCTCCGGTTTTTGCCACATCCGTTACCTATTTGATTCCGGTTGTAGCTTTCTTTTGGGGATTGTTGGACAATGAAATGTTAACGCCGGTGCAGTTTGTTGGTGCTTTTGTAGTGTTGGTCGGCGTTTATTTGTCGAGTAAAAAATAGCGCTGAAATAACCGCATAATAACATAGGTTTTGAAGCTTATTCAAAAGGCGTTTCACTTTTTGTTGATGGTAACAAAAAGGCATTAATATCTCCTATGTCTCTATGTGGTTCAAACAAAAAAAAGACCGCTATTGCTAACGGTCTTTTTTTATTGGTATGATTTCAATTATTGAAAATCAGCATCTGAAATACCTTCGTTAATTTTAACTTCAGACATTTTGATGTCTAATTCAAAGCCAACATTCATGATGTGGTTGAAAGGAAGTTTTACACCTTTTACGTCTCTGTAATCACCAAAAGTAGTTACTTGAGTTACTTTTTGACCACCTTGTTCACTTGTAGAAGCTTCGGCAATTTTCAAGCCTGATTTTACATCGAAGTAGTAAGTAGTATCGCCGTCAACAACAGTGTAAGCATCGCTTCCGTTCATAGGTTCGATACCGCTTAGCGTTACTCCGGCTTTAGTAGCTAATAAAGTTTCGCTAAACAATACAGCGCTTTCTTTCATTTCAGCCAATTCTTTGCCTTCCATTACTTTTTTCTGTCCTTGTTGCGAAGCATAAGCGGTATTTCCGTTTACCACTTGTTTCATCAATGAACCCATTCCGGCCATTGATAATTCTTCAGCAAATCTTCCTTTAGAATCGATTTTTGAAGTGTAAGTTAACGGCATTGGTGCTTGAGGGATTTTAGCAGAACCTAAATAAGCAATTGATTTTACAGTTTTGATGGCTTTGTCACCACCAATAGCATTGATATAATTGTCGATTACCGTTTTTACCGTTACGCCGGCAGGAATCGCTTTCTTCATAGCCGGTTTTTCTGTTGGATTACCAAATTTATCAAAGAAGAAAATCGGAATTTTCAAACTTTCTAATCCCGGTAAAACTTCAGCTGCTTTTCCTACTACTAAGATTCTTAAGTTATCAGCTAAGAAGTATTTGTTTACCACTCTCATTACATCATCCGGAGTAACGGCGTTGATGTTTTTGATGTAGTTTTCATAGAAATCAGCCGGAAGACCTTCTGTTTCAATGTTTAAAGCATAACGGGCAACAGTAGACGGTTTTTCTACTTGCATTACGAAACGACCGATGTAACCGGCTTTTACGTTGTTTAATGCTTCTTCAGAAACTTTCTCAGTTCTGATACGGTTTAATTCGTATAAAGCTTGTGTGATGGCACTATCGGTTACTGCATTTCTTACTTGCGTATTGGCTCTGAATTGGCTGTACATGTTTTTGTCGAAACCAACACTAGAGCGGGCACCGTATGTCCAACCGTGTTTTTCTCTCAAGTTCATGTTCAAGTAGCTGTTAAAATCGCCACCAAATACTTGATTCGCTAAAATTACCGGGAAGAAATCGGCATCGCCCATTTTCAAGTTTACCGTGTTGAAAAGAGTGATTTCCGACTGCACTGCGTTCGGCATATCTACAAAATTGATTTGTGAATACTGAACGTTGGTTGGGTTAGAGTAAGTTAATCTTGGCGCAGTAGCTTTTACCCATGAACCGAATAATTTCTCTACTAATTTTTTAACTTCTTTGGTTTTAACATCGCCAACTACCACTAAGTAAGCTTTTTCAGGAACAAAGTAAGTGCTGTAATTGGTTTTTACATCGGCTAAAGAAACGTTGTTGATGGTTTCTTCTGACAAGTATTCACCCGCAGGATGGTTTTTCCCGTAAGCTAAAACTCGCTCTACTCTTCCGGCTACTGCAGGAACGCTTTTCTCTTGCGTTTTTAAGCCTTCGATTAGTTTTTCTTTTTCTTTGTCGAATTCTTCTTGTGTGAAGTTAGGCATTAAAGCACCTTCGGCCATCAATTCTAAAATTCTTTTCGAGTGTTTAGACAAACCACTGGCAGAAGCGCCCGAAGAGAAAAAGTTAATGTTAGCGCCTAAGAAATCGATTTCTTCATTAAAAGCATCTTTCGATGTTTTGGTAGAACCGTTTCCGATTAAGCTGCTCGTTAAATCGTCAACGCCTTTTTTGTTACCTTCCGCATACGGAGTGTTGTCGATAGATAAGTTGAAAGATACACGAGGTAATTTATGGTTTTCAACCACTAAAACTTTCAAGCCGTTTGGCAAAGAAAAAGTTTCCGGTTTTTTGATGTTAATAGTTGGTGCCGGACCCGGTTTTGGTTGGGTTCTGTCTTGTGCTTGCATAGTTAAGGTTAAAAACAAGCTTGATAATACTATAATTGTTTTTTTCATGATACTTTGAGTCTTAGTTTTGAGCTTTGTCTTTGGCCGGTACATAATCCAAAATCAAACGTTGATTTGGGTTCAAGTATTTTTTAGCGATATCTCTGATTTCTTCACGAGTGATAGAACGGAAGATTTCGATTTCGGTATTGATTAAGTTTACATCACCATATAAAAGATAGAAAGTAGCTAAGTTTTCGGCTACACCTTCTACGCTGGCATTGCTGTCAACATAGTTGCTTTCGTAGATGTTTTGCAATTTTTGAAAATCTTTCTCAGAAATCAATTCGTTTTGCATTTTTACAATTTCCTCATCGATTTCTCTGATCAAGTCGGCCGAAGTGTTTTCACCTTGCGGCATTCCGTATAAAATGTACTGACCGTAATCTTCTTGGGTATAGTTGAAAGCACCTACTTGTAAGGCCATCTTTTTATCGTCTACAATTTTTTTGTACAATTTAGAACTTTTACCGTTGCTTAAATAAGTAGAAATCATGTCTAATACTCTGGCGTCACGGGTTTTCATCGATGGTGTTCTGTAAGCGGCTACCACCATTTCCTTTTGGATGTTCGGATCTTCGTAACGGGCTTTGATAGGCTCGGTGATAGGTGCTTCTGTAAAAGTTTCTTTTTTGATTTCAACACCTCTTGGAATAGGACCGAAATATTTTTCAATCCACGCTTTAGTTTGTGCCATATCAATTTGACCGGCTACTACTAAAACTGCATTGTTAGGGGTGTAGAATTTTTTGTTGAACGCTTGGAATTCCTCTAAAGTGGCTGCGTCTAAGTGCGCCATTGAACCAATTGGTGCCCAACGGTAAGGGTGATTTTTGAACATGTTTTTCTTTACCTCGGCAATCAATTGACCGTAAGGTTGGTTGTCAACACGTAATCTTTTTTCTTCTTTAACGACTTCGTTTTGAGTATCAACACCAATTTGATTGATAACAGGATGCATTAATCGCTCAGATTCCATCCACAATCCTAACTCGGTATTGTTAGAAGGAAAAACTTCAAAGTAGTAGGTTCTGTCTTCCGAAGTATTGGCGTTATTTGTTCCTCCGTTAGAAGTTACAATTTTGAACCATTCTCCTCTTTTGATGTTTTCAGTTCCTTCGAATAATAAATGCTCAAAGAAGTGAGCAAATCCTGTTCTTTCCGGATTCTCATCTTTAGAACCTACGTGGTACATTACCGAAGTAATCACCACCGGTGCAGACGGATCGTTGTGTAAAATAACATGCAAACCATTCGGTAAATCGTACTCTTCAAAAGCTACCTTTTGAGCATGTGCTGTTCCTCCAAGCATAAGCAATGAACTTAAAGCAATTAATGATTTTTTCATAAAAAATTGAAATTTTTTCGTTGATTGTTGAGTTAGTTAACTAACCTTTAAATTTGTTACACAAAAGTACTTTTTTTTATCTAAAAATGTGATAACCCGCACAATTATATTGTTTTGGCTAAGAGGCTGTTGCTAAGATTTGAAAAAAATACTTAACAGGGTTGTGTGTAAAAGAAATAGTTGTATATTTGCGCACTTAAAAATTAACTAAACATTATTGTTATGTACGCAATCGTAGAGATAGCAGGGCAACAATTTAAAGTAAGCAAAGACCAAAAAGTTTTTGTTCACCGTTTGGCTACAGAAGAAGGATCAAAAGTTTCTTTTGACAAAGTTCTTTTGTTAGACGACAATGGTAACATCACTTTAGGCGCCCCAGCTATAGAAGGTGCTTCAGTAGAAGCCAAAGTGTTACAACACTTAAAAGGAGACAAAGTAATCGTTTTCAAAAAGAAAAGAAGAAAAGGTTACAAAAAAAGAAACGGACACAGACAGTCGTTGACTCAAATCGTAATTGAGGGAATCAACGGAAGTGCTGCTCCAAAAAAGAAAGCAGCAAAAAAAGCTGAAGCTACAGAAGAATAATTAACATTTAAAAACTAAAACGTCATGGCTCACAAGAAAGGTGTCGGTAGTTCTAAGAATGGTAGAGAATCAGAATCGAAACGTTTAGGCGTTAAGATTTATGGTGGTCAAGCTGCAATTGCTGGTAATATCATCGTTAGACAAAGAGGTTCTAAACACAATGCCGGAGATAACGTTTACATGGGTAAAGATCACACTTTACATGCAAAGGTTGACGGGATTGTAAAATTCCAGAAAAAAGGAGATAACAAATCATTTGTATCTATCCTTCCGTTCGAAGCATAAGAACAAACTCTTATCACAATATAAAACCCGCTCAGCAATGAGCGGGTTTTTTTATTTTCTTGTCGCACAGATTTGTCCGCAATTACTTATTGCTCGTTTTTTTTTGTACGAAGCTACAGCAAGAATGTCAAGAATGTAAATTATTGTGCTATACTTGTCGCAAATATTTTCAAAAACCACTTTCCTTTTTTAATTTTTGCCTAATTTTAGCCAAAGCAAATTGCCCCAAAACAGTCCGGAATTGTAAAAACGATTTGTCTTATTTATGTATTTAATCAACAAGCGGCCAAAGCATTTTGGTTTTTTTGACTTTTTTAAATTATCCTTAGTCTGTTTGGTTTTCGATTTTACGACCATGTTGGTGATTGAACAATTCACCAGTCTCAGTGGCGTTGTATTACTGGTTTTAGAGTCGGTAATCTTCACACTTTCCTTTTCAACAGCCTACTATTTGATTTATTATCGCCCCTTGCATCATTCTTTCCAAAACTCCTTGGAGTTGTTAAATGAATTTGAAACTGTATTGCGAACCACAAGCGATGGATTTTGGATTACCGACATAGAGCATAACGGCAGAATCTTATTCGTTAACGATGCTTATTGCGAAATGATTGGCTATACGCGACAAGAGTTACTACAAATGAATATAAGAGATATTGATTGTAATGAGTCGCTTGAAGAAATGAAAAACCATTTTCAAAGGATAATCGAAAAAAGACACGATAGGTTTGTCAGCACTCATATGACCAAGTCGGGAGAAAAAATAGAAGTTGAGGTTAGCGTAACCTTTTTAAATATCAATCAAGGAAGGTTTTATGTTTTTCTTAAAAATATTACCCAAGAGCAACAGCTCAAGCGAAATATGTTGGGGCAAAATGAGAAGTTATACGAAATCGCATTTTTGCAATCTCACCAAGTTAGAGCACCAATAGTTCGGCTTTTAGGGTTGATCAACCTAATCAATTACGAGGAATTTAATGATCCTGAAAACAAAGAAATCATCCACGCTCTCAAAGACTCAACGGTAAATTTTGATGAAATCATCCGTGAAATCATCAATAAAACCAACGATTTATACCAACTCAAGCAAGAAAACGACTCCAAACAATAAGGTTGGTTTAGCCATCAAAACCGTTCAGCAATGAGCGGTTTTTTATTTTGGAGCGGCCGATCGAAGTGAATTGGCGAAGCAAAGGTTCGGTTTTTTTCCCCGCTATTTGTTTCATTTTTTTGTCACCCTGAGCGCAGTCGAAGGGTTTTTTAAAAAACAAAAAGATTTCCTCTACAATCGGGGCTAGCCGGTATTCGTCTTTTGTCTCAGGAATATCGTCCCTAACGGGACTTCTTTTTATATGGATTTTTGCTACCCCTATTAAATCCCTAACGGGATTGTAAACATAAGACATCTTTTTTCTTACTGTTCGGCCTACGGTATCAACAAATCAAAAGGAATTGTAAATAAAAAACCCTCGCTTGAAGCAAGGGTTTATATCTAATATTTAAAATCTGATTAATATCTGTAATATTCCGGTTTAAACGGTCCTTGAACGTCAACACCAATATAAGCGGCTTGTTCATTGTTTAAGGTCTCCAATTCAACCCCTAATTTAGCCAAGTGTAAAGCAGCCACTTTTTCATCTAAATGTTTAGGCAACATGTACACTTCATTTTTGTAGGCAGCGCTGTTGTTCCACAATTCGATTTGAGCCAAAGTTTGGTTGGTGAATGAGTTACTCATTACAAAACTTGGGTGACCGGTAGCACAACCTAAGTTTACTAAACGACCTTCAGCTAAGATAATGATATCTTTACCGTTAACGTTGTATTTGTCCACTTGTGGTTTGATTTCTACTTTAGAATCACCGTGGTTTTGGTTTAACCAAGCCATGTCGATTTCGTTGTCAAAGTGACCAATGTTACAAACGATGGTTTTGTCTTTCATGGCTTCAAAATGTCTTCCAACAACGATGTCTTTGTTACCTGTAGTTGTAATCACGATATCAGCATTAGCGATAACGGTGTCTAATTTTTTCACTTCAAATCCGTCCATAGCCGCTTGTAAAGCACAAATCGGGTCAATTTCAGTAACAGTTACAATAGAACCCGCGCCTCTGAAAGAAGCTGCAGTTCCTTTACCAACGTCTCCGTAACCACAAACTACAACTCTTTTTCCGGCCAACATAATGTCGGTAGCACGACGAACAGCATCAACAGCTGATTCTTTACATCCGTATTTGTTGTCAAATTTCGATTTAGTAACCGAATCGTTTACGTTAATAGCCGGCATGTATAAAGTACCGTTTTTCATTCTTTCGTATAAACGGTGAACTCCGGTTGTAGTTTCTTCTGACAAACCTTTGATGCCCGGAATTAATTCAGGGTAACGGTCGAATACCATGTTTGTCAAATCACCACCATCATCCAAAATCATGTTCAATGGTTTTCTGTCTTCACCAAAGAATAAAGTTTGTTCAATACACCAATCAAATTCTTCTTCGTTCAAACCTTTCCAAGCGTAAACCTGGATTCCTGCAGCAGCAATAGCAGCCGCAGCCTGATCTTGAGTAGAGAAAATGTTACAAGAAGACCAAGTCACTTCTGCACCCAAAGCGATCAAAGTTTCGATTAAAACAGCAGTTTGGATAGTCATGTGAAGACATCCTGCAATGCGTGCGCCTTTAAGCGGTTGACTGGCTCCATATTCTTCACGAAGTGCCATTAATCCGGGCATTTCGGCTTCGGCCAACTCAATTTCTTTTCTTCCCCAAGCTGCCAAGTTAATATCTTTAACTTTGTAAGCTACAAAAGGTAATGTTTGTGTACTCATCTATTGTGTATATTTGTTTTATAAAATTGTGGCGCAAAATTACGGAATAGAAAAGAATTAAAAAAAACTTTTTTGATTTTTTAGGGATTGTTTAAGCGCTTAATTTTCTGAAAAACAATTAGATAATTTTAAAACACCCATGCCGTTACTAAAAATCAAAGCTTTAAATACTAACACTACGCTTTATGTTTGGAAAATCACCGAGTCTTTCGATGAACTTTTTCGAAGTGTAGCTTTGAAAGATGTTTCTCTGGCAAGATTAGAAGGGATGAAAGCCGAAAGTCACCAAAAAGGCTTTCTCAGCGTAAGAAGATTGTTGATGGAAGCAGGTTATATCGACTTCGATTTGCATTACGATGCGTTTGGGAAGCCGCATTTGGCCGATGGGAAACACATTTCGATTTCCCATTCCCATGATTTTTCGGTAATCGTAATCAGTCAAGAAAATATTGGAGCCGATCTTGAACTTCTAAAAGAAAAAACCCTGAAACTAGCACCCAGATTTATGGATGTTGCGCATTTGAAAGGTTTGTCGGAAACCGATTCGCTCCAAAAAGCTACGGTGGTTTGGGGTATTAAAGAGTCGGTTTTTAAGATAAAAAATGAAGTCGGCATTAGTTTTAAAGATCATATTTTTGAAAGCGATTTTAATCTCAACGATAAACAATGTAAAGTCACCTTAAGGTTCAACAATAAAGAAGAGTATTTTGATGTACTATTCGATTTCATCGAAGACTATGTGTTTGTTTGTGCCTTTAATTCTGTTTCTTTGAGCGATGTTTAGGCCAAATACAACAATGAAAAACATTTACCAAGACATACAAACGGCTAAAAGTAACCAACAAAAGCTATTAGCCATTTTGCTGGATCCCGATAAAGTTTCGGTTACAGCCATAGGTAAACTAGCAGAAAAAATCAACCAATCTCCGGCAAGTCATATTTTTGTCGGGGGCAGTTCTTTTGAAGGCAATCATTTAAATGAACTGCTCAAGGTTTTAAAATCTCAAATAAATTTACCTATTGTACTTTTCCCCGGAAATCCTTCGCAAATTTCACCCGAAGCCCACGGGATTTTGTTTTTACAACTACTCTCAGGTAGAAATCCGGAATACCTAATTGAACACCAAGTGAACGCTGTTCCTGTTTTAGAAAAAACACATCTTGAAATTCTTTCTACCGGTTATATTTTAATTGAAAGCGGTCACGAAACCGCCGTTGAAAGAGTCAGCCAAACGAAACCGATTAACCGAGACCAAATCGATTATGTTGCCCAAACGGCCAAAGCCGGTGAATTTATCGGAAATAAATTAATCTACCTCGAAGCCGGAAGCGGTGCGCAACAAGCAGTGTCTTTGGCTATGATTGCTGCAGTGGCGCAACGCATTTCGATTCCGCTAATCGTGGGCGGCGGTATTCGTTCGCGAGAAGCTATTAATTCAGCTTTTGATGCCGGAGCCGATTTGGTGGTTATCGGCACTGCTTTTGAAAACGACCCAACTTTCTTCGACTGATGCTAGATTTTTTTATCTCACAATATCAAAATGCTTCCTTCCTTCAAATTATCTTGGAGTTTTTGGTATTTGTATTCGGAATTGCCAGTGTGGTGTTAGCTAAAAAAGAAAATATTTGGGTGTATCCAACCGGTTTGATTGCCACGGTTATTACAACCTATTTGTTGTATCAAGCGAAGTATTTCGGTGATATGACAATGAACGCCTATTATTCTTTAATGAGTCTTTACGGATGGTACAAATGGTCGGCCAAGACTAACGAGCCCGAAATCAAAATCACCCGAACCAATATGCGCGAAAAACTTATCGGTTTGGGATTGTTTGGACTAACTATGGTCATCACTTACATGGTTTACAAGTTTTTTGATTACAAACTTGAAATTCCTAATTATATTGATATTTTTACATCCGGCCTTTTTTTTACAGCCATGTGGTATATGGCACTTAAAAAAATAGAAAATTGGACGTTGTGGATTATTGGGGATTGCATCGTTGTGCCGTTGTTTGCCTATAGAGGCTTGGGAATGTTATCGCTTCAATACTTCATTTTCACAATTTTGGCCGTTTACGGATATTTGGAATGGAAGAAAATCATACTAGAAAAGAAAGTTTAGCTAAAAATTACGGATTAAGCGAGGCCGACTTTGAGCAAATCAAAGCGAAAGGCATTGCTTTGGATAAAATTGAAACTGAATTATTGCTCTTTAAATCCGGGATTCCCAAAATATATATAGAAAGACCGGCCACTTTAGGAGACGGAATCCTAAAACTGACTGCTGAACAATTTCAATCATATGCCCATAGTTTCGATGCAAACAAAACCGCATTGAAGCTAAAAAAGTTTGTTCCGGCCTCGGGCGCTGCCAGCCGAATGTTCAAATTTTTGAATGAGTTTTTAAACGATTTCGACCACGAAAATGAAACCATCAACGCTTACATCAATCGGAAAAAAGACAAGAATTTGCCGATTTTTCTGGCCGGAATTGAAAAGTTTCCGTTCTACGACGAAATCAAATCTGTAGTGAAACAGCTGTATCCGGATTACTATTCTCTGGAAAGTCACGAAAAGAGTTATCGATTCATCAAATTGATGCTTTCCACTGAACATTTTGATTTTGCCAACAAACCCAAAGGCGTACTCGATTTTCATAAATACCCGTCGCATGTCGCTACTCCGGTCGAAGAACATCTGAATGAATGTGCATTTTATGCCGCTTCAAATTCGGTCTCGCATTTGCATTTTACCGTTTCAGAAAACCATCAAAATCTATTCACTTCCATTATTGATAAGGTTAAGGATAAGGTAGAAAGTAAAACGGATACCAAAGTTCACATCAGCTATTCTTACCAAGACCAAAGCACAGATACCATTGCTGTCGACATGAATAACAGACCTTTTCGCAATGAGCAAAACAAATTGGTTTTCCGTCCAGGCGGTCATGGTGCGTTAATCAATAATCTTAACGAACTCGAAGCGGATGTTATTTTCATTAAAAACATCGATAACGTTATTCAAAATCACATACACGAAATTACCTTATACAAAAAGGGATTAGCCGGGATTTTACTCGAACTACAGCAAAAAGTTTTCGAGATTCTGAACGCGATCGACAGCCGTTCCATAGGTGAAAATGATATAGAGGAAATCATCCGCTTCATGAAGCAACAACTCAATATTGATGTGTTGGACGATTTCTACAAATACACACTCGAAAACAAAATCGATTTTATCAAAAACAAACTTAACCGACCAATTCGCGTTTGCGGTATGGTAAAAAACGAAGGCGAACCCGGTGGTGGCCCTTTTTGGGTGCGAAGTTTTAAAGGGAATGTATCATTACAAATTGTGGAAAGCTCACAGGTTGATACCCACAATTCGGAACAGGCGAGTATTTTGTCAAAAGCTACGCATTTCAATCCCGTGGATTTGGTTTGTGCTACTAAAGACTACCAAGGGCAAAAGTTTGATTTGACTCAATTTGTCGACCAAAGTACCGGTTTTATAGTTCACAAAAATAACAAAGGGATAGACTTAAAAGGCTATGAGCTACCTGGACTTTGGAATGGCGCCATGGCCAAGTGGATTACCGTTTTTGTCGAAGTACCTTTGGTAACTTTTAATCCGGTAAAAACAGTGAATGACTTACTGAAACCGGCTCATCAACCGCAATATGAAAACTGAGATATTGTTAACTGAACTGCAGTTTAAAGCAGTCAGAAGTTCGGGTGCTGGCGGGCAAAATGTAAACAAAGTATCTTCAAAAGTAATGCTGTCTTTTGATGTCAACCAATCATTAGCGTTGACCGATGAAGAGAAGACTTTACTGAAGCATAAATTGGCATCAAAACTCACTAACGAACAAGTGTTAATTTTGGCTTGCGATGAAGACCGAAGCCAGCTTAAGAACAAAACTATCGTAACCAAACGATTTTTAGAACTACTCAAATCATCTTTAGTCGTTCCTAAGAAAAGAAAACCCACTAAAATTCCACGTGCCGTAATCGAAAAACGCATCAAAGCCAAGCGCAATCTATCGGAAATCAAACAAAACAGAAGAAAGCCTAATTTCTAAAATTCATAATTTGTAATTCATAATTTGTAATTATCTTTGCCTCGTCTCAAAGGGGTGCTCTAAATAACGAGCTGAGATCATACCCAACGAACTTAGAACAGGTAATGCTGTTTAAGGATTTGACGAAAAACTAAAGTGCACGTTAGTCGTACGTCAGGAGTATCAATTTTTTTTATAAACCAAGAATAATTGCCCCTTTTATTCGTAATACATTACGAATGAAAACTTTATTCACAACAAAAAGTACGAATTACAAAGTACAAGGTACGAAGGCAGTATTGATTACCGCTTTTTGCTGTTTGCCTTTAATAGGCTTTGCACAGGAAACAACCAAGGACACTACAAAAGTCAATCAACTTGAGGAAGTTACGGTATCTGCGGTCAGAGCCAAAGGCAAAAATCCGGTCACTTTTACGAATCTCTCCAAAAAGGAAATGGCGCCCCGAAATCTCGGGCAAGATATTCCGATTTTACTCAACTACCTGCCGTCAGTAGTAACTACTACAGATGCCGGAAACGGAGTTGGCTACACTTACATGCGCGTTCGAGGTGCTGACGGTTCAAGAATCAATGTTACACTTAACGGTATTCCTTTTAATGACAGTGAAAGTCAAGGCACTTTTTTTGTCAACTTGCCTGATTTTGCTTCTTCATTGGAAAGCGTTCAATTGCAACGTGGTGTCGGATTATCTACTAATGGCGCCGGCGCTTTTGGTGCCAGTTTGAACATGCAAACCAAATCGTATCAGGAAAAGGCGTATGCTGAAATTGCCAATTCCGGCGGAAGTTTCGGAACACGCAAACATACTTTGGCTTTCGGAACGGGTTTACACAATAACTTTGAGCTCAACGCCCGTTTGTCCAATATTGCCTCAGATGGGTTTGTCGACCGTGCTTCTTCTAACTTATTCGGTTATTTTTTCAATGTCAATTATGTGACCGAAAAGACCTTGATTAAAGCAATAGCGTTCGGAGGTAAAGAGAAAACCTATCAAGCTTGGTACGGTATAGAAGATCCTGAAAAACTCCGTAACGATAGGACATTCAACCCGGCCGGAATGTATTTTGATGAAAACGGCAGCATGCAATTTTATGACGATGAAACGGATAATTATGCACAAAATCACTTCCAATTGCATTGGTCTCAAAAGTGGTCTGACAAATGGGTTTCTAATGCCGCGTTGCATTACACCATTGGCAAAGGCTATTTCGAACAATACCGAGAAGACGAAACCTTAGCCGATTACAATTTGCCTGATTTCCAGGGCAATGCCATATCCGATTTGGTGCGCAAAAGATGGTTGGACAACGATTTCTTCGGGGCTGTTTTTTCATTAAACTACAAAACCCCTAAAACCGACGTGATGCTTGGCGGAGCAGCTAATCGCTATTTGGGTGACCATTTCGGAGAAGTGGTTTGGACGCAATATTATGTGCCTGCCGCCAATCGCTATTACAACAATATCGGGAACAAAGACGATGTGAATGTGTATGCTAAAGCATCGCAACAATTTGGTAAGTTGAATGTTTTTGCCGATTTGCAATACCGTATGGTGTTTTATGAAGCTACGAGTTTCCGCTTTGATGACGTGAATGATACGTTCCGATTTTTTAATCCGAAATTGGGATTGAATTTCGATTTCAACGATAAACATTCCTTTTACGGTTATTTCGGTGTAGCCAACAAAGAACCACGACGCGATGATTACGAAAACGGCAGCACCAAACCGGAGCGTTTGTTCGATTACGAATTAGGTTGGAAATACCAATCGAAAAAGGTAAACATTTCGGCCAATGCTTTCTACATGAACTACCAAAACCAATTGGTGTTAACCGGCGCGTTAAACGATGTTGGTTCGCCTATTTTTACCAATAGTGGGAAAAGTTACCGCGTAGGGTTAGAAGTGGAATCGGTGATTGCCTTATCCGATAAATGGATTGTTAATCCGAATGTAACTTTTAGCCAAAACAAAAATCGTGACTTCGTGTTCCAAAGAGACGGTGTGTTACAAAATTTAGGCAATACGACTATTGCTTTTTCACCGGATTGGGTTATTGGGAACCGAATTACTTACAGCCCTGTAAAAGCGTTGCAACTTTCTTTGTTCTCTAAGTTTGTAAGCAACCAATACATGGGTAATATCGATTCAGATCGCTCTAAACTAGATGCCTATTTTGTAAACGATTTGAACGTTTCCTACGAATGGAAAATCAACAAAGGTGTGAAGTCAATTGTCTTTTCGGCCTTAATAAATAATCTGTTCAATTTGGAATACGAGTCTAACGGATATTTTTACACCTACGATGACGATTGGACTACGCCGGGCAGTGTAACCACTATAGAAGGCGCCGGGTTTTACCCGCAAGCCGGTATCAATTTCTTAGCAGGAGCAACAATAAAGTTATAAAACAAAAAGCCGAACATTTCGTTCGGCTTTTTTTAATTCGTTATAATCAGTGTATTGCCATTAATGCTTACCCGATAAGGTTTCATAGGATATTGTTGTCCTGCGCCTAATCCGGTATACAAGCTATAAAAACTATCGTCGCAATTGCACTCGGCATTGGTGTTACCTTGTGCTACGGTCATAGGTTCGGCACAAACATTGAAAGCCTGATTCGGACAGGCCAAATCAAAAGCGTTATAGCCACTGCCGGTATTAAAAACCACTATACCTCGCGCACCCTGACTGTAATCTAAAACCCTGTTCCCGGGAAATTGTAAGTTGGTGTAACCCGGTAAATTCATGTTGATTTGCAAGTTCACTTGATAATTCGGGATATTCGGATTGTTATAATTCACCGAACCACCATCACAACTCAAGGTCAAGCCTACTAAAAACAGGAGGAGTATCTTTTTCATATAAATTTTAGGTTTCCTATAGCGAAACAAATTTAATTTAATTAACTTTGACAAACGTTATCCAACGTAAACAAATTTGAAATAAGTATCAAAATACTATCTTTGCAAAAAGAAATCCCGTTCCGATGGGATTTTTTCTATTTATATAAATGATGAAATTATGAGTACAGTATCGTATTACACCGCAGAAGGATTAAAAAAATTAAAAGACGAATTAGACCAACTTAAAAGTATAGAACGACCTAAAGCTTCACAAGCTATAGCCGAAGCTAGGGATAAAGGCGATTTATCGGAGAATGCAGAATATGACGCCGCCAAAGAAGCACAGGGACTTTTGGAAATGCGTATTGCCAAAATGGAAGAGCTTTATGCGAATGCACGATTGATTGACGAGTCGCAATTGGACTTGTCTAAAGCCTTGGTATTATCTAAAGTAAAAATTAAAAACCAAGCCAACGGCATGGAAATGAAATATACTTTGGTAGCCGAGAGTGAAGCCGATTTGAAATCCGGAAAAATTTCGGTAACCTCGCCAATCGGTAAAGGATTATTAGGGAAGAAGGTAGGTGAAATTGCTGAAATCAGCGTACCAAACGGAAAATTGAACTTCGAGATTTTAGAAATAACCAGAGACTAATATGAGTTCTATCTTCACCAAAATCGTTAACGGAGAAATTCCGGCCTACAAAATTGCCGAAGACGACCGCTATTTGGCCTTTTTAGATGTTAATCCGAATGCCAAAGGGCACACACTTTGTATCCCGAAACAAGAAATCAATAAGATTTTCGATATGGAAGAAGACCATTATTTGGGTCTGATGCAGTTTGCCCGAAAAGTGGCCAAAGCCATAGAGAAAGCTGTTCCTTGCAAACGAATTGGCGTAGCCGTTGTTGGTTTAGAAGTACCACACGTTCACGTACATTTGATTCCGTTACACGATATGGATGATATGCGTTTCCAACGAAAAGTAACGTTAACCAAAGTCGAGTTTGAAACCTTAGTACAGCAAATACAAGAACAATTGTAAGTTAATTAAAGATAAAAATCTAAACCCTGCTTATTCTTTGGCAGGGTTTTTTATAGGGTTTTGTGATGAAACATTTTTTAAAAATAGCGTTGCTTTTTTGGATGGCTTTGGGTTTTGGTCAAACACCTAATCCTTATGCGCAAACAGATGCTAAAATGAGTCAGATTCCAACAGATTTGACCTTAAGTGCTGCCGGAATTGCCCGGTACATCGATACCAACTTCAAAACGCCTACAGAACGCATTAGAGCGCTTTATTATTGGACAGCATCAAACATTGTGTATGATGTTCCGAATATGTTTGAACCCAATCAATTGGATTCTCCTGAGGAAAAGATTAACAAAGCCTTGCATACCCGAAAAGGTGTTTGCATTCACTATGCCGAAGTATTTAGAGAAATTGCTAATTTGCTGGATATTCAAACGGTAATAGTTTCGGGCTATACCAAGCAAGCCGGAATAGTTTCGCCTATTTCTCATGCATGGTGTGCTGCTAAAATCGAGGGGCAATGGTACCTTTTTGATCCGACTTGGGGCGCCGGTTATGTCGATAAGCAAAAGTTTGTCAAGAAGTTGAACAATGCGTATTTCAAAGTCGCACCCCAAAAGATGATTAACTCCCATATGCCGTTCGATTATTTGTGGCAATTTCTCAATTCGCCATGGAACAATCAGGAGTTTTATGACGGAAAAGAAATGCCCAACAAGCCTAAAAAGAGCTTCGATTATATAACGGAAATTGAGCGTTATGAAAAGTTATCCGAAAACGAACAAACCTTTGAGGAAGCCGCCAGAGTAGAGGAAAGTGGTTTGAAAAATGCTTTAATTGTGCAGTATCACAAAATGCTGAAAGGGAATTTTACGGTACTGACTGCCAATAAAAATATCGATCGATTGAATGAACTGGTTACCAAATACAACGAAGCCATTGTTTATTTTAACGACTATATGATGTACAGACAACGCCAATTTAAACCAGCTATGACTGATGAGGAATTGAAAGCCATGTTCCAAAGCGTAAAAGATAAGTTTTTGTACTGCAACGATGAGGTTTACAAAATCGGGACTGTTGGAAATCAGAATGCTGCTATGTTTTCCGATTTGAAAAAAAATATCAGTAGTAATTTAAGAGAAGTTGAAAAGCAAGAAGCTTTTTTAAACGACTATTTAAGCAGAACCAAAATTGGCCGAAAATTGCTGCTTTCCGGTCGAGGATAGTCGGGTTACCCCGTTTTTTTAAACATAATCTGCATGGTTGTACCCTTGCCGATTTCAGAGTGTAATACCTTGATTTTTCCTTTGTGGTATTCTTCAACAATTCGTTTGGTGAGCGATAAACCCAAGCCCCAACCTCTTTTTTTGGTCGTAAAACCCGGTTCGAACACACTGGTAAACTGTTTTTTCGGAATGCCTTTTCCGGTATCAGTCACTAAAATTTTCACCCATTGGTCGTCGTTTTCAATTACGACCGAGAGTTGGCCGCGACCTTTCATGGCGTCGATAGCGTTTTTTACCAAATTTTCAATCGTCCAACTGTGCAGCGCCGGATTTAAAGATACTATAATCGGTTTTTGGGGCGCTTTAAAACTAAATTCAACTTGACTGGAGAATCTCGATCTCAGGTAGTCGAAAGATTGTTCGGTTTCGGCTATGATGTTGCGTTCTTCCAAAATGGGTTCTGAGCCGATTTTAGAGAAACGATCGGTAATGGTTTGCAAACGTGTGATGTCTTTCTCAATTTCGGTTACCATAACTGGATCGACATTGTTAGCTTTCATAATTTCGAGCCAACCGATTAAGGAAGACAAAGGCGTTCCGATTTGATGTGCGGTTTCTTTTGCCATCCCGGCCCAAAGCTTGTTTTGCGTGGCCATTTTGGTGCTGCGATAGAAGTTATACACCACGGCGGCAAAGAGGAAAATAATCAGCAATAAGGCAATCGGATAGTACTTGAGTTTGTTGAGCAACGACGAATTGCCGTAGTAGAGCTTCCAAAATTTACCCGGATTGTATTCGATAACGATAGGATTGTTTTCTTTTTTGAGTTTTTCCAGATAGTCTTTGAGCTTCACTTTATCGCTGGCAATATCGTCTTCAATATTAACGTGATTGATGATTTTATTTTCCTCTGTCAATATGAGCGGAATGGTTTTGTTATTGCTCATAATTAAGCTGGGCAGTTCGATGTCGCCGGTTTCAGGGTCGGCATTGTTGAAGGCTTTTAAACTCTGCGCCCAAAGTTCCATTTTGATGCGCTCTTCGTTTTTAAAGATTTGAAAGAAAGTATAGGTGTTCCAAAGAATCAGCGTCACTATGACAAAGGAAGTCACTATGATAATCCAACGGGTGATGTTTCTTCTTTCGGAAAACTGCATGCTAAATTTTTTATAAATATAGACAAAAGCGTCAAAAGTGCAAGACGATTTTGGTTTAGCCCTGATGGCAGCGGCATCCTTTTGTTTTTTGTTGGGGTTGTTCGATTGCACTTGAACTGACTCAGTATGACCATTGCTTTGACGAGATTGATAAAAAACAAAAGATAGAGCGAACAGCAGGAATACGGACCGCAAGAATGCCCTCTCGTCCCAAAAGACGAGATCGCTCTTACAATCAATTAAAATTGTATTTTTGGGAAAAATAAAATCTATGCTCAGTTTCGAACCTCATACCCTTTCACCGGCACAGTTACAAGGCTATTTACAGAGTGCTGTGGCGCCGCGACCGATTGCTTTTGCCAGTACGGTTGATGCCAATGGGAAACCCAATTTGTCGCCTTTCAGTTTTTTTAATGTGTTTAGTTCCAATCCGCCGATACTGGTTTTTTCGCCCGCACGACGTGTTAGAAACAACACTACAAAACACACCTTGGAAAATTGTGAAGCTACTAAGGAAGTAGTGATTAACGTGGTGAATTACGACATCGTTCAGCAAATGTCGTTGTCGAGTACCGAATATCCTGATGGTGTGAACGAGTTTATCAAATCGGGTTTGACGATGTTGCCTTCGGATATGGTGAAGCCGTTTCGAGTAGCGGAAAGTCCGGTGCAAATGGAGTGTAAAGTGAACCAGATTATTGCTTTGGGGAATCAAGGCGGTGCGGGGAATTTGATCATTTGCGAAGTCGTAAAAATCCACATCAACGAAAGTGTTTTAGACGATAAAGGAGCGATTGACCAAAGTAAAATTGACTTGGTTTCGCGCTTGGGCGGCAATTGGTATTCGCGTTCGAATGCCGGTTTGTTTGAAGTAGAAAAACCCTTGGTAACCTTAGGAATAGGAGTAGATGCGATTCCTGATTTTATTAAAAAAAGCCCGATTTTCGACGGGAATGATTTGGGAAAATTAGGAAACGTAGAAGCCTTGCCAACCGAAGAAGAAATTGCTATATTTGTACAACAGAATTTTGCCGTAAAAGGCGTTTTAAGCTCCGATGACGAGCAAAAAATCCACCAAAAAGCAAAAGAATATTTGAATAACAACGAAGTGCTTTCGGCCTGGAAAGTGCTTTTAGCAAAACATTAATTATGGAAGTTACCGGAAAAATTAAAGTGATTAATCCTGAGCAACAAGTGAGTGCCAGTTTTAGAAAAAGAGAATTAGTTGTGGCTACAGAAGAGCAGTATCCGCAGTTTATCAGCATTAATTTTGTGCAAGATAAATGCGATTTATTGAACAGCTATAATGTGGGAGAAGCGGTAAAAGTTTCCATCAACTTAAGAGGAAGAGAATGGGTAAATCC
Organism: Flavobacterium cheonhonense; assembly: GCF_035671315.1. Classification (NCBI taxonomy): domain Bacteria; kingdom Pseudomonadati; phylum Bacteroidota; class Flavobacteriia; order Flavobacteriales; family Flavobacteriaceae; genus Flavobacterium; species Flavobacterium cheonhonense. Next base: position 858,166 of record NZ_JAXAVY010000001.1, read on the forward strand.
GCAAGGAGAAACCAAATATTTTAACGATATTCAAGGTTGGAGAATTGAGAGAATGCAAGCGGAAACTCCTGCTGCTGCTCCTGCTGCTATGGCGCCAATGCCGGCTGCTGAAACGTTTGCTCCGGCCACCAACTTTAATGAAGAAGAACACGACGATTTGCCATTCTAATTTAGAATATCAATCGGAGATTATGGAAGTCAGAAGTTAGAATTAGGTTCTAGTTTCTGGCTTTTTTGCAAAATTAAACTTCAAAATTTGTCTTTTTTAATTCGCACTTTCTGATGTATTTCCTAACCAAAGAGTTATATTTTCCACCGGTGGACGAAGCAACCTATGAAGGCATTTTAGCCATCGGCGGCGATTTGTCGACGGAGCGTTTGCTTTTGGCGTATCGCAACGGTATTTTTCCTTGGTTTAATGAAGAAGAACCCATATTGTGGTGGTCGCCACCGGAACGCATGGTGGTAGTGCCGCAGCTGTACAAGGTGTCGAAAAGTATACGGAATTTATTGAATCGCCAACAGTTTGACGTTACGTTTAACCAAGATTTTAGGTCGGTTATCCGCAACTGCCAGCAAATAGCACGCAAAGGACAAGACGGCACTTGGATTACGCAGGACATTATCGATTCATATACTAAATTACACGAGTTGGGTCATGTGCAATCGGTAGAAGTTTGGCAAAACGGAGAATTAGTAGGCGGATTGTACGGCGTTGATTTGGGTCATGTTTTTTGTGGGGAAAGTATGTTTTCTAAAGTATCGAATGCGAGTAAGATTGCGTTTGTGACCTTAGTGCAATACTTGAAAGACCACAACTATAAATTGCTCGATTGCCAAATCCACAATGAATATTTGGAGCAATTGGGTGCTTTTGAGATTTCGAGGGAGACTTTTATTAAGGTGTTGAAGAGTTAGTTTCTCAGAAAATTTAACGTTAAGAATTTTATCAAGGCTTAATAATACTTAATGTTTTAACTGGACTATTCTCGGTACGGTTTATTTATTTCATCAATTATCGTTCGCAATTCGCCAATGGTTAATTTATCCGAATCACATTGAATTTCAGGAATCTTATGTTGTTTGAAAAAGTCATTCAAATCCTCACAGTCTCTGAGCATATTAAATTCTCTATTATCCAGGTCTAATACTATTCCTTTGATTTTGCCTTTGATAGAATAACTGGCAGGATTTAGATTAACTAATAAAGCTTTTGACCAAAGCCCCCGCATATTTTCTTCAAAATAGATAAACCTTCCGTAATTGGAAACTTTACAAAATCTTGAATATTGATCCGGATCATACCCTTTGTCTTTTTTGTTAGTATACTTTCTGTAGGTTTGAAAATACATTTCACCTTGATATGAAATGGCTAACGGATATACTATCTTCTTGTTTTTTTGCTTGAAATAAAAGAAAGCTTTTTCCGGTAAATTAACAGTATCATTTCTATCGGTAGTCTTTAAGTAAACTTCTTCTGTTGAACTCGGTTTTTTATTTAAGACATCTTCTATTGTCATATAAATACCTTCCGGAAAATCACCTTTTCTTATAAATTTATTTGCTGTTTCCTGTGAATTTACAAGATTGGAAACTAAAAAAAATAAAGGTAAAATAAATGATTTCATAAGATGTATTTATGTTTGGAGTTGAATAAGGTCACAGCAAACTATTTTCGTTTCCAACAATCTTCCACGTGATCGTTGACCATTCCTGTGGCTTGCATGTGCGCGTAGACTACGGTTGACCCTACAAATTTAAATCCTCGTTTTTTTAAATCTTTACTGATTTTGTCAGAAAGTGGCGTGGTCGATTGGATATCGCTCATTTTCTTGATGTTGTTTTCTATAGGTTTTCCGCCGGTGAAATTCCAAATGTATTGGGAGAAACTCCCGAATTCTTTCTGAACTTCCATAAATGCAATGGCATTGGCAATCGTTCCTTTAATTTTTAAACCATTTCGGATGATGCCGGCGTCTTGCATTAATTCGGCGACTTTGTCTTCGTTGTATTGGGCTATTTTTTTGTAATCAAATTGATCAAAAGCTTTACGGAAATTGTCTCTTTTCTTCAAAATGGTGTACCAACTCAGTCCGGCTTGAAAGGTTTCCAAGACTAAAAACTCGAATAATTTGTCGTCGTCGTATACCGGATTTCCCCATTCGGTGTCGTGGTATTGGCGGTACAAATCGTCTTTTTCGCACCAAGCACAGCGTATTTTATTGTCCATCTTTGGCGATGTATTTTTGAATTAAGTAATGTCCTAAATAGATGAAAGGTGTCATGCCAACCGCGATAACCAATTTAACCGTATAACCCGTTAATCCGGAAATGATATAGGTTTTGGTGTCCATGATGCCCGGCAACCAAAATGCAATCCCTAAAACGATAAAACTATCAAAAAATTGAGAGATTACAGTGGAACCTGTACTACGGAGCCAGATCATTTTGTTACCGGTTCTTCGTTTTACAAAATGGAAAATGGTTACATCGATTAATTGCGAAGCCAAGAAGGCAATGATACTGCCTACGATGATTAATTGACTCTGCCCAAAGACCGCATTGAACTGTTCCGAAGTTACAGAGCTGATGCCTGTTGACGGAATTTGCATCGCAAAGTACAAAATAAAAAAGGTGTAAGCGATTAATCCTGCAGTGATGAAGGATAATTTTCTAACGCCTTTTTCCCCGAAATATTCGTTGATTAAGTCGGTGGTGACAAATACAATGGGCCAAGGAAGAATGCCGATGCTCATTACAGCTGAGCCAACATCGATGAGTTTGCCGCCTATGAGTTCAGCTACTATGGCATTGGTAGTGAATATGCCGGCGAGAACGACATAAACGGTGTCTTTTTTAGAGTGGAACATGAGCGTTGATTTGCATACCTAATGAATCAAATGTACTGTTTTTTGGTAAAATAAAAAACCCCGATTCGAAGTGAACCGAGGTTTGTGTAACAAAGTATGGTTAAATGCTATTCTATTTGACATAATGTGTGTTTTGATATACTACTCATACATTAAGTAGGGCTTTGTTATGGCTATTTGAGGACAAGACAGAACGTTATAAAATAAACAAACCACCCGTGAAGGTGGTTTTGTGTTGCAGTTGTTACTTAATTATCTTCAACCACGCGAAGGGATTCGCGCGGGAGCGGGGGATTTAAGACATTTTCAAATGTAAAAGGAGCGCATTATTGCGCTCCTTTTTTGTGTTACTATTTTAGTATTTATTGATTTGCAAAATGTTAATACAATAATCTTGTTTCATCACTAAATTTGGAACATTACCACATTAAGCCTAATTTGACATATTACCGGAAAACCTTTTCATATTAACTTTTTAAAATCTAACCTATTATTCACACTTGAGTCTTTTGGGATATTTAGATGACTCATTTGAAATAGATTTTTCAAATTTTTTTATATTACCTTTGCAAAAAAAATAAAGTACTCCCTTTTTTCTATCATCAATTTTATCATTATCCAGAAATTTTATCTTCCCATTCTCATCATCCACCAATAAGTTATACTTTTTAAAAGTATTGATTGTTAAACTATCTATTTGTTTATTGTCATCATACCAAAAAAACAAAATATTATCTGAATCTAAATAACCACTGGGAAATTTGTTTTCGTTTGGATCTTTATATTTATTATATAAAAATTGCTTATTTGAACCTATAATAATTATTTTAACAAACTCATTCTCCTTATATTCTTCCTTGAATAGGATTAAATGAAAAACAGAATCTCTTTTAAGCAATTTTTTGTTGTTCATTTTAAAATCATAAATTGCATTATGAATTATGTTATCATAATCCCCATTTTCTCTTGAACTTGATTTTGAAACAGTACAACTAAAAAAAAACATAAAAATAAAAAATGTAATCACTAACTTAATACGATTTTCTTTCATAACCATCTTTGTTACTTGAATTAATTAATATATAAAATAAAGTACTTTTGTATTCTTTCTTCCAAACATCTTGTGAACTCTCATCTTCACGAGATGTAGTAACAGTACCCGCAGGATGAACATGAAAATGTCCTAACAAGTAAAATTTTGGAGTTACTCTTAGTAAAAGGTCAATAGCAAAACCTCCATTAATCTGATCAGAAGCATTACCTTCATACTTTCCAATAGTCATATGTGTTATGTTCTTACCATCAGTTGAAGAATAAGCACCTCCTACTTCTTTACCTCCAAGATAATTAGATAATTTAACGGCAAATGACTCAACTCCTTCTCGAGTAGGATTTCCTTTTCCACCGATTTCAAATAACTCCCCTTTTTCTTAAAAATTCTGTCCGTCTTTCAATATTCCTTTTTCAATACCTTCTATTGCAACTTTCTCTTTACCTCTTTCAGATTCAGGAACCAAAAAACCTAAAAATCCTTCTCCTTTTTTCTTAACATTGCCTTTAGAATCAGTTTTTAATATTCTGTCTTTTTCATTATTTGGTTTTCCAACTTCTTTGACTTCACCTGTTTCTCTATTCAAAGTATAATCCGTTAAACCATTAGGGTCAAATCTAAATAATGGGCTGTTTTGAACATAGTTATATAAACTCAATTCATATCTTTTTTCTGCTAATGGATCTGTATTAAACCATCTTCCTATGGCAGGATCGTAGTTTCTAAGACCAAAATCATAAAAGTTAAGCCCTAACTCGTCCTGCCACTCCTTGCCGTTGTACTTATACTTATAACTACAATTAACACAATCTTCAATCAGAATAGCACCACCTGCTTGGGTATATTGTTTACTGGTTACATTATAGTTTTTATGTTTTAGCCCAAATGGATAATAGTTATTTTCTTCTAAAATGCTAAGAACGTTATAAAATAAACAAACCACCCGTGAATGTGGTTTTGTATTGCAGTTATGACTTAGTTTTCTACAACCACGCGAAAGGATTCACGCGGGAGCGGGGGTCTTTTTTAGAGTGGAACATGAGTGTTGATTTGCATACCTAATGAATCAAATGTACTGTTTTTTGGTAAAATAAAAAACCCCGGTTCACTTCGAATCGGGGTTTGTGTTTTAATAAAGGAAAACGATTACCAAATACTTCTGTAAACTACAGTGCTAGGTTGTCCGTTGCCATAGGCTACTCCGATATCTCTAATGGCTTTGATGGCATCTCTTTTCAGATTAACATCGATTTCCATTTTGTAGTTCCATTCACGTTTGTCAATTTCCAATACGCGCTTACCAATTTTGTCGGAAAGTGCTTTAGCGTCTTTATAACAGCTGGCTTCAGGGTCGATGCTGCTTAAAAGTTGTCCAACAGTGTTAGCGGTATCCCAATCTTGATTAGCGTTCCAAAGATTGTTGGCTTCAACCATTTTAACTTTACAGTCGCGTTCAATTTTCTTTCTGAACATTGGTCCGGCAGCAGCCATAGCTTTGGTGTAACATTCTGTACATTCTTCAGGAATTGAAGTCAGTTTGTACATAGCTTCTTCGAATTTCATTTGCGAGTTAGCTAAGGCATTGGCTTCGTTAATGATTTGTGTACAACGGGCGTTGTAGTAATCAATAATTTTGCTTTTAGCGCCCGATAAAAAGCTTTGCATAGCAGGATCATTTGGTTTGATGTTTTTAATGGCATCAAGATAAGCTCTGGTTTCGTTAGTTCCGACTCCTTTTACAGAAACGGTTTTAGAAGCATAGCGTTTTCCGTCAAAACCATCACCTACGTATAGGTTAACATCTAAAGAAATAGCTGTCATAGCCGGAGCCGTTGAGGTTATATCTTTGGAAGTAACTACTATACTTGGCGCAATAATGAACCTTGAATTAACTCCTGAACCTGAAATACCATTGGCGGTTAACAACTGGTTAAGTTTGTTAGTGAGCATGTTTTCTGCACCGCTGGGAAGCGCTTCTGTTTGTGGCGGGATGTAAGCAGTAACCGTAATTCTGCCTAGAGCCGCAGCGCTGGTGGATGATTCTTGAGCCATTACAACAGTACCTGTTAAAGCAAGAATCCAGCAACTGATAGATTTTAATGTATTTTTCATGTTACTTTTTTTTATTTTTCACCTAGTACAAGAGTAGCTTGACCAAGCCCTTTTGTCATGAGTTTGTTAGTAATCGAATAAGGTGCATTTTTCAGCATGGTTTGAAGTCCTTTTAAAAACGCTTTAGCATCCATTGCTTTTCCGTTTGCGTCAAATAATGGAATGCGAACTTGTTCAAACAACATAGAAGTTTCACCTGAATCTGTTTCAGAAAAACGGTGGTTTACAGTATTTTCATGCATCCAATCGGATATGATTTCGCGCAATTCTTTTCCGTTAAATTCTTTTTCAAGGTCATCAGGCCATGAATCGAATTTCTTGATGCGCACGATGATTTCTCTTCCGTTGGCAAACAAATCATCAAAATGAGTTTGTAATTGTCCGTTAAAGTTATCAATATGAGCTAAAACAGCTTCTTCTAACAATACCGGTAACTCTGCTGAGAAAGAAGGACTTCCTGTTCCGGTAGCGGTAGCCACTTGTTTGTCGGTGTAAGCATCTAATCCTTTCATGGTAAAGGTAACCGATTTTTTTGGGCCTGTTTGATTAACTGTCCAAGTAAGGTCGATAATGATATCGGCTTTTGCTACTTTCTTTAATCTTTCAATTGGTGTTTCTGCTACAGCGGCGCCGCTTTTTGAAGTTAACATTGCGTTTTCTGCGTTTTCAGATTCCAATGTTTTTATAGCCGCAGCCATGTCTTTTAGCGGAAACCCGCGATCAGCCATAAGACCGTTAATTTTGGCTATAACAGCCAGCAATTCTGCATTTTCTTGCATGGCTTTTTTGTAATTGGGAACTTTAATGGTTTCTCCTAAGCTATTCACTTCGGTCATGTAGCCGTTTTTGTTACACCAAACATCACTTGGAATTACCATGATGGTTGGTTTTTTTGCTTGAGCAAACGAGAATGTAACACTCAGTAATGCTAAAACCAAAACCGCTTTTATAGATAAATGTTTCATAATTATTGTTGTTTGATAATGCCGTCGGCAATAAGTTTTTGTTTGAGTTCTGAACGAAGAACACGTAAAATTAATCCGTTAGTTACACTTTCTCTGGCTTTTTTGCGGTCGCGACTAACTTTGTCGAAGATTCGCTCATCTCTTAAAGAAATGTAATTTTTGAATTCTCCTCCGTCGGCAAAAAATTTATTGAAGTAGTCTTCGTATTTTTCGAGTGCGTTGACTTCTAAAATTAAGGGTTTTTGTTTGCAGTCTTGTTTTCCTTCAACTAAACCGAAGAAAATAACATCACGCAAAGCATTCTTTTTGGCTTGTTCCACAGCATCAGAACGATTACGGCCGTTACCCCAAGCTTTTACGGTTTCGGAGCCATCAAGCTCTACACCTAAACATTCTGTTTTATACCCATAATTACCCGCTATGTTTTTTTGAGAAAAACCAAAGCAAGTAGAGAGTAAGATGATCAATAGTGATATTTTTGTTTTCATAGTGCTTTGTTTTAGAATCCTGATGATAACCCACGAATAATACCGGCAGCTTCAAGATCTTTTCTAAGAGCGTCTTTGTGTACAGAAACTACCACTCCGATTTTGTATTCTTTGCCTACTTTTACACGGTCAGAAGCGTCAACATTTCCGTCTGATGATTCAGAAACAAATTTCATATAACGCCCGCCTTCTTCAAAAAATGGTTCAAAGAAATCGGCTTTTTCATCTTCTAAATTCGGATTAGAGGCTAACGGGCGTTGCGGAGTACAACCTTGTCCACCACCGGAAAATCCTTTAAAAATGATACCATGCACTGCATTTTTTTTGGCTTGTGTGGTAGCTATAGTTGGATTTTTAGAGTATGACCAAACTTTAATTAAATAGGTTCCGTCTTTTCCGATGCCGACACATTCTATTTCATAACGCCAAGCTTTAGTAGCTTCGTCGGCTTTTCTTTGTTTTCTGGCAGATTGCCCGTAACTTAATGAGGTGATGGTTAGTAAGACCAGCATTATCCATGCTTTTGTTTTCATACGTCTTTTGTTTTAGTTATTATTTTCCTTTCTTTTGAACGATTAACATTCCAGGGTAAAAATCTTTACCGCTTATCTTTTTAAAGTAAGTTCTGTCTTCAGTGCTGTTCGGGTTTTCTTCGTCGGCACCATATCGGTTATCCCATATTGGTAGTTTGTCGTCTACTTTAATTGTTCCTACAACAACATATTCTGTTTTTCCTTCTTTGTTGACTACTTGCTCAAGAACATCGAATTTGGATTTTTCTGTCAAGCCTTCTTTTAAACCGATTTTAGCAGAGATTGGTTCGCCTGAAAACAAAGGTGTTTTGGTTTTGAATTCTTCATGGTTCTTTTGAAGTTTAACAATTACGGCGTCAACCGCTTTAACAGTAGCTTTTTCGATGAGTTCTTCTTCTGTTTTTTTGGTAAATACTGAAGATTGAACGTCAGCCCAAGACGTGTCTGAACCAATATATTCTAATTTGAAGATTGTAGATTCTTCGAAAGCTTTTTTCTTTTCTGGAGTAATGGTTTTGTCATCAGCCCAGTAATCGTTGTAAAAAATGGCAGCTGTTTCTTCATCCCAAACTAAGCGGTATAGATGCGCAGTTGTTTTAACCACATATCCTTTTCCGGCAACTGTTACAGCAGCAGAAGTGATCGTTGTTGTTGTGCTCACATCACCAAGACCTGCATATGAAGCTACAGAACCAATAGTATTTAACCAACCGCTTGCTTTTTTAGCTACTTCTTCTTTAGAAACATAGTTGTAATCATTTACTAAAATAAAAGTATTTCTGATGAGCTCTTCACCGGCATCGGCTAATGTTTCCAAACCACGTTGGCTGGCTTTAGCTTTCGCGATGTCCAAGGCATTGGCATCGTATTTTCCTCTTTCGGCTATCATATCCATGTTGAATCCGCCTTTCGCACTTCTGTTAAACCATTTGGCAACGATATCTCTGGCTACATTATTTTCATTTAAAAAGGCAGTAATGTTTTGAGATTCATCTTTGGCGTTTGAAGTTGGAATTACTCGATTTCCAAGGTTGTGGTTGTTGAATTTTTCCGGAATCGGACCTTTTTCAAAAGAAGCTCTGATGACTTCAGCATAAGGTCTGGTTTCATCATGAATCATTAAAGTATAAAGAGAACTTCTGCGGTATTTAACTTCGGGATTTACAGCTTGGGTTTGTGCGTATGTATAGGGTATGGTTACGAACAGGGTCAGTAATAGGGTAATTGTTTTTTTCATTTGTTTGAATTGAGTGTATATTAGAATAAATAACCTACGGAGAATTGTATAGCCGTATTGAATGCTCTATCGTTTTCAGGGACTAAAGTTCCTCCAACATTAGTTAGTCCTAAAGTGTATCTTCCTTGAAAAATAACTCCGTTTTTGAGTTCATATTCTAATCCGGCGGCAACAGAAAAATCCATAGTCTTAACACCGTCGATGCTGTCGTTAGTAGTGTTGGTTTTAAACTTAGAATTTACCAAAAATCCAACTTGTGGACCGGCTTCTAAACTTAATCCTTTAACTACCGGAAATTTGGCTAATACCGGTAAAGTAACATAATTCAATTTGATTCTTCCACCTCCGGTTGCGTCAACAGTAGCACCTTGTCCGGAATATAATAATTCTGGTTGGATAGAGAAATTATCGCTTACAATGATTTCGGCTAAAAATCCAAGATGAACACTGGTTCTGATGCTTAATTCTTCTACATCTCCCATAAGGTTGGTTACATTAAGGCCACCTTTAATTCCTAATTTGATACCTTCTTCTCTTTTTGATTTTTGAGCATGAATGGTAATCACACTACAAGTCAATAGTAAAATAGTAATAATTTTTTTCATAATATAGTCTTAAAATTTATGCAATAATACATTTTTTTTTACGATTCACAAGTCAGATTGCCAGAAACAATTGTTCTGATGAAGATTGTCTATGATTTTTTTGGTCTGAAAAACAGGGGGTTATTTTATTTGATAACAAAAAACCCCGATTCACGAATGAATCGAGGTTTTAATATGGTGAATTAATAATTTTAATTCATTAGGATTATCCTAAAGAAACTCTTTTGAAACCTGTAATTTCAACGTTGAAACCTTTAACATAATCACCTACTTTTTTGCTGTCATCTTTAATGAAGTTTTGGTCCAATAAAGCTTTCTCTTGGTCTAAAGTAGTATTGTCAGAGATAAAACGTTGTACTTTACCAGGAATAATTTTATCCCAAATTTGTTCCGGTTTGCCTTCTGCTTTTAATTCCGCTTTAGCATCTTCTTCCGCTTGTTTTAATACTTCTTCCGTTAATTGAGAGAAAGAGATGTATTTAGGAACGTTTTTCAAAGTTTTCCCTAAACGTTTTGCTTCTTCATTTTCTTTTTCGATTACAGCAATACGAGCAGCCAATTCAGAAGCAACGAAAGCAGGATCAAAATCTTTATAAGATAAGGTTTCAGCACCCATAGAAGCTACTTGCATAGAGATATCTTTGGTTAAAACATCAGCGTTAGCAATTGGAGCAGAAATAGCAGTTAATGCAGCAATTTTGTTCACGTGAACATAAGAGCCAACGAAAGCGCCTTCTAAGATTTCGAAACCACCGATTTCGATTTTTTCACCGATAACACCGGTTTGCTCAATTAATTTTTCAGCTACAGTGATTCCATTGAAATCTGAAGCTAAGAATTCTTCTAAAGAAGAGAAGTTGATCGCTTTTTCAACTAATTCTTTAGCCAAAGTTACGAAAGCTTCATTTTTACCTACGAAATCAGTTTCGCAGTTTAAGGTAAGGATAGCTCCTTTAGTATTGTCAGCATTGATAAAAGAAACAGCAGCTCCTTCAGAAGACTCACGGTCAGAACGGTTAGCAGCTACTTTTTGTCCTTTTTCTCTAAGGATTTGAATCGCTTTATCGAAATCGCCTTCCGCTTCAACTAGCGCTTTTTTACAGTCCATCATTCCGGCACCTGTAGTTTGTCTTAATTTATTTACGTCTGCAGCAGTAATTGTTGACATAATATTTTTATTTGTTTTTTAAATTGAAAACTCTTTTAAAAGTAAATTACGAATTACGAATTTCAAATTACGAGTCATCATAATCCGTAATTCTTAATTCATAATTCGTAATTATTTTGTTTTACTCTTCAGTACTGTTTTCTGTAGCTTCTACTTCAGGAGCTGCTTCAACAGCCGGAGCCGGAGCCACAGCTACTTCTACAGTTTCTTCAGCGTCAGTTTCAGGAGCAGCGTCAGCAGTTCTGTTGGCTAATCCGTCTTTTACAGCGTCAGTTACTAAAGATAAAATTTTATCAATTGATTTTGAAGCATCATCATTGGCCGGGATAACGTAATCTACTTCACGTGGATCAGAGTTAGTATCAACCATTGCGAAAACTGGAATGTTTAATTTTTGTGCTTCTTTTATTGCGATATGTTCAGCTTTGATATCTACTACGAATAAGGCAGCAGGTAATCTAGACATGTCAGCGATAGAACCTAAGTTCTTCTCTAACTTAGCACGTAAACGATCAACTTGTAATCTTTCTTTTTTAGACAAAGTCATGAAAGTACCGTCTTTTTTCATTTTATCAATAGAAGCCATTTTTTTAACGGCTTTACGGATAGTAACGAAATTAGTCAACATACCACCTGGCCATCTTTCAGTGATGTAAGGCATGTTGCATGCTAGTGCTTTTTCAGATACGATATCTTTTGCTTGTTTTTTGGTAGCTACGAAAAGTATTTTTCTACCGGAAGCAGCGATTTTTTTCAAAGCTTCGTTAGCTTCTTCAATTTTAGCTGCAGTTTTATATAGGTTAATGATGTGAATACCATTACGCTCCATATAAATGTAAGGAGCCATGTTTGGATCCCATTTACGAGTCATGTGTCCGAAGTGAACACCGGCTTCTAATAATTCTTTAACTTCAATTTTGTTTGCCATTGTGTAATAGTTTACGTTCCGTTGGTTAGCAATTTTCAAGTAGCTCTTGCGATGGTCTTGAAAATTTAGATGCTAAACTAATTCCTTTTTCAACAAAAAGAATATCGGCAACTTGTTTTTTAATTTCAATACTAAATGAACGAATAAAACTTCTAATCGATTAACGTTTAGAGAATTGGAATCTCTTACGTGCTTTTTTCTGACCGAATTTTTTACGTTCAACCATTCTTGGATCTCTGGTTAGTAATCCTTCTGGTTTTAGGATAGCTCTGTTTTCAGCTTCTACTTCGCACATTGCGCGAGCGATAGCCATTCTTACAGCTTCTGCTTGTCCTGTAGTACCACCACCATATACATTTACTTTTACGTCAAAGTTGTCAGCGTTGTTTGTCATAGACATTGGCTGTAATACTTTGTACTGTAAAGTAGCTGTTGGGAAGTAGTTGTTGAATTCTCTTTTGTTAACGGTAATTTTTCCTGTTCCTTCCGAAACATAAACACGTGCCACAGCACATTTTCTTCTACCGATTTTGTGAATAACTCCCATTACTTTAAGTCGTTAAGGTTTACGGTTTTCGGTTGTTGAGCAGCATGCTTGTGCTCTGGACCAACATTTACATTCAAATTGCGGAATAATTCAGCACCTAATTTGTTTTTAGGTAACATTCCTTTTACAGCTTTTTCCACTAATAATGCAGGGTTTTTTTGTTGCATTACTTTAGCAGTCAAGCTTCTTTGTCCTCCTGGGTAACCTGTGTGTCTGATGTACGTTTTGTCATCTAACTTGTTACCAGTCAAGTTGATTTTTTCTGCGTTGATAACAATTACGTTATCTCCACAATCAACGTGCGGTGTATAACTTGGTTTGTATTTACCTCTCAAAAGCATCGCTACTTTTGAAGCTAAACGACCTAAGTTATGACCTTCAGCGTCTACAACAATCCATTGCTTATCGGCATTGGCCTTGTTTACTGAAACTGTCTTGTAGCTTAATGTGTTCACAATAATTTATTTTAATTAAACATTCCATCCCCAATAAAGGGGTTGCAAAAGTACAATTAAATATGATAAAAGCAAATACCCTTTTTTAAATATTTTGCTAATCTACTGCTTTTTACCTAAAATCCTAGCAGTGAACGGACTTAAGAGCTGTTTCTTTATTTGGAATCGGTCTAGTAATAGTGCCGATTTTACCTTTTTATTGTTGAACTTTCATTACCGAGTTGGAGGTTGCAGCAGAAATTTTACTATTTTTACACTTTAACCCAGAAAAAATGAAGTCGAAAGCCACCTTAAAACAAATTGCCAAAGAGTTAGGTGTTTCTGTTTCCACCGTTTCCAAAGCACTCAACGGAAGTCCGGAAATCAGCGAGCCTACCAAACAACGTGTTCAGGAATATGCGAAGTTAAAAAACTACAAGCCGAATGTGATTGGTTTGAATCTAAAAAACCGTCGCACCAAAACCATTGGCGTTATTATTCCTAATATCTTAAACTCGTTTTTTGCCAAGGTGTTCAGTGGCATTGAAAAAGTGGCCGACGAAAAAGGGTATAAAGTCATTACTTGTATTTCCAATGAATCTTTGGAGAAAGAAATCAATGCGCTCGAAATGTTGAGCAACGGTACTATTGATGGTTTTATTCTTTCTATAGCCGAAGAATCTCAAAAGTTGCAACAATACAGTCATTTTACTTCTATCATTAATGAAGGAACGCCTATAGTAATGTTTGATCGTATAGCCGATGAAGTCAATTGCGATAAAGTAATTGTGGACGATTTTGAATCAGCGGTGAATGCTACCGAACATTTGATTAAAACCGGCTGTAAAAAAATTGCCTTGCTTTCGGCCATAGATAATTTGAGTGTTGGGAAACTCAGAGCCAAAGGTTTTTATAAAGCGTTGGAAAATCACGGAATGAAAGCCGATGCTAATTTGGTTATCTTAACCAATAACAATGAAGAATTCAACGATAAAATAGGCGGCTTTTTTATTAAAAATAAACCCGACGGCGTTTTTGCTTTAGACGAACACGCTTCGGTGACGGCTATGAAATTGGGTATCCAAAATGGCTACAAAATTCCGCAAGAGTTGTCGCTGATTGGTTTTGCCGATGGCGTTTGGTCGCGTCGTATGACGCCAAGTTTGTCTACGGTGAGTCAGCACGGGCCGGAGATTGGGGAAGTAGCAGCCCAGCTCTTGATAGACAAGTTGGAAAGCGAAGCTGACACCTATACTTTTACTACTACCACCATCAAAACCGAGTTGCGCCAAAGAGATTCAACCCGAAAATAATCTAATTACGGTTGGTTTAAGAACATTGCAGAGTTCCTATAAATCCAAGAAGTGTTTGAAAAACGACTTTTTGGTTTCGAGGTATTTTTTGCTTTCCTCAGATGCTTTAATTTCAATGGGAATTCGGCCTTTTAAAACAATAGGCGAGTTGTCAAAAACAGCTATTTTCTCAGGATTGTTGGTTAGTAAATAAACCGACTTCACTTTCAAGTCAGATAAAATGGCTAAGGCGTCTTCAAACGATCGGGAATCAGCGGGTAAGCCTAACTCTAAATTGGCTTCTACGGTATCTTTACCTTCTTCTTGTAGCTTGTAAGCCTTTAGTTTATTGATGATGCCGATATTTCTACCTTCTTGTCGCAAATAAATCAAGATGCCACCGTTTTCTTCAAAATACGCCATAGCACTGTGAAGTTGTTTCCCACACTCGCACTTTTTAGAGTGAAAAATATCGCCCGTTAAGCATTCTGAGTGGAAACGAATTGGGATAGTGGCGTCGAAATTGGTTTTTTCATGTATCAAAACGATGTGCGGCATCCAATCGTTTTCGTCCTCAGAGTAGGCGATGATTTTAAAATTTCCCCAATCGGTTGGCAGTATGGTTTCAACTTGATTTTGTAACATCACAATTTTCTTTTTCCAGCACCACAAAATTAGCTAAAATGTTGGAATGCTTGGTTTATTAATGAGAAAGTTGGAAATACGTTGTTGATTGAGCAGGAAAATATTACAGTATCCCGGCGCAACCTATTCTTGATTTTAGTATCTTTAAATGGTTAATGGGGTGTTTTTATGAGATTTATAAAATTATTTTTTTTGATTTTGGTCATTAGTATGCCAATTTTGTCCGCCGGGCAACAAGTTACGGATGTATTTGAAGTCGCTCGCAAAGGCACTGTCAGCCAAGCCGAAGCTATTGTGAAAACGAATCCCAAAGCTTTTAACGTAATTAACGAAAATGGATTTTCTCCGTTAATCTTAGCTTGTTACCGGGGGAATAATGAAATAGCCAAATTTATAATTGCTCAAGGTGTAGATATCAATGCTAAAAGCGATATGGGGTCGGCCTTGATGGCTTGCATAGTGAAAGGCAATAATGAAATTGCACAACTTTTAATAACTAACAAAGCCGATTTAAACATAACCGACAACCAAGGCACAACAGCACTCATGTATGCGGTTCAATTTAAAAATAAAGAAATCATACAATTGTTGTTGGTGCACCATGCCAATAAGGATTTGAAGGACAACAAAGGGAAGACGGCCTTTGAATATGCTGTTTTTTCCGCCGATGAAGCAATAATCAACCTGTTAAAATAACCAATATGAAAAAAATTACACTCTTACTCTTATTACCATTTTTAGGATTTTCACAATCCAAAGTGTCCAATACCGTTTCGGTTTCCAATAGTAATGTTACTATTTTGCTCAATAATACTACTCAAACAGCTACGTTAACCTTAATCGGTCCGTCTGATCGTTGGTTGGCCGCTCAATTCGGTTCTTTCTCTGGCGGAATGGAAGCTGATAGTGATGTTGTATACTACAACGGTACTATTTTAGTAGATGCAAAACATAACGGAATTGGTATAGCGCCAAGTGCCGATGCTCAAAACAATTGGACCGTTAGCTCGAATACGGTTACTTCCGGCGTCAGAACCATAGTGGCTACGCGACTATTTGATTCTCCGGACGCTACCGATTATAAATTCGATTATAACGATACGACTATAGGTATTGCTTTGGCGCAAGGAAATTCGGCTTCGTTTAGTTTGGCCTATCATGGAGCAACCAATAGAATTGTGAACACCGCAGTGCCTTTTACTAATTTAGGTGTTGCAGATTTTTCGCTGAACGCCGCTCAAATTTATCCCAATCCGACTACCGGAGATTTTACCGTTCAATCCAAAACTACGTTGACGCAGGTTAATATTTATACTCAAACAGGGGCGTTTGTCAAGACCATTACAGTAGATGACGCCGATAGCGCTGCGGTTACTGTAAAAGGATTGTCGACAGGTGTTTATTTGTTAGAATTGGTCAACGATACTACGGATAAGGCTTGGAAAAAAGTTATTGTAAAATAAGTTGGTTTATAATTTTAGTAAAAAAGCCGAAGTTTTTGACTTCGGCTTTTTTTATTATTCTTTAGTAAACTCAAACTCCATTCCGCCTTGTTTGAGCACCATTTTTTGATCACCGAAAATCATTTGAATTCCGGCGGTGTCAAAAACAAACTCGGTTTCACTTTTGGCCGTAAGCGGAAAAGAACTTTGTCCGGTGGCTTGAGCGGTCAAGGCGCCATTGTTTTCGGCTATGGTGATTTTTATGGGCAAACTTTTAGAACTGTAAGTGCCTACATATTTAGTACGCAGGGTTTCTGAAACGGTAAATCCTTTTACATCAGGGAATTGGTAATCGTTTCCGTAAAACAAACTCAACACTCCAATCATAATCTCATTGCGATTGAAATTGTCTCCGTTAACCACTATCGCAAAACCGGTTTTTTCTTCCATATTATATCCTGCTGCAGCTCTGAAGTTTTCAATACCTCCGGTATGACCGTAGAATTTTCGCTTGTCAAAAGGGGCAATGATCAAGCCTTTACCATAATTATCTCTCATGGTTTTCATTTGTTCCAAAGCAGCGGGAGAAACGAGTTTGCCATTAAAAAGTCCGCTTAAAAACAAATTCAAATCGTCCGAAGTTGACGCAATGGCGCCGGCTGCAAAGGCTAAGCTGTTATGCCATTCCGGTGTTTGTTCCCAAGTATTTCCGTTAAAGGTGAATGAATAGCCTTCGTTTTGCGTTGGCTCAATCTTTAGCGGAAGTAAAGTGTTTTTTAAGCCTAATTTCTTTACAATGCGAGTATGTAAATTCTCGGCATAGGATTTTTTAGTAATGTCTTCTAAAATATAGCCTAACAAATTGTAGTTCGAATTGCTGTATTTGAATTGCGAATCGGGTTCAAATGCCGAGGTATAGCCTTCGATGCGTTTGAGCAAATCGGCTTTTTTGTTTTCGATGTAAATGTATTGCGCTACCGTTGGATCATCGTTCAGGAAATCGGGAATGCCTGTTCTGTGATGCAATAGCATGGCTATCGTGATTTTATCGGCGTTAGCCACTTTCGGATAAAACTGCGATAATTTGGTGTCGAGTGATAGCTTTTTCTCATCTACCAATTGCATAATCATCGTTGCCGTAAAGGTTTTGGTAATCGAGCCGATTTTGAGTTTGGTTGCCGGATTTAATTTTTTCCCACTCGATAGTTCCGCCAAGCCATAAGCTTTGGAGAAGACAATTTTATCTTTTTCCAATATAGAAAGCGAACCCATAAACTTGTTATTGGTATATAAAAAGTTTAGTAAGCTGTCAATTTTCTGAAATTTATCGGTTTGGGCAAATACCGATGATAATCCGAATAAAAATAATAAGAGCAATTTTTTCATGTTTACATTGGTTTATGTTGATGATTAATGCGCTTCCAGCCAATTTTGGCCTACGCCCATTTCCACTTCTAATGGAACCGACATCGTAAAGGCATTTTCCATTTCATGTTTAATCATAGGCTTAATTTTTTCCAATTCCGAGTGGTGAACGTCAAACACCAATTCGTCATGAACCTGCAACAGCATTTTAGATTTCCAGTTTTCAGAGGTCAGTTTTCGGTGGATGTTAATCATGGCCAATTTGATGATGTCGGCGGCGCTTCCTTGGATAGGCGCGTTAACTGCATTGCGTTCGGCAGCTCCGCGTACTACAGCGTTGGCCGAATTGATGTCTTTTAAATAACGACGGCGACCTAAAACCGTTTGCACATAACCATGTTGACGGGCAAAATCGACTTGGTCTGACATATAAGATTTCAGTTTAGGATAGGTTTTGTAATAGGCTTCAATTAAGGCGGCGCTTTCGCTGCGGGAAAGCGATGTTTGGTTACTCAATCCAAAAGCAGAAACCCCGTAAATAATTCCGAAGTTTACCGTTTTGGCATTGCTTCGTTGCTCTTTAGTTACGTTTTCTAAAGCTACGTTGAATACTTTGGCGGCGGTGCTTCGGTGAATGTCTTCGTTGTTTTGAAAGGCTTTGATCATGTTTTCTTCTCCGGATAATGCGGCAATAATGCGCAATTCTATCTGAGAGTAATCCGCCGAAAGCAAACTGTAGTTTTCGTCTCTGGAGATAAAGGCTTTTCGAATTAATTTGCCTCTTTCAGTGCGAATCGGAATGTTTTGCAAGTTCGGGTTGTTGGAACTCAATCGACCTGTTGCCGCTACGGTTTGCATATAATCGGTGTGGACGCGCTGGGTTTTCGGGTCGACTTGATTCGGCAAGGCCTCAATATACGTACTTTGGAGTTTGACCATTTGTCGCCATTCCAAAATATCCCTAACGATTTGATGTTCATTGGCCAAATAACTTAATACTTCTTCGCCGGTAGCGTATTGCCCGGTTTTGGTTTTCTTTTGTTTGGCGCCGCCGATTTTGAGTTTGTCAAATAGTATATCGCCCAATTGTTTAGGGGAAGCCAAATTGAATTTTTCACCGGCCGTTTCATAAATTTTTTGCTCAAAATCGACGATTTCCTTTTGCATATCACTCGCCATAGTTTTGAGGAAGTTTACGTCTAAGCGAATGCCTTCGGCTTCCATAGCTGCGAGCACCGGAACGAGCGGAATTTCTATTTCATCGAATAGTTTCTTGGTACCGACTTTCTCCAATATCGGTTGGAAATGTTCTTTGAGTTGCAGCGTTACATCGGCGTCTTCAGCCGCGTATTCTTTGATGTCTTCTAACGGAACATCACGCATCGATAATTGGTTTTTACCTTTTTTACCAATGAGTGTCTCTATGGATTTAGGGGAATATTTCAAATAGGTTTCGCTCAACACATCCATATTGTGACGCATATCCGGATTGATGAGGTAATGTGCAATCATCGTATCGAAAAGCGGTCCTTTGATTTGAATGTCGTATTTGGCTAAGACTTTAAGGTCGTATTTCATGTTTTGCCCAATTTTTTCGATAGTTTCATTTTCGAAAAACGGCTTGAATTTATCGGCCAGCAGTTTGGCTTCTTCTTGATTTTCCGGGAAAGGAACGTAAAATGCTTCGCCTTTGGCCCAAGAGAATGACATGCCTACCAGTTCGGCATTTAAAGCATCAATTCCGGTAGTCTCGGTGTCAAAACATACGGATGATTGGTTCATTAAATTCTGCAAAAACAATTTCACACCCAAATCACCTTGAATAATCATATAGTTGTGTTGGGTGTTTTCAAGCGTTGCGTAATACGCATGTTGCGTTGGTTCGCCGGTTTCTTCATCCGAAAAACCAAATAAGTCAAATTGCTCTTCGTTGGATTTTTTGGCCACGGGTTTTTTGGCCATTTTTGGAGCCTCACCGTTGTCATCGCCATTGGCTTCAATCTCGTCGTATTCTTTTCCGGTACCGAAGAGTTTGTCGAACTGCGCTTTCATTTGTCGGAACTCGAGTTCTTGGAACAACGCATCGGTTTTCTCCACATCGGGTTTGGACAATTCGAAATCGGTAGCGTCAAAAGTTACCGGACAATCCAATAAAATGCGGGCTAGCTTTTTTGACAATATACCAAGCTCTTTGTTTTTTTCGATTTTATCTTTGAGCGCGCCTTTGAGCTTATCGGTGTTTTCCAATAGATTTTCCATCGAGCCGAATTCCTTCAGCAATTTTTTGGCGGTCACTTCGCCAACTCCCGGAAATCCGGGAATATTATCGGCAGAATCGCCCATCATGCCTAAAAAGTCAATGACTTGTTCCGGTCTTTCAATTTCAAATTTTTCTAAAACTTCCGGTACGCCCCAAATTTCAATGTCGTTACCCATACGAGCCGGTTTGTACATAAAAATATTTTCGGAAACCAATTGGGCAAAATCCTTATCGGGAGTAACCATGAATACTTTATAACCTTCTTTTTCAGCCTGTTTGGCTAGCGTTCCGATTAAATCGTCGGCTTCGTAGCCTGCTTTTTCCATGATCGGAATATGCATAGCTCGTAATAATTCCTGAATGTATGGTACGGCAATTTTAATGGCTTCCGGAGTTTCATCGCGATGCGCTTTGTACTCTTGGTACATCTCGTAACGGTAATCGCTGCCGCCTTTGTCAAAAGCCACCGCCAAATGGTCGGGTTTTTCGCGCTTAATAACATCCATCAAAGAATTCATAAAACCCATAATGGCAGAGGTGTCCATGCCTTTAGAATTGATTCTCGGGTTTTTGATAAAAGCGTAATAGCCGCGAAAAATTAAGGCGTAGGCGTCTAGTAGGAACAGGCGTTTTTGTTGTGACATTGCTGTAAAAAATTATAAAGCGTAAAGGTAACTAAACTTTGCCTTTTCACAGGCAGAAATATTTTAGTTAAAAATAGTTAAATCGGGGATAACAATGCTTTCTTTCTTTGTTAATTTGCCTAAAATTTGCGAAAGATGTTGCGTTGGATTTTCTTTTTTCTTTTTGTAGCCATAGTTGAGGTTTATGCTTTTCAGGCGCTTAAAACCATAACCAAAACCAAGTGGATTTTGGTGTCATACCAAGTCATCTCATTATTGGCCGTTTTGTATATAGTGTATCAATTCACACAATTTGACCGCAGAGTTGGGCAAAACAGCAAAACCCTGATTACTTTTGGGTTGTTGTTGTTGGTTTTTATTCCAAAGTTAATCTTAACGAGCATCATGTTGTTAGAGGATGTTTTCCGTGTTTTTTCGGGGACGATCACCCATTTTTTGGGAGACAACGACCGCGGTAGTTTTTTGCCGGAAAGAAGGCGTTTTGTGAGCCAGGTGGCTTTGGCGATGGCAGCCATCCCTTTTTCCTCGCTTTTGTACGGAATGACCAAAGGGAAATACAATTTCAGAGTTATTAAGCAAACCCTTTTCTTTCCCGACTTACCTGAAGATTTTGACGGTTTTACCATTACGCAAATTTCTGACGTCCATAGCGGTAGTTTTGATGATCCTGAAAAAATCAATTATGCCATCGACATGATCAACGATCAAAATGCCGATATGATTTTGTTTACCGGAGATATAGTCAATACGCATGCTACAGAAATGCATCCTTGGATTGACATTTTTAATCGCATTCAGCCTCATGCATTTGGGAAGTTTTCGGTTTTAGGGAATCACGATTACGGTGAGTACATTGAATGGCCGAGTGATGCCGCGAAACGTCAAAATTTTGAAGATATTAAAGATTTACACCGTCAAATTGGGTTTAACCTGTTGTTGAATGAACATACTAAAATCAAAAAAGGAAACGGCGAATTGGCGTTGGTTGGTGTTGAAAATTGGGGTAAGAATTTCAAACAAGCCGGCGATTTGAAAAAAGCATCTGAAGGCTTGACCAAAGATGATTTTAAGATTTTGATGAGTCACGATCCGAGCCACTGGGAGTATGAAGTGAAACACGATGAAAAGCATTACCATTTAACGCTTTCCGGTCATACACACGGTTTGCAGTTTGGGATTGAAATTCCCGGTATCATTCAATGGAGTCCGGTGCAATACGTTTATAAGCAATGGGCAGGTTTGTATGAAAATGTAGGGCGTTATATTTATGTAAATCGTGGCTTTGGGTTTCATGCTTATCCCGGTCGTGTTGGTATTTGGCCTGAAATCACGGTTTTTGAACTAAAAAAAGGGGAAAAAGTAGCATAATTAGTTAAAAATGCTACATTTGTGGTTTAATAGTTCTTTTTCCAAGGTAAAAGAAACAAAAATATTTTGGTTTTATGTCAAAATTTGGAGAATTAATCAACGCTCAAGTGCCTGTGTTAATTGATTTTTACACAGAATGGAACGAATCTTCAGTGTCCATGCATCCTGTAATCAGAGATGTAGCTGCAGCGCTTGGTGACAAGGCAAAAGTGATCAAAATTGATGTAGATAAAAATCAGGAGTTGGCCGAGGCATTGCGCATTAAAGGATTGCCAACCTTGATGATTTACAAAGACGGTCAAATGGTTTGGAGACAATCGGGGGAATTAGATGCCAATACCATTATCGCTTTAGTACAAGAGCAACTTTAGTCCATCTTTTCACAAACAAATTCATTTCTCTTTAGGAATTCTAAAGTTTTAGGCAATACATATTGTAAGTTTTGCCAAGCTTTATTGCTGTCGTGAAATACGATAATACTTCCGCTTTCGATATGGCTTATTACGTTTTGTAAGCATTCCTCCTGACTGACATTGGCGTCGAAGTCCATGCTAATCACATCCCACATAACAATTGTATAACCCGCTTTGCGTAAGGCTTTGGCTTGCGAAGGCTTGATTTTCCCATAAGGTGGGCGAAATAGTTTAGGATTGGTAGTTTGGAGTTTGAAATTCACCATAATCTCGGCACATTTTTCCGTGTTTTCGAGATACCGTTCCAAAGTAGTTTCCCAGCCTTTTAAATGGTTGAAAGTATGGTTTCCGATGCTGTGATTGTTTTCGATTATCTTATTAAAAATGTGAGGATGTTTCCGAATGTTATCGCCTATGCAAAAGAAAGTAGCCTTAGCATCGTATTGGGTTAATTGGTCTAAAACCCATTCGGTTATTTCCGGAATTGGTCCGTCGTCAAAAGTGAGGTATACTTTTTTTTCATTGTTCGGAATGTCCCAAACATATTTCGGGAATATTGTTTTGATAAACCGATTTGTCTTAACCCATAAACTCATACCATAAAAGTAAAAAAAGTGCCGATAGGATTGATTCTTATCGGCACTTTTTTAGAAATTAATAAGCAGATTATTCCAAATCTCTTCCGAAACGGGTAAAGCGTTGTACAAAAGAGTTGAACACCGGTTTGTTTTTGTTGTAGTATTCCAAATCGTTACGGTTTTTCATTACCAATAGCAAGCTTCTGTAGCGCTCAATATCGGTAACGATGTCGGTGGCAATTCCGTTTTGAATAGACGGTTGGATACCGGCGTAATACGTTAAGTTTTGTTTGTATTTGTTTGTTAATTTATCGAGCAATGCTCTTGCTTTGGCTTTTTCGCCTACTTCGTAATAAGCAGCGGCAAAGGGTTCCAACATGGTGTAATAGCCGTAGTAATCCATTGGCATTTTAGTCATCGCCAATTCGATAATTTTTTTGGCTTTGTCTGTTTTTCCCTCATTGATTAGCTGTTGGGTTAAACGCGCCATATTGGTTCGGTACGAAATACTGTTCTTACGGGTTTCAGGATCGTGGTAAATCGAAGTCAATTCGCCGTTGCCCCATTGCCATTGGGTTACCAAATTGTACATTTTATCGCTGTCAATTTGCCCCATGTCGTATGGGTTTTCTTTGTCGATAGGCGTTTTAATCGGAACTAACTTGTAAACCAAGCCATCGAGTTGCAGGTAATCTTTCATCCACAAATAGTCGTCGTCACCAAAACTACCGCCGGTAAAATACACCGGTCTTTTCCAATTGTTATTGGCCAAAATGTCCAACATCATCAATCGGTTTTTATATAGCGCACTTCCTTTGATGTCTAAATCAATGAAAGGAACAATAGAATCGTTCAACGCCGGATTAACCACTTTGTTTTTGATAATTGTATTTTTGTCTACCGGAATTCTGATTTTATTGGTCGGATAAAAATGAATGGTTTGTCCGTTTTGTAAATCAATAGTCGATTGCGGATTTTTGATGAACTTGATTAAGTCCTTCACATCCCAACGCGCATCGGTTTTCGGGATATGGGCAACATAGTCTAACTTGTCACCAACATACTCGCTGTGATCAAATGAAATGGGCAAACCTTCTGCCTCGTAAGTTTTGAATTTCATTTGGTCTATGTACCAATCCGTCATGAATAAACTGGTGTTTACAATTTTGATGTCGGTTCGGATACCTTCAATTTCTTGGGCATACCAAAGCGGGAAGGTGTCGTTATCTCCAATGGTAAACAAGATTGCATTCGGATCACATGAGTTGAGATAGTTTTTGGCCATGGCGATGGCGGTGTATCGGTTGGAGCGGTCGTGATCGTCCCAATTTTGACTTGCCATTAGCACCGGAGCGGCTAAAAGTGAAGCGGCGATGACAATTGGTCCGACTAATTTCGATTTTATATAATCGGTGATAATTTCATAAATTGCATATACACCAAAGCCCAGCCAAATCGCAAATACATAGAACGAACCTACCAAAGCGTAATCGCGTTCTCTCGGTTCGAAAGGTCTTTCGTTAAGGAAAACTTTTAGAGCTATGCTGGTGAAAAGGAATAAAACCAATAACACGTAGAAACTTTTAAGGTCTCTTTGCGCATGGTACATTAAACCAATTAATCCTAAGATGAAAGGTAAGAAGTAATATACGTTTCTACCTTTGTTGTTGATGGCATCATCCGGAAGATTTTCCTGAGAGCCTTTGCCTAAATGAACTTCATCGACAAACTTGATGCCGCTGATCCAATTACCATCTAAGTTGTCGTATTTCCCTTGGATGTCGTTTTGTCTTCCTACGAAATTCCATAACAAATAGCGACCGTACATATAGCCGAATTGGTATTCGCCCATGAACAATAAGTTATCAGCTGTTGACGGTTTTTCTACAACCAAATAGTCGCTGTATTTTTTCAGGAAATTTACATAGTCTTCATTGTCGATTTGCTTTTGGGCATAAGCCGTTTTAAAATCGTTAATATTTTTTTGCATTTCATCTTTCAACTGACCTACGGCTTGCATTATTTGTTCATCGCTTAAGCTGTCTAAATTTACGCCGTATTGCGCCAAATCTTCCTCGTAAGGGTAGTTGTGGTTTAAAGTGAATTTCGGTGGCCCTGTGAATTGGATATAGTTTTCGATATGATCCGTGCTCCACATACGAGGCAAGATTGCTTTGTGGTTGTCGTCGGTGTTTTGTTCGGCGTTTTTGTAGTTGTTTACGATTACATATTTACCGGTTTTATAATCTCTTTCGTAGTTAGGTGCTTTGTCTAAATAGGGTTGGTCTTCATCCAATCCGGCAAAAGTATCGGTGTATTGCGGACCGTAAAACAAGGGATTCACTCCGTATTGCTCACGGTTGTAGTAGGCTAATACCTCTGCAGCATCCGAAGGTTTGTTTTCGTTGATGACCACATTAGCGTTGGCACGGATCGGTAACATCATCCAAGTTGAGAAACCGATTAATACAAACAGTATACAAAGCAATGCCGTATTGTAAAAAGGATGTCCTTTTTCACGGGTGTACTTCAATCCGAAATAGAAAAAGGCAATCACCAACAGCGCGGCTATGATGGTACCGGAATTAAAAGGCAAACCAATGCTGTTAACCATGAAAATTTCCATCTTACCAAAGAAAGCCAAGGTGTAAGGAAGCAAAAGTTTGAAAATGAATAACAAGACGGCTACAATGATAACATTGGCTACGACGAAACTCAGCAGGGTTATTTTTTTGTAATTTTTAAAGTAATATAAGAATCCGATTGAAGGGATGGTTAATAATGCCATAAAGTGCACTCCAAAAGAAAGACCGATTAGCAATGAAATCAGCAACAACCAACGATTTCCTCGAGGCGTATGCATGTCTTCTTCCCAGCGCAAAGCCAACCAAAACAATAAGGCAATGAACAAGGAAGCCATCGCATATACTTCAGCTTCAACGGCGCTGGCCCAAAAACTATCAGAAAAAGTAAAGGCAAGCGAACCTACCATAGAACTTCCCAATACTACAATGGCTTTGTTTTTGTCGAATTCGGTGTAGGATGATACTATCTTTCTCAATAATATAGAAGATGACCAAAACATAAACAATATGGTAAAGGCACTCGAAAATACCGAGGTCATGTTGACCATCAAGGCAATGTTTTCTTTGCTGAAGGCGAACATTGAGAAAAACGCACCTATAATTTGGAACAAAGGTGCTCCGGGAGGATGTCCTACTTCCAATTTGGCTGCTGTGGAAATGTATTCGCCACAATCCCAAAAACTCATGGTGGGTTCAACAGTTAATGAATAAGTGATTAAGGCGATGACAAAGGCTGTCCATCCTAAAAGGGTATTCCACTTGTTGAAGTTAAAATTCATCATAGAAATAGGATATGAGATAGGTTTATTTTTACGCTTACAAAGAAACTATTTTTTTTAACGTGATTTAACCCGCTTTAATAAAAATTTATAAAACAGTTAACGGATTAATTTCAAGTTTATTATGGGTTTGACGAAGAAAGCAAAACAAAAAACACCTAATTTTTTTAGATAATTGTTTGTGTAAAATAAAATTTGTTATAAATTTGCACTCGCAATAAGCCAATTGGTCTATGGTGTAATGGTAACACTACGGTTTTTGGTGCCGTCTTTCTAGGTTCGAGTCCTAGTAGACCAACGATAAATCCCGCCTCAAGCGGGATTTTTTGTTTTTATTCCATTCGTAAAAAAAGCCGCTGTTAAGCGGCTTTTTGATTTTGTATCTTCAAAATTAAATTTTAAAAGTAACAACCGGTTTAACAGCATGGTTTACTAAGTCTTCACTGATACTGCCGTTAAAGAAGTGTGCTAAGCCTTTTCTTCCGTGAGTGCTCATGCCGATTAAATCAGCATCAATACTGTTGGTGAAATTTAAGACGCCGCTTTCTACATTTACATCGTTGTAAATGTGGGTAGCTAATTTGTTGATGTTGAAACCTGCAATAAAAGAACTCATGATTTCGTTAGCAATGTGAGTTGGTTTAAAGCTGCTTGGTGTATTGATCATAACCAAATGTAATTCGGCGTCAAATTTATTAGCAAATTCTACTACTTTGGCAAAAGGCTTTTTGATTTCGTCGGCAAAATCAGAGGCGAAAACGAATTTTTTCACTTCGAAATCTCCGGCTTCTTTTTTGATGATTAGTACAGGGATTTCAGAGTTGCGCACCACTTTCTCGGCATTAGAACCAATAAACATTTCTTTGAAGCCGCTCGCGCCATGTGAACCCATAACGATTAAGTCAACTTCATTTTTCTTGCTGATATTCATAATTCCGTCGAAAGCCAATTCAAACTGAATGATTTCAGAAACTTTTACACCTTCTAAACTCGGGTCGTCCATTAAGTCTTCTAAACGATTGATCGCAGCATTTTTGAATAGCATGATTTCAGGCAATTCATGACCGCTACCAATAGCATCTCCAGCTTCGCTAGGCAATTCTAACATGTGAAGTAAAAAAATTTCGCCGTTGTTTTTTCTCGCAATTTGCGCCGCAACTTTCAAGGCATATTTGGCATGTTCAGAGAAGTCTGTTGGGACTAAGATTTTTTTCATAATATAAAAACGTAATTTTTGGATAGGATATTTTAACACAATAAAGGTATTCAATTTTTTTGATTTGGCAAGGAATTTTTAATTTATAAAAAAATAACTATATTTGCACCGTTATTTACCATACAAATTAAATAATGAGGGAAGCAGTGCTTCCCTCTTTTTATACAACAATGACATTTAAAGACAAAGTTTCAAATTTAATAGCGGAAGAATTGGAAAACAATTCCTCCTTGTTTTTGGTAGATTTAAGTATTTCAGAGAGTTATAAAATTACCGTAACTTTGGATGGCGATAATGGCATAACTTTGCAGGATTGTATAGATGTAAGTCGTGCTATAGAAAACAACTTGGATCGCGAAGAACAAGATTTCTCATTGGAAGTGGCTTCTGCAGGCGTTTCGTCGCCCCTAAAACTGGTAAGACAGTACAAGAAAAATATTGGTCGAAACCTAAAGGTTAAAACCACCACATCGGAAACCATCGAAGCCAAGTTAGAAGCGGCTGATGATGATAAAATTACGCTGACTTGGACAGCGAGAGAACCAAAAAAAATAGGAAAAGGAAAAGAAACGGTAACACACCAACGTGAAATTCCTTATTCAGAAATAAAAGAAGCAATTGTTACAATAATATTTTAATTAAAACAGGCATGGAAAATATTGCATTAATCGAATCATTTTCAGAGTTTAAAGACGATAAACTTATTGATCGAGTAACGCTTATGGCGATTTTGGAAGATGTATTTAGAAACGCATTAAAAAAGAAATACGGTTCTGATGATAACTTTGATATCATTATCAATCCTGACAAAGGAGATATGGAGATTTGGAGAAATCGCGTGGTAGTAGCTGATGGAGAAGTGGAAGACGAAAACCAAGAGATTGCTTTGTCCGAAGCGAGAAAAATCGAGCCTGATTTTGAGGTTGGTGAAGATGTATCAGAAGAAGTAAAATTAATCGATTTAGGAAGAAGAGCTATTTTGGCATTGCGTCAAAACCTGATTTCTAAAATTCATGAACACGATAACACCAATCTTTACAAGCAATTCAAAGATTTAATCGGTGAAATTTATACTGCCGAAGTACACCATGTTCGTCCAAGAGTTGTAATTTTGGTGGATGATGAAGGCAACGAAATTGTATTGCCGAAAGAAAAACAAATTCCGTCCGACTTTTTCCGCAAAGGAGATAACGTGCGCGGAATCATTGAAAGTGTTGAGTTGAAAGGAAACAAGCCGCAAATCATCATGTCGAGAACAGCGGATAAATTCTTAGAAAAACTATTTGAACAAGAAATTCCGGAAGTATTTGACGGTTTGATTATGATTAAAAAGGTAGTGAGAATTCCGGGTGAAAAAGCGAAAGTAGCTGTAGATTCTTATGACGACAGAATTGATCCGGTGGGTGCTTGTGTGGGAATGAAAGGTTCTCGTATTCACGGTATTGTTCGTGAGTTGGGCAACGAAAACATTGATGTAATCAACTTTACCAGCAACTTGCCGTTGTACATCACCAGAGCTTTAAGTCCGGCTAAAGTATCTTCTGTTAAAATCGACGAAGAGAAAAAAAGGGCCGAAGTATTTTTAAAATTAGAAGAAGTTTCCAAAGCCATCGGACGTGGTGGTCATAACATCAAATTGGCCGGATTATTAACCGGTTATGAGTTAGATGTAATCCGTGAAGGCAGCGCCATTGAAGAAGATGACGTTGAATTAACAGAGTTCTCAGACGAAATCGACGGTTGGGTAATCGACGAGTTTGCTAAAATCGGTTTAGATACCGCTCGCAGCATCCTGAACCAAGATGTAGCCGATTTGGTAAGAAGAACTGATTTGGAAGAAGAAACTATCTTAGAGGTAATCAAAATATTGAAAGAAGAGTTTGAAGACTAAGCTTTCGCCAACACAACAATAAGTTAACATTAATTAGATTTTATGTCTGAAGGAAATATTAGAATTAATAAAGTTTTAAGGGAATTAAATATTTCTTTGGAAAGAGCTGTGGATTATCTTAAGGATAAAGGAATTGCTATTGAAGCGAGTCCTAACACAAAAATTTCCGATGATGTATACAATATTCTTTGTGGTCAATTTGCCGGCGACAAAGGCAACAAAGAAGCTTCAAAAGGAATAAGCGAAGAAATCAGAAAGGAAAAAGAAGCCCTTCGTTTGGAAAGAGAAAAAGAAATTGAAGACAAACGCAAACTAGAAGAGGAACGCCAACGTTTGGAGTTAATCAAGGCCAAAGCTGTAATCAGCGGTCCTAAGCAAGTCGGAAAAATCGATTTAGAGCCTAAAGCTGCAGTTGCTCCTTCAGAAGCCCCGAAAATTTCAGCAGAAAAATCAGAGCCTGTTGTGGCGAAAAGTGAAGCTCCTGCGCCGGTAGCCGAGCCTAAAAAAGAAGTAGTTAAAGAAGCCGAATCAAAACCGGCGGACACTACTGCAGACGAGACTATTACGACGCAATACCAAAAATTGTCCGGTGCTACTTTGACCGGTCAAGTGATTGATTTGTCTCAATTTAACAAGCCGAAAAAGAAAAAAGAAGAATTCAAGAAAGACAATGGTAAACCGGCTGCTGCTAACGGACAAAATGCCAATGCAAGTCAGAATGCCAACAAGAATAAACGCAAAAGAATTGCCCCGAAACCAGGTGATAAACCAGCCATTACCGGAGGCAATAACGCTCAAGGCGGACCTGCTAAATTTGGCAACAAACCGGGCTTCCAAAAAGGAAACCGTCCGGCCATTGTTCAAAAAGTAGAGCCGACAGAAGAAGAAGTTAAAAACCAAATCAAGGAAACGTTAGAGCGTTTACAAGGGAAAGGGAATAAATCCAAAGCGGCCAAATACCGTAGAGACAAGCGTGATACGCACCGTCAACGTTCAGAAGATGAGATGCAAGCGATGGAAGAAGGAAGCAAAATCCTGAAAGTAACCGAGTTTGTTACCGTAGGTGAAATTGCAACCATGATGGATGTGCCTATTACTAAAGTAATCGGAACGTGTATGACCTTGGGAATCATGGTAACCATGAACCAAAGATTGGATGCTGAAACCCTTTCTATTGTGGCTGATGAGTTTGGTTATCAAGTAGAGTTTATCACCACTGATATCGAGGAAAATTTAGAGGTAATCGAAGATAAACCTGAAGATTTAGTACATCGCGCCCCTATCGTAACTGTGATGGGTCACGTAGATCACGGTAAAACTTCGTTATTGGATTACATCCGTAAAACCAACGTAATTGCCGGTGAGTCCGGAGGTATTACACAGCACATCGGTGCTTACGGAGTGGTATTAGAGAACGGTCAAAAAATTACTTTCTTAGATACACCGGGTCACGAAGCGTTTACCGCTATGCGTGCTCGTGGTGCTCAAGTTACCGATATTGCCATCATTGTAATTGCAGCGGACGACGATATCATGCCTCAAACCAAAGAAGCCATCAGTCACGCTCAGGCGGCAGGCGTTCCTATGATTTTCGCTATCAATAAAGTGGACAAACCGGCTGCTAATCCTGAAAAGATTAAAGAGCAATTGGCAGGAATGAATTTGTTGGTTGAAGACTGGGGTGGAAAATACCAATCACACGACATCTCGGCTAAAGCCGGAACGGGGGTTAAAGATTTATTGGAAAAAGTATTGTTAGAAGCTGAATTGTTGGATTTGAAAGCGAATCCAAACAAACCTGCTGTAGGTACAGTAGTAGAAGCTTTCTTAGATAAAGGACGCGGTTACGTGTCTACTGTATTAGTGCAAGCCGGAACCTTAAAGGTAGGCGATTATGTACTGGCCGGTAAAAATCATGGTAAGGTAAAAGCCATGCACGATGAAAGAGGGCACAATATTTTAGTGGCCGGACCATCAACACCAATTTCTGTTTTAGGATTGGATGGTGCGCCAACAGCCGGTGACAAATTCAACGTGTTTGAAGATGAAAGAGAAGCCAAACAAATCGCAGCCAAACGTACCCAATTATTGCGTGAGCAATCGGTTCGTACGCAAAAGCACATTACTTTGGCAGAGATTGGTCGTCGTATCGCTTTAGGACAGTTCAAAGAATTGAATATCATCTTAAAAGGAGATGTTGACGGTTCGGTAGAAGCGTTGTCTGATTCCTTCTCGAAATTATCTACTGAAGAAATTCAAATCCGAATCATCCATAAAGGTGTTGGTGCGATTACTGAGTCTGATGTATTGTTGGCTTCGGCTTCCGATGCGATCATTATCGGATTTAACGTTCGTCCTTCCGGAAATGCTAAGCAATTGGCAGATAAAGAAGAAATCGATATCAGAAACTATTCTATCATTTACGACGCTATCGACGACTTAAAAGATGCGATGGAAGGTATGTTGTCGCCGGAGATGAAAGAAGAAATTACCGGTACTGCAGAAATCCGTGAGTTGTTTAAAGTTTCTAAAGTTGGAACTATTGCCGGATGTATGGTTACAGATGGTAAAATCTTCCGCAACTCTAAAATCCGCTTGATCCGCGAAGGTGTGGTCATTTACACTGGAGAATTGGCTACCTTAAAACGTTTTAAAGATGATGTAAAAGAGGTTTCTAAAGGATACGATTGCGGTATGCAAATTAAGAATTACAACGATATTCGTGAATACGATACCATTGAAGCTTTCCAAGAAGTGGAAGTGAAGAAAAAGTTGAAATAATACTTCAAAAAAAGCCCCGAATTTCGGGGCTTTTTTTATTTGTTTGGTTTGATTAAAAAGGCAGTTGGGTATCTTTTCTTTAGTAATTGTAAATTCTTTTCAGCTTCAATTCGGGTTTTAAAATTGCCTACCCAAACTTTATACAAAGGAGTGCTGAATACTATGGTGGCGTCTAAATTTTTAAATTCTTTTTTGAAGTCGATTAATGTTTTTTTGGAGTTTTCAGTATCACCATTGAATATCTGAATTTTATAGCGGTCATTAATAGTAATTGAACTGTTAATTTTTCTTTTCTCATTTAGCAATTGTTCAAATTTAACATCCTGATCAACGGTTACTTTTCCATCCTGAGAGTAGGTTTTTTGGCAAATAAAGAAAACGATTGCGCAGCAAAAAGCGGCATTTGTTTTGGTTAAAAATTTCATAATGATTTGATTTTTATACAAATGTAAAACTTAATAAATTAAACAAAAGACGATTTGTTATTTAGAATTAATATAAATTGATATTTATGATATATTTAAGGTTTTGAGAATAGTTCATAAGTCGTATTTTTGTGCAAGTTTTAAAGAAAGCGTCGATTTTTTCACTGAAAAACCTTCAGAAAGAATCATGCCAACATTAGTCGATAATCATTTATTATATGAAAAAAATGGGTAACCATAATTCGATTTCAAGGAAAATAGTCTTTAGTTTAGCTTTAATGCTAACGTTCTCCTTCACCTCATTTTCACAAGAAACTCCTCCTGCGGCCGCTGCTGATCCAGCTGCTGCTTCTGCTGCTCCTGCAGCTGCGACCGGTGGAGATCCTGTAGCCGGAAAAGCATTGTTCAACGCCAACTGTGCAGCTTGTCACAATCTTGACAAAAAGATGACAGGGCCTGCTTTAAGAGGTGTTTCTGCAAAGTATGACAAGGAGTGGATTTACAAATGGGTAAACAACAGTTCTGCTCTCATCAAATCCGGAGATGCTAAGGCTATCAAGATTTTTGAAGAGTTTAACAAGTCAGTGATGACTGCTTTTCCACAATTGTCAACAACAGATATTGACAACATCATAGCTTATACCGACGAGAAAAAAGCGGAGCCTGCTGCTGCAGTAGCTGCATTGCCTGGTAAGGGAGCTGATGCTGATCAAGGCGGAATTTCAAACGACGTTATATTAGGTGCTTTGGCATTGGTGATGTTGATGTTGGTAGTTATGTTGTTCTTTGTAAACAATGTGCTTACCAAAGTTGCTAAGTCTAACAATATTGAAGTGCCTGCTAAACAAGGAGTTTCATTATGGCAAGCTTTTGCTAAAAACCAGTTCTTGGTATTGGTGGCTTCTATCTTCTTATTGTTGTCAAGTGGCTACTTCGTTTACGGATGGATGATGCAAGTGGGTGTTGATCAGGATTATGCTCCAATTCAACCAATCCACTATTCACACAGAATCCACGCCGGTAGCAATGGTATTGATTGTAAATACTGTCACTCTGCAGCTAGAGTTAGTAAAAACGCAGGGATTCCTTCGTTGAATGTTTGTATGAACTGTCACAAAAACATCGCTGAAGTAGCAGATACTACAGCAACTCCGGAATACAGCAAAGCATTCTATGATGGTGAGATTCAAAAATTATACGATGCAGTGGGTTGGGATAAAGCCACTCAAAAATATACTGGTAAAACCAAGCCGGTTAAATGGGTTCGTATTCACAACTTGCCTGATTTTGCTTACTTCAACCACTCTCAGCACGTAACGGTGGCCGGAATTGAATGTCAAAAATGTCACGGTCCGGTTCAGGAATATGAAATCCAAAAACAATTTGCGCCATTAACCATGGGTTGGTGTATCAAGTGTCACCGTGAAACTGATGTGAAAATGGAAGGTAATGCCTACTATACAAAAATTCACGAAGAACTTTCCAAGAAATATGGTGTAGACAAATTGACTGCAGCACAAATGGGAGGTTTAGAATGTGGTAAGTGCCACTATTAATCAAATTATTAAGAAGCTAATATTTATATACGATGTCATCGAACAAAAAATACTGGAAAAGTGTTGAGGAACTAAACGAAAATAGTTCTATTGTTGAGACGCTTAGAAATAATGAATTCTCAGAACCAATCCCAACGGATGAGTTTTTGTCTGATAAAGAATCCTTATCTTCTTCTTCAACAACTCGTCGTGATTTCTTGAAATACGTTGGATTCAGTACAGCAGCGGCTACTTTAGCAGCTTGTGAAGGTCCTGTGCACAAATCAATTCCTTACGTTTTACAGCCGGAACAAATTATTCCGGGAGTGGCAGATTATTTTGCGACTTCAATGTTTGATGGTTTTGATTTTGCCAATCTATTGGTAAAGTCACGTGAAGGTCGTCCGATTAAAATTGAAAACAATACCATAGCCGGTGCTAAGTTCACTGCCAATGCCAGAGTTCATGCTTCGGTTTTGTCATTGTACGATAATACTCGTCTAAAAGTAACCAAGGTAGATCAGAAAGATGCTACTTGGGCTGCTGCTGACATGAAAATCAAAGCCAGTTTGGCTGATGCCAAAGCAAAAGGCGGACAAGTGGTTTTGTTAACCAATACTTTAGCTAGTCCTTCAACTGAAAAGTTGATTGCTGATTTTATCGCTCAAAATCCAAACGCTAAGCATGTAGTGTATGATGCTGTATCTGAGTCATCAGCTTTAGATGCTTTTGAAGCAGTTTACGGAGAAAGAGCTTTGGTTGATTATGATTTTTCAAAAGCCAACACTATAGTGTCTGTCGGAGCTGATTTCTTAGGTGATTGGCAAGGTGGTGGATACGATTCAGGATATGCTCAAGGCAGAATTCCGCAAAAAGGAAAAATGT
Source organism: Flavobacterium cheonhonense (assembly GCF_035671315.1). Taxonomy (NCBI): domain Bacteria; kingdom Pseudomonadati; phylum Bacteroidota; class Flavobacteriia; order Flavobacteriales; family Flavobacteriaceae; genus Flavobacterium; species Flavobacterium cheonhonense. Next base: position 893,208 of record NZ_JAXAVY010000001.1, read on the forward strand.
CTAAGCACTACCAATTTGAAGCCAATATGACCTTGTCAGGTGCGGCTGCAGATAAGAGAGTGCCGATGAAAGTTGCCGATCAAAAATTAGCTTTGGTTAAAATCTACAGTATAATTACTGGTTCAGCTGTATCTGTAGGAAAGCTAGCTAATGAAGATGTAGTGGTTAAAGCCGCTCAACAATTAAAAGCTGCCGGAGCTAAAGGTCTTTTAGTGTCTGGAATTCAAGATAAAAATGCACAATTATTGGTTTTAGCGATCAACCAAGCTCTGGCAAGTGAGGCATTCTCTACAGTGGGAACGCGTCAAATCAGAAAAGGTTCTGATGCTAAAGTAACTCAATTGTTAGCAGATATTAACGCGGGTAGTGTACACACGCTTATTATGAGTGGTGTTAATCCGGTTTACACTTTGGCTAACGGTAAAGCGTTTGCTCAAGGGTTGAAAAAAGTAAAATTATCAGTAGCTTTTTCTTTGAAAGAAGATGAAACAGCTTCTGTAACTAACATAGCTGTTCCTGCGCCTCATTACTTAGAGTCTTGGAACGATTTAATGCTGACCAAAGGAACTTATTCTATTGTTCAGCCTACTATTCGTCCGTTATTCAGTTCTAAACAATTCCAAGAAGGATTGTTGTCTTGGACAGGTAACGCTGCTTCTTATTACGATTATATCAAAGCCAATTCTGGTGCTTACTTGAATGGTTTAACTTGGAACAAAGCCGTACACGATGGTGTAGTTGCCGGTGTAGCTTCTGCTGCTTCAGCAGGTTCTGCTGATTTCAGTGCAGCTGCTTCAGCTTTAGCGCAATCAAAACCGTTAGCTAATTTCGAGTTGGTATTGTATACTAAAACCGGTATGGGTGACGGTCAACAAGCTAATAATCCATGGTTACAAGAGTTTCCTGATCCAATTACGAGAGTTTCTTGGGATAACTACTTAACAGTGTCAAAAGCGGATGCTGAGAAGTTAGGCTTGAAAAATGAAATCGTTGCCAATGGTGGTTTAGACGGAAGTTATGCTACTGTAAAAGTGGGAGCTACTTCAATCACTGCCCCGGTAATTGTACAACCTGGACAAGCCGTTGGAACTATCGGTTTGGCTTTAGGGTATGGTAAAACAGCGGCTTTAAAAGAAGAAATGCAAGTAGGTGTTAACGCCTACGCTTTATATAACAATTTTGATAATGTTCAATCCGCTTCAGTTGATAAAGCTGATGGCACTCATGAGTTTGCATGTGTTCAATCACAAAAAACTTTAATGGGTAGAGGTGATATTATCAAAGAAACTACCTTAACTGTTTTCACGGCTAAATTTGATGAACCGGAAGTTTGGAATCCTACTCCAATGGTTTCTTTAGATCACAAAGAAGTTGCTGCAACTTCTGTAGACTTATGGGAATCGTTTGATCGTTCAGTAGGACATCACTTTAACTTGTCAATCGATTTGAACGCTTGTACCGGTTGTGGTGCTTGTGTGATTGCTTGTCATGCTGAAAACAACGTACCTGTTGTTGGTAAATCTGAAGTTAGAAGAAGTCGTGATATGCACTGGCTGCGTATCGACAGATACTACTCTTCAGAAGAGACTTTCGAAGGTGATAACAAGAAAAAAGAAGAGTTCGACGGTTTATTCGGAGAAAAAGGTTCATTGGGTGGATTCGGTCAAATGGAAAATCCAAGCGACAACCCACAAGTGGTGTTCCAACCGGTAATGTGTCAACACTGTAACCACGCACCATGTGAAACAGTATGTCCTGTGGCTGCTACTTCTCACGGTCGTCAAGGTCAAAACCAAATGGCTTATAACCGTTGTGTTGGTACTCGTTACTGTGCTAACAACTGTCCGTACAAAGTACGTCGTTTCAACTGGTTCTTATACAGCAAAAACAATGAGTTTGATTTCCATATGAATGATGACTTAGGTCGTATGGTAGTAAACCCTGATGTAAACGTTCGTTCTCGTGGAGTTATGGAAAAATGTTCAATGTGTATCCAAAAAACACAGTTGACCATTTTAACTGCTAAGCGTGAAGGTAGAGAGGTTGCTGTGGATGAATTCCAAACCGCTTGTTCTTCTGCTTGTACTACAGGTGCTATGGTATTTGGTGATGTGAACAATAAAGAAAGTAAAGTTGCTAAACTAGCCGAAGACAAGAGAATGTACCATTTGTTAGAAAGTGTTGGAACTAAACCAAATGTTTTCTACCACGTAAAAGTTAGAAATACCTAGTATCAATAAGTAATTAATTAAGAAACAATATAAAGGATTATGTCGTCTCATTACGAAGCACCCATTAGAAAACCTTTAGTTATAGGTGATAAAACTTATCACGATGTAACTGTAGATGTAGCCGCTCCGGTGGAAGGAAGAGCCAATAAACAGTGGTGGACTGTATTTTCTATCGCATTAGCCGCTTTCCTTTGGGGGATTGGTTGTATCATTTACACCATCTCTACAGGAATCGGTACATGGGGATTAAATAAAACCGTTGGTTGGGCTTGGGATATCACCAACTTCGTTTGGTGGGTAGGTATCGGTCACGCCGGTACTCTTATCTCTGCTGTATTATTATTATTCCGTCAAAGATGGAGAATGGCCATTAACCGTTCAGCTGAGGCGATGACTATCTTCTCGGTAATTCAAGCAGGTTTGTTCCCAATCATTCACATGGGACGTCCTTGGTTAGCTTATTGGGTTGTGCCGATTCCAAACCAATTTGGTTCATTGTGGGTTAACTTCAACTCTCCGCTACTTTGGGACGTATTCGCAATCTCGACTTATTTATCTGTATCCTTAGTATTCTGGTGGACAGGTTTATTACCGGATTTCGCTATGTTGAGAGACAGAGCCGTAACTCCTTTTGCTAAAAAGATTTATACCATTCTTTCTTTCGGATGGAGTGGTAGAGCTAAAGACTGGCAACGATTTGAAGAAGTATCTTTAGTTTTGGCAGGTTTGGCAACTCCGTTAGTACTTTCTGTACACACAATTGTATCCTTTGACTTTGCTACTTCGGTAATTCCTGGATGGCATACTACCATCTTCCCTCCGTATTTCGTTGCGGGAGCAGTATTCTCAGGATTTGCAATGGTTAACACTTTGTTGATCATCATGAGAAAAGTATCTAACCTTGAGGCTTATATCACCATTCAACACATCGAATTAATGAACATCGTAATCATGATTACCGGTTCTATTGTAGGTGTGGCTTATATCACCGAGTTATTTGTAGCTTGGTATTCAGGAGTAGAGTACGAACAATACGCGTTCTTGAACAGAGCGACTGGTCCTTACGCTTGGGCTTACTGGGCGATGATGACTTGTAACGTTTTCTCTCCACAGTTCATGTGGTTCAAAAAATTAAGAACCAGTATCATGTTCTCTTTCGTTATCTCTATTGTTGTAAACATCGGTATGTGGTTTGAGCGTTTCGTAATTATCGTTACTTCATTACACAGAGACTACTTACCATCATCATGGACAATGTTCCAACCGACATTTGTTGATATTGGAATTTTTATCGGAACTATCGGTTTCTTCTTTGTGTTATTCCTTTTGTATGCCAGAACCTTCCCGGTAATTGCACAAGCAGAGGTAAAAACCATCTTGAAATCTTCTGGTGAAAATTACAAAAGACAAAGAGAATTAGAAGGTCATAATCATTCAGATAAACATTAAGAATTGCTATGAGTAGTAATAAAGTTATACACGCAATATACAACGATGACGATGTATTAATGCACGCGGTTCACGAAACCAGAGCAGCTCATCATCACATTGAGGAAGTTTATACTCCTTTTCCTGTACACGGATTAGACAAAGCTATGGGATTGGCTCCAACAAGATTAGCCATCTGTGCTTTTATCTACGGATGTATTGGTTTAACAGTAGCCACTACCATGATGAATTATATTATGATTTCTGATTGGCCGCAAGATATCGGAGGAAAACCAAGTTTTAGTTATATCCAAAACATGCCTGCTTTTGTACCGGTAATGTTTGAGATGACGGTTTTCTTCGCTGCCCACTTAATGGTAATTACTTTCTATATGAGAAGTAAATTATGGCCTTTTAAGCAAGCAGAGAATCCGGATGTCAGAACAACTGATGATCACTTTTTAATGGAAGTGGCTGTTCATGACAATGAAGCAGAATTGGTTAAATTCTTCGAAGGTACCGGAGCAGTTGAAGTGAAAGTAATTGATAAGCATTAATAATTAGCTATGAAGAGTTTATTTAAAACAGCATTTGTATTAGGCATCATGGTTGCTGTGTCATCGTGTAAAAGCGATTTGAAACCGAACTATCAATACATGCCTAATATGTACGAATCAGTAGCCTATGAAACCTATTCAGAATCTGATGCTTTCAATTCTCCTACAGGTGAAAAAGGTAAAGAAGGACAGTCACCTGCTGAAGGTTCTATCAAAAGAGGTTTTGTTCCTTATGAAGTTCCAAATACCCCTGAAGCTTTAGCCATGCTTAAAGCAACCAATCCAAAGTCGCCTCTTGATTCTACTCAAGTAGATATGAAAAAAGGAGAAGAGCTTTTCAATGTTTATTGTGCTATTTGTCACGGAACTGAAGGTAACGGTAAAGGGAAATTGGTTACACAAGAAAAATTCTTAGGGGTACCAAGTTATGCCGACAGGGTAATCAATGAGGCCAGTATCTTCCACGTGGTTACTTACGGATTGAACTCAATGGGTTCGCACGCTAATCAGTTGAGTCAAACAGAGCGTTGGTTAGTTGCCGCTTATGTAATGCAACTTAAAAGCAAATTATAATTGTAGAACAAACAGATTGTTATAGATATGTATACATTTTCAAGTAAACTAAAAACCTTTTCTTTTGTCCTAATGATCGTTGGTGTTCTTGGGATTGGTTATGGTTTTTTAACTGCACCAAAAACTATTCAAGATGTTGAGACCATTTTGGCATCTGATAGTCACGGACATTCTAATGCTCACGACACTGCAGCTACCCACGATGCTCACGGTGAAACTACAGGTCATGATGCAAAAGCAGCTTCTGCCGAGCACAACGAGCATTTAGAGCACGTTCTACACCAATTACAAAACAAACCTTGGGCAGCCTTGTATGTAGCATGTCTGTTCTTTATGTTGATTGCCTTAGGAGCTTTGGCATTTTACGCTATCCAACAAGTAGCACAAGCCGGTTGGTCTCCAGTATTATTCCGCGTTATGCAAGGTATCACGGCTTATTTATTACCGGGTTCAATTATCTTCTTTGTTTTGTTACTTTTATCTGGTTTCCACATCAATCATTTATTCATTTGGATGGATGAAGAAGTGAGAGCTACTGACGAATTGATTCAAGGTAAAGCCGGTTATTTGAACTTCCCATTCTGGATCATCAGAGCGGCTGTGTTCATCTTCGGGTGGAACTTGTACAGACATTTATCAAGAAAGAATTGTTTGGCTCAAGACGAAGCTACTGACAATACTTTCTACAAAAAGAATTTCAAAATGTCTGCGGCATTCTTAGTGTTCTTTATTGTTTCTGAGTCTATCATGGCATGGGATTGGATTATGTCGGTTGATCCGCATTGGTTCAGTACATTGTTTGGATGGTATGTTTTCGCCAGCTTTTTCGTAAGTGGTATTACTACTATTTCAATGGTAACTTTATACCTTAAATCTAAAGGTTATTTAGAAAACGTAAATTCAAGCCACATCCACGATTTATCAAAATTCATGTTTGGTATTAGTGTATTCTGGACTTACTTATGGTTCTCTCAATTCATGTTGATTTGGTATTCTAACATACCGGAAGAGGTAACTTATTTCAAAACGAGAATAGAGCATTTCAACTTGCCGTTCTTTGGTGCTGTAGTATTGAATTTCATCTTCCCATTCTTGGTATTAATCAACACCGATTTCAAACGTATTACTTGGATCATTGTTATGGCAGGTATAGTTATTTTATTTGGTCACTATGTTGATTTCTTCAACATGATTATGCCTTCAACAGTAGGTGACCAATGGTTTATTGGTATTCCTGAGATTTCTTCTATCTTGTTCTTCTTAGGTTTATTCATTTTTGTGGTATTCAATGCGTTAACTAAAGCGCCTTTGGTGCCGAAACGTAATCCGTTTATTGAAGAAAGTAAACATTTTCATTATTAATATTTAAAGTAAATTACAAATGACAACTTTTTTGATACTTACAGTTGTAGTCTTATTGGCGGTTGCCCTATGGCAGTTAACTAAAATATTCGACTTAACTCAAGTTGGTGGTGGAAATGTTAATGACACTCAAATTGCAAATGATAATGACAATAAAGTAAACGGATATTTGATGTTTGCCTTTTTAGGATTCATCTATCTAACTACTATTTTATGTTTATTGAATTATAGTGATTTGCCTCTTATCGGAGATGCTGCTTCAGAACATGGTCCTCAAGTAGATAATTTGATGGTCATCTCTTTAGTGCTTATTTTCATCGTTCAAACGATTACACAAGCATTACTTCATTATTTTGCTTTCAAATACAGAGGGAGACAAGGTCAAAAAGCCCTTTACTTCGCTGATAACAATAAATTAGAGTTTATTTGGAGTATTATCCCTGCTATCGTTTTGGCTGGTTTAATTTTGTACGGTTTGTACGCTTGGACAAATATCATGTTCGTAGATGAAAAAGATGAGCAAGATGCGATTGTTATCGAGTTGTATGCCCAACAATTCAAATGGGAAGCTCGTTATGCCGGTGCCGATAATGTTCTTGGTAAAGCCAATGTAAGATATATTGAAGGCGTAAACAATTTAGGGGTTGACTTATCTGATCCTAATGCTCAAGACGATTTCACCGCTCCAGAATTACACATCCCTAAAGGAAAAAGAGTAGTGTTCAAAATGCGTTCTCAAGACGTTTTGCACTCAGCTTATATGCCACACTTCAGAGCGCAAATGAACTGCGTTCCGGGTATGGTAACTAGTTTCTCTTTTGTGCCTACTATGACTACAGCAGAAATGAGAGAAAAACCGTCTATGATTGCTAAGGTTGCCAATATCAATGCAATCAGAGCTAAGAAAAGTGAAAAACTAGTTGCAGATGGTCAAACCGCTTTAGATCCTTACACTTTCGACTATTTATTATTGTGTAACAAAATTTGTGGTGCCTCTCACTATAATATGCAAATGAAGATTGTTGTGGATACTCCGGAAGAGTATGCCGCATGGTTAAAAGAGAATTCAGCTAAAACCATCGTTCAAGCTGTAAAAACTGCTGCCGAAGAAGACAAAGCTTCAGAAACTCCGGCCGCTACTTCTAAAGATACATCTTCAACCGCCGGCAAAGACACTACCGTAGTTGCCCAAGCAGAACCAAAACATTAATAAAATTTAAAAGTTTATAATATGTCAGCTCACAACCAAGATCACGGTCACGACGCACACGAACACCACCATAAAGACACGTTCATTACTAAATACATATTTAGTATTGATCACAAGATGATATCAAAACAATATTTGATTACAGGTATCATCATGGGTATTATAGGTGTTGGTATGTCAATGCTTTTCAGAATGCAATTGGCATGGCCTGAAGAATCTTTTAAAATTTTCAGCTTTTTCCTAGGTGAGCGTATGGCTCCGGGAGGCGTAATGAACAATGAAACGTATTTAGCTTTGGTGACGATTCACGGTACCATCATGGTATTCTTCGTGTTGACTGCCGGTCTAAGCGGTACATTCAGTAATTTATTAATTCCATTGCAAATTGGAGCAAGAGATATGGCATCGGGATTCCTTAACATGGTATCCTACTGGTTGTTTTTCCTTTCCAGTGTTGTGATGGTAATCTCCTTATTTGTGGAATCAGGACCGGCTTCAGCAGGATGGACAATCTATCCGCCATTGAGTGCATTGCCTCAAGCCATGTCAGGTTCAGGTACAGGAATGACTTTATGGTTGGTATCTATGGCTATCTTCATTGCTTCTTCATTGTTAGGGTCATTGAACTACATTGTTACCGTAATCAACCTTAGAACTAAAGGAATGTCAATGACAAGATTGCCACTTACCGTTTGGGCTTTCTTTATTACTGCCATTATTGGTGTTATATCTTTCCCGGTATTATTATCTGCAGCCTTGATGTTAATCATGGATAGAAGCTTTGGTACTTCTTTCTTCTTGTCTGACATCTATATTGCCGGTGAGGTACTTCATTACCAAGGAGGTTCTCCGGTATTGTTCGAACACTTATTCTGGTTCTTAGGACACCCTGAGGTATACATCGTATTGTTACCTGCTTTAGGTATTACCTCTGAAATTATTGCCACTAACTCACGTAAACCAATCTTCGGTTACAGAGCGATGATTATGTCTATTATAGCCATTGCATTCTTGTCAACCATCGTTTGGGGTCACCACATGTTCATTTCTGGAATGAATCCTTTCTTAGGTTCTGTATTTACGTTTACTACTTTGTTGATTGCAATTCCATCAGCTGTAAAAGCGTTCAACTACATTACTACTTTATGGAAAGGTAACTTACAATTAAATCCTGCTATGTTGTTCTCTATCGGGTTGGTATCAACCTTTATCACCGGAGGTTTAACAGGGATTATTTTAGGAGATAGTACTTTGGATATTAACGTACACGATACTTATTTCGTAGTGGCTCACTTCCACTTAGTAATGGGTATTTCTGCTCTTTACGGAATGTTCGCCGGAATCTATCACTGGTTCCCTAGAATGTTCGGAAGAATGTTAAATAAAAACTTAGGCTATGTTCACTTCTGGGTGACTGCTGTATGTGCTTACGGAGTATTCTTCCCAATGCACTTTATCGGTATGGCCGGTTTACCAAGAAGATATTACACCAATACCAACTTCCCGTTATTCGACGATTTACAAAACGTAAACGTTATCATTACAACTTTCGCTTTAGTTGGAGGTGCTTTCCAGTTGGTATTCTTGTGGAACTTCTTCCACAGTATCTTCTACGGAAAGAAATCTGTTCAAAACCCTTGGAAATCGAATACACTTGAGTGGACAGCTCCTGTTGAGCACATGCACGGAAACTGGCCAGGCGATCTACCTGAAGTTCACAGATGGCCTTACGATTACAGTAAACCGGGTCATGATGACGATTTTGTACCGCAAAACGTACCTATGAAACCGGGAGAAGAAGTATTACATCACTAATTCTTACATACCATATAAAAAAGCCTTTCCTAACCGAAAGGCTTTTTTATTGGCAACTAACTTTGTTATATATTTGTGAGATGAATGAAAATCTAGACCCAACCAACCATCACTTCAATCCTGAAGAACTCGATTTGGAGAAAAAGTTAAGGCCGCTCAGCTTTGACGATTTCACCGGACAAGAACAAGTCTTGGACAATCTGAAAGTCTTTGTAGAAGCCGCTAACTTGCGTCAGGAAGCGCTAGACCATACACTTTTCCATGGACCTCCGGGTTTAGGGAAAACTACATTGGCCAACATTTTGGCGAATGAGTTGGGAGTAGGTATTAAAATAACCTCCGGACCGGTGTTAGACAAACCTGGAGATTTGGCCGGTTTATTAACCAATCTTGAGGAAAGAGACGTTTTATTCATTGATGAAATCCATCGTCTAAGTCCGGTTGTAGAGGAATATTTGTATTCTGCTATGGAGGATTTCAAAATCGACATCATGATTGAATCCGGACCCAACGCCAGAACGGTTCAAATCAACCTCAATCCTTTTACGTTGGTTGGAGCAACTACGCGTTCGGGCTTGTTAACTGCTCCGATGCGTGCTCGTTTCGGTATCCAAAGTCGATTACAATATTATAATACCGAATTACTGACAACCATAGTCCAACGCAGTTCTAGTATACTCAAAATGCCAATTACCATGGAAGCTGCAATCGAAATTGCCGGGCGTAGTAGAGGAACACCCCGTATTGCCAATGCACTGTTGCGACGGGTACGTGACTTCGCTCAAATCAAAGGAAATGGTAAAATTGATATCGAAATTGCCCGTTTTTCACTTAGAGCATTGAATGTTGACGCTCATGGTTTAGACGAGATGGACAACAAAATTCTAACTACCATCATCGAAAAATTCAAAGGCGGTCCGGTAGGTTTGTCAACTTTAGCTACAGCTGTTTCCGAAAGCGGAGAAACCATCGAAGAAGTATACGAACCTTTTTTAATCCAAGAAGGTTTTATCGTCAGAACACCTCGTGGTCGTGAAGTCACCGAGAAAGCATACAAGCACCTTGGTAAGATCAACCCGAATATTCAAGGCGGATTGTTTTAGGGCATTTCCCTTCGGGCAGTCGGCCTTCGCCTCGTGTCCCTTCGGGTCGGGTCTTCCGCACTCGCTTTTTTTGTTGCACAAAAAAGAGCTCAAACAATCGCTCCAACCCCTAATGCACCATGAACTCCAGTAAAGAAAAATATACCCAATTCATCAAAGCCGAAGCCAAACGCCTCGGTTTTATGGCTTGCGGGATTTCCAAAGCCGGATTTTTAGAGGAAGAAGCCCCTCGTTTAGAGCGTTGGTTAAACCAAAATTACCACGGCCAAATGGACTATATGGAGGAGTATTTCGACAAACGCTTAGACCCGACCTTATTGGTTCCTGATTCCAAAAGTGTGATTTCACTCTTGGTCAATTATTATCCTTCCGAGTTTCAAAATCCTGATACCTATAAAATATCCAAATACGCTTACGGCAAAGATTACCACAACGTAATCAAGAAGAAAGTGGTCAAGATTTTAAAATCCATAAAAAGGGAAATAGGCGAGGTGCACGGTAGGGCTTTTGTCGATATGGCACCCATAATGGACAAAGCTTGGGCTGCCAAAAGCGGTTTGGGTTGGATGGGTAAAAACAGCAATTTAATTACGCAGAAAGTCGGCTCCTTCTATTTTATTGCACAATTAGTAGTCGACTTAGAATTGGAATACGATGGACCTACTACAGACCATTGTGGCACATGTACCGCTTGTATAGACGCTTGTCCAACGCAAGCCATAGTCTCGCCTTATATAGTTGACGGCAGCAAATGTATATCCTATTATACTATCGAACTCAAAGAAAACATTCCTTCAGACGTAAAAGGGAAATACGACGATTGGATGTTCGGTTGTGATGTTTGTCAAGATGTTTGTCCGTGGAATAAATTTTCAAAACCACACCAAGAACCGGCATTCAAAGCGTATCCCGAACTGTTGTATTACTCTAAAAAAGACTGGGAAGAAATCACTGAAGAGACCTTTGCCAAAGTTTTCCCCAATTCACCACTCAAAAGAGCACAATGGGAAGGCATCAAAAAAAACATTAATTTTTTGAAGTAGAGTCTCGTTCAATTACCGAAGTTTCCAATTCAATGGTTCTGGGCTGAAACGGATGTAATTCTTTTTTAGTATTAATCTCTTCCAATAGGAGTTTGAAAGATTGCACGCCCATTTCAAAACTCGGCTGGTCAACTGTGCTTAATTTAGGCGTAATTACTTGCGACATGAACCAATTGCTAAATCCGATTACTTTCACTTGCTCCGGAACCTTAAGGCCAATTTCATTAAAATGGGCCAAAACACCCACGGCTACCAAATCAGTGATGACAAAGATACCGTCTACATCCGGATGTTCAATTGCAATTTGTTTTCCAAACGCCAAACCTTCTTCAAAAGTTACATTTTTACAAGTGTAAACCAATTTTGAATCGAAAGGAATGCCATTTTGTTCTAAGGCTTTCTTGTAACCCAAAAATCGGTCAATGGCATTTTGAGGATTGACCGGACCTCGTATGTGGGCAATTTTTTTACACCCTTTTTGTATCAAATGCTGCACCGCATTGAATGCCGCTTTTTGGTCGTTGATGATTACTTTAGAACAAGGAATCAGCTTCGATATTTTATCAAACATCACAAATGGAACTTCCTTGCGCAAAATATCGCGGATATGTTCGTCATCGTTGGATTCATTCGAGAGCGACATAATAATGCCATCCACGCGTTTCTGCATCAAAAGTTCCACCTGCTTTTTCTCCAATTCCAAAGATTCATTCGACTGTAAAATAATCACCAAATACCCATTTTTCTCTGCTTCATCAATGATTCCGTTGATGACATTGGAGAAAAAATGATGGACTACTTCAGGTATAATCAATCCAATGGTGCGCGACTCTTTGGTTCGAAGGTTAACCGCAAAACTGTTGGGCGTGTAGCTGAGAGATTGCGCTAATTCTAAAACGGCTTTGCGCGTCTTCGGACTCACATCAGGATAGCCTTTTAACGCCTTAGAAACCGTAGTAATGGATATTCCTAAGGTTTCGGCGATTTGTTTTAAAGTTATGTCTCTCATTTAACAAATATCTTAAAAAAAACTCAATTTGCAATCGAAAACGTTTTCGGTAATTTCGAAAACGTTTTCGATAACGATTTCATAATTAACTGTTAATTAAAAATATAATTTCGGAAAATAAACCAACAAAATTTACTAATCAAACAAATTACAAATGATGAAAAAAAGTACTTTATTTTTGAAAAAGATGTTGTTTGTAGTGGCTTTGCTGCTATTCAATCTTTCTTTTTCACAAAGCAGTAGCTTATCAGGGAAAGTTACCGATGCCAAAGGAGATGCCGTAGTAGGCGCTAACGTGGTATTGAGTAGCGGTTCCAAATCTGCTTCAACCAATGCTGAAGGAATGTATTCTTTCACAGGATTGGCTGACGGTTCAGTTACCGTAACAGTGTCTTACATCGGTTTTGCTACCGAAAAGAAAACCGTAGCCGTACAAGGAAACACTACAATGGATTTCCAACTACAAGACGATTCTAAAGTATTAGAAGAAGTAGTGGTTACCGGTGTGGTAAATCCGAGAGCCAAAATTAAATCCAGTGTTTCCATCACTACTTTAGATGTAAAACAAGTGGAACAATCAGCGCCAAGATCAACCGCTGAAATCTTCAGAACCATTCCGGGTATTCGTTCAGAATCATCAGGAGGTGAAGGGAATGCTAACATCTCTGTACGTGGGGTGCCTATTTCTTCGGGAGGTTCTAAATATTTGCAAATCCAAGAAGATGGTTTGCCGGTATTATTGTACGGTGACATCGCTTTTGCTACTGCAGATATCTTTACCAGATTTGACAGAAACATTGCTAAAATCGAAGCGATCCGCGGAGGTTCAGCGTCAACTTTGTCTTCTAACTCTCCGGGTGGTATCATCAACTTTATCAGCAAAACCGGTAAAACCGAAGGCGGAAGTATGGTAACCAGCTTTGGTTTAGATTACAATGATTTCAGAACTGATATCGAATACGGAGCACGTATCGGAGACGGATTGTACTTCCACGCTGGTGGTTTTTACAGAACCGGTGAAGGTGTAAGAAGTCCGGGCTTTACAGCTAATAACGGCGGTCAATTCAAAATGAACGTAACCAAAGAATTCGAAAACGGTTCGGTTACGGTTTATGCCAAATTCTTAAACGATAGAGCAGCAGCATTCATGCCAATGCCAATCAAAGTGACCGGTAGCAATTCCAATCCTAACTGGGAAAGCATTAGCGGTTATGACGCTACTTCAGGCACGCAACAATCACCTTATCTAATGCACAATGTTGGCTTAGACGGTAACGGTAACGTGAGAAGAGGTAACGTAGCCGATGGTATGCATCCGGTGTCTAAAACATTAGGTGCGTCAATCAATTTCGAATTGGCTGATGGATGGAAATTAACTAACAATGGTCGTTTCTCTTCTAACAGTGGACAATTCATTACACCATTCCCGGCCGAAGTGGCTTCAGCAGCTACCATTGCTAACTCTTTCGGTGCCGGATCAACCTTAACTTACGCTAACGACGGAACGGCTTTCAACAACCCTAACGGTTTAGTATCAAGAATTCATATGTTTGATGTAGAGTTGAACAACTTCAATAACTTCATGAACGACTTGAGAATCACTAAGAAATTTGACAAATTCGGTTTAACCGCCGGTTACTTCAAATCGATTCAAAACATCTCTATGTCTTGGTTGTGGAATTCTTACTTACAAGAAGTATCGGATAACAATCCACGCTTAATTAATGTAACAGATGCAGGTGGAAATTTACTTTCAACCAACGGTTTGTACGCTTACGGTGTACCGGCTTGGGGGAACTGTTGTACACGTAACTATGATACGCAATACAATGTATCGGCTCCATACGCTAACGTGTCTTTCGATGCTACCGATAAATTGTCTTTAGAAGGAGGTATCCGTTTCGATATGGGTCAGGTTAACGGTTCATTCGCCGGTTCTTCTCAAACGGTATACGATATCAATAATGACAACGTAATTTCTGCTCCTGAAAGCAGTGTTTCGGCCATCAATACTGCCAATACAACTGCAGTTGATTACGATTACGATTATGTGTCTTACTCTTTAGGAGCTAATTATTTAATCGATGCCAACCAATCTGTTTTCGCTCGTTACAGTAAAGGTGCTTCTGCTAAAGCGGATCGTATCTTATTCTCGGGCTTGAATTATCTTGACGGAGATAAAATCAACTCATTGGATTACTTGGCTCAAGCTGAGTTAGGCTATAAGAGAAAATTCAGCAAAGGGTATGTATATGCTACATTCTTCACTTCTACTACTACTGAAGAAGGCGGATTCGAAGCAACATCAAACAGTATCATCGAAAACGATTACCGTTCTATGGGTCTTGAAGTGGAATCGTCTTACAAAGTAAACAACGACTTCAACTTACGCGGTGGATTTACCTATACTAAAGCGGAGATTACTTCAGGTGCTAATGACGGTAACGAACCAAGAAGACAACCAAAAATGATGTATAACTTTATTCCGACTTACAAATTCGGAAAAGCCAACAATGTTTTCGGATTGAGCTTCATCGGACAAACCAAAGCGTATGCACAAGACAGCAATGAGTTAGTGATGAACGGTTTCGTAATCGTTAACGGATTTGTAGAATTAGGCATTACCAAAGGTTTATCATTAAACTTAGCCGGAAATAACTTATTCAACACTTTGGCCATCACTGAAGCGGAAGAAGGTAGCATTACAGCCAATACCACTAATATTGTTAGAGCAAGACCTTTGCCGGGAAGATCACTTTCTATGGCATTGACTTACAAGTTCTAAAACAACCTATTTCATGTTTAGTTTGAGTAATTCCTATACCATAGATTTATGGTATGGGAATTATTTTTAACTAAGAATAGTTATCTTTAATTATCGCTAAAAAGGAATCTTATGAAAAAATCAACGGCTATTATATTGTTTTTGATGCTTTGCTTAGGGCAACAGTTGTCGGCACAACAGAACCAATCTAAAACGACTCCAGCTTCCGAAAAAAAGGTAATGATAGTCTATGGTAGCGACGAATGTCACCATTGCACCGACACCAAAAAATACCTCAAAGAAAACAATATCGAGTTTGTTTTTTACGACATCGATAAGAACCAAGAAGCGTTAAAGGAAATGCTGTTCAAACTCAAAAAGGCCAACATCAGTCTGAACAATTTATCAATTCCGGTGATTGATAAGCAAGGCGTAATTTTCACCAATGATATCCCGTTTGAGGCTTTTCTCAAGAAATTGAACTAATCTATGAACCCAAAAACAAACTTAAGCTTTTGGCAAATTTGGAACATGAACTTCGGGTTTTTCGGAATCCAATTCAGTTTTGGTTTGCAGCAAAGCAATATGAGCGCCATTTACAAATACTTAGGTGCCGATGAAGGAAGTTTACCTATGTTGTGGCTTGCCGGCCCCATTACAGGCTTGATTGTTCAGCCTATAGTCGGAGCGATAAGCGATGGAACTTGGTCTCCTAAATTCGGTCGCCGAAAACCATTTTTCCTTATTGGTGCCCTGATTTCCAGCATTGCTTTATTGCTGATGCCTTATTCCAATACGCTTTTTATGGCGGCCAGTTTGTTGTGGATTTTAGATGCAGCCAACAATGTAGCTATGGAGCCGTATCGTGCCTTTGTAGCCGATAAACTCAACGAAAAGCAAATGTCTCTTGGTTTCCTCATGCAGAGCTTTTTTACCGGCTTCGGGATTACATTGGCCAATTTTACCCCGGCCATTTTAGTCTCACTCGGATTTTTGGCCATCACCGATAAAATGGAAAACGGCATTCCGGTTTATACCTATTGGGCGTTTTTTATCGGAGCTTTTGCTTCTATAGCCTCAGTATTGTTATCGGTTATGACCACCAAAGAATTTCCGCCAACGGCTGAAGAATTATTGGTGATTCAGGAAAAGAAAAAAGAAAATCTTTTTAAAACGGTGGCCAAGGATATCGCCGAAGCCTTCAGAACCATGCCACTCACCATGAAGCAACTCATCCCGGTAAAATTCTTTACTTGGTATGCTATGTTTTGTTATTGGCAATACATCACGTCTTCATTGTCCTTGTCGTTATTTGGTACCACAGATCAAGCTTCAGAAGGATTTTCAAAAGCACAACTACTTACCGGTAGTTTGAACGGAACTTACAATATTATCTGTTTTATGGTCGCCTTTTTGTTAGTGCCGATAGCCTTAAAAATAGGTGCTAAAGGCGTACACTTTATAGCGCTGTCCTTAGGAGGAATCGGATTGCTACTAATCCCTTTTTTAAACAACACCGATGTGCTTTTTACCCTGCACAATCCTTTTGGCAATAACATTCCGGTTACTACCATTTTCTTATACTCTTTTGGTTTGGGAATTTCTTGGGCTTCTACTATGGCGATGCCTTACCAATTGTTAGCCGGATCTATTCCCAAAGAAAAGACCGGAGTATATATGGGTATTTTTAATATGTTCATTGTTATTCCAATGGCCATTCAAATCCTAACCATGCAGTATTTTGTTTATGATTGGTTAGGAAACAACCCTATAAATGTTATCAAATTAGCCGGAGTATTTTTAATCATAGCCGGTTTATTAACACTTTTTATTACGGTAAAGAACAAAAATCAAATTGTACAAAGTGAATAAAATAGTATACGATAAAGCGATTCGTTTGCTCCATGAAGTGGCTTCACCTGACGGATTTTTAGCCAGTGCCGAAAATACCACCAATTACAAAAGGGTTTGGGCACGAGATGGCGTAATTTGCGGTTTGGCCGCTTTGGCTTCGGGAGACGAAAAGTTGATTGCCACGTTCAAAAGCACTTTGGACACCTTGGCGGAAAACCAACACGATATAGGTACTATTCCGTCTAATGTATTGGTTTCAGCCGATAAAAAAGAAGTCAGCTATGGAGGATTGGCCGGTCGAGTGGATGCCGTGACTTGGTTTATTATCGGCGTTTGTCAATATGCGCATCACCAATGTGATCCGGCGTTTGTGGTTCGCTATCATTACGAAATTGAAAAAGGATTAGAACTTTTAAACGCTTGGGAATTCAATAACAAACATTTGGTTTATGTGCCGCTTTCAGGGAATTGGGCCGATGAATACATTACCGACGGCTATGTGCTGTACGACCAACTGCTAAGAGTTTGGGCCTTAAGAAGCTACAATCATTTTGCCAAAAGCGAGGTAATACAGGAAAAAATAGAAGCCATTACAAGTCAAATAGAAATTAACTTCTTGCCCGAAAGTACCGGAGAAAAATTCCACGAAAGAGCCTATAAAGAAGTAGTGTTTGCTGATTATATGCCATGTTCTTTTTCGCCTTCAGGATACAAAACCCAATTCGATGCTTTTGCAAATTCCTTAGCGGTTATATTAAATATTGGTCCGAAAACGTTTCACAGCCAACTCTTGAAATTTACCGAGAACTTGGCTGCTGAAACTACACTTGGGTTGTTGCCGGCTTTTTGGCCACCGGTATTTGAAAACGACGAACATTGGCATTTGCTCAAAAACAATTGCCGATATGAGTTTCGAAATTACCCTTACGAATTCCACAACGGCGGAAGTTGGCCTATGGTAAATGGTTTTTACGGTTTGGCTTTACTCGCCAAAGGAGAGGAAAAAAAGGCCACATCAATACTCGACAAAATAAACCGAGCCAATGCCCTTGAGGAGTTTTCGTTTTACGAGAATTTCAATACCAAAACGGCCGAACCTAATGGTGTGTCTTTTTGTGCATGGAGTGCTGCAGCCACCATTTTAGTCCATCAATCAATACATCAAAATTTTAAAATACTCGTTTAAGTTGAAAACCATAGATATCATATGCATAGGCGAAGTACTGATTGACTTTATCGGTCATGAGGTCAATACTTCTATCAACAGAACCAAAGATTACCACCGTTTTTTGGGCGGTTCGCCTACTAATGTAGCGGTGAATGCATCCCGATTGGGGTTGAATGCCGTGTTGGTGGCTTCGTGCGGCCAAGACGGATTGGGCGATTACGTGATTCGAAAACTAAAAGCCAACAACGTCAATACAGACCATATAGGAAAATCTGAAACAGTGCCAACCTCGGTGATTTTTGTTTCTAAATCAACCGAAACACCCGATTTTATCCCGTACCGTCAAGCCGATTGCGAAATATCAGAAAGTCAATTGCCGGACAACGTGATTGCCCAAGCCAAAATTTTTCACACTACTTGTTTTGCGTTGAGTAAAAATCCGGCGAGACAAACCATTTTGAATCGCGCTCAAAAAGCCAAAGCGTTAGGTTTGCAGTTGAGCATCGATATCAATTTCTCCGAACGCATTTGGCCGGATAGGGAAGAAGCCAAAAGTGTACTCAAGCAGTATTTGGCCAATGATCCGTTGGTCAAGTTAAGCGAAGACGATTGTTATCGCCTCTTTGCGGCTGTAAAATCAGAAGAATACATCTTCGATTATTTCCATAGTTTAGGCGCTTCAACCATTTGCTTAACCAAAGGGAAAAACGGTGTGGTAGTGTCTGATATCAATCAAGGGCTGTTTTTTCAAAAAGCCATTCCCATTGAGGAAGTTAAAGATACTACGGGCGCCGGAGATGCCTTTTGGACCGGATTTTTATACGCCCAATTACACCAAAATTCTTTGGAAGAAACCATAACCGTAGCGCAAAAATTAGCCGCCATCAAACTGCAAAATGTGGGCAGATTGCCGGAAAATATCAACATCAAAGCACTGATAGAAGAATAAACGCCAACCACAAATTTAGTTAGTTATGCTGAGGAAAAGCCGTGTAGTATTTATACGGCTTTTTGCTTTTTGAGTTTGTGCAAAAAGAAATGGTCAAAAATTTCCATTTTACACCGATACTTCTACCTTTGTAAGTCTGAATAAAAAGATTCTACAATGAACAAATACAGCAAGCGAAGAGAAGCACTATTGTACCATGCTAAACCTACGCCGGGTAAAATTCAAGTTGTACCTACCAAAAAATACGCCACCCAAAGAGATTTATCGTTAGCCTATTCTCCGGGAGTAGCGGAGCCTTGTTTGGAAATAGCCAAAGACGTAAACAACGTTTATAAATATACTGCCAAAGGAAATTTAGTAGCCGTAATCAGTAATGGAACCGCTGTTTTAGGATTGGGAGATATTGGTCCTGAAGCTTCAAAACCGGTTATGGAAGGCAAGGCATTGTTGTTCAAAATTTTTGCCGGAATCGATGTGTTCGATATTGAAGTTGGTACCAAAGACATCGATGCTTTTATCGAAACCGTTAAAAATATTGCGCCAACTTTTGGTGGAATCAACCTTGAAGATATTAAAGCACCGGAATCTTTTGAAATTGAAAGACGCCTGGTAGAAGAGCTCAACATTCCGGTGATGCACGACGACCAACACGGAACGGCCATTATTTCATCAGCCGCTTTATTGAACGCTTTAGAGTTGGCTAAAAAGAAAACTACCGAAGTAAAAATAGTGGTTTCAGGAGCAGGTTCTGCCGCTTTGGCTTGTGCCAATTTATACATTTTGTTGGGCGTAAAACCCGAAAATATTATCATGTTTGATAAAGATGGTGTGCTTTCTTCGGAAAGAACCGATTTGTCGGATTTGCAAAAAAGATACACCCATGGTAAAGCCGGAATTACCTTAGCGGAAGCTTTGGTTGGTGCCGATGTTTTCTTGGGATTGTCAGCCGGAAATATCTTGACTCCTGAAATGTTATTAGGCATGGCCAAAAATCCGATAGTGTTTGCTATGGCGAATCCAATTCCTGAAATCGATTACGATTTAGCGATTGCCACACGCAAAGACATCATCATGGCTACCGGACGTTCGGATCATCCTAATCAGGTGAATAACGTTTTAGGTTTTCCATATATTTTCCGCGGCGCTTTAGATGTGAGAGCGACAAAAATTAATGAAGAAATGAAAATGGCAGCGGTACATGCCTTGGCTGAATTGGCCAAAGAACCGGTGCCGGAACAAGTAAATATTGCCTACGGAGAAACCCGTTTGAATTTTGGTAAAGATTATATTATCCCAAAACCTTTTGATCCCAGATTAATCACTCATGTTGCACCAGCCGTAGCCAAAGCAGCTATGAATTCCGGTGTGGCTTTGAATCCGATTACCGATTGGGAAAAATATGAAGAAGAGTTGTTAGAACGATTGGGTTCTGATAACAAAATGGTACGTTTGTTAACCAACCGTGCTAAAACTGATCCGAAACGCGTGGTTTTTGCTGAAGCCGATCATTTGGATGTCTTGAAAGCAGCACAAATTGCCTATGAAGAAGGTATCGCTCATCCGATTTTGTTGGGGAATAAAGATTTGATTTTAGAATTAAAAGAAGAACTGGGCTTTGATGCCGATGTGCCTATTTTTGATCCGAAAACCAAAGAGGAAGACGCCCGCCGAATGCAGTATGCTGATACTTATTGGAAGTCGAGACAACGCCGAGGGATTTCGTTGTTGGATGCACAAAAATGGATGCGCGAACGCAATTATTTTGCAGCAATGATGGTAAATGAAGGCGATGCGGATGCTATGGTTTCCGGTTATTCCAGAAGCTATCCTTCTACCGTAAAACCCCTAATGCAATTGATAGGAAAAGCACCGGGAATTACCTTGATTGCCACCACTAATATGATGATGACCAATCGCGGACCAATGTTTTTATCCGATACCGCTATCAATCCAAATCCAACCGCAGATGAGTTAGCTAAAATTGCTTTGATGACTGCCAAAACCGTTCGTATGTTTGGTATGGAACCGGTAATCGCGATGGTTTCTTTTTCAAACTTCGGTTCTTCATCCCATGAAAGTGCCACGAAAGTACGAGAGGCTGTAGCTTATTTGCACAAATACTATCCGGATTTGATTGTTGATGGTGAAATCCAAACCGATTTTGCGCTCAATCAGGAAATGCTGGCTAACAAATTTCCGTTTTCAAAGTTGGCCGGAAAGAAAGTCAATACTTTGGTATTCCCGAATTTAGAAGCGGCTAACATCAATTACAAACTATTGAAAGAGCTTTACAAAGTGGATTCGATAGGTCCGATTATGTTGGGAATGGAGAAAGCGGTTCATATTTTCCAATTGGGTGCCAGCGTAGAAGAAATGGTGAACATGGTAGCCGTAGCGGTTGTAGATGCTCAAGAAAAAGAAAAAAGAAAGAAAGGAACTGTAAAATAGTTTGGTAATAATGTTCAGATATTGCAGTTGAATGATGTCAGTTCAGGAATTTTGTTATATTTGGAATAGATTTAAACGGTAATGATTGCACATATTCAAGGGAAATTAGTCGAAAAAACACCTACAGATGTGGTGATTGATTGCAACGGAGTAGGCTATCACGTTAATATTTCATTGCATACTTTTTCATTGTTGCCGCAGACAGATTTTATCAAGTTGTACACGTATTTGCAAATCAAAGAAGATGCGCATTCGCTTTACGGATTTGTTGAAAAATCAGAACGGGAACTTTTTAAATTACTCTTGTCTGTATCAGGAATAGGTGCCGGAATAGCCCGAACCATGTTGTCTTCTTTGGATCCGAAACAAATCATTCAAGCTATCGCTAACGGCGATGTGGGAACGGTTCAGTCTATCAAAGGAATCGGAAACAAAACGGCTCAAAGGGTCATCTTGGACTTGAGAGATAAAGTGTTAAAAATATACGACTTAGATGAAATTTCCGTAGCCCAACACAATATTAACCGAGAAGAATCGTTATCTGCTTTGGAGGTATTGGGTTATGTCAGAAAGAATGCCGAAAAAGTGGTAGACAAAATTCTCAAAGAGAACCCTGAGGCATCAGTGGAATTCATCATCAAACAAGCCTTAAAAAATTTATAATTCTTGAAAACAATATACGCATTTACAAACTTTTTTACTTTGAGGAATTTTCTTTTCGGAATCTTGTTGTTCACAGGATTTTCGGCTTTCTCACAGGTTAATCCCACGCCGCAAGACAGTACTGGTTACAATACCGGTAAGGTAAAGATTAAGAATCCTAAAAGTATAGTGGATGCTTATACTTACGACCCAGCGACCAACAGGTATATTTATACCAGTACCTTTGAAGGCTTCAATATCAATTATCCTATTATTTTAACGCCGAAAGAATACGAAGAACTAGTAATGCGTGAGGCCATGCGCGACTATTTCAAGAAAAAATCGGATGCCATCGACGGTAAAAAAGAAGGCAGTGAAGCCGCCAAAAAAGATTTATTGCCGCGTTACTACGTTAATTCGGGTTTCTTTGAAAGCATTTTTGGCTCGAATACTATTGATGTAAAGCCTACAGGTTCGGTTGAAATGGACTTAGGAGTGCGATACACCAGACAAGACAATCCGGCTTTTTCACCCAGAAACCGTGCGCAAACTACCTTCGATTTCGATCAACGCATCAGCATGAGTTTGATGGGAAAAGTAGGAACTCGCTTGAGTGTAACGGCTAATTATGATACCGAGTCCACTTTTGCTTTTCAAAACTTAATTAAGTTAGAATACACGCCAACGGAAGACGATATCATTCAGAAAATCGAAGTTGGTAACGTGAGCATGCCTTTGACCAATTCTCTTATCCGAGGTGCTCAAAGTTTGTTTGGGGTTAAAGCCCAATTGCAATTTGGTAAGACTACCGTAACCGGAGTGTTTTCGGAACAAAAATCCCAAACCAAATCGGTTACAGCGCAAGGTGGTGGAACCATACAAGATTTTGAAATTTTCGGTTTGGATTACGACGCCGACAGACACTTCTTTCTGTCACAATACTTCAGAAATAAATACGACAACGCGCTCAAGAATTACCCGTTTATCAATAGTCGTGTGCAAATTACCCGCATCGAAGTTTGGGTAACCAACCGACAAAATCGTGTAAGTCAAACCAATAATAACTTGAGAAATATTATTGCTTTGCAAGATTTAGGAGAAGCCCGATTGGCCGGTTTATCCGATAGTCAAATTGTAGCTTTGAACCCAACAGATGTGAGTAATAACTTCTTTAGCGTGCCGCCGGATCCTTCGGTTGATACGCCTTCTGATAACGGCAACAACAAGTACGATCCGGATTTAATTAATACGGGTGGAGGTTTGTTAAATAACAACATCAGAGACATAGTAACGTCGAGTGCCGGTTTTAATAATATAGTGCCGGTAGACGAAGGCACCGATTATTCTAAGTTGGAGAATGCCCGAAAATTGGCGACAAACGAGTATACTTTTCACCCGCAATTGGGTTACATCTCCTTGCAACAACGTTTGGCCAATGACGAGGTTTTGGCAGTAGCTTATCAGTATACCATAGGTGATCAAGTGTACCAAGTTGGTGAATTTGGAACCGACGGTGTTGATGCTACGGTGTATGATGGCACGGATGCTGCTAACCCAACTGTTTCCTCTCAAAGTTTGATTTTGAAAATGCTGAAAAGCAACTTGACCAATGTGCAAAAACCGATTTGGAATTTGATGATGAAAAACATCTACCAAATTCCGGGAGCTTTCCAGTTGCAGCAAGAGGATTTTCGTTTGAATATTTTATACACCGATCCATCGCCAATCAACTACATCAGTCCGGTGAACGGTGTGCCATTCCCTCCAACAACCGACCCAGATATGGTGGTTGCGGAAACACCTTTGATTAAAGTCTTTAATGTAGACCGATTGAATTTTAACAACGATCCGCAAGCCGGAGGTGACGGTTTCTTCGATTTTATGCCGGGCCTGACCGTTGACCAACAAAATGGTCGCATCATATTCACAACCGTTGAACCTTTCGGGAAATTGATGTTCGACAAATTAAAATTAGGCGCTGAAGATTATAACGATGTCAATACCTACAACGGCAACCAACAAAAATATGTTTTCCGCAGTATGTATTCCAGCACGCAAGCCGGCGCTTTACAAGACGCGGATAAAAATAAATTCCAATTAAAAGGACGATTCAAATCGGCCGGTGGCGACGGAATTCCGATTGGTGCTTACAACGTACCAAGAGGTTCAGTTGTAGTAACCGCCGGAGGAAGAGTGTTGCAAGAAGGGCTTGATTATAGTGTAAATTACCAAGCCGGTAGAGTACAAATTCTGGATCCGTCGCTACAAGCTTCTAATACGCCAATTCAAGTTTCTGTCGAGAATAATGCCACCTTCGGCCAACAAACCCGAAGATTTATGGGATTCAATGTGGAGCACAAGTTCTCCGATAAGTTTGTGGTTGGCGGAACGTTGATTAAAATGACGGAAAGACCGTTTACCCAAAAATCCAATTACGGACAGGAATCAGTAAACAATACTATTTTCGGATTCAACGCCAACTATTCAACAGAAGTACCTTTCTTAACCCGATTGGCCAATAAATTGCCAAACATTGATACTGATGTTCCTTCTAACGTATCTCTTAGAGGTGAAATAGCCTTCTTAAAACCGGATACGCCAAATGCTGATCAGTTCCAAGGAGAGGCGACTGTATATGTAGATGATTTTGAAGGTTCTCAGACTACTATTGATATGCGTGCGCCATTGTCATGGAGTTTATCCAGTGTGCCTAAATGGCAAGCCGGTGCAGATTACAACGATTTTGGTTCTGCTTTAGTAGGCTTGGATTACGGATACAAAAGAGCCAAGTTAAATTGGTATACCATTGATCCGACCATTTACGTGCAAACGCCGGGTGATATAGGGCAAGACGGTATTTCCTTAAACAGTACCAGACGTGTTTTCAACCGTGAATTATTCCCGGATTTGGAATTACAAGTAGGACAACAAACGGTAATCAATACTTTAGATTTAACCTATTATCCTAGAGAACGCGGTCCTTACAACTATAATCCTGAAGCGTTGAATCCGTCCGGATTTAGTGCGCCACAAGAAAACTTTGGAGGTATTACAAGAGCTATTAATTCTACCAATTTTGAGCAAAGTAATGTTGAGTATATCCAGTTTTGGGTCATGGATCCATATTACGATCCAACCAATCCAACGGCTGTACCTAACCCTACCAATGTGGGTCGCTTGTATTTCAACTTAGGAGAAATTTCAGAAGACGTGCTAAAAGACGAACGCAAACAATACGAAAACGGATTGCCGGCTAGTAACAGTACGTCATTGGTAAGTCCAACCGTTTGGGGTAGAGTACCTTCTTCTCAATCGTTAATCTATGCCTTCGATGTTGATGGCGCTAACCGTGCCTCACAAGACGTTGGTTTGGATGGTATTGATGACGATGCCGAGAGAAGTTTGCCAAACATTGGGGCATTCGCCACTTTAGATGACCCTGCGGCAGATAACTACCAATATTTCTTAAGTGCGCCAGGTTCTTCAGTGTTTGAACGCTACAAAAATTACAACGGCTTACAAGGCAACTCACCGGTTACCGTAACCGATACCAATAGGGGATCAACTACTTTGCCCGATGTAGAAGACATCAACCGCGACAATACCATGAACACGGTGAATGCTTACTACGAATACAAAATTGATATCCAACCTAATATGCAGGTTGGACAAAACTTTATCACAGATGTTAGAGAAACATTGATACCGGATTTACCTAACAGTTCCTCAACCAGAGCGCGTTGGTATCAGTTCAAAATTCCGGTAACACAGCCAACTACAACTGTTGGAAGTATTTCAGATTTCCGTTCGATTCGTTTTATGAGAATGTTCATGACCGGATTCTCAGAACCAATCACGCTTCGTTTCGGAGCTTTAGATTTGGTACGCGGTGAATGGCGACGTTACGACCAATCTTTCCAGTCAACCGACAGTGATCCTGATGACGATAACACCAATTTTGATGTATTGGCGGTTAACCTTCAGGAAAATGCTTCTCGTTTGCCTATTCCTTATGTTTTGCCTCCGGGCGTTATCCGTGAAGAAGTTGGCAACGGTAATCAGGTGATCAGTCAAAATGAGCAATCCTTGTCCTTAAGAGCTTCCGGAAACGGTTTAGAAGTAGGTGATTCCAGAGCGGTATTCAAAAATGTGAATGTTGACATGCGTCAATTCAACAAATTGAAAATGTTCTTACACGCCGAAGCTTTGCCGGCTCCAACCGATCCGACACCGCTTTTAGACAATCAAATGACTGCCTTTATTCGTTTTGGAAACGACTTTACCAATAACTTTTACCAAGTAGAAATTCCGTTAAAAGTCACCGCAGAAGGCGCAACTTTACCGGAGCAAATTTGGCCGGAAGAAAACGAGTTGAGTGTGGCCATGTCCTTACTAACCAAAATGAAAGTGCTGGCCATGAGTATTGATCCGTCAACTTTACCGTTGGAGGGAATTTACTATCCGGATGATGACATTTCATTACCGGATGGTGATGGCGATGTCAAATTGCGCTTGGGAATAAAAGGAAATCCAAACTTCGGTTTGGTAAGAACTTTAATGGTAGGGATTAAAAATAATCACACCGACAGGATTCGTGGGGAAGTTTGGTTCAACGAGTTGCGTATAGCCGACATGAACAATAAAGGAGGTATGGCAGCTGTAGTGAATATGGATGCTAATATGGCCGATTTTGCCACAGTATCTGCTACCGGAAGAATGAGCACCATTGGTTTCGGAGCTTTGGAAGAAGGTCCGAATGAAAGAAGCCGCGAGGATGTACAACAATACAACTTGGTGACCAATTTCAGTTTAGGAAAACTATTGCCGAAAAAATGGGGCATTAATTTGCCTTTCAACTATGCTGTTGGAGAAGAAACCATTACGCCGGAATACGATCCGTACAATCAGGATATTCGTTTGCAACAATTGTTGTCTAACACTTCGGATGCTGCCGAAAGAGAGAATATCGAAAGCCGAGCTATTGATTACACCAAACGCACCAGCATCAACTTTATCGGTGTGAAAAAAGAACGCGCTCCGGAGCAAAAACAACGCATCTATGATCCGGAAAACTTAACGCTTTCTTACTCTTATAATGAAGTGTTGAAACACAATTACGAAATTGAAAACTTCATCGACCAACAAGTGACCACTTCGGTAGATTATACGTATGCGTTCAAACCTAAATCGGTTGAGCCGTTCAAAAAAAGTAAATTCTTCAAAAAAAGCGATTATTGGAAGTTGTTGAGTGATTTCAACTTTAATTTCTTACCGGCCAGCATTTCGTTTAGTAGCAATATTATTCGCCAGTACAACAGACAACAGTTCCGTCAAGTAGATGTTGATGGTATTCCGTTGGATCCTTTGTACCGCAGAAATTACATGTTCAACTACCAATACGGTTTCAACTACAACATTACCAAGTCGCTTAAAGTGAATTATACAGCAGCGTCCAACAATATCGTTCGTTCTTATTTGAATGAAGACAATATTCCGGACAATAGCTACACCATTTGGACTGACTTCTGGAACATAGGTACGCCTAACCAACACAACCAACAGTTGGTGGTGAATTACGAATTGCCGGTGAACAAAATTCCGTTCTTGTCATTTGTCAAATCGACCTATTCGTATACCGGAGATTACAGTTGGCAACGCGCCTCTTTGGCCTTAGCCGAAGTGGACGGTTATAACCTCGGAAACACTATTCAAAATGCCGGTTCACATCGATTGAATACTGCGTTTAACATGGAGTCTTTTTACAAGTATATCGGCTTAGGGAAAAAACCGGCTGCTGCGGCACCAAAACCGGCTGCTTTACCAAAACCGGGTGAAAAAATCACCAATACCAAAGCCCAACCGGCCGGTAATACCAATGTGTTTTTGGACGGATTGAAAGGAGTATTGACCAGTGTGAAAAATGTTCAAATCAACTATACCCGAAACGAAGGAACTTTGTTACCGGGATTCTTGCCGAGTTTAGGATTCTTTGGTTCGTCTAAGCCATCCTTAGGATTTGTATTTGGTATGCAAGACGACGTTCGTTTTGAAGCTGCCAAAAGAGGTTGGTTGACTACTTATCCTGATTTTAACCAAAGTTATACCCAAGCCATTACCAAAACCTTGGAGATGACGGCTAACGTGGATTTGTTCCCTGATTTTAAAATCGACTTAACGGCTAACCGAACTTATGCGGAAAATTACTCCGAACAATACGACGTGGATGAAACTACAGGTTTGTATAACGCCCGTTCGCCTTATAGTTTTGGTAATTTCTCAATTTCTACTGTTATGTTGGCTACTTCGTTCAGCAAAAGTGATGAGACCGGTTCGGCTGCTTTTGACGATTTCCGAAATAACCGTTCGATTATTGCCGACCGATTGGCTACACAGTTTTATGGTACGACGGACTTCCCAAGATACGGCGACTCCAATAACCCGATTCCAACCGATGTGAACGACCCGAGATATAATTTCTATACTTCCAACCAAGGTTTCCCTATAGGTTTTGGTAGAAATAACCAAGCGGTTTTGATTCCGGCTTTCTTGGCAGCTTACACCGGTGCTTCGGCTGATGGTGTTTCGTTGAGTACTTTCCGCAGTTTCCCTATTCCTAACTGGAATATGAAATATAGTGGTTTGATGCGATACAAATTCTTCAAAGACCGATTCAAACGTTTCTCTATTCAACACGCTTATCGCGCTTCATATACCATTAACTCGTTCCGTTCTAACTTTGATTACGATCAAAACCCGGGCGGACAAGACAATGGTGGTTTTGGTAACTTCTACAATAAAACGATTGTTGCTAATATTAATTTGGTAGAGCAATTCAATCCTTTGGTGAGAATCGATTTCGAGATGAAAAACTCCTTTAAGATTTTGGCCGAAATGAAAAAAGACCGAAGCTTATCGATGAGTTTCGACAATAACTTGTTGACTGAAGTACAAGGAAAAGAATATATCATTGGTTTGGGATACCGATTCAAAGATGTCATCATTTCGTCGCAATTGGCCGATAATCCAACCGGTATCATTAAAAGTGATATCAACGTGAAAATCGATTTCTCCTACCGAAACAACAAAACCATAGTACGATATTTAGATTACGATAATAACCAATTGGGTGGTGGTCAAAACATTTGGTCGGCTAAAGTCACCGCCGATTATTCATTCAGCAAAAACCTGACGGCTATTTTCTTCTATGATCATTCGTTCTCTAAACCGGTAATTTCCACATCGTTCCCGATGACGAATATCAGAACCGGATTTACGATGCGTTATAATTTCGGAAATTAAGAAACTTTTAAACCAAAGATTTTAATTATCTGCTGAGAAATCATACTTTTGAAGAAATTTTAAAACAACAACTAAACAAGCTTTATAATGAATATTCCAAGCAATTTAAAGTATACTAAAGACCACGAATGGGTTTTAATTGAAGGCGATATAGCTACTGTAGGGATTACCGATTTCGCACAAAAAGAATTAGGCGATATCGTTTATGTAGAAGTAGAAACATTGGACCAAAACTTAGCCAAAGACGAAGTGTTCGGAACTGTAGAAGCAGTGAAAACAGTTTCCGATTTGTTCTTGCCTTTGTCCGGTGAAATTTTCGAATTCAACGACGATTTAGAGGTGAATCCGGAAAATGTAAACAGCGATCCTTATGGAAAAGGTTGGATGATTAAAGTGAAAATTGCTAACCCTGCTGAAGTTGACGATTTATTAGACAGCGATGGCTACAAACAGCTCATCGGTGCTTAAAAATATAACACTAAGTCTGGCCATCGGCTGGACTTTTTTAATTTTAGTCCTTTGCTTGGTTAAGTTCAATAAATTACCTTCTGTCCAAGTTTCGGGAGTCGATAAGTACGTCCATTTTACGTTTCACTTTACGTTTACCTTGCTTTGGGGTTTTTACAATCGCTTGCGCTTAGGGCAATGGGTTTTGAAAAGTAGTCTTATTATCGTTTGCCTTTCCATAGGTTACGGTATACTAATCGAAATTTTACAAGAAACTTTTACCCAAACCCGTAAGGCTGATATAATGGATGTGGCGGCAAATGCTGCCGGAGCCATCGTGGCTTTCCTTGTGCTGGTACTTTGGAAGGCGAAAAGTAAAGTCTGAACACTATTGTTTTTCCATCCTAGATAACCGTTTTCTTTTGAAGAAGAAAACGGTTTTTTTGTTACTTTTATGCCATGAAATCGCCACTAAAATGAAGTTTGTTATAAACAAGCACCAATTAATAAAAGCGATACCATATTGGACCTCTGAAAAATATATTTTATATAGATGAATATAAAACAATACCTCGATTCCACTTATCTTAAAACCGCAGCCCAAGCCGGCTTAACGGAAAAGGAAAACGCCACCGTTGTTGAAGGCTTTATTCAGGAAGCGATTTCCGAAGGCTTTAAGTTGATTATGATTCGTCCGGACTATGTGAAAACTGCACGAAAAATGATTGATGCCGCAGGATCAAAATTGCTCATAGGTACTGTAATTTCTTTTCCGGAAGGCACCAGTTCTTTGGAAGCAAAATTGGCGGAAGCTCAAAAAGCGATTGAAGACGGCGTGGACGAATTGGACTATGTGTGCAACTACGAAGCGTTTAAAAAAGGCGAAGTCGACTTGGTGAAAGAAGAAATTTTGCGAGGTACTCAATTGGCATTCAATCATCACAAAGTAGCCAAATGGATTATAGAAGTAGCGGCCTTAACCGATGATCAAATCATTCAAATTTCGGCTTTGATAAAAAATGTTGTTATGGCACATTTTAAAGAAGATTGCTATCATAATGTTTTTGTCAAATCTTCTACCGGTTTTTATGTGACCGAAAATAATCTGCCTAATGGCGCTACAAAACATACTGTGATAATGATGTTGGAAAATGCGTCACCTTTACCGGTAAAAGCAGCAGGCGGAGTTCGTACTTATGATGAAGCCGAGGAAATGATTCGTTTGGGTGTAAAACGCATCGGAACATCTGCTGCCAAAACTATTGCCAATGGCGAGACAGCCAAAGGCGGTTACTAATTTTTTATTGCTCATTTATGAAAAAGATATTCTCTTTAATAGCGTTGTTTTCGTTAGCGGCAACGGCTCAGGTTTCTAACAATAGTATGGAGCGTTTTCCGGTATTTCCGGCTTGTGAAGGACAAGAATTAAAAGCGTTGGAGAACTGTTTTTACAATCAGGTTCAGGATTTTGTGTACAACAATTTCAAAGTGCCTGCAGCCTTACAAGAGAAAAATTACAAAGGCAGCTTGATTGTTTTGTTTGAAGTAAACGACCAAGGTAATTTTAAAGTCATTTATGTTGATGCGGTAGAAGAATCGTTAGCCTCTGAAGGCAGAAGGGTTTTTGGCCAGATGCCGAAAATTAGTCCGCCTACGCACAATGGCGAGCCAACTTATGCTAAATACACAATCAAAATAGCCGTTCCATTGCAGAGTGCCGCTGAAATTCAGGCACAAAAAGAAGCCGAATTGGCGGCAGAAAAAGCGGCTCAAGAATACCGACCGAATACAGCTTATTTGAAGGAATTGGACAATATGAAGTACAATACTTTTTCCAATCCGCAATTTAAAAGCCATTTAAATATTCCGTTTTCCCATAGCTATTATTCGCAATTTGATGACGAAATGAATCAGGTTGGCGCTAACAACCATACCGGTTCTAAACCTTATGCATATGCTGAAGTGTCGAAATATTACGATTTGGCTGCCGAGAACCAAAAATTGTTGAAAAACAAGCAAGGTTGGTGGGGTAAAAAACTTTGGAACGAAAGCTTGGTGCAAATTCAAGGAGAAGACTATTGGTTTACGTTGAATCCGATTTTGGATTTACAGTTTGGAAAAAGCGATCCCAGCGTTAGCAGTTATACTTATGTCAATACCCGAGGAATACAGTTTAATGGCGGTTTGGGAAGCCAACTCAATTTTACTACGACCATTTACGAAAGCCAAGGACGTTTTGCCGATTACTTTAATCGATATGCCGAATCTATAGCGCCCGATGGTGGAAATCCTGCTATTATTCCTGGGATTGGTATAGCCAAACGATTCAAAACCGATGCTTATGACTTTCCTCTGGCGGAAGCAAATTTGGCCTATACGCCGAGTAAATTTATCAATATGAATCTGGGTTACGGTCGTAATTTTATAGGCGATGGTTATCGTTCGTTGTTGTGGAGCGATGGCGCCAGTCCGTATCCGTATTTTAAATTGAATACCACTTTTTGGAAAATCAAATACACCAATTTGTACACTTGGCTCAAAGACGTACGCCCGGAAGCAACCCTCGACAGGACTTATGCGACTAAGTTTGCCGCCAGTCATTATTTGAGTTTGAATGTGACCAATAAATGGAATATTGGTTTGTTTGAATCGGTGGTTTGGGCCAATAACAACAATCGCGGTTTTGACATGAGTTTTGTGAATCCGCTTATTTTTTACCGTTCGGTTGAGTTTGCCTCTTCCTCCAGAAGCGGAAATGCCATGTTGGGATTAACGTCGAAATACAAATGGAACAATCAAATTCAGTTTTACGGGCAGTTTTTGTTGGATGAGTTTTCGTTGGATGACATGCGTTCCGGGACTAAAAGTTGGAAGAACAAATACGGCTACCAGTTAGGCGCAAAGTATTTCCATGCCTTTAATATTAAAAATTTACTCTTGCAGGCCGAATATAATGTAGTGCGTCCTTATGTGTATGCACACAGTGAAGCGATTACCAATTACGGACACAACAACCAGAGTTTGGGACACCAGTGGGGTGGTAATTTCAGAGAGTTTATTGCCATTGCTCGTTACCATAACGGTCGTTATTTTGCCGATGCTAAAATTACGGTTGGAACACGCGGTTTGGATATTAATAATAACACCAACAGTTTTAATTACGGAAGCGATATTTACCGTGATTATGATGAGCAAAGACCATTTGATACCGGTGTAACTATTGGACAAGGCAATAAAACCAATGTATTTATAGCCGATTTACAAGCCGGTTATTTGATTAATCCGGCCACGAATATGAAGTTATATGGTAGTTTGATTTACCGAAACTTTAGTCCGGCCACGGAAACCTTTTTAGCCGTTAAAGAAAGTACTACTTGGTTTTCAATTGGGTTAAGATGTGATATTTTCAACTGGTATTTTGACTATTAACAGTTAGTTTAGCGGGGCTTTTTTTGATAGATTCCCAACACGCCATTCGCTTACTTTTTTAGCCCCGATTGGAGTCGGCTACCTCGTAGCGCGGAAAGCGGGAATAAGGTTGGCAAATACACACTTGACATTCGCTTCAACAACTGCTAAATCTGAAATTTATCTTTAATATTTTTTTGTCAAATCGTTTTCTATAAAGTACCTTTGCACGAGCTTAAAATTAAGGATGAACGCAACGGCTACCACATTTTCTTTCAAACAACTTGCTGTCGATTTTAAAGAAATCACTAAAGCAGGTTTAGCGGTTAGCGTGGTGTTTTCTTCCATCGCCGGGTACTTGCTTGGTGTAGCAGATTTTGAAAGCTTGCAATGGACGACTTTGTTGATGTTGGCGGTTGGCGGTTATTGTATGGTAGGCGCTTCCAATGCTTTTAATCAAGTCATCGAAAAAGATTTGGATGCTTTGATGGATCGTACCAAAAACCGTCCGGTGGCATCAGGCAGAATGGCGCCAAATCGCGCATTGTTTGCAGCCAGTTTGCTAACAATAGTCGGTTTGGTTTTGTTGTATCTGATTAACCCGAAGTCGGCCATGTTTGGTGCGATTTCCATTTTTTTATACACCAGTGTTTACACGCCATTAAAAACAGTCACGCCATTGTCGGTTTTTGTGGGCGCCTTTCCCGGAGCGATTCCATTTATGTTGGGTTGGGTAGCCGCTACTGATCATTTTGGGATTGAGGCGGGAACGCTTTTTTTAATCCAGTTTTTTTGGCAGTTTCCGCATTTTTGGGCTATAGGATGGTTTTTGTATGAGGATTATGAAAAGGCCGGATTTTTTATGTTGCCTACCGGAAAGAAAGATTCGTCAACGGCTTTGCAAACCATATTGTATTCCGTTTGGTTGCTGGTAGCTTCATTATTGCCTTGTTTGGGTTATACCGGAAAATTGTTTATTTCCCCGATCGCGGCCGGGATAGTATTTTTGTTAGGGCTTTGGATTATTTTTTACGCTATCAAATTATACCAATTGAGAACAGCTAAAGCCGCCAGAACGCTAATGTTGGTTAGTGTTTCTTATATTACGTTGTTACAAATAGTTTATATAACAGATAAATTTTTAAGATAGTTATGGCAACAATGATGTCGATAGACGAACACCAAGCCAGAAAGGCACGTTCCCAAAAGTTACTGTTGTGGTTTGCTATGGCCAGTATGACCATGATGTTTGCCGGAATTACCAGCGCTTTTGTGGTGAGTAAGTCGAGAGAAGATTGGATGAAAGATTTTCAATTTCCTTCTGCTTTTTATTTTAGCACTTTGGCTATAGTGCTTTGTAGTGTCTCTTTTCACCTGGCGCAAAAGGCTATTCAAAAAGACAACAGAAGTTTGGTTTCAAGTTTGCTTTTAGCCACTTTAGGATTAGGAATAGCGTTTGTGGCTTTGCAGTTTGCTGGCTTTGGCCAACTGATTGAGCAAGGCTATTACTTTACCGGACCGGAGAGTAACATTGCCACCACTTTTCTTTACGTGATTGCCGTGGTACACATGGCGCACCTTGCCGGAGGAATTATTTCGCTTTTAATCATAATTTATAATCATTTTAAACAAAAATACAATTCAACTCAATTCCTTGGCATTGAGCTAGGTGCGATGTATTGGCACTTTCTCGATTTCTTGTGGATTTGTTTGTTTTTATTTTTATATTTCTTTAAATAAGAAAAAAAATCTAAATTTGGGAACTTTTTAACTAATAACTTTTATGGGAGCTACAGTTACTACTGCAAATACAAACGAAAATACTTGGGGTGGCGGAAACGAGCCAATGGGTGCCAGTTATGGTAAATTGATGATGTGGTTTTTCATCGTATCAGATGCCTTGACCTTCTCGGGTTTCCTTGCTGCTTACGGATTTTCAAGATTTAAATTTATTGACAACTGGCCAATTGCCGACGAAGTGTTTACCCACTTCCCGTTCATGCACGGTGTTGATGCGCCGATGTACTACGTGGCATTGATGACATTTATCTTGATTTTCTCCTCTGTAACCATGGTTTTGGCCGTTGATGCCGGACACCAAATGAAACAGAAAAAAGTAGCGTTTTATATGTTGCTGACAATTATCGGAGGTTTGATATTCGTAGGTTCACAAGCTTGGGAGTGGAAAAACTTTATCAAAGGAGAGTATGGTGCTATTGAAACCAAAGGAGGTAGCATTATTCAATTCGTTGACAAAAACGGTAAGAGAGTTAAATTAGAAGATTTTGCGGTAGTATTACCGGAAGAAAGAGAGCAACACAAAAAAAGTAATGGTGTTTGGTTTGTAGGTGAGTCATCTTTGCCAACTTATTCAGTTGCTGAAGTTCAAGCCGGATTTAAAGCACACCCTGACTTATTAGTAAGAACAGAAAAAATCTACAGAGATACACCGGAAGATAAAGCCAACAAGGATTTACAACAAGGTTTGAACAAAAACAAACACCGTGAGGTTTTAACCAGAGAAGCTTCTGAAGCGATGGTAGCTAATGCTCATTTGGTTGTAGAAGGAGCAAACTTAGAGCGCAATGAGTACGGAAGTAAATTGTTCGCTGATTTCTTCTTTTTTATTACAGGTTTCCACGGATTCCACGTATTCTCGGGAGTTATCATCAATATCATTATTTACCTAAACGTTCTTTTAGGAACCTACGAGAGAAGAAAGAACTACGAAATGGTTGAGAAAGTTGGACTTTATTGGCACTTCGTGGATTTGGTTTGGGTATTCGTATTTACTTTCTTCTACTTAGTTTAATCACAGAAAAACATAAAATAGTATGTCACACGCACACGAACACGTATCAAATACTTCCAGAATCTGGAAAGTTTTCATCTTACTATCTTTAGTAACTATTGTTGAGGTGGCTTTAGGGATCATAAGACCTGAAGTGTTGTTCTACAATAATTTCTTAAGCATGAATTTGCTTAACTGGGTATTCATCATCTTAACTTTATACAAAGCTTATTATATTGTATGGGCTTTCATGCACATGGAAGGAGAAAAAAGCAGTCTGCGTTGGGCTGTTGTAGCTACGGTTATCTTCCTAGTGTTATATCTGGTCTTTATCTTATTAGTAGAAGGAGATTATGTATATGGGGTTTTTAAAAATTCAACTATTAAATGGAATTTTTAACACTATATTAATTCAAAAAAAAGGGTACGCTTTGCGTACCTTTTTTTATTTTTGTAAAGCTAATATTTTAGTTCGCCATGAAAAAAAACTTGGTCCTTTTTGTACTGTTCATACTTCCAATAGTGGCTTATCTTTTTTTTGCCTCAGGAGTTAACAGTTTTATCACTTTGCCTACTATTACACCAACCATTCCCGATGTAAATTCACAGTGGACTTCTTTGAACGGGGAAAAGGTTACGCTCAATAATAAAATAACCATCTTGGGCTTTACCGGTCGAGATATCATGCCTAACAGCGGTAACTTTTTTACGTTGAACCAAAAGATTTATAACAAGTATCGTGAGTTTAAAGACTTTCAGATGGTATTTATTGCTCCCGACGGCACCCAACAACAAGCCCAAACCCTTTTGAAGGAACTAGGGAAGATTGCCAATGTTTCCGGTTATCATTTTGTTTTTGCCTCTCCTGAAGCCATTACAGCCTATCATAATGAATTAAAACTGTTGGGGAAACTGGATGAAAAAGTAGGTACGCCCAATGTTTATATAATTGATAAGAAAAGAAACCTGCGTGGCAGAAAAGGGAAAAGTGTTCAAGGAGAACCGGAATATAAAGAAGGGTACAATACAACATCTGCCTCAGATTTGCACAACGATATGATGGATGATGTGAAAATTATTTTGGCCGAATATCGTTTGGCTTTGAAACGCAATAATGCCAACAGAAAAATTTAATATGAAAAATAAATCTTATATAGGCCTTTCTTTCATAGTGTTAATCTTTGGAATTATTTTCATTCCGAAGATTGTGAACAGGATACAAAGCAACACGGTTGTTCAAGGTGATCGTATCGATGCGGTTTCCAATCATAAAAATGCCGAAACGGATTTGCTTATTCTAGGCAAAGCGCCTGACTTTGCATTAACGGATCAAAACGGAACTAAAGTCACCAATGAAACTTACCAAGGGAAAGTGTATGTGGTTGAGTTTTTCTTTTCTACTTGTCCATCCATTTGCCCTATCATGAACCGAAACATGGCAGAAATTCAAAACAAGTTTTTTGGGAATCCTAATTTTGGGATAGCCTCGATAACGATTAATCCGGAGTACGATACCGTGGAAGTTTTGAAAGAGCATGCGGCGCAAATAGGTGTCAAATCGTCTAACTGGCATTTGATGACAGGTGATAAAGAGTACATTTACAATATCTCGAACAAAGGATTTAACATCTATACCGGTGAAAACGGAAAAGCTGCCGGCGGATTCGAACATTCCGGCTTATTTGCTTTGATTGATAAAGAAGGCAATATTCGTTGCCGAAAAGACGCACACGGAAATCCTATCATGTATTACGACGGATTGGAAAAAGCCGGTGTAAAAGCTATTATTGAAGACATCAAAAAACTATTAAATGAGTAATACCAAACCAACCACGCTGGAGAGTAAATTTAAAGGGTCGATTATAGCCGTGTCTATTATCATTCCCATTGCAGTAGCCGTTTTGTTTTCGGTTAAGTTGAAAGATTTCGGTTTTGATGTAGAACCTTTGTCTTTTTTGCCGCCCATTTATGCAGGAATTAATGGATTAACAGCCGTCTTGTTAGTGGCTGCTGTAATGGCCATTAAAAAAGGAAATCGAAAACTACACGAACGATTAATGACTTTTGCCATTGCTTGCTCGGTGGTGTTTTTGGTGATGTATGTGGCTTATCATATGACGGCCGAATCTGTAAAGTTTGGCGACACCAATTTTAATGGTAATTTGGATGAAGCTGAAAAAGCAGCTGTAGGCAGCATACGCTATTTGTATTATTTTATTTTGTTAACGCACATTACCTTGTCGGTTATCATCATTCCGATGGTATTGTTTACTTATGTCAGAGCTTTAGCTGAGCAATTTGACAAACATAAAAAATTAGCCAAAATTACATTTCCGATTTGGCTGTATGTAGCTGTAACCGGAGTAGTGGTT
The DNA here is from genome assembly GCF_035671315.1 of Flavobacterium cheonhonense. NCBI lineage: Bacteria > Pseudomonadati > Bacteroidota > Flavobacteriia > Flavobacteriales > Flavobacteriaceae > Flavobacterium > Flavobacterium cheonhonense. The sequence continues at coordinate 931,681 of NZ_JAXAVY010000001.1, forward strand.
TATTTGATGATATCACCGTATTATGCCCACTAAGTCACCTGTTTCAATCATATTTCAAAAACTCTTTTTGAGTATTTGTATATTGCTGCTGTCAGTAGCAGCTAATGCGCAATGTGCCATGTGCAGAGCCGCTTTAGAAAGTTCTGGGAATGCAGTTAAAGCCGAAGCCGTAAACGATGGTATCGTTTTCTTAATGGCTATTCCATACATCATTGTGGCCGGAATTGGTTTTGTGGTCTATAAGATGTACTACAAGAAGAAATAACAAGACATAAATTTAAAAAAGATAAAAGCGAAGTATCAATTCTCAAAAGGTTGATAGCTCGCTTTTTTATTTTGATTGTGTTTATTTAAAACTTGTGGTTTTCTTTATTCCATTCCGTCAATCTTAACGCTCATTTTTCCTGCTGTTGTAATAAAAGCGATTATGGCTTTGTCTGTGATTTCCACTTTTTCAAATTCAAAATCACCCATAGTGCCGTTTACAAAAACACCTTTCATGGGCGAATAGTTGCTCAAATACGGTAACATGCTTTTCTTGCCTTCTTCTAAATTATCTTTGATCGAATAGCGACAGTTTTCCTGTATCTTCTTCAAGATGACACCTTGTAACAACCAATTGGCAGTTCTGGTTAACAAGCCTTTGGTGTCGAGCACATAATCCATTTGGTCAAAATAGATTTCTTTGGTAATAGGATTGTAATTCGGAATCCCCGACAAATAAATGCTGCCGTTAATACTGCCCGACATGCCTAAGGCAATGATAATCTTGCCGTCTTTTTGCCATAAAGCTACATCTTCCACTACTATTTTTCGACTACCTGAAGCAAATTCTTTTCCTTTGAAATTGGAGGTAATAATACGCGATGCACTATCATAAGTAGAGATAGCCACCACATTAGCGGTTACAGTATTGGGTATTTTTGTCACTGCTTTGAATTGAATAGCAGTACGATCAAAAGTGTTTTTAGGTTGTAATCCAACCATGGTTTGCATATTGCATTTCAAACCCATGTCCATTTTAATCTGTGTTTTTTCCAAAACTGCATCGGTCACATATACTTCAATTGGGATTAATTTGAACCAAGTTTGGTATTGCTCGCTGGTCACAAAAGGCGTGCTCATTTTTTCGAGTACATCTAAAACATAAGGTTTGAAATCGCATGTTTTTTCAATGGCTTCATCAATTTTTTTAGCCATTTTCGATTTGAATATCGATAGTGTAGGATTGATGATATATGTAATCGGAACATTTTTGCCTGCTACCAATATGGTCGGACTTTCAGACCATTCAAAATCTTCAATTTTCGATGTAGTATTCAACTTCCAATTGGATAATCTCACGGAACTGCTCATAGTTATGGTGCCGTTTAAGTTGATTTCACGGGTGTCATTCAAACCCATAAATTCAGTGCCATACTTAAATTTCGCCCAAATTTTTAACGGCATTACGGTTTCAATTCTTCCGTTCTTCTCGGTAATTCGAATGGGCGCGGTTTTCCAGATTTTCATTTCGGTTTTATCGTCTTCCAAATTGGAATCGTCGTAAATTTGTCCGCTTAGGGTTTTATTCAATTGGTTTTCAATTTCTTTGAGTGTGATTTCCAAAGGCATGTTCACAAACGATGTCTTGGTTTTGTATACCATAGGCGCATCATTGGAAGGTAGTGGTTTTAAAGCTTCAATTTTTTGAGAAGTAGAACAGCCAACCAACAATAAGGTAAGGCTAAGAAACAAAGCAGTTGATTTTGCAGAGCACATAAACGCGAAATATTTTTCCTCAAAAATAATAGGAAATATTGTAAAACAGCTGTAACAATAATAAAAAAACAGAGTCTAAAACATTGTGTCTTATCGTAACAACTGTAAGGCAAAAGCAATATCTTTGTTTAGTCACGAATATTGGGCGGTAAAAGCCTGTTTACTTATGAAAATAGTTTTTAAAAAGTATGTCATCTTGGGATTGTTGTTGCTTCTCTGCGGAAAAGCTACAGCACAAACCAAAAAATGGACCATACAAGAGTGTGTTGAGTACGCCCTGAAGAACAACATTTCGATTCAACAGTCCGAACTCGATTTGAAAGCCACGGCCATCGACAAAAGAGCGGCTTTGGGTGCTTTTCTGCCCAACTTAAATGGTGGCGCTTCGCATTCTTGGAATATCGGTTTGAATCAAAACATTACCACTGGTCTTTTAGAAAACCAAACCATCCAGTTTACCTCGGCCAGTTTGAATTCGAGTGTTGATATTTACAACGGGTTACAAAACCAAAACCGTTTGCGCAAGGCCAAGTTGACGCAGATTGCGGCCCAATACCAATTGACCAAAATGCAGGACGATATTTCGTTGTTTGTGGCCAATTCGTATTTGGACATTCTTTTCAACCGTGAAAATCTAAAAGTACAGCAAAACCAATTGACCAACGACGAAAAGCAAATGCTGCGCACCCAAGAATTGGTGGACGCGGGCGTAGTGCCAAGAGGTGATTTGCTCGATATGAAAGCTACGGTAGCTTCGGATAAACAACGTGTTATCGCTGCAGAAAATGCTTTGTTGCTTTCTCGTTTGAGTTTGGCACAATTGCTTCGTATCGAAGATTTGCAAAATTTTGATGTAGCTGATGTTGATATTGAGCCTACCGCCAGTTCAGTGATGTTACAAACACCGGAAGCTATAGTAGCCAAAGCCAATGAAGTAAGAGTTGAAATTAAAATAGCACAAGCCAATCTCGATTTGGCAGCACGCGATATTAAAATTGCTAAAGGTGCTTTGCAACCGAGCGTAACTGGTTTTTATAGTTTTAGTACCAGAGCAGGATATTCTGACAGGGTTTCAGGAGCTGTTCTAGATGGCGCTAACCCGACTACCATTATCGGACAAGTAGAAGGCACAGGACAAAATGTGGTTCAGCCTAATTTTATTCCGTTGTTCCGAAAAGCGGCACCGGTGTTTGATCAGTTTAGTGACAATAAAGGACACAATTTCGGATTGCAATTGAATATTCCTATATTTAACGGCTTCTCAGCTAAGAATTCGGTGGAACGTTCTAAAGTAGCTTTCGAAAAGTCTAAAAATGCTTTCGATCAAGCTAAATTGGATTTAGAAACCAATGTGTATAAAGCCATCACTGATACCAAAGGAGCGTTGAATACTTACGAAGCTTCAATCACTACTATGGAAGCCAGACGAGAAGCCTTCAATTATGCCAAGGAAAGATATGCGGTAGGGTTAATCAACACTTTCGATTTTAACCAAGCCCAAACCTTATATTTAAATGCCCAATCCGATGTAATCCGTGCCAAGTACGATTACATCTTCAAAACGAAAGTAGTAGAATTATATTTTGGAATCCCAATCATTCAAAAACAATAAATCATGTCAAAAAGTAAAATATACTGGATCTCAGGAATCGCAATTGTTTTAATTGCGGTATTGTTAGTCTTAGCCAAAAATGGTGTAATCGGAAAAAAAGACGAAGGCATCGAAATTGAAACTGCCCAAGCGGATGAGATTACCATCGTCGAAACCGTTTCCGCTACCGGAAAGATCCAACCTGAAATTGAAGTGAAAATTTCCTCAGAAGTATCAGGAGAAATCATCGATTTGCCGATTAAAGAAGGACAAGTGGTTAAAAAAGGCCAATTGTTGGTGCGAATCAACCCGGATTTGTACACTTCAGGATACAACAGAACCATCTCCAATTTATCCGGAACCAAAGCCGGATTGAGCCAAGCCGATGCCTCTTTTAAAGAAGCTAAAGCCAGTTATGACCGCAGCAAATTGTTGTACGACAAAGGGATTATTTCTCGTTCGGATTGGGACAAAGCCGTGGCGTCGTTTGAAGTAGCAAAAGCCAACAAAGAGTCGGCTTATTACAACGTACAAAGCGCCAATGCCACTGTTAAAGAAGCCAAAGACAACTTAGGAAGAACTACTATTTATGCTCCGGCCGACGGAACTATTTCGTCATTAGGCGTTGAATTAGGAGAGCGAGTGTTAGGAACCCAACAAATGACCGGAACCGAAATACTGCGCGTTGCCAATTTAGACAATATGGAGGTAGAGGTTGATGTGAATGAAAATGATATTGTAAAAGTAAGCATAGGTGATAGCACCAATATTCAAGTAGATGCTTATTTGAAAAAAGAGTTTAAAGGGATAGTAACCAGCATTTCTAACTCGGCGAGTTCTGCCACTTCCGCTGATCAGGTGACCAACTTTAAAGTGAAAGTGAGAATTCTTAAAGAATCTTACCAAGATTTATTAGAAGGAAAACCGGCGAATTTTTCTCCGTTCCGTCCGGGTATGACCGCTACAGTCGACATTATTACCACCAGAAAAGAGAAAGTTGTAGGTGTGCCGATTAGCGCTGTAGTAGTTAAAAACGATACTACCGCTACTCCGAAAACCGAGATGAAAGTGGAAGGCGATGACAAGAAAGTGATGGCCAAAAACGACAAAAAATTCGAATGCGTTTTTGTGAAACAAGGAGACAAAGCCAAACTCAGAGTCATTAAAACCGGCATACAAGACGATACCAATATCGAAGTGGTTTCGGGCTTGAAAAAAGGAGATGTGGTTATTATTGGTCCGTACACCACGGTAACCAAGGATTTGAAACCCGGAGATAAAGTAATCGCTAAGAAAGCACCGGAAAAACCTAAAAAATAACCGACTTGACTTTGAACTATATACTGAACATCGAAACGGCCACCAAAAACTGTTCGGTGTCTTTGGCTCTAAACGGTGAAACCATTTTGTGCAAGGAAATTGCCGAAGAAGGCTATTCTCATGCTGAAAAATTACATGTTTTTATCGAAGAAATTATCAAAGAAAGCCGGCTTAATATAAAAGACTTGCATGCCGTTGCCGTGAGCAAAGGACCGGGTTCTTATACAGGTTTGCGCATTGGGGTTTCTACCGCCAAAGGCTTGTGTTATGCTTTGGGCATTCCGTTGATTTCGGTGGATACTTTGGCTGTTTTAGCGGAAACTGTGACGCAAAACGATGGTTGGATTGTTCCAATGATTGATGCGCGCAGAATGGAAGTGTACAGTGCAGTATTCGATCAAAATCATCAAAAAATTAAAGATGTTCAGGCTGAAATTTTAACCGAAAAAAGTTATTCGGACGTTACCGAGACTATTTATATCGTAGGCGATTGTCAAGAGAAATGTCAAACAGTGCTTACTAAGCCGAACTTTGTGTTTTTATCGGAACACAAATTTCCGTCTGCTAAAGCCATGAGTGCTTTGAGTTTTGTTAAGTTTGAACAAAAGGAATTTGAAGACGTAGCGTATTTCGAGCCGTTTTACTTGAAAGATTTTATGCTGAATCCTAAATAATTATCCTTTCGAAGCTTCTCGAACAAACGGTTGGATTACAATGCCGGCCGAGTCAAAAGCCTCTTTACATTGTTCTAAAATATCAGAACTCATTTCGCTAAAATCAATATTTTTAGCCCAAGGTTTAATGGATAAATGGATGGCTGAATCGGTTAAATCTCTAACTACAACCGTCGGCGCCGGATTTTTCAATACCTTAGGGTGATTTTGCATGACTTGCATTACGATGTCTTTTGCCACTTTAATATTGGTGTCGTAAGAAAGTGAAAAAATCAAATCCGCTCTGCGATTGCCTTGCATCGAATAGTTAATAATGACATTGTTAGACAAAATCCCGTTTGGAATAAAAATCGTTTGGTTGTTCCCTGTGATGAGTTTGGTCACAAAAATCTGAATTTCCAAGACGGTTCCAATTACGCCTTGTGCTTCGATAGTATCGCCCACGCGAAAAGGTTTAAACAATATAATTAACATGCCGCCGGCAAAGTTGGACAGCGAACCTTGTAATGATAAACCAATGGCCAAACCTGCCGCTCCCAAAATGGCTACAAAAGAAGAGGTTTCAATACCCAATTTTGAAATAACACTAATAAACAACAACACGCGTAACGCCCAAAGTAAACTATCGGCTAAAAACTTCGACAGTGTTGGGTCGAGTTCTCTTTTCAACATGATTTTCTTCACCAAGCGGTTGATGACGCGAATGGCATACAATCCCAAAAAGAGGATGACCAAGGCCGAAATCATCTTGGGAGAATAATCAATTAATAGTTTGATAAACCGATCTACATATTCGGCAAAGGAATGGATGTATTGTAATTCTTGTTTTTGCATTGGTTAGATATTACTAAAGTATTGTTGCCTAATCTTGTTGGCAAAAATAGTTTTTTTGAAAATTTAAAAATCAAACGAAAGGTTAAAAATCCAAGTCAAAAATTGGAACAAAACTCATCAATTAAGACCGGATTCTTGCACTGATTTTTTCAAATTCGGTTTCCGGCAAATCACAAGTTTTGTTTTGACACCAATAAAATAAGGTTTGGTCTTTTACAAATCGATTCGCTAAAAAAGGCAATTCCGAAGCTTTGTCGGTTCCGGCCACAATCAAATTCGGAGTATACCAACTGTTGAGTTTTTTCAGATAATCGGAAGCTTCTGCGCTGCAAATAGCCAACTCGTTTTGCGATTCGGAAAAGTGCAACAGCAAGTTCAGCCAATTGGAAAAAGCCGAAGGATAATCGATAGTTGGCAGGATGTGTTGCAGCATTTGTTGGGCTACTTTTTCGTAATACGAGTGGTTGAAATAAATACTCAAACGGAATAAATTATTTGCCATAACCGAATTGGCGGCCGGAATCACATTGTCTTCTACTTCAAAATGCGGTGTGACTAAAGCCTTGTCCAAATGTGAGGTAAACGAAAAGAACTCTGCTTCGTTACTGTAAAAATGGTCAAAAGTATAATCCGTCAGTTGTTTGGCATACGTTAGCCATTGCTCGTTTAAGGTAATTTCGTAAAGCGAAATGAAGGCCGCAATGACATGGGCATAATCTTCTAAATAGGCGTTAATGGTGGCTTTAGCTTCGCTCTGTTCGGCTTCGCCTCGAGTGCCGATTTTGTAAGTTCGGTACAAATGACCTTCCGGACTCCACATTTTTTGAATGATAAATTGCCCGTTTTTTATGGCGATGTCTGAGTAGCGACTATTGCCGGTGGCTTTGTAAGCTTCTACAAAACCTTTGAGCATGATGGCATTCCATGAGGTAAGGCATTTGTCGTCCAAGCGTGGTTTGCTTCGGTTTTCTCGGATTGCGTAGAGTTGGGCTTCCCAGTTTTTTTTCTTTTCAACCAAGAATTCGATAGTTATATTGTGTTTTTCGGCAATGGCTGTCAACGGTTGATTTTGAATCAACACATAATTCCCGTGTTCCCAATGTCCGAATTCGTTGATGTTGAATACTTGAGCAAACAAGTCGAAATCTGCACCTAAAATTTGTTGCAATTGTTCCGAAGTCCAAACATAAAAAGCACCTTCTTCCAGAAGATTATCGGCGTTTAAACTGTCGGCATCCAGAGCGGCATAAAAACTACCTTCCTCGGTGAGCCATTCTTTTTCCACAAAGTTCAGCGTTTTTTCGATGACTTCTTTGTACAGAGGGTTTTGGGTTAGTTTGTAGGCATTGGCATAAAGCGAAACCAATTGTCCGTTGTCGTACAACATTTTTTCGAAATGCGGCACGTGCCATTTTAAATCGACTGAATACCTGGAAAAACCGCCATCAACCGTATCGAACAAACCGCCGTACGCCATTTTGGTTAAGGTTAAATCGACAAATTTTAATAGTTCTTGGTTTTGGGTTTGGTGTCCGTAGTTGAGTAGGAATTCGTAGTTAGTTGGCATCATGAATTTGGGCGCTCTCGCCATGCCGCCGAAGTCCCAATCAAAACTTTTTTGCCATTTTTCCAGTAGTCTTTCTAAAATGGTGAAATCAAAGTCGCTGCTGTTTTCAGACTTTGGAACGATGCTGATGGTTTGTAAACCTTCGTGCAATTGTTGTGCGTAGTCGTAGATGGTTTCCGGATTTTGGGTGTAAATTTCCTGGAGTTTTTCGAGTGCGTTAATCCAATCATTTTTTCGAAAATAGGTGCCGCCCCAAATCGGTCTGCCATCGGGTAAGGCCACTACATTCATAGGCCAGCCGCCACGTCCGGTCATTACTTGAACGGCTTTCATGTACACAGCATCAATGTCGGGACGTTCTTCGCGGTCGATTTTGATGTTGATAAAATGCGCGTTCATGACTGCTGCTACTTCTTCGTCTTCAAAACTTTCGTGTTCCATTACGTGGCACCAATGACAAGCTGAGTAACCAATGCTGATTAGCATGAGTTTATTTTCTGTTTGGGCTTGCGACAAAGTTTTGGCATTCCAAGCTTTCCAATGTACGGGATTGTTGGCGTGTTGTAATAAATACGGACTGGTTTCTAAATATAGCTCGTTCATAAATGTGTTTTAGCCCGGATTGGAGCAAGTATCCTTTTTTTTGACTGAATGTCTCGTATGTGAAGTTGGTTGTAAAAAAAGATACTGCGGAAAGCCGGAAATAGCTCCTTAAAAAATTAAAAAAAAGCGCCATAATTGATGACGCTTAAAGGTATGTTTTTATTTTGAAATAGTTAGCCGTTCAAAGCTTCTACGACGATGTCTTTGTCGTTGAGCATGTCTTTCAGCATGTTTTCGATGCCGTTTTTCAGGGTGAAAGTCGAAGAAGGACAGCCGTTGCATGAACCTTGAAGCACTACTTTTACTCTTTTTTGATTTTCGTCGTAAGAGTCGAATAAAATGTTACCGCCATCGGCAGCCACCGCCGGTTTTACGTATTCTTCTAGAATGTTTATGATTTGTTGGGAAGTGACGTCGAGTTGGTCAAAATTTTTGATTTGTTGTTTCTCTTGTTTGACGTCATCGGCGATTAAAGTTTCGTCTAAAACGATACCGCCGTTTTCCAGATATTCTTTGATAAAAGTGCGGAGTTCCAGGGTAATTTCGTCCCAAGAAACACTATCGTATTTGGTGACAGAAATGTAGTTTTCGGTGATAAAAACTTCTTTAACAAAGTGGAATTTGAAAAGCGCTTGGGCAAGTGGAGATGGTTTGGCTTCGTCGATGTTTTTGAACTCGACCATGTTCTTGGTGAGTGCTTTGTTGACTACAAATTTTAACGAAGCCGGATTGGGCGTCGTCTCGCCGTAAACCGTTATGGGTTGTTTTTTGGCTTTTTGTTCTGAGGGCAACACAATGACACCGCCGTTTTGAATGAATTCTTCAATTTGTTCTGCCACGTCGTCTTGTACATCAGCCCATTCTACGATACTAAAGCGTTCTACTGCAACAAAATTGCCGGAGATATAAACAGTTTTTACAAATGGCAAGTAGAATAATTTTTGGGCCAGAGGCGAATTTTTGGCTTCGTCGATGTTTTTGAATTCAAAGTTTTCATTCTGTGTAATGAAATCCGGGAATTCAAATTTGATTATCGTTGGGTTTTGGGTTTCTTTTATGGTGATTTTCATGAGAGTAGTTTATTTTTCTGCAAATTTAACAAAGTTATTTTCTATGAATACTTATATTTGGACAATTAAACAATTATTAACATTTGTGAGACTTAATTAATTTTTTGTCTTAAAATCCCGTCACGCATGAAAAGAGCTCTACTTATTTTTTTCTTTTTATTGGTTTCTATAGATTCGTTTTCACAGCCCATTACTGTTAACAATACCACTTATACTGTGCCGCAGTTGGTTCAGGATGTTCTGTTTGGAAGCAACGGTCCTAATTCTTCTTGTGTCGGAACCATTTCTAATATTACCTGGAGTACTGGAAGCGGATCCAGCAGCGGGCCTGGTTTTGGCTCGTCCAATGGAATTGCGTACTTCCAAAATATCAATCCCAATTTTCCTTTGAACGCGGGTGTTATTTTGAGTACCGGTAATGCCATGAGCGCACCGGGGCCCAATACAAGCACATTGAGCGATGGTAATAATGCTTGGGGAGGTGATAATGACTTGTTTAATTACATTACAGGCTTAGGGATTGATCCCTTTCTTACGGATTATAATAATGCTACTATCTTAGAGTTTGATTTTACGCCTTTGACCAATCAGATGAGTTTTGACTTTTTGTTTGCCTCAGAGGAGTACGGAACTTTTCAATGTTCTTATTCAGACTCCTTTGCTTTTTTCTTGACAAATGTTACTGCTGCTACGGCGCCAGTTAATTTAGCTTTAATTCCAAGTACAACTACCCCAATTTCTGTAGTAACTATTAGGGATGATGCCAATAATAATTCTTGTACTTCTGAAAACCCAGCCTATTTTGGGGCGTATAATGGAGGTGCGAATGCTGCAACTGCGGCTACTAATTTTAATGGTGAAACTGTTCTAATGACAGCCACTTCAGCGGTAATCCCGAATAACGTTTATCACATTAAGTTGGTCATTGCCGATAGGAATGATACTTCTTACGATTCTGCGGTTTTTCTTGGAGCGGGAAGTTTTGATATTGGAACTGCAGATATTGTAGGAACCGGGCAGTTTGATGGTTTGCCTGATCTTTCAGGTCCAAATGCGGTATGTGGTTCGGAAACAGTTACGATTCAAGCAGGACCTTCTCCAATTTTTGGAGCCACTTATGAGTGGACTATAGGTAGTGATGTGATACCGGGAGCTATTTCTAATACCTACACTATTACTGATGAAGGGAATTATTGTGTTACTATAACCTATCCAGGAGGTTGTGAACAAACCGATTGTATGTTAATAGAATACATTCCTTCTTTGTCTGTTGGTACGCCAACCCCACTTGTTCAATGTGAAGCTCCTTTCGATCTTACCCAAAATGCATCAGTCATTTTGAATGGGTTGAGTAATACATTGACTTATCATCACTCTTTAGCGGAGGCTCAACAGTTAGCATCGCCGATTTCTAATGTAACGAACTATAACGGAACAGATGGTGAAATCATTTATGTAGCTGTGGAAGATGATAACACAGGATGTATTGTAATTACACAATTCCCATTGCAAATTGATACGGCTTTGTGTGCTACCGGTCCGATACCGCAAACACCACCTAATTTAGTGAGTTGTGAGAGTAGCTTTGGAAGTGGCTCGGCAATTTTTAATCTTACGCCACAAACCCCAATAGTTTTAGGAACAAATTATCCGGCCGCTGATTACACGGTGACTTATTATACCAGTCAGTCTGCTGCTGATGCAGGGGTTAGTCCAATAATTCCGGCAAATGCTTTCACCGGAGTCAACGGACAAACGATTTATGTAAGATTGGAAGATAATGCCGATCCTACTAGTTTTGGAACTACTTCTTTCCAGTTAGTGGTTAATCCGTTGCCAACGGCTTCAGTGTCAATATCGCCTGCGGCAGTTTGTTTAAATGAGACTGCTGTGATTACTTTTTCCGGAACACCTAATGCTGAGGTTACTTATAGTATAGATTCTAATTCGGCTCAAACCGTAACTTTGAATGCTGCCGGTACTGCGTCGGTTGCTACAGCGCCGGTTACAGCACCATCCACTTGCAATTTAATTAGTGTTCTCAATCCTGCAACCGGTTGTTCCCAAACCCAAACGGGTTCGGCAACGGTTACGATTAATTCGGCTCCAACGATAAACACGCCTACGGATTATGTAGTTTGTGATGACAGTTACAACAACGATGGATTTTATTGCGGTTTTGATTTGAGTACAAAAATCGCTGAAATTACGGGAGGCGATCCAAACATTACTGTTGAGTTTTTCGAGACATCCACTAGTGGATCTGCGATAGCGAGTCCTTATTGTAATATCGATCCGGGCTTACAAACGATTTATGTAAGAGCCTACAACAATGGATCACCAGCCTGTTTTAGCACTACCACTTTCAATTTGATTGTTAATCCGTTGCCATTGGCCAATCCGGTTATCAGCAATTACGAATTGTGTGATTATACTAATCCGGGTGATGGCGTGGAAATATTTACGTTAAACAGTAAAGATGCAGAGATAGCCAACGGTCAAGGTAATGTAAGTATTGCTTATTATGAGAGTTTGTCTGATGCACAAACCCAAACCGGAGCGTTACCAAACTTATATCCTAATACAGGTAGCCCACAAGAGATTTGGATTGTTATTACCAATACGGTTACAGGATGTAACTCTATCAGTTCATTCTTCTTGGTTGTAAATCCATTACCGGTTGCTGTTACGCCTGATCCTATTTTCCAATGTAGTAATGGTGTTTCCAACCAAGCTATTTTTGATTTAACGGTTAATGAATCTGTATCAACCGGAGGTGCAGGAGGTGTTGTGGTTACGTATCACAATTCTTTGGCAGAAGCTCAAAATGAATTAGGCGCTTTGGATGCACTGTCTTATTTAGGTACCGACAATGAAACGGTTTACATCAGAATAGAAAACATCACTACAGGTTGTTTCTCCATTACCACCCAATTATTAAGAGTTACCCAAGGGCCATTGGCCTTGACCCCGCCGGCACTTCATTATTGTGATCCGAACAACGATGGCTTTGGTGTATTTAATTTAGAAGACGCTACTTTGGCTATCCAAGGCGGTTCCGCTCAAACCGGGGTTTCGGTTACTTACCACGAAACACCGACAGATGCTTTGATAGGCGGGAACCCGTTAACGAGCCCTTATGAAAACATCAACGATTGGAACCAAACGATATATGTTAGAGTATTCTATACTTTAACGGGCTGTGCCAATTATGTGGAATTGGAATTAATTGTAGATCCAACTCCTGAAGCTACAGAGCCTGATGATTACGAGTTGTGTGACTACACCGGAGCCGTAGGCTTTGAGAGTTTTGATTTGACTACTACTGTACCGCAAATTTTGGGTAGTATCGACCCGTCGACTCATACGGTAACCTTCCACACCAGTTTGGGAGATGCTCAAGGTGATATTGGTGCTATCGGAAACATCATCGGCTATGTAACGGCTACTACAACATTGTATGTTAGAGTAGAGAACAACAATACCGGATGTTTTGATATAGTTACTTTAGACTTAATCGTTAATCCGCTACCAAACGCAACCCAGCCGAACTATCCGCAATACACTTTGTGTGATTACAACGGCGCAGTAGGTTTTGAAGTGTTTAACTTAGCCGACCAAGTAGATAACATCTTATTAGGTCAAACCGGTATGGCAGTAAGCTTCTATCCGAGTTTGAATGATGCGCAAAACAACACCAATGAGATTACCACCTTACAATACCAAAACCAAGACATTTATGTACAAACCTTGGGTATTCGTATCACCAACAGCGTTACAGGTTGTTATGTAATCTCAACGATGGACATTAGAGTAGTGCCGCTACCAACGCCTATACCGCCAACACAACCTTACACCATTTGCGATGACAATCAGGATGGTTTTGCCGGATTTGATTTGAATACCTTAACAACAGATATATTACAAGGCGCTCCATACATTATTACCTATCACGAAACGTTTACCGATGCAGAAACGGGTAGCTCAGCCATCGATACTACAGTGTTGTATGATAACTTGTATGCCTTTACCCAAACGCTTTACGTTAGAGCAGTTGACCCTAACACCGGCTGTGTAACGGTAATGCCTATAGTTTTACGCGTGAATCCGAGTCCGATTGCTCCGATTAATTTGGATAATATCGAAGTTTGTGACCAAGACAACAATACCCAAAATGCAGTAACAGGCGTTGATTTAACGGTTCGTACAGCTGATGTTTTGGCCCAACAACCTTTAGCAGCAAGCAATTATACGGTGACTTATTACACGAGTTCAACGGCAGCGCAGCAAGGTACATCACCAATTATTCCGGCTACAAATTATGTGACCACAAGTCAAAAAATTTGGGTTAGAGTAGAAGACAACAACACGGGTTGCTACAACATCGGATCGTTTGATGTTATCATCAATATTCCATTGTTGTTAACCACGCCAACACCGCTTAGTGTTTGTGACGACGATGCTAATCCGAATAACCAATTCCACAGTTTTGATTTGACAGTGAGAGATGTGATGATTACCCAAGGATTATCAGGCTATACTGTGACTTACTATTCAACGTATGCTTTGGCACAAGTTGGAGGAGCGAGTGACATTGCCGATTTTACCAACTATACTAACACTCAACCGGCAGTTCAAACCTTAGGGGTACGTGTAACGAGTGCCGCGGGTTGTTACAGTGTAACAACTTTAGACATCAGGGTACTGCCAATTCCAACACCAAACACCAATCCACCGAGTTTGGGTGTACAGTGTGATTACAACAACCCTGGCGATATGTTGGAGTACTTTAACTTAACGGTGAATGCGGCTTACATCTTAAACAACGACCCTAACTTAACATTGGAGTATTACAACAGCCAAGCGGATGCGATTAACCAAGTTAACCCAATTCTAAGCCCAACCAATGCTTTAGTAGGTGATGTTGATCCGAATGAGCAAAGCGTATGGATTAGAGTAGAGAATAACCGTGTGGATTATTTAGGGAATAACTGTTATGTACTAGTAGAGCAACCACTCACGGTGAATCCTTTACCAACAGTAGCTGCTATTGCTGATTACCAAATCTGTGAGGCAGATCCATCGGGAGTAAATGACGGCTTTGAGGTATTCGACTTAACCAGTCAAATCACCGCCTTGATGGCCAACAACCCAACACCACCAACATACACGGTAAGATTCTATGAAGATGCCGCGTTGACCATTCCAATCAACAATGCAAGTACCTATACCAATCTTACTAATCCGCAAACGATTTATGTTCAAATCACTAATGATGCTACCACGTGTCGCAGTGTAGTAGGACAGTTCAATATCTTGGTGAATCCGAAACCAACGATCAACATTGTAATGGCTGATATGTTGGAGTGTGATTACGATGGGGTGAACGACGGCTTGATGTTGTACACGCAAAACCCAACCAATGCGCAACCAAGCTTAGCGGGTTATGTGGATGATATTTTAGGAGCAGCGCAAACGGCACCGACATTCATAGTAGAGTTCTATTATAACAGTCAGGCGGATGCCGAAGCAGGCAACTCAGCCAACGCGCTGACCAACTTAGATACTTACCAAGTACAAACCGGTACATATTGGATAAGAGTAACCAATACGGTAACGGGTTGTTACCAATTGGATTCTTTTGATGTAGTGATAGAGAAATTGGCCGAGCCGGTAATTACCAGCAACACGGGCAGCAATATCGCTTGTGTGAATTGGAACCAAACGGCAGTGAACAACAACTTAATCTTAGACAGCGGTATCACGGCACCGAACTATACCTTTAACTGGTATGCTGACGGCAACTTGATTCCGGGAGCCAACTCAGCAACGTATCCGGTAACGGATATCAATGCGGATAGCGTGACTTACACGGTAGAGGCTGTGAGTGTTAATCCACCACTATTGGGCTGTGTGTCTGTTATAACAGCCGCATCAACCTTTGAAGTGGTTCGTTCAGGTTCGGCAGCTAACATTACGTATACGGTGACCAATGCTTTTGAAGAAAACCAAATCATCACGGTAACCAACGACGGTTACGGCATCTACGAATACAGTTTAGACGATGGACCAAGACAAGCCAGCAATGTGTTTGAAAACGTATCATTGGGCAGTCATACGATTTATGTATGGGATGTTAGAAGTCCGGATGGCTATTCTTGTGGTGTGGTTTCAATCGAGAATGTACAAGTGATAGATTACCCGAGATACTTTACACCAAACGGTGATGGTTTCCATGATAAATGGAATGTAACCGGATTATTTAATTATGCCAATACAACAAAAATTTATATATTTGACCGCTTCGGAAAACTAATAAAACAGATTAGTGCTGCAGGTGATGGTTGGGACGGAACCTATAACGGACAATTATTACCGGCTACGGATTACTGGTTTACAGTGGATTATCCTGAGCAAGGAACTATGAAACAATTTAAGGCCCATTTCTCATTAAAAAGATAGTTACAATGAATTTTAGAAAATTTTACTTATTAGTAGTGCTTTTGGTATCACAACTTTCAAATGCTCAGGAAGGTTTACCGGTTTATTCGGACTATCTTTCGGACAATTATTACTTGTTGCATCCTTCCATGGCAGGAGCAGCAAACTGTGCCAAAGTCAGACTAACCGCTAGACAACAATGGTTCGGACAAGAAGATGCACCGGCTTTGCAAACATTAAGTTTTAATGGTGCTTTGGGCGAGAGATCGGGTGGAGGTATCATTGTTTTTAATGACAAAAACGGGTATCACTCACAAACCGGAATGAAGTTGACTTATGCGCATCATTTGATGTTTTCAAGAGATAAAGTAGATTTGAATCAGTTGTCTTTTGGGATGAGTGCCGGTTTTGTTCAAAGTAGTTTAGATCAAAGTACTTTTTATACAAACGATCCTTCTTACGATCCATTAATTTTTAATTCGATTCAAAGAGCTTCTTACTTTAACGTAGATATTGGAGCTTCTTATAACTTTTTGGATTTTTACGTACACGCTACTGTAAAAAATGCTTTAGCCAGTGACAGAAAATTATATTCAGACCGCGAGCCTGTGAACTTGAGACGTTTTATCTTGAATGCCGGTTACACTTTTGGAGATGCTGAAACCATTTTGTGGGAGCCTTCTTTTATGTTCCAATTGGTGACACAAACCCAAGAAAAAACAATGGACTTTAACATCAAAGCATACAAAGAATTAGATTTTGGGATGTTATGGGGTGGCCTTTCGTACAGAAGAAGTTTAGACGGTGCTCAGTTTGTTGAGGGAAATGCCGTTTCTGATCAAAAAATGCAATATGTAACGCCTATCATTGGGGTGAATTTTAAAAATTATGTATTCTCATACACTTACTCTCATTTGTTGGGTAATGTTAAGTTTGATTCCGGTGGTTTTCACCAGTTAACTTTAGGAATCAACTTGTTCTGTTCTCCTGAGAAGTACCACTGTAACTGTCCTGCTATTAATTAATTTTAAATACAAGTCCCGATTATTTCGGGACTATTTTTTTTATATGGTAATCAAATCAGTAAACGGAAAACATCCTCAAATCCCGGAGGATTGTTATGTGGCGGAAAATGCCACTATTGTGGGTGATGTAACTTTTGGAAGTTCTTGTAGTGTTTGGTTTAATGCGGTGGTAAGAGGTGATGTACATTTCATCAAAATAGGGAATAAGGTTAACATACAAGACGGTGCGATTATTCATTGTACGTATCAAAAGCATCCCACGGTTATCGGAAACAATGTATCTATCGGACACAATGCCATTGTGCACGGTTGTACTATTCACGACAATGTTTTGATTGGTATGGGTGCGATTGTCATGGATAATTGCGTGGTGGAAAGCAATGCTATTGTGGCTGCCGGAGCTGTGGTAACACAAAACACGGTTGTAGAATCCAGGAGCATTTATGCCGGTGTTCCGGCTAAGAAAGTTAAGGACATCAACCAATCGGATTTTGCCGGCGAGATTGAACGTATTTCTAATAACTATGTGATGTATTCGAGTTGGTTTAAAGACGACGAATAATAGGAGCCTTTAGTTTTAGTTTAGCCCTGATGGAAGCAGTTAGCCCCGAAACTTCGGGGTAACGCGTACAGCAGGAATAAGATTTAAAGAATGCCTTGAGTTTGGCTCCTAAAAATCTTTTTGAATTACTTCGTGTTGGTGTTTTAAGATGTCACTCAGCACTTTTGAGTTGGCATTGGTATAGAAGATAGCTTTCCCCTTTTTTGTGTCCTGACTTAAGCCCACATTCTCTACTAATATTTTTTTGGTTTGCCTTGCTACTGCTTCACCCGAATCGATGATTTTAATGTGATTTGGGAGGATTTTTTTGATTTGTGGTATCAAGTATGGGTAATGGCTACAACCTAACACGAGATAGTCGATATTGGCTTCTATCATAGGATTCAGATAATCGTGCAATAGCTGATTCATTTCGGGTGAATTGATATCACCGTTTTCGATAAGCGGGACGAGGCCGTGACCGATTTGTTCGATAATTTTGGTGTTTTGAAATTGTTGCGCGGTTTGGTGAAACAATTCACTGTTGAGTGTGCCTTGCGTAGCTAAGATTCCTATGACGTGTTGTTGCGAATTGAGCGCTGCAGGTTTGATGGCCGGTTCTATACCGATAAAAGGTACATCGTATTTGGCTCTTAATTCTTTGATGGCATTGGTAGTTGCGGTATTGCAGGCCACGACAACGATTTTGCAGTTCAGTTCCAGCAGAAACTCGGTGTTTTTACAACTCAGATGGATAATTTCCTCTTTTGATTTTTGTCCGTAAGGCGCATTTTTACTGTCGGCTAAATAGACGCTGTCTTCATTGGGCAGTAAATCGTGAATTGCGCTCCAAATGGACGTGCCGCCGATACCGGAATCAAAAAGGCCTATAGGGTTGTTGTTCGTCATAACACAAAAATAAAAAAAACTGCCCAAACCTGAAGGGAATGGGCAGCTTTAAAAAATATTTTTTGATATTAGAAACCTAAATCTTTTTTGATATCGGCTGTTAAGTCCGGACCGTCAGCCAACAATAAATCAGCTACGTTTAATACGTATTGGTAACCTTTAGCTTTTCCTACTTTTTGGATCGAAGCTTTGATTTTATCCATTAAAGGTTTTACTAAGTCTGATTCTTTCTTTTGCAATTCTTTTTGAGCATTGTCTCTGTAGTCAGTAATTCTTTTAACCAAGTCTTGCATTTCAGCTTGACGGGTTTGGTTAACAGCATCTCCAACAGTATTGGCTTCTTGTTCGTATTTTTTCATTTTATTGGTGTACTCCTCGGCCATTGTTTTGTATTCAGCATCGTAAGTAGCACTCAATTTTTCTAATTGTTTTTGAGCGTCTAACATCGCCGGCATTTTAGAAATAATTTCATTTACATCTACGTGTGCTGTTTTAGCTTGCGCATTGATGGTTTGACTTGCTCCTAAAAACAATACAGTAGCTATTAGTAATGATTTCAATCGTTTCATTGTAAAAAGTATTAATTAATTATTTATTCTGTTTTCGTTTCTGTTTTTTTGTCTTCTTTGGCTTTTTTAGCCGCTTCTCGGTCTTCGAGTATTTTTTTCTTTTTGTCCTCCAGCGCTTTTTTGCGATCTTCAATTAATTTGGCTCTGGCTGCTGCTTTGGCTTCTTTAGAATTCGGATTAGCTGTTGCAGTGCTGTCTGACACTGTTTTAGCGGTTTCACCTGCAGGTTTGTCCGTTGATTTGTCACTAGCAGGAACCGTGCCATTTTTTTTAGCTTCACGCGCTTCGGCAGCGGCTTTTCTTTTATCGTCGGCTTCTTTTTTCTTGGCTTCGGCTGCTAACTTTCTGTCTTCCATCATTTTGTCGCGAGCTGCTTTTTTCTCTTCCAAGGCTTTTTTTCTGGCTGCTAAGGCCGGATTTTCGTCTTCTACATCTTCTTGGTATTCTTTTTTCTCTTGCTCTTTGAGTTCTTTTTTAGAAAGTTGTTCTCTTCTTTCGGCACGGGTAATGGCGCGAATCACTTGGTCGCTAATGTCATGTCTTTTGGCAGAAAACAACATAGTCAAATCAGAAGACTTATCGAAGATGAAATCGTATTTTTTGAGTTCGGCTATGTCTTGTACAGCTGTAAAAACTTGGTCTTGTATTGGTTTTACTAGAACGGCTTTTTGGGTTATTAAATCGCCATTAGGGCCGAATTTTTTTTGTTGGAATTCGATGAGTTCGTTTTCTTGGAATTTGATTTCCTCTTCGCGCTCTTCTATGAGCTCTTTAGTTAGTAAAGCTCTTTCTGTTCTAAGGGCATCTTTTAATTTTGCAATTTCAACTTTTTTGGCTTCAATATCTTGCTTCCATTTTTCGGCTTTTTGTTCCAATTGATTTTTGGCTTCAGTATAGTCGGGAACATTTTGTAGAATATACTCCATGTCGATATAGCCGATTTTTACACCACGACCTTGCGCAAGGGCATTGTAGCCGAAGAATAAAAGTAATATTGATATTGCAAAATATTTTTTCATGCCGTTATGATTTAAAAATATGTATCAAATATAATTAAAATTGTTGACCAATGATAAAATGTGTTTCCCAACCATTCTTTTGTGTATAGCCTGGTACAGCATCAAATCCGTGAGCAAAATCAATTCCCAACAATCCAAAGGCCGGCATAAAGATTCGGATACCAAATCCGGCAGAACGTTGTAATACGAATGGATTGTATTCTCTAAAAGTGTCGAAAGACGAACCGGCTTCCACGAAAGTCAACGCATAAATAGAGGCAGCTGCTTTTAACGTTAACGGGTAACGCAATTCTAATGAGAATTTATTGTAAACGGTTGCTCCGTCTTGGTTAGACAACGATTGGTTTGGATAACCTCTTAACTGAATAACCTCTCTACCGTCGAGGGCAAAGTTCGCTAAACCGTCACCTCCTAAGAAGAAACGTTCAAAAGGTACTAAACCTCTACCACTGTTGTAAGCACCTAAGTATCCGAATTCGCCGAGAGCTCTTAATACCAAAGCTTTTGATGGGCTACCGGCTAATCGTGTATACCAATCGGCTTTGAATTTTAATTTGTAGTATTCCAACCATTTGAATTTTTCCTGATCCACTCTGCCTTGGTCAGCAGAAGCATCTTGATAGTTGTATACCTTTTCGTAGATTCCGGAATTTTCTGTGGTTTCTTTCAAGAAGTCGCCAGCGGCAGGCAATTCACCATTCGCATTAGGCGTAATGTTGAATCCGCCGTTTTCTCTGTAGCGTAATTTATAAGCTTCTTGGTTTTGTAAGTCGCCGTAATTAACTCCGTTGAAAGCCGAGTAAGGCAAAGTGAATTTAGCACTAAAACTGAATTCAGAACCGTAAGTCGGATAAATTGGATTCACCCCTTTGTTGTTACGGCTTAATCCCAAAGTGAACGCCAGGTTACGAGAAGCGCCATCACCAAAAGTGAAAAGTCCGGTGTTGTAATTGTTCAAATCGTAGTATTGAAAACTCACCGAGTTGGAGAACACGAAAAAGTCATCCGGCACTGTTAATCTCTTCGCATAACCCACAGAAAGCGAGGTAATGTTAAAACTTTTACTGCGGTCTACATTGGTAGAACGTCCGGTATACAAGAACTGTTTACTGTGCGATAATGAGGTTGAAAACTGAATCGGTTTTTTACCGCCCAACCAAGGTTCTGAAAACGATAAACTGTAGGTTTGGAAGAAGGAGCTCGCTTGTAAACGCAAGGCTACTTTTTGTCCGTCACCCATAGGAAGCGGTTTATAAGCTTCTTTTTTGAACATGTTACGGGCAGAGAAGTTATTGAACGAAAGCCCTAAAGTTCCGATGAATCCGCCACCGCCGTAACCACCTTGCAATTCAATTTGGCTGGAACCTTTTTCCACTACGTTGTATTCGATGTCCACCGTACCAGCTGCAGGATCCACATTTTTAAATTTAGGATCGATAGCTTCCGGATCAAAGAAACCTAATTGTCCAATCTCACGGATGGTTCTTACGAGGTCTTCTTTGCTGTATTTTTGTCCCGGTTTGGTTCTTAATTCACGGTAAATAACGCGGTCGTTGGTTTTGTCGTTTCCTACTACGGTAATGTTGTTAAAGTAGGCCACAGGTCCTTCGGTAACTCTGATTTCAAAATCGATGGTATCATTCGCTGTTTTAACCTCTACCGCATTGATGTTAGAGAACAAATAACCATTGTTTTGGTATAAATTGGTTAGGTCTTCACTATCCGGTTTGGTTTTATCGGCAATTCTTTTTTCCAATAAAACACCATTGTAGGTTTCTCCTTTTTTAATACCCAAAACGCGACCTAACAATTGGTCAGAGTAAACAGAATTCCCCAAAAACTTGATGTTTCCGAAATAATATTTTCTACCTTCTTCCACTTTAACATTAATGGCTAACTTGGTTTTTTTAGCGTTCAAGAAAACGGAGTCGGTTACCACTCGAGCATCGCGGTATCCTTTTTCTTTGTATTTGGCCACGATAGATGTTAAGTCTTCTTGGTATTTGTCTTTGATGAATTTAGAGGCTTTGAAAATGCGAATCGGATTGATTTGCTTGGTGTTTTTCATGGCACTTCTCAGCTTTTTATCTGAGAATTTCTCGTTGCCGTCAAACCTGATTTTAGAGATTTTCAGTTTGTCGCCTTTGTCAATATTCACCAACATTTTTACTTGGTTTCCTTCAGTGGTATCCGGTGTGGTAGTGATGAATACTTTGGTGTTGAAATAACCGTCTTTTTTGTATTTGTTTTCCAAGTAGTTTTTGGTAGTGGTAATGAGGTTTTCATTCACAATTTTCCCCTTGGTTAAACTGTTTTCTTTGATTAAATCTTCAACTTTGGATTTTTTGACTCCTTGAATCTTAACATCGCTTAATTTGGGAAGTTCGGCAATGTTTAAGTCAAGCCAAATACTGTCGCCTTCTGTTTTATTGATGTAAAAATCGATGTCGCTGAACAAACCTAATTTCCCCAGTTTCTTGATGGCATTACTAATTTGTTCTCCGGGTACAGTGATTTGTTGCCCTTTTTCCAAGCCGGAGAAAGTCACAACAGTTTGTTGGTTGTAACTGATTTTACCTGTTACCGTTACATCGGCTAATATGTATTTCTTTCCTTGATCAAATGGGATTCTGTCTTGGGCGTGTAGTTGAAAAACAGTTCCGAAAAAACACAGCGTCAGAATTGTTTTTAATGTATTGATATGCACTGAAATATTATTTAATTTGTTCACTTGTTTTTCCAAATCTTCTTTCTCTTTTTTGATAGCTAATGATGGCTTCATATAAATCGTCTTCTTTAAAATCGGGCCAGAGTACATCGGTGAAATAAAATTCAGCGTAAGCGATTTGCCAGAGCAGGAAATTACTGATTCTGTGTTCGCCGCTGGTTCGTATTACCAAATCCACATCGGGCAGATTGTGCGTGTAAAGATGCTGATTAATAATTGATTCATCAAGCGCATCAATTGAAATTATATTATTTTTAACTTTATCACAGATGGTTTTAACAGCATTTAACAATTCCTCGCGAGAACCATAGCTCAGGGCTAATGTTAAGGTCATTCGAGTATTGTTTTTCGTTTTTTCCATTACAGCCAAAAGTTCTTTTTTGGCACTGTCGGGCAACATTGTAATATTTCCAATGCAATTTAAACGAATGTTGTTTTTTTGAAGGGTATCGAGTTCTTTCTTTAAAGACGAAATCAACAAACGCATTAAAGTATCAACCTCCAGCTTTGGTCGGTTCCAGTTTTCGGTTGAAAATGCGTATAGGGTGAGATTTTCGATGCCTAATTTGGCGCAGGTTTCCACTGTTATTCTGACCGATTTGGTGCCGTTTTCATGACCAAACGCTCGCATTAAACCTTTCTGTTTTGCCCAACGACCATTACCATCCATAATGATGGCTAAGTGTTTGGGTAAATTGTCTTTGTTTATTTTATCGGTTAGATTCATTCTTTATTCTGCGCAATAACATGGTTTTTCAGTAAAGGTATACGTTAGGGTAATACCGGTGAAAACATACCAATCTTTGCTATTAATATTGCCGAATTGCAGCGGCGCTAAATTTTCATTTGCGGGCAAACTTCCATCTAAATTATCAGTGAAAGTATATCTTGCCCCAACTTCTACACCCAATACAAAATGATCTAAAATGTTGGTTTTGACACCAACAATCATCGGGATGGCCAAAGTTCTTTCAGTCTTGTCTTTTTTGGTTTGTCCATTCAATACATACAACTCGTCGTAGGCAAAATAGGAAACCCCTGTAAAGACATAAGGTGTTATTTTTCTTTTTAAAACTTCGTGCAGGTTGAAATCGAAAAAATTGAATTCCATTCCGGCGGTCAGTTCCTTAATGTTGTTTTTAAAACGGTACCCTCTCAAATTTCGGCCCGGTACATCCGAGTCTAAATCGTTGGCGGTTATCGTTGATTGCATATAGGAAAACCTATATGAATGTCTCGGACTTTTATTCCATTTGTAAACGATACCGAAAGCAGGTTCATTAGGAGCGATATAGTTGGTTTTACCCACATCGCCTACAAAGTTACTGCCTCCCAAAAAAACACCAATCTCATTGATTTGTGCGGTCATTACATTTTGGAAAAATAAGCCGAAAAATAATACTAAAATCTTTTTCATTCAATTGAAAATAGCGTGCAAATATAACAATTCTCAGTACTTATATAGCATGAATTTCGGATTTCTGCCAAATAAATTAAAGTGCTGATAACTACTACGGTTAGCAAGGTTCTTTTCTAAAACGATTTTTTTGGAAATGTAGTATAGAACAGGAGAATTTTTTTCTAATTTCTCTTGTCTTCGCCCCAAAGCAATTTGTTGCGTAAAGTTTTGAAAAAAGTCTCTTCCGGGATTTCTACCATGTTGATGCGGAAAGGCGTTTTTTTAATTTTTAATACCGAGTTGTTGCTCACAGAGGTGATTCTGGAATCCAAAGAAACCAAATATTGTTCTTCTCTACCGGATACTTTTAAGGTGATTTCTGTATCATCGGGAATTACTAAGGGTCTGGCATTCAAGTTGTGAGGTGCGATAGGAGTAATTACTAATGCTTTGACATCGGGAGTTAAAATAGGACCGCCGCAACTTAATGAATAGCCCGTAGAGCCGGTTGGTGTAGCAATGATTAATCCGTCTGCCCAATAAGAGTTAAGGTATTCGCCGTTCAAAAACGTTTCAATGGTAATCATCGAGGTCGTGTCTTTTCGGCTTACGGCCACTTCATTCATGGCAAAATCAACACTCATCTGAGCAAGTGTCGGCGAACATTCCATAGAAAGCAAAGTGCGCTCGGTAATACTGTATTTTTTTTCTAAAACGATTTGCAAAAACGACTCGATGCTTTCTTTTTGAACCTTGGCCAAGAATCCTAATCTTCCGGCATTTACGCCTAAAATCGGAATTCCGGAATCTCGAACATAAGTCGCCGCTCGCAAAATAGTTCCGTCGCCACCAATACTGATTACAATGGCGAAACTGTTGTCTAAATCGGTGTGTGAGGAGAATGTTTTGTATTGTTTTTCGACAATTTTTTCTTCGTACAATATTTTCAGGAAGTTTTCCTCAATAACCATTTCTACATTATTCCGATTAAAAAAAACAAAAATGTCTTTAATAATAGGTCGCGTATCGTTTTGGTAATATTGTCCGAAAATAGCAACTTTCATAGAGTCTAGATTTTACTTTGTACCTCGTATTTCTTACTTCGTACTTTCAATTACATGTTTAAATATTTATCCAAATACTCCGAACGCTCTTTTAAGTTGTTCAAATAATTGTCTTCATGGTGTTCCGAGATGATTTCGTAGTTGTAACGGCGAAACGTTTGGATGATTTCATTCATGCCGCCCAAAGTAATCTTAACCGTAACTTGTACTTTGTCGTTGCTGGCTTCAGAGACAAAAATCCCTAACAACTTCCCGTTATTGCTCTCTACAATTTGGGCAATCTGACTCATCGAATAATCAACAGTAGGTTTTTCAACTACGATAATGCCGCCGGTTTCTTTTAAGAACGGCGTTTCGTTTAAAAACTTAATGACATCTGTGATCTCGTAGTAGCCGACATATTTATTGTTTTCGTCTAAAATCGGAACCACATTGGCATTGTTTCGGGCAAAAACCTCCAACACATCCAGCCAAATCATAGTGGTTCTCACAAAAAAACCTTCCAAAGCATAACGGTAATCAGCGACGCTTTTTTGGATTTCAAAAGTTTCCGCATCTACCGCCGAAATACAACCCAAATACACACCATCTTCCAAAACCGGAAAGTGGGAATAGGTGCTGTCGGCAAAAAAATCCTGAATATCCGCTACGGTTTCGCCACTCAAAAATGGTTTGAAATCGTTGTTGATGTATTCCGAAAGTACTCTCATGTATTCTTTTCTTTAGCGTCTGCAAAATAATCAAATTTTGGGACATGCGCGCTTGCTTTTACTTTGTATTTTTGTAATCACATTTTTAAACGATGAGCTTTATCAAAAACAGCTATGACAAAACTAAGCGTAAACATCAATAAAATAGCGACTTTGCGAAATGCCCGCGGCGGCAATGTGCCCGATTTGTTGCAAGTTGCCAAAGATATTCAACAGTTCGGCGCGCAAGGCATTACCATACATCCGCGACCTGACGAAAGACATATTCGCTATCAAGATGCGCGTGATTTACGACCAATAGTGTACACCGAATTCAATATCGAAGGCAATCCGCAGCACAATTTTATCGATTTGGTACTCGAATGCAAACCGGAACAGGTGACTTTAGTGCCCGATGCGATTGGCGCGATTACGTCTTCTGCCGGTTGGGATACGATAAAGTTTCAAGAGTATTTAACCGAAGTAATAGCCGAATTCAAAAGAAACGGCATTCGAACGTCCATTTTTGTCGACCCTATTTTGGAAATGATTGAAGGTGCCAAAAAAACCGGAACCGACCGTATCGAATTGTATACCGAAGACTTCGCACACCAATACAGTTTGGGCAACAAAGCCGGTATCCAGCCTTATGTAAAAGCTGCCGAGTTGGCCAACGAATTGGAATTAGGGATCAATGCCGGACACGATTTGAGTTTGGATAACATTCAATTCTTCAAACAAAATATTCCCGGCTTGTTGGAAGTGTCCATCGGTCATGCCTTAATTTCCGAAGCTTTGTACCTTGGCTTGGACAATGTGGTGAATATGTATTTGCAAAAATTAAAATGATGTAAGATTGTTGATTAACGAATGCTGATTTAAGATTCAATCCATTCTGCCATCGTCAATCTTCAATCAAAAATCTTCAATCATTATGTTATACTCCAGAATAGAAGGCGAAGGAAAACCGCTACTCATCATCCACGGATTTCTCGGCATGTCCGACAATTGGAAGTCCTTCAGTTCGCTCTACGCCGCCGAAGGTTTTCAAGTGCATCTGTTGGATTTGCGCAATCACGGCCGCAGTTTTCACTCCGATGATTTCAGCTATGCCTTGATGGCCAAAGATGTATTTGACTATTGTCAGGAACATCAATTAACCAACATCAATGTCATTGGGCACTCCATGGGTGGCAAAGTGGCGATGCTTTTGGCTACAACACATCCGGAATTGGTGGAGAAATTAATTGTAGCCGACATCGGTCCCAAATATTACGCGCCACACCACCAAGACATTTTGGCCGGGTTGAACGCCGTAGATTTTTCTGAGCAACCCGATAGAAACCAAGTGGAAGAAATCTTGTACCCGTACATACCCGATTTCGGCACACGCCAGTTTTTAATGAAAAACTTGTATTGGAAGGAACCCGGGCAACTCGCTTTCCGATTCAACCTCGCAGTTTTTAATGCCAAAATTGAAGTAATAGGCGAGGCCTTACCGGCTGAAAATCATTTTGACAAACCAACGCTTTTCATCCGCGGCGGCAATTCTAAATACATTTTAGACACTGATTTGCCTAATATTCAAAAACATTTTCCTAATTTTAAACTAGTCACCATTCCCAACGCCGGCCATTGGTTACACGCCGAAAACCCAAAGTTGTTTTTTGAAGAAACGGCAAGGTTTTTGTCAAAGTGAATTTCTAAAAATTAAAATAACTTATGAAATTAGTATTAAGAATCTTTATCACGTCTTTACTTGTTATGGCCATCGCCTACTTAATGAAAGGCGTTCGCGTAGACGAATTTACTACCGCATTAACCGTAGCCATCGTCTTGGGATTGCTCAACTTTTTTGTAAAACCCATATTGGTGCTGTTTACCTTGCCGGTAACTTTTTTTACGCTCGGTCTGTTTTTACTTGTAATCAATGCCATTATGATTCTCCTTTGCGACGAATTTGTAGATGGTTTTGAAGTCAACTCTTTCTGGACTGCCATGCTTTTCAGTATCATCTTATCGCTTTCGCAATCATTGGTTTATCAAATCACCGGCGACACAAAATAAGACCGTTAAAATCAATAAAATAAACTTGGTTGGGTGGCATAAATGTTATACTTTTGCCACCCAATTTTAGTATGTAAAAACACAAAAAATGAACATCACAAGAAATAATGTAGACGCGTTAAATGCTGTAGTTACTGTAGAAGTATCAAAATCGGATTACGCAGAAAAAGTAGAAAAAGTATTAGCAGACTATAGAAAAAATGCTAGCATTCCCGGATTCAGAAAAGGGGCTGTGCCTATGAGTTTAATCCAAAAACAATACGGAAAAGCAGTATTGTTAGACGAAGTAAACAAATTGTTGCAAGAAAACTTGAACAACTATTTGGTTGAAGAAAAGTTAGATATCTTAGGGAATCCGCTACCTAAAGTAACTGAAGATTTCAATTGGGATGTAGAAGATTATAAATTCGAATTCGAATTAGGTTTAGCACCGGAATTCAAAGTGGATTTAGCCGCTAAAAACAGCTTGGTACAATACAAAATCGTAGCCGATGACAAAATGTTGAACGACCAAGTAGCGCGTATCCAAAAACAATACGGAAAGTTAATCGCTAAAGATGTAGTGGAAGCCGGAGACGACGTTTCAGGTATTTTTGCTAACGAAGAAAAAGGCATCAACAACAGAACTACTTTGGCCATCGACGCTTTCGCCGACAAAAAAACGCAAAAAGCGTTCATCGGTAAAAAAGTAGGCGATGTGGTTACCTTAAAAACCAAAGGTTTGTTCGATGACGATCACAAATTAATGGATTACTTAGCCGTGGGTCACGACGATGTTCACGGTTTAGACATCGAAGTAACCTTCACTATCGACGAAGTAATTGCGCACGAACCGGCTACTTTAGACCAAGAGTTGTTTGATAAATTATTCGGACCAAAAGTGGTAACTTCGGTAGACGAGTTAAAAGCTAAAATCAAAGAAGACGCTGAAAAACAATTCGCCCAACAAGCCGACCAAAAATTCTTAAACGATGTAACCGAGTTCTTAATCGCCAACACCAAGTTTGATTTACCGGCCGAGTTTTTGAAAAAATGGATCCAATCTGCCGGAGAAAATCCGTTAACTGCCGAAGAAGCAGAAGCAGAATATGCTAAATCTGAAAACGGTTTGCGTTACCAATTGATCGAAGGTAAAGTTATCACCGAAAACGGTTTGCAAATCACTTTCGACGATTTAAAAGCCTACACTACTGAGTTGATCAAAAAACAAATGGCTCAATTCGGTCAAATGAACCCAACCGACGAAGATGTACAAGGTATTGTGGCGCGCGTCATGTCAAACCAAGACGAAGTACGTCGTTTGTCAGAACAAGTCATGAACGAAAAAATGTTGAACTTGTTCAAAGACAAGGTGAAAGCCAAAACCAAAGAAGTAAACTACGACGAGTTCATCAAAGCCATGTACGGCGAGTTGAAACACTAAAAGATTATTTACTATATTTGAGCGTCAAAGTAATTTGGCGCTTTTTTTATTAGAAGCTAATCCGGCTATACGTTGCAATCTTTTTATTGTTGTCACCCTGAGCGCAGTCGAAGGGTTTTTTCTAAACAATAAAAAGGATTTCCCCCGAAGCTTCGGGGCTATCCGGGCTAGGGTTCCAACCTTAAGCGACACAATGTCATCTTTTAAAAAAGGCACAAACTTTGACTTCAAGAATCAGTATCAACATACAACGTATAACTTACAACTTACAACCAAAATGGATTACGGAAAAGACCCGAGAGCTACGCTCGAAATGGCGAAGCAATTTAAAAAGTTTGCGACCAAAAAACACGGCGTAAACAGTCTGTATTACGATAAAATCGTAGCAAGCATGACACCTTATATTATTGAAGAACGTCAATTAAACATCTCGCAACTCGACGTGTTTTCGCGTTTAATGATGGACAGAATCATTTTCATGGGAACGGGTGTCGACGATTATATGGCCAACATCATCCAAGCGCAATTGTTGTTCTTGGAAAGTGTTGACGCGTCTAAAGACATCCAAATTTACATCAACTCACCGGGCGGAAGCGTTTATGCCGGACTCGGCATTTACGATACCATGCAGTACATCAAACCCGATGTAGCGACCATTTGTACCGGTATGGCTGCCTCTATGGGCGCGGTATTATTGTGTGCCGGAGCTGCCGGAAAACGTTCAGCCTTACCGCATTCTAGAGTCATGATTCACCAACCGTCAGGCGGTGCACAAGGCGTGGCTTCCGATATGGAAATCAACTTAAAAGAAATGTTGAAACTGAAAGACGAATTGTACCAAATCATTTCGCACCATTCAGGCCAACCTTTCGAAAAAGTGTACAAAGACTCGGAACGCGACTATTGGATGATCGCCGATGAAGCCAAAGAGTACGGAATGATTGATGAAGTGTTAAGAAGATAAATAAAAGTTCCTGAGTTCCTGAGTTCCTGAGTTCCTGAGTTTTTGGCTCAGTTACTCAGTTACTCAGTTACTCAGCCACTTTGCAACTAAGAAAAATGGCAAAACAAGTTTTAGAATGTTCCTTTTGCGGGAGGAAAAAACCGGAGACCAATTTATTAATCGCCGGAATTAATGCGCATGTCTGCGATCGCTGTATCGAACAAGCACATGGCATCGTGATGGAGGAATTAAAAGGAAATGCAGTAAAACAATCGGCCGATTTGGTGTTGAAAAAACCCAAAGAAATCCGAGCATTTTTAGACCAATACGTGATCGGACAAGACCAAACCAAAAAAGTCATGTCGGTAGCCGTATACAACCACTACAAACGTTTAATGCAACTCCAACATGAGGAAGATGTGGAAATTGAAAAATCCAACATCATCATGGTAGGTCAAACCGGAACCGGAAAAACTTTGGTGGCGAAAACCATCGCGCGCATGTTAGACGTTCCGTTGGCTATTGTAGATGCAACGGTATTAACCGAAGCCGGTTACGTAGGCGAAGACGTGGAAAGTATTTTAACCCGTTTGCTACAAGCCGCCGATTACGACGTGGCCAAAGCCGAAAGAGGTATCGTGTTTATAGACGAGATTGACAAAATTGCCCGCAAGAGCGATAATCCGTCCATTACCCGTGATGTTTCCGGTGAAGGCGTACAACAAGCGATGTTGAAATTACTAGAAGGCACTGTAGTTAACGTACCGCCAAAAGGTGGTCGAAAACACCCGGACCAAAAATTCGTGGAAGTCAATACCAAAGATATTTTATTCATAGCCGGTGGTGCGTTTGACGGCATCGAGCGTATCATTTCCAAACGATTGAACCGTCAAGCGGTAGGATATAGTACTTCGAAAAACACGGATAATATCGACAAAGACAATTTGCTCCAATACATCATCCCGAAAGACATCAAAGATTTTGGTTTGATTCCGGAAATCATTGGTCGTTTGCCGGTGTTGACACACATGGATCCGTTAGACAAAGCCACCTTACGCGCCATTTTAACTGAACCTAAAAATGCATTAATCAAACAGTATGAAAAGTTGTTCGCCATGGACGAAGTTAAATTCAGCATTACGGACGAAGCTTTAGATTATATAGTAGAGAAAGCGTTAGAGTACAAACTCGGCGCCCGCGGATTGCGTTCGTTGTGCGAAGCCATTTTAACCGATGCGATGTACGACTTACCAAGTTCGGACGAAAAACAACTTCATATCGATTTGGATTATACGCACGATGCGCTGACCAAAAACTTATTAAAGCGTTTAGAAATAGCCTCTTAAATTGAAAAATCCCTCAGCTGAGGGATTTTTCGTTTACTAATTATAACCAATTTATTTTAGGAATCCTCCACCCGAGTTGGTCTTCTCGATGTTGATGTTGGTGTTCTCTTTCTTCAAAGACAAGTCACCAAAATTATAGGTCAACGATATTCTAAAGGTTCTGGAATCTTGTTTTTGGTAAAACTTGGTCTCCAAATTGGTGGAAGAAACCAAAGCATTCACTTCATTGCTATTGAAGACATCAAAACAATGCAACCCAATTTTTAATTTTTTGTTTAGGAAATCTTTGTTGAACGATATGTCAAACTGCTGTATCGGTTTGGTGATTTGGTAGATTTCCCATGTGCCTTTTGGTAAAATGAAATACGACATAGTATTTTTAATGTCCCAAGGCAAGATAAATTGCGCCTGGGCCGAATAGTTCCAAATCGGTTTATTTTCAAACGAAAAATCATAGCCTTCCGTAGTGGTTTTGATGTAATTCACATTAAAGAAAATGTAATTCATCTTGTCCATGTTGTTCATGCGCTTTTGGAATTCTTCCTTGCTTTTAAAGAAGTAATCCAACGGCAGAGGGAACGAAGCAAACAAACTCATCGTTTTTACTTTGTCAAACTGTTGGAAGGTTTGGTTGCTTACCAATTCGCCGGGTTCAGCGGTGAAAATAAAATTGTTTCTGTCGCGGGCAATGGTATAATTTCCACCCAAACTCACAAATTGGAACGCAGTCAATTTCAATTCGAAGTTGTCAAAAAACGCCG
This sequence comes from Flavobacterium cheonhonense, assembly GCF_035671315.1. Classification (NCBI taxonomy): domain Bacteria; kingdom Pseudomonadati; phylum Bacteroidota; class Flavobacteriia; order Flavobacteriales; family Flavobacteriaceae; genus Flavobacterium; species Flavobacterium cheonhonense. The sequence goes on from NZ_JAXAVY010000001.1 coordinate 964,025, forward strand.
GATCCAAAAACGGATTTCCCTGCGAAGTGTTGTACTGATCGAAGTTGGCAAAGTTGTTCGGGTCTAATACATTGTAATCTGCTTGGAAAATTTTCTTAGAGTAGGAGGCCGACAAGTTCATGTTTTCGCTAAACTCGTACATAGCGCTCGCATTTGGGAAGAAATTGGAGTTGGTAAAATCAACTTCGGTTTCTGTACCGTCTTGAATGGCCAATCGGTCGACTTTATAATCTTCAAAACGCAATCCGGCAGTCAAACTTAACTTCTTGATTTTTTTACGGGCTTCCACGTAAAAGGCCAAATTGGTTTCGGTATAATCAAAATCGATAACACTGTTTGTTGGCGAATTCAAGTTGTAAATTCCTTTGTCGTTTACTTTGATATAGTTGTATTTTCCACCGGTGTTTATAGATAGATCCAGCTTTTTAAAAGGAATGGCGAAGTCGTATTTTAAGTAATGGTTGGTCAAGTTGAAATCGATTTTTCCATTGTAAAAAGTAGATGTTCCATTGTTTTGTCCATTAGAAACCGTGTTCGGATTTCGGTTGAAAAAGTTACTGTAAGCAATAATGTCCAGCGTTCTGCCAATGGTGTCTAACTTGGTTTTGTACTGCAAACTCAACTCGTTGTTGCTGTTTTTTATTTTCGACAAACTGTTGTTAGTGAAATCAATCCCGGTACCGACTGTGCTCGCATCTCCTGTAATTCGGTCGTTGCCCAAATTCAAGTTGTAGTTGAACAACAAGTTTGATTTTTCGTTCAGTTTGTAGTTGGTTCCAGTTCTCCAATAGAAATTTCGGTTGGTAAACTGCGCGAAATTCTTTTGGAATAATCTTTCATTTGGGGAAAAAGAGGTGAAGATTTGGTCGTTGCTACTGTTGTTTTCGCTGTCGATATAATTGTAGCCTATCATGGTTTGCCAACTCAGCTCTTTTACTTTACCATTAAGCAATATTTGCGGACTCGGTTTTTGGTATTGATTGAAGTTGTAATTCATGTTTACACTGGCATTCAACCCTTTTTTGCGCTTGGTACTGGTTACGATATTGATAATCGAACCGCTGGCATCGGCATCAAAGGAAGCGCCCGGATTGTAAATTAATTCTACTTTCTCAATGGCATTGGCCGGTAAAGTTGACAAGTAGTTTTGCAGGTCGTTGCCGCTTAACGTACTCGGCGCACCATCGATATAAATGGTTACACCACGACTGTTTAAAGTGATACTTCCCGTTGGTGATGTAATAACGCCGGGAATTTTCTTTACGGCTTCTAAACTGCTGCCGCTGTTGAGCATAGGATTTTCACGAACACTAATCGTAGTTTTGTCGGATTCGACCTTTAGGTACTGTTTCTTGTTACCGTAAAGGGTAACCTCTTTGAGTTCGTTGGGATTTTCTGAAGGTTTTTTGTCTTCGGTTTTGGGCGTTTCTTGCGCGAAAGTAAAGGCACTAGCCAGTAAGCACAAGGCAATACTTAATGATTTCATGGATGTTGATTGATTGATGATTGTCTTGTAAGACTTTCAACACATCCAAATGTTACAGCAATGGTGAAATTTTTAGCAAATATTTTTTAAAGGCTTTGTTTTTAGTGTCGGATTTTCTACCTCACAGCGTCCCGGACCGCAGCCCAATCTTTTTGGACCACAAGAAGTTATAAAGCCAGAAAGCAGGAGTAAAGCAACTATTTTTTTCATCTGAAATTTAGAATCTGAGATTTGAAATTTTTAAAATTTGGAATTTATACCTTGCTGCATGGCTTTCAATTGTTCCAGGTAATCGCGTTGGTTGGACAATCTCGGAATTTTGTGTTGACCGCCGAGTTTGTTGTTTTCTTTGAGCCAATCATAGAATAAATTTTCACGTGCTACGTTGATTTTGAGCTCGTTCAACGTCATGTTGTTGTAGCGTTTGGCTTCGTAATCGGAGTTAACAGACTGAATGTTTTCGTCTAAGGTTTTTTGGAAGACCGCCATGTTTTCCGGATGTTTTTTGAATTCTATCATCCATTCATGTGCGCCTTTTTCTTTGTCTTGCATGAAAATCGGAGCTACAGTATAATCAATTACTTCACAGTTTAGTACCGAGCAAGTTTTGGCAATTGCAGTATCGGTATTTTCCACCATCAGCTCTTCGCCAAAAACATTGATATGGTGTTTGGTTCTGCCGGAAACCCGAATGCGATATGGATTCAAAGACGTAAATCGCACGGTATCGCCTATCATATATCGCCACAAACCGGCATTGGTAGTGATGACCATGGCGTAATTTTTAAACAATTCCACATCAGCCAAACGGATAATTTTTTGATTCGGTGTGCCAAAAGTGTCCATCGGGATAAATTCGTAGAAGATGCCGTAATCCAACATCAACAACAAATCATTGGAGTAATTCAAATCTTGAATAGCAAAGAAACCTTCGGAAGCATTGTAGATTTCATAGTATTTGAAATCGGCTTTCGGCAATATTTTTTTGTACTGTTCGCGATAGGGTTCAAAACTCACGCCTCCGTGAAAATACACTTCCAAATTCGGCCACAAGTCGAATAAATTGTCTTTACCTGTTTCGGTTAATATTCGGTTCAGCAAGACCAGCATCCAAGAAGGAACACCGGCAAAACTGGTTACGTTTTCGTTTTTGGTTTCGTTGATAATGGCGGTCAGTTTGCTTTCCCATTCGCTCATCAAAGAGACTTTATTGCTGGGTGTACTGCTGAATTCAGCCCACATTGGCATGTTTTCGATTAGAATGGCCGATAAATCACCGAAGAACGTATTGTTGTTTTCATAAATCTGTGAACTGCCGCCGAGACGTAAACTTTTCCCTAAAAACATTTCCGAATTTTCGTTGTTGTTCAAATACATGCACAACAAGTCCTTACTGGCTTTGTAATGACAATCTTCTAAAGCTTCGTTACTTACCGGGATGAATTTGCTCTTGGCATTGGTGGTGCCGCTCGATTTGGCAAACCACTTAATTGGTGTATTCCAAAAAACATTTTGATAGCCTTTGCGCGTTTCTTCAATCATCGGTTCTAAGTCTTCATAGGAAGAAACCGGAATGCGTTCGGCAAAAGTTTCATAGGATTTGATGCTTTCGAAATCGTATTTTTTTCCCATTACCGTTTCGTCGCAGGTGCGGATTAAATTCATCAGCAACTCATTCTGAACTTCATTAGGGTATTTTAAAAACAACTCAATCTGATGAATGCGCTGCTTCAAAACCCAAGAGGCGATAGAATTAATGATGGGAAACGGCATTTTGAATTAGGATTTAGGAATTGCGATTTAGGATTGATAACTTTACGCTAAAATAGGAAATAATTCCTAAAGTTATTTTTTATAATCAAATACTGTCACCCTGAGCGCAGTCGAAGGGCTAATTCCTAAATAATAATGACATACGAAGGGGTTTTAACCAAAATGCAAACCGAATTTTCAAACCCAATCCAATACTATTTGGTATTTGAGAACAGTTTTTTAAGTTTGAATCAGTTGTTAGACAAATCGCTGGAGATTTCTTTTCAAGGTTATCAATGTTTAAATTGTGGTAAAAAGAAAAAGATTTTCCGCCATGGATTCTGTTACGATTGCTTCATGAGTTCTGCTGCTGCAGGCGATTGGATTATGAAACCCGAATTGAGCACTGCACACTTAGACATCGAAGACCGCGATTTGGAATACGAAAAAAGAGTTCAATTGCAACCGCATATCGTATATTTGGCTTTGTCGAGTGAAGTAAAGGTCGGCGTAACCCGCAAAACCCAGGTACCAACCCGTTGGATAGACCAAGGCGCTGTACAAGCCATTCCGATTGTTGAGGTTCCGAATCGTTATTTAGCCGGTATTACCGAAGTTGCCCTCAAAAACCATTATGCCGATAAAACCAATTGGCAAAAGATGCTCAAAAATGATGTGCCTTCGGTAGATTTGGTCGCCGAACGCCTAAAATTAGAAAACCTTATTCCAACCGAAGTGCAAGAATATTTCTTTTCTACGAAAGAAGATTTATACGAATTGCAATATCCGGTTTTACAATATCCAACCAAAGTGAATAGCTTAAATTTAGACAAGTCGCCCAACTTCTCCGGAAAACTCACCGGCGTTAAAGGTCAGTACTTACTGTTTGAAGACGGAACGGTTTTTAACGTTCGGACTTTTGAAGGTTATGTGGTCAAGATATCGATATAATTGATTTTAGAATGATGATTAACGATTTAGGATTGCAGCATTAAAATTCTTAAATCTCAAATCGTTAATCTCAAATAGCTATTCAGTTGTTTTCGGCGCTTCTTTTTTCTTTTTGTTCAACAAACCGTTCAGCAGGTTATTGGCTTTTGTTTTTACATCCGTTTTCACGTCCGTTTTGGTAGTGTCGTTTTTTGGTTTGGTAGCGTTAGCAATAATCGAATTCACTCCTTCTTTCACACCCGAAGTAATTTTGTCTTTTTGTTGTTTGACCAAGTTGTTGACCAAAGTGGTTGTAGCTTGCTTCACATCGGTAGTGATTTTCGGGTTTTTAAAATTACCGCCCAAACTCGCATTAATAGGTACATTTTCTACTTTTTTAGCATCGGCCGGAGACAGTTTAGCTAATAAATTGTTGGCTTCTGTACCCAAATATTTCGCCGGAACATCCAACTTCAAATTGTAGTTCATGTTTTGGTCAAAACCATGTGTTCCGCCAACCGTTACCTTGATGTCTTGGTATTTGATGTCGAATGGTTTTACATTGACTTTTCCGTCTTTAAAAGTTATAGCGGCTTTCAAATCGTTGAGGTTGAGTTTTTTCAAATCCACAAAATTCAGCTTGTCATCCAAAGCCGTCAGCAAAGTTGAATTACTCGAATTCACGGTAGTCGAAAGCAATTGTCCCAACAAATCACCCGATAAACTGTTCAAATCCGGGGTCATTTCGGTCGCGTTCAAGTTTCCGGACAATTTGATTTTAGAGTTTAATTTTCCATTGATTACGCCGGCAATCGGCGCAATTTTTTTCATCATTTCTAATTGCGTGAACGTTTGCATGATGTCGACATTGTTCAATCCCAAATCCATGTTGAATTTTGGTGTTTTTTCTTTGGTGGAAACATCGCCGTTAAACGCAATTGAACCACCGAAAATATCCGTTTTTCCATTTTCCAAAGTCACTTTTTGGTCTTTTATAATCACCTTACCCGAAACATTTTTCAATACCAAATTGTCGTATAAAACCGTATTGGCTTTGGCGGTCAAAGAGCAATTCAGGAAGGCCGGGATTTTCATCGGTTCAGCGGCTTTCGTATCTTTTTTGGTATCGGCTTCTGTAGTCATAAAATCGTTGACCGCTAACTGATTGGATTGTAAGTTGAAGTTGCCTTTCAACTCTTGGTTTTTAAACACAAAGCCGTAGAAGTTTTCCAACACCCCATTTACCGCTAAATCGGTTTTTCCGGTTACGGCATTGAACTGTTTTAGGTTTACACGACTCGGATCAAATGACACTAAAGCGCGACTGATTTTCATGGTTTTGCCGTTTTCGTCGGTGTAATTAAATCCGGTTAAGTCGATGGTTCCTGCATTTTTGATACGGGCATAATCGCTTTTCTCTACCGATTGCATGTCGAATTCCGTTTTCACATCGGCTTTCAATACTCCGGTCAACGGTTTGTCTAATTTTACCGGATAAGCTTTGGTTACATTCGCCAAGTTGATAGTGCCTTTGAGTTCGGCATTGACCAAGGCATTTTCGGCTATGTTTTTAATATTGGCTTTGGCATTAAACACATCTTGATCAATTTGAAAAGACAATTTATCCAAATTGACATAAGTATCGTTCATCACTCCGGTTTCATTGATGATTTTGGTGTCGATAACAATATTTCTAACCGATTTCGGCATATTCGCATATTGAAAGGAAGCATTGTTAGAAGCAATATCAATGTTGAATTTAGGTACAGTAGTATCGGTTAATTTTCCTTTGGCAAAACCGGTTACGGTGAAATCTCCGTTAGTAGTAACGTCTTTCAAATTGGCCGCATATTGCGCCGGAATCAAGCCCAAGAAATTTTTAAACGAGGAAGTTGGCGTTTGAAACGTCAAATCATACACTTGACCGTCATCCGCTAATTGGATAAACCCATCAAACTTCAGCGGTAATTCGTTGATTTTGGCTTCGTTTTTCTTGAAAGTATATTTACTTTGGTCTAAATCGATACCCAAAATCGCATCCAATGAAATGGCAACGTTTTTCATATAATTCACCTTGTCCATGTCCAGCGATACTTTGGTGGTGGTTTTGGTCGTCAAATCGAGTTTGGAAGCCGCAAAATCGCCCGTTCCTTCATGGTTGATGCTGTCTAAAACCATTTTGATTTTCGAACGTTCGTCGTAGTATCTGAATTGGAAATTCTCAATCGAATATTCTTTAATTTTTAGGGAAAGTGGTTTGCTTTTACTCTCGCTTGCTTGTTTTTCTTCTTTTAAAGCGATATCAAAATTACCAACGCCGTCTTTGTTGAAGATGATGTTGATTAGTCCGTTTTTCGAATCGATGCCGTCAATTTGCATCGGTTCATTTTCGCTGTTGAACAATTGTCCGATTGCCATTTTCAAATGCAATTCGTCAAAAGCGACTAAAGTATCACCTTCAAACGGTGCTTTGTTTACGATGGATAATTTTTCAATAGTCACGCTGGCGTTCGGAAAGTTTTTAAACAAACTCAAATCGGCATCGGCAAAAGTCACTTTGGCATCGACTTTCTCATTGATGGCTTTTTCGATTTTAGCCTTAATTTGGTCTTTAAAGAAATACGGAATTGCAAAAGCGGAAACCACTAAAAGCAACAAAATAACACCGACAATTTTAAGGATTTTCTTTAACATGATAGGACAGATTTAGATACGCATTGACCAAACAAAAATAATGCCTTTTTCGCACAAAGCAGTTACTATTTATAGAAGTTTTATGATTTCCAAGTATTTAAATTGTTGAGAAAATGTTATTAACAGTCGGGTAGTTTTTGCCGATAGTCTGAAATAGTTTTAGTTAATTTGTGCTTCTATGAATAAGCAGCATCAAGTCATTTTATCTTTAGGAACCAACCAAGGCAATCGTCTCGAAAATATAGAGAATTGCATCGATTGTTTGCACAAAGAAATCGGCACTATTATTAAGGTTTCCAAGCTTTATGAAACACCTTCTTGGGGATTTGAAAGCGAGCCGTTTTACAATTGTGCCGTGGTGATGAATACGCACAAATCGGCCCATCAGATTTTGGAAGAAGTGCTATTGTTGGAAGAAGCTTTGGGCAGAGTTCGAGAAGATTTAGCCGGTTACCAAGCCCGAATGATTGACATTGATGTGATTGCTTACGATGAAGAAATTATCGCTTCCGAAAAATTGCAAGTACCACATCCGCAAATGCAAAATCGTTTGTTTGTATTGTTGCCGATGCGCGATTTAAACTTGGATTGGCGTCATCCGATTTTACAAAAATATTTGCATGAATTGTTAGTATTGTCCGAAGACAAAAGCAATTGTAAAGTGTTGCAAAATTTGGAAATCCCGATAGCCAAAATCAAGTTAGACCATTTTAATTATATCGCCATTGAAGGTAATATCGGTGCCGGGAAAACTACCTTGACAAATAAATTAGCGGAAGATTTTAACGCGAAAACCGTATTAGAACGCTTTGCCGATAATCCGTTTTTGCCAAAGTTTTACGAAGATCAGAGTCGCTATGCTTTTCCGCTGGAAATGTCTTTTTTGGCCGATAGGTACCAACAAATTTCTGATGATTTAGCGCAATTCGATTTGTTTAAGGATTTTATAGTAGCCGATTATCATATTTTCAAATCCTTGATTTTTGCGAAAGTGACTTTGGCGGAAGATGAATTTCGTTTGTACAAAACGATGTTTGACATCATCTACAAAGAAATGCCGAAGCCTGATTTGTATATCTACTTATACCAAAGTACGGAACGTCTTTTAGCGAATATCAAAACCAGAGGCAGAAGTTACGAGCAGGAAATTCCGGCCGAATATTTGGAAAAAATCAATAATGGCTATTTGGATTACATCAAATCGCAAAAAAACCTCAATGTCTTGATTATAGACGTGACCAATCGCGATTTCTTAAACAATCAGGAAGACTACGTGTTTGTGTTGGAAGAAATTCGAAATAAGATACAATAGTTAGCGTTTCATAGCAAAATGGCCTTTGGTTTCGGGCATCATTCCTTCAATTTTAGCCACAAACCAATAATCTGTTGAAGGTAAGAGTTGTCCGTTATAAGTGCCGTCCCATGAAGGATTGGAACTATTTAAGACCGTAATTAACTTCCCAAAACGATCAAAAATGGTGACTTGAGCATTGTTAAAATAGGACATGCCTTTAATGTACCAGCGGTCGTTTATCCCGTCGTTATTTGGCGTAAAAAAAGCCGGAATAGAAATCACCACAAAAGGTTTTTGGTCTTCACCACATTGGTTAGGTTCTTTAACATAAGCCATATACAATCCGCCTTCGGTTACGGTAAAGGAATTTGAGTTTTGATAGTTGACTCCGTCTAAAGAATACAAAAAATTCCCGTTTTGAACGGTATTAATGGTAACTGCCAAATCGTTGGTGGTTACAGATGAAATTACAGGATCAGGGTTATAAGCCAAGCTGAAGTTTTTGGTTTTCGAACAGCTTTCCGGAGCGGGCGTTGTAACGGTTACGGAGTAATTCGTTTGCCCGTCAGACATGATGCTTTGGGTTGTAGCACCATTTGACCATAAGTATGTCATGCCGGGATTTCCAGCGTCTAAAAGTATGGTGTCGCCTTCGCAAAGTGCAATAGTTTCATCAGCTAAAATCGGGTTAGGATAAACATCAACAACAACTGCAACTCTGTCTGACAAACAACCGTTAAAATCAGCTTGAGCATAATAAGTAGTGTCTTGATTGATGTTGGGAATTAAAAAGTTGGTGCCCAAAAAAATGGGCGTTGTGCTGGTTTGACTGTCGTACCAGAACAAGATGCCGGCTGAGGTTTGTACTTCAATCACTTCAAAGCTTTCTTCGCACATTGCATAAGGTGAAGTATAGGTTAATTGTGGTTTTGGAATTACGGATACCGTAACCGCAGTTCCAGTGTTTGTAGTACAGCCACTTAAAAAAGCAGTTGCGTAAAATAGGGTAGTTGCACTTATTGTTGGCGTTGTAAATGAGTTGCCGCTTCCTAAAAAATTCCCCCCGGTAGGAGCGTCATACCAATGTACTGTTCCGGTGTTTGAAGTAGCTTGTAAAGATACAGTTCCGTTACCGCAACGAGTGGCTGTTGCTGTAGAGGTAATAGACGCGATGGTAATCGTTGTGCTGGTAGCAATGTTTAAAACAGGGTCGCCCGGCATGCCGCCATATTCTACAATATAACCTTTAGGTTGGTAATCTCCGCTGGAAGAGCCGGTATTGGATAAATCGTTCCAAGAGCCGGGTATACCAACACCTAGAGCCGTTACGTGAGCATAATCTTCATCGCCCGAACTATTAGGTTCACCGGTATTCCAAAAAGCATAGTTTGGGGTAAAACCGGTAAAATTACCGTTCCAAAAAACAGTCCCGTTTTCCGGGCCTGTCATCCAACGCCAAATGCCTTCAGTTTGTTCGTCACTGCCGCCAATCCAACCGGCACCGGTAGTTTGTTCTCCGGCAATTTGTGCTTCTTCTGCCGAAGTTATCGTTGCTAAATAGCCTTGTAGTCCGTAATAAGTACTGTTTTGTGCTGCTATTTTGGCTGCCGACCATGTAATACCGATGTTAGGGATGTACAAATAATAGTGTCCGTTAGACGGAAGGTAATTGGCTTGTCCGACAGAAATGGAAAAATTTCTAATTCCCGAGGGATTGGCTGCGCTTGATGAGAACTCTACGTCTTTGATGGCAGCAATCAGTTCTATGTAAGTAGGTTGTCCGCTAACGCCACTTAGTGTAAGTGTTCCGGTTGTGGGATTCCATAAAGTTGTGATGTTAGGGTGTGTGCCCGTTAAGGTTAGTAAGTCTGCGCCAAGGTCATATCCAGAGGAAATTTGGATGTAAATCGCATCTATACCGGTGTCATCGGGATCTGTGATGGTCATATTGGTCACAATTTTCATGGAGGTTCCCGGACAGTAAATCTGGTTTCCGGTAGCTATGAGTGTCGGGGCGACATTAGTTATGGGTTGAAATAGAGCAGTGCTTACACGAGCTGAGTAGCCGTGATTTGAGAGGCAAAGTGAAATTATCCAAAATAGAAAGATGCTCTTTTTCATTTTATAAAAGTAAAGAAAAGACTATAAGCTGAAGTATAAAATTTTCTTAAAAGGATGTTAATAGCTTAACTTTTGAAATAAATCCCAAACCACAATTCCGGTACTAACAGAAATGTTGAGTGAATGTTTTGTTCCTAATTGCGGAATCTCGATAGCGCCGTCACAAAGGGCAATAGCTTCCTGAGAAACCCCATAAACTTCATTGCCAAAGACTAAGGCGTAGTTTGTTTCCTTTTCAACTTTGAAATCTTGCAAAAAAACAGCCTTTTCTACTTGCTCAACGGCAAAAACTTTTACTTGCTCTTTTTTTAATTGCGCAATCACTTCCGTAACGTTTTTTTGGTATTCCCAAGCTACTGTTTCTGTAGCTCCTAAAGCTGTTTTGTGGATTTCTTTATGAGGCGGCGTTGCCGTAATACCACATAAGAAAATTTTTTCAATCAAAAAAGCATCAGCTGTTCGGAATACAGAGCCAATATTGTGCAAACTACGGATATCATCTAATATAATGATGATTGGTGTTTTTTCGGCTTGCTTAAAGTCGGTAACCGATTTGCGTTCTAATTCTTTATTTTCGAGTTTTCGCATTTTTTCTGATTTAAATATTCGACTTTAGGTCACGGACGGCAAAGATATTCAAAAAAAAAGTCCCGACTGATCGGGACTCTTTCGAATTTATAATTAAGTACAATTAACTTTTTGTAGGCTCAACTTTTGGTTCAGCTGGTAATACATTTCCTTTGATAGTCAAAACTTTAGTTTCTTGACCTACTGCGTTTGATTTTACAGTTACAGTTTTAGTAAAAGGTTGTCCGGCTCTTGAAGTATCATATTTTACTCCAATTACACCTCTTTCTCCCGGTTGGATTGCTTTGTCCGGTTTTGAAGGTACAGTACAACCACAAGATCCTTGAGTGCTTTCGATAATAAGAGGCTTAGTACCGTTATTTACGAATACGAATTCTCTTTTTCCGTCAGAATTGGCAGGAATGGTACCGTAATCGATTGTTTCGTTTTCAAATAACATTCCAGGTCCGTCCACTTTTGGAGTTTCTGTTTTAGCTGCCGGTTTTGCAGCTGCTTTTTTGGCTTGAGCATTGGCAGAGGTAACACCAAAAGCTACTAAGGCAGCAAGTAAAATTATTTTTTTCATCTTATTATGTTTTTAAGTTTCTGAAGCAAATCTATTTAAAATTTGAACCCCTGTCTTTTTTTTTGCCTTAATATTAAATTAATTTTTTTAGCCGGCTATTCGCTCTAAATTTTTAAATTCGCTATCTTATTTATTTAAAACCAAATTACATTGTCAGCCAAGGAAAGCAAATCTAAAGAAAGTAAAGTCAAAGAAACTCCTTTGATGAAGCAGTACAACGAGATCAAAGTAAAGTATCCCGATGCCTGTTTGTTATTCAGAGTAGGCGATTTTTATGAGACTTTTGGTGAAGATGCGATTCGGGCGTCTAAAATTTTGGGGATTGTTTTAACCAAAAGAGGCGCAGGATCTGACAGCGAAACTGCTTTGGCCGGATTTCCGCATCATTCTCTAAATACGTATTTGCCTAAATTGGTAAAAGCCGGTCTTCGTGTGGCGATTTGCGACCAGCTCGAAGATCCGAAAATGACTAAAACGATAGTAAAACGAGGTGTGACCGAATTGGTAACTCCCGGAGTAGCGATGAACGATGAGGTTTTGCAAGCCAAATCCAACAACTTCTTGGCTTCTGTCTATTTTAGCAAACGCCAGTTAGGTGTCGCTTTTTTGGATGTTTCTACCGGCGAGTTTTTAACGGCACAAGGCAATGAAGAGTATATTGATAAGCTACTGCAGAATTTTAGCCCGAGCGAGATTCTGATTCAGAAAAATACCAAAGCCCAATTTAAAACGGCTTTCGGAGAAGATTATAATGTCTTTTATTTGGAAGATTGGGTGTATAAACAAGACTATGCCGTCGAAACGTTACAAAATCATTTTCAAACCAATTCTTTAAAAGGTTTCGGGGTTGAAGAATTGCAGGACGGCATCATTGCTTCCGGCGCTATTCTTTATTATTTATCCGAAACCCAGCACAATAAAATCCAACATATCACTAACATTCAACGCATAGCTGAAGACGCTTATGTTTGGATGGATCGTTTTACCATTCGGAATTTAGAGTTGTACCACAGTCATTCGCAAAATGCAGTCACGCTTTTGGATGTGATTGATAGAACGCTTTCGCCAATGGGTTCGCGATTGTTGAAACGTTGGTTGGCGTTGCCTTTAAAAGAGGTCAACAAGATAAAAGGCCGCCATGAAGTGGTTTCGTATCTTACAGAAAATCAGGAAATCCTTCAAAAGATCCAATACCAAATCAAACAAATTTCCGATTTAGAGCGCTTGATTTCCAAAGTAGCTACCGGAAAAATTTCGCCTCGTGAAGTCATTTATTTAAAAGAATCGTTAGATGCCATCATTCCGATAAAAACCATTGCGTTAGAAAGTAAGCAAGAAGCGGTTCGCGTTATTGGTGATAATTTGCATGCCTGCGATTTATTGCGCGAGAAGATAAAATCAACTTTGAACCAAGATGCACCTGTGTCTATTGCCAAAGGAAATGCTATTTCGGCGGGTGTTCATCCTGAGTTGGATGAGTTGAGAAGCATTGCCTTTTCGGGTAAAGAATACCTGGAAGGTATTGAGGCCAGAGAATCGGAAAGAACCGGTATTTCATCGCTTAAAATATCGTTCAACAATGTCTTTGGTTACTACATTGAAGTTCGAAATACGCACAAAGACAAGGTGCCTGCAGAGTGGATACGAAAACAAACTTTAGTCAATGCCGAAAGATATATAACCGAAGAATTAAAAGAATACGAAACCAAAATTCTCGGTGCCGAAGAAAAAATCCACCAAATTGAAAGCCATTTGTTTGAACAATTGGTCATTTGGATTGGCACTTATATCAAACAAGTGCAGTTGAATGCTAATTTGGTTGCGCAATTGGATTGTTTGACTTCCTTTGCGCAATTGGCTATTGAAAACGACTACGTTTGTCCTATAATTGATGATAGTTACGAGTTGGAAATAACTAATGGTCGACATCCGGTGATTGAAAAGCAGCTGCCGGTTGGTGTTCCTTATGTGGCTAATGATGTTTACTTGGATAGAGAAACCCAACAACTCATCATGATTACCGGGCCGAATATGTCGGGGAAATCGGCTATACTAAGACAAACCGCCTTAATTGTGCTGTTGGCGCAAATGGGAAGTTTTGTCCCGGCAGAAAAAGTGAGAATGGGCGTAGTGGATAAAATTTTCACCAGAGTTGGTGCCAGCGATAATATTTCGATGGGCGAGTCGACTTTTATGGTGGAAATGAATGAAACGGCTTCTATCTTAAATAATATCTCCGACAGAAGTTTGGTGTTGTTGGATGAAATCGGTCGCGGAACCAGTACTTATGACGGTATTTCAATTGCTTGGGCGATTGCTGAGTTTTTACACGAAAATCCTGCTCGCGCTAAAACGCTTTTTGCTACGCATTATCACGAGTTAAATGAAATGAGTGAGCTGTTGCCGCGAATTCAGAATTACAATGTGTCTGTAAAAGAATTAAAAGACACGGTGCTTTTTATTAGAAAACTGGTTAAAGGCGGTAGTGCGCACAGTTTTGGAATTCACGTAGCTAAAATGGCGGGAATGCCGCAAATGGTAATACAGAAAGCCCAGAAGCTTTTGAAAAAATTGGAGAAGAATCATTCTAGTGATGCGTTAAATACTATTAAATCTGCAAAAGATGAAATGCAACTGAATATTTTCAGTATGGACGATCCTTTGTTAGAAGAAATCAGAGAAGATATCCTGAATTTAGATATCAATACGTTGACTCCGGTGGAAGCTTTGATGAAGTTAAATGAGTTAAAAAGGATGTTGTTGAAAAAATAATCAATCGGTTGATTTTGCTAATCAGCGAATTAGATTTTAGAAACTTTTTTTTCAAAAAAAGGTTTGTATAATTCAATTTTAGTGTTACATTTGCATCCGCAATACGGTACAAGTGTTGCGGTTCTTATAAAATTTGACATGCGAAAATAGCTCAGTTGGTAGAGCGCGACCTTGCCAAGGTCGAGGTCGCGGGTTCGAGCCCCGTTTTTCGCTCAATAGCCAATACGCTCGGATGGTGAAATTGGTAGACACGCTGGACTTAAAATCCAGTGAACAGCAATGTTCGTGCGGGTTCAAGTCCCGCTCTGAGTACACAGAAAACCTGTAAACAATTAATTATTAATCGTTTGCGGGTTTTTTATTTGCTTTTTGACAAACTATTGCCAAACATTTACAAAAACGCCTCTTTTTTTGTTGTAAATTCTTTTGTTTTCCTTTTTTTTACTAGCGGTGTTATTATCAATTTTCAGCCTTAGTACATTTTATCACAAAACCAAAAAAAAGCCATAACAGAAATTTCTATCATGGCTTTTAAATTATTTTGTTACCTCAAATGTTCGACCTCATCCGGCGGGTATAAATTGATATTCATTAATATAATTTCATTGTTGCTATTTCTCACGTAACGGGGTGTTATTCCTAAGCCGTGAGCAATTGACTTAATGTAAACCATATTAATCGGGTTTTCGTCATCAATAAACCCTTTGGAATTCCTTAGTAACTTCCCTCTTTCAATATGCTTTCTTATCGTAGTTTCGTTTTCACCTGATAAAATCGCAAATTCTTTTGTTGTGTATTGTGCCATGTTATTAATATTTATAGTTTGTAATTTTAAAACTTTATGCAACTTCTTATAATCTTTATTATTTGTCTTTAAAGCCCTTTAAATACAATATAATCGCCTTAAAAAGCTTAGGGGACAAATTTATAGCGTGACAGTATTAAAAAACGGTTATGAGTATAAAAAATGCGGAATGCAACATCTTGAGCACCTTATCGGGAACGTTTTACAGTACCTTTTTTTAATCTCTATTGTTGTACTTTGCTTTATTGCAATAGTCTTAATATACTCATTTAAAAAGGGCTGATTAAGTCTTCAGCCCCTAAGTTTTTAATGTGATTTGTGATTCCTTTTAAATTCTCTAATGCCGACCGGCTTTAGGGTTAATGTCTTATTGTTTTCAAAAATGAAATACTTTTTAATTAAATCAATTGTGCTAATGTGATCAGGGTATTCATAACCTATTAAATCAGTCATTGCGAGCCTGGTTTTTTGCATCGATTTTAGTAATTCATTCAAGGAATTGAATAGCTCTATTTCTTCTTTTGTTTCTAGGTAATAACTATTTCGCTCTCTGATTATCGTTACACTCTCATTTGAAATAAAAAATTTTCCGCCCTGATAGTCCAATAGTCTTAAATCAACCATGCCGAAAGAGGTGTTTAGACTGTCGAAAAACCGTTTCATTTCGGTTTTGAATTGTTCAATAGTGTTTTCATGCGCTTTTAATAAGCTCGCTCTAGTGATTGCGTTTTCAATGCCTACTTTGTCAAGTTCTTTGTTTACCGATTCATAGTACAATTGTATCATGTTTTCGTCGCTCAAGCTTTGTTTGACGCTGTTATAAATCTCACTTGAAAAACTGCCTATTTTTAAGTTTTCAAAGGCTGTTTTTAATTTGTTCATTTCAGGAATGAATTGTTCTAAACAATAAATTGTTTTGTTAATTTCTGTTTTGTCTTCATGTACTAATAATTTCTTTGTACTCATTTTGATAATAATTAATTGTTAATATTCTGTTTTTATATTCTCTTAAATTCTAGTTGTTCGCTCCGGGTGGTTGCGATTGTTGTAATTTATTACAGCTAGTTTATTATGCTTTGAAATAGCTTCTTTTTGAGCCGTATAACTCCAGTCTATTTTTTCAGTTTTTTTCGGTTGTTTTTTATAAACTGAATTGTTCATTTTTGAAACTTGCAAAGAGGTGCATTCTTTCATTATATATACATGTAAAATTGCACCCTTTTGCCTATTTTGAATAGTTGGTAAAAACGCACCCGTTTGCTCTAGTTTTTGTTGTATGATATTTTTTATTTCAATGTGAATATTTATGCCTGACTTGTTAAGAAGTTTGAAGTATCTTTTTTTTACCTTATTGAACTCATTACGATGTTTTTGTTTAATCTCAAACCAATAAAAAGGGTTTTGATACTTCGATAAAAAATTGTTTTCCCTAGTGGTTAGCTTATCGCTTTCGTTATTTGTTCCGAGTATCAAACATTCGTCCCACTCATTCAAAATGCTGTTTGCCATTTCACTATAAAGTTCAGGTTGTAACAAGTCGTTGAAAGTGAATATTCTCAAACTATTGATAAATGCACTTTTTTTGCTTTTTACTTCAAAACGTAATGTGTTGAATTCGCAATAGTCAGGAAACTGCACCCCTTTTGCGTATGCTTTTATGATTTTGTGAGTGTTTGCCGTGCCGTTTTTATTTGTTCTGTATGATTTTTTTGAGAAAGCCAGTAAGTCATCGTTTCTAAATTCATTTTTTGAATGATAACTTAAATAAGTCACTAGTGTTTTAACGTCAATAGGGCTTTTTATGTTTATTCCATACTCTATATTGATTATTTTGAGTGCTTCCGGGTTCTTTATTGTAAAAACATTTACAAACTCTTTAAATACGTTTATGCAGTCTAATGTTTTAAAATCGTTTGCATTATGTAGATTGTCATTAAAGTAATAGTGAGGCCTGAATAGTATTTCTAACTTGTTTTCGTAAAAGCAAAACAAAATGCCTTTGTAAACTTTAGTTTCTTTACAGTAGATAGTTTCAAAGTCAAAATGAGAAAGTTTCTCGTTTTTGCTTAACCAAGTTAGTAATGAGTTTTGATAAAAAAACATTCTTAATTGATTGTCAGTAATTAGTATTTTGAGAAAATCAACCATAATACTATATTTGTAAATAGTTTTTGCTTGCCAAGTGAAAACGAACTTTTGAACTATAAAGGGCGGGATTGAACAACCGCCCTTTTTTTATCCAAAATTCAAAGAGTAAAAGAGTAAATAAGTAAGGCTTTAGCCGTTTAACGGTGTTAAACTTGCTTCAATATCGGAGCGTAAGAAGTAAACACGCCCGCCCAAACCGTAGGGCTTGAGTTTTCCGTTTTTTTGCCAGTTGGCAATTGTTGATAAGTCCACGTTGAACATTTGCGCAACGTCTGACCTAGTCAAATAATCATTTGGTTGCTTGGGTTTAAAATGCTTTAGAAAGTCGTCTAAATGCGCTTTAACGCCTTTTGTAATTTCGCTTTGTAGTTGTTCGGGCGAAACTTGAAAAAATTGAATTGTACTCATAAGTTTTAATTTTAATTGTTAAACTTGAGCACAAATATTTTGCTATTTCTTTGGTACTCTATTACGGTACCAGTACTATAATAAATACTATTTTAGAATAGTGTTTAATCTTGGTTAATTTGATTGTGTTTTTCTTTAAAAAAGTAGGTTAATGTTATCTCTTTATTTTTTATACTGTAATCATATACAGCATTTAAGTATTTCTTGCTTTTCCATAAGTTTTTAGTACTATTATGGTAGTTTAGTGTGCACAAAATATATTTCTCAAGACTCTCTTTTTTGATTTCCTTTGCAATTTTTGGAGCACTTAATTTGTTGTTAGTGTATGTAGTTTTATCACTATTTATTTTGAAATAACTATCTAATTTACCAGTTGCAAATTGAAGAGTTAAATCAAAAATTTCTTTATCAATTTCGTTTCTTTTTGCATTGCTTTTCGCTTCAAGTTCTTTTTGTTCTATGTCTTCAATTTTGATATATTCTTTGAATTCTTTTTCAAGTTCGTATGCATGCGGTAAATACTGTTTTTCAGCATTTAATTTTAAAGCTATTCTTTGATACATTGAAATAACTTTTTCTTCTTCAGAGCTTTCTTTAACTTCAAAACCTTTTTCAATCATTATTTTTTCAAACTGACTTAATAAAATGTTTATTTCTTTAGCTAAAACAAAGTAATGTTTACTATTAACATTGTGTGTTTTAAGGTACTCTAAAATGCGTTCAATTGCGCTTTTTAAACTCCCGCAATAATGGCTTAATTGGTCTTCAATAAATTCGTTTTCGATTATTAAATCGATGTTTTTTAAAATTTCTTTGTAAACTTCTACATAACTACTTACACTATGAATATTTGAAACGTCTGTTAAATATTGGGTAATGATTTTGTTGGCTTTCATTTTGATCGAAATTAGTTTTTAAAGAATGCTTTTTTAGTCGTTTGTGCCGTTTTTAATAACTTTCAGCTCCGGTGCTTTGTCTTTGTTTAATTGTTCGTAAAACTGCATAAAAAGGTCTGCGTTTGCGTCTTTGTCTTCGCTTTTGTTAATGTAATCAAGAAATAAACTTTCTTTTGAATGGCCGGTTATTCCAATCAATACAGCCGTTGGTATTTTTTTGTAATAATTTGTAGCAAATGAGCGTCTGAAAGTGTGCGAGGTTACAAGTTCCCATTTTGGATAAAAGCCCCTTATTTTACGCATGCTTTCGGGATTTTCTTTTTTTGCATTTGGGTTTAATTTTTTGCCCTCAACTATTTCATTAATTTCAGCAAGTTGGCAAACCTTTTTTATATGTTCGTTTAGTTTCTGAGAACTAACCTTATAAGGAAATTCGTTTTCTAAAATATCAATAACATGCGGGTTTATTATTCCAATAGTTACGGATTTTTTTGTTTTTTGCTGTATTAAATCAAGGTACATGCGCCCGCCTTTGTATCTTATATTTTCTCTCGTAATATTTAACAAGTCCCCGCCACGTTGGCCAATTTCACAACCTATTAAAATCCATTTCCGGGCGTTAATATGAGCTTCATTTGTGAGTTTGTTGCATGTCCTAATTTGCTCTAATTCATCAAATGACAGGGTTACTATAAAACGTTCGTCGTTTGGTTCTGTAAATCCTTGTATTTGCTTTATATAAGGGTTCGTTTGTATTTCCATTTTACTAGCATCTAAACAAACTGTTTTCAAGTTATCTATTTGTTTACCGGCGTAGTTCTTAGAATAATGTTTGGAGTTTATAAGCCAGTTGATGAATTTATCAACAAAGCTTTTGTTAATGTCTAAGAGGTGGATTTGTTTTTTTAGGCTTTTTTTTTCGTAGTCTTCAATTATCTTTTTGAAAGTTTCATAACCTTTAATTCTACTCTCTGAAATTCCAATTTTTGGACTTCCTACTATTTTGCGAGTATTGGCGTTATCGATAATGTATTGAATATGGTTTTTTAGTAAACCGGAGTCTATTTTTTCAACCCTTTTAAAGCATTCGTTAATTTGGTTTTGTAGCCAAAATTTATCGATTAAAACCCCTTTTGAAAGGTCTGTATTTAGATTGTTGAAAATATAACTATCTAACTTTTTGAGTTCGTTAAATAGTTGTTTGTTTGTGTCTGTATTTTGTTTAGGGCGGTTTGTAGTGTCGCTCCAATCTTTCGGGTTAATGGTGAACCCTGTATTCAACTCAATAAGGTTATTTCTTCCAGTTGATAAATAAACCTTAATAGCAACATTTTTATTTGCTTTGCTTCTTAATCTAAAATTTACACTTGCCATGATTTTGAACGTTTTGAACTTTTGAACAACTCAAAATTAAGGCTTTTTTTAAACTTGCCAAACATTTGCCAAACATTTGCCAAACATTATTCTATTTTATTAGTTTTTATTCTATTTTTTTGTTTTCTTTGTCATCACTTGAAAACATTGAATTTTCAAGCGTTAAGAGGCTTTTTTATTGTCTTTTCAATGATTGTAAAATCTTGAAAATTGAGTGGGTTTCAGTCCCGCTCTGAGTACAAAAGCCTCTAACATAGTTAGAGGCTTTTTTGTTTTAATCTCTTTTAAAATTCCATGGGAACCTTTGTAATTAGTAAACGACTTAACGACGAATATAAATTTGAATTTGTTTCCAGAAAAGGGAAACCTATTTTTACCGGTTCTAATTTTGAGTTGCGTTTTGAATGTGAAGAGGCGATTGAATCGTTTAAAGCTTCCATTGAAACCTATAGTTTTTTGAGGTTCAAAACGGCCAAAGGGAAGAGTTTCTTTAAAGTGATTAAAGGCGACAAGGTTTTTGCTGTCAGCAGAAAGTATTCGACAGAGCTGATGATGCAAAAGGGTATTGACGAAATTGTGAAGTATGGTGCACAATCAGAGATTCTAGACTTTTCTTCGGGGGATTCTATTTTTTCGGAGATGTAATGAGTTGTTTTTATTGAAAAAAGCGACTGAGTTAAATAAGAAAAGCCACGCATTGCGTGGCTTTGATTCTTTGAAATAATTATTTCTAATTATTTTTTCTCAGCAGGTGCAGCAGTTGTGTCAGCAGCAGTTGTGTCAGCAGCAGTTGTGTCAACAGCAGCAGTAGTATCAACAGCCTCTACAGCAGTTGTGTCAGCAGCTGGCTCAGCAGCAGCGTCAGCTTGTTTACAAGAAACTACAGTTAAAGTAGCAACAACAGCTAAACTTAAAAATACTTTTTTCATCTTACTTAATTATAAAAGGTTAATTATTAATTCGGAGCAAAGATATAAATTTTTTTATTCAGAAAAACTTTTATTTAACTTTTTTTAAAAATCATCTTTGGATTCCGCTTTTTGTTTAACAACAATCGTGCCAAAACAAAAATATTTGTTAAAATTATTTTCTTTCTTTAGGATAAATGATTTTCATTTCCTCAATCAGGTTTTTGGCTCCGGCAAATTTATCCACTATAAACAATACATAACGCAAGTCAACCATAATGTTACGGCAAATTTCAGGAGAATAATAAATATCACTCATGGTACCTTCCCAAACCCTATCAAAATTCAAACCAATTAAGTTTCCTTTGGCGTCTAAAGCCGGACTGCCCGAATTTCCTCCTGTGGTATGGTTGGTTGCAATGAAAGCGACCGGCATTTTTCCGTTAACTCCATATTTTCCGTAATCTTTAGCATTGTATAAATCAATTAGTTTTTTAGGAACGTCAAACTCGTAATCGCCCGGAATGTATTTTTCCATTACGCCGTCTAAATAAGTAAACGGTTCGTAAACTACGGCATCATTCGGTTTGTAACCTTTAATTTTGCCGTAAGTTACTCTCAATGTGCTGTTCGCGTCCGGGAAAATGCGTGCCGATTTCGGACTCAATTCCATAATGGCTTTCATGTAGGTTCTTTGAGTAGCGATGTTTCTCAGGTTGATTTCGTCGTATTTAGGGGCTACTTTTTTCAAATGACTGTCGGCCATCGCTTTTATCACTTGAAAACCGCGGTCTTTATTTAATTTTTCCAGAACAGTTTTACTGTCTCCTGTAAGCAATTCTTTGATTTTATCGTAGCTAACCAATTGTGATTGATTGAAAACTTCCGAAGCCAAATTCGTGGCGTTTACATTTTCAAATTCAGCCGGTAAAAAGGCTTTTGGGTATTTAGCAGTATAAATAGCGATTAACTGTTCAAATACTTTTTCGTCAACCTTAGGATTGAAGTCTTTGTAAAAATCGCCTAAACCGTTAATTAAATTGTTTCTTCTGTCGTTAAAAGATTGCTCTCCTTTTGTATTGTAAATTTGCTCCAATTGGAACAATTTGTAGCCCAAGCTTAAAATCTCGGTATTGCGAAGAGCAATTTCACTAAAAATATCTCTGGCCAAAGCATATTCTTGGATTTCTGTGTAATTTTTTTCAAAGTCGATTAATAAATTTCCGTACTCGGCTTGTTTCCCGGCAGCAGCAACTTTTTGTTGAAAATCGGCTTCAAACTGTTTTTTTACACCCACAGCATTGGCTTTTTTCAAACCTTTGGTTTCGCCCATCCATTTTTTCCAAGAATTGGCAATGCTTGCATTTTTGGAAGCATACTGAATTTTGATGGCGTTGTCTTTACGCATAAATTCGTTTTGTACTTTCAAGGTTGCGTCTCTTATGGCTACTTTGGCCGGGTTCAGTGTGCTTACAATTTGCTCAACTGCAATAGCCGGAAGGTATTCTTGGGTTCTTCCGGGATAACCCATTACCATTGTAAAATCGTTTTCCTTTAATCCTTTCAATGAAATAGGGAAGAAGTGTTTAGGCTTGTAAGGCACATTGTCTTTGGAATAAGCTGCCGGTTTATTGTCTTTGTCGGCGTAAATTCGGAACAAAGAAAAATCACCGGTATGACGTGGCCAAACCCAATTGTCGGTATCGGAACCAAATTTACCGATGGAGCTTGGCGGAGCGCCTACCAAACGGACATCGCGGAAGGTTTCTGTTACAAATAAAATGTATTGGTTTCCGTCAAAAAACGTTCTGATGCTGTTTTCTTGCCAAGTTTCTTTGGGAAGCGTTTTATTTAATAAATTGATGTTTTCCTGAATTTTTTTCTGTTTGTCGCTTTCCGAATTTATTCCGGTTGTGCCTTCCAATACTTTAGCGGTTACATCTTCAATGCGCACGATAAATGTTACGAATAAATCTTTGTTAGGCAATTCGTCTTCCATTTTATAAGCCCAAAAACCATTGGTGAGATAATCGTGTTCTACGGTGGAATGACTTTGAATGTTGTCGTAACCACAGTGATGATTGGTTAAAATCAACCCTTTGTCTGAAATCACTTCGGCCGTACAACCACCGTCAAAATGCGGAACGGCATCTTTTAAACTGGATTGGTTTACCGAGTAGATGTCTTCGGCAGAAATTTTCATACCCAAGTTTTTCATTTCGCTTTCGTTCATTCCTTTTAATAAAGAAGGAATCCACATGCCGCCTTGTTGCGCTTGAACTTGTACAACAATAAAGAGGAGAAGCAGTCTTAAAAATTTCATGTGTTTCATTGGTTTGTATTTGAGGAGTTTGTTTGTTAATTGTTGTTGATGTGATCCAAAATCACCGCTGTTGCACCCTTATTCATTTGGACAAAGGTTTCGCAAATGTGTCCTTTTTCGTGGCGAATATCAGCATTCATAATCAAATTATTGAAGGCGTCATTCAGTTGATACTGATTAGTAATAGTAACGCAACCTTCTATATTGACTAAAGCAGTGGCTTCAGCAAAATGACTGTAATTCGGGCCAATCACTATCGGAACGCCAAAAGTAGCCGGCTCTAATATATTGTGAACGCCCGGATGACCAAATCCTCCGCCCACATAAGCAATATCGGCATAACTGTAAATCTTAGTCAGAATTCCGATAGTATCAATGATCAAAACGGTGTAATCGGATAGCGATTTGCCTTCTTTTTCAGAAAACAATACCGTAGGCTTGGTAATTTGTGCTTTTAAGTCGGCAATTTGTTCTGCTTTGATGTTGTGTGGTGCTATAATAAATTTCACCTCGTTCGAGCACTGATTGATATAAGTCACCCATAAATTTTCATCTTTTGGCCATGAACTTCCGATGACAACAGTAGTAGTATCGTTTTTAAATGCTTCGATAAAATCCAAGCGGTTGTCACGGTCTAATATTGAAACTACACGATCAAATCGTGTATCTCCCGAAATCTTTACATTTTGATGACCGATACTTTGCAGTAGTTTTTTGGAACTTTCATTCTGAACAAAAAAGAAATCAAAAGTTTGTAAAGCATTCCGGTAGAAGCCACCATACCATTTAAAAAAAGCTTGTTTTTCTCTGAAAATCCCCGAAATCAAATAGGCTTTAATGCCTGCTTGTTTCAAGACTTTGAGGTAATTTGGCCAATATTCGTATTTGATAAAAAACACCAATTCGGGGTGTGTCAATGCTACAAATTTTTTGGCGTTGAACGAAGTGTCCAAAGGCAAGTAAACCGTTACATCAGCTACAGTATTGTTTTTTCTGACTTCATAACCCGAAGGTGAGAAAAACGTCAATACGATTTTATGGTTGGGATATTTTGCTTTGATTTGCTCCATTACCGGTAAACCCTGCTCGTATTCGCCTAAAGAAGCCGCATGAAACCAAATCGTTTTGTCTTTAGCCTTGATTTTTTCGTTGAGTGTTTTAAAAACGTTTTTTCGCCCATTAACAAACAGCTTCATTTTCGGACTAAAAAAGGCCAAAATCTTCACGGTAGCAGCAGCCAACAGTACGATAAAATTGTACAATAAAAACATCCCGAAAAATTTGATGCGCTAAAATACGTTTCTTTTGCCGAATAGGAAATTCTACTTCAGAATTTCTTACTTTTGCTACTCATAATTTTTTACAAGATGAGAAAAATTCAAATGGTTGACTTGAAAAGTCAATACGATAAAATAAAAGATACTGTTAATGCTTCTATCCAGGAAGTTTTAGATACCACTACTTATATCAACGGCCCATTAGTTCATGAGTTTCAAAAGGATTTAGAGGCTTATTTAGATGTAAAACACGTGATCCCTTGCGCCAACGGAACCGATGCTTTGCAAATCGCCATGATGGGATTGGATTTAAAACCGGGCGATGAAGTCATCACTGCCGATTTTACGTTTGCAGCCACCGTTGAAGTGATTGCCCTATTACAACTAACACCGGTTTTGGTAGATGTGGACATCGTAAACATGAACATTTCTATCGAAGCGATTAAAAAAGCCATCACGCCAAAAACCAAAGCGATAGTGCCGGTGCATTTGTTTGGTCGCGCCGCCAATATGGAGGCGATTATGGCCATTGCCAAAGAACATAATTTGTACGTTATAGAAGATAATGCTCAAGCCATTGGCGCCAATTGTAAATTTTCAGACGGTACCAAAAAGAAAGCCGGAACCATCGGGCATGTAGCTTCTACTTCTTTCTTTCCTTCCAAAAATTTAGGATGTTACGGCGATGGCGGTGCTATTTTCACCAATGATGATGATTTAGCACATAAAATCAGAGGGATTGTAAATCACGGGATGTATGTGCGTTACCACCATGATGTGGTGGGTGTGAATTCGCGTTTAGACAGTATTCAAGCGGGGGTTTTAAAAGCCAAATTGCCTTTCTTAGACGAGTATGGCAAAGCCCGTCAAAATGCGGCCCGAAAATATTCAGCTGCTTTTGAAGGACACAAAAATATCATTGCTCCAAGTATTTGTGATATCTGTGATTGCCATGTTTTTCATCAATATACTTTAAGAATTATTGATGGTGACCGCAATGGTTTAATGGAACATCTGTTAGCCAAAGGAATTCCATGTGCTATTTATTACCCTATCCCGCTGCACAGTCAGAAAGCATATGCGGATGCTCGTTACAAAGAAGAAGATTTTCCGGTAACGAATCAGTTGGTGAAAGAAGTAATTTCGTTGCCAATGCACACCGAGCTTGATGACGAGCAAATCAAATTCATCACCAGCAGTGTTTTAGAATACTTCAATTAATTATGAAAAAAGTCTTAGTAACGGGAGGTTTAGGTTTTATTGGTTCTCACACCGTAGTAGAGTTACACAATGCCGGTTTTGAAGCGGTTATTATCGATAATTTATCCAATTCTTCCATTTCGGTTTTAGACGGAATTGAAAAAATCATTGGTAAAAAACCTTTGTTTGAAAAAATAGACCTTCGTGAAAAAGCCGCTGTTCAACAGTTTTTTGCCCAACATAAAGACTTGGTTGGCGTGATTCATTTTGCTGCATCGAAAGCGGTGGGAGAAAGTGTTGAAAATCCGTTATTATACTACGAGAACAACCTGAATACTTTGGTATATATTCTCCAAGAATTGTCCCAAATTCCTGAAGCTAATTTTATTTTCAGTTCTTCGTGTACTGTATACGGACAAGCCGAAAAAATGCCGATTACTGAAGACGCTTCAGTACAGCCTGCTATGTCACCTTACGGAAACACCAAGCAAATTGGGGAAGAAATCATAACCGATACAGCTAAGGTTACTAACATCAATTCGATTTTATTGCGCTATTTCAACCCGATTGGAGCACATCCCAGTGCTGAAATCGGCGAATTGCCTAACGGTGTTCCGCAAAACTTAGTACCTTTTATCACGCAAACCGCAATGGGATTACGCCAACAACTTTCGGTTTATGGCAATGATTATCCAACGCCTGATGGGACAGCTATTCGCGATTACATACATGTGGTGGATTTGGCCAAAGCGCATGTGGTGGCTTTACAACGATTACTGAATAAGCAAAATACTGAAAAAGTGGAAACTTTCAATTTGGGTACAGGAACAGGAAGTTCAGTGTTGGAAGTCATTCAAGCGTTTGAAAAAGTATCCGGGCAAAAATTACCTTATCAAATAGTAGGCAGAAGAGAAGGCGATATTACGTCGGCTTATGCCAATACCGATAAAGCCAATACCGTTTTGGGTTGGAAAGCCGAATTGACTTTGGAAGAAAGTTTGGCTTCTGCCTGGAAATGGGAACAAAAAATCAGAGGCTAATCCGGCTTCCAATCCTTGTTTTTCATGTCGTCAAAAACCGATTTCAAACTGCTTTTCTGTCTGTTTATTGTAGCAGTAGTTTGGGGTACCACCTATTTGGGTATTCGGATAGCGGTTGAAACCATACCGGAATGGTACATTACTTCGAGCCGTCAAGGATTGGCTGCCTTGATAGTCTTGGCCATTTTATTATATAGAAAGGAATTGGCATGGATTGGTTGGGAAAACTTCAAGCTCCAATTTATTCCGGCTATTTTAATGATAGTGTTAGCCAATGGTTTCACTACCATAGCCGAAAAAACTTTGCCCAGCGGACTAACGTCTATCCTAAGCGCGCTCTCACCATTAGTAGTTTTTTTGGGCGGTACAGCTACCGGTTTGCAAAAACCAACCTTTAAAGGATTTATCGGGGTTTTGATTGGCTTTTTGGGTGTAGTTTTTATTTTCCGAGATGGCTTAGGCGATATTTTGGATCCGAATTATAAAACCGGAGTGTTGTTTCTCAGCATTGCCATTTTATCTTGGTCTTTTGGAACATTGTATACCAAAATGCACACGCACAAATCCAATAATATAGCGCTGAATTTATTTTATCAGTTTTCTATAGCGGCTATAGTGCAATTTGTTTTAGCGCTACTTTTCAATCCGAATGTCGATTTTACGACTTGGAGCGCTCGAAGTATTGGAGCAACGTTATACCTTTCGGTTTTCGGTTCGGTGATCGCTTTTTTCGCCTATCATTATGCGCTTAAAAGAGTTTCGGCCATTCAAATTACGGTCTTGAATTATTTCAATACAGCCATAGCCGTGTTCTTAGGTTGGTTGTTGCTCGATGAGGTAATCACCTTCGATTTTCTAATAGCAACGGTATTGATTATTTTGGGTGTTTTCATAACCAACTATAAGCGACAATAAAAAATCCCACGCTTACACATGGGATTTTGACTTATTTTTTTACCGATTCTTTCAGCTTTTGAGCAGCTTCCTCCATTTTTTCAGCACTTTTGAGTTTGGCGCTGTCAATTTTGGCTTTGGTTTTTTCTTTTAACGAATCGATTTTGATGTTGGCTTTAATGGTAGCAGAATCTATGGTTTCGTTTACTTCTTCTTTTAAAGCATCTTTAGCGGCGTCTAACTTTTCTTGGGTTTCGTTTTTACAAGAAGCTAATAAAGCTACTAAGGCCAAGGACAAAACAATCTTTTTCATTTTTATTTTTATTTAATTTTTAATAATAAATTAGGATCAGGACAATTCTGCAAATAAAATGCCAAGGTTTTTGAGCTGCAAACCCCGGGATAATCACCCTTTTTGTTTTCCATATCGATGATGATTTGAAAATGCAAATGCGGTGCGTAATCGCCGTTTACAGGAGGCAAGCCTAATTCAGCAATTTGTTCGCCTTTGGCTATTGGCTGCCCGACTTTTTTATCTTTCAAACTCTCTAAACTCAAATGACCGTAAAGCGTGTGAAATTTACAACCTTCAATTTCGTGTTCTAAAATAATAGTCGGACCGTAATCGCCCAAAGCTTCATTGTTTTGAAAACTGTGAATCTTACCTTCTAAAGCGGCATATATCGGTGCGGCTTCGTTTATCCATAAGTCTAAACCGATATGGATGTTGCGCTCGTCGGTATTTTCGTTTTTAAAAACCGCACTTCTTTGGTATAAATTTCGGGTTTCATTATAACCGCCAAAGGCAATTTGTGCCTGATGATTATCCAAATAACGCTGTATATAATGCTCATAATCTTTAGCAGCAGTTAAGGATTCCCCGGCTAAATCGGTGTTGGTTACCGATAAATCTAAAGCTACATAATCTGCATAGTCAATGTGGTTGGCAATGACTTTAGCCGATTCGGTTTGCTGTAAAATATCGCGTATTGTATTCATAGTACACAAAAATAAGCAATCCTCGTAAAATCAATGTTTCACGAGGATTGTATTTTATAATTATTTTCGAAATGTATTAAGCCGAAATCGTTTCTACTTCACGATCAATTTTGTTGACTAAGCCAACTAAAACTTTTCCGGGACCAACTTCCGTAAAACTAGTCGCACCGTCTTTAATCATTTGTTGTACCGATTGCGTCCATTTTACCGGAGCGGTCAACTGGATGATTAAGTTTTTCTTGATTTCATTGGCATCAGAAACGGCGCTGGCTGTAACGTTTTGGTAAACCGGACAGCTTGGTGTGTGGAAAGTAGTAGCTTCAATAGCGGCGGCTAATTCTTCTCGAGCCGGTTCCATCATAGGCGAATGGAATGCTCCGCCTACCGGTAATAATAAGGCTCTTTTGGCACCCGCGGCTTTCATCGCTTCACAAGCTTTTTCCACGGCTGTAAATTCGCCTGAAATTACTAATTGTCCGGGACAGTTGTAATTGGCTGCTACGACAACACCATCAATAGAAGCACAAACGTCTTCTACAATTGTATCGTCTAAACCTAAAACAGCTGCCATAGTAGAAGGCTTAATCTCGCAAGCTTTTTGCATGGCTATCGCACGTTGGGAAACCAACTTCAAGCCGTCTTCAAACGACAAAGTACCATTGGCTACCAAAGCCGAAAACTCTCCTAATGAGTGACCGGCAACCATATCGGGTTGGAAATTTTCTAACGTTTTGGCCAAAATCACCGAGTGTAAAAATACGGCCGGTTGGGTTACTTTGGTCTCTTTGAGTTCATCGGCAGTGCCTTCAAACATAATATCGGTAATTCGGAAGCCCAAAATTTCGTTGGCTTGTTCAAAAAGCGCTTTGGCTACAGCCGAATTTTCATATAGGTCTTTGCCCATTCCGGTGAATTGAGCGCCTTGACCGGGAAATACGTATGCTTTCATAGAAATAAAATTAGAGGACAAAAATAAGGATAACTGCGGAATAAAGAACAACTCAGGTGAAATTGTAACTTTAAGGTGTAGATTTACGTCAAATAGCTAAACTTAAAACCCAAAAAACGATGAAGAAGTATTTACTGTTTGTAATTCTTTTCTTTTTGCTCATTTATTTAGCAATGCCGGTTCTCAACTACGGATTTTACAGTGTTGGCGTCATTATTTTAGTATTGTTGTTCTTCTTGTTCTTATTCTCTTTAGGGATTACTACCGACAAAGCCGGAAAGAAATTCATTGTGAATCAAAGACCCAAAAAGTGGATACTTTTGACTATGGCAATTGTTCTTGTTTATTTAACAATATTGCCTTTAATCACTTCAGCCACCTTTTTGTACACTTCCAAGTATCAAAAAATGATTGGAGAAGTGAAGAAAGGGAATGAGATTTCCAAACACATAGCACCAATTTCTATGGACAAAATCAGAGTAGTTGATCAGGAGTTGGCTTATTTGTTAGGTGAAAAAATTATCGGTTCTCAACCGGCTCTCGGAAGTCAGATTCAATTGGGGAGATTTTCGATACAAAAAGTCAACAACGAATTGTTTTGGGTGGCGCCATTGTTGCACTCCGGATTTTTCAAATGGTTTAACAACCCAGAAGGAACGCCGGGCTATGTTATGGTTTCCGCCACCAACGAACGCGATGTTAGATTGGTAGAAACTATAGACAACAAACCGCTCAAAATAAAATACCAACCGGGGGCCTATTTCCAAAGCGATATTCACAGACATGTTTATTTTAACGGTTATGCAACTACCGGTTTGGAAGATTTTGTTTTTGAAATTGACGAAAAAGGAAATCCGTATTGGGTAATTTCCACTTACCAAAAAGAAATCGGGTTTTCGGGTAAAGATGCTACCGGCGTTTTGGTGGTAGATGCCCAAACCGGAGCGATACAACAATATGCTATAGCCGATACACCGGCCTGGGTAGATCGCATTCAGCCGGCGGTAATTGTAGAAGAACAGTTGAACGATTGGGGCGAACTGATTAACGGCTATTGGAACTTTTCCAACCGTGATAAATTGCAAATCACTGAAGGGTTAACTTTGGTTTACGGCAAAAATGACCGTTCGTATTGGTACACCGGATTGACTTCTGTGGGCAGCGACGAAAGTGCTGTTGGGTTTGTTTTAGTCGATACCCGAACCAAAGAAACCACTTTTTACAAGCAAAGCGGTGCTACAGAATATGCCGCTCAGCAATCGGCTGAAGGGAAAGTGCAAGAGAAGGGTTATCGCGCTTCCTTGCCAATTCCTTATAACATCAATAATATTCCCACATATGTAATGACTTTAAAAGATGATGGTGGTTTGGTAAAAATGTATGCGATGGTAGCCATTAACGATTATACTATAGTAGGCGTTGGGAACTCGATGAGAGAAACTTTAACGGCTTTCAAGAGTGCCTACAACTCTTCCGGCAATAAAATAAACCCGAGTAGTACGGAAGCTAAAAAAAGCATTAAATCTATGATTACTCGAATTCAGAATGATGTGAAAAACGGTAACAGTTTTTACTATTTCACCATCAAAGATTATCCGAGAATATTCGTGGGTTCTACTCAAGTATCCGGAGAGTTGCCCATTACAGTAGTAGGCGATAGTGTGGAAATTTCATTTGATATTGATGAAGAAAAAATAATCGATGTCACCCGATTTGACAATAAAGCGTACCAATAATCAAAAAGCCCTAACCAGTGTTAGGGCTTTTTTTATAAGTTGATGTTCGAAACTATTTCTTTCAATGCCTGTTCCAATTCGGAATTAACAATTTTTCCGTCTTTAAAATTATCGTGAAAACTCGGCAAAGAAAAACTTCCTTTCAGGTCAGCGCCTTGAAAAGGAAATCGTTTTGAAGCGATGTCCAAAACACTAGAGCCGCCACGAGCACCGGGAGAAGTAGTCAATAAAAGCATGGGTTTTTGTTGGAAGGTTTTAGCGTTGATACGAGATGCCCAATCCAAGATATTTTTGAAAGCGGCTGAATAAGCGCCGTTATGCTCAGCCAAGGAAAGCACTATGAAATCAGCTCGACCCATTTTATCATAAAAATCCTGAGCCAAAGGATGAATTCCGTTTTCCTTTTCACGGTCAACGGAAAAAACAGGCATATCGTAATCGTTTAAATCTAATACTTCAATACTGGTATTTTTAAACAAATTAGCGGCATAAACGGCCAGTTGTTTGTTAATCGAATTCCGGCTCGACGAACCGCCAAAGGCTAGTATTTTTTTCATTTTGCTTGGTTTAAATAATACGTCAAGGCGCCCGACGGACATTTGTTGATGGTTTCGATAATTTTTTCAGTAGTCGAACCTTCAGGTGTAATCCAAGGTTTTTCCTTAGGTTTAAATACATCCGGATTGTTTTTGACGCAATTGGCCGAATGAATGCATTTGCCCGATTGCCATACTATGGTCACTTCGCCGTTGGTGTATTCTTTGGTTAGGTTGTTAGGATCCATGATTTTTAGATTTTAGTGTCGATTTGAATTTGGTTTTTCAGAATTTTTGAGACCGGGCATTTTTCGGCAATCAGCAATAATCG
The DNA here is from genome assembly GCF_035671315.1 of Flavobacterium cheonhonense. Taxonomy (NCBI): domain Bacteria; kingdom Pseudomonadati; phylum Bacteroidota; class Flavobacteriia; order Flavobacteriales; family Flavobacteriaceae; genus Flavobacterium; species Flavobacterium cheonhonense. The sequence continues at coordinate 996,051 of NZ_JAXAVY010000001.1, forward strand.
CTCTTTAATTTCCGGACTTACTTCGTTTGAAAACGAAATGTCACGAGTGATGGTAGTGACTAATTCGCCCTTAATTTCCTGAGATAAGTTTAGTGAAATGAAAATTTCCGGGATGTCCCATCCTTTTCGGTCTATGTACATGCGTAGGGTAGATAATGTACAACCCGCTAAAGAGGCTAAAAAAGTAGAAAACGGATCGGGACCGATATTTTGTCCGCCCACATTTTCCGGTTCGTCCATCAACAAAGTACCATTGCGCCAAGTAATGGAACACAAATATTTTTGGGTGCCAATTTTACCTTCTACATTATTTTCTAAAAGATTTGCCATAAACTATTAATTATAAAACGTCTCTAAATTCGGCCACCTTGTCAAATACACTTTTGGCAAAAGGACAGAGCGGAATGATTTTGAGGTTGTTTTCTCGAGCATATTCCACGGCTTTGGTGACCATTTTTTTGCCAAAGCCTTTGCCTTCATTGCCGGGATTGACTTCGGTGTGATCGATGATGATTTTATCTTCGCCGGCAAAAACAAAGGTCATCATGGCTTCTTGCTTGCCCTCAATTTCAATGTAAAAAAAGCCTTTATTGCCGTCGATTTTAAGTTGTACTTCGTTTTGCATCTTTTTAAGGTTTAACCGCAAATGCACCAATTATTTGGTTTGCGAATTTGCGGAGGTTTTTAATTATTGAAACATAGGGACTTCCATCAACAAGATTTCAGCCTCGGAAGTCGCTTCAAAAGTTACTTTTTCAAAATCGGTTATCCCTAACCCATCGCGTTGGGACAAGTCTTGTCCGTCTACTTTCACATTTCCTTTGATTACAAATACATACAATCCGTTGCCTTCTAATTTACGGCTGTATTCCAAAGTTACACCTTGGTCTAAATTGCCCATGTGAAACCAAGCATTTTGGTGAATCCAAACACCGGCATCATCGGCATTAGGAGATAAAATTTGTTGTAACTTATTATGACGGTCGGTGGTGTCTAAGGTTATTTGTTGGTAACGCGGTTCCACATTGCGGTATTTTGGGAATACCCAAATTTGCAGCAAATTGGTTCTGCGGTCGTGATTCGGATTGAATTCACTGTGTTGGATTCCGGTTCCGGCACTCATAACTTGCACATCACCAAACTTGATAACTTCGGTATTGCCCATGCTGTCTTTGTGCGCCAAATCGCCTTCGAGCGGAATGGTGATGATTTCCATATTGTCGTGCGGATGTGTCCCGAAGCCCATGCCGCCGGCCACTATGTCGTCGTTTAATACGCGCAAAACGCCAAACTGTACTCGGTCGGGATTATAGTAACTGGCAAAACTAAAGGTATGGTGCGCATCTAACCAACCATGATTGGCATGTCCTCTGGTCTCGGCTTTGTGTAAAATGGTATTTTTCATTTGCTTTTTTAGTTTGTTTTTTAATGGTCAAATGCAATCGAAACTTTGTTTCGATGCCATGATGTATAAATTTAGTGATTATTATGATACAAATTTACAATCAAGGGTAAGTTGAGACACTTAATGTAGGTTAAGAAATATTTGAAGTTGATGACTGGCTGAGTAACTAAGTAGCTGAGTTATTCGATAATCAGTAATATGCATGAGGATTGCGTTTACTTCTTCAACATTCGCGCTTTCATTTTACTAAAAAATTCAGGAGTAACACCAATATAAGAAGCCATTTGCTTTTGAGGTAATTTTTGAATAAGCGATGGGTATTTTTTGCAGAATTTCTCGTAGCGTTCTTCGGCGGTTAGACTTAAGTTGTCCATCAAGCGCTCTTGGTTGGCTACTAACGAATTCTCCGTTAAGATCCGGAAGAATCGTTCCAATTTTGGAATTTCGAGGTAAAGTTGTTCTTGATTTTCTTTAGAAAGGACAATAATTTCGGCATCCTCCAATACTTCAATAAAAAGATTGCCGGGTTTTTGAGAAAGTAAACTGTACATGTCGCTGATCCACCAACCTTCGCAGGCAAAGCTCATCACGTGTTCGACGATGTTGTCGTTAATGCTGAAGCTTCGCAGCAAACCAGAATTTACAAAGTAGCCATCCTTGCAAACCTGACCGGCATTTTGTAAAATGGTTTTGGCTTTGACTTGTCGCGTTTCAGTTTTAGACAAAAACAGTTGTTCTTCTTCCGGCGTTAGGGAAATGTGTTTGGCGATATTGTCTAAAATCAAGCTCATGGTTTCAAAAATACGAAAATAGCGCCAAAAAAAGCGGCCTTTCGTCACTGAAAGGCCGCTTGGTTTTTAATGTTGGTGACCGTCGTGGTTGTTGTGGTCTTCTTTTTTCAGAGGTAGTAACTTAAAACTCGAAGCTACGAATCGGTCGTTTTTAATTTCTCCCACTACTTCCGCTTTTCTGATGGCTGAGCAAAACCCGTCATCAGCGTGAGCATCTCCGTGTTTGTTGATGTCGGTTCCGTCTACAAAATAGGTTTTTCCATCGATGCGAACGGCTAAGTCACAACCGGCTTTGCCTTTCATTCCGAATTGGCATTGTCCGCAAGAAGCTTCTACTACTTGTGGCTTTTTTTCTTGGGCATTCATGGCGTTGATTCCTAAAGTGAGGAAAGCCACTAACAATAATTTCTTCATCATTATAAATTTACGGTTACTAATTTTGCGGTTTCTTTGGCTCTTTCTACTACGTTTTCAATTGGAGTTTCTAACGAATCATGTGTTAAAACGACTCCCATTCTGCGGTAAGGACGAGCACTTGGTTTCCCAAAGATACGAAAATCGGTTTTGGGTAAAGCGGCTACCTCGGAAATTCCGCTAAACGTTGGATTATTCGAATTTCCTCCTGCTAAAATTACAGCACTGGCTCCTACTTTTTCCAACGTAATTTCAAAAATAGGCAGGCTCAAAACGGCACGCAAATGCAATTCAAATTCGTTGAAGTTTTGCGTTCCGGCTAAGGTTACCATACCGGTATCGTGTGGTCTTGGTGATAATTCTGAGAAATAAACCCCTTCGTTGGTCAGGAAAAATTCAACGCCGAATAAACCCGCGCCGCCCAACGCTTCGGTGACTTTTCGCGCCATGTTTTGGGCTTCTTGAAGGTCTTTATCAGAAACCTCGGCCGGTTGCCAACTTTCTTGGTAATCGCCACGCTCTTGTCGGTGACCGATTGGTGCACAGAACAACGTTGGATTGCCATTTTGAGTAACGGTCAACAAAGTAATCTCGGAATGAAAATTGACAAAGGCTTCTACGATGACTTCAATGATGTCGCCACGCGAACCTTCCTCGGCGTATTGCCAAGCTTTTAGGATATCCGCTTCGGTTTTGATGGTGGATTGGCCTTTGCCGGAAGAACTCATCAATGGTTTTACCACGCACGGTATACCGACTTCCGCTACTGCGTTGCGTAATTCTTCGGCTGAGGTTGCGTATCTATAGTTGGCGGTTCGTAAGCCTAAGTCTTTGGCCGCTAAATCGCGAATGGCTTTGCGGTTCATGGTGAAGTTCGCTGCTTTTGCGGATGGCACAACGGTTATGCCTTGTTTTTCATAATCGTAAAAACGTTCGGTGCGAATGGCTTCGATTTCGGGAACGATAAAATCCGGTTGGTGTTGGGCTACGATACGGTCGAGTTCGGCACCATCGAGCATGTTGATGACTTCAAAGTCGTGGGCGACTTGCATGGCGGGTGCATTTTCATAACTGTCGACAGCAATAACCGTTTGTCCGATGCGTTGGGCGGCGATGACAAATTCTTTGCCTAGTTCGCCGGAACCGAGAAGTAGTATTTTTTTAGTCATGTTTAGACTTTTTAGATTGTTAGATTTTTAGACTTCTTAGATTTAAAAAAAATCAGAACTTTTACGAAAGTGTCTGACATTCTAAAATGTCTAAGCGGTCTGTTTTGCGTTAAGGATTGAGGCGATATCCTCGTAGTGTAGCGGAGAGATAAAGCCGAAAGCCTGACCCAAAGGGTAACGCTATAAAAAAGCCCCAAGTTTCCTTGAGGCGTATGGTTTTAAGCTAATGCTTCCTTAATTCTTTTAAAAGCTTCTGTCAGTAAGGCTTCGCTGGTCGCGTATGACAAACGGATGCAGTTCGGGTTTCCGAAAGCGTCGCCGGTAACGGTAGCTACGTTGGCTTCGGAGAGCAAATACATCGAGAAATCGTCGGCGTTGTTGATGGTTTTTCCGCGTAAGGTTTGACCGAAATAAGCCGAAACATCAGGGAAAAGGTAAAAGGCACCTTCGGGCACGTTGATTTTGAAGCCCGGAATTTCTTTGGCTAAGGCGACTACCAAGTCTCTGCGGTTTTTAAAGGCCGTCACCATATTGTTCAGTACACTAGGGTCGGCATCCACGGCTGTGATTGTAGCTCTTTGTGCGATAGAGTTAGCGCCGGAAGTGACTTGACCTTGCATTTTGGTACACGCTTTAGCGATGATTTCGGGTGCGCCAATGTAACCGATTCTCCAGCCGGTCATGGCGAAGGCTTTGGCAACACCGTTAACCGTAATGGTTCTGTCGAATAAGCCAGGAATGGTAGCGATACTGCAAAACGTTCCTGAGAAATTGATGTGTTCGTAAATTTCGTCGGAAACAATATAGATGTTTGGGTATTTTTCTAAGACTTTGCCGATGGCCTCTAATTCTTCACGGTTATACACCGAACCGCTTGGGTTGCAAGGAGAACTGAACCACATCATTTTGGTTTTGGGTGTGATGGCTTTTTCCAGCTGCTCGGGTGTGATTTTGAAATCGCTTTCAACAGACGTTGGTACTTCTACCGGAACGCCGCCGGAAAGTTTGATGATTTCATAATATGAAACCCAATACGGTGCGGGAAGGATGACTTCGTCACCGTCATTCAACATCACTTGCGCCACATTGTATAATGATTGTTTGGCACCGGTGGAAACGACGATGTTGGCCGGTTTGTAATCGAGGTTGTTGTCTCTTTTGAACTTTCGGCAAATGGCCTCTTTGAGTTCTACATAACCGTCAACCGGGGTGTAAGTGCTGTAGTTGTCATCGATGGCTTTTTTAGCCGCTTCTTTAATGAAGTCGGGCGTGTTAAAATCGGGTTCACCTAAACTCAAGCTGATGATGTCTTTGCCTTGGGCTTTTAATTCTCTGGCTAAGGCTGCCATAGCCAGTGTTTGTGAGGTAGATAGTTTGTTAATTCTGTCCGATAAAATACTCATTGTGTTGTTGTATAGGATGTTAAATAAAGAGACGCCAATAAAGGCGTCCCGTTTTTATGTTATGTTAATTGCGGTTGTCTGCCCAATTCTCTTAAGTGCTTGAAATGAGAGGCAATTGCCGCTCGCGTGGTTTTGAATTCGTAATAAGGCAACTCACATTCTTTGGCGGTTTGCTTCACGATTTCGGCGATTTTGCCGTAGTGGATATGGCTAATATTTGGGAAAATGTGGTGTTCAATTTGGTGGTTTAATCCACCGGTGTAGTAGTTTACCAACCAGTTTTTAGGGGCAAAGTTGGCAGTAGTAAACAATTGGTGAATGGCCCAAGTGTTTTCAATTTCACCGTTTTCATCCGGTACGGGATTATGGGTGTCTTCTACAACGTGCGCTAATTGGAATACAACGCTTAAGATAACACCTGCAGTGTAGTGCATTACTAAAAAGCCTAATACTACTTTCCACCAAGAGATTCCCATAACTATAGGAAGTACTAACCAAATGGAGAAGTAGATGACTTTAGTAATGATTAAGGTTGTCCAACGGATTGCCGGTTTTTTGAATTCGCCATAAGATAAGTTTCTTTTCAAATAGCGTTTCATTTGAAGGAAATCGGTGGTAATCGCCCAGTTGAAGGTTAACAAACCGTACAAGAAAATCGAGTAATAGTGTTGAAATTTATGAAAACGGTACCATTTGGCGGTTTTGGAAAAACGCAAAATTCTTCCGGCTTCTAAATCTTCATCGTGTCCTAAAATGTTGGTGTATGTATGGTGTAAAACGTTGTGTTGGACTTGCCAATTGTAAACATTTCCGGCCAAGATGTAAATGCTGCCGCCCATGATTTTGTTCACCCATGATTTGTTGGAATAAGAACCGTGGTTTCCGTCGTGCATTACATTCATGCCAACGCCGGCCATTCCGATTCCGATAACTACGTTCAATAACAGATAAGCCCAAAAAGGCATATCCATGGCTAGTAAGATAAAATATGGGGTTAGGAAAATGGTAAACATTACAATCGTTTTAAGATGTAATTTCCAATTTCCGGTTTTGTCGAGGTTGTTTTCTTTAAAGTAGTTGTTTACTCTGGAGTTTAGTGTTCTGAAAAACTTAAGGTTGTCGTTCTTAGAGAAAACGGGTGTTGTGGTATTCATAAATTAAGGGTATTCTAAAAATTTCCGTAAAGATAATTATATAATTATTTTAAAGATGATAAAGCTATCATAAATATCAACGAAAACGCTATTTTTGTTCAAAACTCTTTTTATGGAAGAAATTATTAAACAATTTCCTAATCTTACTGATAATCAGCTTGTACAGTTTCAGAAATTGGAATCGCTGTATCACGATTGGAATGCGAAGATTAACGTTATTTCCCGAAAAGACATCGATGAATTGTACACCAAACACGTTTTACATTCGTTGGCCATTGCCAAAGTGCAGCCTTTTGAACCCGGAACTTACATTTTGGATGTCGGAACCGGTGGCGGATTTCCCGGAATTCCTTTGGCTATTTTATTCCCTGAAACACGTTTTTACCTGATTGACGTTATCGCCAAAAAAATCAAAGTCGTTCAAGCCGTTGCGGATGGTTTGGGTTTAAAAAATGTCAAAGCAGAGCAAATGAGAGCCGAGAACGCCAAAGGCGATTATGATTTTATCGTCAGTAGAGCCGTAACCAATATGCCTGATTTTTACGCTTGGGTCAAGGATAAAATCAAAAAACAAAACAAGCACGCCTTACACAACGGCATTTTATACTTAAAAGGCGGCGATTTAACCGAAGAGTTGAAAGATTTCCCGAAAGCTACCGAGTACAACATAGCCAACCTTTTTTCGGATCCTTTTTTCGAAACCAAAAAGGTAGTGCACTTGCCTTTAAAATTTAAACCATAAAAAAAGCCTCTCCATCGAGAGGCTTTTTTTTAGTTTTTAATGATCTTCTTGGTAATACTACCGTTTTCGGTGTTGATATTGATGAAGTAAATCCCTTTCGTCAATGAAACCGGAATTTCAAGAATGCCGTTGATGTTTTGATGCTTCACACTATAAATGATTTTGCCTAACATATCGGTTACTGTGATAGCCGCATTTTCTATACTGTAATCACTATTGATTTCGATGGTTTTGTCTGCCGGATTTTTGATCCAAAGTGACGTTAGTGCTTGGTCATTTGTTACTAAAGCGCCGCTGATAATTTCATTCAATGCAAAAGTCACATTGTTGGAGTTTAAAGTCACGTGATTTTCATTAACTGTCGGTATCGAAGACGCCACAAACGGAGTCGCTGAGGAACCGGTCACCGGAGCATACAAATTGTTAGTTCCGGAGATAGCCATCGAACTCCAAGTGGGAATAAACGTAAAATAATCGGCGTTGAGGTTGTCGAAAAACTCAGTCAATAAAGGATCCGCTCCCAAATCGGCTTGAAAACCGGTCATGTCAAATCGACCTCCCGGAGCGGTGTCCAATCCGTCGGTATCCGTTGGTGCTTTTGAATTCGCTAAACTTTCATAAACGGTGAACCAAGTAAAAAGATTGGCTTGTCCTCGGAATCGACTTACTTGATTGGTTTGGTTGGCAGCAGGTGTGAAACGAAGGTTAATAATGGCTCTTTGTGTTGAGGTTACATTGAAAGTATGATTCATGACCTCAAAATTCGGAGTGTAATTCATGGTTCCGTTTCCGGCTCCGTTAGCAATTGAAACATTTCTAACAGTAGTTGGGAATCCCATTGCGTTCAATTCGTTTTGGAAAGCATTTCTGTAGTTAGGCACGCCAACTGGTAACAAGGAAGCTGCAGCGGTGTTGAATTCGAAGGCACTTCCGGATTGAAGGTGTCCTTCCATGTGATCAATTAGCATTTGTCGGGCGGCCGGACTTTTTATTAAACCATCCACAACCGGTTGTACAGCGGTACTTCCCAGCGGTCCGTAGGCCATGTAATTGAATAAGTGTTGAAAGCCAATTGGAACATTAGCGCCTTTGTGTGGCGAGTCAAACGAAATGTACAATCGCGTATCGTGGTTCAAATTATTTATTTCCATATAGCGCAAGGCGTAACGGGAAATCAGTCCGCCCATACTTGGCCCGATAATCACGTTTTTCTCGACACCTACTTTTTGAGCGTTAATCAGATTGATGACTTGTACCAAAACGAAGGCGTTTCTTTGGATGAAATCTACACCGCCATCGATTACTGTTGTAGAGTTAGGGCGTGTGTAATTTGGAAAGTTTACAATAACAATGTCAAAACCGAGAGATCTTAAATAATCAGCTAAATTTTGGTTGGTGCCATAATTTAAACCGGCATAGGTTAAGGCAATGCTTCTGGCATCACCCGGATCAAATCCATCTACTAAAAAAACCGGTTTGTCTAAAATACCGTCTACAGTGTCCGGGAAAATTTCGTATTCGCCTTGACCAAAAAAAGCGGCAGTTTCGCCAAAACCTTGATAAGGTATAGTAGCTGTTACGGTGTTAACCGCATTTGGAGCATTTGGGTTTTGATTGTTTCTGGCTGTGATTCCGTTTGTAGAGCCAACTTTTATTGTAAAAGATTGGTAGGTGGTTTCTCCGTTGCTGAACTCCAATCGACAATTTACAGTTTGTAAGCCTTCTTCATTGAAATGAATCGTGAAAGGTTGGTTTTGCACTATGTTATGCCATTGACCGTTCCCTTTATCTTGATAGGCTATATTGCTGATAGTTCGGTTAGTGGTGTTAAATATAAATGCATCTTTTAAAACAAAAGTAATCGTATTGGTTTTAGCTGTTCCGACCAAAGGTGAAATCAAGTTTGCACTATGACGTTCAAAAATGGTTGCCGAGCCTTCTTTAGGTTGGTATTGTTGGTTGGCGTTCAAAAAAACATCACCGCTTTCAATGGCATTGGCACTGATTTTTTCAAAATCGGTGATTAATACACTTAACGGAATTTCATTTTGTATGGCTCCCAATTTACCGGCGTTCTTCAATATTTCCAATTGAGGCAATCGCTTTAAAAAATCGGCTCTTTGTATTTCGTGGTACAACTGAATAAAATAGGTAGTACTCACGTCTTTTTGACGGGCTTTGGTAGCATCCGCCAAGCCGAAAACTCTGTCGTAGATAATTTTGGTTTGGCTTTTCTCTTGCAGCAAGTCACAGGATTTGTCTTGGCCGAAAGTAAATAGGGATAGTAAAGAAATTACCAAAAGCGTAATTTTTTTCATAGTTTCAATTTTTGATTTTGACGCTCGAATATACAAAAAATACCATTTGAATCGTAAAAAAAAAGTCCGAGTGTAAACCCGGACTTTTTTGATTTTGAATAAGATACGATTATTCTCCTAAAAAAGGATAGCGATAATCGGCTGGTGTAACAAAGGTTTCTTTGATGGTTCTTGGAGAAACCCAACGCAGTAAATTTTGCATTGAACCGGCTTTGTCATTAGTTCCTGAAGCTCTGGCGCCACCAAAAGGCTGCATACCTACTACAGCTCCGGTTGGTTTGTCGTTAATGTAGAAATTTCCGGCGCTATTTTGTAAAGCCAAAGTAGCTTCTTCAATAGCATAGCGGTCTCTGCTGAAAATAGCTCCGGTTAAAGCATATTCTGAAGTTTCATCTACCAATTTTAAAGTTTCAGACCATTGAGCGTCTTCGTATACATAAACTGTCAATACCGGCCCGAACAATTCGGTTTCCATAGTAGTGTATTTCGGGTTGGAAGTCAAGATTACGGTTGGTTCGATGAAATAACCTTTCGATTTATTGTAATTCCCGCCAAAAATTACTTCAGCGTCAGCATCTTGTTTTGCTAGGTCAATATATTTAGCCAATTTATCAAAAGAACCTTCGTGAATAACTGCAGTAACGAAATTGGAGAAATCTTCAGGGCTTCCCATTTTGATGGTAGCCAATTCTTTGCCCATTTCTTCTTTAATAGCCGGCCAAAGCGATTTTGGAAAATACGCTCTGGAAGCGGCGGAACATTTTTGGCCTTGGAATTCAAAAGCACCGCGAATACTGTTGGCTACCACTTGTTTTACATTGGCACTCGGGTGAACCATTATAAAGTCTTTTCCTCCGGTTTCTCCAACGATTCTTGGGTATGTTTTATAGGTGTGGATGTTTTGGCCGATTTTTTTCCAAATTTCTTTGAATACGAAAGTGGAACCGGTATAATGTACTCCGGCAAAATCAGGACTGGCCAAAACGGTATCAGTAATCATAACCGGATCTCCGAACACTACGTTAATCACACCCTCAGGCACACCGGCTTCTTGGAATACATCAATAATGATTTTTGCTGAAAAAACCTGACTGTCGCTAGGTTTCCAAACCACAGTGTTGCCCATTAAGGCGGCACTGGCAGGAAGATTGGCAGCGATTGCTGTAAAGTTAAAAGGCGTAATAGCGTACACAAAACCTTCCAGCGGACGGTATTCTACTCGGTTCCAAACATCGGAAACTGACTTAGGTTGGTCGCTATAGATTTGTGTCATGAATTCCACGTTATAACGCAAGAAGTCGATTAATTCACAAGAAGCATCAATCTCAGCTTGGAAAATAGTTTTGGATTGTGCAATCATGGTCGCAGCGTTAATTTTAGCGCGGTAAGGTCCGGCAATCAACTCGGCTGCTTTTAAAAAAATAGCAGCTCTTTGTTCCCAAGCCATATTGGCCCATTTTTTTCTGGCTTCTAAAGCAGCAGCGATGGCTTGTTCAATGTGTTTTTTTTCGGCTAAATGATAGGTGCCAACCACGTGTTGGTGGTCGTGAGGTGCCGTCATATTACGGGTATTACCGGTGCGGATTTCTTCGCTTCCGATATAATTGGGAACATCAATGGTTTCGTTCCACATTTTTTGGTAGGCTGCTAAAACGGCTGCTTTTTCAGGCGAGTTAGGAGCGTATGATTTTACAGGTTCATTGACCGCTTTAGGGACATGAAAAAATCCTTTAGGCATATTTTAGAGTATTAGAGTGTTAGACATCTTAGAATTTCAGATAATCAGAATCTGAAAAACTGACACAAAAGTACAAAGGAATTTCCGATTTCTTAATACGAGAAGGCAAAGATTAACTTTGGAGAAACCTCGCTTTAGTTCAAAGCAAAAGGAGCGCTTAATTTGAAAGTCGGCACTATTACCTTGAACGTTTTGGTCGTAGTAAAGTTGATCATGTTGAAGTGACCGCTCATGGCTCCAAAAGGAGAAGCCAACAAACAACCCGAGTTGTAAGTGTGTTTTTCGCCAGGTTTGAGTACCGGTTTTTTGCCGATTACACCTTCGCCATCTACAATTTCTTTTTCATTGAGAGAATCTAAAATTTCCCAATGGCGTGAGTTGAGTTGTACCGAATCTTTACTGTGGTTTTCAATCGTAATTTCATAACTAAAGGCAAAATGAATCTTATAGTTTTTGAAGTAAGTACCTTCAAAACTAGTCAGAACCGAAATTTTAATGCCTCTTGTTATTTGTGAAACCATGTAGTATTCATTCTATTAGGTTGTCAAATTTACAAAAAATACGCTTGCTTAAGTGAATTAGATGTTAAATTTTGATTAGTAAGTGATATCAACGGAACTGGCAATTCCTTTGCCGATAATGCGGTCGTAACGTTGGTTGTTTTCGCGGTAATACACCAAGGCAAAATAATTGTTTTCGGTTTGGTGGAAGTTGCCGTCGATAGCATTTTCTTCATCAACTTTACCATTAGCATCTGCAATCACGTATTGATAGTTGGTAAATCCTTGCTTGATCATGATGGCTTTTTCATAAATGGCTTTTTCAGCGTTATACTCCATTTTGTTTTCTTCACCTATGGCAAAACCGTTAAACATGCCATTAACATAAACCGACTTTTTACCAAAATAATTGGGTGCTGAGAGCGTAAAAAACACCCAAGCGTAATCGGCTTCAATTTCGTTGTTTTGGGCGTTGATGTTTTTAATGATGAAATTTCCGTTGATATCGGGATAGTAGGTGTAAGGTGCATTGGCTCTGGCTTCGTGCAAATACAAATGCGCATTGTAAATACCGCCGTTCGAATCTATTCTTCCGATGCTGTTGTTGGCCGCGCGGATGTCTTTGTTTTCAAAGAACAAAAACTCATTACCAGCCCAAAATTGGGTTTCACTGTCGTAGCGGTAAATCAAATCGTTTCCGATAGTGTATTGCGGTTTGATTCCGGTAATCGCATTGTCAAATTTGCCGTTTTGCAATAACATTACTTTTACGTTTTGGAGCGGACTTTGGAAAGTGATGGTGGTCGACTTTATGGTGAAGTCTAAATTGTGTTTTTGATTGGTAACCGATAAGTTTCGGGCTCTTCTCACTTGCATCGGAACGGTTACCAATTCTTCGTACAAGATGAATTTTTTGGTAAAAACGACTTCTTTGTCATCGTTTAAAATCTTTAGAATATAGTTGCCGCTAACACGAAACTGAGTGAAACGGTTGGGGAAAGTCAATCGATAATGCGAATACAATTGTAAAGTGGTCAACGAATTGGTGTAATCTTGTATGCGCTGATCGTCGAAACCATTCAGATATTCGTTTTTAAATAATTGCGAAGGCTTCCAATCGTAATCGCAATGCGTGATGGTGTAAAAATAATTGGCTTCGTTGCCATACAAATCGTCAAACTGAAACTGAAAGGTATCGCCCAATCGGAAAATCGGAATGGCATTTTGACTGTTTTGGACAAAGCTGACAGTTTTGATATTATAGGGTGGCGGGATTTCTTTTTCAACTTGAGCAAAAACCGTGGCAGAAAGAATAAATAAAGCTAAGGTGTAGCAGCGCTTTTTAAACATGATATTCAATTTTCGAAACGTAAATATACTAATTAATACCACACGAATGGTGCCACTTATAGTCATTTCCAATTTGCAGTTACTAAATTATAGTTAATGAGATTTAAATTTCGTAAATCTTTTCTTAGTTTCACAATAAAGATTGCTTTTATCCGTTATTATCCTTAATTCAAAAACAAAAATCTAAATTTTTATGAAACAAATTTTAAAATCGGCATTGGTCCTTTTTTTGTTTCCGGCAGCACTTTTTGCTCAGGAGTTAAAACCAACCGATGCTATTCCCTTTGATCCTAATGTAAAAAAAGGAACCTTAAAGAATGGACTCACTTATTACATTAGGAAAAACAGTAAGCCAGAAAATAAAGTGGATTTGCGACTGGTTATTAATGCCGGTTCCATTTTAGAAAACGACGACCAACAAGGATTGGCGCACTTTATGGAACACATGTGCTTTAATGGAACCAAACGTTTTCCGAAAAATCAATTGGTGGATTACTTACAAAGTATAGGGATAAAATTTGGTCAACACCTCAATGCTTATACCAGTTTTGATGAAACGGTGTATTTTCTTCCGTTACCTTCCGACAATCCAGAAAAATTAGAAAAAGGATTCCAAATCATCGAAGATTGGGCTTTTAATGCCAATTTAACTCCTGAGGAAATTGACAAAGAAAGAGGAGTGGTTTTAGAAGAGTATCGATTAGGGTTAGGCGCCGACAAAAGAATGGAAGATCGCTACATTCCTAAAATGATGTACCAATCCAAATATGCCGATCGTTTGCCGATAGGGAAAAAAGAAATTCTACAAAATTTCACTCATGAAAAATTAACCAATTTTTACAAAGATTGGTATCGTCCTAATTTGATGAGTGTTATTGTAATTGGAGATATTGATGTGGCCCAAATGGAGCAAAAAATCAAAGATCATTTCGAGAGTTACAAAAATCCGGCTAATGAGAAACCAAGAAAAGTGTTTGATGTTCCCAATCACAAAGAAACTTTAGTGGCGATTGAAAGTGATAAAGAAGCGGCTCAAACCCAAATTCAATTGTTGTATAAAGATTATGAAGCGCCAAAAAAAATCAAAACCATCAAGGATTTACAAGATAAATTGACTGAAGGTGTTTTTTCAACCATGTTGAATAACCGTTTGAACGAGTTGGCCAATTCACCGACACCACCATTTACTTATGGGTATACTTATCACGGCGGAACTTTTGCCAGAAACAAAGAAGCTTTCCAATCTTTTGCTATGATTGATGAAAAGAAACAAATTGAAGCATTGAAAGTATTGGTTGCCGAAAACGAAAGAGTCAAAAAGTATGGTTTTACAACCGGAGAATTTGAAAGAGCCAAAAGCGAAATCATTTCCAGAATAGAAAATCAATACAAAGACAGAGACAAGACCAACTCAGAGGACTTAATCTGGGAATGCCAATCAAATTTCTTAGAAGAAAGCCCAATGCCCGGCATAGAATGGGAATACCAAAATATGGGAAAAATACTTTCTTCCATCAAATTAGAACAGGTGAATGGTTTAATTAAAGATTTTATCAAAAACGATAACAGGGTAGTGGTGATTACTTCACCTGAAAAAGAAGGATTGAAAAAAGTAACCGAAAAAGAAGTTTTAGAGGCTTTAGTTGTTAATGCTAAAGATTTAAAACCATATGAAGATAAGGCGGTAGCTTCAAGTTTGTTGCGCAAACCCATTAAAGAAGGCGCTATAGTGAAAAAAGAAACCAATGACAAAATTGGGGCGACCACTTTAACGCTTTCCAACGGTGCAAAAGTGACTTATAAGAAAACCGACTTCAAAAACGACGAAATTTTGTTAGAAGCCATTAGTTTCGGGGGAACCAACATGTACTCAAATGAAGAAATCAAAAAAACGCAGTTCGCCAATAACGGTTTAACAGAAGCCGGATTTTCAGGTTTAACCCAAAACGACATTGATAAGTTTATGGCCGGCAAAATAGCCTCAGTAACGCCTTACATTAGCAATGTAACAGAAGGTTTCAGAGGGAATACCACGCCTAAAGATTTAGAGTATGCGTTCCAAATGTTACACGCTTATTTTACCGATTTGAATTTTGATAAAGCGGCTTTTGAAGGCTACAAACAAAAGCAATCCAACTTTATGGGGAATATGATTTCACAACCCGGATTTTATTTCCAACAAGAGTTTTACGGCTATTTGAACAAAGAAAATCCAAGATGGAACGGCATCGTGCCAACAGAAGAAAAATGGGCAGCCACCGATTATGAATTAGCATACAACAAATTCAAAGAACGCTTTGCTAATGCAGCTGATTTTGAATTCTTCTTTGTTGGTAATGTTGATGATGCAGCTATGGAAAGTTTTGCCAAAAAGTATATTGCCTCTTTGCCTTCTAACAATACGAAAGAAACGGCTAAAGATTTAGGCTACCGCTTTTTAAAAGGCGATGTTAAAAAAGTAATCAACAAAGGAAAAGATCCCAAAAGTAATGTAACCATTATGTACTATGGTGATGCAACATATTCTTCTAATGACGCTATTGCTATGACTGCTTTAGGTGAAGTGCTTACCATTAAATTGGTGGAAGAATTAAGAGAAAACGAAAGTGGCGTGTATGGCGTTAGCGCTCGTGGCAGTATGTCTAAAGTCCCATATGAATCATACGGGTTTAACATCAGTTTCCCATGCGGTCCGGAAAATGCTGAAAAACTAACGGTATCGGCTTTGGCTGAATTGGATAAAATTGTTAAAAACGGTCCGGAAGAAAAAGACGTTAACAAATACAAAGAAGCTGAAGCTTTAGAGTATAAAAAGAAAATCAAAGAAAACCGTTATTGGTTGACTAATTTTACCCGTTCGTTTATGAATGGCTCAAATCCTGAGGAAATTTTAACAGTGTCAGAAAAAGTAAAAGCTGTTACTGCCAAAGAAATCCAAGAGGTAGCAAAGAAATATTTAACCAAAGATAAAGCCATTGGTGTTTTAATGCCGGAATAGATTTTTTTTAAAAAATTTACCGCAGATTCGCAAATAGATAATTTGTGAATTTGCGGTTTTTTATTTGTAACAAACAGGAATAATTTCGCCTTTGGCCAAACAATATTTTTCTACCAATTCAGGAGCAATCTTGTGGGTGTAATCTTCTTCGATTACAGTAAATCCAATGCTTCTCAATTTGTCAAAATAATCCCTGCCGTACACCCGAACGTGATCGTATTGTCCGAAAATTTTAGCGCGCTCTTTTTGATCGGTGATGCTGTCATCCGAAAAAGTAACGGCCCTGGACAAATCTTGCGGAATCTGGAAAATGCCCATGCCGCCCGGTTTCAATACACGATACAATTCCTGCATGGCTTTAGTGTCATCCGGAATGTGTTCCAAAACGTGGTTACAAAAAATAATATCGTAGTGGTTGTCTTCAAAAGGCAAGTTACAAATGTCAGCCTTCACATCTGCTAATGGTGAAAGTAAATCGGTGGTCGTATACTCGATATTGCTTTGTTTCTTAAACCGTTTGTAAAATTCCTGTTCGGGCGCAAAATGCAAGACTTTCTTTTTGTCTTTAGCAGTGAAAAAATCGGTTTCGTTTTGCAAATACAACCACAACAAACGATGTCTTTCTAAGGAAAGTGTACTCGGAGACAACACATTATTTCTTTGGTTGCCGTAACCGTAAGGTAAAAACATGCGGAAACTTTTCCCGTCAATCGGATCCGTGAAACGACTGCCTTTCAAAACAAAAGCCAAAATCGGACGCACTACTATACTTAACCGAATTAAGATAGGTCTCGGAATAGTGTTTAAGATGAATTTGAATAATTTCTTCATTACAGCACTAATGGTTTTTGGCGGAATTCTTCTTCTTCGTTACTCTCAATACCTAAAGCTTTATAGATATAGGCAAAAGTCGAAAGCAATTCGGGCTTGCCGTTTACCAAAGCTACATTGTGTTCAAAATGCGCACTTGGTTTTTTGTCTGCGGTTACTATTGTCCAGCCGTCTTTCAAGGTTTTGATGTTGCGACTTCCCATGTTAATCATCGGTTCGATAGCTACTACCATGCCTTCTACAAATAATTTGCCTCGACCTTTTTTGCCGTAATTTGGCATTTCTGGTGCTTCGTGCATCACGCGTCCTAAGCCATGTCCGACTAATTCTCGTACTACGCCGTAGCCATGTGCTTCAGTGTATTTTTGAATGGCATTTCCAACATCTTCTACGCGGTTTCCTATTTTAAACTCGCGGATTCCTACGTACAAACTTTCTTTGGTAACCTGTAACAATTTTTTGGTCGCCGGTGCCACATCGCCAATTTCAAAAGTATAAGCGTGATCACCGTAAAACTCGTTTTTCAACACCCCGCAATCTACCGATACCACATCGCCCTCTTCGATAGGTCGGCTGGTAGGTAAACCGTGAACTACTTGCTCGTTTACGCTGGTCAATAAAGTCGACGGACAACCATACAAACCTAAAAATCCCGGAACCGCTTGATGGTCACGGATGAATTGTTCGGCTAATTTGTCGAGTTGTAAAGTAGTAACTCCGGGTTTTATTTCGGTGGCTATCATGCCTAAAGTTTTGGAAACCAACAAAGCACTTTCGCGCATCAATTCGATTTCTTCTGCTGTTTTTTGAATAATCATCTGCTGTAATTTAACTTTTGCATTGGGCTTGTTGCCGTGAATGAGGTTGCAAAAGTAATTATTTTACGCTTACTTATTCAGGATTGGCCATGATTTTAAACAGTTTGGCATTCGAATCGAAGTAGCGGTTTTCGATTACTAGTTTCGACAATTGAGCGGAAACTAAGTTGTTTTCACGTGTATTAATTAAGAAAATCGAGCTTTCGCCAAAGGTAAATAACCGTTCTTCCGAAGTTAACATGGTGTTGTAATCTACCACTAAATTGTCAATCAACTGTTTCTGTTTTTCTAAGGAACTGATTTCGGTTTGTTGCGCTTTAATTTTGTTTTTCAACGATACTCGCTCCAAATCCAAATCGAATTTTACATCTTGTAACTTCAGCTTGGCCAGTTGCAAACTGCCGCGTTCTTTTCGCAAAAAAAGCGGGAAGTAAAAGTTCAAACCGACTTTATAATCTTGAAATCGATAATTGTCAAAGTATCTTGGCTCGGACAAATACGAATATCCTAAATCGATTCTTGGTAACAACATATTGGCTTTGAGTTTTCGATCTACCTCGAGCATTTCGATTTTTTGCTCCAAAGCGTTAATCTTCGGATGGTTTTCCAAAGAAGGATTATCCAACATTAAGTCGTTGGTGCGCAAGGTTTCTTTAATAGTAAGCACTAAATTTTCTTCCGGAATGATGTCGTCTTGTAATTCGAGAGGGACATTGTTTTCCAACCACAGGAAGTTGGCCAACTCCAATTTGGCTTTGGCCAGTTTCAACTGTGATTCTTCCAAACTCAATTTTCTGTTTCTAACGATAATTCCTGCTTCTACGCTGTCAATAGCCGGTTTGTCGCCTTGTTCAATCGACTTGGCGATGCCTTGATAACGGATATTGGCATTGTTGAGATAGGTTTGATATAGTGTAACTTCATTATAGTTTCGTTTCCAATTGAAATACGCCACCGAAGCGTCGTATAAAACCGAAACGGCCATTAAATTTCTTTCGGCTTGACTCAATTTTACTTGAATTTTAGCCTTGCGCAAATCGGCCATTCTTTGGTTGATAAACAAACCTTGTCCCAAAGGCACAGAAATTCCCAAAGAAGTCAAGCCTTGATTGGGAACGGTGTTTTCAGGGTTGAGGTAAATGCCTTCGTTATTGTCGAAACCGGCTTTGATTTCCACACCGTACCAAGTCGGGATTTTAAAACTGCTGTTTAAAATCGAATAGTATTGGTTGTCTTTGAATTTCTTTTGTTCAAAATCGACTTCAATTTTCGGGTCGAAACCGCCGCGCGCCATCATTAAATTGGCTTGTGCCTGATTGATTTCTAAGTTGGCGCTTTTCACCAGCGGATGGTATTTTTTGACAAAGCCCAAAAACTCATTGTAGGTAAGTTCTTTGGTAGTGTTTTGACCCCAAACCGAAAATCCGAGCAATAAAAAACCTATGAGAATCGATTTCATTATTTTTTGTCTTTTTGAGTACTGTTTTTAGGCTGATAATAGTTTGGTGGAAATCCGTTCAGCGTACGCCAAATTTCAAACCAAACCGGTACATTGTCGAGTAAGGCTAAGGTTTGTGCGCCCGAACCGATGCTGATTTGTTTTGGCCAGGCTTCTTCGTTTTCATCCGGCGCAATCAAAACGCGAAATTTACCATTGTCGCTGATGAAGTTTTCGATGGCTACAATTTTACCGCCGAAAGTTCCGTAAGACAAGTTAGGCCAACCCGAGAAGACAATAGTAGGCCAGCCGTCGAACCAAATTCGGACTTTTTCTCCTTTGTGTAACAACGGTAAATCGGTAGCCGAAACAAAAGTTTCTACCGCGATGTCGTATTTGGCCGGCATGATACTCACAATCTGAGTGCCTTCTTTAATGGTTTCACCGATTCCCGATTGCAATGCGCGGTTAACATAACCACTTTGCGGCGCTTTGATGTAATACATCCCGTTTCGGATTTGGTAATTGGTGTATTGGTTTTTGAGTTTATTGACTTGGGCTTCAGTATCGTACTGACTGCTTAAGGCCGTAAACCTGTCGCTGCTGGCTTTTTGCTCTTTCTCGTTGTATTCGGCTATGATGCGATTAACTTCTACTTTGGCGTTAATCAATTCGTTTTCGCTGGCCAATAATTTGTTTTCCTGCGTGATGATTTTGGCTTCGGTTTCTTGCAATTTCAAGCGTTTTTCTTCCACATCAGTCATTGGTTTCAGGCCTTCTTTATTTAAGGCCAAGGAACGATTGAACTGGGTAGTGGCGATTTTAATTTGTGTACGCACGGCTACCAAATCCATACTGTCGCTTTTGACTTTTAAGATGGCTTGACGGATTTTGTTTTGGGCTTGTTGTAATTTGAGTTGGCGTTCGTTTCGAATGGCTTCAATTTGACCTTCCAACGAAACTACTTTACCGCCGTAGGATTGTCCGGCCATTTCTTTGGCTTTAAGTTGGCTTTCGGTGTTTTTAACCAAATTTGGATCCAGGTAGTCTTCTTTGGTTTCCGAAATGAATAAAATTGTGTCGCCTTTTTTTACAAAATCACCTTCTTTAACGTACCATTTTTCTATTCTTCCGGCAATAGCCGAGTGAATGGTTTGCGGTCTTTGATCCGGTTTTAGCGTCGTTACAGCACCCGAACCTGAGATGTTTTGCGTCCAAGGCAAGAACAAAATCAATAAACCAAAAAGGGAAACGCCTCCAATTATTTTATTCAAAACTTTGTAATGCGGGCGATCACTCAGCGTTTTAAAAGTGCTGTATTTTTCTATGGTTTCGCCAATTCGATTGTTGTTAGAAATATTAAGCATTTCGATTACTGTTTAGTGTCGTTAATAATTTTTCCGTCGCTCATGGTGATTTTTCGGTTGCATTTTTGTTTCCAATAGTCGTTTTTAGAGGAAACAATTAAGGTCCATTTATTCTCGTTTGAAGTGATAAAATCGATTACTTCTTGCGCTGCATCGTTGTCCATTTTATCTAAGGCATCTTCGTAGAACAATATCTTCGGACGGTTGATAATGCTTCGGGCCAATAATATTTTTTGGGCATTGGAAGAAGACAGTTGCTTGCCTTCCGGATAAATTTTGGTATCCAATCCTTTAGGTAACGATTTGATGAAGTCGCCCAATTTAACGCTGTCAATCGCCCATTTTAAATCGTCTTGAGAAACCAATGGGTTGTTAAAAGTAATGTTTTCCAAAATGGTGCCTTCAAACGGTGTTTCGCCGGTGATAATGGTATTGATTTGCGAGCGATATTGTTCTAAGTCGATTTTGCGGTAGGTGTCATCATTAATGTAAAACGAACCTGAAGTTGGTTTCATTAAACCGGATAGAATTCTGATTAAGGTGGTTTTTCCCGAACCGTTGTTGCCTTCTAAATAAATTTTGTCCGATTGTTCGATAGTGAGGTTTATCTTTTCCAACACATAATCGGTGGCATCGGGAAATTTGAAGCTTAAATTCTCCGCCGCCAATTGGATGTTGGTGTAGCAATAGTCGGCCGGTTTAGACGATGTTTCTTCAATGTCTAAATCGGTTATTTGACCAATTTTTTCTACTGCAGTTAAAACATCGTACAAGGTTTCTAATCCGATGATGATTTTTTCTACCGAGTTAATCACCAATAAAATGATAATTTCCGCAGCTACGAACTGACCTATGTTCATTTTTTGATTCAAAACCAAATAACCGCCAATGAGTAATAATCCGGCTGTAATGATGATTTTAAAGATGATTAATTGGGTAAATTGTCTTTTAATTACCCCGAAATGTTTTTCGCGATGGGTTAAATATTCAGCTACCAAGCGGTCGTTTTTGGTCAAGGCAAAGTCGAAATTAGATGTTTTTTTAAAGCTGAAGTTGTTTCGAGCCATTTCTTGTAACCAGCTCACTACTTTATATTTATACTTCGATTCTTTCAAACTACTTGACAAACCCGAGTTGTAAGAGAACTTAAAAATAATATACAACAAAGCCATCAAAAAGATACCAAAGAAGATAAAAAACGGATGGTAAAGCGATAGTAATATGATTCCGAAAACAATTTGCAACAAAGCCGAAGAAAAGTCGATCAATAATTTTGACGCTCCTTTCTGAATAGTCAAAGTGTCGAAAAAGCGATTGGCTAATTCGGGCGGATATTGGTTGTGCAAAGCTTCCGTTTTAATTTTGGGCAAACGATATCCGAATTCAAACGAGGAACGAATGAATATTTTTTGTTGTAAATTTTCTGTGATGCGCAATTGCATCAACGATAAAATGCCAACCAATGCCACACCCGCAATTACAATGAAGACCAATACAATCCAAGAAACGCTTACTCTTCCGGATTGGATTAAGTTGATGATGGCCTGAATTCCGAGTGGTAAAGACAAGCTGACCAACCCGGCAAAGATGGCGTAGAAAAATACCTGTGTGATGTCTTTGCGGTCGAGTTTGAGTAGGTTAATTAACCTTTGAGACGCTGTTATAGCCATAATTATTTGCTTAAGATTTTTTGGGCCAAATCAATGTAAAATTGCGTTGGCGAATTGTTTTCGTTACAATTGGTAATGGTTTTTAAATGGTCTTTTAAAAAGTGTTGGTGCAATGAACCTTCTACTATAGAAGAAGCCAAACTTTTGGCAAAAGCATAATCCGGATTCACTTCCTGAATAATGTCGATGATGCGATTGATTACCCTTTTGTAAACCAAAAAGTAACCTTCTTTGTTTTCTTCGTCTACTTCTTTTGTTAACAATGTTTTGGTGAATTCGGCTATGATGATTTTGTTTAAAATCGATTCATTGATATGTAAAGTACTCGAATCATCTTCTATTTTTTCGGTTACTATCGTAATGGCTCTTTTTAATTTTTCCATCGGATCAGGAATATTGGTGGTCGAAATAACCATGCGGTATTCCAACCAACCCCAATACCAAGAAGATAAATACAGCAAGAGTTTGTGTTTGCTCTCAAAGTAACGGTATATTGAGCTTTCGTTTGAACCGATTTGCTCGCCTAACTTTTTGAAGGTAAAATTCTCAAAACCAATATCATCCATTAAGAGTATGCTTTTTTGAATGATTTTTTTACCTAAATCTGAGGTCTCCGGATTTTTTACAAATAGTTTCGGATTTACCGTAATCGTGATGTTGGATAAGATACTATTCATGTTGTTTTATTTATGAGGAACCGATTTGATTGTTTTCATTTGGATTACATCGACTAAAAAGGCAAAAGCCATCGAGAAATAGATGTAACCTTTCGGGATTTCAAAATGCAGGCCTTCAGCAATAAGTGAAACGCCAATCATCATTAAAAAGCACAAGGCTAAGATTTTAAAAGAAGGATGTTTGGCAATAAATTCACTAATCGGTTTAGCCGCTGCCAGCATAATTACTACCGTGACAATTACTGCAGTATACATCACCCAAAGTTGTTGTACCATGCCAACCGCAGTGATGATAGAGTCGATTGAGAAAACCAAATCCAACAAAACTACTTCGCCCAGCAGTTTCCCGAAAGACGCTTTTTTAACGGTAACTGGTTCATCGGATTGTAAAGCTTCAGTTTTGTGGTAAATCTCTTTGGTGCTTTTGTAAATCAGGAACAATCCGCCAACAATCAAAATAAGGCCTTTTCCGGTAAAATCGATGTCTGATATGCGGAACAAGGTTTGGTCCAGTTTTAAAATCCAGGAAATCAAGGCCAACAAACACAAACGCATAATTAGTGCTAATCCGATTCCCCAAAACCTTAGTTTGTTCCGTTGGCTTTCAGGTAATTTATCGGCTAAAATAGAGATGAAAATAATGTTGTCAATCCCCAGGATTACTTCTAAGGCAATCAAAGATAATAACGGAATAATGGCTTCTGTCATCATAGTTATTCTAATATTAATTTAAATCCGAAGTTCAAATTTCTCATGTCAGGTAGGTTCGGGTCAACCTTGTTGTTTTTAAAATCCAAAAAGCGCAAATGATCCAGGCGCATGATTTGTTTGGGTAATTCCATAAAGTCGTTGTCGTTCAAATACAACAATTCCAAAGATTTCATTTTGTCAAACTGTTTGGGAAGCGATTGTAATTTGTCGTTTTCCAAATGTAATTCTTTTAAGCTACTCAGGTTGCTCAAAACGTCCATGCTTTTTTCCAAATCGAATTGCTTTTCGTCATTCAAATACAATACTTGTAATTTGGACAAGCTCTTCAGGGTTTTGGGTAACACTTTAAAGTTGTTGCCGCTCAAGTCCAATGTTTTTAATTTGCTCAGTTTCGAAAGGCCTTCCGGAATAACCGTTAAATTGTCGTTTTTCAAACTCAAGTATTCCAAGTTGGAAAATACAGACCAATCAATCTTATCTAAGTTGATTTGCTGATTGCTCAGGTCTAAATTAATCACCTCTTTGGGCGAACGCAAAGCTTCTTCTAAACTCACCACTCTCTTGTTGTCGGCTACCGGAATAGATTGTGATGACAAACTATTAATCCCGCCGAGAAATCCTAAAACTAAAATCACAATCTTTTTCATAGCTATTGATTTTGAATGTATTTGATTGCAAAGATAATAGTAAAACTATCAATATTGAAATTTTAACTTTTATTTAAAAGTAGTTCATTACGGCTTTATGAGAAATGTCATATTTTTATAAGGATTTGAGGTCTAATTTTGGACAAAATTTTAGTTATGAGCAAATATGTCACCGCTGCTGAAGCAGTTAAAGTGGTCAAATCGAGCGATCGAGTGTATGTTCAAGCTGCGGCTGCAACACCTACTGTGTTAACCAAAGCGCTAGCCGAAAGAGCAGCTGAGTTACGAAATGTTGAAGTTTGTCATTTACACACCGAAGGCAATGCGCCTTATGCCAATCCCGATTTAGCCGATAGTTTTCACGTCAATTCATTTTTTATTGGTGCCAATGTGCGCCACACTTTAAAAGCCGGAAACGGTTCGTATACACCGGTATTTTTAAGCGAGTTACCGCATTTGTTTCGCAAAAAAGTCTTGCTGATTGATGTGGCTTTTATCCACGTTTCACCACCCGACAGACACGGCTATTGTTCGCTGGGCGTTTCTGTTGAAGCTACTGTAGCTGCTATTGAAAATGCCAAAATTGTCATCGCGCAAGTCAATCCGCAAATGCCGAGAACCTTTGGCGATGGTATTTTGCACGAATCCGAAATTGATTATTTGGTAGCTGTCAATGAACCTATTTTTGGTCATGAACCAACGACTTTTTCTAAAGAAGAAGAAAAAATAGGCGAGTATGTAGCTTCCTTGATTGAAGACCGAAGCACCTTGCAAATGGGCATCGGCTCAATACCCAATGCCGCTTTGAGTAAATTAACTAACCATAAAGATTTAGGTTTACACACTGAGATGTTCTCCGACGGTGTCATCGATTTAATCGAAAGCGATGTTATTAATTGTAATTACAAAGGCACCTTGCGTGGTCGCGTTTTAGCTACCTTTTTAATCGGTTCCAAAAGATTGTACGATTTTGTAAGCGACAATCCGTTTATTGAAATGAAGGAATCTTCTATGGTAAACGATACCGCACGCATTCGCAAAAATCCGAAAATGGTGGCGATTAATTCCGCAATAGAAGTTGATGTTACCGGTCAGGTTTGTGCCGATTCTATTGGGGCAAACATGTATTCCGGTGTTGGAGGTCAAATGGATTTCATCCGAGGCGCTTCATTAAGCGAAGGCGGAAAAGCCATCATTGCTTTGCCTTCCATTACCAAAAAAGGCGAGAGTCGAATCGTACCGTATCTCAAACAAGGCGCCGGTGTAGTTAGCACGCGTTCTCATGTGCAATACATCATCACCGAAAACGGCATAGCCAATTTATACGGTAAAACCCTTAAGCAACGCATCGACGAGATGGTGAAAATTGCGCATCCAACCCATCAGGAAAACATCGAAAGAAGTTATTATGAAATGTTGAAATAAAAAAAGCCCCGAATCTTCGGGGCTTTTTTATAGTCTTACTAAAAGTGATTTTCCGGTCATGACTTCCGGTTTCGGAATGTCCATCAATTCTAAAATGGTTGGTGCAATATCGCCTAAAACGCCGTCATGCACTCTAATATGGTCTTTGTCAACTAAAATAATCGGCACTGGATTTGTTGTATGTGCCGTGTTCGGCGAACCATCCGGGTTAATCATGGTTTCGCAATTCCCATGATCGGCTATAATTATAGTAGTGTAGTCATTTGCCAAAGCGGTTTCAACCACTTCCTTCACACAAACATCAACAGCTTCACAAGCTTTAATGGCAGCTTCCATTACGCCGGTATGACCCACCATATCGCCGTTGGCAAAATTCAAACACACAAAGTCAACTTTGCCTTTTTCCAATTCGGGAATCAAAGCATCTTTGAGTTCGTAGGCGCTCATTTCGGGTTGTAAATCGTAGGTGGCCACTTTGGGTGAATTTCTCAAAATGCGGGTTTCGCCTTCAAACGGCACTTCGCGTCCGCCCGAAAAGAAAAAGGTTACGTGTGGATATTTTTCGGTTTCGGCAATGCGAATTTGTTGCTTTCCGGCTTTTTCCAACACTTCGCCCAAGGTTTCGGTGATGTTGTCTTTATCGTAAATTACGTGTACGTTTTCATATGTATCATCGTAATTGGTCATCGTTACGTAATACAAATTGAGTTTGTGCATGTTGTGTTCGTGAAAATCCTTTTGCGATAAGGCTTCGGTTAATTCGCGTCCTCTATCGGTTCTGAAGTTGAAGAAAATCACCACGTCATCGTTTTGAATTTTAGCCAAAGGTTGGTTGTTGGCATCTACTTTCACCAAAGGTAAAATGAATTCGTCGGTTACGTTTTCGGTATAACTATCGGCTATGCTTTGCGTCAAATCAGTAGTGTGTTTTCCCAAACCGTTTACCACTAAATCGTACGCCAATTTTACGCGTTCCCAACGTTTGTCTCGGTCCATGGCATAATAACGACCAACAACTGAAGCTATTTTTACCGAAGTATTTCCGATGAATTTTTCCAGGTCTTCAATATAACCTTTACCTGATTTCGGGTCAACATCGCGCCCATCAGTAAAGGCGTGTATAAATACGTTTGACAAACCAAATTCCTGAGAAGCGTCTATCAAACCACGCAAGTGCGATGTATGCGAATGCACGCCGCCATCGGAAACCAATCCTAAAAAGTGAACGGCTTTGTTGTTGGCTTTGGCGTATTCAAAAGCAGCCACCAAAGGCTTTTCTTGTGCCATGGTTTTGTTGGCTACGGCCAAGTTAATTTTGGCCAAATCCTGATACACGATTCTACCGGCGCCTAAGTTCATGTGTCCCACTTCTGAATTCCCCATTTGTCCTTCGGGTAAACCTACGTTCAAACCGTCGGTTCTTAATTGGGCGTTCGGGTATTGTTTGTATAAACCATTAATAAACGGCACATTGGCGTTGTCAATAGCGGAAACTTTCGGGTCGGGTGATTTGCCCCAACCGTCTAAAATCATCAGGATTACTTTCTTGTTCATGAGAAAAATTTTACCCGACAAAGATAAGGGATAAAATTGATTTTTTAGAAGCGTTCTCTCGTTTTAGGTTTGGTAAACGAATTGTAAAAACGAGAATTTTTAACCGAGTTGTAATCGATAAAATAACGAACGCTGATAGAGAATACGTGATTCAAATTATCGTTGTTCAAAGCGTCGCGGAAATTAGATTCAAACTGTCGGTTGAATTCTCTGCTGAACAAAGCCGAATTGTTGCGGTATAGAATGGAAACCTGACTGCCCGGTGCGAACCACCAAGAATAGGTTAGGTCTAAATTCCATAAGTTGAGATTAGAGTTACGGTTTTCGGTGTAGGTTGTATTGGTTTCAAAACCGCCGTCGTCTTGTAAGGTCAAAATATCGTGGTTGGTTACAAACGACCAATAGTGGCGAACATTCAGATTGAAGTTCATTTTATTATTGATGGAATACTTTCCTTGCAAGGTATTGGTGTAAGTTATGCGGTTTCTTCGCGCAAAGATGGTGTTGTCATCTTCGTCAAAAGCAATCCAGCCGATATTGTTGTTTTGTCGGTTGAAAGTGAAATTGTAAATCAAGGCCAATCGGTCGCTGAAACGGTATCTAGGACTGATGACAAAACCATAATTCATGCGGTCTTTTTCGTTGAATTTCGTGGCAAAAGGATTTACATCTAAGGCAAATTTCCGATTGTAATTACTAGAAAAATAGAAATACGCATTAAAGCTTTCCGGTATCGTGACAAACTTTTCTTGGTTTTCTGATCGAGGTTCGTAAAAATCGTAAATTTTTAACGGACTTATAGTAGCGCCAAAGCCGTAGTAGTCGTTCTTTTTGTCGGTGGTGTTGAAGTTCAAACGAGAGTAACCCGATTGAATGCGACCGGTTCGGTTGTCAAATTCTACGTAATTGTTCAGGTTTGTAAAAAAGGTGTTGAAAATATTATTAGGATTTAAAATCCGGTAACTCGAGTTAAGGTAAAATCCATGATAGTGGTTTTGGAAGTTAATCCCTAAGTCGTTGTTGTCAAAATCATCTGAGGCATAAACACCGCCAATACTGTAGCGGTATTTCCCGCTGGTTTCGCCTAAATTGAAATAGGCACTAGTACCTTTTTTATCTTCTAAATCAAAATGGTTGTTGACGTAGCTGTACTTGAAATTTCCCGAAAGATTGTAGGTGTTTTTCTTGGTGTTCAAGTCCCAAACCAAGGCAGAAACATTGGCGTCACGAAACTCGCCGTTTCGAGTTACGTTAGTATTAACCAAAGATACGGAAGAGTTTTTGCGAAAACGTTGGTCGAGCACCAATACATTGTAATTGGTTAATGGCGATAGTGTTTCGAGTCGGGTTTCACCGGTATCATTATTTCTGATATGTACGCTTGTTTTTTCAGAAACCGCATTCAATACGCCGATGCCCAATCCGTTTTTTGTTCGCCCTGATACTTTGAAAGCGTTGATGAGTTTTATGGTACTGGGTTGGTCAATGACGGTTTCATTGTCGGCAAGGGTTAAGTAATCCGGTGTTTCTCCTATTCTTCGGGTATACAACAAATCACCTTTGTTAAATAAATCCGTTCCTTCGGTAAAGAAAGGTCGGTTTTCGGTAAATTGTTGTTCAAAAGCCGTTAAGTTCAATTCTACATTGTCAAATTTTGTCTGACCAAAATCGGGTATCAAAATAGCGTCCAAAGTAAAGGCATCGTTAATCCCGTATTTGATATCCATACCGCCGCGTAATTCTCCGTAAGTTCTTTGGGAAGTATTGGAATAAAAATACTGGGAAGCGTAAGGAATCAAGAATAATCGGGTAGGCGTTTCGATGTTTTCGATGCCTTCTAATATTCCGGCTTGTATGCTTTCGTTTTCGATTTTTCGGTCTAACAATGACCAAGAATATTGTTGGCGATCACGGCGAATTTCTCGGTAAAAATTCAATCCCCAAGTTTGCTTTTTTTCAGAAGGAAATCGGAGAGCAGCATAAGGGATTCGCATTTCAACCGTCCACCCGAAATTGGTAATTTCCACATGGCTGTCCCAAATCGCATCCCAAGAAAAATCTTCTCCGTAGGTTTCCGTATAAACACCGTCTTGCTGAACACCTGCAGCACTCACGAAAAAGCGAAACTCTTGTTGACCGTCGTTGTATCCATTGAGCAAAACGCCAAAATGATCGGCTACAGCAAAGTCGTCTCTCAGGGTAAATTCGCTTAAAATTTTGGAAGGTTCGTCATCGTATAATGTGGCAGCGATGTAGATGGCGCTGTTGTCGTAAATCACTTTGACTTCGGTTCTTTTACCCTCGGCGATAGGTTTGCCGTTGTCGGGTTCTATCATCAAGAAATCTTTGGCAACATCGGCGTTGGTCCATGAAGTTTCAGTGAATTTGCCATCAATTACTATTTTTTCGGTAGTGCTTTTAGTTAAAAGCGTTTTCTTTTGTCCCAATGCCATGCTTGAGAAAAGCATAGCCAAGCCGAAAAAAAAGTAAGAATGGTTAGACATTTAAATGGGCGTTAGACCAACAAAAGTAATTATTTAATTCATATTTCCAACCCTCTTTCAAATAAAAACGGATTGATTATTATGGCGTTAAAAGATTAAAATTTGCTTAATTGATGCAGAAAAATTTGCTTTACTTAATTTATACTTTATATTTGCCCTACCCATGTCTGATCCTAAACCTATTAATGTCAATGAATTATAAGTCTTTTTCTTTAATTTTTTTGTTTTTGTTGATGTCTTTCAACAGTTTTCCCGACAAAACAAATACCGCTTTTATTTCTGAAAAACCAGTTATTGATGCCGAGTCTAAGATAGTGGCGGTCTATCATCAGTTGGATGCCAATTCTTTCGCATTGCCTAGTTTTGAGAGCTTTTCAGTGGCCTTAGAAGGTTTTCAATTGTTGAAAGAGAAGGGTATTGTTAAGAAAAACATACTGACTTTAGTTGATTTCAGTTTGGCTTCTACTGCCAAACGACTTTGGGTAATCGACTTAGATCAAAATAGGGTTTTGTTTCAAACTTTGGTAGCGCACGGCAGAAATACCGGCGAAGATTTTGCTAAGGCTTTTTCCAATAAAGCAGAGTCTTTCCAAAGTAGTTTAGGTTTTTACGTGACGGCCGAAGTTTACAACGGAAAACACGGCTTGTCTTTAAAATTAGACGGTTTACAAAAAGGATTAAACGATAAGGCCCGCGAGAGAGCGGTGGTTATCCACGGAGCCGATTATGTGTCGGAATCTTTTATCAAACAAAACAAGCGTTTGGGCAGAAGTCAGGGCTGTCCGGCTGTTCCGGTAGAAATGAACGAAAAAATCATCAATGCGATTAAAGACAAATCTTGTTTGTTCATTTACCATCCAACCGCTAAAGAAGAGATCGTAACTAAATTAAGCGCTTAATTTTTTCCACATTACATAGTGTATTCCGATGCCTTCAATATTGAAAGGTGTTCCTTGTATAGTATATCCTAATTTTTGGTAAAAACCTTTAGCGTTTTCTCGGGCATTAAACCATATCAGTTCACAATCGGAATCGAGTAATACCTTTTCGCAATACTGCACTAATTGTTTGCCGTAGCCTTTACCTTGGTTGTGTTCTAAAACCGCCATACCTCTGATTTGCTTCTGACGGGTTTCTGTAAACAGCGGATTTGAAGTCTCAAACACCGAAATAATACCCTGCAAACTGTCATCTTCAAACAAACCGTAATGTTGGGTTGTTGGAATGTCATCGCCCTCAAAACGACAAGAGTCGATAGGTTTGCCTTTTCTCAGCACTTCATGTCGTACCGGATAGCTTGCTTCAGCTGTTATTTTTCGAATGGTAATCATTAGTCTTTTTCTAACGTTTTGGTTTTGTTTGGGTTATAAATGGTCTCTGATTTTACAATAATTTTTTCCAAAAAAATTTGCATCAAAGGAAACTTATTCTATATATTTGCACTCACAAATGCGGAAGTAGCTCAGTTGGTAGAGCTCCAGCCTTCCAAGCTGGTTGTCGCGAGTTCGAGCCTCGTCTTCCGCTCTTAAATGAAAACCTCTAATTTACGTTAGAGGTTTTTTATTTTTTACAGTGTTCCCAAAAAAGTCAAATCAGTTTCCGAGGCCAGTTCTTCCGCTTCTTTATTCGGCAGAAACAATCGGGCAGTTAAAGGTCCTTTCAATACAATAGTATGATTGTTTACTTCTAACCAACTGCCTTCACGCAAACCTAAAACAGGTGTTGTATTAAAGGCATGAAATTCTGTAATTCGGGTTTCCCGCGTTTCGCCCATGTGTGTGCTGTTTGCATCGGGATCCAGGTAATGCGGATTCAAATTAAAAGGAATAACGCCTAAAGTTGCAAAACTTGGCGGATATACTATCGGCATGTCATTCGTGGTTTGCATACTGATGCCGGTAATATTGCTGCCTGCACTGGTGCCTAAGTAGGGCGTTCCATGGTTTAAAACTTCGGCTAAAACGGTCATCACTTCGTTATCGTACAGTTGTTTTACCAATAAAAAGGTGTTGCCGCCTCCGGTAAAAATACCTTGTGCTTTCCGAATGGCTTCGACAGGATTTTGAAATTCGTGCAAGCCTTTGACCGATTTATCAATGGCGCTGAAAACTTCTCGAACTTTAGCAGTGTAGTCATCGTGACTGATGCCGCCGGGACGGGCATAAGGGATAAAAAGTATTTCGTCACAAGCTTTAAAGTGTTGCGCCAAAGTAGGCAACAAATAATCCAAATATTTTCCTCCGTGCACTGTTGAGGTACTCGCTATAATTAGTTTTTTCATTGTTTTTGCTGATTCTCCTTCAAAAGTACAGCTTTTACCGCTTTTAATTAACATAAAATTACCATGTTGTTGGGATTTATTTAGGAATGGCAGCCTATATTTTTAACCCTACAAATTTGGTCTATGAAAATCAGTTTGAAAATAATAGCAGTGTTGCTGATTGGGCATGTGGTTCAGGCTCAAAAGATTTCCGATAAAGTGCTGAACGGGAAAGTAGTTTCCGAAGCGGTTAATTTGGATGGTATTTATGTGATTAATTTGAATACGGATCAAACGGCGACTACGGCAAGTCAAGGTTTTTTTTCCATCAGTGTCAGCGTAGGTGATACTTTGATGTTTGCAGCGCTACCCATCAAAGGTTTAAAACGCGTGATTACGGAAGCCGATTTCGACCAAAAACTTGTGTTTATTAAGTTGGAACCAATGATTCATCGGTTGAATGAAGTAGTGATTAAGCAGTATAAACACATCAATGCAGTCGATTTGGGTATTGTGGCACCAACAATAAAAAAGTACACACCGGCTGAAAGAAGACTGAGAACTGCTAATGGAGATGGAATTGAAGGAAATACAGACGGAAGCAGTGGTGCTTCGGTTGGATTAGATCCTTTATTTAATTGGATGTCGGGCAGAACAGCGCTATTAAAGAAGGAGTTGGAAGTTGAACGAAAAGAAACCTTATTACAGCGAATAGAAAATCAGTTTGGGATAAGTTATTGCATTGACAAACTTAAAATTCCGTCCGAATACGTGAAAGGTTTTTGGTATTATATAGTGGATGAACCTAAATTTGTAGCAGCCATGAAAACTAAGAATAAGGTAATGACTGCTTTTGTCTTGGCAGAATTGGCCACAAAATATATCAGTCTGCAACAAGCGGATGCAAAATAGTATGCTTACTTTTGAAAAAAAGACTTTAATGAAACCACTGTACCTTGTTTTCGCTTTAATTATCTCCGTTACGGGTTTTTCGCAATCCGGCGAATTGTTTTTTTTGAAAGGGAAAGTGGTTACTACAGTGAAGGAACTTCGCGAGGTGAATGTTTACAACTTACGCTCGGAATCATCAACTGCTACTGATGAAACCGGAAATTATTCCTTGTTTGTTAAAGTGGGCGACACCTTACGGTTTCAAAATCTACAAACAGAAACCAAAAAAATAGTGCTGACGGAAGCCGATGTCAAGAAATCATTGTTGGTCACCCAATTACTGCCTAAAATAATCGAGCTAGAGGAAGTGGAAATTCAGGACCACAGCAACATTAATGCAGTTTCATTGGGCATTTTAGACAAACCGGCCAAGAAATATACGCCGGCTGAAAGAAGATTGAAGACAGCTACCGATTTAGACGCAACAGCATCAGCGGGTATGATGGCCGGTGGCTCAATAGGTTTAGATCCGATTTTAAACGCCATTTCAGGACGAACTGAGATGTTAAAAAAGGAATTGGAAGTAGAACGCAAAGAGCGATTGATAACCAAGGTGGAGAACCAATTCAAGCCGGAGTATTTTACCAATCGCCTAAAAATTCCGAGTGAATACGTCAAAGGATTTCTGTATTATATTGCAGATGACAGCAAATTAGACGAGTACATGAAAAAGAAAAACAAAGGATTGGCCAAATTCCGTTTGAGCGAATTGGCTTCTCAGTATTTGACGTTGTTAAAAAATGGAAAAGAATAAAGGTTTATGAAGAAAGCAATCAAAATATCGGCTTTACTCATTCTTTTTATCGGATTAACTGCCATGTCTGTGCATCGCTTTTATGTTGGTATTTACCAAGTCGATTTTGTGCCGCAAAAAAAACGACTTGAAATCACTACCCGCATTTTTATGGACGATTTGAATGATGCTTTGACCAAAGCCTACAAAAAACAAACGAATATCGGGGACCAAAAGGAAACGCCTGAAGATGTGACTTTGATGAAGAAATACTTGTCGGATAAGTTCAAGATTTATCTTAACGGTCAGCTCAAAACCATGAACTATCACAGTCACGAACAAGAAAACAATGTGATCATTTGTTATTTAACAGTAAAAGAAGTCTCGAAAATCAATAAGATGGAAGTTGAAAACAGTATCCTTACAGAGCTTCATGACGAACAGCAAAATATCATTCAATTTAACAACAATGGCAAAAAGCAAAACCTATTGTTGTCTTCCTCAACCACTAAAGGAATGTTAAAATAGTTTTCTTTAGCGTGGCTAATCCCCAATTTTATTTTATTTTTAGCCCTTTAAAGAAAATTCTATGAAGCGTACTTTTCAGTTTGTAGCCTTTTTGTGTTGTATGTCTATGGGTTTTGCCCAAGCTCAGGAAACACCTAAAACCAATAAAACCGACGAAAGAAATCCGGATAAATTTAAGCAAATGTACGACTTGTTGGCTACGCCTAACATGTACAGAACAGCATCAGGGGCTCCGGGGCCGGAGTATTATCAGCAACAAGCGGATTATAAGATAGACGTTGAATTAGATGATAAAAACCAACGTCTTTACGGTTCTGAAACCATTACTTATACCAACAATGCCAAAGAAGCCTTAGATTATTTATGGGTGCAATTGGATCAAAATGAAAAAGCCAGAAACTCCAATTCGCCATTGGTGGAAAACAGCAAAACCGATCCGGCTATTTCGGCGCAAACTTTCTCCAGAAAATATTTAGAAGAAGATTTCGACGGTGGTTTTCGAATCGAATACGTTAAAGATGCCCAAGGTAATCCAATGAAATATACCATCAATCAAACCATGATGCGTATAGAGTTGCCGAAACTATTACAACACAAAGAAAAAATTACGTTTTCCATCAAATGGTGGTACAACATCAATAATTACATCATCGACGGTGGCCGTTCGGGTTACGAACATTTTGAAAAAGACGGCAATAATTTGTATGTGTTGGCCCAATTTTATCCTCGAATGGCGGTTTATAATGATGTGGAAGGTTGGCAGAACATGCAGTTTTGGGGTTCGGGCGAATTTGCGCTGACTTTCGGAAACTACGAAGTTAACATTACCGTTCCTGCCGATCATATCATGGAAGCTACCGGAACTTTGATGAACCGCAGCGAAGTTTTTACTCCGGAACAATTAAAACGTTATGCTTTAGCCGAGAAATCTTTTGACAAACCGGTAATTGTGGTAACGCAAGCCGAAGCCGAAGCTGCAGAAAAAGGCTTTTCAGACAAGAAAAAAACTTGGAAATTCAAAGCTGAAAATGTGCGCGATTTCGGGATTTCAACTTCCAGAAAGTTTATCTACGATGCCATGGCGGTAAAAACAGGAAGTACTACTTCTATGGCTATTTCTTTGTATCCGAAAGAGGGTAATCCGCTTTGGGAAGAGTATTCCACTCGTATGGTAGCGCACACTCTAAAAAGCTATTCTAATTATACTTTTGATTATCCTTATCCGAAAGCTGTTTCGGTGAACGCTCGTGATCAGGGTATGGAATACCCAATGATTTGTTGGAATTTCGGTCGTCCGGATGAAACCGGAAAATATTCCGACCAAACCAAATATGGTATGTTAGGCGTAATTTGTCACGAAGTTGGGCACAACTTTTTCCCCATGATTGTCAATTCCGATGAGCGTCAATGGACTTGGATGGACGAAGGCTTAAACTCGTTTATGGAATACTTAGCCGAAAAAACTTTCGATCCTAATTTCCCAACGCGTCGTGGTCCGGCTAAAAATATCATTCCTTACATGAGTGGTGACCAAACCGGTTTAGAACCAATCATGACCAATTCCGAAAGCATTCGTCAGTTTGGCAACAATGCTTACGGGAAACCGGCTACAGCACTGAACATTTTGCGCGAAACCATTATGGGCCCGGAATTGTTTGACTACGCCTTTAAAACCTACGCCAATCGATGGAAATTCAAACATCCAACACCGGAAGATTTCTTTAGAACTATGGAAGATGCTTCGGCAGTTGATTTGGATTGGTTTTGGAGAGGTTGGTTTTACACAACAGATTACAATGACATCGGAATCAAAGAAGTGAAAAAATACTTTGTGAGCAATAATCCGTCAAAAGAGGTGAGCGATTTTATGAAAACCAGACGCCGTCGTGATTCCAGAACAGGAGCAATGGTGTACATGATTGCAGAAGGCAGTGCCGATTACAAACCGGAATTGAACAAGCCATTCAAAATTACCGATTTCCAAGCGTTAGATGAGTATGTCAATAAGAACTTTACTGCCGAAGAAAGAGCCAAGCTTAACGAACCTAAGTATTTCTATCAGGTGACTTTCGATAAACCGGGCGGATTGGTAATGCCGATTATCGTTGAAATTACTTTTGAAGACGGAACCAAAGAAAACCATTATTTCCCGGCGCAAATTTGGCGTATGAACGACAAAGAAGTCAACCGTACTTTTGCCACCCAAAAAGCGATTGCCAAGATTGTTGTGGATCCGAAAGAGGAAACAGCCGATATCGATACGGCAAACAATACTTGGCCAAAAACAGCGGAGAAATCTAAGTTTGATTAACTTAAGTTTGTAACTTTGCAATCTCATTAAAAGAAGTTTTAAGATATGCTCGGATTTGGTTTTGGCGAATTAATTTTTATCATCTTCATCGCTTTGATGTTATTCGGTTCTGATAAAGTGCCCGAAATAGCCAGAACGTTGGGGAAGATTATGGCACAACTTAAAAATGCCACCAACGAAATTAAGTCTGAAATTCAGAAAAGTGCTGAAGTACAAGAATTAAATGATTCTGTGAAAAGCATCACCGGGACTTTTACTGAAGAGGTTGATAAAGTAAAAAGCAGCGTAGATCAAGGCATTTTGCCCGAAATCAAACAAGCTGCCGAAGACCTCGAGTCAATGTCCGGTCCGATCAAACGCCAAATGTAATGCTCGAAAGAATCATCCAACTCGACAAGCAAGTCTTGGTTTATCTTAACGGATTAGGTTCGGAACAATGGGACTGGTTGTGGTTGATTATTACCAAACAACTGAATTGGGCACCTGTATTTATTTTGGTTTTTTACCTGCTGCAAAAAAAAATCGGTTGGAAAAATTTTGGCTACTACGTTCTTTTTATAGCCGTGATGGTGCTGATTTGCGACCAAACTGTCAATCTTTTCAAATACAGTTTTGAACGGTTACGGCCTTGTAACGATATGGAAATAGGAGAAATTATTCGCCGAGTTAAAACCAGTAGTTCCTTTAGTTTCTTCTCCGGTCACGCCACGAATTCTATGGCATCAACAGTACTGACGTTCCTGATTTTAAAACGCTACTACAAACACGCTTACTTACTGTTTTTATTCCCGTTGATTTTTGCTTACAGTCGCATTTACCTAGGCTTGCATTTTCCTACGGATATTTTAACCGGTTACGCCTTTGGAG
Source organism: Flavobacterium cheonhonense (assembly GCF_035671315.1). NCBI lineage: Bacteria > Pseudomonadati > Bacteroidota > Flavobacteriia > Flavobacteriales > Flavobacteriaceae > Flavobacterium > Flavobacterium cheonhonense. The sequence goes on from NZ_JAXAVY010000001.1 coordinate 1,033,325, forward strand.
CTACTTGCGGATACATCGCTTACAGGTTGTACGCAAAATACATCTTTCGTACTTCGTAATTCGCACTTCCAACTTTTACTTTACTCTCGACACCGTTAATCCGTCGCGGATAGGCAACAAAACGGTTTCCACTCTTGAATCATTTTTCAGCAACTGATTGTATTCCATGAGCAGTTTGGTTGTTCTGTCGTTGGCTTTCACTTCTTCCACCACTTTGCCGCTCCACAACACGTTATCGGATAAAATAATACCGCCTTTGTTCATAATCGGAACAATGGCGTGGAAGTAGTTGATGTAATTGTCCTTATCAGCATCAATAAAAACCAAGTCGTATTTTTTGTCCAAAGTTGGGATAATATCCAAAGCCGGACCTAAATGTTGGAAAATTTGATTATCCCATTGGCTGCGGTCGAAATATTTTCGTTGAAAGTCAACCAATTCTTCATTCACGTCTATGGTGTCAATGGTGCCGTTTTCCGCTAAACCTTCGGCCAAACACAAAGTGGCATAACCCGTATAAGTTCCGATTTCCAAAATGTTGGTCGGATGGATGATTTTCGACAACATACTCAAAACGCGACCTTGAAAATGCCCACTCAACATCCGAGGTTGCAAGATTTTCAAATGGGTTTCTCGGTTTAACTTTGCCAACAATTCGGGTTCGTCTTGCGAATGTTTCGTTACGTAATCATCTAATTCGTCGGAAAGGAAATGCATAGGAATAATTTTCGATAGCCAAAATTACAAATTCCAAAATTAGTATTTCAACTTTATGACTAACTTTGCGCCATGGAAATCGAGAAAAAAGACATCCGAAGTTTGACCAAAACCCAATTGCGTGATTTTTTTGTGGCCAACGGCGACAAAGCATTTCGCGGCAATCAGGTCTACGAATGGCTGTGGAGCAAAGCTTCGCACAGTTTTGAGGATATGACCAATGTGTCGAAAGAAACTAGAGCCATGTTAGAAGCCCACTTTGTAATCAACCATGTCAAAGTCGATCAAATGCAACGCAGTGAAGACGGCACTGTCAAAAATGCGGTTCGTTTGCACGACGGCTTGGTTGTGGAAAGCGTTTTGATTCCAACCGAAACCCGAACTACTGCTTGTGTTTCCAGTCAGGTTGGCTGTAGCTTAGACTGTAATTTTTGCGCTACTGCTCGCTTAAAAAGAATGCGAAACCTGGAACCGGGCGAGATTTACGATCAAGTGGTAGCCATCGACAGGGAAAGTCGGTTGTACTATAACCGACCGCTATCGAACATTGTTTTTATGGGAATGGGTGAGCCTTTGATGAATTACAATAATGTGATGAAAGCCATCGATATGATTACTTCGGAAGAAGGTTTAGGGATGTCGCCCAAACGCATTACGGTTTCTACTTCAGGCGTTTCTAAGATGATTAAAAAAATGGCCGATGATGAGGTTAAATTCAAACTCGCCGTATCCTTGCATTCGGCTATCGAATCGACTCGAAACCACATCATGCCGTTTACTAAAAACTTTCCGCTCCCGGAATTACGGGAAGCCTTGCAATATTGGTATCAAAAAACCAAAAGTAAAGTGACTTATGAATACGTAGTTTGGAAAGGAATTAATGACGACAAAGCCTCTGTTGATGCCTTAGTAAAGTTCTGCAAATATGTACCGTGTAAAGTCAATCTAATCGAATACAATCCGATAGACGACGGTGAGTTTCAGCAAGCCTCAGAGGAAGCCATCAACCAATACATCACCGCTTTGGAACGCAATGATATAGTCGCTAAGGTGCGTCGTTCACGCGGGAAAGATATTGATGCGGCTTGCGGTCAATTGGCCAATAAATCCTAAAAAAAACTCCCGACAATTTGTCGAGAGTTTCTTCCTTATATAACTAAGTCAACTAAAATTAATTTCCTAGAGTGATTGTGGTGCTGTTTCCGTTCACAGTCAAAGTTGCTTGGTTGTCACAATCGCCGTTACCGTAATCTAAAGTAGCGGTATTATTATCTCTTACGGTGGTAATTACACCGCTTACAATATGCGGGCAGTTAGCTTCTGCTCTTAACGGAGTAGTGATGGTAGATGTTCTCGTTCCGGCAGGGAAAGTGGTGGTCCAGTTTCCGGAGATGGTAAACACATTGTCAGCCCAAATCATCGGTGTACCAAAGCCTTCAATCATTTCGCGGATTCTGTTTCCAACTCGGTGGTACTCATTTCCGTTAGGGAATGTTACATGCATGTCTATGCTCATATTGGCTACCGGATGCGGTGCTGCTTGAGCTGAAGTGCTTTGAATAGAACGAACCACAGTGCGATTGCCTTCCACTAAAATGTCATTGTGATGGAAATCTACAAAACTGTAACTGATGGTTTGTGACGGCGCGTCAAAGTTCAAACTTCCGCTTACAATAATAGTTCCGTCTAGGACATTACCGTTAGGCAATTCGCAGTTGTCAAAGGTTAAGGTTCTGGTCCAACTGTTAGCAGTCAATTGAATGTCAACTGTTACACATGAAGGCAAAGCCGAAACTTCTTGACTGTTTCTTCCGGCCGATGGATTAGCTTGTAAAGCAAATTGTTCATCTACAATTTTGCTAACATCTTCCGTTACCAAGTCGATTTTCGCATTGACTTTCGCGTCACTTAAATCATTTGAAGCAGCATTGTTGCTGTCATCTTTGCTACAGCTTAGCGCTAAAACTGCTATGGCAGTACTCAATATTAGACTTTTAATTTTCATATTTTTTTTAATTTTTGGTTCTCTGCTTTGAATGCTAAGTTTAAAAAAGGTTTAATCAAATGTAAATATTTTTTTCAAACGAGGGCATTGTTGTATCTTTGAATGCCCGATGGAACTCGGTGCTTTTGTTAATGAATATCACTTCGCAAATAAAACAGCCTATACAAGCCGAAATGGAGCTTTTCGAAAAAAAGTTCTACGAATCGATGACTTCTAAGGTTGCGCTTTTAAACCGAATCACCTATTATATTGTCAATCGCAAGGGCAAACAAATGCGTCCAATGTTTGTGTTTTTGGTAGCCAAAATGCTCTCTGAGAAAGGCGAAGTAAACGAACGAACTTATCGCGGCGCTTCGGTAATCGAGTTGATCCATACAGCCACTTTGGTGCATGATGATGTGGTTGATGATAGTAATCGCCGTAGAGGATTCTTTTCCATCAACGCGTTATGGAAAAACAAAATTGCCGTTTTGGTAGGCGATTATTTGCTGTCCAAAGGTTTGTTGCTTTCTATTGATTATGGCGATTTCGATTTGCTTCGAATCATCTCGGTAGCGGTTCGAGAAATGAGTGAAGGCGAATTACTGCAAATAGAAAAAGCCCGAAGATTAGATATTGTAGAAGAAGTATATTACGAAATCATCCGCAAAAAAACGGCTACTTTAATAGCGTCGTGTTGTGCTCTCGGTGCCAAGTCGGTTTCGGAAGATGAAACGCAAGTAGAAGCCATGCGAAAATTTGGCGAGTTGATAGGAATGGCATTCCAAATCAAAGATGATTTATTCGATTATACGGATGACGCTATCGGCAAACCAACAGGAATTGACATCAAAGAACAAAAAATGACCTTGCCACTCATTTATGCATTGAACCATTGTACCGATAAAGAAAAGAGTTGGTGTATCAATTCGATTAAAAACCACAATAAGGACAAGAAACGCGTTAAGGAAGTTATCCAATTCGTTAAAGACAAAAACGGTTTGCAATATGCCGAGCAAAAAATGTTGCAGTTTCAGGAAGAAGCACTCCAAATTCTTCAAAATTTTCCCCAATCCGAATACAGAGATGCGCTTTCACTCATGGTGAATTACGTTATTGAAAGAAAAAAATAATTTTTTTAAAAAATATTGGCCACTGCAAAGCCTTTGTTTTACTGGGGTTTTTAATTTTCAAATCTCCAAATTGAAAAAATTTCAAATGATGATGCAACCCTTTTTCATTGACATTCGTCTATGCTAATAGAAACACTAACCAATAGTTTTGAAAGTAATCAACTTACATAAAGACGAGAAAGAATTGATCGAATTGGCTGTCGAAAACAATCGGCATGCGCAACATCAGATTTATTCGAAATTCGCTCCTAAAATGCTGAGTGTTTGCCGTCAGTACATTAAAGATGTGCACCAAGCGGAAGATATTATGATTACGGCGTTTATGAAAGTGTTTACCAATCTGAAAAATTTTGAACACAAAGGCAGTTTCGAAGGTTGGATTCGCCGCATTATGATTAACGAGTGTATTTCGTTTATCCGAGTGCAAAAGAAAGTGAAGTTTATTGAAGACGAGACTTATTTCGAAGAGCGACATAACAATATTGAAAGTCAGTTTTCGGTGGAAGATATTCAGTTTTTAATTGACAATTTACCCGATGGCTATCGTATGATTTTCAATTTGTATGCTATTGAAGGATTCAAGCATCACGAAATAGCGACCATGCTGAACATTAGTGAAGGTACCTCGAAATCGCAATTGTCACACGCTCGAAAAATGCTCCAAGACCACATTATTAAATTAAAAAATTACCATAATGGAACCGAATAAATTAGAAAAACAATTCAGAGACCAACTGAATGCCAGAGAAATTCAGCCGTCCGCCCAAGCTTGGGACCGATTGGATGCCATGCTTTCGGTAGCCGAAGAAAAAAAAACAAGAAAACCTTTTGGCTTTTTGTTTATTGCTGCCGGTATTTTGGTTTTAGTAACGCTTGGTTTGTTTTTTTTCAATCAAAACGATACTGTAATCAGTACTCCGAATACAATAGTAGGAACGGAAACTAAAAACGATACGGCTCAAAATCCTGCTGAAATCAGAACGGCGCCCATCGTTGAAAGTCAAAAACAAAATAAAGCAGTAGCTGCTTCTGATGTTCAACCCACAACCCACAACAATGTCTCCCTGAGCGCAGTCGAAGGGCAACAAAAAAGAACTAATCGTCAAGGAGTTTCAATCCAAAATCAATCACCAAAATCCAATCAAATCATCAGAGACAAAACCATCGAATACCAAGTTTCTTCGGATGTAGCACTTAAAGAGTTGCCCAAAATAATGGAGCAAAAAGAAATCGTTATCCGAAAAGAAGTCAAAGCCAAATCCGACGAAAGTTTGTTAGCCGATTTAGACCATAAAGTCAAAGAATCAACCAACAAAACTGCGACTGTAAAAGTAGATGCCAAAAGTCTGCTGTCGCAAGTAGACGGCGAAGTTGAGTACAGTTTCAGAGAAAAAATGCTCCAAAAAATCAACAAAAACTACCAAGAAGTAAAAGTGGCTTTGGCCAACCGAAACAACGAATAGCAATCATTAATCATATCTAAATTAATTACCATGAGAAATTTTACCATTTACTTAGCACTCTTCCTATGCCTTTTAGCAAACAAAACTTTGGCACAGGAAACTTTTGAAGCCAAAGCCAGAGCTATAGCTGAAAAGATTGAAAGCATTACTAAAGAAGAAAAAGCAGCGCTTAAAGCTGAAATTGAAGCCGTGAATAAAGAATTGGAAGCCGGAACAATTACCAAAGAACAAGCCGATGCCAAGAAATTACTATTAGCCGAAACCCGTTCCAAAAACATCGAAACCCGCGTTGGTCAAGCGCAGGATGAATTGAAAGAATTGGTGAATCAAAAAGTAGAAGGGAAAATCAAAGAAGGTAAAAACCATTACTTTTCTGTAGTCATCAAACGCGATTCTATTCGCAAAATCTTGGGTGAAAGAAGAACTACTTCTCAATTCGTTTTCGCTGCCGGAGTGAACAACTTGGTGACTGATGGCAGTGTGGCTAATTCCGACTTCAGATACTGGGGTTCACACTTCTACGAGTGGGGTTTTACATCGAACACCCGTTTGTTTAAAAACGACAATTTATTGCATTTGAAATACGGGATGTCGGTTATGTACAACAACTTGCGTCCAACGGATAACCGTGTATTTGTGACCAATGGCGATCAAACCAACTTGGAGACTTTCGGGTACAATCTTAAAGATTCTCGTTTGCGCAACGTGTTTGTAACCTTGCCGCTTCACTTGGAATTCGACTTTACCAAAGCCAAGGAAAAAGACGGTAAAAAAATATTCAGAACGCATCAAAGTGTTCGTTTCGGAATCGGAGGTTATGCCGGAATGCGTGTGAAATCAAAACAAAAGTTATGCTACGAACTTGACGGAAATGATATTTCAGTAAAAGAAAAAGGCGATTTCAATGTGAACGATTTTATCTACGGTGTGAGCACTTACATCGGTTACGGCGAAACCAGTTTGTATTTGAAATACGATTTGAATCCGATGTTCAAAGACAACGCCATCAAGCAAAACAACATTTCCTTGGGTGTTCGCTTCGACTTCAATTAATTTGATTAGGTTAGTTTATACTTCAAAAAGATGTTTCAGCAATGGAGCATCTTTTTTTATTGCAGATTGATGATTGCAGATTGATGATTGCAGAATAAATCTGAAATCTACAATCGTTAATCAACAATCTTACATCAATTTTTTCATAACTTTAAACCCGCAAACTTTTAAACCTTAAACCCAACTTTGATTACCCGCGAAACCATAGACAAAGTTTTTGAAACTGCTCGAGTAGAGGAAGTCATTGGTGATTTCGTCCAGCTCAAGCGCGCCGGTAGTAATTTTAAAGGGTTGAGTCCGTTTTCCGATGAGCGCTCGCCGTCTTTTATGGTGTCGCCCGTGAAGCAAATTTGGAAAGATTTCAGTTCCGGAAAAGGCGGTAGTGTGGTGACTTTCCTGATGGAACACGAGCATTTCACCTATCCCGAAGCCATTCGGTATTTGGCCAAAAAATACAATATTGAAATCGAAGAGACCGAAGTTTCGCAAGAAGACAGAATCGAAGCTAACGAAAAAGAGAGTCTGTATTTGGTTTCGGAATTCGCCAAAACCTATTTTCATGACACGCTTTTAAACACCGAAGAAGGCAAAGCCATTGGCTTGTCTTATTTCAAAGAAAGAGGATTTACCAACGAAACCATTGCCAAGTTCGGCTTGGGTTATTCGCCCGAAACTTGGGATGCTTTTACTAAAGAGGCCTTGTCCAAAGGCTATCAATTGGATTATTTAGAGAAAGTAGGATTAACCATTACGCGTGAAGACGGCAAACACTTTGATCGTTTCAAAGGTCGCGTGATGTTCCCAATCCAGAGTTTGTCGGGCAGAAATCTGGGTTTTGGTGGTCGAATTTTGACCAACGATAAAAAAGCAGCCAAATACCTTAATTCACCTGAAAGCGATATTTACCACAAGAGCAAAGTTCTTTACGGGATTTTCCATGCCAAGCAAGCCATCGCCAAACAAAACAATTGTTATTTGGTAGAAGGGTATACCGATGTAATTCAGCTGCACCAAGCCGGCATAGAAAACGTGGTAGCGTCCTCGGGTACGGCTTTAACGCCGGATCAAATTCGCTTAATCAATCGCTTGACCAAAAATATTACGGTGCTTTTTGACGGAGATGCCGCCGGATTGCGTGCTTCTATTAGAGGTATCGATTTGATTTTGGAAGAAGGTATGAACGTTAAAGTCTGTTCCTTTCCAGATGGCGATGATCCGGACAGTTTTGCCCGAAAAAATTCGTACGACGATTTAGTACAGTATTTAGAGAATAACGCCAAAGATTTTATACAGTTCAAAGCCTCGTTGCTGATGAACGAAGCCAACAACGATCCTATCAAGAAAGCCGATTTGATTCGGGATATGGTGGTGAGTATTTCTAAAATTCCGGACAGGATTAAGCGCGAAATCTACATACAGGAAACTGCGCGTATCATGGATATTTCCGAGCAGGTTTTACTGAATACTTTGGCGCAATTGGTGCAAAAGGACATTACCGAAGCAGGAAAGAAACAAAAGCAAGAGCAAAAGGCTTTTGAAGTGGTTAAGAACGAACCGCAAGTCAGTCAGGAACGCGTTAATATCATTTATGAACTGGAACGTAAAATTCTCGAAATGCTGTTGCTTTACGGTTCTCAAGAAGCGGATTTTGATGATTATATTTTAAAAGCCAACGAAGAAGGTGAAATGGTAGAAGAGAAGGAGACCAATACCTACAAGGTTTTCCAAAGAATTTATTTGAGTTTACAGGAAGATGAAGTAGAATTGGCTCATCCGACTTTTAAAGAGATATACAGCGATTTAATTCAATATTACAACCAAAATGAGGTGTTTAACGTAGAACACTATCTGATGCAGTTGTCTCCGGAACATTCCCAAGTGGTTACTGATATTTTGATGTCGGAAGAAAGAGAGTTGCTTCATAATTGGGAAACGAAACACATCTATGTCAAAACCAAAACGCAAAATGTTGGGCAATATGTTTCGGAAACGATTATTTCGCTTCGGGAATATTTAATCAATAAGTTGATTCAAGATTTGATGGGTTCGTTTCAGGCGGAACCGGAAACCGATTTGGAAGAACTTAAAACAATGATCAACGATTACAACAAGCTTAAAGTGAGTTTGACCAATAAAATAGGAAGAATACGTTCCATATACTTATAAAAAAACCCCGAATTTCGGGGTTTTTTAATTTTAAACGATTTCCAATGTTTTGGCTTTGTTTACCAAGTCAACTAAGTTAGTCACGTTGAGTTTGGTCAGTAAACGAAGCTTGTACGTACTGATGGTTTTTTCGTTAAGCGCTAAAATCTTAGCAATTTCATTGTTTTTCTTACCGTCGCTTAGGAAACGCAACACCTCGATTTCTCTGTTCGAAAGTTTTCGATACAAACGCTCCGATTTGTTTTGTTTAGCAATCAACGCTAAGTTTCTCTTGATTTCTTCATTTAGGATAATTTGCCCTTGGTGAACTTTCACAATGGTTATTCCTAAATTCTCAAGTTTTGATGTCTTGTGAACATATCCTGCACATCCGGCTTTAATGGCGTTAGGCGCATAAATTTGCTCCGACAAACTACTGAAAACAATAACTTTGGTTTTCGGGAAGTTTCTAATGATCGACTTGATTTCGTAAATACTCTTCAGTCCTTCAAGCTCTAAGTCTATAATTAGGACGTCAATTTCTTTGTTTCTCAAAGCATCTGGGACCATGAAAAAATTCCCTACATTGGACACGATGCTAATTTCAGGATGATCCTTAAAATAAGCTTTCATTCCAAAGTGTACAACCGGAAAGTTATCCGCAATACATACATTTATCATAATTGTGGTATTTGATAAAAATTAATAGAAATTTACTGTAAAGTTAAAAAATAATATTATTAAAATGTTAAAAAAAATAGCATTTATTTAAAGATTTCAGGAATCAAACAAACCGGTATAGGGTTCATTTTATGCTGATTTATCTTATGTAATCGACTGTATATCTCAAAAACTTCTTTATTTCTGCCTTCAAAATCAGTCGCTTTTTTTCCGGCTTCAGCGGCTAACATAGCCCATTCTAATTCGTCATAACTGGCGCCTAACTGGTCTTCATCGGTTCTCGAATCGCCAAACAAACCATCGGTTGGTGCTGCTTGTTGGATGGATTCAGGAATCTCTAAATACGCTCCCAGCGCATACACATCACTTTTCATTAAATCGGCAATCGGACTCAAATCAACACCGCCATCTCCATATTTAGTGTAAAAACCAACACCGAAATCTTCCACTTTATTGCCCGTTCCGGCAACCAATAAGCCATGAATTCCGGCAAAATAATACAATGTGCTCATTCGCAATCTAGCTCTTGTATTGGCTAGAGACAAATTCAATTTGCCTTCGTCTTCCGAACTCGGAACCGCTTTTTTAAACGTTTCAAATACTTCGGTCAAATTCGCTTCCGCGTGTTTTACATTCGGAAATCGCTTTTGCAACTGTTCAATATGTTCTCTGCCACGGCTCACTTGACTGCTGTCTTGGTGTATCGGCATTTCAATACACCAGGTAGTAAAGCCGGTTTGCGCACACAAAGTTGAGGTTACTGCCGAGTCAACTCCGCCCGAAATTCCTACTACAAAACCATTTACTTTTGCAATTGTAGCGTAATTCTTTAACCATGAAACAATATGGGTATTAGTTTCCCCTACCTTAAGATTGCTTTTTTTAGCCATTTTTTTATGAAAATTTTTAAAAACTGAAATGTATATTTGCAAATGTAAAAAAACGCAAACTTTCAATTGCTTGTTTTCTGATATTTAATCCCTATGACGAAAAAGTATTTCACAATAGTATTACTGGTTGTTTTGATGGTTTCCTGCGATAAGAAATCCAAGGTGGAAAAAGCGGTTGAAGCCATTCCGGTTGCCTTGAAAGTAGACCGTTTTGATCAAGCTTTTTTTGAAGCCAAACCAAACGAGTTGGCCAATTTAAAAGCCGAGTACCCATTTTTTTTCCCCGAAGGCACGCCGGATGCGGTCTGGATTGATAAAATGCAAAACAAAGATTGGCGAGCATTGTATGCTGAAGTCCAAAAGAAATTCCCGGATTTTAACAAACAAACTACTGAGATAGAGGACTTGTTCAAACATTTCAAATACTATTTCCCGGAAACGGTGATGCCTAAAATTTACACTGTTATAGCCGAAATGGATTATCACAACAAAGCCATTTATGCCGACGATAAATTAATTATCGCTTTGGAGCTGTACTTAGGGAAGTCGCATCAATTTTACACTTTTCCGGAATATTTGAAACAAAATTTTGAAGAGCGCCAAATGATGCCGGATATCGTATCAAGTTTTGCTGTTCGAAAAATTCCGCCGCCTACAGAGAAAACCTTGTTGGCCAATATGATTTACTACGGCAAGGAACTTTATATGAAAGATATTATGCTGCCGGATTATACAGATGCCGAAAAAATGGGATATACGCCGGAGCAAATTACTTGGAGTCAAGAAAATGAAAGTTACATTTGGCGCTATTTTATAGAAGAAGATTTGTTGTTCAGTACCGATGCCAAACTAGAGAATCGTTTTGTCAACATGGCCCCGTTTTCCAAGTTCTATCTCGAAATTGATAATGAATCGCCGGGTAGAATAGGACAGTGGATTGGATGGCAAATTGTCCGCTCCTTCATGGAAAATAACGAAGTGAGTTTGCAGGAAATGCTAAAAATGGATGCCAAACAAATCTTCGATAGATCAAAATATAAACCTAAGAAAAATGAGTAATACCATCAAATCCGAAATAAAATTCAACGTTGAACTCGACGAAAACAGAATTCCCGAAAAACTCACATGGACGGCTCAAGACGGCGGTGTTGAGCAAGAAGAAGCCAAAGCCTTGATGTTGTCTATTTGGGACAGCAATGCGCAAGAAACCCTTCGTATTGATTTGTGGACCAAAGATATGCCGGTAGATGAAATGAAAAAGTTTTTCCATCAAACCTTAGTGGCCATGGCAGATACGTTTCAACGAGCAACCGGTGATGAAAAAATGGTGGATACTATGAAGGATTTTTGTGATTACTTTGCGGAGAAAATGGAGTTGAAAGGGTAGCGTTTATAATTCGCCACTTTTAAACACCTGCGCATTGACATCGTCAATAAAAGCCAATAGCTCATCTCTTCCAGTGCTCTCCAAAGAAGAGGTTACAAAGTGCTGTGGCATTTCTTCCCAATTATTGGCTAACAATGCTTTACGGTAAGCTGCAACATGCGCGTCAATTTTACCGCGACTGATTTTGTCGGCTTTGGTAAAAATCAGGCAAAAAGGCACTTCGATTTCGCCTAAATAATTGATGAAATCCAAGTCGATTTTTTGCGCCTCTAAACGAATGTCAATCAGCACAAAAGCACAAACCAATTGTTCTCTTTTTTCAAAATAATCGGTGATGAATTGCTGAAAAACATCTTTGGTTTTCTTAGAAACACGCGCATAACCGTAACCCGGCAAATCGACCAAAAACCAATTCGAATTGATTTTAAAATGATTAATCAACTGGGTTTTTCCCGGTCTTCCTGAAGTTTTAGCCAAATTTTTATGATTGGTCAGCATGTTAATCAACGAAGATTTTCCAACGTTGGAGCGACCAATAAAAGCGTATTCCGGCAATGGTTCTTTCGGACACTTGCTGGCGTCGGAGTTGCTGATGATAAATTCGGCAGTATTAATTTTCATAGTGTTTCGGTAAAAACAAAAAAGTCCAAAACGGACTCTTTGTAAATTATAAATGAACCTCTTTAAGCCACTCGTCTAACAAACGATTGAACTCGTCCGGATGTTCCATCATGGCCGCATGACCACATTTGTCAATCCAATACAAAGCCGAATTCGGCATCAATTTATGAAATTCCTCTGCCACTTGAGGCGGTGTTACTTGGTCGTTTCTTCCCCAAATCAAGCAAGTTTTAACGTGCATTTTAGGTAAGTCTTTGGCCATATTATGACGGATTGCGCTTTTGGCTATCGTTAAAGTTTTCAAAACTTTAATGCGATCGTTGACTACAGCAAAAACTTCATCTACTATTTCTTTGGTGGCTACCTTAGGGTCGTAAAAAACGGCTTCTGCTTTTTGTTTGATGTATTCATAATCTCCTCTTTTCGGATAACTGTCGCCCATGGCGCTCTCGTAAAGTCCGGAACTTCCGGTTAACACCAAACCCGCCACTTTTTCAGGGTACATTTTAGAATGGTACAAAGCAATGTGTCCACCCAATGAATTGCCCAACAAAATAACACGGTCAAATCCTTTAAAAGTGATAAAGTCTTTCACGTATTTGGCAAACGCTTTCACGTTGGTTTTCAGAATGTTTTGAGTGTAAATAGGCAATTCGGGAATGACAACTTTGTAACCTCTTTTGGAGAAATAATCGGCTACCCCGTTAAAGTTACTCAAGCCGCCCATTAATCCGTGTAAAACAACAATAGGCGTGCCTTCTCCGACTTCAAAATAGGTATATCTTCCTTCTTTTTTAAAATTTCCTTCCATGTAATTTTTTGACTTTTTACCTCGGCAACAAATATATGATTTTATACCTAACAATTATGGTTTACCACTAATATTTCCGTCTTGAAAGTTGATTTTTCAATCGCTTTTTTCAAAACAGCAACCTCAATTTTTAGTTGACTTATACTCTGTTTTTTTAGCTCAAAAAATTAATTTTTGTCAACAATATAGCTAATAATGAGTTTTTTATCTCTTTTTTTCTGTTCCTGTTCGGATTTGTTAAACAATCATCAATAATTACCAAAAGATGGCTGTCGGCGATTTTTCTCGGAAAATGGCAGTAAGTGGTAAAACTTATTAACAAAGTGGTAGTTTGTGGTAAATTGTGGTAATAATTTTTATATTTTTGCTGATAACCAAAATAAATAGCAATTGAACTCCATTATCGGAACATATGAATGCAAAGTTGATGCTAAGGGAAGACTGATGATTCCTTCGGCTTTGAAGAAGCAACTGGCTAATTCTCTTCAAGATGGCTTCGTCTTGAAGCGTTCTGTGTTTCAGCCTTGTTTGGAACTTTATCCAATGGCAGAGTGGAATTTAATGATGCAAAAAATCAATAAGCTTAACCGATTCGTAAAAAAAAATAACGACTTCATCCGCCGCTTTACAGCTGGTGTAAAAATGGTTGAAGTTGACGATTTAGGCCGATTATTGATTCCGAAAGACTTAACGACTTTTAGTCAGATTTCAAAAGATATCGTGCTCTCGTCAGCCGTAAACATTGTGGAGATTTGGGATAAAGATTTGTATGAAAAATCGATTGCCGGTGACGACATTGATTTTGCAGATTTAGCAGAAGATGTAATGGGAAACATAAATGACGACAGCGATGGAATATCATAACCCGGTTTTATTATACGAGACTGTAGATGGTTTAAATATTAAGCCTGATGGCATATATGTCGATGTGACTTTTGGCGGTGGTGGTCATTCCAAAGAAATTTTGCGAAGACTCGGACCTGATGGAAAGTTGTTCGGTTTTGATCAGGATGAAGATGCTTGGAATAACGCCTTGCCGGATGAACGGTTTACTTTGGTTCAAGAGAATTTCAGATACATCAAGCGTTTTTTGAGATTTCATGGGGTGAAAAGCGTAGACGGAATTTTAGCCGATTTAGGCGTTTCATCTCACCAATTTGATGTGCCGGAAAGAGGTTTTTCCACTCGATTTGATGCCGACCTCGATATGCGAATGAGCAAAAGAAACGAGTTGGATGCTTATAAAGTCATCAACGAATACGACGAAAACAACCTGAAAAGAGTGTTTTTGGATTACGGCGAGTTAAAAGTAGCGCCGGCTTTGGCCCGAACCATAGTAGATGCCAGAGAGAAAAAAGACATCAAAACGACCGAAGAACTGAAAACGGTTTTGGCAAAATACCTGCCGGAGAAAGTAAAAAATAAAGTCTTGGCTCAAATCTATCAGGCCATACGAATTGAGGTAAACCAAGAAATGGAAGTGCTCAAAGAGTTCTTAGAGCAATCGCTTGAAATATTGAAACCGGGCGGCCGCTTAAGTGTTATCTCTTACCATTCGTTGGAAGATCGTTTGGTGAAGCGCTTTATGAAAAACGGCCTTTTTGAAGGCGAACCGGAACGCGATTTCTTCGGAAACTTTTCGGTACCGTTCAAATTAGTAGGAAAGTTAATTGTGCCGACAGAAGCCGAAATAAAAATCAACAACAGAGCACGAAGTGCCAAATTAAGAATAGCTGAAAAAATTTAATCCGATGAAAAAAGGTGTTTACAGCATTTTAAAAGCTCGGTTTTTAGTGAATGAAGATGCTACCAAAAATTGGCGTTTCATCGTGTTTTTGATTTTACTGGCCATTTTGATGATTGCCAACGAACACCGTTACGATCAAAAAATCTTCAGAATCGCCGAGCTGACTAACGAAGTCAAAGAATTGCGTTCTGAATTTGTAGACAAACGTTCGGAATTAATGAAATTAAAGATGGAATCGACCATTTCCGAAAAAATGAAGGAGCGAAATATTTTCCCTTCATCGGTTCCGCCACAAAAAATAAAAATTAAAAAACCAATAGAAAAAAGTTTCTTTCAAAAGCTATGGCAGTAGAAGATAAACATATCTCTTACCGTATTTACCTAGTGGCTTTCTGCTTGTTTTTGATGGCTTTGGCAATTACGTTTAAACTCACTAAAATTCAGTGGGTGGAAGGCGATCATTACCGAAAACTGGCCAAAGAACGAACAGTGAAAAACTTTGTCATTCCGGCGAATAAAGGCAATATTTATTCGGCTGACGGAAGCTTATTGGCAACATCAATCCCTAACTACAACATCCGTTTCGATGCGGTAGCACCGAAGTCGGAGGATTTTGAAACCAACGTAAAACTTTTGGCTGATTCACTTTCCGTAATGTTAGGCAAACCAAGTGGTTTTTACCTAAACCAACTCAAAACCGCACGGGCAAACAAAAATCGCTATTTGTTAATCGCCAAAAAGTTGAGCTATACTCAGTATGTGAAAATTAAAAGTTTTCCATTGTTCAATTTGGGGGCCAACAAAGGCGGTATGATTACGGAACAAAAAACGGTACGCGAACATCCTATTGGGAAAATTGCCGAGCGAACTATTGGTTATGAAAGAGAAGACGAAAACGGAAAGTTAGTCGGGAAAGGCATCGAATGGTCGTTTCGCCATTACTTAAATGGCAAAGACGGTAAAGTCTTGAAACAAAAAATTGCCAAAGGACAATGGAAACCTATACGTGACCAAAATGAAGTAGATCCGCAAGATGGTTATGATGTAATGTCAACTATAGATGTTTACATCCAAGATATTGCACACCATGCTTTGTTGAAGCAGTTGCAAGAATACAAAGCCGATCACGGTTGTGTGGTGGTTATGGAGACCAAAACGGGTAAAATCAGAGCCATTTCTAATTTGGGAAAACTAAGAGAATCCGATTCTACTTATTTTGAAACCACCAATTATGCTATTGCTGAATCTCACGAACCGGGTTCTACTTTCAAGTTGGTCGACATGATTGCTTTATTGGATGACCAAAAAGTCGATACCAGTAAAGTGTATAATACGTTTGGTGGAGTAATCGATTACCGCGGCAAAAAAGTGAGAGATTCTCACGAAGGCGGTTATGGTAGTATCTCTTTAGGCAGAGGTTTTGAGGTGTCTTCGAACACTGTTTTAGTACAAGCGGTTTACGAAAATTACAAAAACAACCCTAAAGAATTTGTAGATCGCATCGATCGTATGGGCTTAAACAAACCACTTGGATTACCCTTCCAAGGTGAAGGTAAACCATACATTCCTCAGCCGGGCGACAAACATTGGAGTGCGATTTCCTTACCATGGATGGCTTTCGGTTACGGAGTTTCGGTTACGCCTTTGCAAACACTAACGTTGTATAATGCGGTAGCGAATAACGGTGAAATGGTAAAGCCACAATTTGTGTCCGAAATCAAAGAATGGAACCGAACCATTAAAAAATACAATAAAGAAGTCATTAATCCGAGAATTTGCGCACCTGAAACGATTAAGAAACTAAAAGCAGTATTGACCAATGTAGTCAAAAAAGGAACCGGATCTAAGTTGTATTCTAAAGATTTTTCGATGGCTGGAAAAACCGGAACTGCTCAAGCCAATTACGGTAAAAACGGCGGAAGCGAGAAGCATTACATTTCATCTTTCGTAGGTTTCTTTCCGGCAGAAAACCCTAAGTATTCTTGTATCGTAGTGGTGCACAAGCCAAATACTTCCGGGAATAATTATTATGGTGCCGATGTAGCTGGTCCGGTATTTAAAAGAGTAGCGCAAAAGATCTTTACGGATGCGCCATCCACAAACGAAATCAAAAACTTGAATAAAAAAATCGGCAAGCAAGAGAAAGCTTATGCCGAGTTTGAAACCAAAGCCAATTCCGAATCCAAAGTTGTCCCGAATGTAAAAGGAATGAGCGGTATGGATGCTGTGGCACTTTTAGAAAATATGAAAATGAAGGTTAAAGTCATCGGCTTCGGCAAAGTGAAAAGACAATCCATCCAACCGGGCTCAGCCTTAACCAAAAATCAAATCATCATACTCGAATTATCGTGATTATTTTAAAAGACATATTATACAGAGTAGCTATCGAAGTCGTTAAAGGTTCGACCGAAATGCCTATACACAAAATCGAATTTGATTCCAGAAAAGTGGAAGAAAACGATGTGTTTGTGGCCATACGTGGTACGGTTTCTAACGGACATGACTTTATCGAAAAAGCCATCAACTTGGGCGCTACCGCTATTGTTTGCGATACATTGCCGGAAGTTATCGTTACAGGTGTGACTTACATTCAGGTAAAAGATACCAATACGGCTTTGGCTTATTTGGCGACCAATTATTACGGTAATCCGTCGCAAAATCTAAAGTTAGTAGGCATTACCGGAACCAACGGCAAAACAACGATTGCTTCGCTTTTGTACCAATTGTTCCAAAAAGCAGGTTACAAAGTAGGCTTGTTGTCTACCGTAAAAATTATGGTGAATGATATCGAATACAAAGCCACCCACACGACACCGGATTCGTTAACCATTAACCATTATCTGGCAGAAATGAATGCCGCCGGTGTAGAATATTGCTTTATGGAAGTAAGCTCGCACGGGATTCATCAAAAACGTACCGAAGGCTTACATTTTGCCGGTGGTGTATTTACCAACTTGTCACACGATCACTTGGATTACCACGCAACGTTTGCCGAATACCGAGATGTGAAGAAATCATTTTTCGATCATTTGCCTAAAACGGCTTTCGCCTTGACGAATGTTGATGATAAAAACGGAGCGGTAATGTTCCAAAATACTTCCGCCAGAAAGTTAACGTATGCCTTAAAGTCGTATGCCGATTATAAAGCCCAAATCTTGGAAAACCAATTGTCCGGCTTGTTGCTAAAGATTAATGAAAGTGAAGTTTGGGTGCGATTGATTGGCACTTTTAACGCCTACAATTTATTGGCCATTTATGGAACAGCAGTTGAACTAGGTTTGGATAAGTTAGAAGTATTGCGATTGTTATCTGAATTGGAGAGCGTGTCCGGAAGATTCCAATACATCGTATCCGATCAAAAAATTACGGCGGTAGTTGATTATGCGCACACACCGGATGCTTTGGAAAATGTAATCAAAACGATTAACGACATCCGAACCAATAATGAACAATTGATTACAGTGGTAGGTTGCGGTGGTGACAGAGATAAAACCAAAAGACCAATCATGGCGCACATTGCCAGCAGCATGAGCAATAAGGTCATCATCACTTCGGACAACCCAAGAACAGAAGATCCGATTGACATTATAGCCGATATGGAAAAAGGTGTTGAGCCGCAAAATCAAAAGAAAACCTTGTCCATAGTCGACCGTAAACAAGCCATTAAAACCGCTTGTCAGTTGGCCGGACCAAACGATATTATCCTAATCGCCGGAAAAGGACACGAAACCTACCAAGAAATTCAGGGCGTTCGCCACGATTTCGACGATATGAAAATTGTAAAAGAACTATTAGAACAGCTAAATAAATAAACCTATGCTATATTATTTATTTGAATACCTCGACAAAACTATGGATGTGCCCGGAACCGGGGTATTCCAATACATTACGTTTCGCTCGGCTTTGGCCTTAATCTTGTCGCTGATGATTTCTACCATTTACGGTAAAAAAATCATCAACTTCTTAAGAAACCAGCAAGTTGGGGAAACGGTGAGAGAGTTAGGTTTAGAAGGCCAAACCCAAAAAGCAGGAACGCCAACAATGGGTGGTTTAATCATCATTATCGCTACGTTGATTCCGGTGATTTTGTTAACCAAGCTCAATAATATCTACATCATCTTGTTGATAGTAACCACGCTTTGGATGGGAACCATTGGTTTCATCGACGATTACATCAAAATCTTCAAGAAAGACAAACAAGGTTTAAAAGGGATTTTCAAAGTAATCGGGCAGGTTGGACTCGGATTAATCGTAGGTTCTGTATTGTACTTCCATCCGGGTGTAACTGTGAGAGAACGTTCGAATACGCCTATCACTTTCAATCAAACGCAAAATGTCATCACCCAAGCACCGGTGGAGAAAAAATCAACGACCACGACTATTCCGTTTGTTAAAAATAACGAGTTGGATTATGCTAAAATCATCGCTTGGACAGGAGATGGTTACGAAAATTGGGCGTGGTTGGTATTTATTCCGATTGTGATTTTCATCATCACAGCAGTGTCTAACGGAGCCAATTTGACTGACGGAATCGACGGTCTGGCCGCAGGAACATCCGCCATATCCGTGCTCGCACTAGGGATTTTTACCTTCGTTTCGGGGAATCTTATTTTGTCGAGTTACTTAAATATTATGTACATCCCGAATTCGGGTGAAATGACGGTTTTCATTTCTGCATTTGTTGGAGCGCTAATCGGATTTCTATGGTACAACTCCTTTCCGGCCTCTGTATTTATGGGCGACACCGGAAGTTTAACCATAGGCGGAATCATAGCCGTATTGGCCATTTCAGTTCGCAAAGAAATGTTATTGCCGGTGTTGTGTGCCATCTTCTTTGCCGAAAATTTATCAGTAATCATTCAGGTGGCTTATTTCAAATATACCAAGAAGCGTTTTGGCGAAGGCCGACGGGTTTTCCTAATGTCACCTTTGCACCATCATTACCAAAAGAAAGGCTATCACGAAAGTAAAATTGTAACCCGATTTTGGATTGTAGCCATCTTATTAGCCATTGTTTCTATTGTGACTTTAAAATTGAGATAGCATGAAGCGATTGGTTGTACTGGGCGGAGGCGAAAGTGGTGTGGGAACCGCCATTTTAGGAAAGAAAGAAGGCTATGAAGTATTCGTGTCCGATTTCGGAAAGATAACAGAGAAATACAAAAACGTTCTTACACAATATAACATCGATTGGGAAGAGGAAAAGCACACGGAAGCTTTGGTTCTAAATGCCGATGTAGTGATGAAAAGCCCCGGAATTCCGGACAAAGCGCCAATGGTAAAAAAATTGGTTGAAAAAGGAATACCGGTCATTTCTGAAATCGAGTTTGCTTATCCGTTTACCAAAGCGAAAACCATCGGGATTACAGGAAGCAACGGTAAAACAACTACCACCATGCTAACGTATCATTTGCTCAAAGAAGGCGGACTGAACGTAGGTTTAGGCGGGAATATCGGGAAAAGCTTTGCCTGGCAAGTGGCCGAAGAAAACTACGATTACTACGTGTTGGAATTAAGCAGTTTTCAGTTGGACGGCATCATCAATTACAAACCGGACATTGCGTTGTTAACCAACATCAGTCCCGATCATTTAGACCGATATGAGTATAAATATGAAAATTATATCGCCTCTAAATTCAGAATCACAATGAATCAAACGGAAGCTGATTTTTTCATCTATGATGCCGATGACGAAGCGATAGCTGAATGGTTAAAAAACAATAAAACAAAAGCACAAACTATACCTTTTTCGTTATCAAAAACTTTTGAAAACGGAGCCTTTATTAAAAACGACGACACTATGGACATTATCATCAACAACGAAGAATTTGAAATGAAAACCGCTGACATTTCATTGGAAGGAAAGCACAACATGAAAAACGCTATGGCCGCTACTTCTGTAGCCCAACTGATGAAGATCAGAAAGCAAACCATACGCGAAAGCTTGTCGAATTTCCAAGGCGTTGAACATCGTTTGGAAAAAGTACTCAAAATTCAAAATGTACAGTACATCAACGATAGCAAAGCCACCAATGTCAATGCGACTTTCTTCGCTCTCGACAGTATGACGGTACCAACCGTTTGGATAGTTGGTGGTGTGGATAAAGGAAATGACTACAGCGAGTTGATGCCTTTGGTGCGCGAAAAAGTAAAAGCCATCATTTGTTTGGGCTTAGATAATAAAAAAATCATTGATGCCTTCAGTGACGTAGTTGATATGATGGTAGAAGTGGATAATATGCGCGATGCGGTAAACACGGCCAAACACTTAGCGGAAAAAGGTGATGCGGTTTTGTTGTCACCGGCTTGTGCCAGCTTTGATTTGTTCCAAAACTATGAAGACAGAGGAAACCAATTTAAAGCTGCTGTTAAGAATTTATAATCTAAAATATTAGATATTAAATATCAAATATGACAAATGATGAATTTAAAAATAGAACCAAGCAATTCTCTTTGCTCATATTAAATCTAGTAGAGAAAATGCCGATTTCAATTTCATCAAGAGTTGTCATTAATCAATTGGCTAAAAGTGCAACTTCTGTCGGTGCAAATTACAGAGCCGTATGTAGAGCAAGAAGTGATAAAGAGTTTGTAGCAAAATTAAATATTGTTTTAGAAGAAGTTGATGAAACACAATTTTGGCTTGAAATTATAACTGAAATGAATTGGTTAAGCAAATCAGAATTAGAGTTTCCTTTAAAAGAATCAAGCGAATTAGTTGCGATTTTTGTCTCAACCCTAAAAACAGTAAATAACCGATTGAACAATAAATGAATATTTAATATTTAAAATTTAATATCTAAAATTAAAAATGAAAGAACTCATTCACAGCTTAAAAGGAGATAAAGTCATCTGGGCCTTCGTGGCCTTGTTGGCGCTATTCTCGTTTATGCCTGTGTTTAGCGCGAGTAGTAATTTGGCGTACATGCGTCATGGTTCGGGGAATGCTTTAACGTACTTGCTCAAACACGGCGCTCAAGTTTTTGTTGGGTTTTTTATTTTATACAAAATTCACAAAGTACCGTATCACTATTTCAGAACCATTTCGCGTGTAATGTTACCGGTGGTTTGGGTTTTGTTGATTTATACTTTGGTCAACGGAAAGGTAATTCAAGGCGCTAACGCCAGTCGATGGATTCAAATTCCGTTTATCGGGATTACCTTCCAAACCTCGGCTTTGGCTTCATTAGTGCTCTATGTTTTTGTAGCTCGCTACTTGTCGAAAACCCGTGAAACGCCAATAACCTTACAAAATTCGTTGTGGGAATTATGGACGCCTGTTTTTATTACGATCGCCTTAATCTTACCGGCCAACTTGTCTACTGCAGCCTTGATTTTTGCAATGGTAGTGATGTTGGCGTTTATCGGAAAATATCCAATCAAGTATATTGGAGTGATTTTAGGCGCCGGTATTGTTGGACTGACCTTTTTTATTTTGGTAGCCAAACAATTTCCGGATGCGTTTCCGAATCGTGTGGATACTTGGATCAATCGTATCGATAATTTTACCACAGACAAACCCGATGAAGACGATTACCAAATCGAAAAGGCTAAAATTGCTATAGCGTCAGGTGGTGTTTATGGTCTCGGTCCCGGAAAAAGTGTGCAAAAAAACTTTTTACCGCAATCATCATCCGACTTTATCTACGCCATTATAGTGGAAGAATACGGCTTGTTCGGTGGTATTTTGGTGTTGAGTTTGTACTTGTTGTTGTTGTTCCGATTTGTAGTCGCTGCACACAAAGCCAATTCGCTTTTCGGAAAACTCGTGGTTATTGGTTTAGGTTTTCCAATTGTTTTTCAAGCGATGACCAACATGGCTGTAGCGGTGGAGTTACTGCCGGTAACCGGACAAACTTTGCCACTAATCAGTAGCGGTGGTAGTTCTATTTGGATGACTTGTTTGGCGCTGGGGATTATTTTGAGTGTGACCAAGAAAGAAGAAGAAATTGCCGAAGAGTTAGCTGAAAAACAAAAACGAGAAGACGCTTTACAACGCATGATAGACAAACAATTGCAAGAGGAAGAAGCGGCTGAAAAAGCAGCGGAGCAAGCCGAATTGGAAAGTTATTCCATCCAAGAAGATGCCAATCCGTTGGAACCTATTTTGAAGAAAAAGTAAATGAAAAAGTTGAAATTCATAGTAAGCGGCGGCGGTACAGGCGGACATATTTATCCGGCTATTGCCATTGCCAATGAGTTAAAGTCTCGATTCCCGGAGGCGGAATTTCTTTTTGTAGGTGCAAGCGATAAAATGGAAATGCAAAAAGTACCGCAAGCCGGTTATAAAATCGAAGGCTTGTGGATTGCAGGTTTACAACGAAAATTGACGTTGCAAAACATGCTGTTTCCTCTCAAACTCATGAGCAGTTTGTGGAAATCGAGAAAAATCATCAGAAAGTTCAATCCCAATGTGGTTATCGGTACCGGCGGTTTTGCCAGCGGACCGTTATTACAGGCGGCGAATAGTATGAATATTCCAACGGTGATTCAGGAACAAAATTCTTATCCCGGCATCACCAACAAATTGTTGAGTAAAAAAGCGAATGCGATTTGTGTCGCTTATGATAATTTGGAACGCTTTTTCCCAAAAGAAAAAATGATCTTAACCGGTAATCCGGTACGTCAAGATTTACTTGATGTTGACCATAAAAGAAGCGAAGGCATCGGTTATTTCAAATTAGATTCCAATAAAAAAACACTTTTGGTTTTAGGCGGAAGTTTGGGCGCCAGAAGAGTGAATCAATTAATAGCGAAAGAACTCGATTTTCTATTGGCTAGCGGAGTACAAGTTTTTTGGCAATGCGGGAAGTTGTACTACGACGACTACCAACATTTCAATGAAAGAGAAAATGTTCAAGTAGTAGCATTTATTGATAAAATGGACTTGATTTATGCCGCTGCTGATGTTGTTATTTCTCGTGCGGGAGCATCATCGGTATCCGAATTGTGTTTGGTAGGAAAACCAACTATTTTTATTCCGTCACCCAACGTAGCCGAAGACCATCAAACCAAAAATGCCAAAGCCATAGCCGATAAAAACGGAGCGGTTTTATTGCGTGAAACTGAATTGGACGAGCAATTTGAAACTACATTTTCCAAGTTGTTAGCCGACGAAAATTGGCAGCAGGAATTGAGTCAAAATATTAAAAAATTGGCCAAGCCTAACGCCACCAAAGACATAGTAGAAGAAATAATTAAATTAATAAAGTAAACTCAGCCACTCAGTAACTCAAATGAATCTAAACCAAATCCATAACGTCTATTTCATCGGCATCGGGGGCATCGGGATGAGTGCCTTGGCGCGTTATTTCCAAAACATTGGTAAAAAAGTTTCGGGCTATGACAAAACCCCGACTATGTTAACCGATGAGTTGAAGGCTTCCGGTATGGACATTCATTTTGAAGACAATATCAACTTAATTCCAAAAGAATTTTATGTCGAAAATACACTGGTAATCATCACGCCGGCTGTTCCGGTGACGCATTCGGAATGGAATTATTTTTTAGAGCGAGATTACGTGGTTAAAAAACGCGCAGAGGTTTTAGGAATCATCACCAAAGATACTTTTTGTTTCGCTGTAGCCGGCACACACGGAAAAACTACTACTTCCAGTATTTTAGGCCATATTCTTTACGAAAGTGGTGCCGATGTTACTGCTTTTTTAGGCGGAATTGTCGAAAATTACCATTCCAATTTAATCGGCAGCGGCAAAACCGTTACCGTAGTGGAAGCCGATGAATTCGATCGTTCCTTTTTGCATTTGCATCCGGATATTGCTTGCGTGACTTCTATGGATGCGGATCACTTAGATATTTACGGCGATGCTACCGCCATTGAGGATTCTTTTAGAGAATTTGCCAATAAAGTAGCCGATAAGAACCAACTTTTTGTCCCAAAAGGGTTGCCGTTAGAAGGGTTAACTATCGGTATTAATGAAGAAGCAACCTATAGCGCTTTCAACATCCGAATTGAAAACGGGTTTTATGTTTTTGATGTGCAAACGCCTTCAGAAACCATCCGTGATTTGCAGTTCGGTTTGCCCGGAAGACACAATTTGATGAATGCCTTGATGGCTTTAGCAATGTCTAAGACTTATGGAACCCCAACCGAGTCCATTGCTAAGGCCTTGGCTTCATTTAAAGGAATCCAACGCCGATTTTCGTATCAAATCAAAACTACCGATTTGGTTTACATCGATGATTATGCACACCATCCAACCGAAATCAACGCCGTGCACCAAGCGGTTCGAGAGTTGTATCCGGGTGAAAAAGTGCTGGCAGTATTCCAACCGCATTTGTTCAGCAGAACCAAAGATTTTGCCGATGATTTTGCCAAAAGCTTATCGCAATTCGACGAAATTTTGTTGTTAGATATTTACCCGGCCAGAGAATTGCCTATGGAAGGGGTAACGTCAAGTTGGCTACTTTCCAAAATGGAAAATCCCAATAAAAAATTGGTTTCTAAAGGCGATTTGATTCCGACTATTTTAGAAAATTCGGCTAAAATAATTGTCACAATCGGCGCAGGAGATATAGGTGAATTAGTTCCGAAAATTAAATTGGCGTTGTCATGAAATTGCTGACTTGGACAAATATTAGATTACTGTTGATGATTTTCGTTGTCATCTTCCTGTTTTCGTTCACTTCGCACCGAAATGCCATGCGAAAAATTGTGAAAACCGAAGTGGTTTTTGTAGGTGAAAACAGCCTTTTTTTAAAGCCTGAAACGGTTAATAAATTGTTAATAGAAAAAAATCAGGACCTAAAAACTATCAATAAAGATGGTTTAGATTTGAATAAATTGGAGAAAACTGTAAGCAGTCATCCAATGGTCCACAAAGCAGATGTTTTTGTCAGTGTTGATGGGGTTTTAAAAGCAGTGGTGGAACAAAAACAACCGCTGGGTCGCGTGTTTGAAGAAACGGGTTCTTTTTATCTTGATTATGAGGGGAATAAAATGCCGTTATCTGATAATTTTGCTGCCAGAGTACCCTTAGTTTCGGGCGAAATAACGGCGGTGAAAAAAGAAAAATTAGCGGAAGTTTTGAGAAATATTGCCGAAGATGATTTTTTGAAAAAAAACATTATCGGCGTGCAAATTTTGTCTAACGGAAGCATGGTTATGGCCAACCGAAATTACGATTACCAAATCGATTTCGGAAGAACCATCAACATTGAAAGAAAATTTAAGAATTATAAAGCCTTTTTTCAGAAGGCTGTTTCTGACAGCACTTTGGAAAAGTACCGAAGAATTAATTTAAAGTTTACCAAGCAAGTGGTGTGCATTAAATAGAAGATTATGGAAAAAGAGAATATTGCAGTAGGGTTAGACATTGGGACAACCAAGATTGTAGCCATGATTGGCAAGAAGAATGAGTATGGGAAATTGGAGATTTTGGGCGTTGGCAAATCCAAAAGCCTTGGTGTGGCTCGTGGTGTAGTAAACAATATCACCCAAACCATTCAGTCTATTCAACAAGCAGTTCTTGAGGCAGAAAATAATTCAGGTTATAAAATAAATGATGTAGTGGTTGGCATAGCCGGACAACACATCAGAAGCATACAACACACGGATTACGTAATTCGAACCAATCCCGAGGAAGTAATAAGCGGGAAAGACATACAATTGCTAATCGACCAAGTTAACAAATTGGCCATGTTGCCGGGCGAAGAAATCATCCATGTATTGCCGCAAGAATTTAAAATTGACGGACAAACCGAGATCAAAGAACCTATCGGAATGTACGGCGCTCGCTTGGAAGCCAGCTTCCACGTGGTAGTCGGACAAGCGTCTTCCATCAGAAATGTGGGCAGATGCATCCAAAGTTCCGGTATCGAATTGTCGGGCTTGACTTTAGAGCCATTGGCTTCTGCCGATGCGGTTTTGAGTCAGGAAGAAAAAGAAGCCGGTGTAGCTTTAATCGATATTGGAGGCGGAACCACAGATTTGGCCATCTTTAAAGACGGCATTATTCGTCATACCGCAGTGGTGCCTTTCGGTGGAAATGTTATTACAGATGACATCAAGGAAGGTTGCTCGATTATTGAAAAGCAAGCCGAATTGTTGAAAGTCAAATTCGGATCCGCGTGGCCTGGGGAAAATAAAGACAACGAAATTGTTTCTATTCCGGGTTTACGAGGCAGAGATCCCAAAGAGATTTCGCTTAAAAATTTATCAAAAATTATCCACGCCAGAGTAGTGGAAATTATAGAACAGGTTTTCACGGAAATCAAAGCTTACGGACACGAAGATCCACGCAAAAAATTAATTGCCGGAATCGTGTTAACCGGTGGCGGTTCACAGCTCCAACACATCAAGCAATTGGTGGAATACATTACCGGAATGGATACCCGAATTGGTTATCCTAACGAACATTTAGCCGGTAACTCGGGCGAAGAAATCTCCAGTCCGTTATTTGCTACCGCAGTTGGATTGGTGATGAACAGCATCGAAAACAACTCTAACAGTGCCTACAAAATAGAGCTGAAAGAAGTAGTAGCCGAAGCCCCGAAAACTGCACCACAACAACCGGTCTTCGAACCGAAAGAAGAGGTGGTCGCAGCCATTGAGCAACCGTTGGAAGTAGAAAAACCGGCAGAGCGCGAGACAGAAAAGCAAATCAAGCGCTCCTTCTTTGATCGCTATGTAGACAAGATCAAAGATTTTTTAGATAACGCAGAGTAAAGAATAACAGAATAAATACCTAACACCAAAATAGTATGATAAGCAACTCAGAATTTGGAAGCATCTCATTTGATTTACCAAAGAATCAATCAAATGTGATCAAAGTAATCGGTGTTGGTGGCGGCGGAAGTAACGCTATCAATCACATGTTCAAACAAGGAATCAAAGGTGTAGATTTCATTGTATGTAACACCGACTCACAAGCATTGCAAAACAGTCCGGTACCTAACAAAATTCAGTTAGGAGTGAACCTAACCGAAGGTCTTGGCGCAGGCGCTAACCCCGACGTAGGACACCAATCGGCTTTGGAAAGCGTGGGCGATATTGAAAAAATGTTGGACAGCAATACTAAAATGGTTTTCATCACAGCCGGTATGGGCGGTGGAACCGGAACAGGTGCTGCGCCGGTCATTGCTCAATTGGCCAAAGAAAGAGATATTCTTACTGTGGGAATCGTAACTATTCCATTCCAATTTGAAGGGAAAGTACGTTCGGAACAAGCGTTGTTAGGCGTTGAAAAATTAAGAAAACAAGTTGATTCTTTGATTGTTATCAATAACAATAAATTAAGAGAAGTGTACGGAAACTTAGGTTTCAAAGCCGGTTTCTCAAAAGCCGATGAAGTGTTGGCTACGGCTTCTCGCGGTATCGCAGAAGTAATTACGCACCACTACACGCAAAACATCGACTTAAAAGATGCTAAAACGGTATTGTCCAATAGCGGTACTGCTATCATGGGTTCTGCTGTGGCTACCGGGGACAACCGTGCCAAAGAGGCTATTATTACCGCTTTGGATTCTCCATTGTTAAACGATAATAAAATTACAGGAGCTAAAAACGTATTGTTGCTTATCGTT
Organism: Flavobacterium cheonhonense; assembly: GCF_035671315.1. Classification (NCBI taxonomy): domain Bacteria; kingdom Pseudomonadati; phylum Bacteroidota; class Flavobacteriia; order Flavobacteriales; family Flavobacteriaceae; genus Flavobacterium; species Flavobacterium cheonhonense. The sequence goes on from NZ_JAXAVY010000001.1 coordinate 1,061,502, forward strand.
TCAGGCTCTAACGAAATTACCATTGACGAAATCGGAGAAATCAACGATCATATCCAAACCGAAGCAGGCTACAACGCTAACATCATCATGGGTGTTGGTGAAGACGAAAGCTTGGGCGAAGCCATCGCGGTAACCATTATTGCTACCGGTTTCAATGTAGAACAACAAAACGGTATCGTTAATACAGAAGTTAAGAAAATTGTTCACGCCTTGGAAGACGACCAAAAATTGGTACGCGACTTAACGCAAAAACCGGTTGAAGTATTCCAAAATATAGTTGATACACCTAAAGCGGAAACCCCGGAAGAGAAAATCGTATTCGAATTGATTGAAGAAGAAATTCAAGCGCCTGTGGTTGAAACTCCGGCGGCTATCAATGAAAATGAGTTGATTGCCATGAACCAGTTTATCCGCAACTTAGACGTGACTTTCGAAATCGTTTCTCCTATTAAAGATATCGATTTCAAAGTAACCACTCCGGAAGTAAAAGCCATGGACGTAGTAGAGCCAACCAATGTTGTGGAAGAAGAGCAAATCACTTTCACTTTTGACATGCCGGCCGCAGCGCCTGTTTTCGAAAAAATAGAAACGGTAGAAGCTGTAGAAGAAACTAAAATCGTATTCGATTTGTCGGAAGCCAATGAAATTGTGGTCAACGAGCCGGTACAATTTGTTCCGGTAACTGAACTCAACGAAGGCGGTGTAATCAAATATTCTTTGGAAGAGTACATGGAGTTGGAAAACGACTTGTTAAACTCTAAACCGGCCGCTAAAGTAGTGGAAGAGCCAATCGCAGAAGAATTGAACTTTACCATGAAAGTGGAAACCGAAAAGCCGCAAGCGGTAAACTATTTCGACGAAGTATCTCCTATGGAAATGACTATCGAAGAAACGTTGAAACACAGAGCCGACGAACGAAGAAGAAAATTAAAAGAGTTCAATTATAAATTCCACAACAATCCGTCACGCATTGAGGAATTGGAAAAAGAACCGGCATACAAAAGATTGGGTGTTGACCTGTCAAACAACACCGGCAATAACGCAAACTCCAGAATGTCTTTAGGAACCGATAGTAACGACGATTTACAAATCCGTACCAACAATTCGTTTTTACATGACAATGTGGATTAAAAGTTAGGAATAAGAGTTGAGCTAAAGCTCATATACCTGAAGTCCACCGGACTTCCTCCTCTTACTCTCAAATATGATAACGTAGATTAGTCTGCCATTTTTCTAATCGAACAACCCGAAAATTTCCTTGAGATTTTCGGGTTATTTTTTTACCTTCGCAGTGCTTTTTGGAGCGAATGGTTCGGGCAGTTTCAGTAATCCTTATTCCCGCTGTCCGCAGTATCTTTTTTGTTTTGTCACCCTGAGCGCAGTCGAAGGGCTTTTCTCAAAACAAAAAAGTATACTTGCTCCCATCGGGGCTAAAAAGCCAACCATTTTAGCATTTTCTGAAAATCTGATAATCTAACAATCTAATAATCTGAAATATGAGTTTAGAAACCCAAATCATGGACGAAATGAAAAACGCCATGAGAGCCAAAGATACCGTTGCTTTAGAAGCCTTAAGAGCCATCAAATCCGGTATCATCTTAGCCAAAACTGAAGCAGGTGCCGGCGATACATTATCGGCCGACGATGAAATCAAATTATTGCAACGTTTGGTAAAACAACGCAAAGACAGCGCTGCTATTTTCCAACAACAAAACCGAGCTGATTTGGCAGAACCGGAATTGGCGCAAGTAGCCGTAATCGAAAAATTCCTTCCTGCCCAATTGTCTGAAGCCGAAGTAGAAGCTGCAGTAGCGGCCATTATTGCTGAAGGCGGTTTTTCAGGTATGGCCGCTATGGGTCAAGTTATGGGCAAAGCTTCAGCCGTTTTAGCCGGTAAAACCGATGGTAAAACCATTTCGACTATCGTTAAAAAATTATTAGCATAATTGAAAAGTACAAAGTACAAAGTACAAAGTTGGAAGTAGGAAGTGTTCCTTTTAACTTCGTACTTTGTACCTCAAACTTTAAATCGGCTGCGTAGTTCAACTGGATAGAATATCAGATTTCGGCTCTGAGGGTTGGGGGTTCGAATCCCTTCGCGGTCACGAATAAATACAACATCCAAGAAAATGTCCAAGCTCGCTTGAGCATTTTCTTGGATGTTGTATTTTCAAAGCGGAGCTTTGAGGGATGTTGCGCAGCAAAATCCCTATGTCCAAGCTCGCTTGAGCATTTTCTTTGCTCTTGTATTTTCAATCCCGAAGCTTCTGGAGGAGCTTTGAGATTTGAAATTAAAAGGAGGACAGCCGGTGGCTGTCAGGTATTAGAAGAGCGCTTTTGCACTTCTTCTCTTAATTTTAAAGCGGTGCTTTAAGTAATATAGCGGTACCCAAAATTTATCTTCCCATCATTAAATTGCTCAAGTTAACTCTTGGGCTTTTTTTATATCTTTAGCCAATGGAAGTGTTTTTTGCCCTTATAATTTTTTTCGTTCTGGTCTTCCTTTTTTCCTACGTAATAATGTTTTTGTTCACGCTAATGGATGATATCAGTATTACAGTATGGCAGCGACCGTTGTTCATTCACTGGTATTGGTCTCGCAAAACCATAACACCTCAGGAAGCACAAATCATTCACAATCAATTCGACTTTTACCGAAAGCTTTCGCCAAAGCACAAAGCTTATTTTCATCATCGATTGGCTTCTTTTACCGAAAAATATGCCTTTATTTCTCGCAGTGAAGCACCAGTTACCTACGAAATGCAAACCCTGATTGCCGGAACTTATGTCATGCTGACTTTTGGTATGCGCCGCTATCTGGTCGATGTTTTTGATAAAATTCTCATCTATCCGGAAGAATACTATTCCGACTATTCTGAGAATTACCACAAAGGAGAATTTAACCCGCGACTCAAAGCCGTGGTTTTTTCTTGGAAACATTTTACGGAAGGTTATCAAGTGGAAAACGACAATCTCAATTTAGGCATCCATGAGTTTTCACACGTTATTCACCATCATTGTTTAAGTAGCAACGATGGTAGTTCGTTGGCCTTTCGCAAACATTATAATAAATTACGCGAACAAGTGAATCATCCGCCCAATCGCCAACGCTTGATTGACTCCGATTATTTTCGGATTTATGCCTTCACCAATCAGTTTGAATTCATCTCGGTCATCATCGAACATTACTTTGAAACGCCGTCTGAGTTTGAACGCCGATTTCCGGAGTTGTTTCAATTGGTCAGCAAAATGCTCAATCACAAACATTAAATGTTACCAAAACAAGGTGTATAATGCAGCCAATAGCGATAGGATAACCAACATGCCTACGGTAAAACTCGGCGACATGCGGAACATGGTTTTGTCTACTTCGAGACCATTCGGTTTTAGGCCTTTTTTGTTTTCATAAATACTGATAAAGTACATCCCGATAACGCAAAGTGCAAATACAAATCCCATACGATCGATAAACGGAATTTCGTAAACGCCATCTGCATTCGGAACTGCAAATCCCATAGGATGCAAGAAAGACAAATCGATTACCGCCGGCATGAACTTGAATAAAATCGACATAATGAATCCGCCTATGGTAGCAAATAAAGCCGCATTGGAAGTTGTTTTCTTCCAAAAGAAGCCAAGGATAAACATCGCGAAAACACCCGGACTGACAAAACCTGTATATTCTTGTATGTATTGAAATCCGCCTTTTTTGTCAATCCCTAAAAACGGAGCCACAACTACAGCAATAATCATAGCGGTTATGATGGTTAATTTCCCAATGTTGACCAATTTCTTTTCATCGGCTATTACATTGATTTTCTCTTTATAAATGTCTAGAGTGAATATGGTGGCAATACTATTGGCCTTGCCGGCTAAAGAGGCCACAATGGCCGCCGTTAAAGCGGCAAAAGACAATCCTTTTAAACCAACGGGTAATAAGTTTAATAAAATAGGATAGGCGCGGTCAGGATTTACACTACCATCTTGTAGCATTTCGGTTTGAAAATGGCCGTTTTGGTATAAAACATAAGCGGCAATTCCTGGTAAAACAACGATTACAGGCATTAATAACTTTAAGAAAGCCGCGAATAAAATGCCGCCGCGAGCTGTTTTTAAATCGGCGCCCAAAGCTCTTTGCGTGATGTATTGGTTGCATCCCCAATAATTCAGATTAATGATTAACATACCACCAATTAATACCGACAAACCGGGTAAATCCATATAATTCGGATTTGAAGTGTCGAAGATCATGTGGAAATGGTCATCAGCTTTCTCTCGCATCAAGTTAAACCCGCTGATGACACCTTCGGAACCGAATTCGGCAGCTACCAAGTTCAACGCCAAATAAGTGGTTACCAATCCGCCTAATATCAGAAAGAAGACTTGAATGACATCTGTATAACCAATTACTTTCATGCCGCCCAATGTAATCATCACGGCGAAAAAAGCTAAAAACACCATACAAAAAGTAATGTTCAATCCCGAAATACTGCTAATGGCCAAAGCACCTAAATACAGTATGGAAGTTAGGTTTACCAATACGTAAAGCAACAACCAAAACACTGCCATAATCATTGCTACATCACTGTTATACCGCTTTTTTAGGTATTGAGGCATGGTGAAAATTTTGTTTTTCAAATATACCGGCATAAAGAATATGGCAACAATTACTAAAGTGGCCGCCGCCATCCATTCGTAAGTGGCAATAGCCAATCCCATTTTGAAACCGCTGCCACTCATGCCGATGAATTGTTCGGCACTAATGTTACTGGCAATCAACGATGCGCCAATCGCCCACCAAGTCAGCGAGCCTTCTGCCAGAAAATAGTCGTTACTACTGGTTTGTGCTTTCTTTTTGCGGTTGTAAATCCAAAAGCCGTAGCCGACAATAATGACGAAATACGCGAAGAAAACGATGTAATCTTGGGTGGCTAAAGTTTGCATGCTAAGTGGTTTTAGTTTTATAATGTTGGTTAGGTAAGTCTCTTAAAATTTTGGCACTCTGTTCCGGAGCAATATCACGTTGCGCTTCGCCTAGCATTTCGTAGCCGACCATGAATTTTTTTACAGTAGCGCTTCGCAACAAAGGCGGATAAAAATGCATGTGAAAATGCCATTCGGGGTGCGCTACTCGGTCGGTTGGTGCTTGATGAATGCCGGAAGAATAGGGGAAAGAAGTTTCAAAAAGATTATCGTATTTTACGGTGATGTCTTTGATGATTTCGGCAAATGCTTTGGTTTCTTCCTGCGTCATAGCAATGATGTTGCTGAAATGTCTTTTAGAGATGATCATGGTTTCATAAGGCCAAGTTGCCCAAAACGGTACTAAAACTACAAAATGTTCATTCTCTAAAACGAGGCGTTCTTGTTGTTTTAATTCTTGCTCCAGATAGTCTTTAAGCAAACTGGTTTTGTTTTTTTCGTAATAAGCACGCAGGTTTTTTTGGGTTTTTTCGATTTGGGTTGGCAATGACGATTGCGCCCAAATTTGACCGTGCGGATGCGGATTGCTGCAACCCATTACACTGCCTTTATTTTCGAAGATCTGAACGTAGTTGATGAAATCGTGACTGCCCAATTCGAGGTATTGGGCTTTCCAGGTTTGGACAACTTTTTCGATGGCTTCGACTTCCATTTCGGGTAAAGTGAGGTTGTGTTTGGGTGAAAAGCAAACTACTTTGTTGATGCCGCGTTCCGGTTTTAATTGGAAGAGTGATTGTTCTTTGCTTTCAAAATTAACTTCAGTGCTGAGCAAGGCCGAAAAGTCGTTTTCAAACACATAGCAATCGCTATAATCGGGATTTTTTTCACCGTTGGCCCGCGTGTTTCCGGCGCATAAGTAGCAATTTGCATCGTGTGCCGGTCGGTTGTCTTCGGGAAGGGTTTCTCTTTGACCTTGCCAAGGTCTTTTGGCGCGATGAGGCGAAACCAAGATCCATTCGTCGAGTAACGGATTGTATCTTCTGTGTGGGTGTTCGTTATGGTTGAATTGTTGCATGTTGTTTTTGTTTGCGTTAGGGATTGCAGTCTCGTCTTTGGACGAGACGGAAAGCCCGACCCCTTTCGGCAGGCTCAAGGCAGGCCGAGGGGTAACGCCCTATTTAATTTTTATACTCTGTTGTGCCTTTTGAAATTTTAACTTTATACGCTTTTAATTCGATGCCAAATTGACTACGGTATGCTGTTGAAATGCGCTCTATTAAGGCTTTTTCGGTTCCTTTTTCGACCAAATTAATGGAACAACCGCCAAAGCCACCGCCCATCATTCGTGCTCCTAAAACCGATTTTTCTTGTTGCACGGCATCGACTAAAAAGTCAATTTCCGCACAACTGACCTCGTAATCTTTAGACAATCCGTGATGGGTTTCAGTCATTAAGGCGCCTAATTTTTTGAAATCGGAAATGTTCAAGGCCATGGCAGCATCTTGAACCCTTTGGATTTCTTTTACCACAAACAAACAGCGTTTGAAAATGGTATCGCTTAACTGGTCTTTGAGGTCAGTAACCATTTTTTCATTACAGTCACGGAAAGTTTTGATTTCCGGATGAAAGTGTTTAAGGATGTCTAATCCTTTTTCTACCTCTTGTCTTCGGTCGTTGTAACCCGAAGTCAAATGCGTGTGTTTTACATTGCTGTCTAATAAAAGTAGCGAATATTTTTTGAAATCGGCTTTGTAGTAATTGTATTCCAAAGAGTTACAATCGAGTTTGATGACACTGTTTTTTTTGCCGAAAACCGAGGCAAATTGGTCCATGATACCACAATTAACCCCAACGAAAGTATGTTCCGATTGTTGTCCGATAAGCGCTATGTCTTGTTTGGTTAAGCCTAAGTCGAATATTTTATTCATGGCATAAGCAATGCCGCATTCTAATGCCGCAGAAGAGGATAATCCTGCTCCCATGGGAATAGTACTGCTGAAAACGATAGAACAACCTTGATTTAGGCCTTTGGCTTTAAGTTGGTGCAGCACGCCTAAAATGTAGTTCACCCACATTTGATTTACCGGTTTTAGGTCGTCGGTTACCTTAAATTGATAGGCTTCGTTTAGGTCTTGGGCAATAAGGGTAAAGGCCGCATCATTGTTTTTAGAGACAGCAAAGCAAACATATTTGTTAATGGCTGCAGGCATTACAAAACCATCATTGTAATCAACGTGTTCCCCAATGATGTTAATTCTTCCCGGTGAAAGGAAAAGGTAATCGGGTGATTTTTGAAATACTTTTTTAAAGTGTTCCGTAGTATGTTGGACGAGTTTTTTCTTCATTATCGCGTTTGAATCGTGGCGGATGCCGAAATTAATCCGTTAGACTTGGCTTCTAAGGTTAGGGTTCCCGGTGTTTTTCCGGACAGAATAATTACTTGGCATTTGCCGTTGAAAGCACTGCGTTGCCAAGCGCCTTCTGCACATTTGTCGGGTTCGTGAGAACTTGGATCTCCATTACCTACGCCAATGATTTTTGCGTCGCCGGATAAATGAAATTTTACCATATTATCGGCAACCGGTACTTCTCGGCCTTTATCGTCTACAATGGATACGTTACAAACGGTGGTATCTTTGCCATCTGCGATGAGGATAGTTTTATCAGTGGTTAACATAACTTTATAGGGTGTTCCTGTGGTTTCTGTTTTTGAAGTGATTTTTTTGCCTTTTTTGTAACCGATAGCTTCGAGCGTACCCGGTTCGTAGTTTACTTGCCATTTGAGGTGGCTGTTTCTTGGCATGACTTTTTTGCCCAAGGTTTTTCCGTTTAAGAAAAGCTCTACTTCCTCGGCATTGGAATTGACCCAAACTTCTATAGGTTGGCCTACTTTTTCCGGCCAGTTCCAATGAGGGGAAATGTGCAAAACATCTTTATCAGTCCACCAACTCTGGTAGTAGTAGTAAATATTTTTCGGGAAGCCACACACATCCATAATGCCGAAATGGGAGCTAATGTTAGGCCATTTGTAGGGCGTAGGTTCGCCGCGATAATCGAATCCGGTCCAAACAAATCCGCCGAGCCAATAGTTGTTTTCGGCTGCGAGTTTCCACCAGGTTTCCGCCTTACTTGCCCACCACGGATGGGTAATGTCTTGGTCGGGGACATATGCTCTGATTGTATCTTTTTCGTAGATGCCGCGGGTGGTTACGGTGCTTCCCATTTCGGTTCCCAAAAGAGGTTGGTTCGGGTGGTCTTTGTGGTAATCGGCTACAGCGTATTCACGGTAATTGAAACCGCGAATCGGGATGACCTCGTTAACACCTTTAAAATCATTCGCCATATCAGCTGCATAGGTGCTGGTTCGGGTTGGATCTAATTCTTTTTGGACAGCCAATAGCGTTTGTGCAATTCTTTTGCCGTAGTCGTTGCCTTGGATGTTTTGTTCTTCGTTACCAATAGACCATAAAAACACGGAAGCATGGTTTCTGTCGCGTTTGATTAGTCGTTTGAATTGGTCGATATATTCCGGGCTACTATTGAGCAAACGTTGTTCATCGACGACTAACATACCTAAGCTGTCGCAGGCTTCTAATAATTCCGGAGTTGGGGCGTTATGACTCGCTCTGTAAGCATTACAGCCTAATTCTTTTAGCAATTTTACGCGGTAATACTGCAGGTAATCGGGAAGGGCACTCCCAATTCCGGCGTGGTCTTGATGGTTGTTAGTACCTTGAATTTTGAGGTGTTTTCCGTTTAAAAAGAAACCTTCATTGGCATCAAATCTCACATTTTTGATACCAAATCGGGTTTTAGTTTGATGTACAATTTGGTTGTCTGATTTTACAACGGTAATGACTTTGTACAAATAAGGATCATCCACAGACCATAAACGCACATTGCTCAGGTTTACTTTCTGTTTTAGGGTAACCTCTTTTCGGATGCCTAAGTTGATTTTTTGTTCCGAAGTCTTGGTCAGTATTTTCCCGTTTCTATCGGTTATATAACTGTAAACGATGCCATCGGAGTTTCTTAAGTAGTTGTTTTGAACAGTAGTTTCAATAGTAGTTTCAATAGTAGTTACTGCATTTTTGCCTTTGATTTCTGAATGCACAAAAATGCCGTCTTCCGGGATAAAAACTTTGTTAGTGATATTTAACCAAACGTGACGGTAGATGCCGGCACCTTCGTAAAACCAACCTTCGGCTTGGGTGGCATCAACGCGAATAACGATTACATTATCGCCTTCAAAATTCATGAAATCGGTCACATCATAAGTATTGCCCAGATAGCCGCTAAAATTGGTGCCGACATAAAAGCCGTTAATCCAAATGGCTGCATTTCTGTAAATGCCGTCAAATTGCAGTTCGAAACGCTTGTCTTTGTCTTTTTTATCGATGGAAAAATGTTTTCTATACCAACCGATGCTGGTTTCCGGATAAGCACTGCCAACCGGTTTGTAGCCGTGCGTATCCATTTCATGCGTAGTAGATTTTACAAATGGCAATTCGACGACCCAATCGTGTGGCACATTGATTTTACGCCAAGTGGTGTCGATGAATTTAGGGTTGACTACCGTAGTTTCAAACACATTGGATTTGTGGAAGAGTAGTTTATTGCCATAATCAAAGTCTTTGTCCGGATTGGCTGCGTGGCCAAAATGGAATCTCCAGTCGTCATCAAGACTGATTCTTTGCTGAGCTGAGGTTATAAAACTCAGTGCCAAAAATAAGGCGGTGAGGTATTGTTTTTGAAAGTTTTTCATTGCGATTAATTTTCTTTGAAAGCGTTCAATGCCGGAGAAGGTTTACCATCGGCTTGCCAAGCACTTAGCGCGTAATGACTCCAGCTTCTGGCGCCTTGTGGTTCCCAGTAAAGTACACCGATTCCTTTGTTGTTAGGAACATTTTTAACGGCTTTGATGGTAGCCGTCAATAATTCGTGCGTGTTTTGCACTTTATCGTCTTCGCCGCCCACTTCCACTATCATCACTTCTTTTCCATAACGTTGTGCCATGTCGTTTAGGTTAAATTGTAAATCGGCTATGGTTTCGGTGTAGTCTTTTTTAATCCAATACGGATAATAAGATAGGCCAATCACATCGTATCTTACTTTTTGGGCTGTGGCATTATCAAAGAAGGTTCGGAACTTTTCATTATTGTTTCCTTCGTCAACGTGTACGATGACTTTGATGTTTTTATCTACTGCTTTTACAGCATCGTAACCTTTGTTTAATAACTGTCCGAGTTGCGGCCAATTATCGGTGCTACCTTCCGGCCATAGCATACCGCCCGGGATTTCGTTGCCTACTTGAACCCATTCCGGAGTAACTCCGGCTACCTTTAGTGCATTGATGACGTCAAAAGTATGGTTGTATACGTCATTCAATAGTTCGGCAAAGGAATGTTTTTCCCACGCTTTGGGTTTGAATTGTTTGGCAGGGTCTGCCCAAGAATCAGAGTAATGGAAGTTAATCATGATACGAAATCCCATTTTTTGAGCGCGCAATGCCATGGCTATGGTTTCCTCTTTGCTGCAATGACCACTGGCTTTGTCATCGGACGGATTGACCCAAACTCTCAAACGAATCGAGTTCATGCCTAAATCTTTCAGTAATTGCAAACAATCTGTTTCTTTACCGTTGTTGTTATAGAATTTGTATCCGGTGGCTTCCATCTGCGGTAGCCAGCCTATATCGGCGCCTTTGGCAAAAGCAATTTCTTTATGCTGCGCAAAAAGGACATTCGATAGTGCTAAAACAACTAGAATCAATAGATTTTTCAGCATAATTATTCGGCATTAAAGACTTCCAAAGCCGGAAGAGAGTTGTTGTTAAAATCCCATAACGCTTGATTCTCCCAAGAAGAGCCATTGGTTGATGTTGGTCCTCTAAACGCAACCCATTCACTACCCCAATAGCAAAAACCTAAACCGTAATTGCTTTGCGTGACAGTGTTTTTAATGGTGGAAAGAAATCCTTTTTGGCCGGTTGGCGTGGCTTGAAAAGCCGGTAGTATTTGGCTTGGTAAACCTATGATGTTGTTGGTGTAATCGTTGTAATCAAAAGTAAAAGGATAAGCGGTCTCGGCGATGATTACTTTTTTATTGTACAATTGTCCCAAACTGTTAATTGTATTTTGAAGTGTTACCAAGCTGGTACCGTGCCATATCGGGTAATAGGAAAGACCGATGTAATCGTAATCGATGTTGGCTACTTTGCTGAAAAACCAATCAGAACCGGATAAACCTCCATGGTGTAACATGATTTTTGCTGTTGTTGATTTGCTTCTGATGGCAGTACTGGCGGCAGCAACGAGCTCTAAATATTGAGTTTCATTAGTAGAAAGTTTCCCTTCCGGCCAAAGCATACCGTCGTTGGTTTCGTTTCCGATTTGGATGATATCGGGATTGATTTCGGTCATGACTAAATTGGTGTAATCAGTAACAGCCGTTTTTAAACTGCTGAAAGTTAAGCTTTGCCAAGCCGCAGGTTTGGTTTGATGTGCCGGATCGGCCCAAGTATCTGAATAATGCACTGTTAACCAAACTTTTAAGCCAGCGGCTTTAACTCTTTGGGCAAAGGTTTTTACTTCTGCCATGCCCGAATGCCCATCGGATGGGTTTTGCCATAAGCGAATTCTGATAGCGTTACAACCGGCATTTTTGAGGGTTGTAATTGGATCTTGATTGACACCGTTGTGTTTGTAAACGGTACCTTCACTTTCAATTAAAGGAAGATAAGACATGTCAGCACCTCTGATAAAAACATCATTATCAACCGGTGGTTGCGGTTCTGAGTTATTGTCGGAGGAACAAGAAAAAAAGGAAATGGATAATAGTACAAATAATAACTTTTTCATGGCAATTGATTTTCAAATTTGAATATAGTTTGATGAGTGTAACACTCGTCTTTTTTTAAAATGGCGTTTGGAAAATGACTGTGGTTGGGTGCGTCAGGAAAGTTTTGAGTTTCAAAACAAATCCCGCTGGTAGTATGATAATCGGCATTTTCTTTGCCTTTTATTTGACCAAAACAGTTGCCGCCGACGTAAACGTGAACAGCAGGTTGGTTGGTCGTGACAGTCATTTTTATTTTTGATTTTTCACCGTATAATGATGCTGCTTTACTATCGTTTAATACAAAAGTGTTGTCAATAATTGACGGACAATCTTTGGCTGTTGAAAAATCGTAATCATGATTTTTTAAAGGGATAAACTTACCTGTCGGGATTAATTCTTCTGTAGTTTCCAGTATCTGGTCGGCATTAATCGTAACTTTTTGATGGTTGATGTTTTCCAGATGTCCATTTAAATTAAAGTAACTGTGTTGTGTGAGGTTAACAACAGTATCTTCGGTTGATTTTGCTGAAAAGTCAACTATTAATTCATTTTCGTCAGTCAGGGTATAAGTTACGCTTATGGTTAACGTTCCCGGGAAATTTTCTTCATTGTGACAGCTCAAATATTCTAAAGTAATGGATTGGTTTTTATCTGAAGGAATGCGTTTTATTGTCCATACTTTTTGACTGAAACCGCTTTCGCCACCATGAATTTGATGCGTATTGTGGTTTTGGGTCAATTGGATTTTTTCGCCGTTTAAAATAAATGAAGCTTTGTTTATCCTGCCTGCGTATCTGCCAACTACGGCTCCCAAATAAGGTGCGCTCGGTAAATCGAACGATTTGATGTAGTCTTCCAGTTTGTCGAATCCCAAAACCACATCGGTTTTTAGGCCATTTGAATTCGGGATTTTGATGGATGTTATGGTGGCGCCGTAATTAATTACACTCACTTCCATACCCTGTTTATTGGCTAAAGTGTAGCAAAACACCTCTTGATTCTCGGGTGTCAACCCGAAGAATTTCCCATTTAGACCCAGGTAATTTTGTGAAATGTGGTTTTTAAGCATGGTTTTTTTATCAATCTTATAACGAAAGTATGATTTAATCTTTTGTATCCATACCACTACCTACCGGTTTTTTTGTACCTTACCACCAGTTAATTGCACAAGCATGAAAATCATCACCATAAATAACCAATCTGCGCAACCCAAATACAAACAAATCGTGTTGTCGGTTGAGATGGCTATAGCCGAAAAGCGATTGAAAAGAGAAGACAAGTTGCCGTCGGTAAATAAAGTTAGTTTGGAGTTTTCTATTTCGCGTGATACGGTTTTATTGGCTTATGAGGAATTGAAAAAGCGTGGCATTATTTACGCTGTTTTAGGTAAAGGCTATTATGTTAAGAGTGTTGAGTTTACTTTGGAACAAAGAATATTTCTCTTGTTCGATGAGTTGAATACCTTTAAAGAAGATTTGTACAATTCATTTCTTTCTCATGTGAACAAGAACTTTCAAATTGATATTTTCTTTCATCATTTTAATTTGGAGATGTTTAAGAAACTGGTTGACGAAAGCAAAGGGAATTATTCGAAATTTATCCTTATGCCGTCCAATTTGGAAATTCCAGGTGATGTTGTTGCATCATTGCCTTTAAATGATACTTATGTTTTAGACCAAACCAATGAATTGTTCAAGGGATTTCCTGCCGTTTATCAAGACTTTGTGACGGATATGTATGATGCGTTGACTTTAGGATTGGAAAAGATAAAGCAATATTCCGAGTTGATTTTGATTTTTCCGGGAGAGAAAGAACCGGTCGGAATGGTTAATGGCTTTGTAAAGTTTTGTTTAGAAAATGATTGCGCTCACCAAGTAGTTTCGTCATTTGAAAGCGATGCTATTCGGAAAGGGAGTTTGTTTATCATTCCTAATGACCGCCATTTAGTGAATGTGATAGAGCAGGCGAAACTTCAAAATTTAGTATTAGGGCTTGATTACGGCATCATATCCTACAACGATACTCCGTTAAAAAAAGTAGTAGAAAACGGCATTACAACCATTTCAACTGATTTTAAAGCAATGGGTAGAATACTGGCGAACATGATTAACACCAATTCGAAGTTGCGTGTTAAAAACAACGCTACACTAATTTTAAGAAACTCTCTCTAAAGCGATTATAGGGCTGTGGTTTTTTTAAGATCGGCTATGGTTTGTGTTGGGTTTTGTGCGCCAAAAACATAACTGCCGGCTACCAAAACGTCAGCACCGGCTTGGACTAATTGTTTGGCATTTTTATCGGTCACGCCGCCGTCTATTTCAATTAGAGTAGAAGCGCCTTTGCGGATAATTAATTCCTTGAGTTTTTCCACTTTTGAATAAGTGTTTTCAATATAAGATTGTCCGCCGAAACCCGGGTTAACACTCATAACGCAAACCAAGTCAATATCTTTAATTACATCTTCCAACAAACTTACGTTGGTATGCGGATTTAATGCTACGCCGGCTTTCATGCCTTCGGCTTTGATGGCTTGTAAGGTTCGGTGTAAATGAGTGCAAGCTTCATAATGAACGGTCAATATATTAGCTCCTAGAGCGGCAAAAGTTTTGATGTATCGATCAGGGTCAACAATCATCAAATGCACATCTATCGTTTTTTTTGCGTGTTTGGTAATGGCTTGTAAAACCGGCATACCGAAAGAAATATTGGGGACAAAAACGCCGTCCATAATGTCGATGTGGAACCAATCGGCTTCACTAGTGTTGATCATTTCGATGTCGCGTTGCAGGTTGGCAAAATCAGCGGCTAAAACGGATGGAGCAATAAGTGTGTTTTTCATTGAATTCAGTTGTGTGTTGTTGTTGCAAAATTAAGTTTTTAACAGCAAAGTTCGCAAGGTTTTTTTGGTGAAGTTCATTTGGTAAGAATGGGTTGAATTTTAAGAGGGTTTGCGTGAAGGATTGAGGCGGTATCCTTTTTTGAGGAAATGGCACCTCGCCTGCGCTCGTTGTGGCAAAAAAGATAAAGCCGAAAGCCTGACCTGAAAGGGCACGCCAAAAAAATAAAACTCCGGGAACTCGAGCGTAGCGAACAGACTGGAGTTTTATTTGCCGTGAAAAAAATAAAACTCCGGTAATCAGCCGGAGTTTCAATCATCAATCAAAAAACGAACAGTTAATCAGACTGTTGTTGCGGTTGTTGGGATTATCCCAAGTATGTTTTTAAAATTTTACTTCTGGAAGTATGTTTTAATCTTCGGATTGCTTTTTCTTTAATTTGACGAACACGCTCACGGGTTAAATCGAAGGTTTCTCCGATTTCTTCCAAGGTCATTGGGTGTTGGTCACCTAAACCGAAATATAAACGTACTACATCGGCTTCACGCGGTGTTAAAGTTTCCAAAGATCTTTCGATTTCGGTGCGTAAAGACTCGTGAATCAATTCGCGGTCCGGATTTGGAGATTCGCCTGAACGCAATACGTCGTATAGGTTTGAATCTTCACCTTCCACTAAAGGTGCGTCCATGGATAAATGACGTCCTGAGTTTTTCATAGACTCTTTTACGTCGTTAACCGTCATGTCTAGCTCTTTAGCAATTTCTTCCGCTGAAGGCGCACGTTCGTTAGATTGTTCTAACAAAGCGTACATTTTGTTGATTTTATTGATAGAACCGATTTTGTTCAAAGGCAAACGAACGATACGAGATTGTTCGGCCAAAGCTTGAAGAATGGATTGGCGAATCCACCAAACGGCATAAGAAATGAATTTAAATCCACGGGTTTCGTCAAAACGTTGAGCGGCTTTGATCAATCCTAAATTTCCTTCGTTGATCAAATCGGGTAGGGTTAACCCTTGGTTTTGGTATTGTTTAGCCACGGAAACTACGAAACGTAGGTTGGCTTTGGTCAATTTCTCTAAGGCTCTTTGGTCTCCGGCTTTGATGCGTTGTGCTAATTCCACTTCTTCATCAGCCGTGATCAAATCCACTTTTCCGATTTCTTGTAGGTACTTGTCTAAGGATGCGGTTTCACGATTGGTAACCTGCTTGGTGATTTTGAGCTGTCTCATTTATGTTCTCCTTTTCTTTAAAGTGTTCGGGTGGTTGTACGTAAGGAGGAGTCAAAAAGTTACAAAAAAAGTAAAAAAAATAAAAATCCCGATTCAAACTAATGAATCGGGATTTTTTATGAATTAATATTTGAATTGGATTAACCCTTTGGAGCGTCTTTTTTATCTTCTCTAGGAGGACGATTTTCGTCTCTTGGCGGTCTTGGTAAAAGCGCTTTTTTAGACACTTTTTCTTTGCGGGTTTTAGGGTCAACACCTAAGTATTTTACCATAAACACATCGCCCATTTTTACCACGTCAGCAACGTTTTCAGTTCTTTCCCAAGCCAATTCGGATACGTGTAATAATACTTCGTTTCCTGGTGCTGCAGTATATTCTACCACGGCTCCAAAGTCAAGCATTTTAATTACTTTCACCTCGTAAGCTTCGCCAACTTCAGGTTTGAAGATGATAGAATCTATTTTGGCTAATACAGCTGCAATTCCGTCCGGATCTGTTCCTAAAATTTCCACTACACCTTGTTCGTCTACTTCGTTGATTACTATAGTAGTTCCGGTAGCTTTTTGTAATTCTTGAATCACTTTTCCGCCCGGTCCGATTAAGGCACCGATGAAGTTACCCGGAATGGTTCTCATGATGATTTTCGGAGCGTGTTTCTTAACGTCAGGTCTTGGTGTGGCAATGGTTTCTACCAATTTGCCTAAGATGTGCATACGACCGTCACGAGCTTGGTTTAAAGCTTGTTCCATGATGTCATAACGCAATCCGTCAATTTTGATGTCCATTTGACAAGCGGTGATACCGTCTTTGGTTCCGGTTACTTTGAAGTCCATGTCACCTAAGTGATCTTCATCTCCTAAGATATCTGACAATACCGCAAATTTCTGACCATCTGTAATCAATCCCATGGCAATTCCGGAAACCGGTTTAATCATTTGAACTCCGGCATCCATCAAGGCCATAGTCCCGGCACATACCGTAGCCATTGAAGAGGAACCGTTAGATTCTAAAACTTCAGATACAATACGGATGGTATAAGGACAATCGGCAGGAATCATATTTTTCAAAGCTCTTTGAGCTAAGTTTCCGTGACCTACTTCTCTACGCGAAGTTCCTCTTAAAGGTTTGGCTTCACCGGTTGAGAATGGTGGGAAATTATAGTGTAAATAGAATTTTTCTTCACCTTGTTCAGATGGCGAGTCGATTTGGTTGGCTTCTCTTGAAGTTCCCAAAGTTACCGTTGCCAAGGCTTGTGTTTCTCCACGAGTAAACAATGATGAACCATGCACTGATGGTAAGTAATCCGTTTCACACCAAATAGGTCTGATTTCGGTTGTTTTTCTACCGTCTAAACGGATACCTTTTTCAAGGATTACGTTACGAACAGCTTCTTTATTGGTTTTGTAAAAATATTTACCAACCAGTCCGGCTAAGTCAGCGTTTTCAGCGTATTCTTCATCTGTAAATAAGGCTTTACACTCTTCTTTAACTGCTGCAAATTTTTCGCCTCTTTCGCTTTTTCCAGAAGCTTCTTGTGCAATCGCATAACATTTGTCATAAGCGGCTGCTTTTACTTTGGCATAAACTGCTTCGTCTTCCGGTTCTCCTTCGTAAGTACGAATTTCTTTTTTACCGAAAGCTTCTTGCAATCTTAATTGAGCTTGGATTTGAACTTTGATAGCTTCGTGAGCAAACTTGATAGCTTCTACCATTTCTGCTTCTGAGATTTCTTTCATCTCACCTTCTACCATCGCCACTGAATCTAAAGAAGCGCCAATCATCATATCGATATCAGATAATTCCAATTGTGCTCTGCTTGGGTTGATGATAAATTTTCCGTCTACACGGGCTACGCGTACTTCAGAAATTAAGTTGTAGAAAGGAATGTCGGAAACAGCTAAGGCAGCAGAAGCGGCTAAACCGGCTAAAGCATCCGGCATTACGTTTTCGTCATGCGACATTAATTGAATCATTACCTGAGTTTCAGCATGGTAATCATTCGGGAATAACGGACGCAATACACGGTCTACTAAACGCATGGTTAATACTTCGCTGTCACTTGGACGGGCTTCTCTTTTGAAAAAACCTCCCGGAAAACGTCCTGCGGCGGCAAATTTTTCACGGTAATCTACCGTTAACGGTAAAAAATCAACACCAGGGTTTGAAGTTCTGGCAGATACGGCTGTGGCTAAAAGCATACAGTCGCCTAATCTAACAACAACAGAACCGTCTGCTTGTTTGGCTAATTTACCGGTTTCGATTAAGATGGTTCTCCCATCTCCCAAATCGATTGTTTCTTGGGTTACTTTTGGAATCATAAAAATTAATTCGTTTAAACAATTAGGTTAGTTGTGTTGTAGTTGTTGTAGTAGTTGTTTGTAACCCAATGAAAAACCGAAACTTTTCTTTTATTTTTAAAACAAAAAGAGGCGCGCAAGCACCTCTTTAGATATGTATTATTTTCTAATACCTAATTCTTTGATAATCTCACGATATCTGTTGATATCTTTTTTCTTCAAGTAATCTAAAAGACTTCTTCTTTTACCTACTAAAAGAACTAGAGAGCGCTCAGTGTTGTAATCGTGACGATTTTTTTTCAAGTGCTCAGTTAAGTGAGAGATTCTAAATGTGAACAACGCGATTTGCCCTTCAGCAGATCCGGTGTTTTCAGCTTTTCCTCCGTGTTTAGCGAAGATTTCAGCTTTTGTTTCTTTACTTAAATACATTCCAATATTTATTTAAATGATTATTATGTATGAATTAAGACTTTCTCAATTCGTGTGCAAAGGTAGAAATAATTGTGAATAGTGAAATATAAATTGTAAATTATTTTTAAAATAATTTCGCAACTTCCTCATTTACAAACTCTAAAAATCGTTCGTCAGCTTCTGTGAAAGGATCGAGTACATGACTGTCGATGTCGATTTGACCAATGTTGACTCCATTTACAAATAAAGGAACCACAATTTCTGATTTCACGGTAAAACTACAAGCAATGTAATTGTCTTGGGCTGCCACATCAGGTACTACGAAGTTGGCATTAGATTCGGCTACCTGACCGCAAATGCCTTTCCCAAACGGAATTACAGTATGATCGGTCTCAGCACCAACATAAGGGCCAAGATGTAAGGTTCTGTTTTCATGATTGGCAAAATAAAAACCAACCCAATTGTAATAGGAAATATTGTCGGACAAATATTGACATAAGTTTTTAAGCTTTACTTCTCTCTCAGTATTGGCTTCCGTAAGCAGGGCGGTTACTTGAGGTTTTAAATTTTCTAAATTCATTTTTTCCAATTTTTATGCAAAAGTAACGACTGCGCTTTTTTAAATTTATATAAATTTGTTAAAAAATCAGTCTTGAAGAATCTGCTGCAGCAATACCGTCCTTTTTTACTTTTTCTGGGAAAATTTTTGCTGACCTATTTAGTGCTTACCGTATTGTATCAGTCGTATTTAAATCGATTTGATTCAGCTGCCAATCAGGTAGATTCTTTTACTCAAATGGTAGCCAATCAAACGCAAACGCTGTTGACTCTTTTTGATAACGATGCTCAAATCGAATCTCATCCGACAGAGCCAAGCTTGAAAATCATTTATAACGGTAAGTATGTTTCCCGTATCATTGAAGGTTGTAATGCCTTAAGTGTGATGATTTTGTTTGTTTCTTTTGTAGTGGCCTTTACCGGAAGATGGAAACAAACGCTGTTGTTTATTCTTTTTGGTTTGCTACTGATACATCTTTTAAATATATCCCGAATTGCTTTGCTAAGTGTGGCTTTATGTCATTACCCTGAGCAAGAACAGCTGTTGCACGCCGTGATTTTTCCGTTCATTATTTACGGTGTTGTTTTTTTACTTTGGGTGATTTGGGTCAATAAATTTTCATTACATGCTAACAAAAATCCTTCAAAATAAACAACAACTCCTTTGGATTGTTATCTTGGTTTTACTTTTGGTTGGTATTCGTTTTTTTGAAGACCAATTGTTTTACGACCCATTTTTGGCGTATTTCAAAAGCGAATATGCGCACACCAAGTTACCGCAGTACAATGTTTTTAAACTGTTTTTTAGTTTGGGTATGCGATTTTATCTCAATACAGTTTTATCGCTTTTCTTGTTGTATGTGATTTTCAAAGACACTAAAATGGTCAAGTTTTCTATACTGCTCTACATGATTTTGGGGTCTATATTGTTAATCAGCTTTTTGTTTGTGTTGAATTTTTTCGGAGAAGAAAACAAATTGGCCCTTTTTTATCTTCGTCGATTTTTAATCCAACCGATATTCATCTTGCTTTTCATTCCGGCTTTTTATTATCAAAAGCAAGTCAAGCGGTAAGCTATTTTTCGTAACTTTACGATAATTCCGCCAATACCAATGACCATGAAAATTGTAAAGCATTCGGGTAGTATAGTCGATTTTAATCGAGACAAGCTTAAAAGCTCATTGCTTAAATCGGGTGCCGATAAGAAAGTAGTGGAAGACGTTTTGCAAGTGATTGAAAAACAAGTCTACGATGGTATTTCTACTAAGAAAATCTACAAATTAGCTTTTAACTTACTAAAAAAATCCTCTCATTCCCATGCCGCGCGTTACAATTTAAGGGCGGCGTTGCAATTGTTAGGTCCGGCCGGGTTTTTCTTTGAAAAATACATTGCCAGATTATTTATATCCGAAGGTTATTTGGCGCAAACCAATCTTTTTTTATCCGGCAAATGTGTCGGACACGAAGTTGATATTGCCATCATGAAAAACAATTACATCGAAATGGTCGAATGTAAGTTTCATGCCAAAAGCGAAACCAATTCGGATGTGAAAGTGCCCATGTACATTTTGTCGCGATTCAACGATTTGAAAGATAGGAATCATTTAATTTTTACCGAAAAAGATAAAATATCCGGCTGTTGGATAGTGACCAATAATCGCTTTACCGCCGATGCGATGACTTTTGCCCATTGTTCGGGTTTGCAATTGCTGAGTTGGGATTATCCGAAAGAGTTCAGTTTGCAAAAAAGAATAGACGAAGGGCAGTTGTATCCCATCACTTGTTTGACGACGCTGACTTTGGCTGAAAAAGACAAATTGTTGGTTCAAGATGTGATTCTCGCAAGCGAAATTATAAACAACACTGAAGTTTTGGAGCAAATTGGTTTGAGTGCCAACCGTGTAAAAAATGTGATCAAAGAAGCTTCCGAACTTTGTAAATACCTTTAAAATGAAAGTCCAATTTTTAGGCGGTGCCGGAACGGTAACCGGTTCCAAAACGTTAATCGAAAGCAATGGTGTCCGAATTTTAGTTGATTGTGGTCAATTCCAAGGGATAAAATCCTTGCGCGAACTCAATTGGGAACCATTGCCGATTTTGCCCAACACCATCGACTTTGTCCTGCTTACTCACGGTCATCTAGACCATTGTGGCTGGTTGCCCAGATTGGTCAATCAAGGGTTTGAAGGTAAAATTTATTGCACGAGTCCTACTAAAGACATCACCAAACTGATACTCTTGGACAGCGCCAAAATCCAGGAAGAGGAAGCCGAAAAAGCTAATAAAGAACATTTTTCCAAACACGAAAAGGCGGAACCGTTGTACAATTTGGAGCAAACCGAAAAAGTTTTCCCGCTTTTCAGGGTTGTAAAACCCAATGATGAAGTGCAGCTCGACGCGGAAATTGTTGTGAAGTTCAGCAACGCAGGTCATATCTTGGGCGCTTGTAGTATCGAATTACAATTGGAAAATAAAACCTTGGTTTTCTCCGGTGATATCGGTCAAGACGATGATGTGCTGATGTTCGCCCCTACCAAACCGCAAAAAGCCGATTACATCTTTCTCGAAAGTACGTACGGGAATAAAATTCATCCGCAAGAAGATGTCAAATTATTACTCGAAACTTATATCAATAATACAGTCCAAGCCGGTGGAACGGTTATTATTCCGAGTTTTGCTGTCGAACGCGCTCAAACATTGATGTATCTGCTTTGGCAACTCAAGCAAGAAGAGCGTCTGCCGGACATTCCGTATGTGATAGATACGCCTATGGGTATCAGTGTGCTTGATGTTTTTATGGAAAATCGCTCATGGCACAAACTCTCCGAGCAGCAGTGTGTTGACATGTGTAAAATGTTCACCATGAATTCAGAATATCAGGAAACAGTTGCTACCATTTTCGACCAACAGCCTAAGGTAGTTATTGCTGCGAGTGGTATGATAACCGGCGGAAGAGTATTGAGCTATTTGGAACGCTACATCGGTTTACCTGAAACTACACTGATTATCGTGGGTTACCAAGCCGAGGGCACACGCGGCAGAAAACTATTAGAAGGTGCTACCGAAATCAAAATTTACGGCAAATATTATCCGGTTTTGGCCAAAGTTTTGGAGATAGAAGGGTTGTCGGCTCATGGCGATCAAAATGATTTGCTTCATTGGCTGTCAGCACTCCAAAACAAACCGAAGAAAGTTTTTTTGGTTCACGGTGAGAATGAACCCAGCGATGCACTTCGTATTAAAATACAAGAGCAATACGGATATGAAACTACCGTGCCAATGTTGGGACAATCTTTTGATTTGTAATATTTAAGACGTTATTAAGGTTTTCAAAAACTAATATTATTAACTTTGTGGCATGAAATTTAAAAAGCACATAAGTATACTAACCGCTTTGCTGATATTGGTTTCCAATTCAGGCTTAGCTTTTAGTGTGCATTATTGCGAAGGTAAAATTGCTTCAATTTCCTCCGTTTTTTCTAAAGAGGAAGTTTGTGATATGCCGGTTGTGGTTGAAAAAACCTGTTGTGCTAAAGAAGTAGTCACTCATAAAGACTGTTGCTCTGACAAGAAAGTCGATTTGAAAAATAAAACCGAGAAAATCATCATCAAAACGATTTCACTCGATTTTGAACCGGCTTATTTTTCAGAATACAAAAACCAAGTTTTTGGAGTAGCCATTACTCCTGAATATGTAGACGAAAAAGTGGCTTTTTATTGCGATTCTCATGCGCCGCCGCTTTACCAACTCTATTGTCAATACACCTTTTACGCCTGATTTGATTTTAATTCCGAACAGATTCTAATACCATAGAATCGGCTTATCAGAATTAATTTTAAATCACAATTTATGAAAACACCATTGTTATTCCTGACGATGTTGTGTGCTGCCGTAAGTTTTTCTCAAGAAACAATCAAACAAGATTCTTTGAAAACAGTCACGGTAGAAGGCAGCCGAAAAGGAATAAAAAAATCACTCAATGTTACGGCCAATACTACATTGGTTACCAGTAAAGAATTACTCAAAGCGGCTTGCTGTAACTTGGCCGAAAGCTTTGAAACCAATCCGTCGATAGACGTTAATTTTTCCGATGCATTAACCGGAACCAAGCAAATCAAAATGCTTGGATTAACCAGCCCGTATATCCTTATAACAGAAGAAAATGTGCCTTCAGTTCGTGGTGCTTCACAGGCTTACGGAATGTCGTTTACACCCGGAACTTGGGTAGAAAGCATCCAAATTACCAAAGGAGCAGGAAGTGTAGTGAATGGCTTCGAAAGCATTTCGGGGCAAATCAATACCGAATTAATTAAACCCATAGGCGATATTCCTTTATTTGTAAATGCTTATGGCGATAGCGGAAGTCGTTTCGAGTTGAATACCCATTTCAATAAAAAAGTATCCGATAAATGGGCTACAAGTTTGTTCGTTCACGGTAATGCTCGTGTAGCAAAAAACGATATGAACGATGACGGTTTTATGGATAATCCGTTAGGAAAGCAATTGAATGTGGTGAATCGTTGGCAATATGCTAACCCCGAATCGGGTTGGGTTTCGTTTTTGAATGTTCGTTATATGAATGATGAAAAACAAACCGGTCAACTTGATTTTAATCCCGACAGAGATAAACTGACTACCAATTTTTGGGGTTCTGAAATCAATACCGAACGCTTGGATTTCAGTTCCAAAGTAGGCTATGTTTTCAAGGATATGCCTTACCAAAGTATCGGTTTTCAAAACGCTTTCAGTAACCATAACCAGCAATCGTATTTCGGATTGAATCAATACAACATCAAACAACAAAGCTATTATTCCAACTTGATTTTCAACTCGATTATCAGCAATACGATGCACAAGTTTGCTACGGGTTTGAACTTTACCTATGATAAATATGCCGAGTTTGTGAATTTAGCCGATGTGAGCAGAATTGACAACTCCGTTGGTGCTTTCTTCGAGTATACTTTTGATGATAACGACAAGTTTAGTTACATTTTAGGTGGAAGAATGGACTATCACAATAGGTTAGGGGTCTTTTTTACACCGCGATTGCATGTGAAATACAACCCGTGGGAAAAGGCTGTTTTGCGTTTTTCTGCCGGACGTGGAAAGCGTGCCGCCAATATTTTTGCGGAAAACCAAAACCTTTTTGCCAGTTCTCGAGTGTTTTCGGTATTAGATACTAACGGAAAAATTTACGGATTGGACGCTGAAATTGCTTGGAATTACGGTTTGAGTTTTACCCAAAACTTTATGTTTTTCGGAATGAAAGCCGATACCACTATCGATTTTTACCGAACCGATTTTCAGAACCAAGCCGTAGTTGATGTCATGAATTCGTCGCAGCAAGTCTTGTTTTACAACTTAGACGGAAAATCTTATGCCAATAGCTTGCAACTCGATTTCAATTTAGAAATCATCAAGCATTTGAATCTAAGAACAGCTTACAAGTATTACGATATTGCTACCGACTATATTTCCGGTAGTTTTCAACGACCATTACAAGCCAAACACCGTTTCTTTGGAAATGTGGAATATGCTACTCATATAGTTGAAAAGGGCAAGCAATGGAAATTTGATTTCACTTGGAATTGGTTGGGCAAACAACAATTGCCAAATACTGCAACGAATCCGCATCACGATCGTTTGCCTAATTTTTCGCCTTCATTTTCTACCATGAATGCTCAAATTACCCGAACTTTTTCGAGCACTTTTGAAATATATGTTGGTGGAGAAAATATTGGGAATTATACTCAACACAAAGCAGTTTTAGGCGCTGAAAATCCATTTGGACCAACATTTGACACTTCAATAGTTTATGCGCCGGTTTTCGGACAAATGTATTATGCCGGATTGAGATTTAAAATCAAGTAATAAAAATAATAACAAACAATTTAAAATGAATATCATGAAAAATATTGTAATCGGTTTGCTTTTAATGCTCGTAAGTTTTACAGCTCAAGCACAGGAAAAGAAAAGTAAAAATGCAAAGTATAACATTGAAGTTAACGGTAATTGCGAAATGTGTAAAAAACGAATTGAGAAAGCTGCTTTTTCAGTTTCGGGAGTAAAAAGTGCGGAGTGGCACATAGATGACCACCAATTGCATTTGATCATTAACGAAGAAAAATGTTTGTTAATTGATGTAAAGAAAGCCATAGCTAAGGTTGGTCATGATACTGATGAGGTTAAAGCGACCGATGAAGATTACGAAAAGCTCCACGGTTGTTGTATGTATGAAAGAAAGTAAATTTGAAACTCCTTCCAACGAAGGAGTTTTTTATTGCTATTTTTACTAAAAAAAATGAAAAGATTATACACTATTTTGGCAGTTGGTTGTTTTGCTTTTGGTTTTTCTCAAGCGTTGAAGCAAGATCAAAGGGTTTGGATGGCCTATGTTGGTCAGTACAAAGCTTCTCCTAAATGGGGTTACCACATGGAGGCGCAGTTTAGGATGGACAATCAGTTGGAGCAAAACATGCAAAACTTATTCAGAGTTGGTGTGGTATATCATTTCTCCGAGTCAAAAAATATTACTGCCGGTTATGCATTGGTCAATACCTATAGTGCAGCGGCTGATGATTATTTTAAGGAAAACAGGTTGTGGGAACAATACCAAATGACTACTAAATGGTCCAAGGATATTTTAATTAATCGGTTTCGATTGGAGCAACGCTGGGTAGAACAATCCGGAATTTCAGAGTTTGGACAAACGGTATCGGAAACTGCATATCAGAACAGGTTTCGCATATTGAATCGCTTTTTATGGCATTTGACAACCCTAAAATCTGAAAAAGAACAGCTTTATGTGGTGGTGCAAAATGAGCTGTTTGCAACACTCGGAAAGAATAAAGTGAATTCTAAAGGCATCGATCAAAATCGTTTCTTAGTGGGATTCGGACTCAACTACAACAATACCATCCGTTTGGAATTGGGTTATATGAATCATTACATCACTTCATCCTCCGCATCGGATTTGATGAATCATACTGTCTCGATTTCGTTATTTCATAATATCGTGTTATAAAAAGTTTAAAGTGGTCGCTATCCCGAAAAATATCCTTAATTTCACGCTCGAATTTTCACCCTTAATTTGTTAGTTCATGAGTGATTTTGATTGGATGCAATTGCTGAATCCTGAGTTTTATATTACCATGTCGCTGGGCGGCGTTAGAGTTGGCCTTTGGATAGTATTGTTTATTGTGTTTGCCGAAACCGGTTTGTTTGCCGGCTTCTTTTTACCGGGAGATAGTTTGTTGTTTTTGGCCGGAATTTACAGTCGAGATTTAATTGAGAATTTTACCATTATAGAAAGTGATGTCTTAAATGTAACACTATTAGCAGTTTTGGTTGCTGTAGCCGGAATCATTGGTAATATGGTTGGCTATTGGTTTGGCGCCAAAAGTGGTTACTATTTGTATAAAAAAGAAGATAGTTTTTGGTGGAAGAAAAAATACCTAATCCAATCCAAAGACTTCTTTGAACGTTACGGAGGTAAAGCGATTATTTTTGCTCGTTTTTTACCGGTAGTAAGAACGTTTGCGCCCATAGTTGCCGGGATTGTGACTATGGATAAAAAGAAGTTTATGTTCTACAATATTGTGAGTTCTTTTTTGTGGTCGTTCACTTTAATCTTTGCCGGACATTATTTGTACGGTATGTTTTTAGAAGAGTTTGATATCGATTTAAAACACCATATAGAGAAAATTGTGATCCTTATTATTTTGATTTCAACTTTCCCGGTTTTCCTTAAAATGATCAAGAAAACACCAAATACAGAATCGGAATTATAAAAAAAGCCTCAAGAAATTGAGGCTTTTTTTATTTCATTTCCAGGATAACTTCGTCGTGTATTAATTTGCCTTCCGGGGTAATACCTTCAATAATAACTTTTACTTCGGGTTTGTTATAATCCGTTATTCGGAACAAAAACTGTCCTTCGTCATTTGCGCGGATTAGTGATTTCCATTCGATTAAACCATAATAGTCAAAACCAGTATTGTTTGTGCTTTTATAGTCAGCATTCTTAAAACTAGGATAGATTGAGAATGCTTCTTTTATCAAAACATTGTTAGGATCGGCTTTGATATAGCCGGGTTTGATATTCTTTTTAGTGTATGCTCTGATAATCCCGGTGTGATTTTGCATTCCGGGTACTAATGCATTCGAACTAAGGTATATTTCGTCAAAGTCAGACATGCGCATGGTGGTAAATTCAAATTGAGTCATCAAGGCTCTACCGTCAACAACGATAAGAGGTGTTGGTCGTTGGGCATTAATAGTGTTGTTGACCCTGCTGTAAATGGTAGCCTCGCCAAATCGTCTTTCTACGATAAATCCGTTCCGCTCTATAAAGCTCAGTAAGTCTATGTATTCCATTTTTTCATCTACTTTATAGCCGTTTAAAAAACTGTTGCCAATTACTCTTTGGTAGGTTAGTTTTTTTTCAATTTTAACCTCTTCGAGTTGAATGGCTTCTGAAGCAAATTTGGGAAGCTCTAAATCAGTACTTAATTTTTCTGCCGTAATTTCTTTGCATTGAACAGTAGGTTTGAATGCCTTATAAAAAGGTTTTTTTCGATTAAGTAATTGGTAGTTGATTTTGCCTTCGACACTTTCAAAATTTGGTAATTTTAAAACGCTCATGGCTAGCGAAGTAGAATCTGTTAAGATTAAATTTTCAAATAAATATTCGCCTTTATCATTCACTTCAGTCGACTTGATAATTTGGTCTTTGAAAGAAACTATTTTGACTTTATGATCAGTTTTGTTTTTAATATTCGGACTAATAGTCCCTTTTAGGCTCAATCCGATATCGAAACTGAAATTGGTAGCAGGCTTTGATGATTTGATGTTTTCCCAATTGTATTTGGGATGTGTTTGGTTCATTAAGAACAAATCTAACTCGTAGTTGGTAATCCTTTTGGGTTGTAGCAAATAATAATTAGCATTAATTAAAGGTTCTGATATGTATGGGTTAATACTCAAACCGGCTACGATGGAATAGTTTTCGGCTGTTGATTTGGTATCGGTAGGAAGAACACTAATACTTAAGTTGGTGTTTGCTGTAGCGGCATATCCGACAAATTCTAATTGATCTGCTTTTCGACCATTCTTGGTTATCACTATGGGTGCTTCTTTTTTGGGAGCATTGTACAACGTTCTGTTCGCCCATTCTTTCTGATTGTTATCAATTATTCGAATAGTATTAATGCCTCCAAATAAATCAGTATTTTGAAGCAAAATGGTTTGCTCCAGGGCATTTTTATTAATTTCTAAGTCATATATAAACTGTTTATTGTCTTGATGTACAACTAAATAGGCTTTTTTATCTTTGAATATAGACATAGTGGCCAGGTTCGTTTTAATTTTAATAATGGTTTTTCCTTCCATAGAAAAATTGTTGACTTCCAAGCCAAAACCGATACCATTTTTATCGGTAAAAGTTTTTGTGATGCTTTTGTTTTGATAAGTCACGCTTACGTTATTGAAATCATCATCGGGAGTAACCTCGAATTTACCCAAGCCTGAAGCATTTAAACGGACTGTTTTGAGGGTTTCACCTTTGGAATTTTGTATGATGGCTTCGAGATTGTCTGGAGCATTATTTCGGCAATCTTTTACGCGAATCCCAATAGTATTTTTGATGCCGTTGATGAAATTTCCTCCTTCAGGATGGAGCGTTATGTCTAATGACTCTTGATCGATTTTGTTGTAGTTTTTGATGCCTTCTTGCGGATTGATGATGTTTATTTTAAAGATTGACGACTCATCTTCGCTGAAATTATTCATCCAGTTAGTGTAGACTTGAATGTAGTATAATCCGGAGTGTAATTTGGGGTTTAAATCAATGACTCCGGAAAAGGTGCCGTTATAAGCATAAACTAATTTTTCGGTAACTACAGTTCCTGCTTCATCATATAAAACAACATAAACATTGGTAGTAAAAAATGCTTTTTTAGTTTTTCGGTTGATGACATATCCTTGGAGCCAAATTTTTTCATTAGTCAGAAAAGTTGATTTGTCTAAATGCAGGTGAATGGCTTCTCTTTCCAGGAAGAAGTAATTTTCTAAAGCAGCTACAATTTTGTCTCGGTTTTCATCAGGAGTTTCTTGGGCGTTTAGTAGACTGGTCGTAACTAATAGTACAATAAGAAAAATAGTTTTAAACATAAGAAAGCGATTACGATAACCAAAAATATAAAATTTTATTTACAATAATAAATAAAAAAAACGCCTTGATTTCTCAAGACGCTTTTACTAGTATTTTGTACTTCTGATTTTTTTCTTCGTACTCAGCATTACATCATGCCCGGCATTCCGCCACCCATTGGCATTCCGCCACCGGCATTTTCTTCTTTGATTTCTACTAAAGCACATTCGGTAGTTAAAATCATTCCGGAAACTGAGGCTGCGTTTTCTAAGGCCACACGGGTTACTTTTTTAGGATCGATGATTCCGGCTTTTAGCATGTCTACATATTCATCGGTTTTAGCATTGTATCCAAAGTTGGCTTTTCCTTCGGCTACTTTGGCTACTACCACAGAACCTTCTAAACCGGCATTTTCAACGATGGTTCTCAAAGGTGATTCTACGGCACGTGATACAATTTGAATTCCTGTTGCTTCATCAGCATTACTTGCTTGTAACTTGTCTAAAACAGCTTTGGCTCTTAATAAAGCCACACCGCCACCGGCTACGATTCCTTCTTCAACAGCGGCACGGGTCGCATGTAAAGCATCGTCTACACGATCTTTTTTCTCTTTCATTTCTACTTCAGAAGCAGCGCCAACGTACAATACGGCTACACCACCGGCTAATTTAGCCAAACGCTCTTGGAGTTTTTCTCTGTCGTAGTCTGAAGTCGTAGTCTCCATTTGGGCTTTGATTTGGTTTACACGATTTTTAATCATGTCGGCATTTCCGGCTCCGTTTACGACTGTGGTATTGTCTTTATCAATGGTTACTTTTTCAGCAGTACCCAACATTTCTAAAGTGGCATTTTCTAAAGTATAACCACTTTCTTCCGAAATTACAGTTCCGCCGGTTAGGATAGCAATATCTTCTAACATTGCTTTTCTTCTGTCGCCGAATCCAGGCGCTTTAACAGCGGCAATTTTTAAGGCACCACGCAGTTTGTTAACCACTAAAGTCGATAGTGCTTCACCATCAACATCTTCAGCAATAATTAATAATGGTTTTCCGGATTGTGCTACAGGCTCTAAAACCGGTAACAATTCTTTTAAGGAAGAAACTTTTTTATCGTAAAGTAGGATGTAAGGTCTTTCCAATTCCACTTCCATTTTTTCAGGATTGGTCACGAAGTACGGAGACAAATAACCTCTGTCGAATTGCATACCTTCTACCACATCAACATAGGTATCGGTTCCTTTGGCTTCTTCTACTGTAATTACACCTTCTTTGCCTACTTTGGCGAAAGCAGTAGCAATTAATTCACCAATTACTTCATCGTTATTGGCAGAGATAGAAGCGATTTGTTTGATTTTTTCAGAGTCGCTGCCAACCACTTGAGCTTGTTTGCCCAAATCTTCAATGATAGCTTCCACCGCTTTGTCGATACCGCGTTTTAAGTCCATTGGATTGGCTCCGGCAGCCACGTTTTTCAAACCTTCTTTAACGATAGCTTGCGCGAGTACGGTGGCCGTTGTAGTTCCGTCACCTGCTAAATCATTGGTTTTAGAAGCTACTTCTTTTACCATTTGCGCACCCATATTTTCGAGAGCGTCTTTCAATTCTACTTCTTTAGCTACTGAAACACCGTCTTTGGTTACGGTTGGACCGCCGAAAGATTTAGAGATGATTACATTTCTTCCTTTAGGTCCCAAGGTTACTTTTACTGCATTCGCTAAGGCATCAACACCACGTTTTAAACCGTCGCGTGCTTCAATGTCGAATTTTATATCTTTTGCCATTTTGTTTGTTTTTTTGTCTTAATACTTAATATTCAAATCTTAATACTCTGTTAGATAATCGCAAGAATATCATCTTCACGCATGATGAGATAATCCTTGCCGTCGAATTTTAAATCGGTTCCGGCGTATTTGCCGTATAAAACAGTATCACCAACTTTTACGGTTAACGGTTGGTCTTTTTTTCCGTTACCTACTGCCACTACAACACCTTTTTGCGGTTTTTCTTTAGCAGTGTCAGGAATAATAATTCCGGAAGCTGTTTGGGTTTCAGCGGCTGCCGGTTCCACAATAACTCTGTCAGAAAGAGGTTTAATGTTTAATGCCATGATGTTATATTTTTAGGTTATAATATTTTGTTGACTTCACTTTTTCAGAAATTATGCCAAGGGTTTTTTACTGTCATTTTTTCCTAAAAAAAATGCCAGCATGTCAGCGCTGGCATTTGGATAAAGAACAAAGTCTTTGTTATTTTTTTTCACCTGTCGGTTGTGCAGGAGTAGCGGCCGGAGTTTCGGTAGCTGTTTTAGGTGCTGCGGTTTCCGTTTGTTCAATTACTTTTGATTCGGTTTGTCCGCCGCCCATACCCGGGAAGCTTAAACTGGATAACAAAATCAAAACGATTAAAGCAGCTGCTAAAGTCCAAGTACTTTTATCTAAAAAGTCTGTTGTTTTTTGAACACCGCCTAACATTTGTGATCCGCCTAATGAAGAAGACAAACCGCCTCCTTTAGGATTTTGTACCATAACGGCAATGATTAATAAAAAACAAACCAATGTGATTAATGCTAAAAAGATGGTAAACATAATGTGTTATAATTAGTTATTATTTTGTTGTAAAATCTTTATATCCGAAATTCGGTTTGCAAAGAAACTACTTTTTTCCGGATATTTCAAAATTAATATTTCATAAGCTTGAATTGCTTTGGAATATTTTTTTTGTTCCAAGTAAACTCGCGCCAACGTTTCTGTCATTAAATGGGACGTGTCTTCCGAAAACGGCTCAATTGCAGGCACCACAGCATCTTTGGCCACCGGCATGATTTTCGGGTTGGTTTCGATAAATTTATCAATCAATGCCAGCTTTTTCTTTTTAATATCGTTATCCGGAGTTTCTGATGTTGATGCCGTTTCACGAACAATAGGTTTTAGTCGGGACAATTGTAGCCACTCTTCGAACGAATGTTTTTCGTTTTTGGAGAATTCCAATGGTTTGCCGATGTCCAATTTAACTTCTGCTTTTTGTTCTTCACTGCCGGTGGCTTCTTTGATGGAAGTCAGTATGGATTGTTCTAAAGGATTGACTGTTGGTTCCTGATAGGCCACTTTTACTTCTTCCAGACCAATCACATTGATGTTCATTAACTCTTCCAGCTTTTTTTCGTAATGCCCTTTTTGTACGGATACAAAGGAATCCGAGGTGATGAAGTCGAATAAAATACTGCGATCGGTGGTATAAGCTGCGGCCACTTTCAGCGCATGGTTGTAATTAAAACTGTCCTGATTGTACAAATGTTTCAGCTTTAGTACTCGAGCGCTCTGAAAATAGGGGAAAGCCCTTAGTACTTGGTCTAAGGTTTCCGCATGCCTATCGTTGATGGCTTCGGGTTTGTTGAGTAAGTATGTATAATCGGTTAGGTTCAAAGTTATCAGTATTCTGTGTTCAGATGATTTGTAAAGTTACAAATACTGTTTACCATTTGGCTAGTGATTCGTTAAAGATATCTTGGGTAATTCTTTCAAAAATAACGTCCAACGCATCGGTTAATTGTGGTCCGACTAATTGGCTGGAACCGCTGTAATCATAAAAGAAGGAAAATCTTTTTTCAAAATTATCTTCTTCTTTGTTTTTGTTGGAAAAGCGAACCATCACAGAAATCGTCAAACGGTTTTGAGCTGCTTTTTGATCTGCAGTGGCTGTCATAGGCGCTATTCGGTACTCAACAATTTCACCCTCGTATAAAAGTTCGCCGTTGGAGTTGGTTAAATTCAGATTGGTTTGATTTTGAATCAAATCCTGTAATCGTAAGGTAAAGGTTCTTTCGATGCCCGGTTCTACCAATTCGGCAGTATTTTGGAAATAATTCACCTGAAACGTTTTGGCGTTAATCGGTTTGGCTCCGGTAAAATTGTACACCCCGCAACCGTTGATGCTGAAAAGGACAATAAAAAGGAATAAGACTCTAAAAAACTTCATGGTTGTAAATAAAGGGCTAAAGTAATTCTTTATTTTTTAATTATGGCAAAACGTCTCCTTGATAGTAATATTTTGCAGCGGTTACAGTATTTTCAAAAACTCCCAGATAGTAATTGTCCCTGGTTTGTATTGAAGGCAGATTGTTCGAGTTGTATGTGTAATTGAAGACTTCACTTTCAGGATCTTCGGGACAATAATCGTGAGTAGTTGGATTATTAGTAGAGCAGTAAAGTTCATTTAGCCACCTATTGTTTTGAATAAAACTAAAGGCTCTTCGGATGGCAAGTGTGGCATTTTTAAGTGGATTTGTATTGTTGTCAAAAGTTGAAGAATGGCAACTCTCATTGTATGAGAAACTGAGTAAATTATTGTTTTCATAGGTTGCAGTTACTTCGTCCCAAATCTGTTCATACGGATCGCCGTTGTCGTCAAAATCAATATACACTGATTTGGCATAGGTTAATAATTTTTCTGAATTGATTTGGGTGAGTCTATAGCTTGCGGATAAGTTGCCCACATAATAAGCGTCTAAATTAGCATCAAAAGTGACTGCCTGACCATCAACACTAGTCACAAAACCATTGTTGTTATAGGTAAAAGTGTGTGTTTCGGTAGTGCCGTCATTGTTGAACAAAGTTGAGCTTGTTAGTCTGTCGTTAGCATCATAAGTAAAGTTTTGTAGTATCGTTCCGTCTGCTTTGGTGGTCTCAATTAGTAAACCTTCAGCATTAAAATTCCACCTCGTTTCTATAGCCAATCCCGGGAAGAAATCGACCCTCTGCAGTAAATTGGAGTTGAGAGTATTTTGTTGGGTTGTGTCGTCTGTACAAGAAAACAATGTAGTGATTAGCAGTAGTAGCAAGCAGTAGTTTTTCATCATAAAAATTTAATCTTATAAAACTAATAAATTAATTTGAAAATAAGCTAAATTATTACAAATCAAACTGTTTGATTTTTCTGTACAAGGTTCTTTCCGAAATGCCTAATTCATCTGCCGCTGCTTTTCTTTTGCCTTTGTTGCGCTCTAAAGCTTTTTTGATGAGTTCCAGTTCTTTGGCTTCCAAACGAAGGGTTTCTTCTTCGTCAACGGTTTCCGCCATCAAATAATTGGCATCGTCTTCGTCGTCAAATTCTTCTTGTTGCGACTGGTTTGGTGTCGGAATTACATTAATATGCGGTTGGGTTTCAAATACAATTTCGCTTTCGTTGTCTTTGGAACCGTAGACCTTCTGAATCAAACTCGGATTAATATCTTGAACTTTAGCGCCGTTTTTCATCAGTTCTAAGGTCAGCTTTTTCAAATCGTTTAAATCACTTTTCATGTCGAAAAGCACTTTGTATAAAATATCTCGCTCGGTAGCAAAATCACTGTCCGATTTTTTACCGCCTATTACCGATGGCAATGTACTGCCTTCCAATGGCAGATAAGATTGTAATGTTGCTAATGATATATCGCGATTAGTTTCCAAAACCGAAATCTGTTCGGCCACGTTGCGCAACTGACGGATGTTTCCGCTCCAACGATAGCGTTGTAAAAACTGTATGGCATCGTCACTCAACTTAATCGGTGGCATTTTGTATTTGTGCGCAAAATCGGCTGCAAATTTTCGGAACAACAAATGAATGTCGTCTTTTCGGTCGCGCAACGGTGGTAAAGTAATATCAACGGTACTCAAACGATAGTACAAATCTTCGCGGAATTTCCCTTTTTCAATCGCATCGAACATATTGACGTTGGTGGCCGCGACTATGCGTACATTGGTTTTTTGTACTTGAGAAGAACCTACTTTAATGAACTCACCATTTTCTAAAACACGCAACAAGCGAACTTGAGTTGTAAGCGGTAATTCGCCCACTTCATCCAAGAAAATGGTACCGCCATCGGCTACTTCAAAATAACCTTCACGGGTATTGGTAGCGCCGGTAAAAGCGCCCTTTTCGTGTCCGAATAATTCGCTGTCAATGGTGCCTTCCGGAATCGCACCACAGTTAACGGCGATGTATTTTCCGTGTTTTCTGTGAGATAGCGAATGGATAATTCTTGGAATACTTTCTTTACCCACACCGCTTTCACCCACAACCAATACCGAAATGTCAGTCGGAGCAACCTGTATGGCTTTTTCTATGGCGCGGTTGAGTTTCGGGTCGTTCCCGATAATCTCAAAGCGTTGTTTTATGTTTTGAACTGATTCCATGTTTGAATTATTTTAAACTCTTCTTAATGTTTAATGAGTTGAATAATGCTTTTAATTCGTTGTATTGGTTATTTTTTAGATCCGACTTTTTGATGAATTTTGCTTGATTCTTTTTAATGTAGATTAAAAAGAGATCGTTTTTTTCTTCGAGTTTTACAATGTCCTTCCAAAAATATTTGATGTCAAAACTTTCTCCTTTTTCCTGAAAATAATCCACTGTAAATACATGGCTGATGTCTTCCTGCAGCCTGGGATTATCGGTAATTTGCTTTTTTGAAGTGGCATAAATTCGATACACAAACAAAAGCACAACCAAAGGATAAATTGTTGCCAATGGAACCCAGAAATACTCGTCATATGACGCATTAGCAGAGGCACTAATTAACATTATGATAAAAAAGACAATCAAGTAAATAACAAGTCTACTGTTTTTATATACCAATAAAGTAGCTTTAAAAACACTATTGGCGTCAAAGCTTGGTTTAATGACTATTTGACTCTCCATAATTTTATTGCATCAGACTGTAACCAACCGCTTCACCAATTAAAGTCGCAGTAGTACAATCGGTGACTTTCACCAACACAAAATCACCTTCTTTGTAATTTTCTTTCGGGAAAACAGTGACTACATTTTCCGAGTTTCTGCCGCTCCAGTGTTTGTCAGACTTCTTAGATTCTTTTTCAATCAACACTTCTACGGTTTGGCCCAAGAAACGCTTGGTTCTTTTTTCACTGAGTATTTGCTGTAAGTCTACAATTTCTTGTAAACGTCTTTTCTTAACTTCTTCCGGAACATCATCTTCCATTTTACGCGCTGCCAAAGTGCCCGGTCTTTCGGAATAAGCAAACATATAGCCGAAGTCGTATTCCACATATTCCATCAAACTCAAGGTGTCTTGGTGATCTTCTTCAGTTTCAGTAGGGAAACCGGCAATCATGTCTTGCGAAATAGAGCAATCCGGAATGATACGTTTGATTTTATCCACCAATTCCATGTATTCTTCTCGGGTGTGTTGGCGGTTCATTTCTTTTAAAATTCGCGTACTACCGCTTTGTACCGGCAAGTGAATATAATTGCAAACATTGTCGTATTTGGCAATCACATGCAACACTTCTTCATGCATGTCTTGCGGATTCGATGTCGAAAAACGAAAACGCATTTTAGGAAACGCAATCGCACATTGTTCTAAAAGTTGCGCAAAATCAGTTGCAGTAGCTTTTTGCATTTCAGTGGCTTTGTCGAAATCTTTTTTCAAACCGCCGCCATACCAAAGGTAACTGTCCACATTCTGACCCAATAAGCAAACTTCTTTAAAACCTCTGTCCCATAAATCTTGGATTTCAGCCATAATGCTTTGCGGTTCTCTGCTGCGTTCACGACCGCGAGTAAACGGTACTACACAAAAGGTACACATATTATCGCAACCGCGCGTAATCGATACAAAGGCATTCACGCCATTGCTGTTCAAACGCACCGGTGAAACATCGCCATAGGTTTCATCTTTGGAAAGGATAACGTTAATAGCGTCTCGACCTTCTTCCACTTCTTTCAACAAATTCGGTAAATCCTTGTAAGCATCCGGACCAACCACCATGTCCACTATTTTTTCTTCTTCCAGGAACTGACTTTTCAAACGCTCGGCCATACAACCCAAAACGCCCACTTTCATGCCCGGATTAATGCTGCGTTTTACCGCATTGTATTTTTCCAAACGCTTGCGTACGGTTTGTTCCGCCTTGTCTCTGATAGAGCAGGTGTTTACCAAAACCAAATCGGCTTCTTCTAATTTTTGGGTAGTATTGTAACCTTGTTCGGTTAAAATGGACGCGACAATTTCGCTGTCCGAAAAATTCATCGCACAACCGTAGCTTTCTATAAATAGTTTTTTGCTATTGCCTTCTTTGTGTTCTAAAACCAGGCTGGTACCTTGTTTTTTCTCGTCAATTTCCTTTTCCATAAAATGATTTTCGCTTAATCGGACAGCAAAGATAATACTAAATTCGGAAATCTGACAAGATGGCAGAAACGGTTTAACAAAAGTTTTGGAGCGATAAGTTTGGGCGTACTTGCCATCCGTGTTCCCGCTTTACGCTCTGCACGGCGCCGCTTCAATCGGGGCTAGATAGGTTATGACTTTTGGTTCAGTAAACTTTGTAAAAAAGTACTTTTTTAGTCAATCATATATTTAAGGTATAAATTTCTTTTATTGGTCAATCACCGTTAAAAAGCAACACTAAATCGATATTTTAAAAAAAACGTTTACTTTTGTCCGCGTAAATAATCGGGATATGGCAAAGAATTTAGTTATCGTGGAGTCGCCGGCAAAGGCAAAAACAATCGAAAAATTTCTCGGAAGTGAGTTTCAGGTAGAGTCGAGTTACGGCCATATAGCTGACTTACCTTCCAAAGAAATAGGAGTAGACGTTGCCAACGGGTTTAAACCCAAGTATGAGGTGTCTTCTGATAAAAAAGCTCTGGTCAAAAAACTGAAAGATTTGTCTAAAAATGCGGAAACCGTATGGTTGGCTTCCGATGAGGACCGCGAGGGAGAAGCCATTTCTTGGCACTTGGCGGAAGAATTGAAATTAGATAAGTCCAAAACCAAAAGAATTGTCTTCCACGAAATCACCAAATCGGCCATTCAAAAAGCGATTGAAAATCCGCGTGGCATCGATTATAACTTAGTGAATGCGCAACAAGCCCGTCGTGTTTTAGACAGACTGGTAGGTTACGAACTTTCGCCGGTATTGTGGAAAAAAGTGAAAGGCGGATTATCGGCAGGACGTGTACAATCGGTTTCCGTCCGTTTGATTGTAGAGAGAGAAAGAGAAATTCAAGAGTTCAAAGCAGTAGCTTCGTATTCGGTTACGGCCGAGTTTACCAATGAAGCCGGAAAAGTAGTCAAAGCCAAATTGCCGAAAAACTTCGTCACCAAAAAAGAAGCGGAAGACTTTTTGCAAAAAAATATCGGTTCTACATATAAGGTAGCCGATTTGGAGACCAAGCCGACCAAAAAGTCTCCTGCGGCTCCGTTTACCACTTCAACTTTACAACAGGAAGCAGCCCGTAAATTGTATTTTCCGGTTGGTATTACGATGCAAATTGCCCAAAGATTGTACGAAGCCGGACTCATCACTTACATGAGAACTGACAGTGTAAACTTATCTCAAGAAGCCATGGCCGCGGCTCAAGCAGAAATTACCAGTTACTACGGAGCTGAATACAGCAAGCCTCGAAATTACAATACCAAATCCAAAGGTGCGCAAGAAGCCCACGAGGCTATTCGTCCGACAGACATGTCGCGTCATACTGTGAATGTGGAACGAGACCAAGCGCGTTTGTATGAACTGATTTGGAAAAGAACCTTAGCTTCACAAATGGCTGATGCCGAATTGGAGCGAACCAATGTAAAGATAGAAGCCAACAACCATTCTGAAGTATTTCAAGCTACCGGTGAGGTGATTAAATTTGAAGGCTTCTTGAAAGTTTATTTAGAAGGCAACGACGACGACGATGAAGAACAAGAAGGCATGTTGCCGGCTTTAAAGGTTAACGAAAAATTACACAATAATAATATTACTGCGACCGAAAGATATTCGCGTCCGCCGTCGAGATACACTGAAGCTTCTTTAGTGAAGAAGTTAGAAGAACTAGGAATCGGTCGTCCGTCAACCTATGCGCCAACCATTTCTACCATCATCAACAGAAATTATGTTGAGAAAGGTAACTTAGACGGTATAGAGCGAAAATATGTGCAGTTGACTTTGAAAGACAGTCAAGTTGACGAGAAAATTTTAAAAGAAAACACCGGTTCCGATAAAGGGAAATTGGTGCCGACAGATATCGGAACCATCGTAAACGACTTTTTAGTAAAAAACTTTGAATCCATCTTAGATTACAATTTTACCGCTAAAGTAGAGCAAGACTTTGATGAAATAGCCGAAGGCAATATCGATTGGGCTAAAATGATGCAGGATTTCTACAACAAGTTTCACCCGAATGTGACAGAAGTAGAGAAGAATGCCGATAGAGAAAGTGGTGAGCGCATTTTAGGAACCGATCCGAAAACGGGTAAACCGGTATCGGTGCGTTTGGGGAAATTTGGACCTATGGCTCAAATTGGCGATGCCGAAGACGAAAATAAGCAATTTGCGAGTTTACGTCAGGATCAAAACATTGGCAATATCACTTTGGAAGAAGCTTTGAATTTGTTTTTATTGCCGAAAAACCTCGGTACTTATAACGGAGAAGAAGTAGAAGTGAGCAATGGTCGTTTCGGGCCTTATGTGCGTTTCGGGAAACAATTTATTTCACTTCCCAAAGGCGAAGATCCGTTAGATGTGACTATGGAAAGAGCACAGGAATTGATTGATGAAAAAACCAAAGCTGATGCGCCAATCGGAACGTACCAAAATATGGACGTGCAAAAGGGTGTTGGTCGTTTTGGTCCGTTCTTAAAATGGAACGGGATGTTTATCAATGTCAACAAAAAATACGACTTCAATAACTTATCGCAATCCGATATCGAAACTTTAATCGATGAGAAATTACAGAAAGATATCGATAAAGTTATTCATCATTGGAAAGAAGAAGGTATTTTAGTGGAAAAAGCCCGTTGGGGAAAATCGGTCATCACCAAAGGTAAAATCAAAATCGAATTGAATAAAGATGTTGATGCTGCCAAATTAACCTTGGAGCAAGTGCAAGAAATGATTGCCAAGAAAACACCGGAGAAGAAGACAGCTGCCAAAAAAGCTCCGGCCAAAAAAACTACCGCTAAAAAAACTACCGCTAAAAAAAAGTAATCCATGGAATTTGATTTTCTTTCACCGGTTGACGATGTTATAATTGAATATATAAAAGGGCTGTCATCTCAACACCTTGGTAGCAAAGTGTCCTTTCATACCGATAAAGAGTTCCCCGATTTAGATCAGATTAAAGTTGCCGTTGTTGGTGTTTTGGAAAACCGTGGTAATCCAAAGGCCTT
The DNA here is from genome assembly GCF_035671315.1 of Flavobacterium cheonhonense. Lineage (NCBI taxonomy): Bacteria > Pseudomonadati > Bacteroidota > Flavobacteriia > Flavobacteriales > Flavobacteriaceae > Flavobacterium > Flavobacterium cheonhonense. The sequence continues at coordinate 1,101,907 of NZ_JAXAVY010000001.1, forward strand.
TGAAGCAGTGAATTTGAATGCCGTTCGAAAAGAGTTGTACAGTTTGTTTCCCGGAAATTGGCAAAGTGCTATCGCTGATTTGGGAGATATCTACCCGGGGAATTCTTTAGAAGATACCTATTTCGCTTTGCAAAAAGTGGCAGCTAAATTAATTCGCAAAGGAGTTATACCTGTTATAATAGGTGGCTCACAAGATTTAACTTATCCGTTGTACAGAGCTTACGATAGTTTGGAGCAGATGGTGAATTTGGTAGCTATTGATAGTAAATTTGATTTTGGTAAACAAGAAGATGGAATTACTTCTGACTCTTATTTGTCAAAAATAGTATTAGACGAGCCGAACAACCTGTTCAATTATTGTAATATCGGTTACCAAACGTATTTCAATTCTCAAGAAGAAATTGATTTGATTGAAAAATTGTATTTTGATGCGTATCGTTTGGGAGAAATTTCTAACAATATAGCGCTTTCAGAGCCGGTTTTCAGAGATGCAGACATTGTTTGTGTGGATTTAACAGCTGTAAAATCCTCAGATTCAGGTAATTTGATTAATTTTATTCCGAATGGTTTCAACGGAAAAGAGATTTGCAGTTTAACGCGTTATGCTGGAATTAGTGATAAGGTAAGTTCTTTTGGTGTTTTCAATCACAATAATACTAAAGAAGAGGCTGTTTTGATGGCTCAGGTAATTTGGTATTTCATGGAAGGGATAAACTTCCGTTCTAATGAGTATCCTTTTGGAACTAAAGACAATTACTTAAAATATATAGTGCCTCTAGAAAATGAAGAGTTGGTCTTTTATAAGAGTAACAAAACGGACCGATGGTGGATTGAAATTAATTTTTTTTCAGGGCAACACAATAAACTCAAAAAAAATACGTTATTACCGTGTTCCCACGAGGAATATTTGTCTGCCTGTAATCATGAGATTCCGGAAAGATGGTGGAAAGCACAAAGAAAAAATTGTCTGTAAAGATTTAGAATAGTTTACGATTGTATTTTGTGTAAGATAATTATTTCAAAAATAACACAAACATGCATTTTATCAGTAAAACAATGCATTTTATCGATAAAATGTTTTTTTATTCCCTTTTAATATTCTACTTTTGGATTGTTAAAGTGTAATTGGAAATTAGATAGGGTAAAATTTAATATTATTTAATTGCTTTTTTAAAAAATAATAAATAGGTTTACGCCCTTAAAAATAAAATATTCAAATAACCCCAATTTATATGAAGAAAGTCATTGCATTCGCATCAGTTTTAGCTTTGTTAACGGGCTGTGGACGATCAAGCGACAAAGGTGAATTAGTAGGAGTTAAAGGTAAAAAATGGCATCCTGAGAAGCCGTTTGGTATGGCCTTGATTCCTGGTGGTGCTTATATTATGGGTAAATCAGATGATGATTTAGCTAATATACAGGATGCGCCAACTAAAACTGTTACTGTGAGATCGTTTTATATGGACGAAACAGAGATAACCAATAGTGAATACCGACAGTTTGTGGAATGGGTAAAAGATTCTACAATCAGAGTTCGCTTGGCTATCTTGGCTGACGAGGTTGGTCAAACAGCGGGGTCAGGAGGTAAAGGCGGTAAAGGCGGGAAAAATGCCGGAAGTATCGGTGACTTTGCTTTCAACGATACTGATCCAGCAAAGATGACTCCTTACGATAAATACATGTATGAGAATTATTACAGTGTTGGGACTGATGATGATCCTTATGCAGGTAGAAGATTGAATAGAAAAGTAAAATTAATCAAAGATACCAGCAAATATCCTGACGAATATTATTCTGAAGTGATGGATAGTATGTATTTGCCATTAGCAGAATCGTTCAACGGATTAAGAACTATCGATGTAAGAAAATTAAAATTCCGTTATTCTTGGATGGACATTCAAGCTGCAGCTAAGGCTAAAGTAGGTAAAAGAAGTTCTTTTATCAGAACGGAACAACAAGAAGTTTATCCTGATACAACTGTTTGGATCAAAGACTTTGCTTACTCTTACAACGAGCCAATGCATAATGATTATTTCTGGCACCAAGCTTACGGAGATTATCCTGTAGTTGGAGTTTCTTGGAAGCAAGCTAAAGCTTTTTGTGCTTGGAGAACGTTAAATAAAAATTCATACATTAAATCTAAAAAGAAAAAGAACAGACCTGATCTAATCAATTCTTTTAGATTGCCTACCGAAGCGGAGTGGGAATATGCTGCCAGAGGTGGTCTTGAGTCAGGAACTTATCCTTGGGGTGGTCCTTATGCTAAAAATGACAGAGGTTGTTTCTTGGCTAACTTTAAGCCTAATCGTGGAGACTACGCAGCGGATCAAGCTTTATACACAGTAGAAGCAAAATCTTACGAACCAAATGGATATAACCTTTATAACATGTCAGGTAACGTGGCTGAGTGGACTGATTCTTCTTACGATGCTGCTGCCTATGAATATGTTTCAACAATGAACCCAACTGTGGGCGACTCTAAAAACATGAGAAAAGTTGTTCGCGGAGGTTCATGGAAAGATGTAGCTTACTTTTTACAAGTAGGAACCAGAGATTTTGAATATGCTGATACCGCTAGAAGTTATATTGGGTTCAGAACTGTTCAAGACTACATGGGAACTCAAGTAACCAAAAATGGTAAGGCACCAAGAAAGTAATTTCAAAACCAACTTAATTATATTTAACTTAACTAACTAAAAAAATTTTTATTATGGGATTATTATCACCTAAAGTTATGAATTTTGCCTATGGTATGGGCGCAGCTGTAGTAATCGTCGGAGCTTTATTTAAAATTGCTCACTTTGAACTTGGACCTTTAACAGGTACAGTGATGTTAACTATAGGACTATTAACGGAGGCAGCAATTTTTGCTTTATCAGCTTTCGAAACACCGGCAAAAGAAATTGATTGGTCTTTAGTATATCCGGAATTAGCGGGTGGAGAAGCAAGACCTAAAGATAAAAAGAATGAAGAAGCTAAAGACGCTCAAGGTTTATTGTCTCAAAAATTAGACAACATGTTGAAAGAAGCTAAAATCGACGGTCAGTTGATGGAAAGCTTAGGAAACAGTATCAAAAACTTTGAAGGAGCTGCTAAAGCAATTTCTCCAACTGTTGACTCTGTAGCTTCTACTAAAAAATATGCTGAAGAGATGACAAAAGCGGCTACTCAATTAGAAACTTTGAATGGTTTGTACCAAGTACAATTACAAAGTGCAGAGAGAAATGCTCAAATTAACAATGAAGTTGCTGAAAACAATTTAAAATTAAAAGACCAAATGCAATCTTTGACATCTAACTTACAAACATTGAACAATGTTTACGGTGGTATGTTGTCTGCAATGAGTAACAAAGGATAATTAGTTTTTGAACTATATTTTATTAACAAAACAATAAACTAATTAGAAAAAATGGCAGGAGGAAAACTAACCCCTAGACAGAAGATGATTAACCTAATGTACTTGGTTTTCATCGCGATGTTGGCAATGAATATGTCAAAAGAAGTACTTTCGGCTTTTGGTTTGATGAATGAAAGATTTGAAGCTGCAAACTCATCTGCTACTAGTACTAATGAGCAAATGATGCTTGCACTTGACACAAAGGCTTCTGAATCTAAAGGAGAATTTATTGCAGCTGCAGCTACAGCTCATAAAGTTCAAGCAGCGACCAAAAAGTTTTATGACTTTGTTGGTACTTTGAAATCAGAGGTTTTAAAAGGTGTAGAAGTAGATAAAGAAACAGGTAAATTGCCATATGAGGCAATGGATAAAGCTGATAATTTAGATCACAGCTGGTTTACAGGAGACGGTTATACTGCAAGAGGTAAAGAAGTTATTGCTGCAATTGAAGCTTACAAAGCTGATATGTCAGCTGCTCTTTCTGATAAAAAGTATTCTCCAATTTTAAATGAGGTTACCAAGAAGTTTGATTTGGCTGAAGTAAAAGATAAAGAGGGTGTTAAAATCAAGTACCTTGATTATCATTTCAAAGGCTTCCCAGCTATTGCTTCATTAGCTAAATTAACTGCCTGGCAAAATGATGCAAGAAAAGCGGAGTCTGATGTAATAGCTGCAGCCTTAGGTAAGGCAGCTGTTAGTGAGGCATCTTACAGTAAATTCCAAGCTATCGTAGCTTTAGATAAAAATGTATTCTTCCAAGGTGAGCCAGTTACTGGTAAGGTTGTATTAGGTAAATATGATCCTAATGCTAACTTTACAGGTTTTTCAGGACCGGGTAGATTAGAAAATGGCCAAGCAGTGATTTCAACAACTGCTGGAGCTGTAGGCGAGCAAACTTTGTCTGGTTCTTTCAACTTTATTGAAGGAGGAAAGCCAATTAAATTGCCTTTCCAAGGTAAATATGTAGTTGTGCCTCGTCCTAACACAGCTAACATATCTGCTGATAAAATGAACGTAGTGTACAGAGGTTTAGATAATCCAATGACAATTTCATTTGCCGGTATTGGTGATAATTTTGTAAATGCTTCAGCACCTGGTTTAACTAAAGTTGGTGGGAATGGTAAATATCTTTTAAACCCTGGTGCAGGTACAGAAGTTACTGTTACTGTAAACGGTAAAATGACCGATGGTAAAACAGTTACTGACAAAAAAGTATTCCGTATTAAAAATATTCCTGCGCCTGCTGGTGCAATCGGTGGAGGTACTGGAGTACAAAAAGGTGCTAAATCTCGTTTAGAAGTATCTCAAGTATCAGCTAAGTTAGAGGATTTCCTATACGATTTAAGTTTCCAAGTAACTCAATTTACATTTAAAGTTCCTGGTCAACCTGCTATTGTTGTTAATGGCGATAGAGTTGATGGAAGATGTAAGGCTGCTTTGGCAAGAGTTACACGTGGAGACCAAGTAACTATTTCTGATATTAAAACTAAAGTTGTTGGAGGAGCTAAAATTGTAGTACCAACTGCAGCTCCAGTTATATATGAAATACAATAATAATTTGAGTTAGTAATACCTACTTAAATAACTTACAATTTAAAACATGAAAATTAAGAATCTTTTATCAGTCGTATTTGCTGTGTCATTGAGTGCTGCTACTTTTGCTCAGTCAAATTTATTGAATGCTAAAGTGCCGAGTGAAATTGGTAAAAAGACACCTGCTCAGTTAATTTCTGACAACGACAAACCGCTTCCTTACGGTTATGTGCATGATAGAGATGTATTAATGGGTAAAACCATCTGGGAGTTTGTTGATATTGATGAACGTATTAATTTTCCTTTGTATTATCCTATAGACACTGCTTTTGTAGGTAAAGAAAGAAGATCTCTATTTGATGTTTTAGTAAAGAATATTAAGAATGGTAAAATTACCGAGGTTTATGGTGATGATTATTTCAATACCAAGAAATCAATCAAAGATATGGAATCTTCGTTTACCTACATTGACACCATTCCTGAAGGTTTCAATGAGATAAATAATTACTATGATGATTACAAATCAGGAAGAAAAGTTTTGGATCCTCAGTATATCAACAAGCAAGATTTAACAGCTCAAGATATTTCAGGTTACAAAATTAAAGGATACTGGTACTTTGACAAGCGTCAAGGTGAATTGAAATACAGACTATTAGCTATTTGTCCTGTCACTCCTGAGGCTAGAGATATTGGGAAAGAGAACCCAGATGTAATCGATTTATTTTGGGTATATTTCCCTGCTGCTAGAGACATTTTGCATGAGGCCAAAGCTTTCAATGATAAAAACTCTGCCATGCCAATTACGTTCGACCATTTATTGAATTCACGAAGATTTAACGGTGTGATATACAAAGAAGAAAATGTATATGGCGATAGAGAAATTCAACAGTATATGAAAGACAACGCACAAATGCAATTGTTGGAATCTGAGCGTGTCAAAGAAAAGATTCGCAGTTTCGAATCTGATATGTGGAATTACTAAGATTATTTCATAAACTATACAAAACTCTCATCAATCTGGTGAGAGTTTTTTTTAGCTCAAAATTATGCTCGATTATATTATAGTTGGTTCCGGTTTAGCCGGTATTGCTTTTGCTGAAACCCTTTTGCAAAATCAAAAATCTTTTGTGGTTTTTGAAAACCTATCGCAAAATTCTTCTCGAGTAGCCGGAGGTTTATACAATCCTGTCATTTTAAAGCGTTTTAGCCAAGTTTGGGACGCAGAACGACAATTGGCTTTAGCCGAACAGTTTTACGCGCAAATAGAAGCCAAACTTGAGGTAAAAGTCGATTTTAAACTGCCTATCTATCGTAAGTTCTTTTCTATTGAAGAACAAAACAATTGGTTTGCCGCTTCTGATAAACCAACTTTAGCACCTTTTCTTTCCAATGCTATAGTCCATAAGAAATACAATGCTATCAACGCTCCATTCGGATACGGTGAAGTATTGCACACAGGTTATTTAGATACGGATGTTTTTTTAGATAGCTACCGAGACTACTTAAAAAGGCTTAAGGTTTATGAGGCTGTTACTTTTGAATATGATAAGCTTAAACCGGAATCAAACTTCGTTGCTTATAAGGATTACCAATCCAAACATATTGTTTTTGCAGAAGGTTTCGGTATGCACGCAAACCCGTACTTCAAAAACCTTCCGCTGGATGGAACTAAAGGTGAATTATTTATTATCAAAGCACCCGATTTGGATATAGATGTGATTATTAATACCAGCATTTTTATTTTACCGCTGGGTAATAGTTTGTTTAAGGTCGGCGCTACTTATAATTGGGAAGATAAAACAGATTTGCCTACAGATCAAGGTAAGCAAGAACTGATAGACCGCATCAAAGAATTATTGCATTGTGATTTTGAAATCATAGAGCACTTGGCCGGTGTACGCCCAACGGTCAACGACAGAAGGCCTTTACTGGGAACCCATCCGTCGCACAAAAATATACATATTTTAAACGGCTTAGGAACCAGAGGCGTCATGCTGGCTCCCGCTATGGCTTTGGATTTATTCAACTATATCGAAAACCAAAAACCATTACACCAAAGCGTGAATATTGAAAGATATATTACTTCTTTTTAGCCGCATCTTTGTCGTAATGGACAAAAATATTGATGTAAATATTGCGCGCTAAACGGGCAGTTACCGGCATCAAAAGTAATAAAGCTACAATGATAGCGGCAAACGAGGCAATCAAATCTAAGCCAATAAAAACTTTAGCTATAATAAAAGCAGCCACACCAATTGCCACAGTCAAGGCATAACTAACATACATCGCGCCGTAAAAAAACGAAGGTTCAATTTGGTAATGCAATCCGCAATGACCGCATTCTTCATGCATGTCGTAAATATTTTTAAGATGGTACGGATTCGGGTCTACGTACATATTTTCTTCTTGGCATTTCGGACAACTTCCTGTTAAAATGCTATTTAGTTTGGATCCTTTTTTTAACATTTGCAAAAATTTTTATTTGGAACTTTTCAGCCCAGTGGCTTTTCGTCTACAAAGGTACTTTTTAGAAATCTTTTGGCTGTAACTTTTGTAACAATTCATTATGTTAAACATACACAATTTATCGGTTTCTTTTGGCGGAACCTACCTTTTTGAAGAAGTAACCTTTCGTTTAGGAGCGGGTGACCGAGTTGGATTGGTTGGAAAAAACGGTGCCGGGAAGTCAACCATGCTCAAAATTTTAGCGGGCGATTTCAAACCGGATTCCGGTCAGATTGCAACCGAAAAAGAAGTGAAAATCGGTTTTCTCCGCCAAGATATCGACTTCGTCAAAGGCCGAACCGTACTGGAAGAAGCGTATCAAGCTTTCGAAGAAATCAAAAGGGCTGAACTGAAAATCGACGAAATCAACCACCAATTGGTGACACGAACCGATTACGAAAGCCAAAGCTATTCCGAATTAATCGAACAATTAAGCGATGTAACACACCATTACGAAATTTTGGGTGGTTACAATTATGTAGGCGATACCGAGAAAATTTTGTTAGGTCTCGGTTTCAAACGCGAAGATTTCAATAACCAAACCGATACTTTTTCCGGCGGATGGCGTATGCGAATTGAATTGGCCAAACTCTTATTACAATCCAATGATATTCTATTGCTGGATGAGCCAACCAACCACTTAGATATCGAAAGTATCATTTGGCTCGAAGGGTTTTTAAGAAACTTTCCCGGCGTTGTCGTGATAGTATCGCACGATAAAATGTTCCTCGATAACGTCACCAATCGTACCATAGAAATTTCCTTAGGAAAAGCCTACGATTTTAATAAGCCGTATACGCAGTATTTGGTTTTACGTGAAGAAATTCGCGAAAAACAATTGGCTACCCAAAAAAACCAAGCCAAAAAAATAGAAGAAACCCAAAAACTCATCGAACGCTTCCGATACAGCGCCACCAAATCCTCCATGGCGCAATCTTTAATCAAGAAATTAGATAAAGTCGAGCGCATCGAAGTTGATGAAGACGACAATTCGGTCATGAATATTTCCTTCCCGGTTTCGCAAACACCCGGTAGAGTTGTCATCGAAGCAGAACACGTGACCAAAGCCTACGGAGATAAAGTCATCCTCAAAGATATTTCGCTTTTAGTAGAACGCGGTAGCAAAATTGCCTTTGTCGGTCAAAATGGTCAAGGGAAATCGACTTTCGTCAAAGCCATTGTAAACGAATTCCAATACGAAGGCAGCATCAAATTAGGTCACAACGTGCAATTGGGTTATTTCGCCCAAAACCAAGCGGAGTACCTCGATGGCGAACTCACCTTACTCGAAACTATGACCAATGCAGCAACCGACGGCAATCGCGCTAAAGTCCGCGACATGTTAGGCTCCTTTTTGTTCCGTGGCGACGATGTAGATAAAAAAGTAAAAGTATTGTCAGGAGGCGAGCGCAACCGTTTGGCCTTGTGTAAATTGCTTTTGCAACCCATCAATGTTTTGGTGATGGACGAACCAACCAACCACTTAGATATCAAATCTAAAAACGTCCTCAAAGCCGCACTCCAAAAGTACGAAGGCACACTACTCTTGGTGTCGCACGACAGGGATTTCCTCCAAGGCATGTCCAATATCGTATACGAATTCAAAGACCAAAAAATCAGGGAATATTTGGGCGATATCAACTTCTTCCTCGAGCAACGCAACGCCAGCAACATGCGAGAAATTGAAAAGAAGGACGTCGTAGTCGAAACCAAAACAACTGCTAAAAACCTTTCTTACGAAGACCAAAAAAAGAGCAAATCACTGCAAAATCGCCTGAGTAAAATCGAAAGTCAAATCAAGCAACTCGAAATCGATATCCAAAATGACGACAAAGAATTGGCTTCGAATTACGACAAGCACATCGAAAACGCGAACTTTTTTGTGGCTTACAACAAGAAGAAAGCCGAACTCGATCAATTGCTCGAAGACTGGGAAACTGTACAAACCGAAATCGATAATTTGTAGCTTATCCGGCTTTTCATTCCAAGTTTTTCCGTCAACAACATCATTTTATAAGGGTTTCATGAGCTTCCGTGGGTCGCTTAGAAACCCTTTAAAATGTAGAGTCGTTGGCGCAAAAAGCTTTCCACTGCAATCCGGGCTAGGACAGTAGTAGTTGAACTTTTCGTATTTTTATAGCATGAAAACCAGTTGGCGCCACAATTTACACCTTTACATTTCCATACCTATAGTTGCAGTAGCTGCTTTGGTCTATGGTTTTAAGCTCGATATCCTTTTTAAGTTGTCTATCCAAACCACAGACGAATCCAATATTTACAAAGCCATCATGGGCTTGTATTTGTGCTTTGCTGCTTTTTGGTTTATCGGACTCAAGCAAACTTCATACTGGAAGGCCGCCACGATATCGAATATGCTTTTTATGCTCGGATTGGGTTTAGGTCGTTTGATCAGTTTTGTAACCGACGGGATGCCATCAGTAGTATTGCTTTTGGGCACTGTTGGCGAGTTAACCTTGGCCATTTACGCTTATTCGCAACTCAAAAAAGCCAACTGATTTATTGCTTATCAAAGACCAAATCAACTTAAGTAGTGTTTTTTGTAAAAAAGTTAAACCGTTTTGCTAGTGATAGCGAAGTTTACAAAGTTTTGAATTACTTAAACGGATGTCGCTGTTGCCAAGTCAAAGTAGGTTCTAATTTTGGAAATACTCTCGGCAATAGTCGGTTAACCCAAGCGCTGGTATGGTAAATAAAGCCGGACATCATTACCGGTTCCGCGCCAACAGAACTTTTTATTTCTAAGGCAGTTCTGCCGAAAATGATTTTTTTAAAACGGTTTTCTATGCCAAATTGCGTCATATTGTACAACATATTCAGGTACAACATTTTTTCTTTCTGGATTTGCTCGTCGTAACCCAGAAAATAAGTTTCTAAAACATTGCCGTTAAGTAACAGAGAATGAAACCCAATTAATTTTTCTTCCAAAAAATAGCCTGTCAAACGGAATCGGTCACCACAATGTTTTTTAAACACGGAAAAATGGTTTTTTGCCAGGAAAAACGTATTGAAAGGCGCATTCTTAGCCACGTGATGGTAGAGTTCGTAAATTCTTTCTTCGTAGGTTGTGATTTCCTCAAGTGACAATTCCCGAATTGCAATTCTGTCTCCCTTTTTATGGGCTCTTTTGTATTGGTCGCGGTATTTTTTGGTAAACGCACCGATATACGCTTCATGGTTTTGCCAACTTTCCTGCAGTTCAAAAATCATATTCGGTTGGGTTTTGAATTCGTATACCGCTTTAAAACCATAATTTTTAAGTTCGTCCGAGCAATGCTGATAGAAATCTTTAAATGAAACAATGTGAATTTTTATGCCTTTTCCCTTGAAATAGGTAGTAATGGATTGTGCACAATCTAAAAGTAAATCGCTTATACATTTAAAATCAACTGTTTTGGAAAAGGCATAACCGTTCTGACCTGTAATCATATTGTTGCCTAAAAAGAGAACATGAGAGGCGAAGTTTTTAAAAATGAAATTGCGGACATAAGTTTTCATGCATTGATCACGCTCTCCAAACGACTCTAATCTATTCAAATCGAGGTATTGAGATAAAGCAACGCCAATCAAATCTGAACCCTCAAAAATACCAATGTAAAAACACTGCATATTGGTGGGAGCCGAGTTTTCCAGTACTTGTAAGTAATGGGTTTGCAGGAAAATATTATCTACGGCAACTTGGTCCCATGACTTTGGGAGGTCTGCCGTAGCTGCGTAAATTTGAAATGAAAAGCTGTTTGCCATAAAAAAAATCGCCCCACAAATGTAGAGCGATTGGGTTATAATAAAATGTTAATTATTGCCACCCGCACAAAATGGCACCCATAAAAGTAAAGGAAACAATCCAATATCCTGAGGTAATTAAGATGTATTTCCATGATTTTTGTTCAAACAAACTGTTGATGGCCGTCATAGGAAGTGCAAAAAACAATCCGGTCATAAAGCCGTGCAAAGCCCCATGCTTAAAAGTTCTGAAAGCTGTTCCGTAATCGGCCATAAAGGCTGCGTAAGAAGGTTTAGCGGTTTCAATAAATTCAGGGCCGCCAATCATTCCCAATGCACCAAATTGGTGAATTACCAAAACAGGCATTAAAAAAGCCAACATAAAAGAGAATAAAATAGTCAACCCGAAAACTTTAAGCATACTGGATTGTCTTGCTTTTTCTTCGGTCATTCCGGTTTCTTTCATCCATATGGTTCCGAAAACTTTCGGATTGTACCATACAAATCCAACGAGTAAAGTTACTAACGTTGATGCTAAAACAGCGTAAAAATTAAATGGCATAATAATAGTTTTATTGATTAGTATACCAAAGATAGCTAAATTAATTTTTAACCTATAATTTTATTTAATGTAAGATAAATACTTAATTAATTTCACAAAATGTGCATTTCATCGATTTTTTTTGTTTTTTGACGAATACAGTTATAAGTTTACACCGTCATTAACCCCAAATATATATGATATGAAATCTATTTTTACTTGCTTAGCAGTATTCTTTTTATCGGCCTCAGTATTTGCTGAAGTGTCTTCTACTGAAAAAAATGCATTAATAAAATTGTACAAAAACACTAAAGGTGCTCAATGGACCAACAAATGGGATTTAAAATCACCGGTGTCCACTTGGTACGGAGTAGAAGTTAAAAACGATAAAGTTACGGCTATCAAATTAATCAATAACAATTTAGTAGGTGAATTGCCTGCTGAGATTGGGGATTTAACGGCATTAGAAGTGTTGAATTTATTCAGAAATGATATTTCAGGAACTTTGCCTGCAACTTTAGGAAATCTTAAAAGTTTGACTAAGTTGAACGTGGCTTTTAATAAAATTTCAGGTTCATTACCGGAAACATTAGGAAGTGCTTCTCAGTTAAAATCGATTGAGTTACACATGAATCGTTTAACCGGTGTTTTGCCAACAGCTATTGGAAGTTTGGCCAATTTGGAAACATTATCGTTATTCAACAATGAGATTGAAGGTACTATTCCAACTTCTTACTACCAATTGAAATCATTAAAAGTTTTATTGTTGAACAGTAACAAGTTAACCGGTAAATTAGAGAAAGAAGTATCTAACTTGAGTTCTTTGGAAACCTTAAGTTTGTTTGAAAATAAAATGGATGGACAAGTGCCTTTCGATTTAGAGAAATTGAAAAACTTGAAAGAAATGAATATCTCTTACAACATGTTCAATGGTTTTGTGACTAAAAACTTAGCCAAATTGGATACACTAAACATGACGATGGTTAATGAGCAAGGAGTTGCTACAACGCTAAAAGTGAATATCGATAAGAATTCAGCTTTTGCCGCAGATGAATAAGAAAAAAATTGGATTGGTTTAAATAGTAAAGGAGGTCTCAAAGTAATTTGAGGCCTTTTTTAATGTTACTCAGCAACTAACTTAGCTGTACTTCTGTACAAATAGTTGTTGTAAATATGTCTTCTGGCAAAACGACTCGGCGACTCTGCATTAATCATTTTAATATAAGCCGGTCTCAAAACTCCGAAATATTCAAATGAACTGCCGTCCAACAAAGTGATGTACAGCACGCTATTCTCATAATAAAAATCGGCAATATTAGTAGTTGATGTGATTCGGTCGTATTCAGCTTTGTCTTTCTCCATCGTTTCAGGAGCAATGCTCACTAAAAAGTGGTAAGCAGCAATAATCTCTTTGCTTTTCTCTTCTGCCAAATGTCTTTCGTGCTCATCTGCTATAGCATCCGGATGACACTCTTTCATGCTGTTGCGGTAGATGGTTTTCAACTCTTTTAAGGTTGCGGTCTTGGTAACGCCGAGCAAAGTTCTGTACTCGACAATTTTTTTCATATTCATAGGTTGCCTTTTGCTATAAAAAAAGCCACTCTTTTCAGAATGGCTTTCGTTAGTAGCGGGAACAGGACTCGAACCTGTGACCTTCGGGTTATGAGCCCGACGAGCTGCCTACTGCTCTATCCCGCGATGTTTCGAGTGCAAATATACAACGAATATCAACAAATGCAACAAAAAACAGAAAAAATCTTTTTTTCTTCTATTGGGCTGATATGACTACCTTTGCAAAAAATAAATCAGATTACATGACTCACAAAGCAGGCTTCGTTAACATTATCGGTAACCCAAACGTTGGAAAATCAACGCTAATGAATGCCTTTGTGGGCGAAAGATTATCTATTATTACCTCTAAAGCGCAAACCACGCGTCACAGAATTTTAGGAATCGTAAATGGAGAGGATTTCCAAGTAGTGCTTTCGGATACGCCCGGAATTATCAAACCGGCTTACGAAATGCAAAAATCCATGATGGACTTTGTGAAGTCGGCTTTTGAAGATGCCGATGTTTTGATTTATATGGTGGAAATAGGCGAGAAGGAACTCAAAGACGAAGACTTCTTCAATAAAATCATCCATTCCAAAATTCCGGTTTTATTGTTACTCAACAAAATCGATAAATCCAACCAAGAACAACTAGAAGAGCAAATCGATTTGTGGAAAACCAAAGTGCCGAATGCCGAAATTTTCCCGATTTCCGCGTTGGAAAATTTCAACGTTAAAGAAGTTTTTGACCGCATTTTACAATTATTACCCGAATCACCGCCTTATTACCCTAAAGATGCATTAACCGACAAACCGGAGCGTTTCTTTGTCAATGAAACCATCCGCGAGAAAATCTTATTGAACTACGACAAAGAAATTCCTTATGCCGTTGAAATCGAAACCGAAGAGTTTTTGGAAGACGACAAAATCATCCGAATCCGTTCCGTCATCATGGTAGAACGTGATACGCAAAAAGGAATTATCATCGGTCACAAAGGCAGCGCTTTGAAGAAAGTCGGCATGCAGGCTCGTGAAGATTTAGAGCAGTTTTTCGGCAAGCAAATCCATATCGAATTGTACGTGAAAGTCAATAAAGATTGGAGAAGTAATGCTTACCAATTGCGTCGTTTTGGCTACAACCAAAAATAATTCAGTCTTTAATAACGTCTAAAAAGATGGCTTCCAATTCATCGGTTTGGGAATGCCCTCTTTCTCGTATTTGACGGGCTACGACATACAATAAAAACCAAACAATTACCATAATAAACATCACTACTAAATCCATAGTTACCGGTTCGTTCAGCGAATAGTTAGATAAGGCAAACATGCCGAATAAAATAAAAATACCGGCCACTACAAAATGTAAAAACACAAACATCGTCCACAACGTTTGATCGGGGCCAAACAAGCCGCGAATGTGAGTTGCATTTTTTTCGTTTCCTTCTTTTTCTTCCAATTCAATACTCAAATGAGGTGACCAATACTGTCTCTTTTCTGCAGAAAAAGTAAACTGTATGTGATTGTTTCTCACTTTCATCAAAAAGTCTGTCGACTGGTTTTTTTGTCGGTAGTTTACAAACTTTTCCCTGACGATTTCAATATTTTGGTCGATGTCTTTAAAAAACCGAGGGCGAAGTCTAACTTCTTGTTGCGTGTCCATAAAAGGTTTATTTGGTGGTTAAAGCAATACTAAAAATAATAAAATAATTGAATTTGTGCTCTTTAATACTACCTTTGCACCATATTTAAAATGATTATGAACAATATTGTAGCCATAGTTGGAAGACCTAACGTAGGGAAATCCACTTTTTTTAACCGTTTAATCAAAAGAAGAGAAGCCATTGTAGATTCGGTTAGCGGTGTGACGCGCGACAGAAATTACGGCAAAAGCGAATGGAACGGCAAAGAATTTTCGGTGATTGATACCGGTGGTTATATCAAAGGTTCAGATGATATTTTTGAAGGTGAAATCCGTCGTCAGGTGGAATTGGCCATTGATGAAGCCGATGCGATTATTTTTGTAGTCGATGTTGAAGAAGGCATCACGCCGATGGACGCAGAAGTAGCCAAATTGCTCCGAAAAGTAACCAAACCGATTTTATTAGCTGTTAACAAAGTAGACAATGCCATGCGCGAAAAAGACGCCGTGGAATTCTATAATTTAGGCTTAGGTGAATATTATACGATTGCCAGTATCAGCGGTAGTGGAACGGGAGAATTGCTAGATAAGTTAGTCGAAGTATTACCGGAATTACCGGAAGTAACCGAAGAAGAAGAAGCCTTACCGCGTTTTTGTGTAGTAGGTCGTCCGAACGCCGGAAAATCGTCTTTCATCAATGCCTTAATAGGTGAAGATCGATTCGTAGTAACCGATATCGCCGGAACCACAAGAGATTCTATCGATACCAGATACAATCGTTTTGGATTCGAATTTAATTTGGTAGATACCGCCGGAATCCGCAGAAAAGCAAAAGTAAAAGAAGATTTAGAATTCTATTCGGTAATGCGTTCAGTGCGTGCTATTGAACACTCGGATGTTTGTATTTTACTAATCGATGCTACCCGTGGTTTTGAAGGTCAAGACCAAAGTATTTTCTGGTTGGCCGAAAAAAACCGAAAAGGGGTTATTATCTTGGTGAACAAATGGGATTTGGTGGAAAAAGATACCATGTCAACCCGCGATTATGAAAACAAAATCCGCGAAGAATTGCAACCGTTTACCGACGTGCCGATTATTTTTACATCAGCACTAACCAAACAACGTTTGCTGAAAGCTTTGGAAGGTACTGTAAAAGTATACGAAAACAGAAAGCAACGCATCCCAACCTCTAAGTTCAACGACTATATGTTGAAATTAATCGAAGCCTATCCACCGCCGGCGTTGAAAGGGAAATACGTAAAAATCAAGTATTGTATGCAGTTGCCAACACCAACACCACAGTTTGTGTTTTTTGCCAATTTACCGCAATACGTAAAAGAACCGTACAAGCGTTTCTTGGAAAATAAAATCCGCGAAAACTGGGATTTCTCAGGGGTGCCGATTGACATCTACATCCGTGAAAAGTAGAAAATGTTAAATTTTCGTAAGAAATTTTTACATTCCATACTAAAATAAGAATTTAGCCGTTATTATGCTTTCCTTAACCAATAATAACTGCTAAATTTTTTTTATGCCAAAATCGCTTTACCTAGCCTTACTAGTTCTTTTCTCTACTGTTGCTTTCGGTCAAACGCTATCCTTAAAGGGAAAAGTAATTGATCAAACCACCAAGTTGCCCATCGAATCGGCTACCGTGTATCTCACCTCAGTAAAAGATTCTACTATTATCGACTATACGATTACCAACAAAATGGGTACGTTTTCTTTTAAAATCAAAAAGATAGACAAGCCGGTTGCGTTAAAAGTATCCTACATCAGTTACCAAGATTTTAAGGAAGAAATGACTTCTTTGGTAAACGACAAAGATTTTGGTGCTATCGAACTCAAAGAAGCTACGAATCAATTAGATGAAGTAGTGGTGAAAGCCGAAATTCCGCCTATCCGCATCAAAAAAGATACCTTGGAGTTCAATGCCGCTTCGTTTAAAGTCGGCGCCGATGCCAACGTAGAAGCCTTACTCAAGCAATTGCCGGGAGTAGAAATTACTCCTGAAGGTAAAATCACCGTTAACGGCCAGGAAGTGAATAATATTTTGGTCAACGGCAAACCGTTCTTTGGCAAAGACGGTAAAATCGCTACCCAAAACTTGCCGGCAGAACTTATTGACAAGGTGCAAGTAGTAGACACCAAAACCAAAGCCGAAGAAATCTCAGGAGAAGCTTCCGGATCACAAGAAAAAACCATCAATCTTACGATACAAGAAGAAAAAAATAAAGGCTTTTTCGGAAAAGTGGTAGCCGGAACGGGTTCGGACAAAAGATACGAATCGAGTTTGCTACTCAACTATTTTAAAGGAGAAAGGAAAGTCAGTGTCTTGGCTTCTTCCAACAACATCAACTCCATCGGTTTTTCCATGGACGAAGTGTTTGACAATATGGGTGGCGGCCGAAACTCTTCTGTCTTTTACAATGATGATGGCAGTTTCGGGATTAACAATATGTCATTTGGTGGCAGTCGCGGAATTACACGATCGAATTTGGTTGGGGTGAATTACCAAGACAAATGGATGAAAAAAATTGACCAAAGCGGTAGCTATTATTTCTCTAATGCCGAAACCGAAAATACTTCAAGAACAGACAGAATCAACCTGCTTCCGGAAGGCAAAACCTTTACCAATTCTAATGGCTTGAGTAGAAGCGGTAGTAACGGACATACTTTAGACATGGATTTTGAAATTGCGATAGATTCTTTGAATACTATTTATATCAATCCTAACTTTCAAAAAACTAAAAATTACAACAAGTCGTCTAGAAATCAAGTCACCGTTAATGAAGCATCAGACGAACTGAATTCGAGCACCAATGACGATTACAGCGAAAATGACTTTACCACCTTTGGAACAGAAGCCAGTTACAGCAAACAATTTTTGAAGAAAAACCGAGGTATGTCGATTAATTTTGAATCGGAATTCCAACGCAGAGACAATTTCTTGAATACCAATTCGGCCACACTCTTTACCGATACTACGCCCGATGATATTAGGAATCAAAATCAGTGGGATAAAACCAATAACGATTTTGTGAAACTCGAAGTCCGATTTGGCGAGCCTATAGCCGATTCACTTCGGTTGAGCTTGACTTCAGAAGTAACGTATCGCAACATCAAAAATAGCTTGACTACTTTTGATTTTGATGGAGTTGATTATAACGATTTCAACGATTTGCAATCGAATGAAACTTCATCTAAAGCTACTACATTCTTCCCTTCAACCGGATTGATTTTAGGGAAAAACAAAACCAACGGGCGCATTAATATCGGCCCTGAATTTGTGACCTTTGATGCGCGTTCGAACTATTTAGGCGTGACTACCAATCGTAACAAAAATTACGTTTTCCCAAGAATTAAAGGCTATATCAGTCACCGTATGGGGAAATCTAAATCGATTTATTCCTTCTATGATTTTGGCGTACAATTGCCGCAAGCCAATCAGGTTTTACCGGTTGAAAATTTATCTAATCCATTAAGTACATTCGTAGGGAATGATGCGCTTAAACCCACACAAAGACACAATTTATACTTTAGTTTCAATGATTATGATTACCAAAGTCGTTCCGGTTATTACATCTATTCGGGCTTCAATTTGAGTCAGGATGCTGTAGTATCTTCAACGGTTTTCGATACTAATTTTAAAGCGACAACCACTTACCAAAACGTTGATGTAGTTTACAATTCATATTTCGGCGTAAACTGGAATAAGTCGTTCAAAAAAGAAAAAAGAACCTTGCGTTACGGTGCCGGAATCAATTTTAATTATGATGCCAACAAAGGGTTGACCAATGCGGTTGAATTTGAGTCGAAAGGCTTACAAATTAATCCGAGGGTCAATTTAACTTGGAGTATAGACGAATTAATTACTATAGCACCAAGTTATCGCTACACTCTTAATACCACCAATTACAAAAACTATATCATTGATAATGCACAGAACTTTGTTCATAATGCCAAGTTGGAAATTACTTCTTATGTGCCTAAAAAGTTTGTTATTGGTAGTGATTTCGGATACAATTATAATTCCAACATAGCTGATGGTTACAAAAAGGATTTCTATTTGTGGAATGTGAGTTTAGGGTACAATTTCTTCAAAGACCAGTTTTTGGCCAAAGTCAAAGTTTACGACTTATTAGACCAAAACCAAAACGCCACCCGAACCATTACGCCAACAGCGATTATCGATTCTGAGAATACTGTATTGCGCCGTTACGTGATGTTTTCACTAACCTGCAAACTCGAAAAGTTTGGCGGCAAGAAAAAAGCAGAAGGTGGTATCTTTATAACGGATTAAATAAAAAACTCGGTCATTTGACCGAGTTTTTTTATATCTTAAATCTGCTCACTAAATCTACCAGCTTCCGCCCGAACCACCGCCCGAGAATCCGCCGCCGCCAAAGCCGCCACCGAAGCCTCCGCCTCCAAAACCACCACCGGAAGAATCGCCAAAGCCACCGCCACCACCGCGACCCAAACTGCTCAAGATGATGATGTCGGCTAAGTCAAAACCACCGCCACCGCGATTACCATGATTGCCGCCGTTGCCTTTATTTTTAGCAATGATAAAAATGATTACAATTACAATGATAATAATGGGTAAGATAGGAATATTGCCTTCTTTTTTAGCTTTTTTTCTTTCTCCTTTGTACTTGCCTTTAAAAACATCAAACAAAGCGTCAGTTCCTTTGTCAAGGCCTTTATAATAACTGCCGGCTTTGAATTCCGGTATAATAATGTTACGGGTAATTTCTCCTCCAATTCCGGCAGTCAATCGATCTTCTAAACCGTAACCGGCCGAAATCCATATTTTGCGTTCTTTTTTGGCCAACAAAATGATAACACCATTGTCGTTTTGTTTAGAGCCGCCGATTCCCCAGGCATGTCCCCATTTTGGGGTTAAGATACCAATATCTTCCCCTTGTAAACTCTCAATAGTAATTACTACAATTTGTGAAGTGGTACTGTCTGAATAACGTATCAGTTTCTCTTTGAGTTGCGCTTCTTCGTCGGGCTTTAAAACATCGGCATAATCGTAAACTGAGGTTTGTTCAGCCGGCACTTTGGGAATGGTAAATTGACAAAAAACACTATTACTACTCAGCCAAAAGGAGAGGATAAAGACCAATTTCAAAACCCATTTGGAATTTGGAATGTTCAGGTTTGGAATTTTCATATTTATCCTTTTGATATTTCGTTCGACAATTCGTTGGTATCGCCTTCTTGGTACGGAAAGTACTTTTGCAATTGTTCCCCGGCGCGCAAAATGCCGTCAATCAAACCTTGTTTGAATCGACCTTCTTTAAAATGGGTCGCCATAACATCACGGGTGCAATCCCAAAAATCATTTGGCACCAAATCGTTAATGCCTTTGTCGCCACAAATCACAAAGGTTTTGTCTTTCACCGCTAGGTAAATCAAAACCCCGTTTTTCAACTCGGTTTCGTCCATTTTGAGCAAATGAAAAACTTCCATCGCGCGATCAAACGCAGCAATGGAAGTATGTTTTTCAAGATGTACTCTGATTTCTCCCGAAGTATTCTTTTCAGCCGTGCGAATGGCTGCTACAATTTCTTGTTCTTCTTCAGGAGTTAGAAAATCTTCTACTTTTGACATCGTATGGGATTAGAATTTTACCTCTACCGGTTTTTCAGCACCTTCAACAGCTTTGAAGTATGGTTTCTCTTTGTACTTGCCTAAGAAAATACTTTGTGGCATAGCCAAAACATAATTGTTGTATTCTTGTACCACTTCATTGAAACGAGTTCTGGCTGTAAGAATTTGATTTTCTGTGCTGGCTAATTCGTCTTGTAATTTCAAGAAGTTTTCATTGGCTTTCAAGCTAGGATATTGTTCTACTGAAACCAATAATCTTGATAACGAAGAAGAAACTCCGGATTGAGCGGAATTAAAGGCCGCTAATTGTTCGGGTGTAACATTAGTCGGATCAATAGTAACAGCTGTAGCTTTAGCTCTGGCCTCGATTACAGCAGTTAACGTACTTTTTTCAAACTCGGCAGCTCCTTTTACGGTATTCACTAAGTTGCCAATTAAGTCATTTCTTCTTTGGTAAGCAGTATTAACATTTCCCCATTCTTTATTAACGGCTTGATCTTTTTGTAATCCGGTGTTCATAACTCCCATAACCCAGAATCCAATAATCAATACTAATCCGATTCCAATAATCCAAGGTAAAAATTTTTTAAAATCCATGTTTTTTAATTTAAGTGTTTGTTATTAGTTTTAAGTTTTGTTGTTTGTTACAAAAACCAAGCCTAAAGTTGGTTCTTGATATTTAATAATTGGGCTTTCACCGCCTCGAGTTTGCTAATGATTTCAAATTTGTCTAAGGTTTTCTTTTGGCCTTCTTTTAAATGGGTTTTGGCACCTTCTAACGTAAAGCCGCGTTCTTTTACTAAGTGGTAAATGAGTTGCAAATTCTTTACATCTTCCGGGGTAAACATACGATTACCTTTAGCGTTCTTTTTCGGCTTTAGGATATCGAATTCTTTGTCCCAAAAACGAATCAATGACGCATTCACGTTAAAAGCCTTTGCCACTTCGCCAATGCTGTAATACCTTTTTCCTTCTTTTAACTCGATATGCATAGTCGTTATATTTTTTTATTCATAAATCTTAAATCAACAATCTAAAATCGTTAATCCAATGATTGATTCTCCTGGTTTGCTATTTTCGAAATCACATTGTACTCTGCCGCCGAAATATTGCCGTAGTAAAAATTCAACGGATTCACTACTTTGCCGTCTTTGTGTACTTCATAATGCAAATGCGGTGCTTCGCTTCGTCCTGTACTACCCACATAGCCTATAATGTCGCCGCGTTTTACACGTTGACCGCGTTTTACTTTATACTTGCTCAAGTGCGCATACAAGGTCAAATAGCCATAACCGTGGCTGATTTCTATGTGATTCCCGTAACCCGATTTGGAGTTGTCGGCATTCTTAACCACACCGTCGCCTGTAGCAAACACCGGTGTGCCGGTTTTAGCCGTAAAATCCATGCCTTGGTGCATTTTGCGCACTTTGGTAAACGGGTCACTGCGGTATCCAAATCCCGAGGCTACTCGCTTCATTTGTTCATTCTTTACCGGTTGTATCGCCGGTATGGCCGCTAATAATTTGTTTTTCTCTTTGGCCAATTTCAAAATTTCATCCAACGATTTCGACTGTATGGCCAACTCTTTGGAAATTACATCTACTCGTTTCGAGGTGTTAATCACCAATTCCGAATTGTCAAAACCTTCTAATTCTTTGTATCGATTTACGCCGCCAAATCCCGCTTTTCGTTGTTCCGCCGGAATGGGAGAGGTGTTAAAATAGGCCCTGTAAATATTGTTATCTCTATCCTCAACATCCGCCAAAACTTCTTCTACTTGATCGATTTTTTTATTCAAAATCGCATACCGCAATTTCATGGTCTCAATCTCACGCGCTTGCAAACGATCTTTCGGCGTCTCCAAGAAGGAAGAATTCAATAAAACCACAAAACACAAAAAACCAAACAAGGCAGAAGACAGCAAAAACAACCCTATGTATCCCAGTTTTTTAGACAGTTTCGGCTTGATTTTTCGGTAAGCCAAACTTTCGGGGTCGAAATAATACTTTACTTTTTTCGCCATCTTTGATTTTATACTATTTTTGTGCTTGTTTAAAAAAACAATGGTTATACGAACAAATTTAACAAATGTTTCAGTCATATCCGAAATTTTAATTTGAAGCTTTCAAATTAAGGGTCATCTTGAGCTAAGTTGAAGGATTGGGAGCGAAACGTTTGGGTCAATTGCTAAACCATTTTCCCGCTTTCCGTTACAATCTTTTTTACAAAAAGGATTTTCACTGCAATCGGGGCTAAACAGTAAGCCGTTTTTTTTTAAAATCTGATAATCTAAAGATCTAACAATCTAGCCATCTAAAATGAAATCACAAGACATCCGTAAAGCCTACTTGCAATTCTTCGAAAGCAAAGGACACTTAATTGTTCCTTCAGCACCTATCGTTTTGAAAGACGACCCAACCCTAATGTTCAACAACTCGGGTATGGCACAATTCAAAGAATTCTTTTTAGGCAACGGAACACCGAAAAGTCCAAGAATAGCCGATACCCAAAAGTGTCTCCGCGTTTCCGGAAAACACAACGATTTGGAAGATGTAGGTTTTGATACCTATCACCATACTATGTTCGAAATGTTGGGCAACTGGTCTTTTGGCGATTACTTCAAAAAAGAAGCCTTGGCTTGGGCATGGGAATTCCTGACTGAAGTGTTGAAATTGGACAAAGACCGTTTGTACGTGTCCGTTTTTGAAGGTAATCCGGCCGAAAATGTACCGTTCGATCAAGAAGCTTTTGATATTTGGAAACAATACGTATCGGAAGACCGTATCATTTTAGGCAACAAAAAAGACAATTTCTGGGAAATGGGTGACCAAGGCCCGTGTGGTCCGTGTTCCGAAATCCACATCGATTTACGAACCGATGCCGAAAGAGCGGCTGTGTCAGGGCGTAGCTTGGTGAATGCCGATCATCCGCAAGTGGTGGAAATTTGGAACAACGTATTCATGGAATTTAACCGCAAAGCCGACGGCAGTTTAGAAAAATTGCCTGCCCAACACGTAGATACCGGGATGGGCTTCGAGCGTTTGTGTATGGCCATGCAAAACGTAACCTCGAATTATGATACCGATGTGTTCACGCCACTAATTGCCAAAGTAGAAGAGATTACAGGATTAAAATACACTTCTAACGAAGTCAAAAATATTTCTGAGGAACAAAATAAAACGAATATTGCCATTCGCGTCATTGTTGATCACGTTCGTGCCGTGGCTTTCGCTATAGCCGACGGACAATTGCCGTCTAACGGAGGTGCTGGTTATGTGATTCGCCGAATTTTGCGTAGAGCCATTCGTTACGGCTTTACGTTCTTAAATACGAAAGAACCGTTTATCAATAAATTAGTTTCGGTCTTAGCAGATCAAATGGGCGATTTTTTCCCGGAAATCAAATCGCAACAACAGTTAGTCACCAATGTTATTCGCGAGGAAGAATCATCATTCCTTAGAACTTTAGAACAAGGTTTGCAATTGCTGGATAAAGTCGTTGCCGAAGCTTCGGATAAAGAAATCAAAGGGGAAAAAGTATTCGAATTGTATGACACGTTCGGTTTCCCGAAAGATTTAACAGCACTGATTTTAAAAGAAAAAGGTTATTCGTTCAACGAATCGGAATTTGACGCTGAGTTGCAAAAACAAAAAGACCGTTCTCGCGCTGCTTCTGAGGTTTCTACTGAAGATTGGCAAGTGTTAATTCCGGGAAATGTGGAAACGTTCGTGGGGTATGACCAAACAGAGAACGAAGTCAAAATCACCCGTATCCGTAAAGTCGATTCTAAAAAAGACGGTGTTTTATACCAAATCGTTCTAGATAACACACCATTCTATCCGGAAGGAGGTGGTCAAGTAGGCGACAAAGGGACATTGGTTTCTGCCAATGAAACGATTGCCATTATCGACACTAAAAAAGAAAACAACCTGATTTTGCATTTCGCCAAACAGTTACCGGAAAATGTAAACGCCACTTTCATGGCCAAGGTCAACACCGATTTGAGAACGTCAACTTCCAAAAACCACTCGGCTACGCATTTGATGCATTTGGCTTTGAGAACTGTTTTGGGAACGCATGTGGAGCAAAAAGGCTCGTTGGTGAATCCAAACTATTTGCGTTTCGACTTTTCGCATTTCAGTAAAGTCACCGACGAAGAATTACGTCAGGTGGAAGCCAGTGTGAATGCCCAAATTGAAGCCCAACTCCAATTAGGGGAATACCGAAATATTCCAATACAAGAAGCATTGACCAAAGGTGCTATGGCGTTGTTTGGCGAGAAATACGGTGATACGGTTCGCATGATCGAATTTGGCGACAGCAAAGAGTTGTGTGGTGGTATTCACGTAAAAAACACCGCCGAAATCTGGCATTTCAAAATTGTGTCCGAAGGCGCCGTAGCGGCCGGAATTCGTCGTATTGAAGCGATTACCGGAGAAGCGGTGAAAGATTTCTTTGCCCAACAAGAAAATGCCTTGGCTTCCATTAAAGAAACTTTGAAAAACCCACAAGATACGCTCAAAGCGGTTGTTTCGTTACAAGACGAAAACGCCAAATTGAAAAAGCAAATAGAGCAATTGTTAAAAGAGAAAGCCAAAAACCTAAAAGGTGAATTGGCGTCACAATTACAAGAAATCAACGGCGTTAAATTCTTGGCTACTCAAGTCGATTTGAATGCGGAAGGCGCTAAAGATTTGGCTTATGAATTAGGCAATTTAGGCACTAATTTATTCTTAGTGTTAGCCACAGCCGATGAGGACAAACCGATGTTAACTTGCTACATCTCAAAAGAACTAGTAGCCGAGAAAAACTTAAACGCCGGTCAAGTAGTTCGTGAATTGGGTAAATACATCCAAGGCGGTGGCGGCGGACAACCGTTCTTTGCTACAGCCGGAGGTAAAAATGTAGCCGGAATCCAAGAAGCGTTAACCAAAGCTGTGGATTTTGTGAAATAACAAATTGATAGTAGATTATAAATGAGCCTTTTCCAAAACGGAAAAGGCTTTTTTTTGTCGATAAACTACATTTCAATTGTTGTTTAACAGATTTTCGGGTAGTATATCGAAAGTTTTTTTGAGTTACTACTGGCCTGAATACTTTTGACTCGTATTCAAAAAGCCCCAGCAATTGAATATGCCAAAACTACTAATGCGTCATGAAAAAAGTATTTCAATACCTATTCCTTGTTTTAATCATTACCTCTTTGGTTTCGTGTTCCAGCGATAGCGATACTGATAGTCCTGTCTTACTTAGAAAATTAACTTCTGTAAACATGGGTCAAAATGCCAGCTATACTTTCTTTTACAAAGGAACTAAATTGACTAAGGTGGCTTTTGAAATCGAAGCGGTAGCCGATGGTTCAGGATATGACTTATACACTTATAACGGTAATTTGATTGCTGAGGTTAAAAGATTCAACACAGCCAACCAAAATATAGCTACTACCACTTTTACTTACAACAGTAACAACCAATTAATTCAAGCGGTAAAAGTACAACCGACCAGCAATTATGGCTTTAAAAGTGTCTTTACATACAATGTAGATGGTTCGGTGACTGTAAACGGATTTAGTGGTAATACAGCCACTCAAAATGCACCGTCAGATATTGTAGAAAGATTTTATTTCCACAATGGGGAAGTGATCCAAAAAGAGTTTGCATCTAACACAACAAATTTCAGTGTTGCTTATACTTATGACAATGCCAATCATCCGATGCAAAATGTAACCGGAATCAACACCATCAAATTGTACAGTTTTATTGCCGATGGTTTATTCGGGATGCAGCACAATGTAACACAACAAATTACTACCGTTTCGGGTGAATCTCCAATTGAAGTTTCCATGGATGCGGATTACAATAATATCAATTATCCGGTAGCGCTTTACAGTGCCGACGGGCAATACCAACATCAATTTACATATTTCAAATAATTCAAATCAAACACTATTTCCGAAAACCCTTTCCACTGTCAAGGAAAGGGTTTTTATTTTTTGTATTTTTGAGGCAAATAGTAAGCTATGAATTTCACTACTAAAGTTCCGGTTAAAACCTATGAGTTTCCCATCAATTACCATTCGAAGGTGTTGTTGTTAGGGTCGTGTTTTGCCGAAAATATGGGCGAGAAATTCGACTACTTTAAATTTCAAACGACTATTAATCCATTCGGAATTATCTTCAATCCGATTTCTATAGAGCAATTGGTCAACCGAGTGGTCAACCAAAAATTTTTTACTGAAACTGATATTTTCTATCACAACGATTTGTGGCACAGTTACGAAGTACATTCTGAATGCAGTCGGGCGGATAAATCAGTTTTTTTACAAGAATTGAACGATACGCTTCATGCCATGCATCGGCAAATCACCGAAGCTACACATGTGGTAATTACTTACGGCACTTCCTGGATTTATCGATTAAAATCTTCTAATGCCATTGTAGCCAATTGTCATAAAGTGCCGCAAAGCGAGTTTGCCAAAGAAATTATTTCACCTGAAAGCATAGCGCAATCGATTCAAAATATCATGAATTTGATTCGCCAAATTAATCCGGAGGTCAAGTTCATTTTTACCATTTCACCGGTACGCCATACCAAAGACGGTTTTCCCGAAAACCAACGCAGCAAAGCCCATTTGATGACGGCTGTTCACGCAATCGTGCTCGATAACGCCTCATCCAACTATTTTCCGGCTTACGAAATTATGATGGACGAACTCAGAGATTATCGCTTCTACGCCGATGATATGTTGCATCCCAGCCAAATCGCTATCGATTACATTTGGATTCGCTTTTTTGAGCATTATGTCAATGACAATTGTTTTGCTACCATGCAGGAAGTTTGCAACATTCAAAAAGGCTTGGCCCATCGCCCGTTTAATCCTAAGACCAAAAGTCACCAACAGTTTTTGGAAACCCTTAACCAGAAGATTATCAGTCTAAAAGAGCAGTTTCCGCACTTCCAATTTTAACAAAATACGACATTTGCCGTATTTCCTGCCTTAGTATTTCGCTATAGGTTTGTTATGCTATTTAACAACCTAAAACATGAAAACAATAAAAACCCTTTTGGTCTTGGCTTTTGTCCTATTGGCCAGTCAAAAAGTTTCGGCCCAACGTCCGGTGCTAACCGACGAAGAAGTGGTTTCGGAAACCGTAACCAAAGAAATCGATGACGTATTTCAATCGGATGACTTCCAAAAAAAGAAAAACAAAAAATACGCTGAAGTCAAAGGTACTATGGTAGTCGATATCGGCGTAGTCCAAAACGGGAAGGTTTCTTCTTTCTTTAAAGTAGACAGCGACATTAAGAATATTGACTTCATCAATTTCATGTCGAATTACATTCTTGAGCACAAATTCAAGTTCAAACTGCAAAAGCAACAACGTTATAAAATTCGCTATACCGTTACCTTTTAACCCTAACAATAAAAACAAAAAACATGAAAAAAGTTACTTTACTAATGATGACGCTATTGTTGGCGTTCTCATTGCCTGCCAATGCCCAATTTGGCAAATTATTAGGAAAAGGCAAATCCGCCGGAAAAAAATCGGGAAGTTTTGCTACCGCTTGGGAAGCTGAGTTCGATAACAAAGCTACTCGTTTGGCTGTATCCATTAACAATGGGCAGTACGTATTAGGTACCGATGACAATTCGGCTACCGTATTAGATGCCAACGGGAAAACCGTTTGGAGCGGTGACTACAAAAAAATCACGACCAACAAAACCAACAAATGCGAATACCAATACGTGATTCAACGCGGAGGTGATAAAGGCGGCTATTTGTTTCTTTTTGATGAAAGAAAATTAGGAACCGACAGAGTAGCGGTTATTGATATTGCTACCGGAAAAGAACTTTGGAATTCTGAAGAATACCAAAACTTAATTCCAAAAGGCACTAAAGCCGAGGAAGGAACCGATCAAGGTGAATTGGAAACTGTAAAATACATCAGTGAATTGGATGCTTTCTTGATTTCGCAAAAAGCTTCGGTAATCTTGGTTAAAGCCAATACCGGTGAGAAAGTTTGGGAAACCAACCGTTTTAAAGGTGGTGTTGGAAAATACATCTATGATCCGGGAAGAAATGAAATCGTGATGATTAACTTCAAGCCAACTGCTTTGGGCGCTTTGTTTGCCGGATTTAAAAACCAATTGGTGAAAATTAATGCGGTAAATGGGGATATTTTATGGGATGCGACTTTTATAGGAACCATCGAAAAAGAGTTGGTTACCCGCCGAGCTATAGTGGATTTGTGGATCAAAGGCGATAAGTTGTACATGTATCTCGACGGTTTGCAAGTATACAACATCAACAACGGGCAGAAGCTTTGGGAAGTGACTTATGAAAATGATATGCAAGGCGCCAACGGCGGTTTGTTCAGCGGTGGCAGAAGATCTAAAATTTACCGTACTATAGCCGAACCTTTATTTACCGATAACGCAGTGTACATAGTGATTTTAGGAACTCGCGACCGAACCAAATATGTAGAAAAACACGACTTAGAATCCGGAAAATTGCTTTGGGCTTCTGAAAAAATTACCGGTGCCTTTTGTATGCCGAACATCTATAAATCAGGCGATAAAGTTTTGGTGCAAGTTGGTGGTAAAGTTCAAGTACAAGAATTCCGTTTGGAGGAAACGTCAGCAGGTTTCGGTGCAGCCTCTGCTTTTGGTGGCGGTTCGGTAAAACAATGGGTACCATACATTTACTGGGATTACAAAGCCCAAAAGAACTCTGTGTTGTGTTTGGATGACAAAACCGGTAAAACGTCATGGCGTTCTGAAAAATTCGATAAACGCATCACCGATTTCATTATCGAAAATGACAAAACCCTTTTTGTAGGTGATGGTGATGAGTTTTATGGTTACGATATCGCGTCCGGGAACCAATTGTTCGATGTAAAACACAATGATGCTAAAGTAGGAAAAGCAACAGATGTAATCGATTTTGGCGATAAAGTAGTGGTGCTTTCTGAAAAGGGATTAGCGTCTTACAACAAAAAAGATGGTTCTCGAGTATACGCCACCGAAAAAATCAGAGGTGTGGATTATTTCTACGAAATAGAAGGTAATTATTATCTGAGAGACCAAAGAAACAGCAAAAACATCATCTATGGTATTGATATGACTAACGGTGAAACCAAAGGGTCAGTTCAATCTAAAGGAAAAGGCGGAAGTCCGCAATACGGCGCCGGTATTGATATTACAGATGATGGCGAATTCATCTTTGCTTTCAAAGGCAAAAAAGTAGAAAAGATAAAAGTAAATAATTGAGTTTTTGAGTAAGTGGTTAAGGACTGCAATTTTTTGCAGTCCTTTTTTAATTCGGTTAAAATGAAAACAAAAATATTACTGTATGCGTTTTTTTTAGTCTTTGGAATGACGCAAGCACAACAAGTTCAGTGGGCTCATAAATTGATAAAATATTCCTCCGATTTGGGTGGAAAACAAAACAGTATAAAAAGAATTTTAGGCAAACCTGATGCTTTTCCACAAGGCGGAACTAGTCCGAATGCCTGGATGCCCAAAAAAGCGTTGGACGGTTACGAATGGGTAGAAGTGAGTTTTGAAAAACCACAAACCGTAAAGCAAGTGGCTGTTTTTGAAAACTTAAATGCGGGTTGTGTTGTTCGCATTGCTGTAGACAAAGGAAACGGTAAATACGAAACGGTTTGGGGTCGAAAGAAAGACTACAAAACACCAACATTCAAAGCCACTATACCTGCTGACAGAAACTATTATTTTAAACGCAAAAGAAGAAAAATTCAGGAAGCACCCGATGTGGTTAATCCGGGTGTGGAATATGCCATTTTGGAACAAGCAGTATCAGGTGTAGTAGCCGTTAGGGTCGAATTTAATTTTGCCTTGCTTCCCGGACAAAAAGAAATTGATGCGATTGGGATCTCAGATAGCGATGCGCCTATAGCACCAACGGTTAATACAACAACCGCTTTCGAATTGTTACCTAATGCGAAAACCATCGAATTACAAGGATTAGTGCCTTCCAGCGGAGCAGTGTCAACCGATGGAAAAACGCTTTATATTACAGCAGTTGGTGAGGCAAAAACCGAAATCTACAGCTTTACAAAAAATGCGTCCGGTCGATGGGATAACAAAAAGCCGGAGCCGACACTGAATACCAATCAGTATTATAATCATTTGTGGTGCATAACCGATAATCTTATTTTAAAAGGTGGTGCCACTTATACACGCGGAACCACAGAAACGGGTTTTGAGTTGTTTACGGTCCAAAACGGAACTTATGTTAATCAAGGCCAACTAAAAGTCTCGGCTTACAACAATTATGATGAAACTGCCGAAGCGCATTTAACGCCCGATTTGAAGGTCTTAATTATGGGAATAGAAACCGATTTTTCCCAAGGCGGAAGCGATTTGTATTTCGCCCAACAAAAGGAAGATGGTAGTTATGGTTTTCTGCAAAACATGGGCAAAGTAATTAACTCTGCGGCAGATGAAGGCATGTGTCAGTTATTGTCGGATACCAAAACTTTGTTGTTTAGCAGTAATGGGTTCAGTGCTTTCGGGAGTTATGATATTTATGTTACATATCGTTTAGATGATACTTGGAAGAATTGGTCAGAGCCGATTAATTTGGGTAGCAAAATCAATTCGCCTGATTTCGATGGTTTGCCTTTTTATGATGAGACCAATGAAACGCTATATTTTATTTCAAGTCAGAATGAAACCAACAGTTTAAAAGCAGTGGCTTTCCCTAAAGTCTTGTTAATGAAAGGGAAATAGGTTAATAATGAGAAAAATAGGGCAAATGTCGTATTGATTGCTTTTTAGGATTACACCAAATTTGCTCTAATAACTTTAACCTTATATAAACATGAAAACTATTAAAAAAATCGGATTATTTTTTGCCATTGCCCTTATTTCTTTAACTACCTCTTGCAGTAGCGATGACAATGGTGGTGGCGGAAGTAATGCAACTCTGGGAACTGTTAAAGCCAAGGTAGGCGGAGCAAATTACACCTCTATGGAGATGGGAACATTTGCTACCAAACAAGTCATTGGCGGACTTACTACAATTATTGTTCAAGGAAGTGATGCTTCCGGGAAAGCCATTCAAATTATAATTACAGGTTACGACGGACTTGGTTCTTACGAAATCAGTGAGGATGCTGCCATTTCAACGGTAGCCAGTTACATCGAAAGCAACATCAGCAATCCGATGAACTCCTTGGTTTGGGCAGCGCCTTATGAAAACTCAGGAGTAGCCGGTACAGTGACCATTACTGAAATTTCTGAAACTAACGTAAAAGGAACATTTAATTTTACCGGGAAAAATCAAGCCGGAGAAGACACCAAAGCAGTTACTAACGGTGCGTTCAACGTAAATTTCACGTCAAACTAAACAATCAAACCTGTTTGTCACTAAAAAATACGGCGTATGCCGTATTTTTTTTGCTTCATTTTTAACGGAATTTTACGGGCTACATCCAAATCGATATGACATTTTTTTTGATAACTGTTTTTTTGGTACTCATCGGACTCATCGTTTACCTTCAGTATAAGATGTTTTCCGAACGCAACGCTTTTGCTTCTAAACTGGAACCGCTGGAGCAACTGATAATACAACTCAACGAAGATTGCAAAAATCAATCACTCCAAATCCAACTTTCGGACGATTTAAAAGTGAAAATGAGAGATGTTAATGCCGCTTTGAGTCGTAATATCTTCGAACTCAATTACCAGTTATTTGAAGAATCAACCCCTAAAAAAGAGAAGTGATATTGAAAATTTTAACATTTTCACTACATTTATGGTATACTATATCCGAATGAAAAAGCAGTACTACTTCCTCTTTGTCGGTTTATTCATGTCAGTAATGACTATGGCCCAAGATTTAAGAACAACCTTGGGCAAAGCTTTTACTTCTCAGGATTCTTCAGATTATTATTTTAAAATCGCTAAACGGCTTATTAAAACCCAGGCTGATGAAGGTCAATATTTCTTTTGTAAAAATGCTCGTTGCACCGATTACAATCAACTGGACAGCGCCGTAGTTTATGGAAATCGCGCTTTGAAAATTTTGCAATCGGGAAATGATATTCCATCGTTGCTTACGGTTTACAACAATATGGCCAAAGTTTATCGCAAGCAAGGACAGTATGATAAGGCAGTAGCCTATTGTTTACAAGGCATTCGCATAGCCGAAAAAGAAAAAAAAGAAAACTGGATTGCTTTTTTCAACGCTATGCTCTCGTTAACTTATCACGATTTTGAAAGTTATCCTAAAGGCATTTATTACGGAAAAAAAGCCCTGAAATACTGGGTAAGTCAAAAAGAGAAAAGTCCGGATATGATCAGCAATGCCTTAAATGCCGTAGCCATCAATTTTGACGATTGGAACAAGCCCGACAGCGCTTTGTATTATCACAAACAAGTATTTCAATACTACAAAGGAAAAGATACGCTGAATGTGGGAGAAACGTATAACAATATCGGGAACACTTTGTTGAAACAAAAAAAGTTCAAAGAAGCCAAACGCTGGATTACTTCGGCCCTAAAAATCAATGATAAAAATTTTGAACTCAGCCAAGGCAATAAAGACACGGATTACTATTACGAACGCGCCACCAACTATACCAATTTGGCCACCATAGCCCATGAGTTGGATGATTTTAACGAAGCTGAAAAACTCTTTGAAAAAGCCTATTGGTTTTCTAAAAAAAGCGGAAACGCCGAGAAGTTGCGCGATTTTTATATGCAACGCGCTTTGTTCAATAAGAAACGTAACAATTTGGCCAAAGCCGTGGAAGACCAAGAAAGCTATATTAAGCTCAGGGATTCTGTTTTTGATGTGGATCGCGCCCAAACCTTTTCTGAGCTAGAGGCTAAATATCAAAACGAGAAGAAAGAAAAACAACTCCTGCAATCCAAGGCTGAAATCAGAGAACGCGAAATCGAAATCAAGAACAAGAACATGCAGTTCCTGGTTTTAGGGCTGATTTCCTTTGCTTTACTGTGTATTATTTATTTGGTCTATCGCCAACAAAAATTAAAAATTAAGCAGCAGGAACAGGAGTTTGAACTCAAATCCGCCATTGTTAAAATCGAAAACCAAAACAAATTGCAAGAACAACGATTGGCCATTTCAAGAGATTTACACGATAACATAGGCTCTCAGCTGACTTTTATTATTTCTTCCGTCGATAATATCAAGTACGCCTTCGACATACAAAATGAAAAATTGGATGCCAAACTCTCCAACATCAGCAGCTTTGCCAAAGACACCATTATTGAATTGCGCGACACGATTTGGGCGATGAATAAAAGCCAAATTTCGTTCGAAGATTTGCAAACCCGAATCCACAATTTTGTAGACAAGGCCAAAGAGGTGAAGCAGGAGATACAGTTCAATTTTTTTGTCGACAGCGATTTGAAAGACCGTAAGTTCAGTTCCATCGAAGGGATGAACATCTACCGCACTATTCAGGAAGCGATTCACAACAGTATCAAGTATGCCGAAGCCAAGAACATCGACATCAAGGTAAAAAAGTTAGGGACACAAATAGCCATCGAAATCAAAGATGACGGAAAAGGTTTTGATGTAGCTGCGGTAGCGAAAGGACACGGTTTATTTAACATGCAAAAACGCATCACTGAGATTAACGGTCATTTCAACCTACAAAGTGCTGCTTCGGGAACTGAAATCAACATTCTTTTGTAAGCCATGAAATGGAAATTATATATCTGGTTCCTAGCGCTGTTTGGCTTGTCTTTCCAAGGGTTTGCTCAAAATGCCCAAGACATAATCGATGGCTTAAAAAAGGATTTGAAAGCCAATCCGGAAACTAAAAAAGTAGCTTCTATTTATTCCGATTTGACTTGGTATTATTCGAAAGTTTCTATCGATTCGGCCTTGCATTACGGCGGAAAAGCCTTGTCGGAATCTAAGAAATTAAACGATTCTACTTTGATGGCTCAGGTATACAGCGATATTGGTGCGGTATATTTCATTAAAGGCGATTTTGTGAACTCAAAACTGAATTACCTTTCAGCTTATAAAATCAGAAAACTCAGAAAAGACAGTAGAGGTTTGGCTAAAATCAATAATAATTTGGCCAACATTTACGAAAAAACCAACCAATACAAAGCGGCTATGGCGTCGTTTATTGAAGCGTTGTCTTATTTTGAAAGCATTAAAGACGAGAAAAATATCGGCATTATCAAAGGCAACATCGGTTTAATCCATCTTAAACTCAAAAATTACCCTAAAGCGCTGCAATACATCCAAGAAGTAGTAGCCTATCAGGAGAAAAATAATTTTACCGAAGATTTATGCGTTTCTTGCCTCAACCTTGGCAATGTTTATCTCAATTTGAATGACACCATCAATGCTTTAAAGTTTTACGATAAAAGTGTCAAAGCTTGTACGGCTGTAGGCAATAAAAAAGGTATTTCCAGCGGATTCAATAATATCGCATCCATTAAGTCGGAGCAAAAAAAATCGAAAGACGCATTGGCGTTATACGAAAAATCAAAACAGGCTCGAGAAGAGCTGAATTCGGATTTGGATAAGAATAATTTCGATTTAAACTTGGCGACTAATTACTTGGCCAATAACAAGTTTAATGAGGCGAAAGCGGTGCTTTTACGCACTCGAAAGTTTTACGAACAAACGCAGCATAACGAAAAACTGCAAAAGAATTACAAATGCTTAATTAAGGTTTGTTCTCACTTGAACCAACCCGACAGTGTTGATTATTACATAGACAAATTAGCAGTACTTAACGAGCAGTTATTGGTAAGTAAATCGGAGAAGCAAACCGCCGAGTTGGAAACCAAATACCAAACGGAAAAGAAAGAAAGGCTGATACAGAAATCCAAAGCTGAAATCGCTACCCGTGAGTTGGAAATCAAAAGGAAAGAAACCCAATTTTTAATACTCGGACTCATCTCGTTAGCCTTATTGATTATCATTTATTTGGTTTACCGCCAGCAAAAACTTAAAAACAAACAGCAGGAGCAAGAGTATGAACTCAAATCGGCCATTGCCAAAATCGAAACCCAAAACAAATTACAAGAGCAGCGTTTGGCTATTTCAAGAGATTTGCATGACAATATAGGTTCGCAATTAACCTTTATTATTTCATCTATAGACAATATTAAATATGCCTTTGATATACAAAATGCCAAACTAGATAGTAAACTAAACGGTATCAGCAATTTTGCCAAATCCACCATTATTGAACTGCGCGATACGATTTGGGCGATGAAAAAAAGCGAGATTACCTTTGAAGATTTACAAGCGCGAATCCACAATTTTATGGAGAAAGCTCAGGAAGCTAAAGAGGATATTTGCTTTACGTTTTCAGTCAATCCACTGCTGAAAAGCAATACTTTTTCTTCTGTAGAAGGGATGAATTTGTACCGAACCATACAAGAAGCCATCAACAACAGCATCAAATATGCCCAGCCTAAAAACGTTACGGTGAACATTGAACCTGACGAAAACGGGATAGCAATTACAATTGCCGATGACGGTAAAGGTTTTGACCGAGAGATGGTCGTGATGGGCAACGGAATTCACAACATGCAAAAGCGCATTCAGGATATCGGAGGCGATTTTGATTTGGTTTCCAAACCTAATGAAGGTACTAAAATTACTATTAGGTTAACATAGTGATGTTGTAATGCCACTTGAGAAAATACGTCAAATGACGTATTTTTTTTTACCCTTTCTTTTTTCAACTTTGGAATGTCAAGTGGTATTGATTAATAAAAAACAATAGGTTGTTTTTATTGTTGTCCTTTTCATTCTGTGGATTTTCAAGCCAATCTACACGTTTGAAAAGGACTTTTTTAGAATGGATGAACCAACATTCAAAAAAAAGAGTCAAATTTGTTATACAATAGCAGCATATGTCCACCAAAATAGCCATAGTAGACGATAATGTTTTTTTGCAAAAAGCAGTAGCCGAGAAGTTGTCTTTTTTCGACGACTTGGTTTTGAAGTTTACCGCGGTGGATGGCAATGATCTACAAAAGAAGCTCGAGCAAAACAAGTGTATTGATTTGATTTTGATGGATATTGAAATGCCGGTTTGCAACGGAATTGAAGCCACTAAAATCATCAAATCGAAATACCCGCAAATCAAAATCATCATGTTGACGGTGTTTGACAACGATGAAAATATTTTCAACGCCATTAAAGCAGGAGCTGATGGCTATTTGTTAAAGGAAGTCAATCCCAAAGAATTACATCAAGGTATTATAGAAACGCTCAATGGCGGTGCGGCGATGAATCCTTCTATCGCATTAAAAACCCTGAAACTGCTGAGAAATCCTGTGAGTTTTGAAGAAAAATGTCAAGAAGAAATCAAGCTGACAACCAGAGAAGTGGAAGTGCTGGAACAACTTAGCAAAGGATTGAATTACAATATTATTGCTGATAATTTATTCTTGTCGCCTTCTACAGTGCGTAAGCATATCGAGAATATTTACAATAAACTACAAGTCCACAACAAACTCGAAGCGATTCAAAAAGCTAAGAGTAATAATCTGATATAAGGTAGAATACGGCATCTGTCGTATTTTTTTTACGTCAATCTCATTATAAGTTTGTTTCACTAAAACATATCATGATGAGATCAAAATTACTTATTATTTTCTTTTTACTTGCTATAGGTGTTAATGCCCAATGCTGGCAAAAAATATCGGCAGGAAATCATTTTACCGCTGCTATTAAATCAGACGGAACACTTTGGACTTGGGGCGATCATCAGTATGGTCAGCTAGGAATTGGTCCGGTAACGTCAGATGTTGGTGTTCCGGTACAAGTGGGAACCGATAATGATTGGTCTTTTGTTTTTGCCGGATGGTACTCTGTTTTTGCCATTAAAAATAACGGAACACTTTGGGCTTGGGGACAAAATACCTACGGGAAATTAGGAGATGGGACAACTTCTCAGCGCAACACTCCTGTCCAAATAGGAACCGATTCCGATTGGCAGTCAATTTCGTCTAATATTAATTGCACTATGGGAATCAAAACCAATGGTTCTCTCTGGGCTTGGGGCGGCAATATGTCGGGACAATTAGGTGATGGAACCTATGTCAATCGTCCCTCTCCTGTACGAATCGGAACCGCAAATGATTGGGTGTCGGTTTCTGTCGGAAGTTCGCACAGCATAGCTAGACGCGCGAATAACACGTTATGGACTTGGGGCGTCGGACTAAATGGACAATTGGGTTTGGGGACCACTATGTTTGTTAATACTCCTACGCAAGTTGGGACCGGAACAGATTGGGCTTTTGCCACAGCAGGTGAACAACATGGTGTTGCGATTAAAACCAATGGAACACTATGGACTTGGGGTTATAATGCACAAGGACAATTAGGTGACAATACAACCACCAATAAAACAGCCCCCATTCCAATAGGAACCGATACAGATTGGCTAAAAGTGCAAGCCAATAATCATAATTTGGCTATCAAAACCAATGGCTCTGTTTGGGGTTGGGGATTGAATACTTCTTATCAATTGGGTGACGGAACCATTACCAATAGAGTAGCGCCATTTCAGATTTCCGGTGTAACAGGTATTCAAAATGCTACAGCAGGTTTGAGTTTCTCATTTGTCCAAGACGGAACTACAAGTACTTGGGGATTTGGGAACAACTCTGATGGAATGTTGGGTGATGGCACATATATACAAAAAACAATTCCTTCGGCTTTATTCAATTGCACAGGATTGAATGTAACAGAAAATAATTTATCCTCTTTAAAGATTTTTCCCAATCCGAGTAGTGGTCTTTTTACAATCCAATCCGAAGGAGAATCAATTCAATCTGTTTGGGTTTATGATGTTTTAGGAAAGCAGTTGGTGGCGCAAAATATTTTCGGAAATCATGCCAATTTTGATTTAGCGGAGAAAAGTCCCGGAATTTATTTAATCAAAATTCAATTCGAAAATAAAGGGATTGAAACACGTAAGTTGGTTATTAGATAACATTGGTATAAACAAAATAAAAGCCCCGATACTTCGGGGCTTTATACTATAATTTACTTTCCAAACTCTGCCAACCACCACCGTTGATTACGTTAATGCCGGCCGATTTCAACATAGAAGCGGCTTGAGCACTTCGCATTCCGGAACGACAACAGACAATTACGGGTTTGTCTAACTTTTTAATGTCGTTTACTTTACCGCTAATGGTGTCGAGTGGAATATTCTTTGAACTTTTAATGTGTCCTTCGCGGAATTCTCCAATGGTTCTTACATCAATAATCACAGCGCCTTTCGTTACAAAATCTTTAATGCTTTCTGATTTGCCGCCTAAACCTAACATGTCTAATAGTCCCATAATTCAAATTTTTTCAGCAAAGATATTTTAGTCGGCTTTAGTTGGCAGTAACAAAGGTTACACTAGTGTTGTAAACTTACTTTTTCCAGAAACAATCCTAGTCCGCCTGAAATTAAATGAGCTATCTCGGGGCGACTTTGTTTCACTTTTTCCAAATGCACCAAAACATCATGTAATAAAGCAGTATTGTTCGTTTTGTCACATAATTCGGCAATTTCTACAGACAATAACCAGTCTTTAGGATGTTTGTCTTTGACCAATTCGAACGTTTTTTCTAGTGAAATGACTGCCGGTTTGCCTTCACGTATGTTTCGTACGTTGAGGTATAAACCTTCTAATTCTTCGCGCTCTGCTGATTTTTTGGCTTTGATAGTTTGCGAAGAAGGCACATGGTTAATCATGTCAAAACTGTTCACATCGGCCGGACCGGAAAAAACGGATATAACTTTTTTACCTACTGCCATATCGTATGTTCCCCATTCCGGTAAAAAGAGTACGGTTTCGTTGTGGGTTACTGTGCAGTTTTTAAAACTGATAATGATAATTTCTCCTTGCAGATTTCGGGAACCAGTAATGATTTCTCCGGTTACTTTGATATTGCCTTCAAATTCTAAGGTAACTTTTTCCGCTTCGTAAATGTCGTAAGCTCTTAAGTCACGCGGACTCATGTCTTCAATGGCTAAGTTAATGCCTTTTAGTTTTCCGATTGGCGAACCAAATCCTTCAGCGTGGTATGCGGTTCCGTGACCTACCAATTCTTTTTCGCGGTAAGACAAGGCCGTTTTACCCGTAGTTTGCACATAAACCGGCTTTCCTTCGTGTTCAATCACGTTAGTAAATACCCCGGAAATTTGAATCCCTGTGCTCAATTCAATAGTGCCCAAAGCCTTGGAATCAATCAGTTTTTTAACGCCTGATAAACCTCCGGTTCGCAAAGCCATAGTATTGGCAAATTCTTCCAAAACCAAGCTCAAATGCGCAAAATCGGGGGTTACATACAGTTGCGGTTGCGGTTTGGTTATGTCAAAACTTTGATCGGCAGCCGAGATATCATAAGGGATTTTTTTAACGTTATCTGTCATACACCAAGCGCTTTCACCTATAGAGGAAAGCAAGCCTGCGCCATAAATTTTCGGAT
Source organism: Flavobacterium cheonhonense (assembly GCF_035671315.1). NCBI lineage: Bacteria > Pseudomonadati > Bacteroidota > Flavobacteriia > Flavobacteriales > Flavobacteriaceae > Flavobacterium > Flavobacterium cheonhonense. Next base: position 1,141,910 of record NZ_JAXAVY010000001.1, read on the forward strand.
TGTCTATTGTTCCGATTAAACCATATTCCACTGTCCACCAGTGTAGATTCCGGATTCTGGACATTTCCGAAAGTTCGCCCATATTATTTTGCAAAAAATCTACTTGATCTTCTGCTTTTTTAATTTCGGCTTCCGGAGTGTCTTCCGCTTCTTTTAAAATCGATAACAAACGAATCGCTTCATACAATTCGTAATCGCGCGAGGACGAAATCGCTTTACAGCCAATTTCCCCAAAACGTCGCAAATATTCGGCGTATTCCGGATTGGCAATAATAGGCGCGTGGCCTGCACCTTCGTGTATGATATCCGGAGCAGGTGTGTATTCAATATGTTCTAATTGTCGGATATCGGAAGCAATTACCAAAACGTTATACGCTTGGAATTCCATAAAAGCATTCGGCGGAATAAAACCATCTACAGCCACGGCAGCCCAACCAATTTCTTTTAAAATGCGGTTCATGCCGTACATGTTCGGAATAGAATCCACTTCCAGACCGGTTTTTTGCAATCCGTCCAAGTAAGATTCGTGTGCTACTTTTGAAAGATAATCCACATTTTTGCGCATCACATAACGCCACACGGCCTGATTTATAGGCGTATAATCGTTGTAATCTTGCGGTTTGATAAACTGTTTTAGATGCTTTGGTAGCCTGTCAATCAAAGGGTTGCTTTCAAAATGCGCTTCCATATAGAGTGTTTTGTTGTGTTCGTAAATTTACAAATCTTAGCCAAAACAACTGTGATAAAAATCATAAAAAAACAAACGTTCATCAAGAGTGCAACGGATGGAAGGAGCTTTTTGCTTCGCCAGTTCGCTCTTTAGGAGCTCGTTTCCGGCTGTCCACTATATCTTTTACAGCTGTCAGGTTTTTTAAACCTAACAGCTGTAAAAGGATGCCGTTTCCATCCGGGCTAGGGCATCAGCTAAAAAAACCGCAATATTTTTCTATTGCGGTTTTTTTACTCTTTACTTCTTCTGTGGTGGATATTGTTCCAGAATTTTGGACACAAATTCTTTAATCAGGGCTTCTTTTTTGTCACGGTCTTTGGTTAACACGCCTTCGCCTTCACCTTGCCAAATTAATTCTTTTTTCTTGGCGTCAATAATGTCGATGTACAATGAACCTTCAGTATGGCGGGTTACCATAGTATTGCCGCCCCATAAGAACGGATTCCAACCCCAACCCCAACCGTAACCCCAGCCGGCATTGAATTGGTTGACATTGACTTCTTCTCTTTCTTTGGTAAAGAAGGAAATCAACAAATCGGGATTGTCACTTTTGGTAAATCCTTTAGCACTCATAGTTTCATCTATGGTGTGTAAAATACGCTTTTTATCTAAATCAGATATCTCGGCTCTGTCTATGCCGTTCTTGTGGAAGGCATAAGTCTTGTAAGGTGTAAAATCGACTTGTTTGTCATAGTCAGAATACACTCTAACCGAACTACAAGAAGCAAATACTAACAGTAGTAGAAACGGTAAAATTTTAGTTGTTTTCATATGTCATTTTTTTTGATTGTTAGACTTCTTAGATCGTCAGATTTTGAATTAACTTACAAGGATTATTTAGTCTAAGTCAGTCTAATAATCTTAAAAATCTAACAATCCGTCATCAACTACATTAGGGATGGTAACTTTCAACAAAGGTTGCGTTTCCATAGCTCTTTTGATAGCGAAAACAGCACCTTCATTTCTGGCCCAACTTCTTCGTGAGATTCCGTTGTTAACATCCCAAAAAAGCATTGATTCTAAGCGTCTTGACGCTGCTTTTGAACCATCAAGAACCATACCAAATCCGCCGTTAATTACCTCGCCCCAACCGACACCTCCGCCGTTATGAATGGACACCCAAGTGGCGCCACGGAAACTGTCACCAATCACATTGTGAATAGCCATATCAGCAGTAAAACGAGAGCCGTCATAGATGTTTGAGGTTTCGCGGTAAGGCGAATCAGTGCCAGAAACATCGTGGTGGTCACGGCCTAATATCACATATCCGATTTCGCCACGGGCGATAGCTTGGTTGAAAGCTTCGGCAATTTTGATTCGTCCTTCGGCATCTGCGTACAAAATACGTGCTTGCGAACCTACAACCAATTTATTTTCTTGAGCACCTTTGATCCATTGGATGTTATCGGCCATTTGTTGTTGGATTTCTTCGGGTGCGGTTTTCATCATTTCCTCTAACACTTCACAGGCAATTTGATCGGTTTTGGCCAAATCTTTCGGATCTCCGGAGGCGCAAACCCAACGGAAAGGGCCAAATCCGTAGTCAAAACACATCGGGCCCATAATATCTTGTACGTAACTCGGGTATTTGAATTCTCTTCCCAAAGTAGGATGGTCGTTCATTACATCGGCGCCGGCACGAGAAGATTCCAATAAAAAAGCATTGCCGTAGTCAAAAAAGTAAGTGCCTTTTACCGTGTGTTTATTGATGGCAGCGGCATGACGGCGCAGGGTTTTTTGGACTTCTTCTTTGAACTTTTCCGGTTGGTTCGCCATTAGTTCATTTGATTCCTCAAAAGTGTAACCGATAGGGTAATAGCCACCAGCCCACGGATTGTGTAATGAGGTTTGATCTGAACCCAAATCGATGTGTAAATTCTCTTGGTCAAAGCGTTCCCAAACATCTACTATGTTTCCTAAATACGCAATAGAAACTACTTCCTGGGCAGCTAAGGCTTTTTTAACTCTTGGTACTAATTCATCTATGTTTTCAATGATTTCGTTAATCCAACCTTGAGAATGACGGATATGCGTAATTTTAGGATTTACTTCGGCACAAACCGTTACACAACCGGCAATGTTTCCGGCTTTAGGTTGGGCACCACTCATTCCGCCAAGACCTGAGGTTACGAATAAACCGCCTTTGGGAGATTTTTTGATTTTTCGGAAACCGTTCAGAACCGTTATAGTTGTTCCGTGAACGATGCCTTGTGGTCCAATGTACATATAACTGCCCGCTGTCATTTGTCCGTATTGGGAAACGCCTAAGGCATTCATTTTTTCCCAATCGTCTGGTTTGGAGTAATTTGGGATGACCATACCGTTAGTAACTACGACTCTCGGTGCATCCGGATGCGATGGAAACAATCCCATTGGGTGACCGGAATACATGACTAAAGTTTGTTCTTCTGTCATTTCCGCCAAGTATTTCATGGTGAGTAAGTATTGGGCCCAATTTTGGAAAACTGCACCGTTACCGCCATAAGTGATTAACTCGTGCGGATGTTGCGCTACGGCATAATCCAAATTATTTTGAATCATGAGCATGATGGCTTTGGCTTGTTCGCATTTTCCGGGATATTCAGATATAGGACGGGCATACATGCGGTAATCCGGACGAAAGCGGTACATGTAAATCCGGCCATAGGTTTCTAACTCAGCTTTAAACTCCGGAATTAGCGTAGCATGATGTTGCGGTTCGAAATAGCGTAATGCATTCCTTAAGGCTAATTTTTTTTCTTCTTCGGTTAGTATTTCTTTGCGTTTTGGCGCGTGATTGATTTGTGGTTCATAAGCTTTCGGCTGTGGTAAAACGGCCGGAATTCCTTGAAGTATTTGTTCTTGAAAAGTCATTTTGGTTGTAAGTTGTTTGTTATATGTTGTTTGTTGTTTTTGCCTGAAGCGTTAGGGATTGGAGTGGAAATCCTTTTTAAGGATTGGTCTTCGTAGAAGACAAATCCTCTTTAAAAAGATTGCAACGGAAAGCCCGACCCTTGTGGTAACGCCCAAATTATTTTTTTATTATTCCTGTTTTTTTATCAAATCCGTACGGACAATGACGGCAACCACTTTTGCAGCAATAGCCGCGTTTTAAGTGGTATTTTTCGGTGAAAACTTTATAACCTTCGGGCGTGAGGTAATAGTCCTCGCCTTCGATTAATTTATTTTCCTTATTTTGCTCGTTCATAGTCGCAAATTTAAAGAGTTTATAAGTAATGATACTCATCGTTTCGAAATATTTAGTGCCGAAAGGGTATAGAGGATTGACGGTTTTCCCGTTTGTGTTTTTGAAGCAGCGGGAGAGTGTTGCGGATGCGGTGTTGTTGAATCATGAGAAGATCCATTTGCGCCAGCAATTGGAGTTGTTGATTTTGCCTTTTTTTGTATGGTATGCTTTAGCGTTTTTATGGCATTTTTCGAAGGAACAAGATGCCAAAAGGGCGTATCGTGCCATTTCGTTTGAGCGAGAAGCATATGCTAACGAAAAAGACCTTCACTATGTAAAGCAAAGGTCTTTTTGGAAGTTTTTAAAGTATTTTGGTTAGTAAATTACTTTTCTGACGGTAGTCATACCATTGTCGAGTTTTATTTTTAGTAACAAAGTAGTGTTGTTTTTTCTAACGTTGGATAACGTTAGGAAATTGCTATTGGCATTTTCGTAACGGTCTATTTCTTGTCCGAGTACGTTGTAAACAATTACCGACTGCATGATTTGATGGCTTGAGCTCACGCTAAGTGATTCGTTGGTAATGACTTTGATTTCGTTGTTGTAATCTAAGTCGGTATTGCCCAATGTAGAAGTCAAATATACCACACGGAATCGGTCGTTATAATTTCCGGCATTAGCGGTGAATTGGTAAGGTGCCGATTTCAAATCGTGAGTAGTGTTGAACAAAAGGTCTTTTAAATAGATGTTTTGTTCGTTGAATAATCCGTCTATTCCGGCCAGTCCGATACTATAATTTCCGGTGGTTGGCACATTAACGCCTATCGGAACTTCATCGTTTATATCGAAAGGTAAAGCTCGGCCTTGGATGATGTATTTTTTATCGTTAATCAACGAGTAGATTCTTAAATCACCGGTGTTTTGGGTCAAGCAATCGAAGAAGCTGTCTTCGGCCATAGTGGCATCTTGGATGTAACCGAATAAAGTTCTGTCTGAGCGACTGGAGCTGTTTACGATATCTAGCCAAATTCTGTTTCTTTCCATACTGTCAACGTAACTTTCGGCGCTATTGGAATTGGCCAATCTGTAAAAGTTACTGTTGGTGTAACTTGTACTTCTCAGGTTGTTGTTAAAACTCACGTTATCTGACGCTGTCGGACCGTCCACCATTTGAACAAAGAAACCTTGTCCGGATCCAATAAACAAGTCGGCTCCTGCTGCCGGACAGCAACTGGTTCCCGTGAAGTTGTACGTTAAGTAATCTCCCGGGCTGTAATTGTAAACAAACGAACCATAAAACGGACTCGAGATGTTGCTAGGTAATGTACCATGCGTCCATAGTCTCACATTCCCCATGATTTTCGTGTTGTTGTCCAATAAAAATTGACTGGCGCGGATGGCAGAAGGATATGGGTTACCGAGTAAATTCCAGTTGTCACTGTAATTGTTGATTTCTGTACCGTTAAGTCCAACGTGGTAGGCTGTATTGGTGTCACTTCCTCTGGAAACACCTATTGATATAGGACCATTATTAGGAACTCCGGTAAAGCTTCCGTAAAAAGTTGTATTAGTGGTACTACTGAAACTGTTTGGAGCGCTGGCTATATATCCTTTGCCGGGAATCATGATGTCGCCCGAGGCAGGATTCCAATTGCCTTGACCGCCATTTGAGTTTGCTACTGTAGTATTCCATTTGAAAATAGTAGCAAAAGATAATGGAGATGCGATGTTATTTACAGTATAATTTGCCACCGGAGACGACCAATACACATAATCTTGCTTTCGAATACTCGCATTTCTCTTGTAAATGATATTTCCGGTATTGGTTGTATTGTTAATTTGGACTAAGCTGGCGTTGTTGTTGATTAAAAAAGTTCCGCCGCTTGCAACATTTACCCAATCAGTAACGGAGATAGCATTATTAGAATTGACGGTTAATGTGGCGCCGTTATACACCAATAATGAACCGGCATATCCTACATAGTTGGTTCCTGAAATAACCGGATTGTTAGCAGTTGCAGGAATTTTTACGCAATCAGCATTGTTTGGAATACCACTTGGAGTCCAATTGTTGCTTTTGTTCCAATCGTTGTCTACTGAACCATTCCAGATTTTTGAGTTTGACACCACTACAGTTGTTTGGTCTACTAATTTTACGATGCCACCGTTACACATATTGTAAGTTACTTCAGCGGTGTAAGTAGTGGTTGAAGCCGGGCATACGCTTATAGTGTCTGTGTTGCCAATTACCGTTCCTGATGTGCCTGCGCCTTCGAACCATTTGATAGACGTTATGGATGTGCCGGACGGAACAAATCTCCAAGCTTCATTCGTGGCAGTCCAATTGTTGCTCAAACCATTGCGGTTAGGGGCAACTACTGCTTGTGTACGTGTGCCATCTTGTAAGCCGATAATGGCATTTCCACTATTCCATGGAGAAACGTTGTTGTTGTCTATTTTTTTCTCTTTAACATAAACCTCGATGATGTTAGTGTCTTCATATAAAACCATCATGCCGGTGTATAAAATAGAATTGTCTGAGAACATAGGTACATTATACCAAGAAGCGACTAAAGCTCTACATCCGGTATTCAAAGTAACCAATTCCCATCCAACTTCACCACCTTCGCTTGGGTCAATGTCGTGGAATACCCCAAAAATAGCATTGCCAACCAACTGATCATCGGTGTTGTTTGGAAGATTGTCGTTAAAAGCATAGCCTGAGGCGGTGCCGGCATAACTAGTGTTAAAAGTTAAAACACCATTAGAACCAATTACACACTGATTGTAGTTAGTACCGTAAAAGCAGAAATTAAAAGGTAGGTTGACCACCGGAGACCAAACATCATCTACGTTAACACTAACCGGGTTAGCCAAACAGTTGAATTGGTATGGTGGATTATAGACGATATTTTCAACAGTATAGTTGGAGGTGGTTCCCAGTTGTAAATATTCTGCTTCTATGGTAGTACAGCTTGATGAACCGCAAGTAACCGGAGAAGGGTCAGCTCCATTCAAGTCTAATCCTCCGGCCAGAATATTAGGGCAAGAGATTGATGTATTACCTGAGCCGTTACCTGAAGTGCAATCGGTAGAAAGACAGATTGAAAAAGTGCCGAAAACATCGTTGCCACTTTCCCAAAAACGAATAAAAATTGTTGTTCCCGGGGTTAATCCGGTCAAGTTTAAATAAGGCATTAATCCATTAGTACTGCTGTCTGTATCACATTGCAAAAGAGTTAATGAACCACAGTTTCCGCTGTAAACAGCCATACTTCCGTCGGTAATAGTGTTTGAATTAGTATCAATTCTAATAATTCCATTGCTTGGTACCATTGCGCTGAACCAAACATCTCCACCAGCATAACTACCGCAAATTGGTGCAGTTACCGCTGTAGTGTTAGTAGCACCGGAGGTTGAAAATGTTTGAAAACTACAACTTGTGTTAACGTTTAAATCTATTGCGCCACAAGGATTATCATTAACCGGAGGGACAGGGCTTGAAACACATATTCCGAAACTACCGTTGTTATCATTTCCATACTCCCAAAGTCTAATGAAAATAGTGCTTCCCGGAGTTAAGCCTGATCTGAATATATAAGACATTAATCCGTTGGCACTGTCATCGTCGTCGCATTCAATCAAAGTTAAACTGCCACATGTGCCACTGTATATTGCCATTCCGCTGTCGGTCATAACCGAATCGTCAGTATCAATTTCAATAATGCCATTTGCAGGAACCACTACGCTAAACCAAACATCTCCTCCGGAATAACTCGCACAACCCGGAGCCGGTACGCCTGAACTGTCAGTCGCGCCGTTATTAGAATAATAAGTGTAATTGCATGAGGAAGATATGCTAAGCGGGATGGCGGTATTGCAATTGTCATTGGTAAGAGTTGTAGAAGCATTACCGGTGCTATACGGGCTATTACATCCGTTATTGGCCAGTATTCTGTAGTAGTAGGTTGTACTAGGATTCAATCCCGTAACATTCAAACTGGTTGTTGGAGCGGATAATGAAAAAGGAGAGCCCGGGATATTGCTGGTGTAACCGGTATCCGTTGTAATTTGAATACTATATGAAATTGGAGCAAATCCACCACCTGTTGGGGTAGTCCAATTTAGTGTAAAGCTACTGGTTGTTGTTCCGGTTATTGTTACCGGGTTTGGAGCTGCCGGGCAAGTAACAGCGTTGCCGCTTAATGGACCACTAGTGTTATACATTGGTCCGCCTGAACAATTGGTGTTGTTGTAGGCATAAATGTAGTAATAGTATCGGGTGTTACCATTTAGACCAGAGCCGGTAATAGATGTTGAATTACCGGTTTGGACGAATGTTAGTCCTGCTCCTAAAGTAGCAATATTGGCAGCTGAATAAACAACTCCATTCACAGGTTGAGACGGTGGAGTACTGGAGGTTGATCGGATAACCAAATAGCTGTCAGCAGTACCTGTAAAAGTGGCCGGAATATCGCTTGAAGTTATAGTGCCGATAACTAAGCCGGATGCTTGAGCGTTTGGTGTTGTACAAGGCGTCAGAGTGGTAATGCACAATGAAAAACTTCCTTGTCCTGAGCCGCTTCCATAACTGTATATTCTAACGTAGTAAGTATTGCCCGGAGTTAAGCCGGTTAATGTAGTAGTTTCAGGTGAAGAAATGGTAGCGTCGGTACATCCTAAGCTATTTAAACTACCGCAACTTCCACTAAAAACTTGTAAAACGATATCAGAAATTGTGTTAGGGGTTGCTGTTACTATATGAGAAGTTGAAGTGGCTACGAAACTATACCAAACGTCATCATCAGCAGTACCAACACAACCAGCTTGCGACTGAGTTGCGCCCACTGTACTGCCTGTTGTTGCTGATGAACAGGAGGTATTTGCATTAACGGTTAGTGGAATAGCACCATTACAATTATCATTAGCTATCGGTATTAAAATACTGCCGGTTACATAACTACTGTTGCATCCGTTGCTGGCTAATATTCGATAATAATAAGTGGAACCTACGGAGAGACCGGTGACATTGAAACTAGTTGTAGGGGCTGATATTGTAAACGGGGAGCCGGGAATATTACTTGTGTATCCTGCATCTGTAGTGATTTGGATGGTGTAGGATATGGCAGCCGACATACCTCCTGTTGGGTAAGCCCAGTTGAGTGTAAAGCTGTTGGTAGTAATACCTGAAGTGGTTACGGAATTGGGAACGGCAGGACAAGTTATACCATTTCCAACTAAAGGACCACTAGTATTGTATACGGGACCTCCGGAACAGCTTGTGTTGTTGTAAGCATAAATGAAATAATAATACTGAGTGTTGCCAGCAAGACCTGTTCCAGTGATAGTAGTTGAATTACTGCTTTGAACAAATGTCAAACCGCTTCCCAGAGTAGTAATATTGGCTGCAGAGTAAGTAGTGCCGTTAACCGGTTGACTTGGAGGGGTACTACTGGTTGAACGAATCACTAAATAGCCGTTGGCTGTGCCGCTGAATGTTGCTGGTAATGAACTTGAGGTTGATGTTCCTAAGGTGAAGGCGCTGGCCTGGCTTGTCGGAGCAACACAATTGGGTATAGAAATACAACTAACGCTGGCTAACCATCCTGCACGATTGGTTACGGTATCAGATCTGAAGCGTATTGTTATGGCACCTGAGACATCAGTTGATATAATAGTACCGGGACTATTGTTTCCGTAAAACGAATCGGCGGGGCAATTCACAGGGTCTGTTCCAGCCGGTAAAGTAGAAGGAATTATCGGAGAGGATGTATTTGGGCCGTTGTAAATGACCATTCCGTCATAATTGTTTTCAGTGTTGAATGCACTAAAAACCATTTGAATCTTGTTAGTTGCCACAGAAGGAGTGAAAGTTATGGTGTAATCGGTTGAACTATTGTAAGTGTCGTTTTGGCTTCCCGCATCCGTAAACGTATAAGTGGTTCCGCACGAAATGGTTTGTGTGCAATCGGCTACACTTGGGACAACTGTATTGTTTGAGCTCACGGTTGACGTCCATGAGATATCATCTATAACGCGGAGGTTAGTTCCGCTTGGTCGAGTGTCTATTATCCTAATATATACATTAGTTAAGCCTAAGGCCCCTATATTGATAGAATATTGTTGGTAGGTAGTTGTTGGTTGTGTAGTTGTTCCGCGTGTAGTCCAGGTTGTTCCGTCGGGAGAAGTTTGGATTGTAAACGAGTGGTTATTGTTGTTGTTGTTCCTAACATACCAAAACGAAAAAATTCCGGGATTACTAATTAGAGGTGTTCGGATAGCATCGTTAGAAGCATTGAAAGCTATACTAGACCCTCCGGTTCTAGGTAGATTGTTTCCGTGTGTTATTGAATTTTCTGCCCAAGTTCCTCCAGATGTTGGAGTGGATATTCCGTTGAAACTTTCATAAACTTGATAGTTTGAACATTGACTGTATGCAGAAACATTGCCTAACAAAAGAAACATTGCCATTAGTAAGACTAAGTGTGTCGTATCCTTGTTTTTTCTATTGTTAAATGTTGTTTTTTTTTGGGGTAATTTTTTTATCATATATTGTTTAGTATTTATAAAAAAAGTTAAAACAATGGAAATTCTCTTAAAATTCTTTAAAAAACATAATAAAAATAATGTAGTTTTTAGTTGAGAAAAAAGATTTACGGTTAAAAGTTAAAATTAACGTCGAAAAGCTAATTTATGTACGTAAAATTATTTTTTTTAGTTTCTAATAACCTTTATTATCGTTTAAATATGGCAAATAAAATATTTGATTTAGCGCAGGATATTATTTTTCGGAGTTGTTTTTTTAACAAGTATTTGATGTTATTCACGATTTTTTTGTGTCAAATAGCTTTGTTTTTGTAAATCATCCATAGGTTTTTTAATGCATAATTAATTTTCAATTCATTATTGGGTTCTGGAGTTTTACTTAAGGGAATTGATACATTGCTATGTTGCTAAATCATCTAAAAGGAATTAAAACCAATGTTTATATAATTAAAACAAATCGATTTGTACCTTTGTTAAAAGACTTTTTTTGAAAAGTTACAATCAAAAAATACCTCTGGAAACTGACGATTACTCGCTTTATATAAAGCGAGAGGATTTGCTACATCCTCATGTTTCCGGTAATAAATTCCGAAAACTTTACTACAATTTGCAAAAGGCCAAAGAAGACAATTATTCTACTTTGTTAACTTTTGGTGGTGCTTTTTCTAATCATATACTAGCCGTAGCCGCTGCCGGTAAAGAAAACGGCATGAAAACGATTGGAATTATTCGCGGAGAAGAGCTTCGGGACAAAGTCTCATGCAATCCAACTCTCAATAAAGCCTGTGAATTCGGAATGGTTTTTGACTTCGTTTCAAGAGAAGATTATCGGAAAAAGAATGATGAAGCGTTTTTGCAAAGACTAAAGGAACAGTTTGGAGATTTTTTTTTGTTGCCCGAAGGCGGTACTAACAACTTAGCAGTCAAAGGATGTGAAGAGATTTTAGAGGAAATCGATGCTGATTTTGATTTCATCTGTTGCGCTGTTGGGACCGGTGGGACTATTTCAGGTATTATTAACAGTTCAAAAGTTAGTCAACAAGTTTTAGGATTTCCGGCGCTCAAAGGCGATTTTTTAAGCGAAGATATTTGTAAGTTTGTAACTCAATCCAATTGGCAATTGGTAACCGATTATCATTTTGGAGGTTATGCCAAAGTGACCAAGGAACTGATTGAATTTATCAATAATTTTTATCAAAAATTTCAAGTGCCTTTGGATCCTATTTATACCGGTAAAATGGCTTTCGGAGTTTTGGATTTAATCGAAAAAAAGAAATTTCCGAAAGGCTCCAAAATACTGATGATTCACACCGGAGGTTTGCAAGGAATTGCCGGAATGAATATTTTGTTAAAACAGAAAAACCAAATCGAAATAATTCTATGAGTAAAAAACTTTTTTTAGTTGGGCTTGTCCTTTTGATGGCAGCTTGTAATACCAGTCAGTCTGTGGTTAGGACCTCAAAATCCAATCAGCCAAAAACAAGTGAACCGGTAGCGCAAAGGGTTAAAAAACCTATTTACCGACCGGCAACTGCAAAAAGCGGCGGTGTTACGACCCAAAAATCAACATCGAATCCGGCTACTAATACTGCTTCTTCTGAAATTTTGGAAGCAACAACCCGTGTAAAAGTTACCACTGAAATGGTTTTGGCTTACATCGAAAAATACAAAAATATAGCTAAGGAGAATATGGTGAATACCGGAATTCCGGCCAGTATTACGTTGGGTCAAGCTATTTTGGAATCAGGTGCCGGAACAGGGCCGTTGAGTGTGCAAGCCAACAATCATTTCGGGATTAAATGCCACAAAGAGTGGACAGGGCCGAGTATCCGCTATACCGATGATGCAGAAAACGAATGTTTTCGTAAATATGAGGAACCTAGTGGTTCTTTTAAAGACCACTCTTATTTTTTAACCAGTCGACCGAGATATGCTTCATTATTCCAGTTGGGAAAAGACGATTACGCAGCTTGGGCTCGAGGTTTAAAAGCAGCGGGTTATGCTACCGATCCTAAATATCCGGAAAAACTGATTGGTTTGATTGAACGTTATCAATTGAGTAAATATGATGCAGAGGTATTAGGGAATGATTATATGGCTGTTGTTCCGCAAAAGGAAATCAGTTATACGGATGACTCCCAAAAATATACCGTAGTCAAAGGCGATACTTTGTATTCTATTTCTAAGCGATTTAATATTACAGTCGAAGAACTTAAAAGAAAGAATAATATGGTGGACAACACCTTATCGTTAGGGCAAACCATTATTGTAAAATAGCTTTATAATTTTAGATTTATTATGATATATCAAAGAAGCAGTCAGCTGTTTGCTGAAGCTGAAAAAGTAATACCCGGTGGAGTGAATTCTCCGGTAAGGGCTTTCAAAGGAGTAGGAGGAACGCCTCTTTTTGCTAAAAGTGCCAAAGGTGCCTATTTGTATGATGAAGATGATAATCGTTTGATTGATTATATCAATTCGTGGGGGCCGATGATTTTAGGTCACGCTTATCAACCTGTTGTAGATGCAGTGATTGAAAAAGCAAAAAAAGGTACTTCTTTCGGAATGCCAACCGAATTGGAAACCAAGATAGCCGAATTGGCCATTGCTATGGTGCCGAATATCGATAAGATTCGTTTTGTAAATTCGGGGACCGAAGCCTGTATGAGCGCCATTCGATTGGCCAGAGCTTATACCAAAAAAGATAAAATAATTAAGTTTTCAGGTTGCTATCATGGACATTCTGATTCTTTCCTGATTGCTGCCGGTAGTGGTTTGAGTACGTTTGGAGTGCCTAACAGTCCCGGTGTAACTCAAGGTACTGCTAAAGATACTTTACTGGCACATTATAATGATATCGAGAATGTGAAAGCATTGTTTGAAGCCAATCTTAACGAAATTGCGGCTGTTATTATTGAGCCTGTAGCAGGGAATATGGGTTGTGTGCCACCAAAAGAAGGATTTTTACAAGCCCTGAAAGAAGTGTGTCATAACCACAACGCTTTGTTGATTTTCGATGAAGTGATGACCGGTTTCCGTTTAGCTAAAGGAGGTGCGCAAGAGTTGTATGGTGTTAATGCTGATATTGCTTGTTTCGGAAAAGTTATTGGTGGTGGATTGCCGGTTGGTGCTTTTGCGGCTCGCGAGGAAATTATGAACTTTTTAGCGCCTTTAGGACCGGTTTATCAAGCCGGAACACTTTCGGGAAATCCTTTGGCTATGGCTGCCGGTTATGCTATGTTACAAGCCTTGAACAGTGATGTCGCTATCTACGATAGATTAGAGGCTAAAACGGCTTATTTGCACCAAGGTATTGAAAAAGTGTTGAAAGCAAACAATATCGTTTTTACGATTAACAGAGTTGGTTCTATGATTTCTGTTCATTTTGACGCTAATCCGGTAGTTGATTTTCAAACAGCCAAAAACGGTGATAATGATACTTTTAAAAAGTTTTTCCACGGGATGCTGCATGAAGGAGTTTACATAGCGCCTTCTGCTTATGAAACTTGGTTTATAACCGATGCGCTAACGTACGAAGATTTAGATATTACGATAGAAGCGGTTAACAAAGTAGCAAAGACCTTATAAATAAAAAACCTCTCATAACTGAGAGGTTTTTTTTATATTAAATCAATACTGATTAGTTGGTAATCAATTCTTTGAATAACTCTTTATTCTGTCTCAATTTGGTCATTTGATCATCAGTGATAGTTGCTGATATTTTCATTTCAATGATTCTTGATACTTCTGCTCTTCTTTCTTGAGATAGGGTTTTGTCTTCAAGCGTTCTGTGTTTTTGTTCGAATAATCTTTGGAAGTCAGCAGTTTGAGTATCGTTTAGACCTAAAAACTGAGATAAAGCCACAGCTTCTTTTTTAGCTTTCTCTGCAGAAGTCAGTTCTTTTTTCTCTTGGGCGTTTGCATTTATCGTAAAAGCTAACAGTAAGGTTAAAGCAGCAATAAATTTTTTCATTGTTTTAGTTGTTTAGAAGAATAATAGCTTCAAAACTAAATTATTTTGTTGAAACTTCAAAATTTATTTTAGTTATTCTTCTGGAGTTGGTTTTCCTTTACCTCTTTTTTCGGCCATTCGCTCTTTGAGTTTATCTTTACGTTCCTCGCGCAATTTTTCCCATTTGGCATATTGTTCCGGAGTCAGAATTTTTTTCATTTCTGCGCTGTGAGCTGCTTGTGCTTCTTTCATTTCCGCCTTCATAGCTTCTCTTTTTGCTTTTTTCTCCTCGGTCATTTCGGCTCTTTTGGCTTCTCTTTTTTCAACTTCTTTGGTCACTAAAGTGCGAACCTCCTTGGCCTGCTTTTCGTTCAAATCCAAGTCTTTCGTCATGCGTTTTACTTGAAGATCGACTTTTTCTTCTTTAGTCAAACGGTCGCCTTCCGGTCTTCTTTCTCTTTTTCCTTGTGCCCAAGTGGTTATGCCAACTAACAATAAAAGGGCTAAAAATAATTTTTTCATCTTTGTTACGTATTAGAATTATGTGCTTTTGACTTCTAACTTTGGATAAGGTTTAAGGGCTAACAAAATTTTATAAAAAAAGAGCTCAAATGAGCTCTTCTGTATTTAGTTTAAAACTACGGTTTTGTTGTCGCCGTCAACCACCACTTTGGTTAAGCCGTGTTTGGCTAATCCTTTCATAGCGGCGTCCCATTTTTTGCCGCTGAGTTGTGATTTCTCTTTTAAAGCACTCAAGGCTTGATTGTTTTCGACTTTTAATAAACCAATAATGATTTTCTCTTCTTCAGTCAATTCTAATTGTTTTTTCTCCGGACGCATTTGTGGGAAGAACAACACTTCTTGTATCGATTGATTGTTGGTTAAGAACATAATCAAACGGTCCATCCCAATGCCTAATCCTGAGGTTGGCGGCATGCCGTATTCTAACGCTCTCAAGAAATCATGGTCAATAAATTGTGTCGCTTCATCGTCGCCGCGCTCGGCCAATTTCAATTGGGCTTCAAAACGCTCTCTTTGGTCAATCGGATCATTCAATTCCGAATAAGCATTGGCGATTTCTTTTCCGCATACCATCAACTCGAAACGTTCGGTCAACTCCGGATTGTCACGGTGTTCTTTGCATAAAGGCGACATTTCTTTAGGGTAATCCGTGATGAAAGTCGGCTGAATAAAGTTGCCTTCACACTTAGCACCAAAAATCTCATCGATTAATTTGCCTTTACCCATCGTTTCATCTACTTCGATGCCCATATTTTTAGCGGCTTCAAATAACTCTGATTCACTTTTGCCGGAAATGTCAAAACCGGTAAATTGTTTGATAGCATCCGTCATCGTAACACGAGCATAAGGTGCTTTGAAATCTACTTTGTGTTCGCCAAAAGTCGTTTCGGTTGTGCCGTTTACTTGCAGTGCGCAATATTCCAATAACTGCTCTGTGAATGCCATCATCCAGTTGTAATCTTTGTAGGCTACATAGATTTCCATAGCGGTGAACTCCGGATTGTGCGTGCGATCCATTCCTTCGTTTCGGAAGTTTTTTGAAAATTCATAAACCCCGTCAAAACCGCCTACAATCAATCTTTTCAGATACAATTCGTTGGCAATTCTCATGTATAAAGGAATGTCTAGACTATTGTGGTGAGTGATAAACGGACGCGCTGCTGCACCACCGGCAATCGATTGCAATACCGGTGTTTCCACTTCCATATAACCGGCTGTGTTGAAAAAGCTTCGCATCGCATTGAACAACTTGGTTCTTTTGAGGAACACTTCTTTCACTTGCGGATTTACTACTAAATCTACATAACGCATACGGTAACGCAATTCCGGATCGGTAAAAGCGTCGAACACGTGACCTTCGTCGTCCATTTTTGGTAATGGTAGTGGTCGCAAAGTTTTACTCAAAAAGGTAAAATTGTTTACATGAATAGTTTTTTCGCCTACTTTAGTCAAAAACAATTCGCCTTCCACACCAATAAAGTCGCCCAAGTCGGTTAGTTTTCTAAAAACTTGATTGTATTTTGTTTTGTCTTCACCCGGACAAATTACGTCGCGGTTAAAATACAATTGAATGCGGCCTTCACTGTCTTGTAATTCCACAAAAGCCGCTTTTCCTTGGTCGCGTATGCTCATCAATCTTCCGGCAACTACTACCTTCTTACCTTCTTCAAAAGTTTCCTTAACCTGTTTAGACGTGTGGTCTACCGGGAATAAATCCGCAGGATAAGGGTTAATGCCTAAGTCGCGAAGGGCTTGAAGTTTTTCTCTTCTGATAATTTCTTGTTCCGAAAGTTGCATATACAAAGGTTTTTAAGCCCGCAAAGATAACGATAAGTGCTAAAGTATCAAAGTCTGGCCGTTTCAATTTTTTTGTTTTTGAGCAAAGCGCTCGGGCTTATTCGGGAGTCCGTTTTCCCGCTTTTCGTTTCAATCTTTTGTTGGGTCGCCCTTTGCAAAATCGAAGGACTTAGCTACAAACAAAAGGATTTTCACTGCAATCGGGGCTAAAAGATTAACGTCGAGTTAACTTGTAAACTTTGTAACTTTGCGTTTTTCAAATAAAATGAATAAAAATATACAATTACGCGACTTAGGGAACAAAGACTACAAAGAAACGTGGGATTATCAAGAAACCTTGTTTAAAGAAATCGTGGATGTTAAGTTGGAGAAACGAAACAATCCGCAATTGGTTACTCCGAACTTTTTTTTATTTGTAGAACATCCTCATGTTTATACACTTGGAAAAAGTGGAGATATTTCCAATTTATTATTGTCCGAAAAACAATTGGCCGCCAAAGGCGCTACTTTTTATAAAATCAACCGAGGCGGCGACATTACTTATCACGGTCCCGGACAAATTGTTGGCTATCCGATATTGGATTTGGAAAACTTTTTTACCGATATTCACAAGTATTTAAGGTTGTTGGAGGAAGTTATTATACTCACTTTAGCCGAATATAATATAATAGGTACAAGAAGCGAAGGAGAAACCGGTGTTTGGTTGGATGTAGGAACGCCTTTTGCTCGAAAAATTTGTGCTATGGGCGTAAGAGCCAGCCGCTGGGTTACCATGCATGGTTTTGCATTAAATGTCAATGCTGATTTGGGTTATTTTGATAACATTATTCCTTGTGGTATTCGCGGTAAAGCGGTTACTTCTATGCATGTTGAACTCGGACAAAAAGTAGACGAGCAAGAAGTGAAGGCTAAAATTCAGAAGCACTTTGCTGCTCTTTTTGAAGCAGCTTTTATTTAAAAATCCAATTTCAATTGTTCCGGCAATAATCGAAAAGACATTCGATGGTATTTGGTGGTGCCGTATTTTTTGATGGCTTCACGATGCTCTACAGTCGGATAACCTTTGTTTTTTTTCCAATTGTACATGGGAAACTCCTCGTGTATTTTATCCATATATTCATCGCGATAGGTTTTGGCTAAGACTGAAGCTGCGGCTATGCTAAGGTATTTGCTGTCGCCTTTTACAATAGTGGTGTATGGAATTTGATTTAAGGGTTTGAATCGGTTGCCATCCACAATTATGTATTCCGGAATGGGATTTAACTTCAAGATACTTTCTTGCATCGCTTTAATAGAAGCATTCAAAATGTTTATGTCATCTATCACTAAAGGGTCAAGATGAGTCACGGCAAATGAAATGGCTTCGGTTTCAATGATTGGTTTGAGTAGTGCTCTTGTTTTTTCAGAAAGTTGTTTGGAGTCGTTTAATAAATGCAAACTGAAATTTTTAGGTAAAATTATAGCGGCAGCTGTTACCGGTCCTGCTAGGCAACCCTTGCCGGCTTCGTCGGTGCCACATTCTATAAGAAAATCAGAATAATGATTTAATAACATTGTTTTTTTTTTAAGTAAAAATAAACAAACTCACGCAACCAATTTAAAATTCTTTCATCAACCATTTGTAGTGTTCTCAAACTCCTTAAATCAATTGGTTTGTCAATTGTTAAAAAAATATTATTCCGAAGTAATATTTGTTTATTTAAGAAATAATTAAGAAGTTTGCGAAATAACTAACTCAAATAAAATTAATATGAGATCGAAGTTCAAATGGATTTTTACGCTTTTATTGGCGTTTACAATGCAGTTTTCGTTTGCACAAGAGAAAACTGTTACTGGAGTTGTTTCAGATAAAACTGGACCACTTCCTGGTGCTAACATTATTGTTAAAGGCACTAAAAACAGCACCCAAACAGATTTTGACGGAAAGTTTTCCATCAAAGCAAAACAAGGTGATGTTTTGGTTGTTTCTTTTACAGGATACAGCACACAGTCAATCAGTGTAACTGCAGCAAGTAATTACACAGTAACCTTGACAGAGGGTGAAACCCTTAAAGAAGTTGTTATCGTTTCTGAGGGTTATAACCGTGCAAGAACGAAAGCGACTACAACGTCTGCTTTGACAACAGTAACTGCAGAAGTTATTGAAAACAGACCTAATGCTTCCTTCTTGAATTCATTGCAAGGAACTGCTCCCGGAGCATCAATTTTATCGTCTTCAGGTTCTCCTGGTTCGGCAAAAATTGATTTGTTAATTAGAGGTGCTTCTTCTTTGAATGCTTCAACAGACCCTTTGATTGTAATTGATGGTGTTCCTACTAATGGGAATCAGTTCAGAAGTTTGAACCAAAATGATATTGAAACTGTATCGATTTTGAGAGATGCTGCTGCAACATCAATCTATGGTAACCGTGGAGCAAACGGGGTTTTAGTTATTACAACTAAACAAGGTAAATACGGTTCTGCATTAAAAATTACCTATGATGCTGTTACTGGTGTGAATGTTTTGCCGAAAAACAAATACAATATGTCTAATTCAAGACAAGTATTGACTATTGAGAAAAACAAAAACACAGGTTTAGGAGCTACTTTAACTGATGCTGAAATTGCGGCTTACGATGTGAATACTAATTGGAGAGAAGAATTTTTTGGTGTAGATGTTACCCAACAACACAACTTAGGGTTGACTTTTGGTGGAGAAAATATTTCTACTTACTCTTCTTTTGGTTATTTCAAGCAAGGTGGTATGGTGCCAACTACAGATTTCCAAAGATTTACTTTCAGAAATAATATCAATGGTAAGTCTAACAATGGTAAATTTACTTACAACTCTCAATTGTCATTGGCTTACTCAAGAAGAAATGAGTTGAACCAAGAAACTAATGATGGTGTAAACAACAATACTATTCAAAATCCATTGCACGGTGCTACTATGGGTCTTCCTTATGTAGCTGCTAACCAATTTGCAACAGGTCAAGATTTGTACGATGAAATCGGTACAGATTTCTCAGGGCCTAATGATACTTATGTATTGGAAGATATTCTTAAAAAGAATAGTTTGCCAAGTTGGGCTGACGAAAGTGCTATTCTGGCTAACATTTCAGCTTCATACAAGTTAACTAAAGATTTGACTTTGTCAAATAGATTTGGTATTGACTTCAAACAAAATGACAGAGTATTTGCAAGAGCACCATGGTCATATTTGGCTATTGCAGTACGCGAGAGTAGAGGTGAAGAATTTGGTGGGTTTGAACGTATTTCTCAATCTAAAGACTTTACTTTTACTAACATTGTAAGCTTAGGTTATTCTAAGAAAATTAAGGAATTGCACAGAATTGATGCAAACGTTTATATGGAGTACATGAAGTCTCATTTCAGATCTTCTACACAAACACAAAATGGTTTGAATCCATTGACTTATGCTCCTGGAGCAGGTACAGGTTATATTGCTTTCAATCCAGCAAATCCTAACTCTTATGCGCCTACAATTGGTGCTTCTAAGATTGACGCAGGAACTTTGTCATACTTTGCAACTTTAGATTATGATTACAATGATAAGTACGGTTTTGGAGCAGTAATCAGAAGAGATGCTACTTACCGTTTTGTTGATGATTTCAAATGGGGAACTTTCTGGTCTGTTTCAGGTAGATGGAACATAGACAAAGAGAAGTTTATGGAAGGTTCAACTTTCTCTATGTTGAAATTACGTGCTTCTTACGGTACTCAAGGGAATCAAAACATTATTGCTCCGGGATATGGAACTAATCCATTGTTATTAGGAACAAGTATTGTACGTGATTTAAATGCTACTGGAGCTGGTTACAACAATGATCCTGGTATTTTTGTTTCAAACATTGCAAATACATCTTTGCGTTGGGAAGAAATTTCTCAAGCTAACATTGGTTTAGACTTCATTTTATTAAACAACAGAATTGAAGGTAACATTGATGTCTACAGAAAACAAACTGAAAAATTATACAGTGATATTACACGTTCTGCTTCAACCAGTCTTTATTCTCAAACCGGTAATAACGGTGGTTTAAGAAATAGTGGTGTTGAGTTACAGTTGAAATATAATGTATTTAAAAACAAAGAGCTTGACTTACAGCTTTTTGCTAACATGGCATACAACAAAAATGAAATCACTTCTTTGTTAGAAACTGATCAGTCTGGAAATGCTACTGTAAACCTTGTTGGTCAAATGGCTAACCAATGGAATTTGATTCCTTACGTTGGTGTAAACCAAGCAAATGGTAATTTATTATTCTTGGATGCTGACGGTAATGTAACCGAAAACCCAGATTTAGTAGCAGATAGAAGATTAACAGGTAAGAGTTATATTCCGGTTTACCAAGGAGGTTTCGGATTTAATTCTACTTACAAAGGGTTCTTCTTAAATACTTTATTCTCTTGGACTAAAGATTCTTGGAGAGTTGATAATCAGTTGGCTTGGGCTTACAACGTAGACTTTATCGGTGACGACAACGTTTCTTCAGATTTATTGAACGCTTGGACTGCTGCTAATCCTACTAATTTCCCTGCATTAAATGCTACCAATGGTTCAACTTATGGTTCAACTGATACAGATAGATTTTTATATGATTCATCATTCTTGAGATTTAAAAACTTAACTTTTGGTTACAACTTCCCTTCTGCATTCTTGAAAGGTACTTTTATCCAAAGTTTGCGTTTATACGTTCAAGGTGAGAACTTGTATACTTGGACAAAATGGAGAGGTTTCGATCCTGAAAACACTCAATTATTAAGTGTTACAGCTTTCCCTAATCCAAAGACTGTTTCTTTTGGTGCAAGTATCAGATTTTAATTAAAAAAAATATAATTTTATGAAAAGTATAAAGAGTTTAATAATAATATTGGGATTGATATTTTCTGTATCATCTTGTAATGATGCCACAGATATTATTCAAGACGGTGAGTTAGGAAATGGCAACACTTTCAGAACAGTTAATGACTTGGCTCAGTTTCTCAATGGTTCTGTTTATTCCAGTTTAGGGAATACTAATGAGATTATGATATCTGCGTCTTTTACAGACGAGTGTGGTATCGGTCCTAACAATGGTGGACAAGAATTAGAGTTACACCGTTTTAACCTTAACCAAACAACTGGTTATGTTTCAGGAATGTGGATTGGTCATTATACTGTAATCAACAGGGTAAACAGATTGATTGAAGCTTCTGCTTTAATCACTCCAAATGCCGCTGTAGATGTTGAAGTTGAGCCGGGAGTTTTTATCTCTGAGGTAGATTATTACAATGCGATTTTAGCTGAGGCTAGAGCGGTTAGAGCTTACTCTTACTTCCAATTATTATCCTATTTCTCAACTGATTTATCAGATGATAGTGCTTTAGGAGTAATGTTGTTTGATTATGTTCCTGCTATTGATGAAAAATTACCAAGATCTACTAACGGTGAGGTATTTGCTTTGATCGAAAGCGACTTGGCTTTTGCTGATTCAAATATTTACAATAGAACTACTGCATCAGGATATAAGTATGCAAGTAGTAATATGATTGCTGCTTTACGCGCAAGAATGTATTTGTACAGAAAAAATTATACTTTAGCTAAACAATACGCTCAACAAGTTGTTACTAGTTCAGGTCTTTCATTAACATTAGCTACTCCGTATGTTGCTGCTAATTTCTACAACGAGACTACAACAACTAATCCTTACAGAAGAATCTGGGCTGATTTAAGCCAAGGTGAAGTGCTTTTTGCTTTATCTAGACCAACTGGAGGTTCTTGGGGTAACATTGCAGCTAACTTCTTCTTTAATACTACTTCAGCTACCGGTGGTGCTTACTTAGATATGGGTAGAAACTTATTCAATGAGTTAAGAGAAGTTAATGGTGATATCCGTGGTTTAGCTTTTGTTGATCCTACATCTTTAATTGATGCCTCTTATTTAACAAATCCGGCATACAATACATCTGATGTTTTGGTAATCGATAAATACCCAGGTAAACCAACTCAGCCATTAAGAAGTGATATTAAAATCTTCAGATTGTCTGAAATGTACTTTATCTTAGCTGAGTGTGCTGTTGCAGAAAACCAATTGGCTACTGCAGCTGGATATATCAAAAACATCCGTGATGCAAGAAACCGCTTATCAGCTCAACCACTTCCTTCTTATGCAGACCAACAACAAGCTTGGGCAGATATCTTAAAAGAAAGAAGAAAAGAGTTGTGTTTTGAAGGTCACAGATATATGGATATCAAACGTTTAGGTGTTGCGGCTAACAAAAGTATCGACAGAAATATTACTGACGATTTGATTTTGTCTTTACCAACTACTATTCCTAATAATGATCACAGATTTACTTTGCCAATTCCTCAAGATGAAATTGCTGGTAATCCTACTATTCAACAAAATCCAGGATACAATTAAAAATAAAAAACTATGAAAAAAATTAAATTATTAAGCTTATTGTCGCTTTTCATGGTGGCAACTTTTACAAGCTGTACCGATGATGACAAAGGGGAAAGAGTTTACAAAGGTGCTTCCTTATTGAACTTCCACAAAGGTGTTTCTAGAGACGTTTTTGTTTTCTCAGGTACTGGTTTTACTGAAATCAATATTGATTATGGTGTTTTGAAGCCTGTCGCAGGCGATAATACAGTATCATTAGTTCTTGATACTGAAAACTCAACTGCTGTTGAAGGTGTGGATTTCGAAATTGTTGACGGTTCTGACGAGTTGACAGATGGTGAAATCACTGGTCAATTTACAGTAAGATTTTTAGAAGGTGGTGCTGTGCAAACAGGTAAGATTGCTAAATTTAAAATGTCTTCTTCAACACTTGACAACGCTACATTTAATGAAGTATATACTGTTAATGTAAGTTTGTCATGTCCTATCAACACTTTTGTTGGTGACTTTGATGCTACATCATGGTGGTTGGGTAGTTCAACTCATACTGTAGCTGAGGGTGTTGATCCAAACACTATCCAGATTAATGATTTTTGGTCTGATAATGCTACAGCTCCTAACTTCATCTTGTCTTACAATGATGCTTATGTTGTAACTTTTGCGCCTCAAAATACTGGTTATTTTGTAGCACAATACAATGGTTACATTTGGGCTAGAATGTCAACTGACGCTACTCAAGTATCTTCTTTCAACCCATGTACAAGAACTATGAAGGTTTATGTAAATTATTACATTCCTAATGTTGGTTCTTACGGAAACAAAGAAGAAGTGTTTACCGGAATCTAATCTTTAGATTTTTATAATTTATACAAGAAAAAATCCTAACTTTGTTAGGGTTTTTTTTTATCTAATTTTTTATATGCTATGAAAAATACAATTAAAATTGGTTTTTTTCTTTTAATATCTGTCACTTTTGGCTTTTCTCAATCGCAACAACAAAGACAAGAGATTATCAAAAATACGGATGTTACCACTCTGAAATCACTTTCTGAGCAGTTTAACTTTGAATATTTCAAACGAAAGGAACGAATTGAAGCTTATTTGTCCTCTCATCCTTCTGCTAAAAAAGTTTATTATGTTAATGGTGCTAAGAGAGAAATGTATGATGTAATAAATAATTCTGAGGTATTGTACTATTCTACCTCTAATTTTAACGCTGCCAGAACTGCCAGAGCCGACCGTTTGTACTCTGGGGGTGCTATGGGACTAAATATCGAAGGTCAAGGAATGTATGCCTATGTTTGGGATGGCGGTTCTGCACGTAATACGCATGTTGAGTTTCCTAATAATAAGGTTTTTATATTGGATGGCTCAACTTTCGAAGACCATGCTACCCACGTTACAGGCACAATTGTGGCTCAGGGAATTACTGCCAACTTAAGAGGATTGGCCTTTAATGCCAGTGCTTATTCATCTGACTGGGATAATGATTATGCAGAAATGACTGATCAGGCAGCTAACGGGATGTTGGTTTCCAATCATTCTTATTTTATAGGGGCTGTTCAAAGTACACCTTGGAATTTTGGGGCTTATGATTCAAGAGCAAGACAATTAGACCAAATTACATTTGCAGCGCCTTACTATCTACCTGTAACTTCAGCCGGTAATGATCGAAGTGATTATGAAGATGCTATAATTGGACCTTATTTGAATCAAAAATTTGGTTACAACTTAGTAAGAGGGATGCACAATGCAAAGAATATTTTAACGGTTGGTGCTGTTAATCAAGTACTCAATTATGTTGACGCCAATAGTGTTGTCATGTCTTCTTTTAGTAGTTGGGGACCTTCTGACGACGGTAGAATTAAGCCTGAGATAGTTACTAAAGGTGTCTCTGTAAGATCTACCATGTCAAATTCAGATACTGCCAGTGGCATAATGCAAGGGACTTCTATGGCATCGCCTGGTATTACAGGAGTTTCGTTGTTATTACAACAATACTATGAGTCTTTATTTTCAACCTACATGAGAGCTGCTACTCTCAAAGGTCTAATTTTGCACACGGCTGACGAAGCGGGTTACTACACCGGGCCTGATTATGAATATGGTTGGGGATTAGTTAATGCTCAAGCAGCTGCTACTGTAATTCAAAAGCACCAACAACAGAATGCAGTTATATATGAATTGCAATTAGCGACCGGTCAAAGTTATACTATTGATGTTGCTTCAACTGGTACAGCGCCTTTGATGGCTTCAATATCTTGGACTGACCCTGCAGGTGTGGCCAATACATCTAATGCTATTGATCCAACTAATCTCAATTTGGTTAACGACTTAGATATAAGAGTAACACAAGGAACTAATACCTACTTTCCTTGGACCTTAAATCCTGCTGCTCCTTATGATGAACCTGTTAGAACCGCAGATAACTTCAGAGATAACTTTGAAAAAGTCCAAGTAGATAATCCAAGTGGTGTTTACACTATTACGGTTACCCACAAAAACAGCATTTCTAATGGACCTCAAAAATTCTCGTTAATCGTTTCATCAGGTAACAATATTACACTCTCAAATAATGAGTTTTCAGCCGATAACAGTCAGATTATGGTTTATCCAAACCCAGCTAACTCGGTTTTGAATATCGGTACTAAATCGTTGTTGAATTTACAAGAAGTAACCATCATTGATATTTCCGGGAAAGAAGTATACAAAAGAGTAAATTCACTTTCTTCGGAAAGTATCGACGTTTCTTCATTGGCTTCAGGAGTATACTTTGTAAACTTTAAGTCGGATTACGGTGTAACTACCAAAAAATTCATCAAAGAATAACTTCAATTCACTTTTGATATGCGAAACCATCCTAGATATAGGATGGTTTTTTTATGATTTTATTACCAATACTTTTGTGTATTTTTGTCCCGAAAATTATTCCAATGCGCTATCTTTTATTTATAGTTTTTTTACTTTCAATCCAATCTGTTTCTTCCCAAAGAGACAGAAGTGCTAAGCTCGGTACACTGGACCAAAATGTTAAACCAACCTCCAGAAATACTTCTGTTAAAGATACCTCCGCCACTAAGGAAGTGAAAAAGGCACCCTATGATTTTTACAGAATTATAAGCCTGCAAAAAGACACTACCTACGTTGATACTTCGTTAACTATCAAAAAGGAGTACGAATACAATTACCTGCGTAAAGATATTTTCGGTTTGTTGCCTTTTGCCAATGAAGGTCAAACCTACACCGTTTTAGATTACGGATTGAAAAAATTTGCGGCTTACCCTGAATTGGGGCATTCCGGAAAACATTTTAATTACCTGCAAATAGACGATATTAAGTATTACTCTGTTGCCACGCCGATAACCGAGTTGTACTTCAAAACCGTAATGGAGCAAGGACAATCTGTAGACGCGTTCATTACTGTAAATACCTCAGAACGCTTCAATATGTCAGTCGCTTTTAAAGGCTTGCGTTCGTTAGGGAAATACATCAACCAATTGTCGAGTACCGGAAACTTCCGCTTCACTACCAGCTACAATACACTCAATAAAAGATATTACCTTAATTTTCATTTCACCGGTCAGGATTTTTCAAACGGTGAAAACGGTGGAATTACAACGCTCGAGGATTTCGAAAGTGAAGATCCGGCCTTCCAAAACCGAGCCCGATTAGAAGTATACCTGAAAGATGCCAAGTCATTCATGAAAGGAAAAAGGTATTTCTTCGACCATAATTTCCGAATCAACACCAAAAAAGGCAATAATAATTTGTACCTGACACATCAATTTACCTATGAAACTAAGTTTTTTGAATACAATCAAAAAACACTGGCTTCAACAGTAGGGAATACGCAAATACTGCATTTTGGCGAAGCCTATGTTTCCGGTGGTATCAACGATCAAAGTCGCTACAACCGCATGCACAATAAAGTCGGCGCCATCTACGAGAATGCCTTATTAGGGAAGTTCCAATTCTTCGCCGAAGATTACCGATTCAACTACTTTTATGATAAAGTACTGATTTTGGATTCCGGTATTATTCCCGGTTCTTTAAGCGATGAAATCAACACCGTTGGCGGTCAATACGAATACCGCAAAAACAAATGGAATGGCGTTTTTACCTATTCTAATTCCATTTCCAATCAATCGCTTACCAACTTCAACGCCCAACTCAAATACCAAATCAACGCCAAAAACGAGCTGCAGTTCCAATACCAAATGCTCAATAAAATTCCCGATCATCTCTACAACTTGCACCAAAGCAGTTTTATCGGTTACAATTGGTACTATGATTTCAAAAACGAAAAAATCAACAATCTGGAAGTGATGGCCAAAACCCAATGGTTCAATGCGGCCATGCAAATCAGTTCGCTTAACGATTACTTGTTTTTTAGCAATGATGCTACCGATCCGCAACAGCAAATTGTTACCCCGAAACAATACGATAAAACCATCAATTATTTGTCGGTTAAAGTCAGCCGCGAATTCAAATGGTGGAAATTGGCGCTCGATAACACCGTTTTATACCAACAAGTAGACCAAGAAGACGATGTGCTCAATGTGCCGCAAATCGTAACCCGAAACTCTTTGTATTACACCGATTATTTTTTCAAAAAAGCGCTGTACCTGCAAACCGGTTTTACCTTCAATTATTTTACAAAATATTACGCCAACGATTACAATCCGATCTTGGCCGAAGCCTTCGTGCAAAACACCCGAGAAATAGGGGAGTTTCCTATGGTCGATTTCTTTGTCAACGCCCGAATCCGTCAAACGCGCATTTTCTTTAAAGTAGAGCATTTGAATTCTCGCATGACCGGTAATACTTTCTATACCGCGCCCAACTATCCGTACCGCGATTTTATGATTCGCTTCGGTTTAGTATGGAACTTCTTCCAGTAATTTTTTTTGGGCGTGTTACCGCGCTGTCCACTGTATCTTTTGTCTCGTTTACCAACGAAACAAAAGGATGCCGTTCCCATCCCGCACGCAAACGATTTCGAATTAAGGTGCTTCAAACTTGCAAACCTTCTTTTTATCAATATCTTTGTAACCTAAATTTAAAGCTCAGCTACTCAGCTACTCAAAAATGAACTACGCAGAAAATATACTAGGCACTATTGGCCACACGCCTTTAGTAAAATTGAATAAAGTGGTGAAAGGCATCGACGCCTTGGTTTTGGCCAAAGTAGAAACCTTCAATCCCGGAAACTCTACCAAAGACCGCATGGCGCTTAAAATGGTAGAAGATGCCGAGGCTGATGGCCGACTAAAACCTGGTGGAACCATTATCGAAGGAACTTCCGGAAATACCGGTATGGGCTTAGCCTTAGCCGCAATTGTAAAAGGATACAAATGTATTTTTGTAATCACCGACAAACAATCGAAAGAAAAAATGGACATCCTTCGTGCCGTTGGCGCTAAAGTAATCGTTTGTCCAACCGATGTAGAACCAACTGACCCGCGTTCGTACTATTCTGTTTCGAAAAGATTGAGTACCGAAATTCCTAATTCTTGGTACGTAAACCAATACGATAATCCAAGCAATGCACTAGCACATTACCAACAAACCGGTCCTGAGATTTGGGAACAAACCGATGGTAAAGTAACTCATTTTGTTGTAGGCGTTGGAACCGGCGGAACCATTTCCGGCATCGGAAAATATTTAAAAGAGCAAAACCCGAATGTGAAAGTTTGGGGCATTGATACCTACGGTTCAGTATTCAAAAAATACCACGAAACAGGTATCTTCGATGAAAACGAAATCTACTCTTATATCACTGAAGGCATCGGGGAAGACATCTTGCCTAAAAACGTTGACTTCTCAGTTATCGATGGGTTTACCAAAGTAACCGATAAAGACGCCGCAGTTTATACTCGTAAAATTGCTTTGGAAGAAGGGATTTTTGTTGGGAATTCAGCCGGTGCTTGTGTCAAAGGTTTGCACCAATTGAAAGAGCATTTCGGTCCGAATGATGTTGTAGTAGTGCTTTTCCACGATAGCGGAAGCCGTTATGTGGGGAAAATGTTCAACGACGACTGGATGCGCGAAAGAGGTTTCTTAGAAGAAGAAATCACCAAAGCAGAAGACGTAATCAAAGACCACAAAGACAAACCATTGGTCATAGTACGTACGGAAGAATTAGTATCACACGCCATCGAACGTTTGAAAAAATACAACATCTCTCAAATTCCGGTAATCGATACCACCGGTTTTGTGGGTAGCATAGACGAAACCGATTTGTTCCGTAGCTATATCGAAGACAAAAATATAGCCGATAAGCCTATCAAAGAAATCATGGGAAAACCGTATCCGATTGTCAATGCCAATGCGCCGGTTGAAGAGATTTCTAAACTCATCAATAAAGACAACCAAGCGGTATTGGTCGATTTAGGCAACGGAAAACACCATATTATTACCAAACACGATATTATTAGTTCTATTAAATAGGTTAAAGGGACTAGGGATAAGTCAAAAGTAAGAGTCAAGGTTTAGATACTATAAGTTTTAATCTTGACTCTTTTTTACTTATCCCTTTTTACTTATCCCTTATCCCTAGAATTACTCTCCAATCAAAAGCCCGGAAATATTCCAGGAACTAAAACTGCCACCTTCCGGCAAACCTTGAGGAATGCTAACTTTTAAAGTATGATTTCCGGCCGGTAAATCACCTAAATCAATAAAGATTGGATTGGTAACTGTTCCCGGACACCAGTTAGAGCGACTATAATCAGAAGACGACAAACCATTGCCAAAATTCCCCGAAGCCGGATTTGATAAGCGATACGAACCGCAATCTTGTCGCCAAGGGGTAAATCCAAAAGTTTCTTTCCCATTCAAATAAATGGTATTCTTTTTCGGCACAAACTCATCGCCGTTTTCCCAACCGCCGTGACCGGTAGTGATATAACGCAATTTGATATTTTTCATCGGTTGGTCAAGGGTAAAACTGACTTCCAACCCTTTTTCGTTGTTGAACATAGTGCCGTATTCTTGTCCGGCCATTTCCATAATATTGTTGGTGCAAAACAAAGGTACAATTCGAGTAGGTTTGGCCTTCGATTCGCCTTCGGAATGGATGGTGATATTCGCGGATACTTTATGACCGCCTTTGTCGTAATTCCCAATGTTGATGCCAATCCAAACTTCTTTACCACTCAACAAAGGCAGCAAGTCGGAGATATCCTGCCGGTACAAAACGTTTTCTGCCCAAGTTTTGTCTTTCTGTTCCAAATAATTGTATTGCTTCACACCGAAAGGCGTAAAAAAGCGCATCAATTCCACCACCGGATTGTACTGCTCGGTAGCCACTACGCCTTGGTATTCTTTGCCGTTTCCGTTCGTGTAAATTGGTAGTGTTTTGGCGCCGTTCTGTAAACCGTCTAAGTAGGACAGGGCTTTGTCGGTCGGAATCATAAATAAGGAGCCCGTTCTGTCGTAAGCATCTCCGTTAGATTGTTCGGTAACATCAGCAAAAATCTGGCTGCCGATTGTAATTTCAGGAAATTTCATTTTTCGCACCGCTATGGTTCCGTTGGCAAAACGCAAAATAGTATCATTTGATTTCGATTCGCTTGAAAAGTTAATCACTTGGTCTTTAAAAATAGGGATGGTGGTGAATCGGCTTTTCCAGAGTAAATCTTTGTAGGTTATTAAATCGAAGTTTTTCTTCGGTAAAACAAAGCCCGGAAATGTTTTAGGCTTTTCTATTTTTGTTGCTGTAACGGCATAATTCCCATTGCGGACCATTTCCAATACTAATCCGAGGTTCTGTCCTAAAACAGTTGGTGCACCTTTACAATTTAATTCATCTGTATACCAAAATTCTATAGTATTCGAATTGATGATGGTTTTGGCTTTTTTACAGTTATATCCTAAGATTTTTTTCGTTTCGTCCAAGTATTCAAAAGTTTGTTTTGTTAAGGCCACACTATCAGTGGCGCTAATGTTGTTTCCAATTTCCAAATGAGCTATTTGAACTATTGTATTCGTGTCTTTAAATACAACAATTTCCTCGTTGGGATAAGAGGCTGTTCGATTTACAATGCTCTCGGAAGTGATGTGTGTGCTTTTAGGATGTACAAATACCCAAATGGGATCTTGGTCTTGAATAGGTTTGCCATTAGAGTTTTTGAGGTAAGTAATTTTGTAATGCTGTGAAAAAATAGTTCCTGAAGCAAACAGCAAAAAGGTAAAAAGTAAATTTTTCATTACAAATATTTTTATTATAAAGTAAAATTCTTACTTTAGTTAAAAATTTGAGGTTATGAGAGAAGATTTTCTTCATTATATCTGGCAATATAAGAAGTTTGATTTTTCTAACCTAACCACGGTTTCGGGAGAAGCAATAACGGTTGTCCATACCGGTCAGTATTTACAACAAGCCGGGCCTGATTTTTTCAACGCTCAAATTATAATTGGGAATCAAAAATGGGCCGGCAATGTAGAAATTCATGTCAAGTCATCTGATTGGTATTTGCACCAACATGAACAAGACAATCAGTACAACAATGTTATATTACACGTAGTTTGGGAACATGATGTGCCTATTTTCAGAAATGACAATTCGGTTATTCCGACGGTTTCGCTTAAAAGTTTTGTGTCGAAAGCTGTCTTGCAACAGTATTTAGCATTAGCCACGCCCAAATCCTGGATTTTTTGCGAAAGCCAAATTCGGTTAACTGATACTTTTGTTTTGAAAAATTGGTTGGAGCGGTTGTTCTTTGAACGATTAGAAAGCAAAGCTGTTCCGATAAAAATTTTATTAACTGCCACCAACAACGATTGGGAAGCGGTATTGTTTTATAGCTTGGCCAAAAACTTCGGACTGAATACCAATGGAGAAATTTTTTTCAAAGCACTTCAGTCGATTCCGTTTTCGGTTATTCGAAAAGAAAGTTTTGAAGTTCAAAACCTGGAAGCGTTGTTTTTTAGTCAGCTGGATTTGCTGTCAGAGACTGCAGAAGATGCTTATGCGAAGGATTTGCGGGGTAGGACATCTTATCTCACACAAAAATATCGCTTGAAAAAAACTTGGGTTGAACCCGTTCAGTTTTTCCAACATCGTCCTGATAATTTTCCAACCATTCGATTGGCGCAATTGGCCATGTTGTATCATTTGCAGCAAAATTTGTTTGCTAAAATTATAGCGGCTGCATCGATGAACGATTTGTATGAGTTACTTAATTCAGGCGTTTCTGCTTATTGGGAAAATCACTATCAATTGGATAAAGTCAGTCCAGCCAAAAAAAAGCGCTTGTCCAAAAGCTTTATTGATTTGCTGGTTATGAATACCATAGTTCCGCTTCAATTTGCCTATGCGGAAAGTCTGGGAAAAGAAATTTCGGAATCACTGGTACAACTCCTGCAAACAATACCGCCGGAAAAGAATATTGTCATTGAAAAGTTTGCTAATTTTGGCATTACTGCCGAAAGTGCTTTTGAAACCCAATCGCTTTTGCAACTAAAGAACAATTATTGCAGTAAAGGCAGGTGTTTGCAGTGTGCTGTCGGAGTACATCTTTTAAAGGAGTAATGAATAATAATTTCAAAAGCTTACCCAAACAATAATTATAACCCAATGAGGTAAAAAAATACAATACAATGTCACCCATCATCCAACTCAAATATTTCTTTGAAAAACACGGTTTTCACGTTTCTTCACGCTTGGCCGATAAATTAGGTATGCGGGCTTCCAATGTGCGCCTGTTTTTTATTTATATCTCATTTGTAACAGCCGGTTTGGGTTTTGGGATTTACTTAACCTTAGCTTTTTGGCTCAAATTGAAAGATTTGATTCGGGGTAAAAGAACCTCAGTTTTTGATTTATAACGTATGCGGCAATCTAATTCCATTTGGGCAACTCTTTCACACTATTCGAAAAGCCAGCGAATCGGAATTATTTTGCTCTTTGGACTCATAGTGCTTTGTCAAAGTTTTTATGTGATTCACGATTTTAAATCCGAGGAGTTGAATACTGCAGAAGCCCGGAAATGGCTGGCTCATCAGTCGGTGGTGGATAGTTTGAAGTCGCAGTCTTATAACGTAAAGCCGACTATTTATCCGTTCAATCCTAATTTTATAACCGATTTTAAAGGCTATAAGCTCGGGATGTCAGTAGCGGAAATTGATCGATTATTGGCCTACCGAAAGCAAAACAAGTTTGTCAATTCAGCCGCAGAATTCCAAGCGGTCACCAAGGTTTCTGATTCGTTGCTCAACGCCATATCGCCCTATTTTAAGTTCCCGGATTGGGTGAATAACAAAAAAGAGTATACTACTTCAATCGCTAAACCAACATTTAACAAGCCTGAAAAGATAGTTGTTGTTGATATCAATCAAGCTACTAAAGCAGATTTGATGAAAGTCTACGGTATAGGAGATAAGATTTCAGATCGTATTTTGGAGTATAAAAATAAGCTCGGTGCTTTTGTATCGATGGAACAACTCGATGATGTTTGGGGTTTGTCGCCCGAAGTTATTGCCAAACTCAACCAAAACTTTGAGGTAAAATCCACTGCAGGCATTCAGAAAATTAACATTAACAACGCTTCAATCAAAGAGTTATCACATTTTCCGTTTTTCAAGTATGCTTTGGCCAAAGAAATAGTCGTTTTTCGCAGTATGAATGGCGATATCAAAACTGAGGATTTGTCAAAAATTAAAGGATTTCCTGTCGATAAAATAAAAATAATTGCTTTATATTTGGAATTCTAAAAAAATAGCTAAGAAAAACAGTTTTATTTACTATGAATTCAACATACTTTACGGAAGAGCACGAGTTGTTCAGGAAGAGTTTGCAAGATTTTTTGCAAAAAGAGGTGGTACCACACATTGAAAAATGGGAAAAGACCGGAACAATTGAACGTTTTATTTGGAAGAAGTTTGGAGATATGGGCTTTTTCGGGTTGACTTACCCTGAAGCTTACGGCGGGATGAATTTGGATTTGTTTTACACCGTAGTGTTTTTAGAAGAACTTCAAAAAATAAAATCGTCGGGTTTTGCGGCTGCCATGTGGGCGCATGCTTATTTGGCCATGACGCATTTGAATGCGGAAGGCGATGAGAGAATCAAACAAGATTATTTAGCGCCCAGTATAGCCGGTGATAAAATCGGAGCCTTATGTTTGACTGAGCCTTTTGGCGGAAGCGATGTGGCCGGAATGCGAACTACGGCAGTAAAAAATGGCGATAAATATGTGATTAACGGTTCTAAAACCTTTATCACTAATGGTGTTTATGCGGATTACTATGTAGTGGCTGCGAAAACCAGTCCGGAGTTAGGAAACAAAGGCATCAGTATATTTTTAGTAGACACAGCCACTAAAGGTATCAATGCTACCAAATTGGATAAATTGGGTTGGAGAGCTTCCGATACGGCAGAAATTTCTTTTGACAATGTGGAAATTCCTGTGGCCAACTTAATGGGAGAAGAAGGGAAAGGTTTCCCGTATATCATGCAACACTTTGCTTTGGAACGATTGATTATGGCGATTAATGCCCACGCTCGAGCGGAATATGCTATCAATTATACTTTAGAATATATGTCGCAACGCGAAGCTTTCGGTAGATCTATTGATAAGTTCCAAGCCTTACGTCATGCCATGGTAGATAATGCAACTGAAGTAGAGCACTGTAAAATTTTCAATTATGCGGCAGTCGCTAGATTGAATCAAGGAGAATATGTGGTTAAAGAAGCGACCATGGCCAAGTTAAAATCGACTAAAGTGGCCGATGAAGTGATTTACAGTTGCTTGCAAATGTTGGGCGGTTATGGTTATATGGAAGAATATCCGTTGGCGCGCTTGTTAAGGGACAGTCGTTTAGGGCCGATTGGCGGCGGAACTTCTGAAATCTTGAGAGAGATTTTGTCTAAATTGATTATAGACAATAAAAGCTATCAGCCGGCGGTTAAATAATGAGAAATAAGGGATTAGGGAAAAGGGATAAGTTGAAATGACTTTTTACTTATCCCTTTTGTCTTTTCACTTGTTCCTTACTTTCGCGTGAGGGATGGAAGAGGAAATCCTTTTACGCAGTAAAAGATTGCAACGTACAGCCCGACGGTGGCTGTGTGAATGGTTTCTATTCAAGATGATGGCTGTAGGCACCGGCACGCCCAAAAAATAATTTACAATTTATCATTGCTTCGCCTATTTCCAAAACAAATTGAAATTTGTTTGTTCGAGTCAAAATTATTGTTACTTTTGCACCCACTAAATGAGAGGAGGTGTCTAAATTATGTTGATTATACCAATTAAAGACGGAGAAAACATTGATAGAGCATTAAAGCGCTACAAGAGAAAATTCGATAAAACCGGAACTGTAAGACAACTTAGAGCGCGTCAGGCGTTTACTAAGCCATCAGTAGTGAGAAGAGCACAAATTCAAAAAGCTGCTTATATTCAAACATTGAGAGACAATTTAGAAGGATAAGTTAATTTCCTGATAAGATACAACCGCTGATCATTAAAGTTTTTTAACTTTGAGGTCAGCGGTTTTTTTTATGGTAAGTATCAAGGCTAGATTTCGGGACTATTTGGGTTTGGAGAAAAACTATTCTCCACATACGGTAACCGCGTACTTGAACGACTTGGGTTTTTTTCAGGCTTTTTTGAAAGGTGCTTTTGAGGATGATGATTTAATTCGCGTCAACTACAATCAAATTCGTGCTTGGATAGTTTCGTTGTCTGATGACGGTGTATCCAATAGTTCTATTAACAGAAAGATATCTTCTTTAAAATCGTTTTACAAATTCTTGCTCAAGACCAAGCAAATCGAAACAAGTCCGTTACTCAAGCACAAAGCCTTGAAATCTCCCAAGAAGCTTCAAATTCCCTTTTCGGAAAAAGAGTTGGATTTGGTACTCAATCAAATTGTGTATCCGGAGGGTTTTGAAGGTGTGCGCGACAAGTTGGTGGTGGATTTGTTTTACACTACCGGTATTCGACGCGCAGAGCTGATAGGACTAAAGTTGCACAATGTTGATTTGTCCAACGGAACGATAAAAGTGTTAGGGAAGAGAAATAAGGAAAGAATCATTCCTGTTTTGCCTGTGGTTCAAAATCAGATTAGGATTTATTTGGACGAAAGGTCACGTTTACAGAGAATTATCGATGATGACTCTTTTTTTCTATTGTTAAAAGGCGTTAAATTGAACGATTCGTTTGTTTATCGGCTAATAAATTATTACTTTAGTAATGTCTCAGAGAAGGTAAAAAGGAGTCCGCATATTTTAAGACATACATTTGCGACGCATCTTTTGAATCATGGGGCAGATATTAATTCGGTTAAAGAATTATTAGGACATTCCAGTTTGGCTTCTACCCAAGTCTATACACATAGTAGTTTAGCAGAGCTAAAAAAAATCTACGGTAGTGCGCATCCCAGAAACCAAAAATAATTCGACCATGTTTAATCAATAAAAATAGTATTATGAAGGTAAATGTTCATGCAGTAAACTTTACTGTCGACAGAAAGCTGGTTGATTTTATCAATGAAAGATTAGGTAAACTCGAAAAATTCTACGACAAAGTCGTTTCTTCAGATGTTTTTTTGAAGGTAGACAACACTAGTGAGAAGGAAAATAAAATTGTAGAGGTGAAAATTCATGTTCCCGGAGATGATTTTGTGGTAAAAAAACAATGTAAAACTTTTGAGGAAGCGGTAGAATTATCCTCAGAATCCTTGGAGCGATTATTGGTAAAAAGGAAAGAAAAAATCAGAGCACATACCTAAGATGAAAATTTTTTCAAAAATGTTTTGATTAAAAGATAAAATGCCTACATTTGCAGTCCGTTAGAAATAGCGGACTTTTTTTATTGTTGCCGGTGTAGCTCAGTTGGCTAGAGCAGCTGATTTGTAATCAGCAGGTCGTGGGTTCGAGTCCCTCCATCGGCTCGGTTCTTTTATAGTATTGAAAATAAAAAGGTTAGGGGAGATACTCAAGCGGCCAACGAGGGCGGACTGTAAATCCGCTGATTACATCTTCGCAGGTTCGAATCCTGCTCTCCCCACTAACTTTGAATAGGAATTTATCCGAGATTTTGCTTTCGAGTAAATTCAGATTTAAAGCTTGGATAAGGCATCACCTTATCAGGATTATCACTTAAAAGGTGGTATTCTAAAATTGGAAATTCAACCATGTGTTGAGGATTCAAAATGATTGGAGTTTAGCAATAAGGATTTGGAAGTTTCTGAATTCTGAGGTTTAACTTCTAAGCTAGTACAAGCCGACTTAGCTCAGGGGTAGAGTGCTTCCTTGGTAAGGAAGAGGTCACGGGTTCAAATCCCGTAGTTGGCTCAAAATTGTAAAATTTGAACACTAATATATAAACTAAGATTAAAAATTAAGTAAAATGGCAAAAGAAAATTTTAGTCGTACCAAGCCACACCTTAATATAGGTACAATTGGACACGTAGACCACGGAAAAACTACTTTAACTGCAGCAATTACTAAAGTATTGTCTGATGCAGGTTACTGTCAAGCGAAATCATTTGATCAAATTGATAACGCTCCGGAAGAAAAAGAAAGAGGTATTACTATCAACACTTCACACGTTGAGTACGAAACTGCTAACCGTCACTACGCTCACGTTGACTGTCCAGGTCACGCGGATTACGTTAAGAACATGGTTACTGGTGCTGCTCAAATGGACGGTGCTATCTTAGTAGTAGCTGCAACTGACGGACCAATGCCACAAACTCGTGAGCACATCCTTTTAGGACGTCAGGTAGGTATTCCTAGAATCGTTGTATTCATGAACAAAGTGGACATGGTTGACGATCCGGAATTATTAGAATTAGTAGAAATGGAAATCAGAGACTTATTGTCTTTCTATGAATATGATGGAGACAATGGTCCTGTAGTTCAAGGTTCTGCTTTAGGTGGATTGAACAATGACCCTAACTGGGTACCAAAAATCATCGAATTGATGGAAGCTGTTGACAACTGGATCGAAGAGCCGGTACGTGACAACGCTAAACCATTCTTGATGCCTGTTGAGGACGTATTTACAATTACAGGTCGTGGAACTGTTGCTACAGGTCGTATCGAAACTGGAGTTGCTAATACTGGAGATCCGGTAGAAATTATCGGTATGGGAGCTGACAAATTGACTTCTACAATCACTGGAGTTGAGATGTTCCGTAAAATCCTTGACAGAGGTGAAGCTGGAGATAACG
The DNA here is from genome assembly GCF_035671315.1 of Flavobacterium cheonhonense. Lineage (NCBI taxonomy): Bacteria > Pseudomonadati > Bacteroidota > Flavobacteriia > Flavobacteriales > Flavobacteriaceae > Flavobacterium > Flavobacterium cheonhonense. The sequence continues at coordinate 1,180,189 of NZ_JAXAVY010000001.1, forward strand.
TAGGTCTTTTGTTAAGAGGTATCGATAAAGCTGATATCAAAAGAGGTATGGTTATTTGTAAACCAGGTTCAGTAAAACCACACGCTAAATTCAAAGCTGAGGTTTATATCTTGAAAAAAGAAGAAGGTGGTCGTCACACGCCATTCCACAATAACTACCGTCCGCAGTTCTACGTACGTACAACTGACGTAACAGGAGTTATTTCTTTACCAGCAGGTGTAGAGATGGTAATGCCAGGTGATAACTTAACTATTGAAGTAAGCTTGTTAAGCCCAATTGCATTAAACGTAGGTTTACGTTTCGCTATCCGTGAAGGTGGTAGAACAGTTGGTGCTGGTCAGGTAACTGAAATTTTAGACTAATTATTTAGTAAATAAATTACCAGTGTCGTCAGTCAAGGCGACACTGGTTTTTAATGAAACGGGCGTAGTTCAAGGGTAGAATAGCGGTCTCCAAAACCGTTGATGGTGGTTCGAATCCTCCCGCCCGTGCAAAAAAAATATACAATGGCAAAAATTGTTAACTATATATCAGAAGCATTTGAAGAATTGAAAACAAATGTTACTTGGCCGGAATGGGCTGAGGTTCAAAGATACACTATTGTGGTAGCTGTATTTTCAGTTGTTTGTGCTCTAGCTACGTGGGGAGTTGATGAAGCTTGTGCGAAAGTTATTGCTGGATTCTTTACATGGTTAAATTCTTAATATACTGAAATGGCTGATATTAATTTAAAAAAATGGTATGTCGTAAGAGCTGTTAGTGGTCAGGAAAATAAAGTGAAAGCTTATATTGAAACTGAGATTAACAGGTTAGGCATGTCAGATTACATCTCTCAAGTGCTTGTCCCTACTGAAAAAGTGGTACAGGTTAGAGATGGAAAAAAGATAGCTAAGGACAAAGTATATTTTCCTGGCTATGTAATGATAGAAGCTAATTTGGTTGGGGAAATTCCTCACATCATCAAATCGATTACCGGTGTAATTGGTTTTTTAGGTGAAGTAAAAGGAGGAGATCCTGTGCCATTGCGTTTGTCAGAAGTGAACAGAATGCTAGGAAAAGTAGATGAGTTGGCGGTGAATACTGATACTCAGAATATTCCTTTCACTGTTGGCGAAACAATTAAGGTAATTGATGGTCCTTTCAATGGTTTCAACGGAACTATTGATAAAATCAATGAAGAAAAGCGTAAGCTTGAAGTAATGGTAAAAATCTTCGGTAGAAAAACACCATTAGAATTGAGTTTTATGCAAGTTGAAAAAGTATAATTTTTTGTTACATACATTATAACCCGCGTCAATCGCTTCCAATTGAGAGATGCAAAATTTTTTTTAAGAAATGGCTAAAGAAATTAGTAAAGTAGTTAAACTACAAGTTAAGGGAGGTGCTGCGAACCCGTCGCCACCGGTTGGACCTGCTTTGGGAGCTGCTGGGGTTAACATCATGGAGTTCTGTAAGCAATTTAATGCTAGAACCCAAGATCAACCTGGCAAAGTGTTACCGGTACAAATTACCGTGTACAAAGACAAATCATTCGATTTTGTCGTGAAAACTCCACCTGCTGCAATTCAGTTATTGGATGCTGCTAAAATTAAATCCGGTTCAGGAGAGCCTAATCGTCGTAAAGTTGGTAACGTTTCTTGGGACCAAATCAAAACGATTGCAGAGGACAAAATGCCAGATTTAAATGCATTCACTATCGAATCTGCTATGAGCATGGTTGCTGGAACAGCTAGATCAATGGGATTAACTGTAACTGGAGATTCTCCTCTAAACAAAGGATAAGACATGGCAAAATTGACAAAAAAACAAAAAGAGGCTGCTTCAAAAATTGAGAAAAATAAATTGTATTCTTTAAAAGATGCTTCATCTTTATTGAAAACAGTTGCTTCTGCAAAATTTGATGAGTCAGTAGATATTGCTGTTCGTTTAGGTGTTGATCCAAGAAAAGCAAATCAAATGGTAAGAGGTGTTGTAACCCTTCCTCACGGAACCGGTAAAGATACTAAAGTATTAGCTTTAGTTACTCCGGACAAAGAAGCTGAAGCTAAAGCAGCCGGAGCTGATTTCGTTGGATTAGACGATTACCTTCAAAAAATTAAAGATGGTTGGACTGATGTTGATGTTATCATCACTATGCCGGCTATCATGGGTAAATTAGGACCTTTAGGACGTGTATTAGGACCAAGAGGTTTAATGCCAAACCCTAAAACTGGAACAGTTACTATGGAAATTGGTAAAGCTGTTGCTGAAGTTAAAGCGGGTAAAATCGACTTCAAAGTGGATAAAACCGGAATCGTACATGCCGGTATCGGAAGAATCTCTTTCGACGCTGATAAAATTGTAGATAACGCTCACGAAATTATTCAAACATTAGTTAAATTAAAACCAACTGCAGCTAAAGGTACTTACATCAAGTCTATCCACTTGTCAAGTACTATGAGTCCTGCTATCGCTTTAGATCCTAAAGCTGTATAATTGGTAGTTAAACATATTTTATTATGACAAGAGAAGAAAAATCAATCGCGATAGAAGATTTAACTGCAAAGTTGGCTGAAACTAATATTATCTACATTGCAGATACTTCAGGTTTAGACGCTGAAACTACTTCCAATTTAAGAAGAGCTTGTTTCAAAGCCGGAATTAAATTAGAAGTTGTTAAAAATACTTTGCTTGAAAAAGCAATGGAAGCTTCAACTAATGATTACGGAGATTTACCATCTGTATTAAAGGGTAACTCATCAGTTTTTATGGCTGATGTGGCTAATGCTCCTGCAAAAATCATCAAAGACTTCAGAAAGAAATCGGATAAACCGGTATTCAAAGGGGCTTACATCAACCAAGAGATCTACATCGGAGATAACTTATTAGATAGCTTAGCTTCCCTTAAATCTAAAGAAGAAGTTATCGGTGAAATCATCGGATTACTTCAATCGCCTGCTAAACGCATCCTTTCAGCTTTGTTAAACAATGCTGAGCAAAAAGGAGAAGCTGCAGCAGAATAATTAGAGCAGACTAAAAAATAAATATTAAAAAAGAACATTTTAAACGATAGAAAAAATGGCAGATTTAAAACAATTCGCAGAACAATTAGTTAACTTAACAGTAAAAGAAGTTAATGATTTAGCTACAATATTAAAAGATGAGTACGGTATCGAGCCTGCTGCTGCTGCAGTAGTAGTTGCTGCTGGTGGTGGTGGTGCTGAAGCTGCTGAAGAGCAAACAGAATTCACAGTAGTATTGAAAGATGCTGGTGCTTCTAAATTAGCAGTAGTTAAAGCTGTAAAAGAATTAACAGGTCTTGGCTTGAAAGAAGCAAAAGATATCGTTGATGGCGCGCCGTCAAACATCAAAGAAGGAGTATCTAAAGCAGAAGCTGAAGGTTTGAAAAAATCTTTAGAAGAAGCTGGAGCTGTTGTTGAGTTAAAATAATCCAACACCGGTTTGAAAACTAGGTTTAGGCCTTGGACAATGCGTCCAAGGGCCTAAACCATTTTTCGTATAATAAAATTATATAAATTTTTATCTCATTTATATAGTCAAATGCGAAACCCATCTTTAGCCATTACGAAGAAAAAAACAAACAAATTTCCTGGTTTATTTTTAAAGAGGTAATGGTTAATTTTAAAGGAAAGTAGATATAAAACAGTGTGCTCTCACACAAAAAATTACTTTTTTTAAATCAAAATTTTGTCCATTGATGATAACAAATCAGACTGAAAGATTGAATTTTGCCTCTACGAAAAACATACCTCAATATCCGGATTTCTTGGATGTTCAGGTAAAATCTTTTAAAGATTTCTTCCAATTGGAAACCAAATCTGACGAAAGAGGCAACGAAGGGCTTTACAACACCTTCATGGAAAACTTTCCAATTACTGATACAAGAAACCAATTTGTATTAGAATTCCTGGATTATTTTGTTGACCCACCGCGCTACACCATTCAAGAGTGTATTGAAAGAGGTTTAACATACAGTGTGCCTTTGAAGGCGCGTCTGAAATTGTACTGTACCGATCCGGAACACGAAGATTTTGAAACTATCGTACAAGACGTTTATTTAGGGACTATTCCTTACATGACACCAAGCGGAACTTTCGTTATCAATGGTGCTGAGCGTGTGGTTGTTTCTCAATTACACCGTTCTCCGGGCGTATTCTTCGGTCAGTCTTTCCATGCTAACGGAACCAAGTTGTATTCTGCCAGAGTAATTCCTTTCAAAGGTTCATGGATTGAATTTGCTACCGACATCAACAGCGTAATGTACGCTTACATTGATAGAAAGAAAAAATTACCGGTTACTACTCTTTTCCGTGCCATCGGGTTCGAAAGAGATAAAGATATCTTAGAGATTTTCGACCTTGCCGAAGAAATCAAAGTATCTAAAACCGGATTAAAAAAATACATTGGAAGACGATTAGCCGCGAGAGTATTGAATACTTGGCATGAAGATTTCGTAGACGAAGATACCGGAGAAGTTGTATCTATCGAGCGTAACGAAATCATCTTAGATCGTGACACTATTATCGACAAAGATAATGTGGAAGAAATTATCGATTCTAATGTGAAGTCTATTTTGTTGCATAAGGAAGACGCGAATCAAGGCGATTACGCTATCATCCACAATACATTACAAAAAGACCCAACCAACTCTGAAAAAGAAGCTGTTGAGCACATTTACCGTCAGTTGCGTAATGCAGAACCGCCTGATGAGGAAACGGCTCGCGGTATCATCGATAAATTGTTCTTCTCTGACCAACGTTACAACTTAGGTGAAGTAGGTCGTTACAGAATGAACAAAAAGTTAAACCTTGATATCCCAATGGAAAAGCAAGTGCTTACCAAAGAAGATATCATCACTATCGTTAAATATTTAATCGAATTGATCAACTCTAAAGCAGAGATTGATGATATCGATCACTTGTCTAACCGTCGTGTAAGAACTGTTGGTGAGCAATTGTCTCAACAATTCGGTGTAGGTTTAGCTCGTATGGCGCGTACCATCCGCGAAAGAATGAACGTTAGAGATAACGAGGTGTTTACACCTATCGATTTGATCAATGCCAAAACATTGTCTTCGGTTATCAACTCTTTCTTTGGTACCAACCAGTTGTCTCAGTTTATGGATCAAACCAATCCATTGGCCGAGATTACCCACAAAAGAAGATTGTCTGCCCTAGGACCTGGTGGTCTTTCTCGTGAAAGAGCCGGTTTCGAGGTGCGTGACGTTCACTATACACACTACGGTCGTTTGTGTCCGATTGAAACGCCGGAAGGACCAAACATCGGTTTGATTTCTTCATTAGGGGTTTACGCCAAAGTAAATGGAATGGGATTCATTGAAACACCATACCGTAAAGTAACTAACGGACAAGTAGATTTGGTTTCAGAACCCATCTATTTAAGTGCAGAGGAAGAAGAAGGTAAGATGATTGCACAAGCGAACATCACCATGGATAACAATGGTAAAATTACGGCTGATAAAGTTATTGCCCGTGAGGAAGGTGACTTCCCGGTAGTTGATCCAACCGAGATTCATTATACCGACGTGGCACCAAACCAAATCGCTTCGATTTCAGCTTCGTTAATTCCGTTCTTGGAACACGATGACGCGAACCGTGCGTTGATGGGATCCAACATGATGCGTCAGGCCGTACCATTATTACGTCCTGAAGCCCCAATCGTAGGAACCGGTTTAGAGCGCCAAGTGGCTTCTGACTCAAGAGTATTAATTAATGCGGAAGGCGAAGGTACTGTAGAGTACGTTGATGCCAACATCATTACCATCAAATACGACAGAACGGAAGAAGAAAGAATGGTAAGCTTCGACCCGGATGAAAAAACATACCAATTAATCAAGTTCAGAAAAACCAATCAAAGTACATCTATCAACTTGAAGCCTATCGTAAGAAAAGGCGACAGAGTAACCAGAGGACAAGTACTTTGTGAAGGTTATGCAACGCAAAACGGAGAGTTGGCCTTAGGTAGAAACCTTAAAGTGGCCTTTATGCCTTGGAAAGGGTACAACTTCGAGGATGCGATTGTAATTTCTGAAAAAGTAGTACGCGATGACATCTTTACGTCTATTCATATTGATGACTATTCTTTGGAAGTTCGTGATACCAAATTAGGTAACGAAGAGTTAACTAACGATATCCCTAACGTTTCTGAAGAAGCGACTAAAGACCTAGATGAAAACGGTATGATCAGAATCGGAGCCGAGGTAAAACCGGGTGACATTCTAATCGGAAAAATTACACCAAAAGGAGAATCTGATCCAACTCCGGAAGAGAAGTTGTTAAGAGCCATCTTCGGAGACAAAGCAGGTGATGTGAAAGATGCTTCCTTAAAAGCGTCTCCATCATTACACGGTGTGGTTTTAGATAAAAAATTATTCGCGAGAGCGGTAAAAGATAAAAAGAAACGTACCAAAGACAAAGACGATTTGACGACTTTGGAAATGGAATTCGAAACTAAATTTGTTGAATTAAAAGACAAATTGGTTGACAAATTGTTCAACATCGTGAACGGAAAAACATCGCAAGGTGTAATGAACGACTTGGGTGAAGAAGTATTGCCAAAAGGTAAAAAATACACCCAAAAAATGTTACATGCCGTTGAAGATTTCGCTCACTTGACTAAAGGACAATGGGTAGCTGATGACGAAACTAACAAATTGGTAAACGACTTAATCCACAACTACAAAATCAAATTAAACGATTTGCAAGGGGCATTAAGAAGAGAGAAATTTACCATTACTGTGGGTGACGAATTACCAGCGGGTATCTTGAAATTAGCGAAAGTTTATATCGCTAAGAAACGTAAATTGAAAGTGGGTGATAAAATGGCGGGACGTCACGGAAACAAAGGTATTGTGGCTCGTATCGTTCGTCATGAAGACATGCCTTTCTTGGAAGACGGAACACCGGTAGATATCGTATTGAATCCGCTAGGGGTACCATCGCGTATGAACATTGGTCAGATTTACGAAACCGTATTGGGTTGGGCCGGTATGAACTTGGGTAGAAAATTCGCTACGCCAATCTTCGACGGTGCTTCTTTAGACCAAATCAACGCCTTCACGGACGAAGCAGGAATCCCAAGATTCGGTCATACTTATTTGTACGACGGAGGAACAGGTGAACGCTTCCACCAACCGGCAACAGTGGGTGTAATCTACATGTTGAAATTAGGACACATGGTAGATGATAAAATGCACGCACGTTCTATTGGTCCATACTCATTGATTACGCAACAACCGTTAGGAGGTAAAGCTCAGTTCGGAGGTCAGCGTTTCGGAGAAATGGAGGTTTGGGCACTTGAGGCTTATGGTGCTTCAAGTACGCTTAGAGAAATTTTGACTGTTAAATCGGATGACGTAATCGGTAGAGCTAAAACTTACGAAGCTATCGTTAAGGGAGAAACTATGCCGGAGCCGGGATTACCAGAATCATTCAATGTGTTAATGCATGAATTGAAAGGTCTCGGATTAGATATCAGATTAGAAGAATAAATCAGTAAACCAGTCTCGGTCTCAGTTGGCAATTACTGCTGACTGTGACTGAAAACTGCGACTGTAACATTTAAAAGTTTACGACTATGATGAATAGAAATAAAGATACTAAAAATACTATCAAAAGATTTGACAGAATTTCGATAGGACTAGCTTCTCCCGAATCCATCTTGGCTGAGTCAAGAGGTGAGGTTTTGAAGCCGGAAACTATCAACTATAGAACCCACAAACCGGAACGTGACGGTCTTTTCTGTGAGCGTATCTTCGGACCTGTAAAGGATTTCGAATGTGCTTGTGGTAAATACAAAAGAATCCGTTACAAAGGAATCGTTTGTGACCGTTGTGGTGTTGAAGTAACAGAGAAAAAAGTACGTAGAGACAGAGTAGGTCACATCAACTTGGTGGTGCCAATCGCTCACATCTGGTACTTCCGTTCGTTACCCAACAAAATTGGTTACATCCTTGGGTTACCGTCTAAAAAATTAGACATGATCATTTACTACGAAAGATACGTAGTAATCCAAGCCGGTATTGCTAAAAATGCAGACGGCGAATCTTTACAAAGATTAGACTTCTTAACGGAAGAAGAGTATTTGAATATTTTAGACACTCTTCCGATGGAGAACCAATATTTAGATGATAATGATCCGAATAAATTCATCGCCAAAATGGGTGCTGAATGTATTATGGACTTGTTGGCTCGCACCGACTTAGATGCTTTGTCATACGAGTTGCGTCACAGCGCTAACAACGAAACGTCTAAACAAAGAAAAACAGAAGCGTTAAAAAGATTACAAGTAGTAGAATCTTTCCGCGAGGCTAACCTTAACAGAGAAAACCGTCCTGAGTGGATGATTTTGAAAGTAATTCCGGTGATTCCGCCTGAATTGCGTCCGTTGGTGCCGCTAGATGGTGGTCGTTTTGCGACTTCCGATTTGAACGATTTGTACCGAAGAGTAATCATCCGTAACAACCGTTTGAAAAGATTGATGGAAATTAAAGCGCCGGAAGTAATCTTGAGAAACGAAAAACGTATGTTGCAAGAATCAGTAGATTCATTATTCGACAACACGCGTAAAGCTTCTGCGGTTAAAACTGAATCAAACCGTCCATTGAAATCCCTTTCGGATTCCTTGAAAGGTAAACAAGGTCGTTTCCGTCAAAACTTATTAGGGAAACGTGTGGATTATTCTGCTCGTTCGGTAATTGTGGTTGGACCTGAAATGAAATTGTTCGAATGTGGTTTGCCAAAAGACATGGCGGCGGAACTATACAAACCATTCGTTATTCGTAAGTTAATCGAAAGAGGAATCGTTAAAACCGTTAAATCGGCTAAGAAAATCATCGATAAAAAAGAGCCTGTAGTATGGGATATCCTTGAAAACGTAATCAAAGGACATCCGGTATTGCTAAACCGTGCTCCTACTTTGCACCGTTTGGGTATCCAAGCGTTCCAGCCAAAGTTAATCGAAGGAAAAGCGATTCAATTGCACCCGTTAGTGTGTACGGCGTTTAACGCGGATTTCGACGGTGACCAGATGGCAGTACACTTGCCGTTAGGACCGGAGGCTATTTTGGAAGCACAATTGTTAATGTTGGCTTCTCACAATATCTTGAACCCGGCTAATGGTGCGCCAATTACCGTACCTTCTCAGGACATGGTTTTGGGTCTGTACTACATGACCAAAGAAAGATTATCTACACCGGATCATAAAATTTTAGGCGAAGGCTTAACCTTCTACTCTGCAGAAGAAGTAAACATCGCTTTGAATGAAGGTAGATTAGAGTTGAATGCTCGCGTGAAAATCAGAGCCAAAGACTTTAACGAAAACGGTGAATTAGTATACCAACTTATCCAAACTACCGCCGGTAGAGTATTATTTAACGAAGTAGTGCCTGAAGCTGCCGGTTACATCAATGAGGTATTGACCAAAAAATCATTACGTGATATTATTGGTAAAATTTTAGCCGTAACTGATGTGCCAACTACTGCAGCGTTCTTGGATAACATGAAAGATATGGGGTACAAATTCGCTTTCAAAGGTGGATTGTCATTCTCATTAGGGGATATCATCATCCCACAAAGAAAAGATGAATTAATTGCTGATGCTCGTGAGCAAGTGGACGGAATTACCATGAACTATAACATGGGTCTTATCACCAACAACGAGCGTTACAACCAAGTAATCGACGTGTGGACTTCAACCAATGCATTGTTAACTGAGTTAGCGATGAAAAACATCCGCGAAGACCAACAAGGATTCAACTCAGTATATATGATGCTTGACTCCGGAGCGCGTGGATCAAAAGAGCAGATTCGTCAGTTAACCGGTATGCGTGGTTTGATGGCTAAGCCGAAAAAATCAACTGCTGGTGGTGGAGAAATTATCGAAAACCCGATTCTTTCCAACTTTAAGGAAGGTCTATCGATTTTGGAATACTTCATCTCTACGCACGGTGCTCGTAAAGGATTAGCGGATACCGCTTTGAAAACGGCGGATGCGGGTTACTTAACTCGTCGTTTACACGACGTTTCTCAAGACGTAATCGTAAACTCTGTAGATTGTGGTACGTTAAGAGGAATCGAAGTTTCGGCTTTGAAGAAAAACGAAGAAATCGTAGAAACCTTAGGAGAAAGAATCTTAGGACGTGTGGCGTTACAAGATGTAATCAATCCTTTAAATAACGAAATCTTAGTACATTCAGGTGAGCAAATCACGGAAGCTATCGTAAAAGCCATCGAGGAATCTCCGTTAGAGAGAGTAGATGTACGTTCTCCATTGACTTGTGAAGCTAAGAAAGGTATCTGTGCTAAATGTTACGGAAGAAACTTAGCTACCGGAAAAATGACCCAAAAAGGAGAAGCTGTCGGAGTAATCGCAGCACAGTCTATTGGGGAGCCTGGAACGCAGTTAACCCTACGTACCTTCCACGTTGGAGGGGTTGCCGGAGGTGTTTCTGAAGAGTCCAGCATCATTGCTAAATTCGGTGGTAGATTAGAAATCGAAGATTTGAAAACGGTAGTTGGAGAAGATAACGACGGTAACAAAGTAGATATCGTTGTGTCACGTTCAACCGAATTAAAATTGATAGATGTTAAAACCGGAATCCTATTAAGTACGCACAACATACCTTACGGTTCTGTTATCAGTGTGAAAGATGGAGATGTGGTTGAGAAAGGCGCTGTCATTTGTAAATGGGATCCATACAACGGAGTTATTGTTTCTGAGTTTACCGGAAAAATTGCTTACGAAGATTTAGAACAAGGACAATCGTTCCAAGTTGAAATCGATGAGCAAACCGGTTTCCAAGAAAAAGTAATTTCTGAAGGAAGAAATAAAAAATTAATCCCAACCTTATTGGTATACGGTAAAGACGGTGAGTTAATCCGTTCATACAACTTACCGGTTGGAGCGCACTTGATGGTAGAAGACGGAGAGAAAATTAAAGCCGGTAAAATCTTGGTTAAAATTCCTCGTCGTTCTTCTAAAGCCGGGGATATCACCGGAGGTTTACCAAGAATTACCGAGTTGTTAGAAGCTCGTAATCCATCTAATCCGGCCGTAGTGTCTGAAATTGACGGGGTAGTGTCTTTCGGTAAAATCAAACGTGGTAACCGTGAAATCATCATCGAATCTAAATTTGGTGAGATTAAGAAATACTTGGTGAAATTGTCAAGTCAAATCTTAGTACAAGAAAACGACTTCGTGAAAGCAGGTATGCCATTGTCTGACGGTGCTATTACACCGGAAGATATCTTAAGAATTCAAGGGCCATCTGCTGTTCAACAGTACTTGGTAAATGAAATTCAAGAGGTTTACCGTTTACAAGGGGTAAAAATCAACGACAAACACTTCGAAGTAGTTATTCGTCAAATGATGCGTAAAGTTCAAGTGCAAGATCCGGGAGATACTTTGTTCTTAGAAGAACAATTGATTCACACCGCTGACTTCATTGAAGAAAACGATAAATTGTATGGAATGAAAGTAGTGGAAGATGCCGGTGATTCGGAAACTTTAAAACCGGGTCAAATTGTATCGCCACGTGAATTAAGAGATGAGAATTCGATGTTGAAACGCAACGATAAAAACTTAGTAGTCGCTCGTGATGTAATCACCGCTACCGCTACTCCGGTATTACAAGGTATTACCAGAGCGTCGTTACAAACTAAATCGTTCATCTCGGCAGCTTCCTTCCAGGAAACTACTAAAGTATTAAACGAAGCCGCTGTAGCCGGTAAAGTAGATACTTTAGAAGGATTGAAAGAAAATGTAATTGTAGGTCACAGAATTCCGGCAGGAACGGGTATGAGAGATTACGATCATACCATTGTAGGTTCGAAAGAAGATTACAATGAAATCATGGCTAACAAAGAAGAATACATTTACTAATATCTTTAGTAATAGTTAATTCAATAAAAGCCACTACTTTATATTCTAAATTAGTGGCTTTTTATATTGCTATCCGTAGTAAGCTTTATATCTAATATTTAAAATCTAATATCAAATGAGCGATAACAATCCACAACAAGGGCAAATCAACATCGAGTTGGATGAAAAAACAGCCGAAGGAATCTATTCTAATTTGGCCATCATTAACCATTCGGCTTCCGAATTTGTAGTTGATTTTGTAACCCTAATGCCGGGTGTGCCTAAGGCCAAAGTAAAATCGAGAATTGTGCTCACGCCGCAACATGCCAAACGTTTTCTAAAAGCATTAGGCGAAAATATCCACAGATATGAGCTGGCTAACGGCGAAATCAAGGATACCGAGCAACCGCAAGTTCCTTTGAACTTCGGACCTGCAGGTCAGGCCTAATAAGCAACTGAAATAATCAAAACCCTCTCCAACCGGAGAGGGTTTTTTATTGTTAGAGAATTAGATAAAAAAATAGCTAAAAATATTTTGCGGCTGATGACCTCTGAATGATAATAAGTCTTTCGCTAAGCTTTCTTTGGATAATATTTTGTGTGCCCTCGCTTAATTTTACCATACCCTCAAAGAGGCGGTGAAAAAGCATAGTCGACCTTGAGAATGATTCAACTAATGTTTTTATCTTCCAACGGGGCTGTTTATTTGATTTTATGATGACCGTTGGATTAAATAAACAGGGGTTAATTAATGAATAAAAAAACAGATTTAATTTCACCTAAATATTTAAAAATGAGTCAATATATTTTCTCTAAGATCCTCGATTTTGTTATTTAAACTCATTTATTGAATGGTTTTTTATTATTAAAATATTAGAATTTTCTTATTCATAAATGCTTGGTTCTAAATGTTATTGCTTTTTTTGCCGTTTTATGAGAAAGATGTTAACAATTAACCCAAAACGGATGGCCTTAATTTGCAGCAGCAAAAAAAAATGCTACTTTTGGTTGCTTGTTTTTGTGTATCGTGGGGATGCTCGGAAACAGTTTCTAAACATAATCAAACTATGAATAAAATTACGAATCTTTTCTCGTTGAGAAGAGTAGTGCTGTTTTTGTTTTTAATAACAAATGCATTAACTTCATCAATTGTGTTTGCACAAACACAAACCATAGGCTCTTTTCCTTTTATGGATGGAGGATTTGAAAATCAAACAACAGGGGCCCTTGGTACTACATTATCTAGTGCCGCTTGGAGCCGTCAGAATCAATCCGGAGCTTCTTCCAGTATTGTGACGACCTCACCCAGAAGTGGTACAAAACATGCGTCGGCGGTGAGTGTTTCTACTGTTTCAAGAAACTTACAATCGCCTCAGAGTGCTACTGCCTCTGCCGGCCCAGCAGCCAATACTTCGTATGTGGTTCAGTTTTTTGTGCAGAATGCGGCAAGTGTTAACAGTTTTCAAGCAGCTGTTACTACCAATGGGACTTCAAATCCTGCTTACTCAACGGCTGCAACATTAGCTGCAAATGCCACTTGGACTAAAGTAAGTTATGTGTTGTCAACCGCCACAACAGCAGTAACAACATCAGGAATTGGTATTGCAGGAAGAGCTGCTGCCGGTAGTTTTTTTGTAGACGATTTTGTAATTTATCCCGGTTCTGCGATAGATAATACTGCTCCTAATTCGCCGGGAACTGTAACTGTTTCAGCTGCTACAACTTCAACTCTTAACGTTTCATGGGCAGCTGCTACGGGAGGTGTTGATGGAGGAGGTTATGTTGTTGTTCGCTATGCTAGTGCTCCCAATGCCGATAATGATATTAACCAAAACGGGATTTATGGAGTTGGTAATACAACTTCAAATGGTACAGGTTCTTTAGTGGGAACTGTTAGATATGTTGGTACTGGGACTTCATTTACAGATACGGGTTTGTCTCAAGGGACTCAGTATTGGTATAAAGTTTACACGGCTGATAAGGCATTCAATTATTCAGCTGAAAGTTCCGGAAATGGGTCAACCACATCGGCATACTCTATAACCTATGCCAATATTCAATATCCTGATTTTACTACTTCCATAAACGAGGGTTCATCTATAACATATTATGGTCAAGTTTATTCGGCTGGATTAACTGATAGCGCCGGAGAGGGAACACTTATTGATGCTTGGTTAGGCTACAGTACGACTAATAGTGATCCTAGTGGAGCAGGTTGGACATGGGTTCCTGCGACTTATAATACCGATGTAGGTAATAATGATGAGTATAAAGCAGCGCTAACAGGTTTAACTCCGGCTACCTATTACTTGGCTTACAGATATAGAATCGGAGCGGGTTCATATGTTTATGGTGATATCAATGGTATTTGGAATAGTACTACAGACAATCGTATTTTAACCGTAACTTCTTTATTGGTAGATTGGTGTAATGTACAATATCCTACTTCCGGGACTATAACTGCCGGCGATGCTTATAATGTATACGCTAAAGTATATTTGGGCGGGGTAACCAATGCAGGTAGTCCGGGTGCCGGTATTACCGCTTGGATAGGATACAGTACTTCGAATACTAATCCAAATACTTGGACCAATTGGGTGCCGGCAACTTTCAATGCCGATCAAGGCAATGACGATGAATATGTAGCTAACTTAGGGACAGGATTGACCCCGGGTACTTACTATTATGCGTCTCGTTTCCAAAGAACCGGCAGCACAGAATACCGTTATGGTGACACCAATGGTATTTGGGATACTACTGCCGATAATGGAGTATTGACCGTGAATGCCGCTACTCCGGTAGTTACTCCGGCTTCCCCAACAGGTACTTATAATACAGCTTTCTCTTATAATGTAGTTGCTACCAATGCGCCAACGTCTTACGCTGTGGCTTCGGGTACACTACCAACAGGATTGAGTTTAAATACTACTACCGGTTTAATTTCCGGTACTCCTACGCAAGTGGGGACTTTTGCAGTAGGCGTTACAGCTGCCAACGGTGGTGGAACCAGTGCCGCTGCAACAATTACTATTACTATAAGTCAGGCTTCGCAAACTATTACATTTGGAACATTGGCGTCTAAAGTTTACGGAGATGCTGCTTTTGCATTAACGGCTACTGCCTCTTCCGGTTTAACAGTATCCTACAGCAGCTCTAATACTGCTGTGGCTACCGTTTCGGGTAATACGGTTACTATATTGGGAGCAGGTTCAGCTACTATTACGGCTACTCAGGCCGGTAATGCTAATTATACGGCAGCTACTGCTGTTAATCAAAACTTGACGGTTGCGGTTAAAAACCTAACCATAACAGGAGTGGTGGCAGATGATAAAGTGCAAGATGGTACAACCACTGCTACTTTAAGCGGGGCGCCGGGATTGAGCGGTTTCGTTTCAGGCGATGAGTCTGCTGTATCTATTACAGGTACGCCAACGGCTACTTTTGCTTCCGCTTTACCTGGCGTAGGCATTGCGGTTACGGTAACCGGTTACAGTTTGGCAGGTACCAAAGCGGCTCATTACAGTGTTTCGCAACCCACAGGTTTATCAGCTGACATTACCGCTTTAACGGTACCAACGGCTACGGCAGTTACTGCAGTGTTACCGGTTGGATTTACAGCAAAATGGAATGCTGTTTCGGGAGCGACTTCTTATGAATTAGATGTTTATACTAAAACCGGAGGTGTTACAGAGGTAATTAACCAAGATTTTACTTGGACCAATTTAGGAACAACCAATGGTACCGGAGGGAATTCCGGCGGATGGAGCGGAAGTGTTGCCGGTAATACCTTTGATATTGTTAGTTGGACAGACGCATCAGGATACAAAGGAGACAATTGTGCTAAAATGGGAGCGGGTAGTGCTCGTGGTGCTTTAACTACTCCAGCCTTTGGAATTGCCGGTAATGCCGTTGTGACTTTTAGAGCCGGTGCTTGGGATAGTGCTTCAGAGCAAACCACGCTACTTTTAGAAGTAACCGGTGGCGGAACTTTGAGTCAAAGTTCGGTAACCATGACTAAAGGAGCTTTTACCAACTATACAGTGAATGTAACCGGTGCTACTGCTGCAACTCAAGTTACATTCAGAGCTTTTCAAATTAGCAACGCTCGATTCTTTATTGACGATATTGTAGTGACTGTAGATAGTGAATCATTGGTTTATGCTTCAGGATACCAAAGTTTAAATGTTGGGAATGTTACTGCTTATGCTGTAACAGGTCTTGATCCTGAAACACAATATTTTTACCGTGTGAGAGCCGTAAACGGAACAGTTGCTACCGGAAGTTCAAATGAAATTTCAGTAACCACCAAACCGGTATCTTGTACATGGAACGGTACTGCTTGGACCAATACTACCGGACCGGATGCCGATATTGAAGCGGTTATTGCCGGTGTTTACAGTACTGCTGTTAACGGCGAGTTTACCGCAAAAAAAGTAACCGTTAACTCGGGTTCTTTAACTGTTAATTCAGGAAATACTATTACTGTTGTAAATGAATTGGTAAACAATTTAACAGCTGCTGATGTGGTGGTTGAAAACAATGCCAATTTGATTCAAACGGCAGATGTTGACAATACCGGTTCAGTAACCGTTAAACGCAACAGCTCTTTGTTAAAACGTTTGGATTATACGTTATGGTCTTCGCCGGTAGTGGGTCAAAATTTATTGAACTTCTCTCCGCAAACCCTTACGAATCGTTTTTATCTTTACAATTCGACTACTAACTTTTATGAATCAGTTCCTAGTCCGTCTACTACTACTTTTGATGCCGGAAAAGGCTTCTTGATTCGTGTACCTAATAACCACCCTGCGGTTACGCCAACGGCTTTTGCCGGACAATTTGTGGGTGTGCCTCATAATGGTGATTACAGCGTGACTATGCAGGATGCTGTGGCCGGTGAGCGATTCAACTTGGTTGGAAATCCTTATCCGTCACCTATTAATGCCTTATCTTTCATTGAAGATGCTAACAACAGTGGTAGCATTACCGGTACTTTATATTTCTGGAGAAAAACCAACGGTAGCGCTAATCCTAGTTATTGTACTTGGACTTCAGGAGGTTTTGTTACCAATAATGACGATCAAACCTTCGACTTAAATGATGTAATACAAACCGGTCAGGCTTTCTTTGTAGAAGCTACCGGAACGAACAACCAATTGTTATTTACCAATGCCATGCGTGCCGACAATAACGCGAACCAATTCTTCCGTAATGCGCAAACTACTACTTCAGTAGAACGCAATCGTGTTTGGTTGAATGCTACTAACGGCACCGGTGCGTTTTCACAAACTATGATTGGCTATATGACTAATGCCTCTAACGGATTTGATGCTCAAATTGATGGTAAATATATTAACGATGGTGAGATTGCTTTGACTTCCTTATTGGATGCCAACCCTATGGCTATCCAAGGACGTGCTTTGCCGTTTGACGCTGCCGATGTAGTGCCAATGCGTTTTAAAGCTACTACTGCCGGAACTTACACTATTGCCATAGACCATGCTGATGGAATATTTGCCAACGATCAAACTGTATTTTTGCGCGATAATGTTTTGGGGGTTACCCACAATTTAAATGATGGTGCTTATACTTTTGCAGTAGAAGCCGGTGCTTTTGATAGCCGTTTTGAAGTGGTATATCAAGCTACTTTAGGTACTGATACGCCTACTTTAACCCAAAATCAAGTAGTAGTTTACGCTGCAGATGCTTATAGTGTTACTGTTGCTACCGGTACTATAGTAATGAATAGTATTAAAGTGTTCGATATCAGAGGTCGTTTGTTAACGGAGAGCAATGCTATCAATGCTTCACAAGCCACTTTGGCTTTGCCGGCCACCAATCAAGTAGTGTTGTTGCAAATTACGGCTGTTACCGGAGAAACCATTACTAAGAAGTTCGTTAAATAAATTCACCTTACATATTTTATAAAAAAACCTGTCTGCGAAGACAGGTTTTTTTATAGGCTTTACTTTACTGCTTTGGTCAAAGTAAAGCAATTTAAACTACCCAAAGTATAGCTTTAAATTTTATAGTTAATAATTTGTTGCTAAATTCTATCATATTGTAATATATAGACTATAAAAAACACTATAAAATGTAAATAATCGATAAAAATTGCATTTTGTCGATAAAAAATTTGGTTTGTAATCCTTTTTTAATCTATTTTTGATTGTTGATTTAGCTTGAATGGGTTAGATTCTGTTCGAAAGTGGTGAAATACGTACAAAAATTGAACTTTATCGATTTTATTGCACTGCTATCGATTTTTTTTGATTCGACCTGTTTTTTTAAATCACCTTTGTCAACGAAAAACAAATTAATATCATTAACCTACAAAGTATTATGAGAAATTTTTTACCAATGCCTAAATCTACAAAGCATGTAAGCCGGTTTTTGTTTTTGCTGGTTTTGCTTCTTGGTGGCACTGTTGCTAACGCGCAGGTAACCACCTTACAAAACTGGTCAGTGTTGTATAACAATACTTCCACAAACCAGCAAACAGTGTCTTATACTGTACCAACCGGTTCTAATAGTAACAGGATTTTAGCGGTTGCCATTGCTTCGTCTCAGACTAGTGCCGGTTCAAGAACTGTCTCCATTTCTTATGGGGGGAGGAACCTGACGCTCGCTGCCGGTGACATGACTTCAACGACTCCGAGGCAGCATACAGCTATTTATTATTTAAATGAAGCTGATCTTGATCTTGCCAGTAACACTAACTTAGTGTTTAGGGTTTCAGGGCAATCTACAAGAGTAACCACCGTATGGGCCGCTGTTTTTGATTATGTTGATCAAACTACCCCAGTAACAGACTCTGAAAATTACAATACCGGTACCGGTACTGCAGATCCTTTTGTGTTTGGTACAGCTTTAACTATCAATGCAAATGACCAAGCAGTTTTAGTGGTTAGTAGTTTGAGAAGTGGTAGTACTACTCCCAGAACATACTCTTTTCCGACTAACTTTACCAGTGCTAATGAACAAACATGGACCACTACTGATGGGGTAAGAAACGGTGTTGGAAACAGGAGTGTTCCAACCTCAAATACCAGTTCAACTTGTTCTACAAATTTGAGTAATGCTACTTTAGGGTCAATGACCGGTGTCTCTTTCAAAGGATGTGTGCCGGCAACGGCTAATGCCGGTGGTGCTTTGGTAGCGATTTGTCAGGGCGGCACCTCAGCAGCCTTAGGCGGTAGTGTCGGAGGTTCTGCTACAGGTGGTACTTGGTCTTCAAGTGTTTCCGGTGGAACTTTTACCCCAAATGCAACTAATTTAGATGCAACTTGGACGCCTCCGGCAAATTATTCTGGAACGGCTACCTTAACGCTTACTTCATCAGGAGGATCTTGTGGTGTGGCAACAGCCTCAAAAACTTTGGTGGTAAATCCACTTCCTTCTGCTATTACTGCAGGTGCCAGTGTTACTTCAATTTGTGCTGGTTCACCTTTCAATTTAACATCATCAGCTACTTCTAATTCAAGTACTGCGGTCACTTTAGTTAATGAAAATTTCAACGGTTCTGCCACAGGGTGGACAACTGCGAATACCAGTGCAGGTGGTACGCCTGCGAATTCTGCTTGGACAATTAGAACTAATGGTTACAGTGTATGTCCTACTTGTGGAACTACAGAAAACTTGAATAGTAATGACAGTTCTAGTTTTTATCTTTCAGACAGTGATCGTCAAGGTAGTGGTGGTACAACTGCTACTATATTGCAATCTCCAACATTCAGTACAGTAGGCTTAACCGATGCAAGTTTGAATTTCTTTCACTATTACCGAGACTGGGATGGGACCGATTTTGCTTATGTAGAAGTTTCTACTGATGGTACTAATTGGACTGCTTTAAATACATATACTACCACTCAAGGTGCTTCTAATGGTTTCCTTTTGGTAACCACAAACTTATCGGGTTATTTAAATCAGCCCACTGTCTCTATTCGTTTTAGATATGCAGGAGTGTATGCGTATTATTGGGCTATAGACAATGTTAGTGTAACGGGTACCGCTGCTACACCTCCTGCGCCTACTTATGCTTGGACATCAACTCCTTCAGGATTTACTTCATCACTACAAAACCCTACAGGAGTAACTCAAACGGTTGCTACAGTTTACACAGTTACTGTTACAAACTCATTCGGATGTTCGGCTTCTGCTAGTACTTCTTCTGTAGCAATTACACCTGCCACTGTAGGAGGTTCAGTTTCTGGAACAGCAAATATCTGTGCTGGATCCAATAGTGGTCTTTTAACTTTATCTGGTCATACAGGAAGCATTGTTCGTTGGGAAAGTGCTGTGAGTCCTTTTACAACATGGGTGCCAATTGTAAATGCCAATACCACTTATACAAGTGGTTCTTTAACAGAAACAACAAGATTTAGAACGATTGTTCAAAGTGGAGATTGTGCTCAAGCTAGTTCAGCCTCAGCCACCATTACTGTAAGTACTCCTCCATCAGCCGGAACATTAAGCGGTACTCAATCTATTTGTTCTAACGGTACAACTACATTTGCTTCAACTGTGTCAGGCGGTGCTTGGACATCCGGTAATACAGCTGTAGCAACAATCAACAGTGCTTCAGGAGTAGTAACTCCGGTTGCTGCCGGAACTGCTACAATGACCTATACCGTAACAGGGACAGGAGGTTGTGCTAACGCAACCGCTACCAGAACCGTTACAGTAACTGCTGCACCATCAGCAGGAACTTTGAGCGGTACTCAATCTGTTTGTTCTAACGGTACAACTACATTTGCTTCAACTGTGTCAGGCGGTGCTTGGACTTCGGGTAATACTGCTGTAGCTACTATCAACAGTGCTTCAGGAGTAGTAACTCCGGTTGCTGCCGGAACGGCTACAATGACCTATACCGTAACAGGGACAGGAGGTTGTGCTAATGCAACCGCTACCAGAACTGTTACAGTAACTGCTGCACCAACAGCAGGAACTTTAAGTGGAACTCAAACGATTTGTTCGAATGGTACTACTACCTTTGGTTCTACTGTATCAGGAGGTGCTTGGACATCAGGTAATACAGCTGTAGCAACAATCAATAGTGCTACAGGAGTAGTAACTCCGGTTGCTGCCGGAACGGCTACTATGACCTATACCATAACAGGTACAGGTGGTTGTGCGAATGCAACCGCTACCAGAACTGTTACAGTAACTGCCGCACCAACAGCCGGAACATTAAGTGGAACTCAAACGATTTGTTCGAATGGTACGACTACCTTTGGTTCTACTGTATCAGGAGGTGCTTGGACATCAGGTAATACAGCTGTAGCAACAATCAATAGTGCTACAGGAGTAGTAACTCCGGTTGCTGCCGGAACGGCTACTATGACATATACTGTAACAGGGACAGGAGGTTGTGCTAATGCTACTGCTACCAGAACCGTTACTGTAACCGCAGCACCATCAGCAGGAACTTTAAGTGGTACTCAAACGATTTGTTCAAATGGTACTACTACCTTTGGTTCTTCTGTATCAGGAGGTGCTTGGACTTCGGGTAATACTGCTGTAGCTACTATCAATAGTGCTTCAGGAGTGGTAACACCGGTTACTTCCGGAACAGCTACAATGACCTATACCGTAACAGGAACAGGAGGTTGTGCTAATGCTACCGCAACAAGAACAGTTACTGTGTCTCCTTTTTCAGTAGGAGGGTCGGTTTCTGGAACTGCTACAATTTGTTCCGGTGCCACTAGCGGATTGTTAACTTTATCCGGTCACACCGGTAATGTGATTCGTTGGGAAAGTGCAGTAAGTCCATTTACCACCTGGACTCCAATTGCCAACACGGCAACAACTTACACTAGTGATGCTTTAACGCAAGAGACTAAGTTTAGAGCTGTTGTTCAAAACGGTGCTTGTGCTGAAGCTTATTCTTCTGCAGCTACTTTATCTTTCGCTTCCACTACTTGGAACGGTACGTCTTGGGTTGGTGGAGAGCCTACAGCTAATAAAGCTTTGATTATTTCGGCTAATTATACCTCACCGGGTGCTAATTATAATTTGCAAGGATGTTCTTTAACCGTTCAAAATAACGCCGTGGTTACTGTAGTGCCGCAAGATAGTGTAATTTTATCAGGCGCATTAACGGTAACTACCGGAAGTACTATGACTTTTGAAGCCCAAGCCCATTTAATTCAAAGTGGTACAACCAACTTAAATAGTGGTACTGTAATTGTGAAGGCCAATTCGTCTCCAATCAAACGTTTAGATTATACTTTGTGGTCTGCTCCGGTAGCCGGACAACAAATGCAAGCTTTTTCGCCTTTAACTTTGGCAAACCGTTTTTATAATTATGATTCTAATACTAATTTTTATACTGTTGTTACAAGTCCGTCAACCACTTCTTTTGAAACGGCTAAAGGAGTTTTAATTCGCGTGGCTAATACACACTCAGCTTCACAACCTCAATCATGGACAGGAACTTTTACCGGAGTACCAAATAGTGGTACTTATACCATTCCGTTGGCTAACTTTGGTCCCGGTAAACGCTTTACCTTAGTGGGTAATCCTTATCCGTCTCCAATGGATCCTGAGGCATTTATTACTAATCCTAATAATGCTGCTGCTATCACCGGTACTTTGTATTTGTGGCGTAAAACCAATGGTTCCAATAAGCCTTCTTACTGTACGTTCAACTTAGGTGGTTTTATTACTAACGGTGAAGAGAGAGCTAATGAAGTTGCTAACCTACCTTATCAAGTAATTCAAACCGGACAAGGATTCTTTGTGGAAGGTACCGGAGCGGGTTCAGGAAATGTAGTGTTTGATAATACTATGCGTGTTGACGATCATACCAACAGTTTCTTAAGAACGGCTAATACTGCCCATTCTGCTAATACTGTGGAAAGAAACAGAATTTGGTTGAATGTTACCAATGCAGCTGGAGCGTTCTCGCAAGCCATGATTGGTTATGTAACCAATGCTACTAATGGTTTCGATATGAACTACGACGGTAAATATATTAACGATGGTGAAATTGCTTTGGCTTCTGTTTTAGATGCTGAACCTTACGCTATCCAATGTAAAGCCTTGCCTTTCTCGACTTCTGATGTGATTCCGATGCAGTTTACTGCTACTACAGCCGGTACTTACAGTATAGCTGTGGATAGAGTAGATGGTTTGTTTGCTTCAGGACAAGCGGTATATTTAAGAGATACTGTAACCGGTACGGTTCATAATTTATCCGATGGTGCTTACTCGTTTGCTACTGAATCGGGTACTTTTAACGCTCGTTTTGAAGTAGTATTCCAAGCGTCAACTTTAGGGGTTACAGATCCGGTGTTGACTGAGAACCAAGTGGTTATCTACAAAACGCCATCTAACGAGATTTCCATCAATACAGGAAACTTTGTAATGGACCATGTAATGATTTACGATTTGGCAGGTCGCTTGTTGTTCCAACAAAAAGACATTAACAATAGTCAAGCTTTAATTAAGGTTGGTTTTGCTACCGAAGTATTGTTGGTGAAGATTAAAACCCAAGACGGTAAATCGGTAACTAAAAAAGTATTGTTTCCAAGAACAACGCTCAGAAAAGACCTTAAAATCTCAACTATTCAAGTGGCTGAAGACGAATAATCAGAATTTATTATACCATAAAAAAACCACTCAACTGAGTGGTTTTTTTTATGGTTAATGATAAAAATGGTTTTATGGATGTTATTAGTTAAACTTAATTATAAAAAATAGTTGTCATATAAAACAAAAAAACCATCTGAAAAGATGGTTTTTTTTATTTTAGTTTTAAAAGTCTTTTGTTTGGGAAAGGAACTAATTTGATTTCTGTGTTTTCTTAAAAGAATAAAACCCCATAAGCAAACCTAAAACTATCATAACTATAAGATAAGTATTTATCGGTGTCGCTGGCGGGTCGCCTCCTCCTAATTCACCTCCTCCGGTATCATCACCAGGTCCGGCAAAAGCTGTTATATCAGCGAAAACCAAAAAGGCCAGCAAATATATTTTTGATAAGTGTTTCATAGTCATTTTATTTCAGATGGTAAATATAGCAATCATTTTTAAACTTAAAAAATTTATCCGATAAAATTCAGGTTATCAATCGAATTCAGAAGTAAAGAATAATTTTACATTCGGGAATTTACTCTGCGTCATTTGAATGGTAAATTCCGAGTCTGCCAAGAATACCAATTGTCCGTATTTATCATGCGCCAAAAACTTTTGCTTGATGCGCTTGAATTCTTTAAACTCTTCGCTTTTTGGGTCGTTCGGTTTTACCCAGCAAGCCTTGTGAACCGGGAAGTTTTCATAACTGCATTTGGCGCCGTATTCGTGCTCCAAACGGTATTGAATTACTTCGTATTGCAATGCCCCAACCGTACCGATAACTTTTCGGTTGTTCATTTCTAAGGTGAACAATTGTGCTACACCTTCGTCCATTAATTGATCAACACCTTTGTCCAATTGTTTGGCTTTGAGCGGGTCGGCATTGTTAATGTAACGGAAATGCTCCGGTGAAAAACTCGGAATCCCTTTAAAGCTCATCATTTCACCTTCAGTCAAAGTGTCACCGATTTTAAAATTACCTGTATCGTGTAAGCCTACAATATCACCGGGATATGAAATGTCTACAATTTCTTTCTTCTCGGCAAAAAAAGCATTTGGACTCGAAAATTTTAAATTTTTATTCAAACGAACATGGGTGTAAGGCTTGTTTCTTTCGAAAGTTCCCGATACAATTTTTACGAAAGCCAAACGGTCGCGGTGTTTCGGGTCCATATTGGCGTGTATTTTAAAGACAAAGCCGCTCATTTTTTCTTCTTCCGGATGTACTAAACGGGTTTCCGATTCTTTCGGTCTTGGGGAAGGAGCAATTTGGACAAAGCAATCCAATAGTTCTCTAACCCCGAAATTGTTCAAAGCCGATCCGAAAAACACCGGTTGTAAATCGCCGTTCAAATAAGCTTCACGGTCAAAAGCCGGATAAACTTCATCTATTAATTCCAATTCTTCTCGCAGTTTAACCGCCGGTTTCTCGCCTATAATTTTTTCTAATTCCGGACTATTGATGTCGGAAAAAGCAATAGTGTCTTCAATATTTTTTCTGCTGTCGCCGCTAAACAGATTGATGTTTTGCTCCCAAATATTGTAAATTCCTTGGAAGTCATAACCCATACCGATAGGGAAACTCAACGGCGTAACGCTCAGTTTGAGTTTTTGTTCTACTTCATCCATCAAGTCAAAAGCATCTTTTCCTTCACGGTCGAGTTTGTTAATGAAAACAATCATCGGAATGTTTCTCATTCGGCAAACTTCCACCAATTTTTCGGTTTGTTCCTCAACCCCTTTGGCTACGTCAATTACCACAATTACGCTGTCTACAGCCGTTAGGGTTCTGAAAGTGTCCTCGGCAAAATCTTTGTGTCCCGGAGTATCGAGTATGTTGATTTTCTTGTCTTGATAGTTGAATGCCAAAACCGATGTGGCTACCGAAATCCCTCTTTGGCGCTCTATTTCCATGAAATCGGAAGTAGCTCCTTTTTTGATTTTGTTGTTTTTAACGGCACCAGCTTCTTGGATAGCACCTCCGAAAAGCAATAATTTTTCCGTCAAGGTCGTTTTACCGGCATCGGGGTGCGAAATAATACCGAATGTTCTGCGACGTTGTATTTCTTTTAAAAAACTCATGAATTTTTGATAAATGGTTTGCAAAAATACTATTATTTACTCAGAATTCGAGCTCCTAATCTTTCGGAGTTTTTTTTCTTCTGAAATGACCCTAAAATTCTGTTAATAAAATTTTGTTAATAGTCAGCGCTATACTTGTATAATGTGTTTGAATTGTTACTTTTGTTGATTGTTACCACTATAAAATGATTTGTTTAAGATGTGGCAACGAAATCAAAAATTTAATGCTGATTTTACAAAGAAACAAAGACCTATGAGTATAAAACCGTTTTTTTTAGGATTGTTCCTGTTGGTGGCTGCGGCCGGTTTCGGGCAAACCAACACCAAAGAAGTTTTGTTTACCATCAATGATAAAGCATACGATACTGATGAGTTTGCAAGGGTTTACAAGAAAAACTTAGACTTGGTGAAAGACGAATCTCAAAAAGATTTAAACCAATACTTAGAACTTTTTATCGGTTACAAATTAAAAGTAAACAAGGCGTATAAATTAGGGTTGCAAAACAGTGCTAAATACCAAGCCGAGTTGAAATCGTACCGAAATCAATTGGCTAAAAACTATTTTAACGATACCAAGATTACCGAAGCCTTAATCGAAGAAGCTTATAATCGATTGCAAAAAGAAGTCAGAGCGTCTCATATTTTAATTTTAGTTGACGAAAATGCGACACCCGAAGACACGCTAAAAGCCTATAAAAAAATTGAAGATATTGTCAAAAGAGCTAATAACGGTGAAGACTTTGCGGTTTTAGCGGAGCAGTTTTCCGAAGACCCGTCGGCCAAAGAAAACAAAGGTGACTTGGGATATTTTACCGCATTCAGAATGGTATACGGTTTTGAGAATGCCGCTTACAACACTGCTAAAGGGAAAGTTTCTAAAATTACCCGCACTCGTTTTGGATATCACATTGTAAAGGTAAATGATATTAGGCCTAACAGAGGCGAGGTTACGGTGGCACACATTATGATTTTAAAAGCGAAACCGGAAGATGCTGACCAAGGCAAACCGGAAAAAACCATCAACGAGATTTACCAAAAAATCCAACAAGGCGAAAAGTTCGAAGACTTAGCCAAACAATTTTCAGAAGACAAATCCTCTTCACCCAAAGGCGGATTGCTGAGTAAATTCGGATCGGGTCAACTTAGCTCAGAGGAGTTTGAAGAAGTAGCCTTTTCTCTTGCCAAGCCTAACGATATCTCTAAACCATTTCAATCAGAATTCGGATGGCATATCGTGAAGTTAATCGAAAAACATCCGATTCGTACCATGTCTGAAATGAAAATGGAATTGGAAAATAAAATCGGTAAAGATGATCGTTCCAAAAAAATAACGGCTTCACTTAACGAGAAACTCAGAAAAAAATACACTTATAAAAAAGATACTAAAGTTTACGCTCAATTGGCTAAATGGATTACTCCTGATTTTTACGAATCAAAATGGTCGCAACCGGAAGCTGCCAAAGATTATACCGGCATATTATTAACCATCAATGCTAAAAAAATTGAAGGTAAGAAGTTCTTGGATTTTGTAGACAAAAAGCAAAAAGCCGGTCTTAAAGTAAAACCGCTATCTCTTTTAATTGATCAACTTTATGAGCAATTTTTGGATGAGCAATTGACGTCTTATTATGATGAAAATTTAGAGACAGAGTTTCCTGATTTTGCCTATGTGATGGACGAATACCGCGATGGTTTGCTGTTGTTTGATTTAATGGAAAAAGAAATTTGGGAACGTGCTAAGACTGATACGGTAGGTTTACAAGGTTTTTACAATTCGACCAAATTCAACCACATGTGGAAAAATAGGGTTGAAGCCACTATCTTGTCTTCCACCAAAATGGAAACCATCAAGAAAGCCTTGGCTTTGTTGAAAAAGAATACGGATCCGCAAGCGATTAAAGACAAGCTTAATGTTGACAATGTAGTTAATATTATGGCCAACACCGGTAAGTTTGAAGAAGGCAACAGTGCCTTGCCGAAAGCTACCAAGTTTGAAGTAGGTATTTCGGATATCTTTAAAGAAGGAGAATATTATTTTGTGGTGAAAGTCGACAAAGTGTTGCCGGCAGCAGTGAAAACCTTAGACGAGTGTCGCGGTAAATTGGTTAACGAATACCAACAATATTTAGAACAAAGATGGGTAGATGACTTGAAGCAAGAATTCAACGTGAAAGTCAACCAAGACGTCTTTGAGCGTGTTAAAAAACAGTTGCATCCCTAAATGATCAGAAGTAGTTTTTTTTTACTCTTATGTTTGTTCGCTTCTTGTAATTATTTCAAGCCTGAACAAAAACCGGAATCGATTGCCAGAGTCGGAAAAAGCTACTTGTACAAAAGTGATATTGCTACGCTGGTTCCGGCAGGAACGTCTAAAGCCGACAGTATTCTTTTGGTTCGGGATTTTATCAATCGATGGGCGAGTCAAAAACTTCTGATTGAAGCAGCTGAGCGCAACTTGAGTGATAAGAAGAAAAGCGAGTACAATGCTTTAATCAAGCAATATAAAATAGATTTGTACACCAAGGCTTATATCGAAGAAGTCGTAAAAAACACGGTTGATACTTTGGTGAATGAGGACGAATTAAAGGCCTATTACAAAGAGAATAAAGAAAATTTTAAAACCAACGGTACGTTAGTCCGCCTGCGGTTTATCAATGTTGCCAAAGATAATCCACGCTTTGCCACCATTAGAAATAAGTTCTTTAATTATAGTAAGAAAGACAAAAAGTTCTGGGATACCTACGCGTTACAGTTTAAAAGTTTCGCTATGAATGATTCGGTTTGGGTCGATTTGAGCCAGGTGTATTACAAACTCCCGGTGATCAATCCCGACAACAGAGATGAAATCATCAGACCCGGAAAAAAAGCAGAAATACAATCGAATGACGATGTCTATCTGATAAAAATAACCAATGTGATTGATAAAAATCAAGTGTCACCATTTGAATACATCAAACCCACCTTAAAGGAAGTTATCCTGAACAAAAGAAAATTAGAATTAATAAAGCAGTTTGAAAAAGAAATTACCGATGATGCCATTAAAAACAATGATTATGAAATATATAAATAACCAACTGGCTATAGCCGTTTTAGCGGTGATTTGTTCCGTTGGCGCTGTCAATGCACAAGAAATTATCAAAGACAGCATTAAACCCAAACCACAAGCCGGTCCAACCAAAAAATTAAAGGTAGACGGCATTATTGCTACTGTAGGCGATTATTTGGTTTTGGATTCCGATATTGATAAAGCTTATTTGGAGTTGGCCAGTCAAGGTCAATCTACCAAAGACATCAGTCGTTGTCAAATGTTAGGCGGTTTGTTAGAAGACAAATTGTACGCTCACCAAGCCATACAAGACAGTATAGTGGTAAAAGACGAGGAAGTAAAGGAGAAAATGAGCGAGCAAATTGCTTATATGGTGGAGCAATTAGGTTCTATGGAAAAAGTAATCCAGTATTTCAAAAAAGATACGGAAGACGATTTCAGAACAGATTTGTTCGATATTATCAAAACCAATAAGCTTTCGGGTGAAATGCGCAGAAAAATTGTAGATGCTGTAGAAATTACGCCGGAAGAAACCCGAACTTTCTTCAAATCGATTCCGCAAGACGAATTGCCGGTTTTCGGTGCTGAAATGGAAGTGGCTCAAATTGTGATTATCCCAAAAATTACGGATGAAGAAAAACAACGTGTGATTCGCCGACTCAAAGAAATTAAAGCAGAGGTGTTGGCCGGTGCCAGCTTTAAAACCAGAGCCGTTATTTATACCGACGACCGTGCATCGGCTTCTAGCGGTGGATTTTATAAAATCAACAGAAAGACACAGTTTGTGAAAGAATTTAAAGATGTGGCTTTTAGTTTGGGCGAAGGTGAAATTTCAGAACCTTTCGAAACCGAATATGGATACCACATCATTATGGTAGAAAAAATCAGAGGTCAAGAAGTTGAGTTGCGTCATATTTTAATGATGCCGAAAGTGTCCGACCAAGCTCTAAAAGACGCCCGTGAGAAAATTATAGCCATCAAATCTCGCATCGAAAAAGGTGAGCTTACTTTTGCCGAAGCGGCTCGAACTTTGTCTGATGAGAAAGAAACCCGAGCCAATGGCGGAACTTTGATCAATCCGAAAACCCAAGATACACGTTTCGAATTGACCAAAATGGATCCAACCTTGTACAGTGAAGTGTCTAACTTGAAAGATGGCGCCATCACGGCTCCGATTTTAGATGACGATCCGAGAAGTGGGAAAAAATACAAAATCATAACCGTAACCAACCGTATCAATGAGCATACTGCGGATTACGCCAAAGATTATATCAAAATCAAAGATTTAGCGCTCAAAGAAAAGCAAATCAAAGCCATTGCCAAATGGACCGATGAGAAAATCAAAGAAACCTACATCAAGATCAATGGAGAATACAGAGATTGTTTGTTTCTCAATAATTGGTTGAAAAAATAGTGTCTTGGTTGAATTTTAATGTAACTTGTACTTGTTAAACTAATCCCTAACAGCATAAATTCGAAATCTAATGTCTGATGTAGCTGCCATTCAAAATTTAGTTCAAAAAAGAATTGAACTCAAGAAGGAAATCTCCAAAATTATTGTAGGTCAGGAAGACGTAGTCGACCAGATTTTGTTGAGCATATTTTCCGGCGGACACGCTTTGTTAGTCGGCGTTCCCGGTTTGGCCAAAACCTTAATGGTCAACACTATTTCGCAAGCTTTGGGATTGGATTTCAAACGCATACAGTTTACACCTGATTTGATGCCTTCCGATATTTTAGGAAGTGAAATTTTAGACGAAAACCGTCAGTTCAAGTTCATCAAAGGACCAATCTTTGCCAATATTATTTTGGCGGATGAAATCAACAGAACACCACCGAAAACGCAAGCTGCTTTGCTCGAAGCCATGCAGGAGCGTTCGGTAACCATAGCCGGTCAGAACTATAAATTGTCCTTGCCGTATTTTGTATTGGCTACCCAAAACCCAATTGAGCAAGAAGGCACTTATCCATTACCGGAAGCGCAATTAGACCGTTTTATGTTTGCCATTAAATTGGATTATCCAACCTATGAAGAGGAAGTTCAAGTGGTGAAAAGTACCACCAGCGATGCTAAGGCTACTATTAATGCTTTGTTTACCGCCCAGGAAATCATCGACTTCCAGCATTTAATTCGTCGCGTTCCCGTAGCCGACAATGTAATTGAATACGCGGTGACTTTGGTAGGCAAAACCCGTCCGAAAAGCAACTTGGCTTCTGAATACGTAAACAATTATTTGGATTGGGGTGCCGGACCGCGTGCTTCGCAAAACCTGATTTTGGCAGCCAAAGCTCATGCTGCTTTTAATGGTAAATTTTCGCCGGATATAGAAGATGTAAAAGCAGTCGCTACCGGCATTTTGCGTCACAGAATCATCAAAAACTACAAAGCCGACGCGGAAGGAATTACAGAAGAGCAAATCATCAGTAAATTATTGTAATCGGGATTTAGTATTTTATTACATTTAATCAATGAATAAAATAGTAAACCAACATTCCGACACTCATAGAATCTTCGGACTCGACCTAATGCGAGCCAATGCCATACTGATGGTGGTAATAGGGCATTGCGCATGGATAGTGCCCGAAAACGATAGCTTGTTATTTCAATTGTTGGAGTTGTCCGGGTTTTTAGGTGTGGAGATTTTCTTTGTCTTGAGTGGTTTTCTTATCGGTAAAATTCTCTACCAATTGTACCTGAAATCTGATTTCAGTTTGGCCACTGTTTTTTATTTTCTCAAACGAAGATGGTTCCGAACGCTACCGAATTATTTTCTGGTCTTAATACTCAATTTACTCATCGCTTCCATTGTTGGTTATGCTGCTTTGTCTTGGTGGAAGTATTTTTTCTTTTGGCAAAATCTCCATACCACCATGTTGCCGTTTTTTCCGGAATCCTGGAGCTTATCAGTAGAAGAATTTGCCTATCTTATGTTGCCTTTCTTTTTGTTGATTTCAGGTAGTTTTATTAAGCCTAAAAATAAATCACTATTTTTCTTAGGATCGGTACTGGTGCTGATTGTAATTTTCTTTTGTGCCAAAATTGGCTATCATATTACCACTCAAAACACCACTTTAACCCAATGGAACCTCTCGCTAAAAGCGGTAGTGATTTACCGTTTGGATAGCATTTTTATTGGGGTTTTGTGCAGTTGGCTTTTTTATCAATTCGAACTGCTTTGGAAAAAATATCAGGTGTTGGTGATGGTAATCGGGACGTTGCTTTTCTTTTTTCAGTTTTTCGTAATCGGTTATTTGGGTTGGGGAATTGAAACACATCCGTGGTTGTGGAACGTCATATATTTGCCTTTATTGTCTCTAGCTGTTGCTTGTTTTTTGCCTTTTTTGTCGGAGTGGAAAAGCAGCCAATTGTTTTGGGAAAAACCCATCGTTTGGCTCAGCAAAATATCGTATTCTATGTATTTGCTTCACTACAGCGTTATTTTGCTGTTGATGAAGCAATACCTTTCCTATGACGCTCAAAATCTTTTTCAAGTAGCCGTTTTTATTTTCGGCTATTTGACAATGACCTTAGTTTTGAGTCATTTACTTTATCGTTTCTACGAATTACCATTGATGAATTTGAGGGATAAAAATTAATAATTGCCAATTTATGACTTTTAAAATACGTTATTGTTAAAAAAGAAGTGTCAAAAATTACGATTCCTTAAAATAGTCGTTTGGCGCAACATATTTTGGTAAAAACTTTCCAGAAGTATAACGTTTTCGTAAATTTGCGAGGCAAACAAATTAACCAAATTTATTATGGCTTTTGATATTGAAATGATTGAAAAAGTGTACGCTAACATGGCGGCTCGTGTAGACAAAGCGCGAGAGTTGGTTGGGCGTCCGCTTACCTTATCTGAAAAGATTTTATATTCGCATTTATGGGAAGGAACACCTTCTCAATCGTTTACCCGCGGAAAAGATTATGTTGATTTTGCTCCTGATAGAGTAGCTTGTCAAGATGCTACTGCTCAAATGGCTTTGTTGCAATTTATGCATGCCGGAAAAAGCAAAGTAGCTGTGCCAACAACGGTACACTGTGATCACTTAATCCAAGCTAAAGTTGGTGCTAAAACCGATTTGGCTGTTGCTAATACCCAATCCAAAGAAGTATTCGACTTTTTGTCGTCTGTATCTAACAAATACGGAATCGGGTTCTGGAAACCGGGTTCAGGAATTATCCACCAAATCGTTTTAGAAAATTATGCGTTCCCGGGCGGAATGATGATTGGTACCGATTCACACACGGTTAATGCCGGTGGTTTGGGTATGTTGGCCATTGGTGTTGGTGGTGCCGATGCTGTAGACGTAATGTCGGGCATGTCATGGGAGTTGAAATTCCCTAAATTAATCGGTGTAAAATTGACCGGAAAATTAAACGGTTGGACTGCGCCAAAAGACGTAATCTTAAAAGTAGCTGATATTTTGACTGTAAAAGGCGGAACTGGTGCTATTGTTGAATATTTCGGAGAAGGTGCTACTTCTATGTCGTGTACCGGAAAAGGAACCATTTGTAATATGGGTGCCGAAATCGGAGCCACTACTTCCACTTTCGGTTACGACGATTCTATGAGAAGATACTTAGCCGCTACCGGTCGTCAAGATGTGGTAAATGCTGCTGATAAAGTAGCTTCTTACTTAACTGCCGATGCCGAAGTGTATGCTAATCCTGCCGATTACTTCGACCAATTAATCGAAATTAATTTATCTGAATTAGAACCACATATCAATGGACCTTTCACGCCGGACAGAGGAACGCCTGTGTCTAAAATGAAAGAAGAAGCTACTGCAAACGGATGGCCGTTAAAAGTAGAGTGGGGATTGATAGGTTCTTGTACGAACTCTTCTTACGAAGATATGGCGCGTGCTGCTTCTATTGTAGAGCAAGCCGTAGCACACGGAATCACCCCTAAAGCCGAATTCGGAATCAATCCGGGTTCTGAGCAAATTCGTTATACTATCGAAAGAGACGGTATCATTGCCACTTTCGAAAAAATGGGCACTAAAGTGTTTACCAATGCTTGTGGTCCATGTATCGGACAATGGGACAGAACAGGTGCAGATAAAGGAGAGAAAAACACCATTGTTCACTCGTTCAACAGAAACTTCTCTAAACGTGCCGACGGAAATCCAAATACACACGCGTTTGTGACTTCACCGGAAATGGTAGCTGCTTTGGCTATCTCGGGAGATTTGTCTTTCAATCCAATCACCGATACGTTATTAAACGATAAAGGGGAAGCCGTAAAATTAAATCCGCCTACGGGTGACGAATTGCCAACCAGAGGTTTTGATGTAGAAGATGCCGGTTTCCAAGCACCAGCGGCTGATGGTTCATCAGTGGAAGTTGTGGTTTCGCCTACGTCTGATCGTTTACAATTGTTAGCGCCATTTGATGCTTGGGACGGGAAAAATATTTCAGGTGCCAAGTTGTTGATCAAAGCGTTTGGCAAATGTACTACCGACCACATTTCAATGGCCGGACCTTGGTTGCGTTTCCGTGGACACTTAGACAATATTTCCAACAATATGTTGATTGGAGCGATTAATGCTTTCAATCAAGAAGCCAATAAAGTGAAAAACCAATTGAACGGTGCTTACGATGCTGTTCCTGCAGTACAAAGAGCTTACAAAGCTGCCGGAGTGCCTTCTATAGTAGTAGGAGATCACAATTACGGAGAAGGTTCGTCTCGTGAACATGCTGCGATGGAGCCACGTTTCTTGGGTGTAAAAGCGGTATTGGTAAAATCATTTGCGCGTATCCATGAAACCAACTTGAAAAAACAAGGTATGTTGGCCTTGACTTTCGCCAACGAAGCAGACTACGACAAAATTCAAGAAGACGATACCATCAACTTCTTAGATTTAACTGAATTTGCTCCGGGCAAACCGTTAAGGTTAGAGTTTGTTCATGCAGATGGTTCTAAAGATACCATCTTGGCCAACCACACGTACAACGAAAGCCAGATTGGTTGGTTCGTAGCCGGTTCAGCCTTGAACTTAATTGCTGCGGGTAAAGCCTAAGCTATTCATTACTGAATATAAAAAAAGCTCAACTAAATGTTGAGCTTTTTTATTATGATTTCTTTTGATAAATCTCTTTAAGTCCGGAACACCATTGTACGCTTTCATAGTAAAAGTCGACTGTGGTTAGGTTGTCTTTCTTTTTGATGACGCATTTTCCGGTAACATCGGCCTCCGAACCAAATACGGTAACCGTTTTGTTGTTTTCTAATTTTCGGTCCAAGTACATCTCGTAAATTCGGGTCGCAATTTCTTGGCGGATGGTGAATTTAGAATTAAATGTACTGATGATTACAGTGCCGTTTTTGTTGCGCGCCACATATTCCATTCCGTTGTGACCATAGTTGTAGGTTGTTACTTTTGGCTCCTCATTGGAGAACGCAAAACAAGTCAGAATTGACAAGCTCAAAATTAATTTTTTCATAAGCAGGTTGTAGGGCGTTGTTTTTGGAAGGCGAAAAATAGTAAATATTTTTCTAAAACCTAATTTTATTAACGATTTATATGCTTATTAACAAAAAAATCTCGTTTAACCCTACCGGACAAACGAGATTTTTGAAGGAATTAATAATTACTATTAATAATAAGTATAGCGTCTTACTTTAGCAATGTATTTGGCCAAACGAATTACTTGGTGGCTGTAGCCGTATTCGTTGTCGTACCAAACATACAATACGATGTTTTTTCCGTCACCGGAAACTATCGTGGCATTGCTGTCAAAAATAGACGGGGCAGAAGTGCCTACAATATCTGAAGACACTAATTCGTTATTTAAAGAATATTTGATTTGTTCTACCAATTCGCCTTCTAAAGCGTATTTGCGCATGATGCCGTTTACTTCCTCGATGGAAGTTTCTTTGCCTACTTCTAAATTAAGTACTACTAAGGAACCATTGGGTACAGGAACACGAATCGCATTAGAAGTTAACTTTCCGGCCAAACTCGGCAAGGCTTTCGCTACGGCGCTTCCGGCACCGGTTTCGGTAATTACCATATTCAAGGCAGCGGCACGACCACGACGGTATTTTTTGTGCATGTTATCCACCAAGTTTTGGTCGTTGGTATAGGCATGGATAGTTTCCAAATGCCCTTTTACTACGCCAAGTGTTTCTTCTACAGCGGCTAAAATAGGCGTAATGGCATTGGTGGTACAAGAGGCAGCAGAATAAATATTTACTTCATCCGGATTGTAATCGTTGTGGTTAACGCCGTAAACAATATTCGGAACGCCTTTACCCGGAGCAGTAAGCAATACTTTGTCAACGCCTTTTGAAGTTAGATGGCGTTTTAAAGCTTCTTCTGTAGTGAAAGCACCGGTATTGTCAATCACCAGCGCCTCATTAATACCGTATTGGGTATAATCAATTTCTTCCGGACCGGCCGCTGTGATAATGTGTACCGTAGTACCGTTGATGATTAAGGCATTGTTTTCTACATCGGCTTGAACAGAACCTTCAAAGTCGCCATGAACCGAATCGTAGCGCAATAACGAAGCTCTTTTTTCCAATGAAGAAGCATCATTGCGGTCACGAGTTACAATAGCGCGCAAACGAAGTTGTTGTCCTTTTCCGATTTTACTCATCATCTCACGAGCTAACAAACGACCGATACGACCAAAACCGTACAATACCACATCTTTCGGTTGGATATTTTTAGAGTTTTTGGCATTCTTCAATTTGTCAATCACAAATGCACGAGCATCATGGTATTTGTTGTCTTCTAAATGGTATTCGTAAGTTAGTTTTCCGATGTCGATACGAGACGGCGGTAAGTCTAAGTTTAAAATCGCTCTCGCAATTTCCACCGAGTCAAAAACATTGATAGGCTTTTGTACAAATTCACCCGCATATTCGTGTAAATTGATGATGTCACTCACGTTGCGGTCGATCAATTGGTTTCTGAAAAGTACCAATTCGATGGATTTGTCGTACCACAAATCGCTAATGATTTTGATGAATTCTACTCCTGCTTTTCGTCTGTCGGCTTGGAACGATAATTCCTTCTCGTACAAATTGTTGCTGCTCATAAAAAGAAAATGTTTAGTTGTGTTTTATAAATTTAACCTATTTGTAAAAGACTTGTAGGTCTTAGGTGGCGCAAAAGTATAAAATACCAATGTGTTACGAAAACGATTTCGTAACTTTTTAACATAAAAAAAACCAACCTTGAACTAAGGCTGGTTTTTCAGAAAAATAAGTAAGATGATTTTGTGTTTAGATGATAATTTGTATCACTTGTCCCAATCGGTTAATCATTTGGATGCTGACACTTTGGTTTTCGTCTTTTCGATTTAAGAACTTTGAAATAGTTTCCAAATCGGTTGCTTTTACATTGTCTACAGATAAAATAATATTGCCTTTAAGTTGGTCATAGTAAGGTTTTAAATTGTCGTTGTTGATTTCTTTGATGCGAACGCCGTAGTCTATTCTGAATTTTTTCTTGTCGGCATTGTCGATGTCTTCCAACTCTAAACCTTTAAATTCTCTGATGAAAATATCATTTTTAAGCAAAGTTACCCAGGCTGTTTTGGTCTCATCATCTCTAACAAATGTTACTTGAACTCTGTCGTTTGGTCGTTTGGTGTTGATATAACCGGTCAATTCAGCAAAGGAGCTTATTTTTTGATTATCTAATTTTTTGATGATATCTCCTTTGCGCAATCCGGCTTTTTCCGCTCCTGAGTTTTTGGTTATGTTGTTAATGTAGAAACCTTCGGTGTCTTTGATGCCTAATTCGTTAGAAGCTTTGCTGTTCAATTCGTTGCCTTCCACACCTAAAATACCACGTTGTACACCGCCAAATTCCATAATATCTTCAATAATTTTTCGGGTAATGTTGGAAGGAACCGCAAAAGAATAGCCGGTATAGCTTCCGGTAGGCGAGGAAATCATGGTGTTGATTCCGATTAACTCGCCGCGTGTATTCACCAAAGCACCACCACTATTTCCGGGATTCACAGCGGCATCGGTTTGGATAAACGATTGGATGCTGTTGCGGTTGTCTAAATTTCTGGCTTTGGCCGAAACAATTCCGGCAGTTACCGTGGAGTTTAAGTTATAAGGATTTCCTACCGCCAAAACCCATTCGCCTACTTTAACCTGATCAGAATCGGCAAAAGTAGAATACGGTAATTTTTCATCGGCATTGATTTTTAGTAAGGCAATATCCATCTTTGAATCAGTACCGATGAGTTTGGCTTTATACGATTTGTTGTTGTTCAAAGTCACTTCTAATTCAGTGGCATCTTTAATCACGTGATTGTTGGTGACGATATAGCCGTCTTCGGAAATGATAACACCCGAACCTGTGCCGATTTGTTCTTGTTGTTGGCCTCCGCGTTGTCCGTAGAATAACTCCATAATTGGATTTGAAACTGTTCTGATGGAAACATTTTTAACGTGTACAACGGTATGAACAGCGGCTTCAGCAGCTTCCGTAAAGTCGACCGCTTCGCCTGATAAACCAACATTTCTTCCGTAGGAACCGGACGCCGTGGTAACTATGCCCTCTTTTCCGTTATGATCAAATAATAATTTGTACGCTCCCAAAGTAGTAGCTCCGCTCAATAAAGAAACTAAAAATAAACTCGATATTCTTCTCATTGTTTTACGGTTTTAAGTTATCCAGAGTAAAATTAAAAAGTTTCATTTTCGTTGTCAATACCCTTTAACGGTCGTTTAACAATTTTTAAGTCAATCTTAAATTTTGCTATATTTGTGGTACTTATCTAGGCTATGAAAATCAATTTTAACAAATACGAAGGCACCGGGAACGACTTTGTCATGATTGACAATCGCGAAAACTTATTTCCCAAAAACGATGTGACGCTGATTGAAAAGTTGTGCGACCGTCGTTTCGGTATAGGTGCGGACGGACTTATATTATTAGAGCAAGATGCGGATGCTGATTTTCGCATGGTTTACTATAATTCCGACGGGAACGAAAGTTCGATGTGCGGTAACGGCGGTCGATGTTTGGTTGCTTTTGCCCAAAGTTTGCAAGTCATTCAAAACGATACCAATTTTATTGCTACCGACGGACCGCATCACGCTACTGCTTTTGAAAATGGATTGGTTTCTTTGGGAATGAAAGCGGTAAGCGAAGTGCACATCAAAGAAGATTATATATTTCTCAATACCGGTTCACCGCATCATGTTACTATGGTGGAAGATTTGGTGCATTTTGACGTGAAAACCGAAGGCGCTAAAATTCGCTATTCCGACTTATACGGAAAACCGGGGAGTAATGTGAATTTTGTCAAGCAACTGTCAGAAAATCATTTTGCGTTGCGAACCTACGAACGCGGGGTAGAAGATGAAACTTTGTCCTGCGGAACAGGCGCCACAGCGGTAGCTATTGCGATGCATGCTACGGGTAGAACCAATGCCCATCATATTTATTTAGAGGTGCAAGGCGGAAAATTAGAAGTCTCATTCGTGAAAGAAAACAATCTATACACCAATGTTTTTTTGAAAGGTCCGGCCACCTTTGTGTTTAGTGGAACCATCGAAATCTAAGTTGTATGATGACACTAAAGGGAAGTAAAATTTATTTGCGCGCGCTCGAACCCGAAGATTTGGAGTTTGTGTATGCCGTAGAAAATAACGAAGCCATTTGGGAAGTCAGCAATACCCAAACGCCTTACAGCAGGTTTCTTATTCGTCAGTATTTAGAGAATGCCCATCAGGATATTTATGAAGCCAAGCAATTGCGTTTGGGCATTTGTAAAAATAACTCGGCTGACGCGATTGGTTTGATTGATTTGTTCGATTTCGATCCTAAAAACAAACGTACGGGTGTCGGCATTATTATCCAAGACGAAAATGACCGTCACTCGGGTTACGGCAAAGAAGCTTTGGGTTTGGTGATTGATTATGCTTTTAACCAATTACAGTTGCATCAATTGTACGCTAATATCAGTACCGAAAATTCGGCGAGTCTATCGCTTTTTACTACCTTTGGGTTTGAAAAAATAGGGGTAAAGAAGGATTGGAATTTTACCCGAAATCGCTTTCATGACGAAGCCCTTTTTCAATTAATTAAAAAATAAATCTAAAAACAGTTTCGGTTTTGAACAAAAGTAAAATCTTTAAAATCACAGCGGCCGTTGGCGTATTGGTCGTTTTATTAGTATATATCAAATTCTTTACATCCAATACTACTTTTGACAAAGAAGAAGTTTATGTGGAAATCCCAACCGGTTCCAAATACGATGAGGTGCAAAAAATCATTTCACCTTATGTAACAAATATGTCCGATTTTGAGTTTATTGCCCAACTTCGGTCTTATCCGGATAATGTTAAACCGGGAAGATTTTTGTTAAAAAAAGGAATGAGTGCTTTTCAATTGGTTAGCGCCATGCGAAGAAATGTGCCGGTTAAATTGGCCTTTAACAACCAAGAACGATTGGAGAATTTATGCGAACGCATCAGTTCGCAAATAGAACCTGATACCACAAAATTGTTGGCGACTTTCCGCGATAGTATCTTTTTGCAAAAGAATGGTTTTACCAAAGAGACTGTTTTTGCGATGTTTTTGCCCAATACTTACGAGTTCTATTGGAATGTTTCGGCGGAAAAATTCAGAGATAAAATGTTGGAAGAGTACAATCGTTTTTGGACCAAAGAGCGATTGGCTAAGGCAACCGAATTGAACATGACGCCAGTGCAAGTAATTACTTTGGCTTCGATTGTTCACAAAGAAACCGTTAAGAAAAGCGAACGTCCAACAGTGGCCGGTGTGTATTTGAATCGCTTAAAAGACGGGATGAAATTACAAGCCGATCCAACAGTGATTTACGCTTTAAAGTTGCGTGACAACGATTTTGAGCAGGTTATCAAACGCGTATTGTACAACGATTTGTTTATCGCTTCTCCCTATAATACTTACCAAAACGAAGGATTACCACCCGGGCCAATCGCCATGCCGGATATCGATGCTATTGATGCTGTATTGAATGCCGAAAAACACAATTATTTGTATTTCTGCGCCAGCGTTGAACGTTTTGGTTATCATGAATTTGCCGCTACTATGGCGCAACATGATGTAAATGCCAAAAAATATGCCGATTGGTTGAACGCTCAAGGCACCAAGCGATAGTTTTTGAAACACAAGGTTTACATACTGTGTTGGCTTTGTTGCACTTCCTTTCTTTGGGGACAAAAAGGATTGAATGCTTTTTTGAAGCCGTCGGATACGTTACACAAAAGCCGACTAAAAACTCTGGTAATTTCTGAGGTTTCTTTAGGAACGGCTGCCTTAGTGGGCTTGAACCAAGTATGGTATGCCGATTATCCGAAGTCCGACTTTCATTTTATCAATGACAATGCCGAATGGCTGCAAATGGACAAAGCCGGTCATGTGTTTTCGGCTTATCATTTGGGAAGTTTTGGTGCCAATGCCATGAAATGGACCGGCGCCAATCAAAAAAGTCAGTTGCTTTACGGGGCGACTTTAGGCTTGGCTTTTTTGACTACTGTTGAGGTTTTCGATGGCTATTCGGCCAATTGGGGTGCTTCTTTGGGCGATGTGGTAGCCAATGTTTCCGGCACCGCTTTGTATGTTTCCCAAGAATTACTTTGGAAAGAACAGCGCATTGTACCTAAGTTTTCTTTTCATACTACACCTTATGCCGCTGCTCGGCCGGAAGTTTTGGGGAGTTCGATTCAAGAGCAAATTTTAAAAGATTACAATGGTCAGACCTATTGGTTGTCTTTTAATATGCATTCTTTTGTGCCTAAAAGCAAAATGCCAAAATGGTTGAATGTAGCCGTTGGTTAC
The DNA here is from genome assembly GCF_035671315.1 of Flavobacterium cheonhonense. Lineage (NCBI taxonomy): Bacteria > Pseudomonadati > Bacteroidota > Flavobacteriia > Flavobacteriales > Flavobacteriaceae > Flavobacterium > Flavobacterium cheonhonense. Next base: position 1,221,581 of record NZ_JAXAVY010000001.1, read on the forward strand.
GGTGCAGAAGGGATGATTACCGGTAATGATGCTTTTGTCAATACTATTTTCCTTCCCGATAATCAAAGATACCGTCAGTTTTACCTCAGTTTCGACGTTGATTTGACCAAAATCGAAACCAAATCGCATTTCCTTAAGACTATTTTAACAATTTGCAACACGATTAAGATTCCCGCTCCAACGTTTGAAATCAAGGGTTCAGGAGGGACGAAATGGCATTTGGTCTACTTTTAGAGTAGTTTAACTTATTGATAGTCAATTTTATAAAATTAGTTGTATATTTGCCCCCGGTAATTTCATGTCGGTGACAGCGCTTGAGAAATAACAATTAATGATCAAAAAAGGAATTTTTTACTCAACTATCCTACTAACAGTAGCTTTTATAAGCTCAGGTTTTAAACCTTACAACTCCCAAATCAATGCTCGTTTCGGTTTTGATAAAAATGAAGAACTGCAATACGTTTTTCCTTCTCAAAACAACATAGATTATGTCAATCTAAAAGTGCCGTATACCGGAAGGTATTTTATTGGCTACAAGGAAGCCATTGCGCACAAAGAATCTCAAGGAAAATACAGAAGAATTAATACGCTTGGTTATTTAGGGAAATACCAATTTGGTGTTGGTACCCTAAAGTCTATTGGTATTCACGATAGTTTAGGTTTTTTGAATAATCCGAAACTTCAAGAAAAGGCCTTTGTGACCTTGCTTTCCAAAAACAAATACGAGCTAAGACATTATATCCAATACTTTGAAGGTAAAGTAGTAGACGGTGTTAAAATTACAGAATCCGGAATTTTGGCAGCAGCACATCTAGGCGGTACCGGTTCGGTGAAACGTTTTTTGAATTCCAATGGAGAACGTAAGATGAAAGACGATTACGGTACTTCGGTCAGAACTTACATTAGAGACTTTGGCGGATTTGATACCAAAGCCATACAACCCGTAAAAAACGCCAAGATAAATTAAATTACATCTTGTGAATGATAAAAATGGTCGGTCTGTTATGCAGGTCGACCTTTGTTTTTTTCCAATCGGTCACGCGCAAAGTTTTGATATATTCAGTCGGCAAGGTGATATCTGCCGCAATACACAAATGGGTGTTGGGTTGCAAAGCCGAAAGAATATCTTCTAGAAGTTTGTTGTTGCGATAGGGTGTTTCAATAAAAATTTGCGACTGATTTTTGTCGCTCGACATTTTTTCAAAGTTTTTGAGTGCCGATTTTTTATCGCTTTTGTCAATAGGTAAATAGCCGTTAAAAGCAAAACTTTGTCCATTCATACCGGAAGCCATCATGGCTAGTAGGATGGATGAAGGACCAACTAAAGGCACAACCTGAATGCCTTTTTCGTGTGCTATTTTCACTATCACAGCGCCCGGATCAGCTACGCCGGGACAGCCTGCTTCGCTCATCAAACCTACATTGATACCTTCTAAACAAGGCTTAATCATGGCATTGTGCTCTGAAACTTCTGTGTGTTTGTTAAGCAGGGAAATTTTCAGTTCGGCTTGTACTTTTTGCGCATTCACTGCTTTGATAAAGCGTCTGGCTGTTTTTTCGTTTTCTACAATGTAATGGTCAATAAAGTCAATCGCTCTTTTTACGGTTTGGGGCAGTACATCCATAGGATCGCTTTCGCCCAAAGTGGTTGGAATTAAATATAACTTTCCTTTTGGGTTGTCCGTTTTCATGAGTATACAAGGCTTTATTTAGAGAAGATGACTTTCGTTAAGAGTGTTTTTCTTGTAGCTTTTGGGCTAAAATGGTGCAAGTTTCATCGAGCATTTCATAAACCATATCGAAGCCGTTTTGCAATCCGTAATAAGGATCAGGGACATCTACATTTTCGCCGGGGAAAAGATGGTTGAGTATCATATCAACTTTGGCTTTGTGGGCTTCGCTTTTTGCCAATTCAATCACATTGTCGTAGTTGGAACTGTCCATAACGTATATATAATCGAATTCGTCAAAGTCTTTCGACGAGAATTGTCTTGCTTTTTGGTGCGTAATGTCTAAACCGTTTTTTTGTGCGACTAAAATCGACCGTTGGTCCGGTTGTCTGCCTGTGTGATAGTTCCCTGTTCCGGCAGAGTCGACGATGAATTTGTCCTGAGGTAATTTAGACGCGAGTATGCCTTCTGCCAAAGGTGATCGGCAGATATTACCCAAGCATACCATTAAAATCTTAACGGGCATATTGTTTATTGTAAGTTGTAATTCGGCTGAACCGTATTACAGCGATAATTTTTTATGAATGTCTTCTACGAATTTCTTGAATTGTTTGTCGGTAGCGACTAAGTTGTCCACTGTTTTACAAGCGTGTAATACCGTGGCGTGATCGCGATCGCCAATTTGTGAACCGATGTTAGCCAAAGACGATTTGGTGAATTTCTTAGCAAAGAACATCGCCAATTGACGGGCTTGTACTACGTGACGTTTTCTGGTTTTGGATTGTAAAGTATCTACGTCCAGTTGGAAATAATCAGAAACTACTTTTTGGATATAGTCAATGGAAATTTCGCGTTTTACGTTTTTCACGAATTTTTCTACCACGCTTTTGGCCAAATCCAAAGTCACTTCTTTTTTATTGAAAGAAGACTGAGCTATCAACGAAATGATGGCGCCTTCCAACTCGCGAACATTAGATTTGATGTTGCGGGCCACATATTCCACAATTTCTTCCGGCATGTCTACGCCATCGCGGTATAAAATGTTTTTCAAGATAGAAATACGGGTCTCGTAATCCGGTTGGTGCAATTCGGCAGACAATCCCCACTTGAAACGTGACAACAAACGTTGTTCGATGTCTTGCATGTCAACCGGTGCTTTGTCGGAGGTAAGGATGACCTGTTTGCCGTTTTGGTGTAGGTAATTAAAGATGTGGAAGAAAACATCCTGCGTTCCTGATTTTCCGGATAGGAATTGAACGTCATCAATAATTAGTACATCAATTAATTGGTAAAAATGGATGAAATCGTTTCGGTTGTTTTTCTTAACTGAATCGATGTATTGTTGGGTGAACACTTCAGCAGAAATGTATAACACCGTTTTTTCGGGATATTTGTCTTTAATTTCAACCCCTATCGCGTGTGCTAAGTGCGTTTTTCCCAAACCAACACCGCCGAATATTAACAACGGATTGAAAGAGGTTCCGCCCGGTTTGTTGGCTACGGCCATACCGGCAGAGCGCGCTAAACGGTTGGAATCACCTTCTAAAAAATTATCGAAACTGTAGTTTGGATTGAGTTGCGACTCGATTTTTAAGTTTCTGATGCCTGGAATTACGAAAGGGTTTTTCAGTTCCGGATTCAGGTTTTTGAACGGAGCGTCAACATCTTGCGATTTTATAGGACTGCGGTGCGCACTTGGCAATTGTTCCGTAAACGGTTGTTTGTTGCCATAAGTGTTTTCCATTTTGATTTTATAGAGTAACTTTGCGTTTTTCCCGAGTTCTTTGGTTAACGCTACTTTCAATAATTTTACGTAATGCTCTTCGAGCCATTCATAAAAGAATTTGCTGGGTACTTGTATGTACAAAGCATTATCAGTAAGTTCCACTGACTTAATCGGCTCGAACCAAGTTTTGAAAGCTTGTTCCTGAATGTTGTCTTTTATGAACTCAAGACAGTTTTCCCATACCGATTGCGCAGTTTTGCTCATATTTTGGATAAAATTATTGTAATTATTGTTAGGTTTTTCAACAAAAAATGATAGCGATTATCATCTTAATTTTGGGATAACAAATATGTGAATAAAATTCGTTAAAAAAAATTTATGCGGTATTGATTTTTTAAAAATATTGTTGTAAAGAGAATTTTGAAAATAGATTAAAAGCAAAAAAAACAGATGAAAGAACATCAAATTCAAGTTAGGGTTCGTTATTCCGAAACCGATCAAATGAGTGTAGTTTACCATGGGAATTATGTGCCCTATTTTGAGATGGGACGCGTGGAATGGCTTAGAAATAAAGGGATTTCATATAAATCACTGGAAGAAAGCGGGATTGCACTGCCCATAGTATCCATGACGATAAATTACAAAAAGCCAGCGCGTTATGACGACTTACTTACAGTGATAACCAAGTTTAAAAGTCAATCTTCAGTGAAGATAGAATTTGATTGCGAAATTCGCAATGAAAACGATGAGTTATTAACAACTGCACATTTCATATTGGTTTTTGTGGATGTAAAATTGGGAAAAGCTATTCCGCCGCCGCAATATATTTTGGATGTGATGAACAGTTAAATTTTTTCAATCTCTATTTCAAACAAATGATTAAAAATGTCGAAGATTTTTTCGGCATTTTTTTTTCGGGTAGCGAGGTCAATTTCGCAACTTTCATTCATTTTTTGCGCCACAATCTCTAAATTATTCTCTTTAATGATGCGCATCACTTTGTTCATGTTTTTGTAATCGAAAGATACCTTATAATAGATGTCGATTGTTTTTTCGACGATTTCTGCTTCTTGCAATACCATTTGTGCGGCTGTTCTGTAGGCTGAAATTAAGCCGCCAACACCTAATTTTACACCACCGAAAAACCGAACTACAACGACCACCACATTGGTTAGTCCGAATGATTGAATTTGGCCGTAAATGGGCATGCCTGCAGAATTGCTGGGCTCACCGTCGTCATTAGCTCTGTAATATATCGTATCTGTACCCAATTGAAAAGCATAACAAAAATGCACTGCGCCATGGTGTTGCTTGCGCAACTGTTCTAAGTGTATTTTGATTTCCTCCTCGGAAGTAACCGGAAAGGCGTAACCGTAAAACTTACTGTTTTTTTCTTTGTACAGTATTTCCGGCGCCGGCTCTGCTAAGGTTTGGTAGGTATCTTTCAATGAAACGGAACTTGGAATGGGTAACAGAGAATGTTAAAACGGCAGGTGTTTTTGTTCGAATAGGTTCACAACATCATCCACACCGGGTTGTAGGTTCCAAACATGTAATCCCAAACTTTCGGCTATGTCGGTGTTGTCTTTTTTGTCGTCTATGAAAAGCGTTCTTTTAGGTGACAAATCGTGTTTGTTGAGTATGGTAGTGAAAATTTCCGGTTCGGGTTTTCGCATGCCCATTTCATAGGAGTAATACACTTTTTCAAAGCAACGGTAAAAATCGGTGTAAAAGGACATCCCAACTTTATGTTCAAAACGACTGATGTGAATAGAATCGGTATTCGTTAACAAAAACAAACGGTATTTGTTGGACAGCATTTGCAAGAACTCCAAACGGTGCAATGGAAAATCGCCTATGAGTGAATTCCATGCCTGAATGATTTCTTGTATTGAGGCGTTCGGAATGAATTTTTGAAAACTTTCTATGAACTCGAGTTCGGTGATTTTGCCTTTTTCAAACAAATCGTTTTGAGCCAATAACGTTTCGTTCGGACCATCTAATCCTAATTTTTTGAACTCTTCTATGGATTTTTCTTTTTCTAAATCGATGAAAACATCGCCAAAATCAAAAATAATAGTGTTAATCATGGTTCAAATTTATAGTTAGTTGGTCGGTTTTAATTTTTGTGGTTTTTCCGATGCGATTCAGTTGCGGTGCCGTAATACCTTTTTCTAAGATTGTATCACTCACAAAAACCCTGGCTTCATCCCAAAGACGGTCATCAATAAACGTTTGCAGTGTTTGTTTTCCGCCTTCAATGATGATGGATTGTAATCCCAATCGGTAAACCACATCAACTATTTTTTGCGATAGTTGATTATCAAATGTAATAATTTCTGCTCTAACATTTTCGCTTTCAATTAATTTTTCTTGTTCGGTAATCACCACAGTTTTAGTTTTTCCGTCGTTTACAAAGTAGTTTGAGTCGATTTTTCCTTGTCGGTCTAAAACGATTCGCGTAGGATTTTTTCCGGTCCAATCGCGTACATCCAGTTTGGGGTTATCGTCTAAAACCGTTTGTGTACCCACTAAAATAGCTTGTTCTTCCGCCCGCCATTGGTGGACTAATTGTCGTGAATATTCGTTGGAAATCCATATCGGTGCTTTGGTGTCTTTTGATAACGGAGCTATAAAGCCATCACGACTTTCCGCCCATTTTAATATAATATAAGGTCTTTTTTTATTGTGAAAGGTGAAAAAGCGTTTGTTTAACTCAAGGCATTCTTTTTCCAAAACACCAACGGTAACTTCACAGCCATTGTCTCTTAACCTTTGGATGCCGGATCCGGCTACTTTACTGAAAGGGTCAATGGTGCCTACCACGACTTTCGGAATTTTGTGTGCAATGATTAAGTCGCAACAAGGCGGCGTTTTGCCAAAGTGACTGCAAGGTTCTAACGAAACATAAATGGTAGATTCTTTTAGCAGCGATTGGTCTTTTACCGAATTTATAGCGTGTACTTCTGCATGAGGTTCGCCTGCTTTTCGATGCCAGCCTTCGCCTATGATTTTATCATTGTGAACAATAACACTGCCTACCAACGGATTAGGATAAGTACTGCCCAAACCATTTTTGGCCAATTGAATACAGCGCGACAGGTATTTTTCATGTATCTTCACCACACAAAAATAAGACATTACTTTTAGAATGAGTCACATTATAATTCGTGAAATCCAAAAGGAAGACAATCCGAAAATTGCTGCCGTTATACGGGAAGTCTTTACGGTAGATAACTATCCTAAAACGGGTACCGCTTTTGCCGATGTTCAACTCGATTTTATGTTTGAAACTTATGATCAACCGCGGGCTGTTTATTTTGTAGTTGAAAACGAGGGCAAAATAATTGGCGGTGGTGGAATTAGTCAGTTGGAGAATTCAACCGAGAATATTTGCGAATTGCAAAAGATGTATTTCTTGCCCGAAGCCCGAGGGAAAGGTTTGGGTTTTCAAATGATTCAACTTTGTTTGGCTCAAGCAGCGACATTCGGCTATGAAAAATGTTATCTTGAAACCTTACCCGAAATGAAAGCTGCCCAATATTTGTATCAAAAATCTGGTTTTGAATACCTTTGCGAACCTTTGGGCAATACCGGTCATTCTACTTGTCCGGTTTGGATGATTAAAACATTAGATCCCAAAAAATAAATTCGATATCCCCATGTTGCTTAAAAACTATAAGGCCACTTTTCTTAATGAACTTTCTTCTTGGTATGACGAAAAGGAGATTGAAAGTTTTTTTTACTTGATTTTGGAAAGCTTCCATCGCAAAAAGCGAATCGATTTGGCTTTGGAACCTGAGATGGAAATGGATGCTTTACAGTTTTTGCGCTGGGAAAGTGCTTTAGCGGAACTGAAAAAGCAAAAACCGATTCAATATATTTTAGGCGAAACGGAATTTTACGGCTTGCCGTTTTTAGTCAATGAGAATGTTTTGATTCCGAGACCGGAAACGGAAGAGTTAGTTGCGTTGATTCTTGCAGAGGAAAAAGGGAAAATGGAAGAGGGGAAAGCTCGTATTCTTGATATAGGAACCGGCAGTGGTTGTATTCCGATTGCGTTGAAGAAAAATTTACCCGAAGCGGAGGTTTACGCTATTGATATTTCCGAAAAGGCATTGGCTACGGCTATGAAGAATGCGGAGTTGAATCAGGTTGCCGTTCATTTTAGATTGCAAGATGTTTTAGCGACAGAAGAATTAGAGTCATCTTTTGACATCATAGTGTCCAATCCGCCGTATGTTAGGCATTTGGAAAAAATCGAAATCCAACCGAATGTGTTGGAGTATGAACCGCATTTAGCACTTTTTGTAGCAGATAACGATGCCTTGCTATTTTACCGAAAAATTGCGGCTTTAGCACAAAAACATTTAATGTCAAACGGAAAGTTATACTTCGAAATCAATCAATATCTCGGCAAAGAAACAGTTGCTTTGGTAGAAAGTTTTGGGTTTGCTGCAGTGCAATTGCACCAAGATATTTATGGGAACGACCGAATGATTTCGGCAACGAAAGTCTAACTTATTCGTAACGCAACGCTTCTATAGGGTCAAGTTTAGAAGCCTTAATGGCAGGATACAAACCGGAAACCAAGGCTACAATAAAACTCGTAATAAAGGCAGCTATAATTGCCCCCCAAGGAATGACAAAATCCCAGCCGGCTGCCAAACAAATGATAAAACCAATTAGGATTCCTAAGATAATCCCGAAAAAGCCGCCCATTTGTCCGATGGTTAAAGTTTCGATGAAAAACTGAAAGGCGATAGTGCTTTTCTTAGCGCCCAAAGCTTTGCGAACACCAATCTCACGAGTTCTTTCGGTAACCGAAACCACCATAATATTCATCAAGGCGATGGAAGAACCTAAAATGGTAATAATCCCCATAATCCAAGCCGACCACGATAAAAAACCGGTTAACTCTCCAATGCGATTGATCAAATCGTCGCTGCGGGAAATTCCGAAATTGTTTTCTTCCACAGGATTTAATTTGCGAATTTTTCGCATGGTAATAATAGCGTTGTCGATAGATTCATCGAGCAATTCTTTCTTAGATACCATGGTGCTCAAAGAGTAGTTGATGTTAGGCGCCGAAAACATAGATCGCGCCACTTGAATCGGAATCATCACACGCAAATCTTGACTGTTCCCAAAAGTGGAACCTTTTTCTTTGAGAACACCGATGACTTTAAACTTGGCGCCACGCACGGAGATTATTTTATCAATAGGGTTAGTGTCTTTCAGCAAACCTTTGGTCGCAAAGTCGGAGCCAACAACACACGAATATACATTGTTGGAAATGTCAAAAGAGTTAAAATTTCGACCCTGGGTTACTTCTAATCCTGAATTGGTTAAATAGAATTCGTCGATACCTAAAACGGAAATTTCCGGATCGGTTTTTTTGTTTTCAAATTTTACTTCGGCGTTGGAAGTCGCAATAAAGGATAAGGAAGTTTGGGTAAAAGGGGTATTAAATTTTTCTTTGAAAGCTCTGGCTTCCGGATAACTGATGATGGGATTTATTTTTTCGATTTCTTCATTACCACGGCGTCTACCGGTAGATTCGTATTGGTTGATATTGAAAGTATTCGAACCCATAGAGGCAAAACTCGAGTTGAGGTTGTATTCGATGGCGGTGACTACGGTTAAAATGCCCACCAAAGCTGTGATTCCGATGGCAATAATGATTACCGTTAATATGGTACGAAGCAATTGGGCTCTGATTGAACCCATGGCTATTTTGACGTTTTCTCTGAATAATCCAATCATAACGGTTATTTGACACGAAAATACAGCTTTTGTTACAAGAATATTACAACACGGGTGGAAATAGTTTTAAAAAATAAGATATTTGCAAATGAATTTTAAATATCAAATATCAGATATGAAATATTTAAAATCTAATATTTAAAAATCTAATATCAAAATGGCACAAAAACCAAGTATTCCCAAAGGCACGAGAGATTTTTCACCTGTTGAAGTGTCGAAACGCAATTATATCATTTCGATTATGCGTCGTCATTTTGAACAATTTGGGTACCAACCGATAGAGACGCCTTCGTTTGAAAACTCTGAAACACTAATGGGGAAATATGGGGAAGAAGGAGATAGGCTGATTTTCAAAATATTGAATTCCGGGGATTATTTGGATAAAGTTCCGGTGGAAGAATTACAAAACATCAACTATAAAAAACTTACGGGAAAAATTTCCGAAAAAGCCTTGCGTTACGATTTAACTGTGCCTTTTGCGCGTTATGTAGTGCAACACCAAAACGAGATTGAGTTTCCGTTTAAGCGCTACCAAATCCAACCGGTTTGGCGTGCTGACCGTCCCCAAAAAGGACGTTTCAGAGAGTTTTACCAATGCGATGCCGATGTGGTAGGTTCTACTTCGTTGTGGCAGGAAGTCGAGTTGGTGCAATTGTACGATTCGGTTTTTACGGCTTTGGGATTAGCAGGCGTGACGATAAAAATTAACAATCGCAAAATTTTATCCGGAATTGCTGAGGTTATCGGCGCTTCGGATAAATTGATTGATTTTACGGTGGCTTTGGATAAGCTCGACAAAATAGGAGAGGAAGGCGTTAAAAAAGAAATGTTGGAGAAAGGTATTTCGGAGGACGCTTTGGTAAAAGTGCAGCCGTTATTCAGTTTTTCCGGTAGCATAGCGGATAAATTAGAAAAATTGTCACAGTTGTTAGCCACATCTGAAGAAGGCAAAAAGGGTATTGAAGAACTGCGTTTTATTTGTGAAAACGTCACTCGATTAGGATTGCAAAAAGCCCAATTGGATTTGGATGTGACTTTAGCGCGAGGATTGAATTATTATACCGGAGCCATTTTTGAAGTTTCCGCTCCCGAAGGCGTCGCTATGGGTTCCATTGGCGGTGGCGGTCGATACGATGATTTGACCGGCATTTTCGGATTGAAAAATATGAGTGGTGTTGGGATTTCTTTTGGTTTAGATCGTATTTATTTGGTGTTGGAAGAGTTGAATTTGTTTCCACCCACGGTTACTACGTCGACGCAGGTGTTGTTTCTGAATTTTGGCGAAAGTCAGGCTTTTGAAGCGATGAAAGCAGTAACAAACTTAAGAGCCAAAGGCGTTAAAGCAGAGGTTTATCCGGATGCGGCCAAGATTGACAAGCAGTTCAAACACGCTGAACGTCGTATGATTCCATTTGTAGTTAAAGAAATCAAAGGCGATTTATTTACTTTGAAGGATTTGCAAACCGGCGAACAATCGGAAACCGATGTAGCGGGTATTTTAGCGAAATTAGCTTAAGGGTAAGTAAGAGTAACATAGCTTTACAGTAGGGTTAAAATAAAAACTCTCCGTTCCGGACGGAGAGTTTTTTTTGTCAAAATCAAACGGTTATTTAGTCAATATCTTTTTGCTGATATCACCTTTGTCTGTGGCGATTTTTACAATATAAGTTCCTGTACTTACATTATTAACCGGTAAGTGCATTTCAGTTTCGGATTGGTTTTCTAATGACCAGTCGGCAACTTTTTGTCCCAATAAGTTATACAATTCCACTGATTTGATAGTAGCTTCCATCAATTCGTTTTTGATGTGGATGGTGTTGTCAGTTTGTGTGTGTGCTACTGAGATACTATTTTGCATTTCGTTGTCGTTGGTTCCCAAAGAACCGGTAGTTGAGAATCTCAAGAAGAATCTGTTTTCTATGGTTCCGGCCGGTAAGTTAATTTCAAACGGCTGCGACTTGATGCTGTGATAAATACCGGTAGTGTTGTCGAAGATATATACTTCTTGGTCTTCCGCTAAGTTTTCTTTGGCATCCAAGTTGAATTTTACATTACCCGCGGTAGCATTTTTAATTCCTAACGGATAGCTGTTATTGGCATTAAAGTAACTGTCCCCAATGATATTTTGTTTTACAGTTCCTTGTTGGAAATACATATCGCTGGCCAAAGTTTCGGTACTCAAAGCATCATAACCGTTATCGAATCCGCTGGTAGCATATTGGTTCATAAATCCTAGTAATAGTTGTCGGTGGTAATTGTTAGCCGACACATAGCCTAATCTCAATTTAGTGAATTGTTCAGTTTCAAATGAGTCTTCAGCATTGATAGCGGTTTGTGTTGTAGCCATCATGCCACCATTTCTAAACAAGTATTGAGATTGTCCGTTATCTTCTTTGATGAAAATACGTTGGCTGTTGTTAAAGGTAATTGTACCGCCTGTTGTGTTTCCGTTTACAAAGAATCCTTGTCCTACGGGGATGAATCTTTTGGCCGATCTGTTACTCATTCCTAATCCGCTGATTCCTGCCGGAGCTACCGGAGGCGTTCCACCCACTTTGGTATAAGTAGCATAACCACCTTGGTATTGAATAGTGTTGTGAGACGTATTGGTGTTGTAGTGTTCCCAGAACAATAATGTGCCTGAAATAGAACCGATGTTGTCATCGATAAATTTATCAGCGTCAATAGCCGATGGATAAGGGTTACCACACAAATTCAAATTATTAGCCGCAACTGTTGAAGTAATGGTTCCGTTGTTTGGTTTACCTACAAAAGTGTAGTTTTGTTTCGGTGTAGAAGCATTAGAACCTTTTAAAGTAAATCCTTGTCCTGCTAATAAAGTCCCGTTTTGTCCAACGCTGGTCCAGTTAGCATAACTGTTGGTTAGGTTTTGGAATTTAAAAATCCAGTAGCTGCTCAAAGTTATCGGGCTGGAGGCAACACTATTTACGCCGGTTGTCCATTGTATGTTCTGCGGTGTTGCGGTTGTTCCGTCTTTCATAACACCGGCTACTGTATAACCGTGGTTTACTGTAGTGTTGTTGATGGAACTTACCGGTGAAGCCCAGTAATTGTAATTAAATTTATTAGATTGTCCGGTTTGATCTCTTTCGATAAATCCTGTGCTGGTTACGTCTAGTTCGCTGTCTACAGTTTGCACCAATTGTGATTTGCCGCTTAAGTCGATTTTACCATCTAATTTCAAATACCATTTATTCTCTAACTTATTGTCGTTATTCATATCGATAGTTACATCAGAGCTAACAAACATACCCGTTGTAGATACATTAGAAGGTTCAGTAATGTTGTGATTTACTCTTACTATAGCATAATCATATTCTGTTAAATCCAATCCTCTGATGTCATTTGCAGTATCGTTAACAGCCGTTGCAAAACTACCGGTAGTTCTGGTTACAAAAGGCATAGGAGCTTGTTGTGCATAAATGTTTTTGTGGTTGTACATTTTCATTCCGGTTCCGGTATCGAACCCAGGAGTTACTAAATCATCTACAATGTCATCTTTGTAGGTGTCCATTCTGTAGTAACGAATTAAGTTAGCATATGGTAACGATTGGATGTCTCTAGGGATTACAGTACCGCGAACTTGAGCACCATTGTTTTCAATTTCTTGGTAGACCATTCTCTGCACTTGAGTATCCGTTAAAGCTACATTGAATAAGCGAACTTCATCAATTTTTCCGTTAAAGAATTTGTTTGAAGCAGATGGATTTTTACCCAAAGTAAAGTTGGTTGCATCGGCTTCAATACCACCTGAAACAGCCTTAGTTTTAATCATTGTTCCGTTTAAGTACAATTTTAATTCGCCATTGCCCATAACTGCAGCTACGTGGTACCATTGTGCTGTATTTAGTGCGTCAGTACTCGTTACAGAGGTATTGTTAACCACAGCTTCTACTTTTCTGTTGCTGTTCACTTTGATTTGGAATTTGTCCTGACCTACTACAACGCCTTCATTAGTGTAACCGTTTCTTAAATCAATCCAAGCCATTAAGGTAGCATTGGTTAATCCACCAACTACCGGAGTGCTTTCTGCATAATCGTTTCTTCCGTCAAAATCCAATAACAATTTTTTGTTCAAGTTTCTTGGCGAGCCTTTTACAGCCGGATTAGTATCGAAAGCGTCTAAGATTCCGTCACGGTCAACATCCGCAGTTCCGTCCACTTTTCCGTCATTATTAGTGTCGATATTGTCGTATAAAGAAGTTGTAATATCGAAAATACCATCGTTATTAGCGTCTAATTCTAAGAAGTCGGCTATTCCGTCTCCGTCAGTATCTTGTGCGTAGCTTTTGGCCACAACCCCAAAGGCGGAAGTGTTGTCGTATAAATCCAAGATTCCATCTTTATCGGTATCAATTCCATCTCCTTTACCGTCGTCGTTGATGTCACCGTCGCCATTTAAAATACCACCTTCATTTACGTCAAAGAATGAATCGTTATCGCTATCAAAATCTAAATAGTTTCTCAATCCGTCACCGTCAGAGTCAGGTACATTGTAAGTTCCTGCAGTAATCATACTGGCGATGTAATCGTTCATTCCGTTGCTGTTAGTGTCAGTCCACAATGAAGGGTTACTTTTGTCGAAAGTAGCTGTATTGTTGCTGTACTGTTTGAAACCGGCTTCTTCGATATCCGGAATACCGTCATTGTCAGAATCTAAATCTTCAGTGTCGGGAATACCATCACCGTCTGAATCGATACAACCTTGGTTGATTACAATTTGAACGTCATCGATAAAGTTTCCTACTGAGGCGCTTCCTGAGCCGGTATAACCCGCTTGGAATGTAATTACGATTTGAGTTTGCCCTACTGGAATTGCATAAATTCCCGAATAAGTTCCCCAAGCTGTATTATCGTCAACCATCTCAACAATTGGAGTTGAAGCTAGAGCGTTAGCTAAAGTGCTACCCATTTTTACGAAAGCTTGATCCACGCCACCTCTTCCTCTGTGTTTGATTGACCAGTTGATGGTTCCTCCGGCACCGTTCAAACAAAACGTTTGGTATAATGTGCCCGGTACGTTTGCATTTAATTCGGCAAATTGGTTGCCACTAGCTGCCGGCACACCATTGAAGCCACTGCTCCAAATTTCGATAAAGTTTTCAGCACTGGTTTGCCAACCGTTAACACTACTGGTAGGTAAAATAGCATAACTTGATGCGGCAATTACAGGTGTTTCAAAACCTCCGTTTACGAATGGGTCACTCAAACAGGTTCCACATTCTATGATGTCGGTTATCCCATCGTTGTCATCGTCAATGTCAGTGCTGCTGTCCACTGAGTCGCCATCGTTGTCTTGTAAACCTCTACCTGAAATATTGAAACGATAGTTAGCTTCATCGGCATCGTTATTTGTTATAAATATTGTTCCCGTTCTTACTCCGTTGGTTATCGGGTTAAATTCTACTGAGAACGTCATAGTTCCACCGGCAGGAATTACTGTTGGTGTAAAGTTTATAATGTAATCAAAGGTATTGCTGCAAGTGATAGTTGAAATACTTAGAGGAAGTCCACCAATATTTTCAATTACGAAGTTATTGGTTGCTGAACCGCCATCAACTTGTACACTTCCAAAATCAGTATTTCTTGCAGTACTAATTATGGTGTGACCATTGACTAAACTAACACCGTTTCCTTTAACGTTGATTTCTCTGTCGGTTACGTTTGCTGAAACGGCAAAAGTATAATTGCTTTCGTCGGAGTCGTTACTAACAATAGAGATGGTAGCAGCTCTTGTTCCAGATGTAGTTGGGTTGAATACAATTGTGAGTGTAGCAGTACTACCCGGAGTTACAACACTTGGTGAAATACTAACTGCATACTCTGCTGAAGTAGAAGAAACAGATGAAATGTTTAGATTACTGGTTCCGGTATTTTGAACTACAAAAGTTCTTGTTGCGGAAGCACTCCCGAAATTGGTTCCTAAGGTATTAGAAATTGTTGTAGAGCCATTAGTTATATTACTTGGTCCGGAACCTCCTTGTACATTAATTTCTTGTTCTGTTCCAATTCCTCTTACAGCGAAGGTATAGGTGCCTTCATTACTATCGTTATTGTTGATAGTGATAATTGCATCACGAGTTCCTGCTGTAGATGGGTTAAAAGTTACACTAAGTGTAGTAGTAGATCCGCCGGCAACAGTGTTTGAAGCTACTGAAACTGTAAAGTCACTAGGGTTGTTGGATGTTACCGATGAAATGGTTAGGTTTAAGTTACCGGTATTTTCAATGACAAAATTATTAGTTAAGCTTCCTGTGTTAATATCTTGTGAACCGAAGTCGGTGAATCTTGCAGTGCTTATAACTGAAGTCCCTGTTGAAATTGTAGTGCCGTTGCCGCGTATGTTTATTTCTTTATCGGCAGGATTTCCGGATACTCTGAAGGTATAGTTGCTTTCGTCAGCATCATTATTTGCTATGGTTATGGTAGCTGTTCTTGTGCCGGAAGTTGTTGGATTGAAGTTTACGGTTAATGTGCCTGTACTTCCTGCTGCAATTGTTGTTGGCGATACAGATGCTGAAAAATCAGTCAGGTTAGAGCTCACAGAAGAAATGGTTAAAGCAGTTGAACCTGTGTTTTGTATAGTGTATGTTCTAACACCTGCTGAGTTTCCAAAATCGGTTCCGATGGTATTAGAAATAGTAGTTGAACCTGAGGGGATATCGGTTAGTGGGGAACCACCTTGAAGATTAATTTCTTTGTCAGTTGCATTACCTCTTACCGCAAATGTATAAGTGCTTTCGTTAGCATCATTATTTGAAATTGAAATAATCCCATTGCGCAAGCCTAAGGTATTTGGATCAAACACTACTGTCAATGTAGCTGTTCCGCCCGGAGCGATACTGGATGCTGATACTGTAGGAGTGAACTCACCACTGTTACTGTAAACAGACCAAATGGAAAGTGATAGCCCTCCTGTGTTTTCAATGACAAAAGTTTTAGTTACGGTTCCTGTTGCGATGTCTGTTGTTCCAAAGTCAGTATTGTTGGTAAGCGCAATCGCTGTGCTACCGGAAGCAATGTTATTTCCGTTACCTCTAACATTGATTTCTCTGTCTGATGCAGTTCCTGACACGTTAAATGAATATGTGCCTTCATCAGCATCATTGTTAGATAGTGAAATGGTTGCAGTTCTTGTTCCTGCTGCGGTTGGACTAAATACTACGGTTAATGTGCCTGAAGCACCCGGAGCAATTGTTGAAGGAGAGTAGGTTACTGTGTAATCTGTTAATGATGACCATGCTGACCACAATGATAAGTTGCTTGTACCGGTGTTTTGAATGGTGTAAGTTTTAGTACCTGGAGTACTGCCAAAATTAGTATCTATGCTGTTTGCTATTAAGGTTGAGCCATTAGGAATGTTTGTAAGTGGGCTTCCTCCTTGGAGATTAATTTCTTGCTCTGTTCCTATTCCACTAACGGCGAAGGTGTAGGTACCTTCATCGCTGTCACTATTAGAAATTGAAATCACCCCGTTTCTGGTTCCTGCATTTGTTGGATTGAACACCACAGTCAACGTAGCGCTACTGCCCGGTGCTATTGTTGATGAAGATGCAGAAGCCGAAAAGTCTCCGGAGTTTGTATAAACAGACCAAATAGATAAGTTAGCTGTTCCAGTATTTTGAATCGTAAAGGTTTTTGAAACAGTTCCACTGTTGATATCGGTTGATCCGAAATCAGTGTTGATAGCTGTTGAAATAGTTGTACTTCCTGTTAGGATATTAGTGCTGCTGGCTTGCAGATTGATTTCTGGATGGGCATATCCTCTTACTGTTACATTGTCTATGTAATAAAACTCACCACCGTCCACACCAACACAATATACGCGAAATTGTACGTTGTTATTGCCTGAAGGTACATTGAATACATAAGGATTTGCAGAAGCATCTGAAGTGCCATAAGAAAGCGTTTTATTACTGCTTCCATCCACTAGTTTTATGGCACTCTGATAATTGCTGCCATTGTCGTAAGAAAACTGGATGAATAAATCCTCATCATTGTCTACACCTAAAGATGCAAATGAGAGAGCAACTTCCACATTAGTGTAGCCTGTTAGGTTAATGTTCTCAAAAGTTGCATATTGATTGTTACCTCTTAGAGATAGCGATCTGCTTCCTGAAACCCCCGTTCCGGATGCAACAGTAACTAAAGTTGTACTTGTAGTTGTATAGGTCAGATTATCTGATGCTACACCTTCAAAGCTTTGACTTTTTATAGTTACCTGAGAAAATGCTGCTATAGAGCAAAAAAACAATAGTAAGTAACTTCCTTTTTCCAATACTTTTAATAATTTTTTCATAACTCTGGGCTTAATTATGCTTAATTGTTTTTTGAAGATTAATTAAATTCTTCATTTGATTATTTGACGTTTCAAAACTATACAAAATCATTTAAATTATCGACAAAAAGCACAAAAAAATCGATGAAATGCATTATATTATTTTATATATATATAAAAAACTTACAAAAAAAAGTACTTTTTTTCTTTTTCTTCTTCGTTGTATTAACACATTTAATCGATTAACGGTTGGTTTTTTAGACTAACGGTTAAAAAAAGCGACTCGTATAAACCGAGTCGCCCATTAAAAAACAAATGAATTACTTTTACTTATTGTGATTTGTTTTAGAATACTATCTTTTTAGTAATATTTCCTTTGTTGGTAATTACTTTTACTAAGTATGTTCCGGTTGTGGTAATATTAACTTTAAGGTTAATTTCCTCTTGTAGTTGGTTTTCTATAGGCCAAGTATTAATTTTTTGTCCTAATAAGTTATACAATTCAACACCATTGATATTCAATTGTAACGCATCGTTTTTGATGGTTATTTCTTGAGTGTTTTGTGTATGAGTGATTTGTAAGCTACTCCATAGATTGTCTTGTGTTGATAGGGAAGCGCTTGTGCTAAAGCGTAAAGAGAATCTGTTTTCAAATGTACCGGCAGGTAAATACACTTTTAAGTCTTCTTCCAATATGTTATGGTAGACACCGGTTTCATTGTCATATATGTAAACAGTTAATGTTTCATCTACATTTTCCAATTCGCCTATGCTAAATTTTACATTTCCGGCAATTGCATTTTTTACTCCAATAGGATAGATTCTGTTGGGATTAAAATAACCTTCACCCATAATATTTAGATTGTGTGATCCTAAGATGAAGTACATATCATTTGATAATGTTTCTAAGCTGATACCATCATATCCAGCGTCAAAATTTTCAGAGGCATATTGATTCATAAAACCTATTAGAGATTCTCTGTGGTACTGATTGGCTGAATCGTAACCCAAGCGGATCTTCATGAATGATTCTTCCGGTTCTTCTGTGTCGTTTTCTTCTGTACTGTTATTCATAGAGCGGAATAAAGTGTAAGAGGTACTTGCGTTTTCTTTGACAAAAGTTCTCTGACTATTTTTGAAAATAATGTTGCCGCCTGTAGCTGATCCTTTAACAAAGAAACCTTGTCCCACCGGAATATATCTTTTAGGTGTTTTAGAACTTGTTCCCAAACCACTAACCCCTGTTGGTGCAACTGGAGCAGTACCACCTGTTTTAGTGTAGGTTGCATAACCTCCTTGATACTGTACAGTGGTATGAGAACTGTTAGTATTGTAATGTTCCCAAAAATATAATGTTCCTGAAATACTATTTAAGTTATCATCAATGAATTTATTGGCATCAAGGGCAGATGGATAAGGGTTGCCGGTTAGATTAAGATTGTTTGGTAATACAGAAGACGAAATATTACCGTTGTTAGGTTTCCCTACAAAAGTATAATTTTGATTGGAACTCGCAGCTCCACTGCCTTTTAGCGTGAAACCTTGTCCTGCTAACAATAATCCGGTATTCCCAACATATGACCAGTTAGCAGTTCCGTTTGGTAAATCTTGGAATTTGAAAATCCAATATTTTGATAAAGTACGCGGACTCGTAGGAGATGCATTGACTCCTGAAGTCCAATTTAAATTTTGTGGCACAGCCGTAGTGCCGTCTTTAAAAATATCACTAACGGTAAAGCCATGATTAATGGATGTGTTGTTTATTGTGCTTACAGGAGATGACCAATAATTATAATTGAATTTATTGGATTGCCCTTGTTGATCACGTTCCAAAGAACCTGTACTAGTTGGATCAAGATCGCTGTTTATTTGTTGTAGTAATTGAGATTTACCAACTAAGTCAATCTTACCATTCAGTTTCAAATAATGGGTTACTTCAATTTTTGAGTCATTTTCAACAGAGTATGTGTTTTCCTCAACAATCAAGCCTAAAACTTTTTTATTTACTGTTGAAGAAAGAGCATGATTCGTTTTTACAATATTCCATGTAATGACTGAGTTATTGACAATAGATGCGCCACCAGGTTCTGTAACTGATGCGTCATTTGACCATATTGCTAAATTATTCCAAGAACCATTTGAGCTTGTTTGAAAAGGAATGGGTGTGGTTTGATTTTTGACAACGACATTACCTGATGCTACTAAATAACCACGATTGTTGTTTAATGAATCATCATTAATGTGTGTTCCGATAAATGAATTCATTGAATAATAAGCTGTTAAGGACGCCCATTTTACATTTCCTATGTTGTTTAGCGAAATGTTAGACGGAATTAAAGCACCCTTGGTGTAAAGATTATTTTGCTCAATTTCCTGGTTCATAATAAATCGTAGTTGATTTGCCCCCAGTGATTTGTTCCAAATTCTAAACTCATCAATTTCTCCATTAAAATAGTTTTGTATATCGGCTTTATTTCGATATTCTGCCCCAATGGAAAAAGTATGGTTATTAGTACTTGGGGGAGGAGTTGAGATTGTTCGATCTAAAACACCATCGATGAATAGACTTAAATTATTATTGGTAAATGTCAAAATTATGTTATACCATTTTCCATCGGGTATAGACGTATTAGAGGTTAGTAAATTGCCACCACTCCAGATTATATTTAATTTATTGTCATTGCTTAAATAAACTTTATAGCCTGTATTCCCGTCATTTTTGGAAACAATTGTTCTGTCATTGTTAGCGTCATTCTGTCCGTTGGATTTAATCCAAAACATCATCGTAAAATAGGAGGTTAGATTATTGTTGTTTCCAAATCTTATAAGGTCGTTAGTGCCATCGAATACTATCTGACGAGACCCTCTGTTTTGTTTAGCTACTCCGAATGTGAAGTATTTCACACCATCAAAATCATAGTCAGCAATTTGATTTAGTCCGCTTTGGGTAAGAAATACGGTTTCTGTGTTTGTAGAAAAGGTTTCGTCATCTGCAACTATAAGGACGTAAGCATCATTGCTCAATAAAGCAGGTAGGCTACTCAAACTGGCAGTTGGAATGGAAATTTTTGTAGAACCAACGTCTCCACCACTTTCAACAATTTTCCACTTTCTGTTAGGGGTGTCTACAATTGTAGACATTCCGGATCCGCCGGCAAAAGTAAAATTTAATTCGCCATCTGTGTCGTTCATATCGCCATTGTTGTCGCCCCAAACTAAAAAGTTTTTGTCTGTTACGAAGGTGTTGGGATTAGAATCATTGTCCGCTGCTATGGTTCCAAGTCCGATTAGGAGCATTGGTTGCGGGAAGATGTCAGTGTTTTGTTTTTTAAGTAACGAGGCGTTATCATCTCTTCCTATAAAATCAATACTGTTGTTGTAGGGGCTATTATTTGCTGCATCCCAAATTAAAGTTCCGTTAGAGTCATAAAGATTCTGACCAAAGGTTAATGTGGTGCAAAGGCAAGCCACAGATAAAGCAAAATTTGCACATAGATTAGGGGTAGTTTTTTTCATAACTGTAGGGGGATTAGTTAATGAATTTTATTGTGAAATGATTTTTTTAAATACATTTCTTTTGTTTGATATATCAAATCTACGGACATTCATTTTTTAAACGATTAAAAGCAAGATAAAATCGATGAAATACATTTTTTTAATTTAAAATAATATAAAAAACTTACAAAATAATCACAACTCAATGAGGGTCAATTCAGTAATTATTTGAAGGTTAAAGTGTAGGAAAGGGTTTAAGAGAATAAAAAAAGGCTCGGAAAATACCGAACCTTTAATAGTAGCGAGAGAGAGATTTGAACTCTCGACCTCAGGGTTATGAATCCTGCGCTCTAACCAACTGAGCTACCTCGCCAAGACTTTGCATTCCCTGAATGCGGGTGCAAATATAAAATTAAAATCATTGGTTGCAAACATATATTGGTTATTTTTTTTATTTTTAAAAAACGTTTTTTTTTTGACTTTATATTCTATATATTTCCCAAAAATTTATTTAATCATGGATCAAAAAGTACGTTACGAACTCGAGTTTCCGGTAAATTCATCACCACAATTGTTGTATCAATACATCTCAACACCATCAGGTTTGCAAGAGTGGTTTGCCGATAACGTAAATTCCAGAGGTGAATTTTTTACGTTCATTTGGGATGATGTGGAGGAAAATGCACGTTTGGCCTCTAAAAAGACTGGAGAAAAAGTAAAATTCAAATGGGTTGACGACAATAAGAAAGACACTGATTACTATTTTGAATTACGTATTTTAGAAGATGAAATCACAAAAGACGTTTCTTTAATGGTAGTGGATTATGCTTTTGAAGATGAAATTGATGAGTCCAAATTATTGTGGGAAAATCAAATCTCCGATTTAAAACATGTGATAGGTTCTATCTAAATCCTATTTAAAACTTATATTTGTCCCGTCTTATTCTAAATACAAGACGGGTTTTTTTATGGTGAATTTTAATGGTGTTATAACAGAGGAAGAAGTACAGCTGTCAGTATCCAACCGTTCATTTTTATACGGCGATGGTGTTTTTGAAACGCTGAAAGTACTGAACGATCAAATTTTATTTTTCGAAGATCATTATTTCCGATTGTTGGCTTCTATGCGTATTATACGCATGCAAATCCCAATGAGTTTTACCCTAGAATATCTTGAAGAGCAAATTCTGACTTTAGTCAGAAAACAAGGTGTTCAAGATTCCGCTCGTGTCAGATTAACTGTTTTTAGAAATGACGGCGGTTATTATACGCCTACTGATAATAAGGTTTCTTTTGTGATTCAGACTTCTGCTTTATCTGTAAAATCATATACCGCAAGTGAAACACCTTTTGAAGTAGATTTGTACAAAGATTTTATAGTGCCTAAACAGTTGTTGTCAACTTTAAAAACCAATAACAAACTCATCCAAATTACGGCCAGTATTTTTGCTCAAGAAAATGGACTCGATACATGCTTGTTAATAAATGACGATAAAAATGTAATCGAAGCAGCTTATGGTAATTTGTTTGTGTTGTTGAATGGACAATTGATAACACCGCCAATATCAGAAGGATGTTTGAACGGCATTATGCGTAAGCAAATTCTAAAATTAGCTAAAGAATTGGATGGTATTGAGGTGTTAGAACAGCCTATATCACCCTTCGATTTACAAAAAGCCGATGAGCTGTTTATTACCAATGTCATTGTAGGTATCCAATCCGTAACTAAATACCGCAAAAAGGAATTTGAACAAACAATTGACAAACAGTTGTTGGAAAAACTAAACCAAGCAATACAAGCTTAGTTTAAAATAGGATTTTCGGGGGCATTCGACCAAATGAGATAGTCGCCACCCAATTCCAGAATTTTTTCTTTCCAAAAGTGAGCAGAAGATTTTCCCAGAATGTCTTTTTTGTAGATGTTTTTAGACAGTATCCAAGAGTTAGATTGCATTTCGCTTTCCAATTGTTCGGAATCCCAACCGGTGTAGCCCAAGAAAAAACGAATGTTTTTCTTTTTGATTAAGCCTTGATTGATTAGGTCTTTGGTTAATTCAAAATTCCCACCCCAAAATATACCGTTGGATATTTCAATGCTATTCGGAATCAAATGGGGAACATTGTGGATAAAGTACAAATTGTCTTGTTCAACCGGACCGCCATTGTAAATTTTAAACTTGGCCTCAATTTCCGGTAGTACATCTTTGATAGTGTATTTTAAAGGTTTGTTCAGTATAAAGCCAACCGATCCTTCTTCGTTGTGATCGGCTAATAAAATTACTGACCGATTAAAAGATAAATCTCCTATAATCGAAGGTTCTGCGATTAATAATTGCCCTTTTTGTAATTTTTCTGAAATCATTCCCTTCAAAAAATTTTATTAAAGTTGGGAAATTTTTTTTACAAATCCAAATGATTTTAACAAAAACAAAAAAACCACCTCAATATATTGAGGTGGTTTTTATATATCAGAAGTACTAATTTATTAGTTTACTGCTCCGTCTAATTCAGCACCAGCTTTGAATTTAACTACATTTTTAGCAGAAATTTTGATAGTTTTTCCAGTTTGTGGATTTCTTCCGTCTCTGGCAGCTCTTTTAGATACTGACCAAGAACCGAAACCTACTAAAGATACTCTTCCGCCTTTTTTCAAAGTACTACCTACATTTCCTAAAAATGATTCTAAAGCTAATTTTGCAGCAGCTTTTGTGATTCCAGCGTCAGCTGCAATTGCATCGATTAATTCTGATTTGTTCATAATGTTAGTTATTAATTGTTGGTTAAACATTCTGTTAATGATAACAAATTTAATAGGAATTCCTTACCACACAAGAGATTTGGCGTTTTTTTCAGGGTTTTGTTGATAACTTCAGGGTTTTGTTGATAAACAGTTGCTTTTTGGCGATTTTTTTCTTTGAAAGCGGTGTCAGACCTTATTCTGCTTGCGCTCTTTCGGAAAATGATACCCCATTTAGCAACTCATGCGCCGCCATTTTTTTCTTTCCGGGCAATTGCAAACTCAAAATCTGAATAAAACCATCTTTAACCGCTACTTTCATCTCTTTTTTGGTAGTAATGAGTTGACCTACTGGCAAGGCATGCGATTCTGAAATGACCTTGGCTTCATATAGTTTAACGTTCCATTCTTCGCCATTGTCTTTAAAAAAACACCAAGCTGCAGGATAAGGTGATAAGCCTCGAATTAAATTGTGAATCTCAGCAGCTGATTTGTGCCAATCCACTTTGCAATTGTCTTTGTTGAGTTTGTATGCCGTTTTGATATCAGCATTATCTACTTGTATAGTAGTAGTAACAGTTCCGTTTTCAATCAAGGCTAAAGTTGCGATCACGGCTTCACTGCCTATGGTCATCAAACGGTTGTGCAATTCTCCGGCCGATTCTTCAGAGCCAATCATTGTTTCTTTACTCAAAATCATAGCGCCTGTATCTATTTTATCGTCGATAAAGAAAGTGGTTACGCCGGTTTTACTTTCACCGTTAATTATCGCCCAATTGATAGGGGCAGCACCGCGGTAATTCGGTAATAACGAAGCGTGTAAATTAAAAGTGCCCAATTTCGGCATACGCCAAACCACTTCAGGCAACATTCTGAAGGCTACTACGACTTGTAAATTGGCATTCAAGCTTTGCAATTCCGCTAAAAAAGTTTCGTCTTTGAGGTTCGTAGGTTGCAGCAATTTCAAGTTGTTATCCAAAGCGTATTCTTTAACGGCTGAATATTTCAATTTCTGACCGCGACCGGCCGGTTTGTCTGCGGCAGTAATCACACCTACAACCTCGTAATGGTTTTTGATAATGGTGTCCAAAATGCCAACGGCAAACTCGGGCGTGCCCATAAAAACAATGCGTAATTTTTCCATGATTTATTTTAAGGAGTACAAATTGTTAGGTTTAATGCTGATGGTTTCTTCTTCCAACAGTTTTTGCAGGGCAAAGATAACATCGTCTTTGGGAAGTTTGGTGAGTTTTTGAATATCTCTCGAATTAAAGTCTTGTAACTTTAATAAGTCCACAATTTTTTCAGCGACTGTTTCCGGCGCTACTGTTTTCTTATTTTGATGGATACAATACGAACAAATGCCGCAATCTTTCTTTTGGTCTTCGCCGAAATACGCCATCAGCAATTTACTTTTGCAAGTCTTTTGGTCTTCGCAATACGCCAAAACAGCTTTGAGTTGTTCGGTTTTTAATTTGTTTTGGGCTTCGAGGTATTTGGAAACCCGGTTTATCGTGCGCTCGTCTTCTCTGACTTCATTAAAAGTAATGGTAGCATCATTGTTTTTGGCAATCATTTCGATGATGTTCTTTTCTTTTAAGTTTTCCAACAGTGAAAGGACTTCGGTTTCGGTTCGATTGGATTTTTTGGCGACTAACGAAATGTTCAAAGCGGTTTGCATTTCATAAACCCCGGGATAAGTCCGCAAAATGGTTAACAGTATGACTTCGTCATTGGGATGCAAACTCATATAGCGAATGACTTCTTTAGACGGTATAATGAATTGTAAACTGATTTTTTCCGAAAACTCCTGGGATAAGGTAATGATGCCTTGTCGGTCCAGAAACTGCAAAGCATTGTACGTTTTTAGTGTAGGGAAGTTATACTTAGTGCAATACTGATGCAAATTGAAACCAAATTGTTCATCGATGCCCTCGCCGTAAGCAATTTGAAAATAGTTGCATAATTTTGAAAACACCGTATTCAAAAAAGCCTTGTCCGGTAAAACATTGATGAACTGCGCTTCGGCATGTATCATATCGGAAGGGTTTTGCAACAATACTGCAAATGCTTTCTCGCCGTTTCTTCCGGCACGACCGGCTTCCTGATAATAATTTTCCAGGTTTTGCGGCAAGTGCAAGTGCACAACGGTTTTTACATTTGCCTTATCTATGCCCATACCGAAGGCGTTAGTAGCTACAATAACTTGGGCCTTTTCTGTCATCCAAAGTTGCATCTGTTTTTCCTTGTCTTTAGCCGATAAACCCCCGTGGTAAAAGGTAGCCGTAAAGCCTAAGCTTTCGAGTTGTTTGGCTATGTCTGAACAAGATTTTCTGTTGCCTACATACACTATGGAAGGTTGTGGGTTTTTTTGTAGTATTTGTTGCAACAAATGCAATTTATCTTCGGTTTCAAACACCATGTAAGCGATGTTCTCGCGGTAGAACGACTTCGAGAAAGTTTGAGGATTATTCAGCTGTAACTGTGTAACAATATCTTCTTTCACTCGCGGTGTAGCCGAGGCTGTCAGTGCTAAAAAAGGCACTTTTGGGAAGTATTCTTTCAGTTGGGCAATTTTCAGGTAAGCCGGTCGAAAATCATGTCCCCATTGCGACACACAGTGCGCTTCATCAATAGCGATGAGGTTAATAGGTAAATTTTTGAGGCGTTCCAAAATCCAGTCGCTTTGCAAACGCTCGGGCGATAGGTACAAGAATTTATAGTTGCCGTACTGACAGTTGTCTAACAAATCGATGATGTCGTCTTGATGAATACCTCCGGTTAAAGCGATGGCTTTGATGCCTTTACTTTGGAGGTTTTGCACTTGGTCTTTCATCAGAGCAATCAAAGGCGAAATGACCAAGCAAATGCCTTCCATCATCATTCCCGGAACTTGAAAACAAATCGATTTTCCGCCGCCCGTTGGCATCAAGGTAAAAGTGTCGTTTCCTGCCAATACCGATTGGATAATGGCTTCTTGTGGCTCTCGAAAAGCTGTATGCTTCCAGTATTGCTTAAGGATTTCGAGTGGTTTAGACATTTTGTTTGTTGTAAGTTCTATGTTGTAAGTTGTATGTTCTCAAAACTACTTATTTTTTTTGACCTACAGCTTACACTTTTAACCCATCAAACTGCTAAACCAACTGGTTCAATATGAACTGAATGCGTTCTTCCACACTTCCACGCGGTACTTCGATGAGTTCGTACCCGTATTTTTGGTAAGTTTCCAAAAGGTGTCCGAAGATGAGTTTGGCTTGTTCAAAATTCTCATAACGGGCTTCGTCACTTTCGTAAATTTCTTCCCAAGGCGGTAAAACAAACACTTTGGAGTACTGATGTTCTCTACTGGCTTGGTCAAAAAACGCCGGATAACTATCGCCTATGTAGTGCATGTATGCCAAAATATCCGGAATGCCTCGGTCTAAAAATACAATTTCCGATACATCATCGTGGGCTTGTTGGTGTTGCTTTTTGCGGCCTTCAAGTAGTAATTCGCTGAAAAGCAGTGGTTTTTCCAAAAACAATTGTTCTATGCCTTGCTTTTTGGCTTCGAGGGTTATTTGTCTTGAAATTTCGGGAAAACACGCATAACCTTGTTCGATGAGTGCATCGATGATGGTGGTTTTACCGGTGCCGGGACCTCCGGTGATGACAATGAGTTCTTTTTTCAAGATTTTTGGAAATAAGGCGCAAATTTATTCAAACTAATGGGATATTGAAAAGGATTTTGGTTTTTTATTTCGGACGTTGCCCAAAGTGCCAAAAGCGGCTCCCTTAACTCCGATTGGAGTCTCGTTGTCAGACGAGATGGAAAGCGGGAATACGGCAGGCCGATAAAGCCCGAACCTTTCGTTCAAAAAAATAACTAAAACGGATGGATTTCTGCAACAGAATCTGAAAGCAATACTGTATATTTGCCTTTATTTTTGATGTAATGGACAAGAAGACAGAAGAATTTTATATCAGATTGCGCGAGGAGTTGGCGAACACTTCTACTTGGCCGAACGAGTACTTATACAAGTTTATAGTGCCAACAGATGCCAAGAAGATTGAGGAAGTGGAAAATGCTTTCGACAATATGGGTGCCGTAATCCAAACCCAACAGTCCAAAAACGGCAAGTACACCAGTTTGTCGGTGAATGTGATGATGGAAAATCCGGACAGCGTGGTAGAAAAGTATATTGAAGTATCAACTATTGAAGGAATAATTTCACTGTAATGGCAGAAAAATATATAAAAGAGAATGCCAATGATGTGGTTTGTCATTTGGAATACAATGCCGAAAGACCGCATTTGATTATACCGGAATACGGTCGTCATTTGCAAAAGTTGATCGATCAGGCTACTGAAATTCCGGATAGGGAAGAGCGCAACAAAGCCGCTAAATACATCATACAAGTGATGGGTACCTTGAATCCGCACTTGCGCGATGTACCCGATTTTCAGCACAAATTGTGGGATCAGATTTTTATCATGTCTGATTTTCGTTTGGATGTTGATTCGCCATATCCTATTCCAACGCGTGACGTCATCAACTTAAAACCGGAGCGTTTGCCTTATCCGCAAAGAAATCCGAAATACCGATTTTACGGCAATAACATTACGAACATGATTGATGTGGCCAACAGCTGGGAAGAAGGTGAAATGAAGAGTGCCTTGGTGAAAGTGATTGCCAATCACATGAAAAAATCGTATTTGAGTTGGAACAAAGACACGGTGACCGATACCGTAATTTTTGAGCATTTGTATGAATTGTCCGGCGGGAAATTGAACTTATTGCAAAGCAGTGAAGAGTTGTTAAACACTAATGATTTGATGCGAACCAATAAAAAAATGTCCAACAAAAACCAACCGCAACAAAACAACAACAAGCAGAACAAAAACAAAAACGGGAAGAAGCCGTTTCAGAAAAATAATAACAATAACAATCAGAAATAGTTGTAGGTTGTAAGTTCTGGGTTCTATGTTTAATCCAATGTAACTTACAACTTATAACACACAACCTATTAACTTATAATATGGGAACATTCAAAATAGAAGGCGGTATCCAACTAAAAGGGGAAGTACAACCGCAAGGGGCTAAGAACGAAGCGTTACAAGTATTATGTCCGGCTTTATTAACCTCGGAGAAAGTTAGAGTAACCAATATTCCGGATATTATCGACGTCAACAAGTTGATCGTATTGTTAGGAAACTTGGGCGTTA
This sequence comes from Flavobacterium cheonhonense, assembly GCF_035671315.1. NCBI lineage: Bacteria > Pseudomonadati > Bacteroidota > Flavobacteriia > Flavobacteriales > Flavobacteriaceae > Flavobacterium > Flavobacterium cheonhonense. The sequence continues at coordinate 1,250,479 of NZ_JAXAVY010000001.1, forward strand.
AAATTCAGAAAAACGGTCCGGGCGATTATACTTTTCAAGCCGATGAAGTGAATATCGATTATTTGAAAACAGAAGCTTTTAAAAAAGAAGGCGGTAGTTTGAGAGGTTCGATTATGATAGTTGGTCCGCTATTAGCTCGTTTTGGTTGCGGTTATATTCCGAAACCTGGCGGTGATAAAATCGGAAGAAGAAGATTGGATACGCACTTTGAAGGTTTTATCAATTTGGGGGCTAAATTCCGTTACGAAAGAGAAGATCACTTTTACGGCGTAGAAACCAAAACCCGTTTGAAAGGAGCCTACATGTTGTTAGATGAAGCATCGGTAACCGGAACAGCTAACATTGTAATGGCAGCGGTTTTGGCCGAAGGGACAACCACCATTTACAATGCCGCTTGTGAACCGTATTTGCAACAATTGTGTAAAATGTTGAACTCGATGGGTGCCAAAATCACCGGAGTTGGTTCCAACTTACTAACCATTGAAGGCGTTGAGAAATTAGGCGGATGCGAACACCGAATCCTACCGGATATGATTGAAATTGGTTCGTGGATTGGTCTGGCTGCTATGACTCGTAGTGAAATTACCATTAAAAATGTAAGCTGGGAAAACTTGGGTGTCATTCCGAATGTGTTCCGCAAATTGGGAATTACCTTAGAGCAAAAAGGGGATGATATTTACATTCCGGCACACACCAAAGGATACACCGTGAAAACCGATATCGACGGTTCGATTTTAACGATAGCCGATGCGCCTTGGCCCGGTTTTACACCGGATTTGTTGAGTATCGTTTTAGTGGTAGCTACGCAAGCCAACGGCGATGTGTTGATTCACCAAAAAATGTTTGAAAGCCGTTTGTTCTTTGTAGACAAATTGATTGATATGGGAGCCAAAATCATGTTGTGTGATCCGCACAGAGCTGTAGTTATGGGGCACAATTTCCAATCGCAGTTAAAAGCCACTACGATGTCTTCACCGGATATTCGTGCGGGAATTTCGTTGTTGATTGCGGCACTTTCTGCTAAAGGAACGTCAACCATTCAAAACATCGAGCAAATTGACCGAGGTTATGAAAGAATCGATGAGAGATTGCGTGCTCTAGGAGCCAATATTGTTAGAGTTTAAGGAATAGTAGATTATAAACATTAAATAGTATATGTGAAATCCCAAAACTTATTAAGATTTGGGATTTTGTTTTTTTAGTCAGATGGAAACTTACATCATCGTTTTACTTTGTATTGCCTCTTTTTTCGCCGGATTTGTCGATGCTATCGTGGGCGGAGGAGGTTTAATCCAAACTCCCGTAGCCATGATATTGATGCCGAATTTGTCGGTGGCGAGTATCATCGGATCGCTTAAAATTCCGGCTTTCAGCGGAACGAGTTTTGCCGCTTTTCAGTATTTGAAACAAGTGGTGCTGAATTGGAAATTGCTGATATTAATGTCGGTTCTGGCTTTTGGTGCTGCTTTTGGCGGTTCGGCTTTGCTTACCGTAGTGAGTAACGATTTTATGAAGCCGCTATTGTTTTTCATTCTCATAGGCTTGGCGATTTATACGTTTAAAAAGAAAAACTTCGGGCAGCAACAAGAAAAATCACATTCGGTTAAACGCCAAATGGTGTACGCTGTCGTCATCAGTATACTGGTGGGTTTTTACGACGGTTTTATTGGTCCCGGTACAGGCAGTTTTTTGGTCTTGGGTTTTGTGTCGATTTTGGGATTCGATTTTTTGCACGCTTCGGCCAATGCCAAAATGGTGAACTTGGCCACCAATTTCGGTTCGATTTGTTTGTTTGTAATAAAAGGCAAAATCATCTGGGCTTTTGCCATTCCTATGGCATTTTGTAATGCTTTTGGTGGCTGGTTGGGCGCTAAATTGGCCATAAAAAAAGGAAATACCTTCATTAGAAAGTTTTTCCTTTTTGTTGTAATCCTTACGCTCTTGCGTTTTGGGTATGATGTTTTCTTCGCTTAAAAATTCAAGCCAAACATAATCCCGTCACCTTGATAACCGTTTTGGTAAGAGCGGACGTAATCGATGCGTAAAATTCGGTATTTGCCAAACCCTAAGTTACTCAAACCGGCAGAGAATTCCTGGTACGGATTGCGGTTAGGAATGGAAAGGTTTTTAAAGCCCAACACCAATTTGGATTGCAACTTATTCAGTAACGGAATTTTATTCATGATAAATCCTTTGTCGTTGTATTCCATGTGTGTTTCCCAATAGCTGTCGTTTGTACTGGCTGCATAATAAGGCAACAAGTTGAACTGATTGGTATATGAGCTGCCGAAAACCACATGCGTTTGGTTGCCGTTAAAGTGTTGGAAATCTACAAATGACATACCGTCAGCATTGAAAAACTTCCCGGCTTTGGTATTGATATCAATTTCGCCTTTGTTTTTTAAGGTCAGCGAATATTGCAAGCGCGCCGAAATTTTGTCGTAGTTGTAGTTGTCTTCATTGCCGGCCATACCTTTTTCGTAATTGATGGAAATCGACGGGTATTTGTCGTTGCCCAAATTGTATTTGCCGTCCGGACGAGTAATGTACTGTTGGCCGAATTTGATTCTTGCCCCAATATTCATTTTCACCAAATTATGACGGTCGATAATGGCGGCAGTTTCATCCAACGGCAACAACGGATGATTCGAGCTGTATTGGTCTTCCGATTTGATAACGGCATAATCGGTAGTGTTGAACAACGGTTTTCTTTCGGCATATTCCAACCCTAAACTCATGTCTAAACCATTTAAAATTTCTCGGGAAAAGTTACTGGCGATAAAGTTTTTCTCGTACAATTTCATAAAATTGTTTTTAAAGAACAAGCTGCTCACCGAGTTGATTAACTTAGAAATCGGTTCTTCTCGGTTGAATTGGTTTACCGAATTACCGCCGAAAACGGATAAGTAAGTTTTGCTTTTATTGCTGAGTTTCGAGGAGAAAAAAGCGGTTGGTCGGAATCGCTCGTCTGAGAAACCATAGGCTAGGGAAGAGCCAAATCCGTAATAGGTGTTCTTGTCTTCGTTTCGTTTAAAGTAAGACAAACCAATATTGGTATTCCAACCCTGAACCGTGTTAAACGAAGTATTTAATAAAGGTCCGTTGTAGTTAATCGACCATTTTTTAAACGAATTAGAATAACTGTAGCCATTTAAAATATCAGTAAAACCGAATTTATTTCTCTTGGCGTCAATCGAATCCAAGTAGGTTTTCGACTTCTTCTTTTCTTGCAAAGCGTCTTTTTTGATGTAATCGGTCGTTTCTTCACCGGTTAGCGGCACCGGACGAATGGTGTTCCAAAAACTATCCTCTTTTTTGTTGGCATTTTCCTCGAATTTGATGACTTCGGCAGTAAAAGTTTTCTTTTCAAACTTTTCCGGAAACGTAAAGTTGGTAAACACATACGTAAATCGCCCCGACATATTGATGCCAAACATACCGGCATCGAAATCTAGGGTTTGGGTGTTTTTGGCCCAAACTTTAGTAGCGCTATTGTAACTGAAGTTTTGTTTTAAGGCTAAAGTATTTAAAGCCGGATTCTGAATTTGGGTTCCGGTAAAATTCACGTCCACAGCATAAATCGCATAGGTATCGTCTACTATATAGATGTAACCCGACATCACCGGTTCGGTTTCGCGGCGCGGGATGATTTTGATTTTATTGATTTGCTGGCGGTTCTCTGTAAAGAAGGAACCTTCAAACTGATAGCGATAATAGTTAAACGCATTGTCGGCTATGGGTGAAACCACATTGGCGTCAAACTCCAGGTAGTTGTCGTAAAAGTCGAAGTTAGCCGATGAGGCATTGTTAAAGCTAAAACCGTTGTCGCGACCGCTAACTTTAGAAGCTATGATTTCTTCTTTCATTTTGTCCGGCTTTTGGAACGTAATTCTGGAAACCGTTTCAGATAAATACAATATACCACTGCGGGTGGAATCGATAATTTCGTCAAAAAAATCTAACTTTTGTCCTAGTATGGTTTTGGGTAAATTTTTAACTCTGAAAATCCCACGGGAATAAAAATCGGCTGTGTAACGTGCTGTTTTGGCCGAGTTATCTTTTTTGTTTTTTATGGCGTTTCGGATGATTTCGTTGGCCGGATTGTCTTTAGGATTAATGACTACTTCATTCAAGATGATGTTTTCTTCTACTAAAACCACTTCTATTTCCACGGGCGTTTTGTCGAGTGTAACGACTTGCTTGGCGGTTTTGTATCCTAAATATTGAAACAACAAGGTATGATTTCCCGGTGTTTTTATGTTGATTTCAAATCGACCTTGCTCGTTGGTCGTAGTTCCGTTATAGGTGTTTTCTTCAAAGATGTTGACAAAGGGTAGCGGATTTCCTTTTTCGTCGGTGACTTTTCCGCGGACTTGGGCATTGGTTAAAGCAATAATAAAAAGAAAGAAGAGTGTTAGTTTTTTTTTCATGTTTAATAGTTTGTTATACAGCGATATAGAGTTTCACAGAGATTCACAGAGTAAAAATGAGATACACTGAGCTTATAGTTTGAATCTTTTTATTCCTTGTTTCAGCATTTTGGTGTTAAAGTTTATGAGCAATCCGGTGGAGTAATTGCCAAGTTTCATGTAGGTAAGAATTTGGGCAAAATGAACATCGGTGAAAGCTTCTACTGTTTTGAGTTCTACTACTATTTTGTTTTCGACTAATAAATCAATTCTGTAGCCTTGATCTAGCTTTATTTCTTTGTAAACTAAAGGAAATGTTTTTTCACATTCTACATCAAGATCATGTTTTTTTATTTCATACAAAAGACATTCTTTGTAAGCAGATTCTAAAAGACCCGGACCAAGATGACGATGCACTTCGATGGCTAATCCGATGATTTTCTCAGTTAATAAATCAGTTTCCATAATTTTCTGTGTATCTCCGTTTGCTCTGTGAATCTCTGTGAAACTACAGCAACGATTGCAATGCCAACTCATAGCTTTTCAAACCAAACCCAATTACAATTCCTTTGGCGTTTGGTGAGATAAACGATTGATGGCGGAAAGACTCACGAGCAAATGTATTAGAAATATGTACTTCAATAACCGGTGTTATGATTGCTTTAACAGCATCGCCTATGCCAACCGAAGTATGGGTGTAAGCTGCGGCATTTAAAATGATGCCATCGTATGAAAATCCGACTTCCTGAATTTTGGTAATGAGTTCGCCTTCTACATTACTTTGGAAATAACGCAACTCCACGTTAGGATATTTGTTTTGTAAGTCGGCAAAGAAGTCTTCAAAAGTTGCGGCACCGTAAATATCCGGTTCGCGTTTGCCCAGTAAGTTTAAGTTGGGACCATTAATGATGATGATTTTCATAGGATGAATTTTAAGTAAAAATAAAAAACCGCTGTCGAACGGACAACGGTTTAGCGGTAAACTTTCTTTTTTTATCAGAATCGATAACCTAGCGAAAGTTGAATCGTTCTGTTTTTGACTTCAGCATTTTTGTTGGCCTCTGTTAAACCGGCTACATAGCGAGCTTGGAGTAAGAAATGATCCGTGATATTGTAACCCAAACCACCGGCTAATCCAAAATCAAACGTTTCGCCTTCAAACTGATCCGGTACATTTTCATTGACCAAGAAGGAAAATTGCGGTCCGGCTTCAAAACTCAACTTGTTTTTGGTTAGATAGAATTTGGCTAACACGGGAACAGTAATGTAGTTGTAATTGATGTCGTCAAAAGCAGCTTCGTCCACTTTAGTCCCTTGCGAGGAGTAAACCAATTCCGGTTGTAACGACAAGTTCTCAAATACTTTTACTTCCATCAAAGCTCCAAAATGGAAGCTGGTGTATGTTGAACCTTCCACATTGTTACCTTCTAAGTTGGCAAAATTGGCTCCGGCTTTGAGTCCGAACTTCAAGGTTTGCGCCTGTAAACCGGCCATACTACTCAATAATACTAATAAAACAATTGCTCTTTTCATAGTGTACTAGTTTTAAGTTTATATATAAACGGCGCAAATAGACTTTTATTATTTGGCGGTGAAATTTTAGACTTTATTGAAAAAAATCTTATAAAAAGCGGGGTTTTTAAATTTGTTAACAAAAACCTAATTATGGCTTATTCTATTTAAAATGCTGTAAAACAGTTGATTCAGCCTTTTTTATTGTTAATAACCTTGTTGATAAGTACAAATCCTCTGATTATTCCTATTGGACTAAACTTATAACTTTGTCTCAATTAATTTTAAAATTAAACAAACATGAAAAAAATTATTTTAACTATGGCTGCTGTATTTGCTGTATCTTTTGCAAATGCACAAGACAAAAAAGGTGGTTCTAGCGACATGAAATTTGGTGTTAAAGCTGGATATGTTAACGCTAATTATGGATCAGATGCGAACGACGGTGATCCAAGATCAGGTTTTTATTTGGGAGGTTTAGTAGACTTTTCAGTTTCGGAAAAATTCCACGTGCAACCAGAGTTATTATATACTATGGAAGGTAATGGTGAAACTGATTTTGATTTAAATTTTGTTAGAATCCCAGTTATGGCTAAGTATTATGTTGCCGATGGTTTCAACCTACAAGCAGGTCCTCAATTTGGATTTGTTGCGGGTGGAGGTGCAGCAAAAGATTATTTAAAATCTTTTGATTTTGGTTTAGGAATTGGTGCCGGTTATGAATTAGAGTCAGGTTTGTTCTTTGACGCTAGATATAACTTAGGTTTCTCTGATTTAAACGATTTTCCTGCTGGTTCTGGATTTGATACTGCGAAAATCACACAGAATTCATTGAACGTAGGTTTAGGATACAGATTCTAATCTTACCAAAGATTATAACAGAAAACCTCTCAATTTGAGAGGTTTTTTTATGTCTAATAGTTTTTGTGTGAATAAAATACTACTTTTACCGTCAAACTTAAAACAACTGATAATGAAAAAATTTTTTGTGGCTATCGTAGCGTTCATTGGTTTGGGATCACTCCAAGCCCAAAATGTTAAGTACGGATTGAAAGGCGGTTTGAACATTGCTAATCTTAATGTTTCCGGGGAAGCATCACCAAGCATGAATTCAATTGTAAATCTCCATATTGGAGCTTTTGCTGAATTTAAAATAAACAAAAAAGTAGCTTTTCAACCAGAATTGCTTTACTCTATGCAAGGCGCTAAGTATAGCCAAATTATAAATGTTGAGGGTACTAATTACGATACTAATAATACTTTGAAATTTGCCTATTTGAATATTCCGTTGATGTTTAAATATTATCCGCAAAGTCAATTTTATTTTGAGGCAGGACCGCAATTGGGTTTGTTAACCTCTGCCAAAGTTGATGTTGATGTGGTCGGTTTTGGTTCCGGTAGTGATGATGTGAAAGAATTTTTTAAAACCGTTGATTTCGGAATGAATGTTGGTTTAGGGTATAATTTTTCTAAAAATGTACTCGTTGGTGCCAGATACAATTTCGGTTTGTCTAACATAGCGGATACAGAACCCGGTGATAATACAAAAATGAAGAATAGCGTGTTTTCGTTGTCTTTAGGGTATATTTTTTAAAAATCCGGTATTCCTTTACAACCTCTCCATTCGAGAGGTTTTTTTATACCTTCACTTTTCGTTTCTTTGTGGTATGAACTGGAGTCCTTATATCAAGAGTTTTCAATCGTATCTCAAAATTGAACGGGGTTTATCAAAAAACACCATAGCCAATTACACCTTCGATTTAGAGCGTTTGTGCGCTTTTTTAAATGACAACAACATTAGCGTGGCTCCGGAAAAAATTGCTGAAGAAACCATTCAACAATTCATTTATGCCGTTTCAAAAGAAGTCAATGCCCGCTCGCAAGCCAGAATTATCTCCGGATTGAAAAGTTTTTTTTCTTATTTAATTTTCGAAGATTATCGTTCCGACAGTCCGATGGAATTGATAGAAGCGCCTAAAATTGGTCGGAAATTACCTGATACACTCAGTGTGGAAGATATTGACAATTTAATAGCTGCGGTCGATTTATCCACACCCGAAGGCGAACGCAATCGTGCTATTTTAGAAACGCTGTACAGTTGTGGTTTGCGGGTTTCGGAGTTGGTTTCACTTAAAATATCCGATTTGTTTTTCGATGAAGGTTTTGTAAAAATTACCGGTAAAGGCAATAAGCAGCGCTTTGTGCCCATTGCTCAAAGCACACAGCGCTATATCGAGAGTTATAAAAATAACATTCGAAATCATCTCAACATTGCTAAAGGTCACGAAGATACCTTGTTCTTAAATCGAAGAGGAAAGCAACTCACTAGGGCGATGGTTTTTACGATTATCAAAACTTTAGCCGTTAAAATCAATTTGCAAAAGAATATCAGTCCCCATACGTTGAGGCATTCTTTTGCGACCCATTTATTGGAAAACGGTGCCGATTTGCGTTCCATTCAAATGATGCTTGGACATGAATCTATTACCACTACAGAGGTTTATGTGCATTTGGATCGCAAACACTTAACACAAATAATACATACATTTCATCCGAGAAAAGTGTAGTTTGTCGATTTTTTGTTATTTTTGCCGCGTCAAACAACAATAACCCCAAACTGTTTACAATGAAATTTAACCAAATTTTTGTGGTGGATGATGATAAGATTCATCATTTTATGATCAAAAAACTATTGCAAAACAATCAAATAGAGGTCAATCCCAGTTTTTTTGAAAATGGATTTGAAGCTATTAATGGTTTGAAAAATTGCATCAACAGCGGTGCCAATTTGCCCGATTTGATTTTATTAGATATCAATATGCCTGTGCTGGATGGCTGGCAGTTTTTGGAAGAATACAAAACCATCAAAAATAATTTGTCCAAAGACATCGTGATTAACATACTGACCTCTTCAGATGATAAGGAAGATTTGAATAAAGCTGAGTTGTTTAAGGAAGAAATTCATAAATACTACACCAAGCCGGTAACCGTAGCACTCATTAAAGATATATTCCAATAAAAAAGGCGACTGTTAAGTCGCCTTTTTTGATGTTTATTTTGCAATATTCACCGCTCGTGTTTCGCGGATTACCGTAATTTTAACTTGACCCGGATAAGTCATCTCGGTTTGGATTTTCTGTGAAATCTCAAACGATAAGTTAGCCGCCATATCATCGCTTACTTTTTCGCTTTCTACTATTACACGTAGCTCGCGTCCGGCTTGGATGGCATAAGCGTTTTTCACACCGTTAAACCCGAATGCAATGTTTTCTAGGTCTTTCAAACGTTGGATGTAAGAATCCAATACCTGACGACGAGCGCCCGGTCTTGCACCTGAAATCGCATCACAAACCTGAATGATTGGTGAAATTAAATATTTCATTTCAATCTCGTCGTGGTGTGCTCCGATGGCGTTGCATACTTCTTCTTTTTCTCCGTATTTTTCAGCCCATTGCATTCCTAACAAAGCATGTGGTAAATCACTTTCGGTATCTGGTACTTTCCCAATATCGTGTAACAAACCGGCACGTTTGGCTAGTTTTACATTCAAGCCTAATTCGGCCGCCATGATACCACACAATTTAGCTACTTCACGCGAGTGTTGTAATAAGTTTTGTCCGTAAGACGAACGGTATTTCATACGGCCAACTACTTTAATCAATTCCGGGTGTAAACCGTGAATACCTAAGTCGATTACCGTACGTTTACCTACTTCCGCAATTTCTTCTTCTATTTGTTTGGTGGTTTTGGCTACTACTTCTTCAATTCTGGCCGGGTGAATTCTACCATCGGTTACCAATTTGTGTAATGATAAACGAGCGATTTCTCTTCTCACCGGATCGAAACAAGACAAAATAATAGCTTCCGGCGTATCATCTACAATAATTTCCACTCCGGTAGCGGCTTCTAAAGCGCGAATGTTTCTTCCTTCACGACCGATAATTCTACCTTTCACGTCATCAGATTCGATGTTAAATACTGATACACAGTTTTCAACGGCTTCTTCGGTGCCGACGCGTTGGATGGTATTGATGATAACTTTCTTAGCTTCTTGTTGTGCAGTAAGTTTCGCTTCCTCAATAGTGTCTTGGATATGCGACATCGCTTTGGTTTTGGCTTCTGCTTTGAGGCTTTCTACCAATTGCTCGCGCGCGTCTTCCGCAGACAACCCTGAAATCACTTCCAGTTGTTCTACTTGGCTTTTGTGTAATCTTTCTAGTTCTTGGTGTTTCTTGTCAAGTAATTCGATTTTGGCTTCGTATTCTTTAGTTTTGGCTTCAAAATCGTCGTTTACTTTTTTGGCTTTGGCCAATTCGCTGGATACTTGCGATTCTTTGTCGCGCGTTCTTTTTTCTACTTCAGCGATTTTTTTGTCTTTGTTTAAAATCTCTTTTTCATGTTCCGATTTTAACTCTAAAAACTTCTCTTTGGCTTGAAGTAGCTTGTCTTTTTTGATGTTTTCAGCCTCGATATTGGCGTCTCTCAAAATAGAGCTCGCTTCTTTTTTGGCGTTTTTAATCATGTTGGAGACATTGCTTTTCTCCAGGAATTTGGCAATTCCGAAACCTCCGCCGATTCCGGCAATTAGTGCAATTATTATTAGTGTAATTTCCATGTTTAAGTTAGTATTTATCTATAAAAAAAGCCCACATTAGGTGAATGCATAAACTCGTAAAGACAAGTTTTGAGCTAACTCGCTGTTCAAGGATCCGCGGTTTCAGCGGCTTGCTTTAGTAGCGACGATTTGCTCATTCTAATTTGTTAGTGTTGAGTTTACCAATTAAAATCTAATGTAGGCAGTGTCGTAATCTATGTTAAGAACGTTATTTTTTTTCGAGATAATCGAGCAATAAATCATTAAGCTTTTGCAGTCTTTCCTGCGTTTGTTTTCCGTCTATGGCATTGTCAACATGCTTCTGTTCTACTTGCGAGGCAAACTGTAAAGCACACATGGCCAATACATCCTGTTTGTCACGTACCGCATAGTTTTCCTCAAATTGCTTAATCATAGCCTCAATTTTTTTCGAAGCACTTCTCAGTCCTTCTTCTTGCGAAGGGTCAACCGTTAACGGGTAAACTCTGTCGGCAATTGATAACTTTATTTTAAGCTTATTTTCCATCTTAGTCAGCTAGTTGCGCAATACAATAGTCTATTTCTCGGATTAATGAATTTATTTTAAGCTTCGTATCTCGTTTGTTTTCTTCACCGCCTAATAATGAATTGGTCATTTTGAGTGATTCGCATTCAGACTGCAACGTCTTGATTTGTTCATTTTGTTGCTGAATCAAAGTTGCAGCTTTTAATAATTCTGTTCGTAAAGCCGCAGCATTCTGCTCTAAACTATTTATTTTGGTAAAAAGTTTTTGAATTCTACTCTCAACAGAATCAATTATTTCTGCAATTTCACTCATAAATTTCTTTATTCATTACTTACTTTACAAAGTTAGGATTCTATTTTGTTTGCACAATAGTTTTGATGATTATTTCTCACTAAATTTAACCGCTTTGTAATTTCTTGTTTTTGAGAGAATTATAATCGATTTTTATTTTTATGTAAATTTAAACTTACTTTTAAGTATCTTAGCCTAAACTTCTTTTGTATGAAATTAATTGGCTTGTTTTTGTGTTTTTGCACTTTGGTTTTTGGTCAAAATCAGTATCCGAAAGACTATTTTCGTTCGCCTTTGGATATCCCGTTACAGCTTTCCGGAAATTTCGGTGAATTGCGCCCGAATCACTTTCATTCAGGTTTCGATTTTAAAACCCAACAAAAAGAAGGATTGGCGGTATATGCTGCTGCCGATGGTTATGTGTCACGTATTAAAATTGCCGTAAACGGATACGGAAAGGCTATTTACATCACCCATCCTAACGGATACACCACGGTTTACGGTCACTTACAATCCGGTGTCGGTGCTGTTGAAAAACGAATCAAAGCCGAACAATACCAAGCCAAATCGTATGAAATTGATGTGTATTTGCCTGCGAATGAATTGCAAGTTCAAAAAGGCGATGTGATTGCTTTATCCGGAAATACAGGTGGTTCTGACGGTCCGCACTTGCATTTTGAAATTCGCGATACTGCGTCGGAAAAAATTATCAATCCGATGTTTTTTGGATTCGATTCCGTAATTACCGATTCAAAACGGCCGATGTTGAGTAATTTGATAGTTTATCCCTTGGGCAAAAATACGGTGGTAAATCAGTCACAACGACCGGTTGCTGTGGCCATTTCGCAACAAGACGACGGCAGTTATATAGCTGATAAAGTATTGGTAAACGGCACTGTTGGTTTTGGAATCACAGCCTTTGATTACGACGATGTTTCGTGGAACGGAAACGGCATTTACAAAGTCCAAACTTTTAAAAACGGCAAACTCGATTTTCAATACCAATTTGATACATTTTCCTTTGATGAAACGCGTTATGTGAATGCTTTGATAGATTATGGCAGGTACAAAAAAACGGGTCAACGCGTCCAAAAACTCTTCGCTGAAAAACCGTATCCGTTAAGCATAATCCAACACGGAACCCAAAACGGTGTCTTGGAAATAGCATCAAACATCACCCAAAATTACAAGATTGAAATTGCTGATTACAGTCAAAACATCACTCGCGTTTTTATTCCGATTGAATATTCGCCTATGACGGTTAAAGTTACGGAAGAGCCGGTAACTGCTAAATATTGGGTCAAAGCCGATAAGGAATCGGTTTTTGCTTTGGAAAATGTAACTGTTACCATTCCGCCTAAAGCTTTTTTGAAGGATTTTAAAATGGATTTTGAGGTTAAAAACGGTATTGCTTACCTACATGACGATGTGGAACCGGCTTTTGCCAACCTGACCATTACTTTTGAAGATAGTTTAACCACTGAATCCGAGCGTCAACGTATGTTTATCGGTACAGTAGATGGTAAAAAGACCTATTACAATTATACTAAACGGTACAAAAATTCGTTTACTACTTACACCAAATATTTGGGAACTTACAAGTTGTTTAAAGACAGTATGCCACCCAAAATCAAGTCAGATAAACGTATTGGAGGCCAATGGATCAGCCAACAAAAAGAGTTGAGATTTACGGTTTCCGACGATTTATCAGGTATCAAAACTTGGGAAGGATACTTGAATGGTCAATGGATTTTATTGGAATATGAGCCGAAAACCAAAAAGCTGGTCCATCATTTTGACGATGGCATAGTGGTGGAAGGCAAAAATGATTTAAAAATCGTCATTACCGATAATGTTGGAAATTCTACTATCTTTGAAACACAATTTTTTAGAAGTCAAAAACTTTAAAATCACAGTTTGAAAACAAATCAAATCCTTTTTACGCTTCTTTTTTTGGCGTTCAGTTGTGTGGTTTCGGCCCAAAATCAAACGGCTAAAGTGGCCGGAGTTGTCTTAGACGAAAACAACCAACCCGTTGAAAATGTTAATGTCAGCTATCAAACCAAAACGTCTTCTACCGATAAAAACGGTTTTTACCAAATCGTGGTGCCGGCCAATCAAAAAGTAGTGTTGGTTTTTACCCATACTTCGCTCAAAAGCATTACGGTAACTTTGCAATTAAAGCCTAACGAGGAATTCGAATACCACGTAATGATGAATGACAAAGCCGAGCAGCTCTCAGACGTTATCATCACCAGCAACCGAAGAAGAGTACAAGGCATAACTTCTATAGAACCTGAAACCATCAAAACCAATCCGAGTGCTATGCCCGGAGTGGAGAGTGTTTTAAAAGCTTTGCCGAGCGTGAATGCCAACAACGAATTGAGTTCAGGCTACAACGTACGCGGCGGGAATTACGACGAAAACTTGGTGTATGTGAACGAAATAGAAGTGTATCGCCCTTTTTTAATTCGTTCCGGTCAACAAGAGGGATTGAGTTTTACCAACACCGATATGGTGCAGAAAATTGACTTTTCCGCCGGTGGTTTTCAAGCGAAATACGGTGATAAAATGTCTTCGGTTTTGGACATTACTTACCGAAAACCAACCAAATTCGGGCTAACCGCTGAAGCCAGTTTCCTGGGCGGAAGTTTAACCGGAGAAGGCATTTCTAAAAATAAAAAATGGTCTGCTATAACCGGAATTCGTTATCGAGACAACTCACTTTTGGTGAACAGTCAGGAAACGCAAACTAATTTTAGGCCGACTTTTGTAGATGTGCAAACCAATGTGAATTTTTCCCCTAACGACAAATGGCACTTTAGTTTCTTAGGAAATGCGTCGCAAAATAAATACAATTACCAGCCTTTAACGCGTCAAACCAACTTCGGAACCATAGACGAACCAATTGCCCTGCAAATTTTTTACGAAGGTCAGGAAAACGACAAATACCAAACCCTTTTCGGGGCTTTCAAATCTTCTTTTAGTCCGAATGACAACAACAATTACCGTTTGATTACTTCGGTTTACCATACTCAAGAACAAGAGTACTTTGATATATTCGCGGCTTATTTTTTAGGCGAAGTCGATACCAACATTGGTTCGGAAACCCTGGGTGAAGTGACTTTTTCCCAAGGCATCGGTACCCAATTGAATCATGCGCGCAACGATTTGGATGCTTTAATTGTAAATGCTGAAGTGAAGGGAACGCATTTTATCAATCTTAAAAAACACCAAATCGATTGGGGTATTAAATACACGCGTGAGAATTTCCGCGACCGTATAGTCGAATGGGAAGTGATTGATTCTGCCGGATTTTCCATCAATCCGCCTATCATTGACATTCCGAACGATCAGCCGTACAATCCGTATGTCGGACCATTGGTGCCTTACCAAAATGTGAGAGCGACTAATTTTATTGATATCGACCGCATTTCCGGTTTTGCCCAATGGCGAACAGAAACTAAGTTGGGCAACAGCGATTTCTGGATTACTGCCGGAGCGCGCTTCCATAACTGGACGGTTTCGGGTGACGGAATTTCGAATGCGAAAAGCCAGATTGTAGTGAGTCCGAGAGCCCAATTTACTTTAAAACCCAATTGGGATCGCGACATGGTATTTCGTTTTGCCACAGGTTTATACCACCAACCGCCATTTTACAGGGAGTTGAGAGATTTGAACGGAGTGGTGAATCCGAATGTTAAAGCCCAACAATCGCTGCATTTTGTGTTGAGTAACGATTACAATTTCAAAATGAGTAAACGTCAATTTAAATTGGTAACAGAAGCTTATTATAAGTCGATGACCGATGTAAATACCTATACTTTGGAAAATGTTCGTATTCGTTATCGTGCTAATAATAATGCCGAAGCTTATGCTTATGGATTGGACATGCGTTTGAACGGTGAGTTTGTCCCGGGAACCGAATCTTGGTTGAGTTTGGGATACATGAAAACAGAAGAGAATCAGGATGGCAGAGGTTTTATTGCGCGTCCAACCGACCAGCGATTGAAAGTTGGGATTTTATTCCAAGATTATATGCCGAATTTACCCAATATGAAATTGTATTTGAATTTGGTTTATAACACCGGATTGCCCGGAGGTTCGCCATCTTATGCAGATGCTTATGTGTATCAAAGCAGATTGCGCGATTATCGCAGAGCTGATGTTGGTTTTTCTTATGTGTTAACCGAAAGAAATAATGAACGTCCAAACGGACATTGGCTTAAAAGATTCCAAGATTTGTCATTAGGTTTTGAAATCTTCAATTTATTCAACAACCAAAACGCCATTACCAATACTTGGGTGCGCGATGTGTATACCAAAAATCAGTATGGTATTCCGAATTATATGACTACGCGTGTCTTCAATGTGAAATTGACGGCCAAACTCTAAAAATAAATCTGTATTTTTGAAAGACTAATTGAATTGAGATGAAAAAGTACCCTTTCTGTATAGCTTTGGTTTTAGGAGTAATGTTTGTTAGTTGTAAAAAAGAAGAAGCACCAAAACCTAAAGTGATTTATCAAGAAACGACCAAAACCAAAACGGAAGTTCCCGAGGATACCACACAAATTGAGATAGCCGATTTACCAATAAACATGGACGGTACTAATTATTTGATTTTTCCTATTGGTACTGTATCCGGTGATAAAAAAGGCATCAAAGCTTCTTACGATTCTAATACAGGTTACACTGTTTCCAATTACAGCGAGTATCAAATTTCGGGCTATCTCAAGAATTTGAAGTTTCAGGAAATAGGGAAGGACACCATTTATGCCCTAAGTGATGCCAATTTACTAATCGAAACGGCTACTTATTTAAAATCGACTGCCGATAAAACCAAAAAGCAACTGATGGTTTATACCGTGGCCGATATGGATACTAACAAAGACAGCAAACTGGATAACAACGACATCAAATCGTTGTATTTAAGCGAGATTTCAGGGAAAAACTTCACCAAAATTTCGGTTGACTTTCAAGAATTAATCGATTGGAATGTAATCGACAGTCGCCATCGTTTGTACTTTAGAACGGTGGAAGATACCAACAAAAACGGCGCTTTCGATAAAGAAGACCGTTTGCACTATTTCTACCTAGATTTACTGGCGAAAGAGTGGAAAGCGGTTGAGATTAAGTCTTTACAATAAACTTATTTTCCGGGCATCGGCACTATACCGGCTTTAATCAAGTACACCATAAAGATGATGGTGAAGATTACAAGGAAAATAAAGAACACCAGCATAAGTAAGAAGAGAAATAATAAAATTCTCAGAATCAATGCCGTTCTGGGCTTGTCTTTGTATAAAGAAGCATAAGTCCAAACTGTAAGACCAAAAGTCATTATGGCTGTAATAGAAGAAAACTTTACCAAAGCTTCTTTTGGAACCACTAGATACAATAAAATACTGATAATGCTGAAAACCAATCGTTGGCCACCGGCAAAACAGTTGATAATGATGTTTTCTATATAGTTGTATCCCCATTTTTTAAAGGATAACCACGATAAAAAAGAGACTATGGGCAAGGCTAAAATTTCAAAAAGGGCGTAATGGCTAAACATCCAAGTCATCGCCTTGTTGTATTCCATCATGGCTTTGGAGTTTAAGGTTTGAGAATTGTAGCCTTGCATAAGGGCGTTCATGTCTACTTGTAGCGATAAAAATCCACTTATACCCGCCAAAACAAACAAGAGGAGAATAGGTTTGTAATGGTTGATTCTTTTACCTTGAATAAATTCGTTGATGGTGTCTCCCGGACGAGTGTATAATTCTTTTAAAGTGAAAAAGAAACCTTTGTTTACGTGAAGTATTGTATATTTTACTTCGTCTTTAATATACTGCCAATCCAATCTAAGGGTTTTGGCTTTTTGACCACAATTGGAACAGAAGTTACCACCGGTAGTAGTTTGACAGTTTTTACAAAGGATATTTTCCATAGTGAGTCTGTTTTACTGCCCTAAAATAGAAAATATATTCATACAAAAGGGATAAATATTTTAGCATTTTACTGTAAAAAAGTGAGCGGTTTATTCAAACGACTGCATGGCCACCAATTTCGAATAGGTTCCGTTTTTGGCTAATAATTCGTCGTGTGTGCCTTGTTCAACTATTTCCCCTTTGTGCATTACTACAATCACATCGGCTTTTTGAATGGTAGACAAACGATGCGCAATCACCACGGAAGTTCGGTTTTGCATCATGTTTTCCAAAGCAACTTGTACAAATTTTTCGCTTTCCGTATCCAAAGCGGAAGTAGCTTCGTCCAAAATCATGATCGGAGGATTTTTCAATACCGCACGAGCGATAGACAAGCGTTGTTTTTGTCCGCCCGAAAGTTTATTACCACTGTCGCCAATATTGGTTTCTATGCCTTCCGGTAAATCTTTAACAAATTCGTAAGCATTGGCAATTTTTAAGGCTTCGATGATTTCTGCATCAGTGGCATCTAATTTTCCCAAACGAATATTGTCTCTGATAGAACCGTTAAACATAATGCTGTCTTGCGTCACTAAACCGGTTAGCCCGCGCAACGACTTCATCGTTACGTCTTTCACGTTGTGGTTGTCGATTAGAATTTCACCTTCGTTAACATCGTAAAAACGAGTTAATAAATTGGCAATGGTGCTTTTCCCGGAACCGGATTGTCCAACCAAGGCCACTGTTTTTCCTTTTGGTATAGTGAGCGAGAATTTTTTCAGTACCGGTTCTTCATTGTAAGCGAAGGTGATATTTTTTAATTCGATTTGATGATTGAATTGCGTAACAGCAACAGCATCGATTTTGTCCGTAATGGTGTTTTCCACTTCCAAGACTTCAAAAACACGTTCGGCTGCAGCCAATCCGTTTTTAACTTGATAAGAGGCTTTGGAAATGGCTTTGGCAGGAGTCAAAATGTTATAAGCTAAGCCAATGTAAGCGATAAACAACGAGCCGTCGAGTGACTTATCCACCAAAACTAAATTACCACCGTAAAACAGTAATATCGAAATGACTACAATTCCCAAAAATTCAGATAACGGAGAAGCTAAGTTGTTTTTCTTTCCGATACTGTTGGTGAGATTGTACAAACGATTGATGGATTCGTTGAATGTATTGGAAAAATAATTTTCGGCATTATAGCTTTTCACTACTTTTAGCCCTGACAGCGTTTCTTCTACCACCGAAATCAAATGACCGTTTTCCTGTTGCGCTCTTTTCGATTTAGACTTCAGGGATTTTCCAACTTTAGAAATAATAAAACCGGAAACCGGGATGAAAATGAACACAAATAACGTCAACTTCCAACTGATGTTAATCATCGCAATCAAGGAGAAAACAATAGTAAGCGGCTCTTTAATGATGAGCTCCAAAACCATGAAAAACGAATTTTGCACTTCGTTGATATCACCCAACATGCGCGCCATAACATCGCCTTTTCTTTTTTCTGAATAGTACGGAACCGGCAATTCAATGATTTTTTTAAACATTTTTTCGCGCAAATCTCGCAAAACGCCTGTTTTTAATTTGGTTAAATTTTGCAGACCTAAATAACCAAACAAGTTTTTAAACAAGAAAGTTACCACAACAATCGAAACGGTCAATAGCAAAGCATAATTAGGACCGTGCGTTTCTGAAAAGTAGTTTACGTAGTAAAATAAAGTATCATTCAGATAGTCGTCTAACTTTCCGATTCCTTGATAAGTTGGTAATTGTGTTACTTTTTCTTCATTGCCGAAAAGTACTTTCAATACCGGAAAAATCATGACCATTCCTATAGTGCCGAAAAGCGCATATAAGATGTTGTGAAAAACATTCCAAACAACGTTACTCTTATACTTCTTAGCAAAAGGAATTATCTTTTTTAAATTGTCATCCATTAGTTCAGCTGCATCTCAGCGATGATGTTTTTAATTTTTTGGTCTAATTGTTTTTCCGCTTCCGGTAGGTCACTCAAACTTTCAATAGCGCAATTGACACTGAAATAGAACTTGATTTTCGGTTCCGTACCGCTTGGTCTGGCACAAATTTTCGAGCCATCTTCCAAATAGTAAATTAATACATTGGATTTTGGTACCGTTAGCGTTTCTACTTCACCGCTTAATAAGTTTTTAGCCGTGGCGTTTTGGTAATCTTCTACCATAATAACTCTTTGCCCGTTGATTTCCGCTAAAGGATTTTCACGCAAGTCAACCATCATTTGTTTGATTTCGTTGGCACCTTCAATACCTTTTTTGGTCAGTGAAATCAGGTGTTCTTTGTAAAAACCGTAATCCACATACATTTGTTGCAAGTATTCGTAAACCGAGCTGTTGTTTTCTTTCGCTTGAGCGGCAATTTCACACATTAATAAAATAGCACCTACGGCATCTTTATCACGAACGGCATCGCCTACCATAAAACCAAAACTTTCTTCTCCGCCACCTATAAATTGTAATTCAGGAAAATCTTTGATGAATTTGGCAATCCATTTGAAACCGGTCAAACCTACTTTACATTCTACGTTGTAAGCTGAAGCCAACTCCAACATCATAGGCGTAGACACGATAGTAGAACCGATAAATTGTTTGCCGTTAATTTTGCCGGCTTTTTGCCATTGCTCCAGCAAGTAATGCGTCATAATAACCATGGTTTGGTTTCCGTTGAGCAATAGCATATTGTTTTGTGTGTCACGAACCGCTACACCTAATCGGTCACTGTCAGGATCGGTACCGAAAACAATATCCGCATTTAGTTTTTCCGCCAACGCTAACGCCATAGTCAATGCCTCCGGTTCTTCCGGGTTAGGCGAAACTACGGTTGGGAAATCCCCATTGGGTTCTGCTTGTTCCGGTACGATATTCACATCAGTATAACCGGCTTTGGCTAAAACACTCGGCACCATTTTAATAGATGTACCGTGCAGCGAAGTGTAAACAATTTTTAATCCCGCCTTAGCAGAAGCCGAGGTATTAAAACTCGCATTGGCCACTGTTGATTCGGCAAAAGCTTCATCTACTTCTGTGCTGATGTATTCGATTAAACTTTCATTGGCTTCAAAATTAATTTCGCTGTATTTTAAGCGTTCAATTACTTCAATGATTTCACCGTCTTGTGGTGGAACCAATTGCCCACCGTCTTGCCAATATACTTTGTAGCCATTGTATTCCGGCGGATTGTGTGAAGCCGTTAAAACAATTCCGGCATGGCAGTTTAAGTGTTTTAATGCAAAAGAAAGTTCCGGAGTAGGGCGCATTTCTGAGAAAAGAAAAACCTTAATGCCATTGGCCGAAAATACATCGGCTACTACTTTTCCTAAAGTATCGCTGTTGTGGCGACAATCGTAGGCAATGACCACTTTTAAGTCTTCTCCGGGGAACGATTTTTTTAAGTATTCTGAAATGCCTTGGGTGTTTTTACCCAAAGTGTATTTGTTGATTCGGTTGGTGCCAACGCCCATAATACCTCGCATACCGCCGGTTCCGAATTCTAAATTTTTATAAAAACTCTCCTCCAAATTTTTGGGAGAAGTGGTCATCATTTCTTTGATTTGGTTTTGAGTATCGTTGTCGAAGGTTGGTGTCAACCATTCGTTCACTTTGTCTAATATGGATTGATCGATATGCATATTGTGGATATTATATTTGAAATAAATTACAAATTTACTTCAGTCGAAATTTTATAACGCTCTTCGTTGTTTTTGGTTCTCAGGATGATTTCTCCCAAAAATCCTGCAAGGAACAATTGTGAGCCTAATATCATGGCCGTTAAAGCGATGTAGAATAGGGGATTGTCGGTCACTAAAATGGTGTGATAGCCTGAATAGAGTTTGATTAATTTTAGTGTTATAATGGCGCCGGTAGCTAAAAATCCGATGACAAACATCAATACACCAACAGCTCCAAACAAGTGCATCGGTCTTTTGCCGTAACGCGACAAAAACCAAATCGTAATTAAATCCAAGAAGCCATTGATAAAACGACTCATGCCGAATTTGGATTCGCCGTATTTTCGGGCTTGATGGATAACAACCTTCTCACCGATTTTTCCGAAACCGGCATTTTTGGCCAATACCGGAATATAGCGGTGCATTTCACCGGAAACTTCTATATTTTTGATGACTACGTTTTTGTAGGCTTTCAATCCGCAATTGAAATCATTCAAATAAACGCCCGAAGTTTTACGAGCCGCCCAGTTAAATAATTTAGAAGGTAAATTTTTGGCAACAACTGAGTCGTAACGTTTTTTCTTCCAGCCTGAAACCAAGTCGAAGTTTTGTTGCATAATCATATTGTACAAATCCGGAATTTCGTCCGGACTGTCTTGTAAATCGGCATCCATGGTAATGACTACGTCGCCTTTGGCTTTGGCAAAACCAGCGTGCAAGGCTTGTGATTTTCCGAAGTTTCTTAAAAATTGAATGCCCTTTACATTGGGATTGCTTTTGGATAAATCGGCAATAATTTGCCAAGAGTTATCGGTACTTCCGTCGTCTATAAAGATAACTTCATACGTATAATTGTGGGTTGTCATGACTTTGACAATCCATTGGTGTAATTCGGGTAAAGATTCCTGCTCGTTTAAAAGCGGAATGATAATGGATAAATTCATTTAGTTTATTCCTTTCTTAAAACCAGACCTGCAATTAATGAAATGATTAATCCGAAAAATAAATTTGAAAGGATTACCATGGCATAAAACATTGGCATCATAAAACCTTTGGCCATTTCCATACCTTCTTGCATTTGTGCTTCGGAAACATTCGGATTAGAGGCCATCGCTTCTTTCATTTGCACATTCATCAAGTTATCTGCAAAATTAGGCTCGATGTAATTGGCAAATACGAAGAAGTAAATCGCTCCGATAATTCCGGCAATAGCAGAAACACCTAAGCCAATTTTGATGGATTGACTCAACGACAAAAGACCGTTGTTGTTTTTTCTGTAATAGTAAATAGGAAGCACGACTAAGGCAACAGTAATCAAAATTCCCGCCAGCGTTTCGAAGAAATTTTTCTCCAAATAGTTGCTTGACAGGACATATTTAAGAACAGACATTAAAATACTTACTAATCCTAATAAGAATCCGTAGCTGAGAATCAGGCTTTTTGACGAAGTTTTTTCCATAATTGATTGTAAAAAATTAATTAACAAATATAGTAATTCCGCGATTACTTAGCAGTAAGTTGAAAACAATTAAAAAAAGTTACACTTGTCTTTGATTATTACAAAAAAATTGTATTTTTGCACACTCAAATTAAAAAACAAATTAGTAAAAGTTGTAGCCAGTTTACACCTTTCGAGTAGAAAGCTTCAAAACGAACTACTTCAAAAACATAAAAAGATTTATCATGAAAAAAGGAATTCACCCGGAAAATTACAGATTAGTTGCTTTCAAAGACATGTCAAACGAAGATGTGTTCATCACTAAATCTACAGTAGAAACTAAAGAAACTATCGTTCACGAAGGTGTTGAATACCCAGTGTACAAAATGGAGATTTCTAGAACTTCTCACCCATTCTATACAGGTAAATCTAAACTTATCGATACTGCTGGACGTATTGATAAATTCAAAAGCAAATACGCTAAACACGCAAAATAGTAGTTTCAGTGTTCAAATTTTAGGAAGACCATTCACGAAAGTGAGTGGTTTTTTTATACAATAAACTTTGCTCCGAAACCTTGCCGAACGGATTTTTTTTACAAACTTTGAACTCGCAACTTTTTTAATTCGCAATTGCAATGAACTATATACTTTTTGACGGAACGGTACGCAACGCTTTGTTGCCTTTTACGTTTACCCGACCGGTTGCCGATATTCGCGTTGGGATACTAACCATACGTGAAAAATGGGAAAAATACCTTGGGTATACCACTACTACTTTAACAGAGGAATACCTTTCGGAAAAATTTCCTATGGTAGAAATGGAAGACAATGTGATGGTTAACGCTTCTTTTTTACCCAATGAAGTATTGGTTGAATTGGTCAAGAGTTTGGAAAAAAATCAAGCCATTTTCCAAGGTGATGAAGTAGTGGCTTTTTACACCAACGATACCCAAGAGGAAGTCGATTTTGATGCCTATGAAATCATCGAATATACCGAAGATGGCCTCAAAATAGAAAACACTTGGGATATTTTTGCTAAAAACGATGCGGCGCTTCGCGAAGATTTCGAACTCATTACCGAAGACAGACATTCGCAACCCATTCCTAAAAGCGTTAATGTAATAGCTCCCGAAAATATTTTTATTGAAGAAGGCGCTAAGTTGGAGTTTGTGACATTAAACGCCTCAACCGGACCGATTTATATCGGTAAAAATGCCGAAATCATGGAAGGTTCTGTCATTCGTGGTCCGTTTGCTTTGTGCGAATCGGGTAGGGTGAAATTGGCCACCAAAGTCTATGGCGCCACCACGGTTGGTCCGCATTCGGTTATCGGCGGCGAAGTGAGTAACTCTGTTTTGATGGGTTATTCCAATAAAGGACACGACGGATTTTTAGGCAATGCCGTGTTGGGCGAGTGGTGCAATATTGGTGCCGACAGCAACAACTCAAATTTGAAAAATAATTACGAAGAAGTGCGTTTGTGGAGCTATGAAACGGAAGGTTTTGCCAAAACCGGTTTGCAGTTTTGCGGTCTAATGATGGGAGATCACAGCAAGTGTGGTATCAATACCATGTTCAACACCGGAACGGTTGTCGGGGTTTTTGCCAATATTTTCGGAGCGGGCTTTCCGCGCAATTTTGTGCCGAGTTTCTCTTGGGGCGGCGCATCCGGTTTCACTACCTATATGACCAATAAGGCTTTTCAAACGGCTAAAATTGTAATGGCACGTCGCAATGTAGCCTTTACCGAAGAAGATGCAAACATTTTACAACACGTTTTTGAAATAACACAGAAATACAGAAAAGAGTAGGTTATGTTGAGTATATTATTTTTTTATTTTATCTGGAAGAAATTTTCAGAACTCGCTGTTGGATACAATAAATCCAAACATAATGGTTGGTTCGGAATTTTGGTTTATGTTGGTGGATCGCTCTTTGTTGGTTTGTTGTTAGGTGTTTTAAATGAGATTTTTGGTTGGGGAATTGATTTTGAAAATAATGCAGTGATTCGATTTATGGATATCCCTGTAGGTCTTTTATCCTGTTATATTTTGTATTTGATTTTAGATAAAAAATGGAAATCCGAAGTAGTTGAAATCGATTCCATTGATAATATCGGCAATTCAACAGATGAAGTTAATTAAATTTCACATTGCTTTTTAACTAACATAAAATATCTGAGTATATTTGTACCCTCAATTTTTGACAACGATTTCATCAATTGAGCTTACTTATGGAAAATAAACACGAGCGTCAGCGAACTGGCGAAGCAAAGAAAGTCGCCTTTTATACTTTAGGGTGCAAATTGAATTTCTCTGAAACCTCTACTATTGCGAGAAATTTCCAAGACGAAGGTTTTGAACGGGTTGACTTTGAAGAAGTGGCTGATATTTATGTCATCAACACTTGCTCTGTCACGGATAATGCCGATAAGCAATTCAAACAAGTGGTGAAAAAAGCGCTGAAGCTTAACGATAATGCTTTTGTGGCCGCAGTTGGTTGTTATGCCCAGCTAAAACCGGAAGAACTGGCTGCTGTTGACGGTGTCGATTTGGTTTTGGGTGCTACCGAAAAATTCAAAATCACTGATTATCTCAACGATTTGTCCAAAAACCAAATGGGCGAAGTGCATTCGTGCGAAATCGAAGAAGCCGATTTTTATGTCGGCAGTTACTCTATAGGCGACAGAACTCGTGCGTTTTTAAAAGTACAAGACGGCTGCGATTACAAGTGTACTTATTGTACCATACCGTTGGCCCGAGGTATTTCTCGCAGCGATGCATTGGATAACGTATTGAAAAATGCCTATGAAATTTCCCAACAGGGCATCAAAGAAATTGTGCTAACCGGCGTAAACATCGGAGATTACGGTAAAGGTGAATTTGGCAACAAAAAACACGAACATACATTCTTAGATTTGGTCAAAGCGTTAGACGAAGTGGAAGGTATCGAACGCTTGCGCATTTCTTCAATCGAACCGAATTTGTTGAAAAACGAAACCATCGAGTTTGTAGCACAAAGCCGCACTTTTGTGCCGCATTTCCATATTCCGTTGCAAAGCGGCAGTAACGATATTTTAAAGAAAATGAAACGCCGTTATTTGCGCGAAGTGTATGTTGACAGGGTAAATAAAATCCGTGAAGTAATGCCACATGCTTGTATCGGTGTAGATGTAATTGTTGGTTTTCCGGGCGAAACGGATGAGCATTTCTTAGAAACTTATCACTTTTTAAACGAGTTGGATATTTCGTATTTGCACGTGTTTACGTATTCGGAGAGAGACAATACCGAAGCCGTTTTGATGGACGGTGTAGTGCCGATGAACGTTAGAGCAAAACGCAGTAAAATGCTTCGTGGCTTATCGGTGAAAAAACGCCGTGCTTTTTACGAAAGTCAGATTGGTACGCACAGAACGGTTTTGTTTGAAGGCGAAAACAAAGAAGGCTACATTCACGGTTTTACCGAAAACTACGTCAAAGTAAAAACGCCTTGGAATCCGGAA
This sequence comes from Flavobacterium cheonhonense, assembly GCF_035671315.1. Taxonomy (NCBI): domain Bacteria; kingdom Pseudomonadati; phylum Bacteroidota; class Flavobacteriia; order Flavobacteriales; family Flavobacteriaceae; genus Flavobacterium; species Flavobacterium cheonhonense. The sequence continues at coordinate 1,276,357 of NZ_JAXAVY010000001.1, forward strand.
TTGGTTAATACCTTACACGAAATTCAGCTCACACACATCGATGAAGACGGCGCTGTCCGCATGGCTTTTACCAACGTTACCGTATAAATACAAAACCCTGATTGTAAAAATCAGGGTTTCTTTTTGGGATTAATTGACGGTTTCGACCAATCGTATGAATTCGGCTTTGTAACCATCTTCGTCATAACTCAAACCGGATTGTGCCAAATGTTTGATGGCGTCGGTTGATTTTTCGGAGAGGTATTTGGAATCTCTCAATTTCAGTCCGAACCAAGCCACTGCGCTGCTGAACTTGAAATCTCTTGAGCTTTGCTCTAAACTTATCGCTTGATCGGCTATGGTTTTAATCATTTCGATACTTTTCTCGCCATCCGGTTTTTTGTAGCGGAATTTAATGGTGGCGAGTTCTTCGTTATACTGACTTTCGCTATCGGTTTTAACTTTCGTATATTTCAAATCCGAAGGCACAAAATCGCTGTCTACTCCAACCGGAATAATTTCATATAATGCGGTAACGGTGTGTCCGCTGCCCAATTCTCCGGCATCAACCGCGTCATTTTTGAAATCTTCGGCTTTTAGTTTTCGGTTTTCATAACCAATCAATCGGTAAGCCTGTACGTGTTTCGGGTTGAATTCGATTTGGATTTTTACATCTTTGGCAATGGCGAATAAAGAACCTTTAAATTCTCTTCCTAAAAAGCGATTGGCTTCTTGTATGTTGTCGATGTAAGCATAATTGCCGTTGCCTTTGTCGGCTAAGATTTCCATTTTACTGTCTTTGTAATTGCCCATGCCGTAACCTAAAACGGTTAAGAAGATGCCCGATTTTCTTTTTTCTTCAATCAAGTCTTCCATGTCGGCGTCGGAAGATTTCCCCACATTGAAGTCGCCGTCGGTGGCCAAAATCACTCGGTTATTGCCGTCTTTGATAAAGTTTTGCTTGGCCAATTGGTAAGCCAACTCAATGCCTTCGCCTCCGGCTGTGCTGCCTCCGGCGTTCAAGTTGTCAAAAGCTTCGATGATGGTTTCTTTGTCTTCACCCGAGGTAGGTTCTAAAACTACACCTGCTGCACCGGCATAGACTACAATTGAAACTTTGTCTTTGGCACGTAATTCTTTTACCAAGACTTTCATCGATTCTTTCAGTAATGGCAGTTTATTCTCGTCGCTCATTGAACCGGAGACATCTATTAAGAATACCAAATTGGACGCCGGTAAATTATAAGTTGGGATGTTTTTGCCTTGTAAACCGATGCGCAACAATTTGTGCTTAGCATTCCAAGGACTCTGACTGTATTCGGTGTTAATGGAAAAAGGATGTTCATCAACCGGTTGCGGGTATTGGTATTTAAAAAAGTTGACCATTTCCTCCACGCGAACCGCATCTTTCGGAACGGGTTGACCGTTATTGAGGAAACGTCGGATGTTTGTGTAAGCTGCATTGTCAACATCGATGGAGAAAGTCGATAAAGGAGCAGTTTTTGGCGATTCGAAAGGGTTTTCTATGAGTTCGGCATAGCTTTCCGTGTTTTCGTTGGTGGTTACTGCATCGTCAGGATTGGGTAGCAGGATTTCGCTGTCGGCGGCTTCCACTGCTGTGGTGTCTGCAGCCGCTTCGTATTGCAAGGAGCCTTGTTTACAGCCGGCAAAAATAAGCATGACAAGGACTGCTGAAAAAAAATGAACTTTTTTCATGGGAATAAGTTTTTAGAAAAATTAATACTGATGGTTTAACTAAAAATAATGGTCAGCATTCCGGATTTGCCAAGGAAATTATTTTTGTTTTCAGCTCATCCAAAATTGATGCCAAAAAATTAAGGCAATCTTAAGATTGGCGTTATTGATTGTGGAAAGTGCCTATTTTTATGGGTTTTTAGCCGAAAACATTTCAGTTCCTTTTTAATATTTATAGTGAAAACGAATCTTGGTAATGCGGAATACGGTTTCACTGTATTGCTCTATGAATTCAAATTTGTGTCGGCCCAATTGCTGGAAGGCTACAATTCTATCGGCTGATATTTCGTAATACATATTGCTGCCTTCCATCATGAACTTATCACCGGTGTTGCGGTAGGCGGAACGAATCAGTTCGAATTCGGAGAGATTCCAAGTCGTGTGGTTGGCGTCTAAATTATGTATATCAGTGCACAATCCTTCCGTAATTTCGGTTTTGGAACCGTAGTATTTGTCGATGTTTTCGAAGTAGTGAATTATTTCTTGTCGGAAGTCAGCTGTGTTCATTGGATAAAAATACTAAAATCCATAAAAAAAGTCGCCTTGAGAGCGACTTTACTATAAAAGTATTTTGATATTAGATTTTAATTCCCGGAGGTAACAAATCTCTGTAAGTTGTATTTTTTCTGAAGAAAAGGGCAATTTTAGGTAAAATCGGCACCACTTTTAATTTGCGTTCGTAGGCGATTTCCATAATATTTTTCAGTAATTCATTAATCAATTCATCATCATTAAAGCCGTCAAAAGTATTAATTCTGGTCAGGAATATTTTTTTCTCTTGAAACGAATATTCAACAGAAATTAATTTACCGTCAACCAGTGTTTCAAACTGCCGAGCAAAGGTGTTATCTTTAATTTCCATTTTTTCTGAAATTAACGTTGTGTTCATCATCAAGTAAAATAAAAGGATTATTTTTAGGCAAATTTACGAATAATTAACGAGTCTTAGCTTAAATAATGACTAAAATACACGTTTACTTCATGCCGGGTTTGGCAGCCAGTCCTACTATTTTTGAGCGCATTCAACTGCCGAAAGACCTTTTTGAAATGCATTTGTTGGAATGGGAAATCCCTTTGGAACGCGAGAGTTTAACTGCTTATGCCAAGCGAATGGCTCAAAAAGTTACCCATGAAAATCCGGTATTGATTGGTGTTTCTTTCGGCGGTATTTTGGTTCAGGAAATGAAATCTTTTTTACAACCTAAAAAAGTAATCATCATTTCGAGTGTAAAATCCAATGCCGAATTTCCGCGTCGTTTTAAAATCGCCAAAACCACTAAGGCATACAAACTTATACCTACGCAATTGTTCGAAAATATCGAGTCGCTGATGAAGTTCTCTTTTGGTTCTTCCATCATCAAACAACGATTGGCATTGTATGAAAAGTTTTTGTCGGTTCGAAACAAACACTATCTGGATTGGGCTATTGAGCAAATCATCCATTGGGAACGAAAAGACATCGACCCAGAAATTATTCACATCCACGGCGATGCTGATGAGGTTTTTCCACCCAAATACATCAAAGAATATATCCCGGTAAAAGGCGGAACGCACATCATGATTTTAAGCAAGTACAAATGGTTGAACGAAAATTTACCTAAAATTATCTTAGAGAAGTAGTCGTTTAGGCTCGTTTTTTGTAGCTTTACGATTCCAACGCAATTGTCATTGCAATTCAAAAATTTAGGGTTATGAAAACGAATAAAATCTTAGTATCCGTGCTGGCCATAGGGGTATTGTCCGGCGTTCTGGTTTACGGGATTTCCGGAACTGAAAAAGAAAAATTACTACACGAAGGTTCTGCCATGTACTTCCCGACCGAAGTTGATTTTGCGGGCGAAAAAGCACCGTTACAAATCTCCGATGTTCGCGAGCGCTTGGACAGAGAATTGTTAATTAATGCCAATCTCGATGCTACAACGGCTCTTATTATCAAAAGAGCGAATCGCGTATTTCCTATTATAGAACCGATTTTAGCCAAATACGGTGTACCGGATGATTTTAAATATTTAGCTGTAATCGAAAGTGGTTTGGTTAATGCTGTTTCTTCTGCCGGAGCACGTGGTGTATGGCAATTTATGCCTGAAACTGCTAAAGAAAAAGGCATGGAGGTAAACGACATAGTCGATGAAAGATACCATTTGGAAAAATCTACCGAAGCGGCTTGTCGTTATTTATTAGCTGCCAAAGAAAAATTCGGTTCATGGACTTTAGCAGCCGCTTCCTATAACGGCGGTATGAACGGCATCACCAAAAGAATAGACGAACAAAAAGTAACCAACTACTACGATTTGGCACTAACCGAAGAAACTTCGCGTTACGTATTCCGCATATTGGCACTGAAGGAGATCATGCGCCAACCGGCTAAATATGGTTTTAGTATTTACACCAGCGATTTGTACACCCAAATCCCAACCAAAAAAGTAGCGGTCGACAGTTCAATCACCGATTTAACAGGATTTGCCATTGCACAAGGGATTAACTATAAAATCTTGAAAATCCACAATCCATGGTTGCGCGATAAAAAGTTGGTCAACCCAACCAAAAAGCGCTATGAAATTGAAATTCCGCTGGAAGGCTATTAATGGAGACTTCTTAGATTCTTGGAAAATTAGACTACTTAGACACAAAAATAAAAAACCATCCTAATTATGTTAGGATGGTTTTTTATTGTCTAAATGGTCTAAACGGTCTAAGAAGTCTAATTAAATCTTTTTCAACTGTTCTTTCATCATTTTAATCTGATCGTTCAGCATATTTTGTTTGTCGAGTTTCTTAGCTTCATTGAGCAAAGTAGTAGCTTCCATTTTGCGTCTTTTCGACATGGCAATTCCGGCTAAGTTGAGTTTGGCAACCGCTAAATCCATATCCATACTCAAACCTAATTCAATCGCTTTTCTGAAGTATTTCTCCGATTGGTGTAAATTGGTTTGCGAAGTCATTAAACCGTGTAAGTAGTTGTAATAGCCTTGTTGTTTTCTCACCAAAGCCGTTTCCGGATTTTTAATTTTATCCAACCAATTTTTGGCGCCGGCAAAATCCTGTTTTCTCAGTTTTAGGAAAGCCATTAAAATAAATTCGTTCTTGTAGTACAAAAAGATTGGAATGGCAGTCAGTAAAATCAAGAAAATACCATTGCCGATATTACTTTCCGTAAATTGCCAAATGGCTGTGGCAACCAATAAAGCCGCTATAATTAATTTAATAAATCTGTGAAACATGTCTTTAAAATTTTTGTGGCACAAAGGTAGTAAAATGAATTAAAAATATTTTTAAAAAAGTTCTTGTCGGAAAAAAAAAGGTTTGTATATTTGCACTCGGTTTTGAAAGAACCAACCTGAACAGAATATTACACGATTTTAAAGATATACAGCAATGAGCAAAAGAACGTTTCAACCATCGAAAAGAAAAAGAAGAAATAAACACGGATTTATGGACAGAATGGCTTCAGCAAATGGAAGAAAAGTCCTTGCGCGTCGTAGAGCTAAAGGAAGACATAAATTGACTGTATCTTGTGAACCAAGACACAAAAAATAATGATTCTTTATCAATCAATATCAAGCCGTTACTTTTATTAGTAGCGGCTTTTTTTTAAACCTGTTCATAAATATTGATAATTTTCAGGAGCTATTTCCCGCTGTTCGCTACAATCTTTTTATTTTTATGCTTCGACTGCGCTCAGTATGGCAAATAAAAAGGATTTCTCCCGAAGCTTCGGGACAATCGGGGCTAGAACCAAATACAACAACACAACTAACTAACTTTCTAAGATGTCTAATGATCTAACAATCTAAGAAGTCTAAAAATCTAACTACAATGCCTAAAGACAACTCCATCAAATCGGTTTTAATTATTGGTTCAGGCCCTATCGTTATCGGACAAGCTTGCGAATTCGACTACGCCGGTTCACAATCCGCTCGCTCGCTCAGAGAAGAAGGAATCGAAGTCATTTTGATCAACTCCAATCCGGCCACGATTATGACCGATCCCAGCATGGCTGATCATGTGTATTTATTACCATTGACTACTAAATCCATTATCCAAATCCTGAAAGAGCACCCGCAAATTGACGCAGTGCTACCTACTATGGGCGGTCAAACGGCTTTGAACTTGTGTCTGGAAGCCGACGAAAAAGGGATTTGGCAAGATTTCAACGTGAGGTTAATTGGGGTTGATATTAACGCCATCAATATTACCGAAGACCGCGAGCAATTCAAACAATTGTTGCAAAAAATAAACGTACCTACCGCACCGGCCAAAACCGCGACTTCTTTCTTAAAAGGAAAAGAAATCGCGCAAGAATTTGGCTTTCCTTTGGTGATTCGTCCTTCCTTTACTTTGGGCGGAACCGGAGCGGCTTTTGTACACAAAAAAGAAGATTTCGACGATTTACTCACCCGTGGTTTAGAAGCTTCGCCCATACACGAAGTCTTAATTGATAAGGCTTTATTGGGTTGGAAAGAATATGAGTTAGAACTCTTGCGCGATAAAAACGACAATGTGGTCATCATCTGTTCTATCGAAAATATGGACCCGATGGGCATACATACTGGAGATTCGATTACGGTAGCGCCGGCTATGACATTGTCCGACACGACTTTCCAAAAAATGCGTGATATGGCCATTTTGATGATGCGCTCTATCGGGAATTTTGCCGGAGGTTGTAACGTACAATTTGCCGTATCGCCGGATGAAAAAGAAGATATTGTAGCCATTGAAATCAATCCGCGTGTATCTCGTTCCTCCGCTTTAGCGTCTAAAGCAACCGGTTATCCAATTGCAAAAATCGCCACCAAATTGGCTTTAGGCTATCATTTAGACGAATTGCAAAACCAAATCACCAAGTCGACTTCCGCTTTGTTCGAGCCGACCTTAGATTACGTTATCGTTAAAATCCCGCGTTGGAATTTCGATAAGTTTGAAGGCTCCGATAGAACTTTGGGCTTGCAAATGAAATCCGTTGGAGAAGTAATGGGAATCGGACGTTCGTTCCAAGAAGCCTTGCACAAAGCGACCCAATCTTTGGAAATCAAAAGAAACGGAATTGGTGCCGACGGCAAAGGCTATAAAAATTACGAACAAATTATCGAAAAACTGACTTTTGCAAGTTGGGACAGAGTATTCGTGATTTACGATGCGATTGCCATGGGCATTCCGTTGAGCCGTATCCACGAAATCACCAAAATCGATATGTGGTTCTTAAAACAATACGAAGAGTTGTACTTGTTGGAAAGAGAAATTTCCCAGTACAAAGTGGATACCTTACCAAAGGAATTACTCCTAGAAGCCAAACAAAAAGGCTACGGCGATCGTCAAATTGCCCACATGATGGGTTGTTTGGAAAGTCAGGTTTACAAATTGCGCGAAGAAATGAACATCAATCGCGTGTACAAACTGGTAGATACTTGCGCGGCCGAATTCAAAGCCATGACGCCTTATTATTACTCCACTTTCGAAGCCGAAATTCAAACTGCCGACGGTCAAAGATTGGTAAGCAATGAAAGTATCGTTACCGATAAAAAGAAAGTCATCGTTTTAGGTTCCGGACCTAATCGTATCGGACAAGGGATTGAGTTTGATTACTCCTGTGTACACGGCGTTTTAGCCGCCAAAGAATGCGGATACGAAACCATCATGATCAACTGTAATCCGGAAACGGTGTCGACCGATTTTGATACAGCTGATAAGTTGTATTTCGAGCCGGTATTTTGGGAACACATTTACGATATCATTCGCCACGAAAAGCCGGAAGGTGTGATTGTTCAGTTGGGCGGACAAACCGCGTTAAAACTGGCTGAAAAGTTAGATCGTTACGGAATCAAAATACTAGGCACTTCATTTGATGCCCTGGATTTGGCGGAAGACCGAGGAAGATTTTCCGAGTTGTTGGAAGACCTAAAAATTCCGTTCCCTAAATTTGGCGTAGCCGAAAATGCTGATCAAGCCTCAGCTTTAGCCGATGTATTGGATTTTCCATTGTTGGTTCGTCCTTCTTATGTATTGGGCGGACAAGGGATGAAAATTGTCATCAACAAACAAGAACTGGAAGAACACGTAATCGATTTGCTGAAAAACATACCGGGGAATAAATTGTTGCTCGACCATTATTTAGACGGTGCCATTGAAGCAGAAGCGGATGCGATTTGCGATGGCGAAAACGTATACATCATCGGGATTATGGAGCATATTGAACCTTGTGGTGTACACTCGGGCGATTCGAATGCGACTTTGCCGCCGTTCAATTTGGGTGAATTCGTGATGCAACAAATCAAAGACCATACGAAGAAAATAGCTTTGGCTTTAAGAACGGTTGGTTTAATCAATATCCAGTTTGCCATCAAAGACGATATCGTTTATATTATTGAAGCCAATCCGAGAGCGTCACGTACTGTACCTTTTATAGCAAAAGCGTATGGCGAACCGTATGTAAATTATGCTACAAAAGTCATGTTAGGTCAAAATAAAGTGACTGATTTCACCTTCAATCCGAAACTAAGCGGTTATGCCATCAAACAACCTGTGTTCTCCTTCAGTAAGTTCCCGAATGTAAACAAAGCCCTCGGACCGGAAATGAAATCCACCGGTGAGAGCATTTTGTTTATAGACGATTTAAAAGATGATCAGTTCTACGAGTTGTACAGCAGAAGAAAAATGTACTTGAGTAAATAATTAAAAAATCCCGAGGTACACTCGGGATTTTTTTATGTTAGTTTTTAATCAGTTTGTATGTTTCTTTTCCTCTATTGGTGTTGATAGTGACGAAATAAAATCCGGATTGGAACGAATGGATGTCAATTGGAGCCAAATTTTGAACAGTTCCTTTTAGCAATAATTTTCCGTTAATGTCATAAATATCATATAGTGCATTCATAGGAACTTCTGTTTTGATGGTCAGATAATCTCCGGAAGCCGGATTTGGAAAAATACTGAAGTTGTCTCGAATGTTTTCCACAACTTCCAATGCTACCATTTCAGTCGTTACAGTATTGGTTATGATAGGCGGATTGTAATCGAAATAAATATCTGATTCAGAACTGGCTATTTCTCCCACAGCAAAGTTAGCTTTAGGTTTAATTTTATAAGACATCCAACCCTGACTAGCTTGTGCGTTGGCACTTTCATAAGGTAAATTGATATTAGAGAATGTGTACGTCAAATCGTTACCGTTACGCAATTGTATGTTGGCAGTGTGACTGGACGCTATGGGTTCAAACGTATTCCAGTCTAAATTAGCATCCAAAGTTTCTTTAATAACTACTGTAGTCGCGTTTGCCGTTCCCGAGTTTTGAAAACGGGTAACATAAACCAGATAATCGTTGCCTTGAGCCGGAGTAATGGTAGCGCCTTGAATCACTGTTTTATCGTTAGGATCGTAAGAGCTTCTCACAATTTGATTCCATGAAAAAATATTGTTAGCGGTATTGTTATCGCCCGAAATCGGATTGGCTACAGCCGTAAAAGACAGTAAATCATTCATGTTTACCGTTGGCGGAATACCTACTGCAAAAGAGAGGTTGATGTACCTTGATTCAAACGGCAGTAAATTACTGTATGTCCAAGTGACAGTGTTCGCAGTAGTGCTGTTTTGGGATGGAGAAGCTGTAGTAAAACTCAATTTTCCGTTATCGTAGGTTAAAACTATGCTGCCGCTGAGGTTAGTGCTTCCTTGGTTGGTATACCAAATTCTGTAATTGGCTGTGTTACCCGGAATAGCCTCATTGATTAAATGCATGACAACTCCTAAATCGGTGTAATTGTTTGCCGAACTGATGCAGAAATCATTATTGGTATAATTTACACCGGAACCCAAACTTTGGGTGGTTGTTGTAGCAGGATTAGAAGAAAAGTTGGCATTCAAATTCGTCAATGCCGATGTAGTATAATTTCCGGTATTCGGAATTAAAATTTGGTAATCACCATTGGTGTTGGTAAAGCTGGTGTAAGTTAAATTTCCGTCTGTAGTGCTTACTCTTCGGTTCCTGAAATTTGTTCCGGTAGTGCAATTGTCATTATTGGTGTTGAACTTTACACTTCCGGATATAGTGTTAGGTAATAAACTCGTTAACGGAGTGATAATATTGGCGTTGCTGGGATTTGGACAAGGACAATAAGATTGATCACTGAAGTAACCGCCTACATCACAAGGACCAAATGCTATTATATAGGAAGTGTTGTATACATAGCCTAAGGCAGCTTCTTCCGGAGTGATATAGTGTATTCCAGTGGTGGAATAGAAATTATTTGTAAAAGTAGGATTAGCTACAATAGCATTACTATCGTAAATTTCTCCGCCATACGATCCTCCGGAAATGTTGTAGGTGTAGTTGATAACATCACCAACATCGACTATCGAATTATTGTTTAAGTCTTGGTAAACTCCTTCCTGAGTGCAATTAATGTAAACAAAAGATGATCTTATAGTAGGAAAATCATTGTAATAGCTACCCGGTAATCCGAAGTTGTTGTATGAAAATGGATCTGAAGACAGGTCGGTTATTTCGGCACTGGTCGAAGAAGATGTGGCATGAACGATTACTTGACTTTCATCATAACAACCAGCGCCGTATTTTTGGGCTATTAAACCGGTAACTTCTTCTCCGGGAGCCAAACTGGCTATGGTTCCAAATTGGAAAGTCATTCCAAAAGTAGTTGGTCCTTCAGTGACAAATATGTTGGTTAAGGTTTCTTCGCCTATATTTTTAATACTTATAGAATATATAACGCCTCCACCAAAATTATTGCCGGACATCATTATACCAATGGCGGGGTTTACAGCAGTTTTTTCTTTCGGTTTAGCTATGATTGTGGCAAAAGTCAGTAAAAAAAGAAGTAGTAATTTTATCTTCATTGATATTGGTTTTGGTTAACTGTTTGACATCAATAAAGATATAAAAAACATTGTAAGTTTTTACTTTTTCTTTTCTTCCTCTTCCAAATCACTCAAATGCAAGCGCAAGGCTGTCACCGAAATGCTGATTTCCCAAAACGATATGGCTAAGGAAGTCAGTAAACACAATAAACTGGCGGCAAAAAGGTAAATGCCTGCGGTATGCCAATCGATAAACAAACACAACATGGCAAATACCGACAAGAACAAACACAATACACCAAAAAGCTGCATATAGCGAATCAATGAAAGGCGCAGGTTCAAGTTTTTGATTTGCAAAAGTATGCTTCGCGTGTGGTTTTCGTCGTAATGTTTTTTCAAACTGCGAACGATTTGCGCAATAGTCAAAAAGCGATTGGTATAAGCCAACAAAATCAATGATGTGGCTGAAAATAATAGGGCAGGAGTTTCTATGGAGAGTGTCATGAGTAATTATGAATTACGAATTATGAATTACGAAGTTCGGGAAATACATTGAATAAAAAAACCTGCAAGTTCCCACTCACAGGTTTTGTCTTAATACTTTCCTCTTAATACTATTTAATCAACTCAAAACTTCTTTTGACAAAAGCAGTTAATTCTTCGCCTTTTAACAAGCCTTGAGAAATTTTCGCTAGGTCGAGCGCTTGTTTTACCAAACTTTCCTGAGCCGATTTATCAGCCGTATTTAAAATAGTTGTAGCTAAATCCGAGTTGGTATTCACCACTAAATTGTACATTTCCGGGAAGTTGCCCATGCCGAACATGCCGCCGCCATCGGTTTGACTCATTTCTTTCATTCTACGCATGAATTCAGGCTGGGTAATCATAAATGGCGCTGCTTGGCTGTCCATGGCTTCCAACTGAACGGTATAGTTGGTTTTCGGTACAATTTCTTCTAAAACGGTTTTCAGTTGTGTTGATTCTTCTTCGGATAGTTTCGAAATTTGAGTGTCTTCTTTCTGAATCAATTTGTCGATATGGTCAGAATCTACTCGAGTGAACGTCAAGTTTTCATTATCGCTTTCTAATTTCTGAATCAAATGCGACACGATAGGCGAATCTAACAGTAACACTTCATAGCCTTTTTCTTTGGCGATTTCAATATAACTGTGTTGTGCGTCTTTGTTGGAAGCATAAAGCACTACCAATTTTCCGTTTTTGTCGGTTTGATTGGCTGAGATGGCTTCTTTCAATTCAGCTAAAGTGTAAAACTTACCGTCAACGGTTGGGTATAATACGAAGTCGCCCGCTTTTTCATAGAATTTCGGTTCCGACAACATGCCGTATTCCAACACAATTTTGATGTCGTTCCATTTGCTTTCAAAATCTTCGCGGTTTTCGTTGAAGAGCGATTTCAATTTATCGGCCACTTTACGGGTAATGTAATTCGAAATTTTCTTCACGTTACCATCGGCTTGTAAGTAGGAACGAGAAACGTTTAGCGGAATATCCGGTGAATCAATCACACCGCGTAACATCACTAAAAATTCAGGTACTATGCCTTCCACGTTATCGGTTACAAAAACCTGATTTTGGTACAACTGGATTTTATCTTTTTGCACTTGCAAGTTGGCATCCAGTTTAGGGAAGTATAAAATTCCGGTCAAGTTGAACGGATAATCTACATTCAAATGAATGTTGAATAACGGTTCGTCAAACTGCATCGGATACAACTCGCGGTAGAAATTTTTGTAATCTTCATCGGTTAAATCCACCGGTTGCTTAGTCCAAGCCGGACTTGGGTTGTTGATGATGTTGTCTACGTCGATATATTCCGTTTTGTAATCATCGCCCGCATCTTCCGGTTTTGGCAACGCTTCTTTACGGGTTCCGAATTTAATCGGCACCGGCATAAATTTGTTGTATTTGGTCAACAATTCGCGAATTTTAAATTCTTCTAAAAATTCCAACGAATCCTCAGCGATGTGTAAAATGATTTCTGTACCTCGGTCTGTTTTGTCGTGAGGCACTAAGGTGAATTCCGGACTGCCATCGCAAGTCCAATGGGCTGCCGGTTCGTCTTTGTATGATTTGGTAATGATTTCCACTTTTTCGGCTACCATAAAAGCCGAGTAAAAACCTAATCCGAAGTGACCAATGATACCGGAATCTTTGGCAGAATCTTTATATTTCTCTAAAAACTCTTCAGCTCCGGAAAAAGCCACTTGGTTGATGTATTTTTCCACTTCCTCGGCGGTCATACCGATACCTTGGTCGATGAGGTGTAATTTTTTACCTTCTTTGTCAATCTTAACTTCAATAATCGGGTTGCCATATTCTACTTTGGCTTCGCCGATATTGGTTAAATGTTTTAATTTTAAAGTAGCATCCGTAGCATTGGATACCAATTCGCGCAAGAAAATTTCGTGGTCGCTGTATAAAAACTTCTTAATTAGCGGAAAGATGTTTTCTACTGATACATTAATTTTTCCTGTTGTCATATTTAAAATTTTAGGTTATACAATTTTGTATTTCAGATACTCAAAAGCAATACCATTCCACAGTAATATGACAAATTGACGTAGAAAGAATTCTACAATGAATTAGGATAATTTTATAAACCGCATTCAAAAAGAGCAGTATCTTTGTAATCAACAAATTTTAACTTGTTAGGTATGAAAAAAATTATTTTAATCAGTATTTTATCGGTCTTGATTTTGTCGTGTAAATCGACAAATTCTGCTACGAGTACTAAGGTGGATTCTCAGTCTCAAACTGCCATCAAAGGCGAATGGGTAATCTCATCCGTAAACTATCCCGGTTCTGAAGTTATCAAGGTAACTTCTTTTGATTTAGCGGATTCTAAATGTTTTATTGGAAGCAAGTGGAAGTTCGTTTCCATGAGTAACAAAGGAAGTTTGACTTTAAACAGTCCGAGTTGTACGGCTTATTCTACTCCTATTACTTGGTTCATCAACAAAGAAGGCGAATTTGTGTTAAAAATTTTAGACGAAGCCAAAGCCAAAACCGTAAAATCGGGTTATGTGTTAAGAGTTGCCAATCAAACTGAAAAATCCTTTCAGTTAGTAGACCAAATCAATGTGGCCGGTAAAATGACGGCAGTAGTGTATCAATTTGACAAAATAAATTAAGTAAGATGAGAAAGATAACAGCTATTATTTTAGGAACAGTATTGATGGTATCAACGGTTTTTACCGGTTGTGAAACTGTAAAAAATACGAGTAACCAACAACGCGGCGTGGCTATCGGTGCCGTTGGTGGTGCGGTTTTAGGAGGAATTTTAGGGAATAACATCGGTAAAGGCGGAAATGGTGCTTTAGGTGCTGTGTTAGGCGGCGTTATTGGTGGTGTTGCCGGTGGTGTAATCGGAACTAAAATGGACAAACAAGCCCGTGAAATTGAAACTGCATTACCGGGCGCTCAAGTAGAAAGAGTAGGCGAAGGAATTCGTTTGGTGTTAGGAGAAAATGCGGTGCGTTTCGACACCAATAAATCTACTTTAACGGCAGCAGCTAAAGCCAACTTGGATAAATTGGTGCCGGTTTTCAATCAGTATCCGGATACTAATATTCAAATTTACGGTTATACGGATAGCACCGGAACTCCGGAGTATAACTTGACATTGTCGGAGCAAAGAGCCGCTTCTGTTAAGGCATATTTGGTTGGAAAAGGCTTGGCAAGTTCACGATTTGTGACTTCCGGTTTAGGAATCGCTGATCCGATTGCTACTAACGATACACCGGATGGTAGAAGCAAAAACCGTCGTGTGGAATTTGCCATCACTGCCAACGAAAAAATGGTTCAAGACGCGCAAAGAGAAGCCGGAAAATAGTTTTTCTGAGTTTCTGAATAGTCAAAAGCGTTCCTCAAAAAGGAGCGCTTTTCTTTTGATTTCAATTTTTTTGAACAACATTTAACAAAACTTTTTGTTTAATAATTTTTAAAAATAGTTAAACGTTATTAAATTTACACTGTTCTAAAAATGAATACCATGGCCACAGCAAAAAAAACAAAATCAAAAAAGAATACAGTAGATGACAATGCCATCATTTCGTTGTACATGAATGAAGTATTGGAAAACAATGAAGCACCAAAAAATGCTTATATCTTCTGCAAGAATAACAATATAGAGGAAAGTGATTTTTATGCTTTCTTCGGTTCATTAGAGGCGGTTAAGCAGGACATTTGGGTGAAGTTTTTTGAGAATGCCGTGGCAACTATTGAAAAAGAAGCAGCTTTTGAAAGCTACACAGATAAAAATAAATTACTCACTCTATACTTCACGCTCTTTGAAATTTTAACCTTGAACCGAAGTTATGTGATGTATGCACTAAAAGAAAACCATGAAGGGTTGAAGAATTTGAAACAATTGAAGGAATTCCGAAACCATTTTAAAAAATATATCGTAGATAAAGTTAAGTCAGAGCCTTCAGAGTCATTCGGGAAAGTGGCGAGAGTAACCGAACCTGTTTACGCTGAAGGCGCATGGCTACAGTTCTTATTCTTATTGAAATTTTGGATGGACGATACATCGAAAGGTTTTGAAAAGACGGATGTGTTGATTGAAAAATCGGTAAACACGGTAGTCGATTTATTAAATACCAAACCCTTGGAAAGTTTGTTCGATTTGGGCAAGTTTCTTTGGAAAGAAAAAATGCAATAAATGAAAACCTTAGATAAAATTCCAACCGGAAAGATTGAGCGGGCAGGACAGTTAGTTAAAACCGGACTTAAAGTCGGAACCAATTATGTAGCCTATTATGGCGAAAAAATGGTCAATCCGTCTTTAACCCGAGACAAGCTGAACGAAAACAACGCCGAAGACATTTACGATGGCTTAAAAAACCTCAAAGGCAGTGCTTTGAAAGTGGCTCAAATGCTGAGTATGGATAAAAGCATCATGCCACAGGCTTATGTAGAAAAGTTTTCATTGTCGCAGTTTTCGGTGCCGCCCTTGTCTGCGCCCTTGGTTCGTAAAACATTCAAAAAATATTTAGGGAAATACCCTGAAGACTTATATGATTCCTTCACTCCGGACGCCATGAACGCCGCGAGTATCGGTCAGGTACACAAAGCAACCAAGGATGGGAAAAATTTTGCTGTGAAAATCCAATATCCCGGAGTGGCGGAAAGTATAAGTTCTGATTTGGCTTTGGTCAAACCGTTTGCCATCAGAATGTTTAACATCAAAGGGAAAGATTCCGATAAGTATTTCAAAGAAGTGGAAGACAAATTATTGGAAGAAACCGATTATGTGTTAGAATTAAAGCAAAGTCTGGAAGTGTCCGAATGGTGTGGTCAAATTGATAATTTGCGTTTCCCGAAATACTATCCTGAATATTCTTCGGAGAAGATTTTAACGATGGAATGGATTCAAGGTGAGCATTTGTCGGAGTTTGCTTCACATAATGAAGATCGAGCCAAAGGCGACAAAATAGGGCAAGCGTTATGGGATTTTTATATGTACCAAATGCACCATTTGAAGCAAGTACACGCCGATCCGCATCCCGGGAATTTCCTGATTGATGCCGAAGGCCGATTGGTGGCGATAGATTTTGGTTGCATCAAACACGTACCGGAAGAATTTTATGTTCCGTATTTCGAATTGGCGAAACCGGAAGTCATCAATAATCCGAAGTTGTTCAATGAAAAATTATACGAGCTCGAAATATTGCGCCACGACGACAGCCCAAAAGAAATTGATTATTTTACCAAAATATTCTACGACTTATTAAGCTTGTTCACGCAGCCGTTTCACGGAGATGCGTTCGATTTCTCGGACGAGGATTTCTTTGGGAAAATTGCCCAAATGGGAGAAGAGTTTTCTAAAGATACCCAACTCCGAAAGATGAACGGCAATAGAGGTTCTAAGCATTTCTTGTACATCAACCGAACCTTTTTCGGCTTGTACAATTTGTTACACGATTTAAAAGCACGCATCGACACTAAGTCGTTTGAAAAATATTTACCGCATTAAAAATTGTTTATTTATTGGTTAGGTTGATAAGAGCGACGCTCCACGTTTGAGTTTTGTCGCTCTTATCTTTTTAATAAAGTTCGTAAGTTTGCCTTTCAGAAAATCAACATGCTACAAGTCCAAAACATTTCCTTTGCCTATTTAGACCAAACCACCATCAGCAATCTTTCTTTTCAGTTGGAGAAAGGTAAAAATCTTGCCATTATAGGCGAAAGCGGTTGCGGGAAAAGTACCTTGCTCAAACTCGTTTATGGTTTGTATGACTTGGATGAAGGGCGAATATTTTGGAACGATAATGAAGTGCTCGGACCAAAATACCATTTAATTCCCGGGATGGAATACATGAAATACTTGGCACAAGATTTTGATTTAATGCCTTTTATCACCGTAGCAGAAAACGTTGGGAAATACTTGTCGAACATTTATGCCGATGCCAAACAAGCTCGTATAGCCGAATTGTTAGAGATTGTCGAAATGACCGAATTTGCTACTACGAAAGCCAAATATTTAAGCGGTGGTCAAATGCAACGTGTGGCTTTGGCTCGTGTTTTGGCTTTGGAACCCGAAGTATTGTTGTTAGACGAACCGTTCAGCCATATTGATAATTTCAGAAAGAACAGTTTGCGTCGAAAATTATTTGCTTATCTGAGAGCAAAACAAATTACTACTATAGTTGCCACACACGATAGTTCTGATGTGTTATCGTTTGGCGATGAAGTTCTGGTGATGCAGAACGGGCAGATTATCGCTTCCGATTCGCCTGAAAATTTATATCGAAATCCAACTAGTAAATACATCGCCTCACTTTTTGGTGATGTGAATGAAATTGAATTCAATGGCAGCAAGCGCTATGTTTATCCGCACCAATTACATGTGGTTTCCCAATCGGATTTACCGGCTACAGTTGCCCATTGCTACTATAAAGGCAGTCATTATTTGGTGGAAGCTGAAATCGATGGACAGAAAATCTTCTTCGATAGTACGGATTTGTTTCCGTCGGGAACTGTTGTTTATCTGGCGATTACTTCTTAAAATACGCTTTATTTTTCTTCGGCTACATATTCTAAAATATCGCCCGGTTGACAATCCAAAGCTTTGCAAATGGCTTCGAGCGTACTGAACCGAATGGCTTTGGCTTTGCCGGTTTTTAAAATAGAAAGATTCGATAGGGTTAAATCGACTTTCTCCGACAGCTCGTTCAACGACATTTTTCGTTTGGCCATCATGACATCTACATTAACAATTATCGCCATAACTTAGATGGTTAGTTCGTTTTCGGTTTGTATTTCTACTCCTTTTTTGAAGATTTGGGCAATGACTAAAAGGACGACGCCCATAAATAGCCAAATATCGGCTCCGTCTAATTTTAAATCAGCGATGTCCGGCATATTAATGCCTTTAGAGGCTAACCATTTGGCGTAATTAGCGCCCCAATTGGAGAAAAAACTAATGAAAATTGTCAGATAGGCCAAGTTAGAAACAAACTTAACAAGTGCTTGACTGAAAGGTTTAGAAAAATCCAGTTTTTTATCGTGTAATATTTTGACAATTAAGAAGAATAATAAGGCTTTCAAAACGGCCACTATAAATCCTAAACAGAGTTGGGTTAAGAAAAAACCGTAGTCGTATTGGTACAGTTCCGTAAGCTTGAAATAATCGGCAGCTAACGGATTGAAAGCTACAGTGAATATAGCATTGAACAAAAAACTGCCGGCTTCAACGCATAAACCGATAAAAATTATCCATGACAATACATGTAAAATTTGAAGCATCATTTTGGTAGTGATTCTGATTTCCATTTTTTTAGATTTTGAATTACGAGTCAAAAATAATAAAAATTTATTGATAAACAATAAATAATGATTTTTTTTCAAAAAAACTGAGAATGTGTAGTTACAAAAAAACCTCAAAGCTTTCACCTTGAGGTTTTCAGTAAATAGGGTTAACGGTTTAGTTTTTCAAATATTTTTCCAAGAATTGGTCTTGTTCCCAAAGCAGGTGTAAAATATTGTCTTTGGCAGCGTAGCCGTGACTTTCCTTAGGCAATAAAACCAATCTTACCGGCGCACCTAAGTTTTTCAAGGCTTGGAAATAACGCTCCGATTGCAAGGTAAACGTTCCCGGATTGTTGTCGGCATCGCCGTGAACCAACAATAAAGGCGTTTTCATTTTATCGGCGTTCATGAAAGGCGACATGCCGTTGTAAATTTCAGGAACATCCCAATAATTTCTTTGTTCGCTTTGGAAACCAAAAGGAGTCAGCGTTCTGTTGTAAGCGCCGCTTCGGGCGATACCGCAAGCAAATAAATTGGAATGCGTCAATAAATTAGCCGTCATAAAAGCGCCATAAGAATGGCCTCCAATCGCCACTTTTTTACGATTGATGTAACCTAAGCCATCCACGGCATCAATGGCAGCTTCCGCATTGGCAATCAGCTGCGGCATAAAAGTGTCGTTAGGTTCGGTTTTGCCTTCGCCTATGATAGGGAATGAAGCATCGTCCAATACGGCATAACCTTTAGTAACCCAATAAATGAATGAACCGTAATTCGGGAACGTAAATTCATTAGGGTTTTTGTTGCTTTGTCCGGCGCTGTTTTTGTCCTTGAATTCTTCAGGATAAGCCCAGATCAATAATGGTAATTTTTCTGTTTTTTTTGTTCGGTCGTAACCGGCAGGTAAATAGAGCGTTCCTGACAATTCCACGCCGTCTTTTCTTTTGTATTTAATTACTTCTTTGTAGACATTTTTAATGCTTTCAAACGGGTTTTTGAAACTGGTAATCGGCGTCAGTTTACCCGATTTGATGTTGCGGAAGTAATAATTCGGGAAGTCGTTTTTCGATTGGATTTGCACCAAAACATCGCCTTTTTTGAAATCTTCTATCGACTGTAAATCTTCTTTTTTGTCTTTCATTTTAGACGTGTACAATCGTTTCGTTTTCAGTGTAGTCAAATTGAATTCGTCTATAAAAGGAAACTGACCTTCTTTGGTAAATCCGTCACCAATTAAGTAAGCATTGTTATTTTCGATGGCCAAAACATAACGGTTGTATTGGTTTTTTTTGGTTTCAAAATTTCCCGGATCACTGTAAATGTCTTGGGAATTTCGGTCCCAAATTACTTTAGGCGCTTGTTTCGAATTAGAAGGATTGAACAAATACACTTTTTGGTTTCGGGTATCGTACCAATCATCGTATGCAATAGCGATAGTTTCGTTGCCCCACATAATGCCGCTGAAACGTTGTTGTGTTTTTAAAACCGATTGGGCTTCGGCGTTGAATGGCGCATCCCAAGTGAAAACTTCATCTCTAAAATCTACTTTCTTCGCTTGATCACCTTCGTCTAAGGCTACTACATAAGTAAGGGTTGCCGGTTTATCAGCTCTCCAATTCATACTTCTTTTGCCTTTTCTAACAGATGAAAAACCTTTGGGCATTACTTCTGTTAACGGCACTTCGTTGACCACTTTAATTTCTTTTCCGTTCAAGTCGTAAACTACTGATTTTTGTGGAAAACGGCTTAGCGGTACAATGTAGGAATAAGGTTTTTGGATGGTGGTTAGCATCAAATAAGTCCCGTCAGGCGAGAAACTTTCTCCGGCGTAAATGTCGGCTTCTTTGAATAATTCGGTTTTTCCGGATAAGGAAACTTTGTATAATTCAGAAGTTACTAAGGCATCGAAATTGGCTTCGTCGGTTTTATTTTTCAACAAATCCTGATAGGTTCTGTTTTGTGATTTCGAACCGTCGCTGGTGGAAACCGTTGGTCCTTTCGGTAAATCTTTTTTGCTGTCTATTAGCGCCGGACGGTTTTTCGGTAACATTTTCACCAAAAGCGTTTCGTTGTCTTTCATCCAACTGTATGGACTTCCTAAGTTGGCGTTGAGGTTGGCTTCGGTAATTTTTTTTGCGGTTGCCGTGGCTACATCAATTACCCAAAGTTCTACACCGGTATTGGTGGTATTGGTGAAACCGATTTTCTTCTCGTTTTGCGACCAAGAAATGTTAGTGATTCGGGCATTTTGCGGTAAGCCTGCCACTTGTGTTTCGACTTTATCGCTGACTTTTCTCAACTTTAAGTTGTTAACGTAAGTCACCGTACTCGAAATATTGGTAATAGGGTTGATGCGCAAACCGCCCAAACGCATTTCTTCCTGACTTAAATCGTCCAGCGTTTTATAGGTATTGCGATAGCTAAGCAACATGTATTCTTTTTTAGAATCCATGCTTACCGACGGTGCTCGCTCATAATCGGCTAAAGCTAAAATTTCGGCTGAGGGTTTTTGAAAGGTAAGGTTCTCTTGGGCTAATGCTGAAAATCCTAATCCGAGTAAGAACAGAAAAGTAAAGCGTAATTTCATATGCTTAAAGTTTATGATTGTTTTAAAGTAGGTCGAATTTACGGTATTTCGGTTACAATAAATAGGAACATTTTTTTAAGTTACCGCTACGGACAACTTTTCGTATTGGCAGTTTTTTTGTCGATATCTAAATTAGAATCTAAAAATGGTAATTAGAATTATAAGATTCTTAAATTTGCGGTTCTGATTTTATTAAATAACGAAAGATATGTACCACTCAAAAATCACAGGTTTAGGTTTTTACGTTCCGGATAATGTTGTTACCAATGATGATTTATCCAAAATAATGGATACCAATGATGAATGGATTCAGGAGCGAACCGGCATTCAAGAAAGAAGACATGTTATAAGAGGTGAAGATACCACCACTTCAATGGGTGTTAAAGCTGCCAAAGTAGCCATAGAAAGAGCTAAAATTGATAAAAGCGACATCGACTTTGTCATATTTGCTACATTGAGTCCGGATTACTATTTTCCGGGTCCCGGCGTTTTAGTGCAACGCGATTTAGGTTTGCGTACAGTAGGTGCTTTGGATGTGAGAAATCAATGTTCCGGATTTGTATATGCGCTTTCTGTGGCAGATCAGTACATTAAAACCGGTATGTATAAAAACATTTTGATTATCGGTTCTGAGTTGCATTCTACAGGATTAGATATGACTACTCGTGGTAGAGGTGTTTCAGTGATTTTTGGAGATGGAGCAGGAGCCGCTATTTTGAGCAGAGAGGAAGATTTGACCAAAGGCATTTTATCCACTCATTTGCATTCAGAAGGGCAACATGCAGAAGAGTTAACTGTGATTGCTCCGGGTATGGGCAAGCGTTGGGTAACCGATATCATTGCCGAAAACAATCCGGATGACGAGAGTTATTTCCCTTACATGAACGGACAATTTGTGTTTAAAAATGCCGTTGTTCGTTTTAGCGAAGTGATTATGGAAGGCTTGCAAGCCAATAATTTACAGGTGTCAGATATAGATATGTTGATTCCGCATCAGGCGAATTTGAGAATCTCACAGTTCATTCAGCAAAAGTTTAAATTGACGGATGATCAGGTTTTCAATAATATTCAAAAGTATGGGAATACCACGGCAGCATCTATTCCGATTGCATTGACCGAAGCTTGGGAACAAGGTAAAATTAAAGAAGGTGATACGGTAGTGTTAGCGGCTTTCGGTAGTGGTTTTACTTGGGCAAGTGCTATTATTAAATGGTAAGAAATTCAGTTTAATTATAAAAAAAGCCAAACATTTTTTGTTTGGCTTTTTTGTAACAACTAATCTATAATTTATTTGCGGTGTTTATAAAAGGCCACCACTGCCTTGGGTTTCATTTTGATCTCTTTGTTTGCGTTGCATAGCACTGTTTTTGCCGCCGCCAAACATATAGTTGAATCCAACATAAAAGGTTTGACTTTCCCAATAGAAAGCGCCGGTCTGACGGTACGGAATATTACCATCGAAGGCAAAGTTCATGGTTTCAAATACGTCGTTAAAACGCGCTGTAATACTTCCTTTTCCTTTTAAAATGGTGTAAGTAGAACCGATATCCATGCGGTACATTGGCTCTCTTTCAAACTGTAAGCCTAGATCTCTGCCACGGTACATGGCGAATAAGTTGAAGCGTAATTTTTTGGTAGCTACAAAGTTGTGATTCATACGAATGTTGAAGGCCACTACATCGGCTTCCGCTCTTTCTTGTGCTTGCGTATTCGCATTTTGTACAGTTCCTTTCACGGTTCTGAAATAGGCATCGCTGCTTGCATTTACAGACCACCAAGTGGCTAGTTTTAAATTAGCCGAGATTTCGGTACCAACTGTATTGTTGTCGTCGAAGTTGTCATAAGAAATGATGTCTTGGTTCACATTGTCCGGGTTTTTGTAAATCACTCTTCCGATTTCATCATTGATTTGACGGTAGAATACACCGGCCGTTACCGAACCGATTTTGGTGGTACGGGTATAGTTAACCTCAAACGAGTTGGTGAATTGCGGTTCCAAGGTCGGATTTCCTCTGGATTCTACTAAAGGTGTAGTCCATTCGCGGATAGGACTGATTTGTCCGATACTTGGTCGGTCAACACGACGCGAAAAGTTAAAGTTAAACGAGTCTTTGTCAGACGCTTTGTAATTGAAAAACAATGATGGATAAATCGCAAAAATATCATCTTCAATGTTACTTCGATCGTTGATGTTTTCTGATGGAGTAGTGGAAGTCACTACATTTTCGAAATCGCCATCGATTTCATATTGTTCTAAACGAACGCCGGCTTGTACGCTCCATTTTTTCCATTGCTTACCGATATTGGTATAGAAGGAATGAATGTTTCGGGTGAAAACAAAGTTGGAATTTCCAACACGGTTATAGGTTTCCGAAGGCTCGCTGATGGTTTCGTCGAAGTTGTTGGTGATTTTTTGGATACGGGTTTCGGCACCCACTTCCAATTTAACCGTTTCCGATAAAGGGTTCACGTAATCTAAATTGATTTGAAGGTAATCGGTATCTCTTTCAATATCATTGGTAGTCACTCGCGTTGAGTTTGGATTGACTTGATTGAAGATATAATCGGAGTTTTCCGGACTGTCGGTATTGGAAAAATTGGCTTGAAAATCTAAGGTTTCGCCTTTTTTGGCAAAGTCGTGTTTATAGGCCAAATCGTAAGTTTGGGTGTAATTGTCTGTTTCAGAATAAGACAATTGTTGAGAATCTCTCAGTAAAAGACTATCGTAGTTGATGTTGGTATATCCATCGCCACTCCCGTTTACCAGGTTTTGATTGGTGTAAAATGAAATGGTGTTTTTTTCATCGATGTAATAATCCATACCCAATTTTACCAAGTGTGAAGTGTTGAGATTGTCGCCACCAAATTCTTGTTTGTTCTCAAACAAAGGGCGGTAACTGTTGATGTAACCTTCGTTGGCATTTTTACCGTGGTTCAAACCATAGTTAGTGTAGAAATTTACTTTCCCTACTTTATAGTTCAGGTTTAAAGCCGAATTGGTTTTCGGAGTGATGCCAAAGGTAACACCCGAATTGATGCTTCCGTTGAAACCTTCTTGCGAGTTTTTGTGTAAAATAATGTTGATGATACCGCTCATGCCTTCCGGATTGTATTTGGCAGAAGGATTGGTAATCAATTCGATTTGTTTGATAGAGGAAGACGGGATTTGTTGTAACAACTGAGCTGCATCGATGTTGGATGGCTTCCCGTCGATCAAAACCCTTACGTTAGAATTGCCTCTTAAACTCAGTTCTTTGGTTTGTGGATCAACACTAACGGTTGGGACATTATTCAAAATTTCCGAAGCAGTGTTCCCGGAAGCAATGAGGTCTTTGCCCACGTTTACCACTTTTCGGTCGATTTTTTGTTCGATGGTCGAACGTTCTTTCACTATTTCTACACCGGCCAATTGAACCGCCTCTTCTTCGATGGCAATAGTATTTAAGTTAGCTGTTTTATTGTTTTCAGAGAGTGTTACCTCTTGAGTGATTTTTTTATAGCCTATAAATTGAATTTCAATAGTATATTTTTTCAAAGCCAATCCTTTGATGGTAAAGTTTCCGTTTTCTTGTGTAAGGCCTCCGGTGACGATTTTGTTGTCTTCCATCACAGCCACGTTCACATACGGAACCGGTTGTTTGGTGTTTTTGTCGATTACCTTTCCGTTAATTACGCCCTGATTTCCATTGGTTTGTGCGGTTAAAAAGGCGCAGTTGCTTACCAATAACAGTACTAATAATTTAAGTCTCATTTTCGTTTTTGTTTGATGATTTTTTGTTGAAGCTAATTTGTTTCCCCTAAACTTCAACAGTTGTTAATTTAATTCGAGTAAGTAGACTCTTAAAAAACCGATTTGTTACAATAGAAATAAAAAAAACTCTCAAAAGTATTTTGAGAGTTTTTTAGTAGGTAAGGGGGGCTTTATGATTAGCGCTTCATGGCGAAGTGCGCTCTGAATTCTTGATTTACTTGATTTTCATCCGTATAAGTTACACTAAACCAGTAATCGTCTGAAGGCATCATGTTACCGTTGTAAGTTCCGTCCCAACCGTTTCCGTTAGGTTTGATTTGAGTCAGTACTTTTCCGTAACGGTCGTAAATGGTTACCACTGCACTTGGTTGGTCTCTTAAATCTCTGATGTTCCAATTATCGTGATAGCCGTCTCCATTTGGAGTGAAATATTTCGGATAGTTGATAACAACTGCCGGTAAAGTAGCTATACCACAACCGTTTTTATCTCTTACGGTAATTAAGTGCATACCTGAAGTTACATCTTCAAATGTTGGACTGTCTTGGAAGTTTCCGTTGTCCAATTGGTATTCGTAGTCACCTTCTCCGGTAGCAGTCACAGTGATGGATTGTAAGTCTTGGAATTCGTCATCTACTGTATAAGTAATTTCAGCTGGCTCAGAAGGGGTAACCACTACGGTCACTGGTTCAGAAGCACAACCTGTAGCTCTACTAGTAGCCACTAAGGTATAAGTTCCCGGTAAAATGGCAGTGTAATTGGCATTAGTACCTACAGTTTCTCCGGCTTCATTAGCCCAAACAAAAGTATGGGTAGTTGAAGAAAATCCGCTGTACATGGTGTATGGGTTTAGCAAGGTTTGTGTATCTAAATCAAAACAAATGATGCCTCCAACCGGTGATGGTTCCGGTAAGCGATTCACAATGATACTGATTGGTTTGATATCAAAACAGCTATCTGTTAAAGTATTAGTAACACGAACAAATACATTGGTTAAAGTAGTTGAGGTTATTGCATTAACTTGGTTTGCTGCATCTGCTGCAGTTTCATAGTAGGCAATGGTAAATTCATTTCCGGTTTGTGTTCCTAATATAGTAGCAGATAATGTAGTTAAGTCAAAGCTGGTTACACCATCATTGGTTCCGTCTTCATCACAAACGGTTCTCAATGCTACCGGAGTTGGATTAGCTACCGGAGTATCTATGATTGTTACTGTAAACGAGCTCTCGTCAGCACATCTTGGTAAATATGGAGAGATAGCATATACATAAATTGTTTGTGTTGCTAAAATTGTAGCACCGGCAGTTAATTGCGTTCCGGTTGCATTGGGTCCTGTATAATAATTTCCAATAGTCAAAGCCGGTAAGGTATAGCTGTGACAAATACTTACATTAGGTGCATCATCAACATTGAAAATAGTTATATTGAAACTAGTTTCGCTTGAACAATCCGGTGTTGTATTTGTGTGAGCATAAATGTACATAGTTTGACTAGTAGTTACAACATCTCCCGCTTGTAACATAGTTCCGCTTCCGTTAGGTCCTGTAAAGTAGTTTCCAACTATTAACGGACGTAGTGTATACGAATTACATGCAGCCACATCCAATACTGCCGGGATAACCGGTGTTTGGTTGATAGTTACTGTAAATGAGTTTTCATCAGAACAAGAGAATGATGTACGAATCAACGATTCTTTATAGATATAAATTGTTTGTGAGGTTGTGATTACTGTTCCGACACTAATTTGAGTTCCATTACCATTAGGACCTCCGGGTTGGGTGTAATAATTGTTGTCAGCAGATAATGAAGGTAAAGTATAGGCGTCACAAGCTGTTACATTAGCGGAACTGTCAGCTGTAGTGGAGAAAACATTAACTTGAAAACTGTTTTCGGCAGTACAAGCAGGAGTCGTGTTTGAAATAGCGAAAATGTAAATTCTTTGTGATGATGTAATAACACTTCCGGCCGGTAATAATGTTCCGGTTCCGTTAGGACCTGTATAATAGTTGCCATTTTGTAATTGTGTTAATACATATTGGTCACAAATATCGATGTCGGATCTTGAATCAATTAAAGGTAGCGGATTGATAGTGATATCAAAGCTAGATTGATTAAAACAAGCAGCGTTTAATCTTTTGAAAATGTACAAAGTTTGTGAGGTGGTAATAACATCTCCAGCACTAAGCATTGTTCCTGTCCCCCCTGATCCGGTATAGTAATCTCCGTTGGTTAATTCCGGTAAAGTATAAGTTTCACAAAGCGTTACATCATCTAATTCATCAACCTCAGGTTGAGAAATACTGATGTTAAACGATAAGTTATCAGTACAGTTAGTACTGTCGCTGCTTACTTGTGCAAAAATATAAATAGTAGTATTGTTGTTGATTACGGTACCAGCCGGTATCATTTGTCCGCCTCCCATTGGTGCAGTAAAGTAATTCCCAATCGGTAAAGCCGGTAAAGTATAGCCGTTACACTGACTGATATCTGCCGGTTGGTTGATACCAATAAATATGTTAAAGCTATCTTGATCTGTACAAGGCGAAGAACCGCCACTAGTGGCATAAACATATACTGTTTGATTAGAAGTGATTACAGTTCCTGCAGGGATTTCTGTACCATTTCCTCCAGGTTGTGTATAATACTTCCCAACAGTTAATTCCGGTAAAGTATAAGAAGTGCATTCGAATATGTCATTTCTTGTTCCTACTTCCACAGAAGGAATGATAGTAACTGTAAAATCAGTGTTTACTTCACAAAATGGAGCTATATCTGTCTTGAAATAAAAATAAATCACTTGAGTTGTTGATATTACAGTTCCAGACGGAATTTCAGAACCCAATCCTCCGGGTTGAGTGAAATAACTTCCGTATTGTCTTGGGGCTAGAGTGTAGCTTCCACAACTTGTTACATCTGTTGGCGAGATTGAATTTGGATCAATAATAGTAATGGTAAACGAACTGTTATTGCCACATGTGCCCGGGCCATTAGGTTGATTGAAAATGTAAATGGTAGTCGTCTCATCAATTATATCTCCGGCATTCAACATTGTTCCCTGACCATTCATTTGTGTGAAATAGTTTCCATTAGTTAGTGGTTGTAGCGTATAAGAATCACAAACCACAACAGGTTGTAATACGTCTACAATTGGTAATGGTAAAATTGTGATTGTGAAGCTAGTTATTGAAAAACAAGATGTGTCAGTAACATTTTGTACTCTAACATATATTGTTGTGCTGGTAAGTAAAATATTGCTTAGATTTCCGGTCATTGGATTTGATCCGCTGTTGGCATTATTTAGCGATGTGTAAAATGACACTGAGTTCGCAGTGGTTGATTGTCCGTTTAATATTATTGGAATTTGTTGAGTCAAGTTAATTGAAGCACTTTCAGAATTTGATCTTCTGGCACAAGCAGTAATATTTGGAGCCTGATAAGCCACTGGTGCCGGAGATGTTAGTAACTGAAATGATCTAACGGTGTAACAATTAGTATTAGGCATTTGGATTCTCACAAATACAGTTTGTCCCGGTGTACCAGTGTAATTAAGCGGCAATGTGTTAGTGTTGTTTTCGGCATCTTGTTGAGAAGGATGGTAGGTAACAATGGTGTTAGCATTTAATCCGGTTTTTACAACAGCAGTATTAAGATCAAGGTTATAGTTATAAGTGGTATTACCTGTATCACATCTGTAAAGATTTGTTGGGTTTTGTGCATTTATTTGAGGGTAATACTCAATCACCACGCTATTGGTTGTTGGTAAACACGGACTTAAAATATTGGTGTAAGTCACCGAATAGTTTCCCGGTTGGCTTATCAATAAGCTTGGTCCTGTCTCATTGGTAAGAATAGTGTTGCCTTTTTTCCATTCAAACGTAAAATTTGATGCGTTCAATCCTGTATTGATAGTATGAGTAGAACCATGACATAAAGCAGTATTATTAGCTATTGTTAAATCCTGTCCTAAAACATCTTGACCAATGTTTAAGCTGTTAGCGGAAATAAAGATAGCCGAATCCGATTGTGGATCTAAACGGTCTGCTATAACCAATTTGATGTGGTATTGAACTCCCGGAACTAAAGTTGATGCTGCCGTCATAAGAGTTGTTTGACCGTTAAAGTTTATAGCTGATGAAGCGGCTTGAGAACCTCCATTATACGATCCGAAAAACTGTGCATTAGCAGAAGGACAAGAAGAGTTGTATAAATAATCTCTGATGGTTACTACAGAAATAGGTAAATTGGTATTTGGTACCAAGGCTAAGTTTGTAGTAACTCCTGTTGTAGTATTAGTTAATAAAAAAGCAAATGCATCAGAAAATTGACATTGAAAGTTTCCGTACTCCTCTGATGCAAAAATGAAATCAAAGCTAAAGAAAGAGGAACTAGGAACGAAATCAAATTCTAATACAGTAGCGTTTTTAGACACCAAACTAACGCCAGCAGCAGCAAGTGTATTTTCTAAATCCGAATCGCCTGGCCAAGCCGGACTACCATCGCTAAGTAGTGTATTGTTAGGTCCAGGTGCGTTGGCAACATTTCCTGTACTTAATATAACCCCGCTTTGCATAGGGAAGTTAGGATTGGTGTTTTGGAAGAATCCAATTCCGTTGGTTGAACCATAATTACTTCCGGTACTCCACGTAATATTCGTAGCATTAACACAAGAGGTGTTGATGAGAACATCATTAACCAATTGTGGAACCGTGTAGTTAGTGGTACTTACATTTATGGGTTGTGAAAACCCAATGGCTGTGAATAAGATTCCGATTAATAGTATTAGTTTTTTCATGACTTGGGGATTTTGACACAACAAATATGAAATATATTATCGTTTAAATGCAAAAAAAATCGATGAAATGCACAAATTTAATTAATAATAAGTGATTATACTTACAAAAATATCTTTTTTAATCTACTTTTTATATTTAAATCATTGCCTCAGAAATTATTTTCTAATGTTTATCTTTGCCAACCTAAAATGAAATATTATGAAGCTTACTCAAATTTTAACCAATCACATTGAAACTGCTGTACAACAACTTTTCGGAATTGCCATCGAAAGGGTAGAATTTCAATTGACAAGGAAAGAGTTTGAGGGAGATATCACGATGGTGTTGTTTCCGTTGTTGAAACAAATCAAAGGCAATCCGGCAGAAATGGGCACAAAAATCGGGGATTACTTGGTTGCTAATGCTCCGGAAGTGGTGCGTTTTAATGTAGTTTCGGGTTTCTTAAACTTAGTAGTATCTGATAACTATTATTTGTCTTTTTTCAACCAAATTAAAAGCAACAATACTTTTGGTTTTGTCACACCTACTGCTACTGAAAAAGCTGTAATGGTGGAGTATTCTTCACCTAATACTAACAAACCATTGCATCTCGGACACGTGAGAAATAATTTGTTGGGTTACTCAGTTGCCGAAATCATTAAAGCTTCAGGAAAAAAAGTTTACAAAACTCAAATCATCAACGATAGAGGTATTCATATTTGTAAATCGATGTTGGCTTGGCAAAAATTCGGCGAAGGGCAAACGCCTGAAACTACCCAATTAAAAGGCGATAAGTTGGTTGGGAATTTTTATGTAAAATTCGATCAAGAATACAAAGCTCAAATCCATGAATTAATCGCTAAAGGGTTTTCAGAAGAGGATGCCAAAAAACAAGCGCCGATTATCCTAGAAGCTCAGGAAATGCTCCGCAAATGGGAAGCCGGTGACGCTGAAGTAGTAGCCCTATGGAAAAAAATGAACCAATGGGTTTACGACGGTTTTGCCGAAACCTATACCAATTTAGGTGTCGATTTCGACAGTTACTATTACGAAAGCAATACGTATTTGTTGGGCAAAGAAGTTGTGCAATTCGGTTTGGAAAAAGGCATATTCGAGAAAGATCCCGACGGTTCGGTTTGGATTGATTTAACAGCAGATGGCTTAGACCGAAAAATTGTATTGCGTTCCGACGGTACAGCCGTTTATATGACACAAGATATTGGTACAGCCATCCAACGCGTTAAAGATTTCCCTAATGTTGGCGGTATGGTTTACACGGTTGGAAATGAGCAAGATTACCACTTTAAAGTGTTGTTTTTGATTCTGAAAAAACTCGGTTTTGACTGGGCCGAAAACTTATACCATTTGTCCTACGGTATGGTAGAATTGCCATCGGGGAAAATGAAATCTCGCGAAGGAACGGTTGTAGATGCCGATGATTTGATGACTGAAATGACCGAAACAGCAGGAAAAATTGCCACAGAACTGGGTAAGTTAGACGGTTATAGCGAGACCGAAAAAGCCCAACTTTTCAAAACGATCGGTTTGGGCGCTTTGAAATATTACATTTTAAAAGTTGACCCAAAAAAACAAATCCTTTTCAATCCGGAAGAATCGGTTGATTTTGCCGGAAATACCGGTCCGTTCATTCAATATACTTATGCTCGTATCCAATCGATACTTAGAAAAAGTGATTTTAGTTTGATGCAAGACATCACCGAAATAGTGTTGCACGAAAAAGAAAAGGAATTGCTAAAACAATTGGAATTATTCCCCGAAGTTATCCAAAATGCGGCTCACAACCACAGTCCGGCTTTAATTGCTAATTACACTTACGACTTGGTTAAGGAATACAATTCGTTTTACCAATCGGTATCTATTTTAGGCGAAACAGATTTGCTTACTAAAGTATTCCGAGTGCAACTTTCTCAAAAAGTGGGACAAACTATAAAATCATCGTTCAAACTTCTAGGAATAGATGTTCCGGAAAGAATGTAATACTTATTTATATGAAAATAAAATCTATCTTATTATTGGCATTGGTAATGGTTTTTGGTTCTTGTGACGAATCCATCGATGTTCCTTTATTAAATGAAGCTAAAGTCATTGATTCGATGACTTCAGGTACATGGAAAATAAGTCAGTTTACCTATCAAAACAATCTGAAAACATCGGATTATAATGGTATAGTTTTCGACTTTGACGCTATAACGGTGTCATTATCCAATACAGGAACTACTCCGGTAGCAGGAAGTTGGGGTGTAGTTGATGAAGGTTTTGATGGCGATCCGGTATTGGTTGTTAACTTGGCTTTAACCAGTGTTGAGCCTAGGTTCACTAACATTTCAGACGATTGGTATGTTATTGAAAGTACCGCAACTAAGCTACGCTTAAAAGACGAAAACTTGGAAACAGGGACAATTGATTATCTTACCTTTCAAAAACTATAATCTTAAAAAAGCGGTTGAGGTTTCAATCGCTTTTTTAAAATGTAAATTTAACATTCAAGTTCGGCGTCATTTCAAGCGAGTAGGTGTCTACACTTTCCACCGAATTGTCCGTAGTGTTCACTCTGTAAAATCGGTTAATACTGTTTCGAGTATTTAATAAGTTCATAATCGAAGCCGATGTTTGTAAACGGGTCGTAGCGCCCAAACGCCATTCTTTTGAAGCTGAAAAATTAACCTGAAAATAGTCTTTTAATTTTTCGTTGTTTGGCGCATTGTAAACAATAGTCGGATTGGCTTCTGTAACGGTGAAAGTGGTAGGCGTGGTGATTGGCCTTCCGGTATGCCATTTGGCGCCTAATGCCAGTTTGACCTTTTTCCACTCATACATTGCAGCCCAAGAAACGGCATGTGTCACTTCGAAGTTGTTGGGGAAAGAAGTGCTGTTGAGTGTTTTAAAATCGTACTTATTGTCGTTATAAGCATAACTCAACCAAGTATAAAAACGGTTGAATGATTTTTGAATTAAAAATTCACTTCCTAAAACTTGGTAGTCGCCGATGGCTCTTTCCAACTCAAATTGATTCATAAAACCTTGACTACTGCTGGTGATTCCGGTAATTTTTTTATAAAAATTATCTATAGTAATCAACCAATTGTTCTTTTTAAAGCTGAGGCCAACCGACAACTGATTGCTCTTTTGAACCGGTATACTTTGGTCGTTGGCTAGTGTCCAGCGTCGTTTTTCAACTCCTAAAAAGTCCTGTTGTAAATCTATTATTTGTGACAATGTTTGGCTTTTTTGCTCTCCCAAGATTTCCAAGCGCCAATGGTTTCCCAACGCCTGACTGAACTGCAATCTCGGTTCGGCCAAAAACAGTCCGAATTTATCAAAATAATTGGCTCTAAGTCCGCCTCGAATGAAGGTTTTTTTACTTTCGGTTTCATACACACCTTCGGCAATTCCGGCGTGCGAAATAAGGACATTAGTTATGGTTCGAGAGAAGAGCGGTAAATTGATCTCGTCAAAATTGGTTACGCCTATTTCATTGAGTTGGTATCCTGTATTGATGGTGAACTGATCGTTTATTCGGTTGGTGTTTCTAATTTGAAACCCATAATCCATTACTTTATTTTTTTGTGCTAAAATTTGATTGCTCTCCAAAGTTTGGTTCGTCGAATTTAAGTCGTAAGCCGAAAAATAAGCTTTAAACTCCGTGCTGTGATTCACATTCCAATTGGTTTTCCATTGCAAACTTCCGCCAAAACTTTCTTGTTCTAACGCGCTGTTTTTACTTAAAGTAGCGGTTGATTGGTCGAATTTCAATGTGTTTTCAATGGCTATTACATCGATATTGAATTGGTGTTTAGTACCGATTTTTTGTTCAAATTGAGCGGTAATATCGTAAAAGTAAAAGTCGACATTACTTTTGTAACCCACGATAGCATTGGTTGTTAAATCGGTGATTACCGTGTTTTGAAAGATGCGGTTACTATAGCTGCGATAGGTAGGCGATTGAAATATATCGGTTAGTGATCGTCTGGCTGAGAATGTAAAATTGGAGTTGTCTGAGATTTTAATTTTTGAATAAAATTCAGCGCTAATCATATTAGAACTCAAACTGGCATTGGTGTTTTCAGTATTGCCGGCTTGTGATGAAATGTCGATCAAACTCGATACGCTTTCGCCAAAAAAAGCAGAACTTCCGTTCTTACTGATTGTAATATTTTGGGCTAGCGACGGATTAAAAGCCGAAATCAATCCGAAAAAATGCCCGGTTTGAAACATGCGAATGCCATTCCATAAAAATAAATTCTGATCGTGAGTACCGCCGCGAACATTGATGTTGGAGATGGTTTCATCAATGCTGATGATACCCGGAATTTGTTGCATGGTTTGCAATACATCAGGCTCGATTAAGCCCGGTAACAATCCGAATTTCTTGGGTTTGATGACTATAGTGCCGTCATTTTTTTTGCTGATTCCAGTAGTTAAATAGCGATGTGTTATTACTTCGTCTAAACTTTGCAAGATAGGCTGCAGTCGGAATTTCGGACAATCAGGAACATTCAATTCTTCCGGTGAAATGGAGAAGGTTTGGTAGCCTTGGTGTTGGATTTGGATTTTTTCTGAAGATATTTTCGGAATCGTAAAATGACCATTAGCCTCGGTAAATGTGGTGAAGTCTGTTTTTTCTATCTTGATTAGTGCATTTTCAATTCCTTTTCCTGAAACGGCATCAATCAGGAATCCGCACAAGGGTTTGTCGACTTTCTTATCATCATAAATAGTGAAATATTTTTCGCTGATGCGCTTAAATTGTAGTCGCGTGATGCGTTTGAGGTAGTTTATTTTTTCTTCTAAAGACCAATTTTTATCCGGCGGTGTTAAGGCATATACCACAATTTCGTCTTCAATGTAGCTGAAACGAACTTGGTGGTCTTTGCTTATCAGACCCAAAATATTTTTCAATGGAATCTCCTTCCTGTCTTTTTGAGCGATACCCAACAAAGAAAAGAGGCAAAAAAAGAGTAAAAAAATGCATCTTTTATAGAGCATCCAAGCTTTCTAAAATGTATTTATTGCTATCGACTTTAATAGGTTTTAAATGGTAAGTTGTGGCTAATATCTCCAAAGAAATATTAATATCTTTCGCAGGAATAATCCCGGTGAACAGTTGATTGTTATTAGCTGCTTTGAGCTCTAATGTAACATTAAAATGTCTTTCTATTTCACCTACAATCGCTTTTAAATCTTCTTGATAGAAGGCCAATTCATGTGAAAGCCACTCCGGATTTTGTGCTGTACTTTCCGGTAATGTTATCATCTTGCCATCTTCAAAAGACACGCTCATTCCTTTGGTGATGACAATTTCAGTTTGGTTATAGTTTACTTTAACTCTTCCTTCGTAACAAGTAACATCAAAACGATTGTCGCGTTGTTTTACGTTGAACTGTGTTCCTAAAACTGTTACTTTTCCTAAAGCAGTATTCACTTCGAATTTTTTTCCTTTGGCTACTTTAAAATAAGCTTCTCCTTCCAAATCCAGTGTTCTGTTGCTCTCCCAATTCCATTTTTTATACTGAATTTCAGAACCGGAATTTAATACTACTTCAGAATTGTCAGGTAAAAAGAAGTTTTTCTGATTTCCATTTTCGGCAAATTCTGTAGCAGCGGAAAAGTTATTGTAGGTAAAAAATAATCCTAAACTAATTACCAATACCGCAGCTACTCTAAACAGCCAGTGTTGGGTGAATGAAATTGTTTTTACTTCTTTCTTCGGACTGTTTAAAACTGTAGTCAATATTGCAGCTTCGTCAAAGGCAGGTGCTTCTAACGATGAAGAGTGTTTTTTGATTTTTTCGTACAACGCATAGTCAGGTTGGGCTTGGAATTCTTTCAATTCCGCCTCGGTCATTTCTCCGCTGAGCCATTTTGCTAATGGGTAATTTTCTTCCATGATTTTATAGCATTTCGATACTAAAACATATTGATTTTATCAAACCCTACTTAAAGTGGTCGAATTCTTTTCGCAATTCTACCAAAGCCAAGTGGATCCTTTTTTCAACAGCTTTCACCGAAATTTCGAGTTCTGCTGCAATTTCTGCATATTTTTTTCCGTCTATGCGGTGCATCAAAAAGGCCACTCGTTGTGTTTCGTTTAGGTTTTGAATGGCGTTGTTTAATTTGGTTTTAAATTGATCTTCTTCGAGTATAAATTCGGGATTCTCATTTGTCAATTCACTTTTCCCCGAGTTTTTAGCGTAATTCAACACTACTTTTTGGTGGGCAATTACATTCAACGAAGCGTTATTGGCAATTGTATATATGTAAGACTTTGCTTTTTCCACAGGAACATCCGCACAGTTTTGCCATAACTTAATAAAGGCATCTTGTGTAATGTCTTCCGCTTGGTCTTCATTGCCAAACTTATAGAATAAGTAATTCCTCAACGCTTTGGCGTGGCTTTTAAAAAAGGTCGAAAAAACGGCTTCTTTACAAATACCTGAAATTTCCTCTGTTGACATAAATGGGCTTACTTGAACTTGGGTAAAAATAATTATTTTTTTTGACTAAAGTAGGGTATTTTTGAAATCTAATGTTTTACTTTCAAAGTCAGATTAATTCACAACAATTATGAACGTTTTTTTGAGATCCATCCTTATTATTTCAATTCTCTTTTTCGGCAGTTGTCAGAAAGAAGAAGAAACGGTAGTACAGGATACCACACAAAGTTTTGAAAGAAGCGCTCCTATTGCAGGATTGCTTATCAGAACGTCGCAAAATCCGACTTCTTTAGACAATGTTCTAGACAGCAGCAGTTGTTTTAGTGTGCAGTTACCGGTAACTGTAATAGTGAACGGGAATCAAATCACGGTTGCTGATGCGTCCGATTACCAATTGGTTCAAGATGCCATTGACGCTTACTCCAATGATGATGATTTAGTCAATTTTGTGTATCCGATTACGATTCGTTTTCAAAATTTTCAAACGCAAGTGTTAACAGACGCTGATGATTTGGAGGATGTTTTGGATTCGTGTGACGATGATGATGGTTTTGATGAAATTGATTGTATCAGTTTGGTTTATCCTATTCAGATTAATATTTACGACAGTAATAATCAATTGGCCAATACTGTTACCATAACCAGTAACAGCGGTTTGTTTAATTTCTTGAATAACCTGAGCAGCAATATTTACGTAGCCATTAATTATCCTATTTCGGCTGTTGATTCTTACGGGCAAACTGTGACAATTAATTCCAATAGCGAATTGGAAAATTTTATAGACGAAGCCATAGACGATTGTGATGACGACAACTCAGGTGGTTCCGGAAGTTCTGCTTTGGCTTCCATTTTAACTTCGGGCACTTGGTTCATTCAGTATTGCTATTATGATGAAGAAGATGAAACGTATTATTATGAAGATTTTGATTTCGATTTCAATACTGATGAAACAGTAACGGCTGTTAAAAATAACCAAACTATAAACGGCGAATGGGAATTGGAAACCGAGGCAACCTACCAAAAGTTGGACTTGCACTTTGATGGTTCTCAATTGGGATATATCGAAACCGAATGGAAAGTAATCGAATTTAACACCACTATTATTCGTCTAAAAAAACAACATAGTGACAGAACCGATTATCTGACCTTCAAGAAAAATTAAGCGTTAATTAAGTTTTATATGAAAATATTTCACAGAAAATTTTTAGAAAACGCCCCACAAATTAATAACCCGCTAGTACCACAAGAAAAAATTAAACCCAATTATATTATCAATCAATTGATAATATGGATACTCATTTTTTCAGTCATCTTTTTTATGGTACAATTTTTAAAATGGAATACTAACTTTAACTAAAAAAAGAACATGAAAAAAGTAATTTTAATCCCAATGTTATTTTGCCTATTTATGCTTAATGTAGCATCAATGTGCAGCTCAGACGATAATTCGTCTTCCTCTCAAGATCCTACACCGGTAATTAATGCGGCAACACAAGGTACTTGGAGAGTAACCAGTTATGTTGATTCCGGAACAGATGAAACCAATCACTTCACCGGTTATAACTTTACTTTTAGCAACGGAGGTGTTTTAACCGCTACTAATGGATCAAATACGGTTACCGGGACATGGTCTGTTTTGAACGATGATAGTAACGACGATAGCCCGAGTAACGATTTGGATTTCAATATCGGTTTCACGGCTCCGGCTAATTTTGCCGACTTGACCGACGACTGGGATATCGTAACCTATTCCGATACAACTATTTCTTTAATAGATATTAGTGGTGGTAACGGTGGAACAGACACTTTAGTCTTTACCAAAAATTAAACTTCGATTTTTATTTAAAATACTACAGAAGCCATCCTTAAAAAGGATGGTTTTTTTATTTCTACTGTGCTGAAAGTTCGAAATCAAATTCTTAAATTTGCACTTCATAAAAACAAACCC
Organism: Flavobacterium cheonhonense; assembly: GCF_035671315.1. NCBI lineage: Bacteria > Pseudomonadati > Bacteroidota > Flavobacteriia > Flavobacteriales > Flavobacteriaceae > Flavobacterium > Flavobacterium cheonhonense. The sequence goes on from NZ_JAXAVY010000001.1 coordinate 1,314,184, forward strand.
ACATTATGTTCAATAATTTAAGTGATAAATTAGATAAAGCATTACACATCCTCAAAGGGCATGGGAAGATTACGGAAGTCAATGTAGCGGAAACCCTTAAAGAAGTACGTCGCGCCTTGTTGGATGCCGACGTGAATTTTAAAATTGCCAAAGATTTTACCACTAAAGTTAAAGACAAAGCCTTAGGCGAAAACGTATTGACAACTTTACAGCCGGGCCAATTAATGGTGAAAATCGTTAAAGACGAGTTGACCGAATTAATGGGCGGCGATGCTACTGGTATCAACTTATCCGGAACACCTTCAGTAATCTTGATGTCGGGTTTACAAGGTTCAGGTAAAACCACTTTCTCCGGAAAATTAGCCAATTATCTGAAAACCAAAAAAGGAAAGAAACCGCTTTTAGTGGCTTGTGATATTTACCGACCGGCCGCTATCAATCAGTTGCACGTGGTTGGTGACCAAATCGGGGTGGAAGTTTATTCCGAACCTGAAAATAAAAATGCCGTTCAAATTGCGCAAAATGCGTTGCAGTACGCCAAATCTAAAGGCTACAATGTAGTGATAGTAGATACTGCCGGACGTTTGGCTATCGATGAAGAAATGATGAACGAAATTGCCAATGTGCATTCGGCCATCAAACCTCACGAAACTTTGTTTGTGGTCGATTCCATGACCGGTCAAGATGCTGTTAATACGGCTAAAGCCTTCAACGATCGTTTGGATTTTGACGGTGTTATTTTAACCAAATTAGACGGTGATACGCGTGGTGGTGCTGCCATTTCTATTAAATCGGTGGTGAATAAACCGATTAAGTTCATCGGTACCGGTGAAAAGATGGAAGCCATCGATGTTTTCTATCCTTCCCGTATGGCCGATCGTATTTTGGGAATGGGAGACGTGGTTTCCTTGGTAGAAAGAGCGCAAGAGCAATACGATGAAGAAGAAGCCCGAAAATTGCAAAAGAAAATTGCCAAGAACGAATTTGGATTTGACGATTTCTTGGTGCAAATCCAACAAGTGAAAAAAATGGGTAACATGAAAGACTTGGTTGGAATGATACCCGGTGCCGGAAAAGCATTGAAAGATGTGGAGATAGAAGACGATGCTTTCAAACACATAGAAGCCATCATCCATTCGATGACACCACAAGAAAGAACCAAACCAGCCATTATTGATATGAAACGCAAAACCCGTATTGCCAAAGGATCGGGGACGAAAGTCGAGCAAGTGAACCAATTGCTGAAGCAGTTTGACCAAATGAGCAAAATGATGAAAATGATGCAAGGCGGTGGCGGGAAAAACTTGATGCGCATGATGGGCGGCATGAAAGGAATGAGATAAATCAGTTAAGGTTTAAAATTTCGAGTGTGAAATTTTGAACCTTAATTTTTTTAATAGATTACAACTAACTACTATGTTTTAGGTTTAAACAACTTTAAACCCGAAACTTTAACCCGAAACAACAACTATGGAATTATTAGACGGAAAAAAAACAGCAGCCGACATCAAAACGGAAATCACCGCTGAAGTCAACAAGATGAAAGCCAACAAAGAGAAAGTTCCTCATTTGGCGGCCATTATTGTAGGGAATGATGGTGCGAGTTTGACTTATGTTGGCAGTAAAGTAAAGGCCTGTGAATTGGTGGGATTTGAGTCGACTTTAATCAAAATGCCAAGCACTACATCGGAAACCGAATTGCTAAAGAAAATTATCGAACTCAACGAAAATGATGACATAGATGGCTTTATTGTGCAGTTGCCGTTACCTAAACAAATTGATACGCAAAGAGTGTTAATGGCCATCGATCCCAGTAAAGATGTAGATGGTTTTCATCCGGAGAATTTCGGTAAAATGGCTTTAGATATGAGTACATTTATTCCGGCTACACCGTTTGGAATTTTAGAATTGCTCGAACGTTATAATGTTGAGACCAAAGGAAAACACACTGTGGTTATCGGTAGAAGCCATATCGTTGGTCGCCCAATGAGTATTTTGATGGGCAGAAAAGGATTTCCCGGGAATTCTACCGTTACCTTGACCCATAGTTACACCAAAAACATAGCGCAAATCACAACGCAAGCCGATATCATCATTACGGCCTTGGGCGTTCCGAATTATTTAAAAGCAGAGATGATTAAAGACGATGCGGTGGTTATTGATGTGGGTATTACCCGCGTTCCGGATGAGACTGATCCCAGAGGTTACAAAATTACCGGTGATGTCGACTTTGAAAATGTGTCTAAGAAAGCTTCTTTTATTACGCCTGTTCCCGGAGGTGTCGGACCAATGACCATTGCCATGTTGCTGAAAAATACCTTATTAGCCAGAGAACAGAAGCGTTTATTGCTGGAATAAAAAAATCCTGAGTGTATGCTCAGGATTTTTTGTTTTTACCATTCTTATATTGGACTTTTTCAACCACTTGTATTTTGGGGGTTGCCTTTTTTTCTTTAGGGTTAAAAGGCTTTTTCTTTACGGATATTTTGGGTTTTATTTCCGTTTTTGGCTTTTCAGTGGTTTTATTTTTTACCGCTGTTTGGTTTTGCTTGATGACATCCATAGCATTTTTCGGATTTTCTTTCGTACCGCGAAGATGAATGACTAAGCCATTCAAAAAATTTCGCAATACCTGATCGCCGCATTCCACGTATTTGGGATGGTCGGCATTTCTGAAAAAGTTACCGATTTCACCTTTCGACATGCGAAAATCGACTAACTTTAAAATGTCTTCTATTTGGTCGTCTCGCAATTGTAAAGCGACACGGAGTTTTTTGAAAATATCGTTGTTGTTCATTTTTTTTAGTGGCTGAGTCACTGAGTAGCTAAGTGACTAAGTTTTTAATGGTTTTTTATTGTGAATAGGCGCTCGCTTACTCGGTTTATTAGAAGAGCCAAAGGTACGCCTTTTTAAAACTTTCACGCCATAATTTTTCGTTGTGTTGTCCACCTTTGACAATTACTTTCTTGTTCTTTTTTTTGCACTCACAACGTTTGGTGTTTACCCAATACTCTATTTTTTCCAAATCGGTAATTACATCGGCATCGCCTTCGTTGTCTCCGCACAGAAAATAAACTTTTGTGTCAAACTTTTCGGTTTGATTTAAAAGCTCGTTCATTTCTTTTCGGCCAAACCAGAAAGCAGGTGAGAAACAACCGATTTTACCGAATACCTCAGGGTATTTAACAGCGGCGTAAAAGCTTACCAAACCACCCAAAGAGCTTCCAATCATAGCGGTGTTTTTCGCGTTGGTTTTGGTGCGATAAGTAGCATCGATCTTAGGTTTTAAGGAATTGACAATAAAGTCCAAGTAAGCATTAGCTTGGCCACCACCGTATTTTTCGTGTTTAAAGGGCGTTAGTTCGTCTATGCGTTTTTCACCACCGTGTTCAATTCCGATAACGATGACTTTGGCATTTAAACTGTCCAGCGTTTCATCTACATTCCATTCACCCACATAAGAAGTTTGGCTGTCAAATAAGTTTTGGGCATCATGCATGTAAATGACCGGGTATTTTTGAGCAGACGTTTCGTAACCCTTTGGCAGGTAAACCCAAATTTTTTTGGTGGTTTTAAGTTCAGGTGATGCAATAGAAAAAGTGGAAACATTTTTACCGGCCGTACTTTCTTGACCGAATGTGAAGCTTTGAATCAAGCAGCATAACAATAATACAAATGTTTTCAAGAGATTAATTGTTGGATTCAGTGGCTTTTTCAGTTTCTTTCTTTTTCTTTTTATCGTCTTTTTTCTTTGGCTTTTCTGTTTTCAAAGCCATGTACTTTTCTTTTTGATCGGCATTGAGATAGCTCAAAACCGTTTTTTCTGTGTTTTCCTGTATGGCTTTCATTTGATTGTTTTTGTCTTCGTCACTAAACTCTTTTTTGAGTAAAATATCAACTTCTTTGTAGCTTTTCAGGATTTCGTTTTTGATGGCAATGTATTGCAGATCGTCTAATTTCAAATCTTCTTTTAAACGAAGCATTTGTTTTTCGATTTGTTGGTTTCTGCTATCTTCAATTTCTTTGGGAGTGGGTTGTTTTGGCCCTTGTTGGTTGGTTGGTGTGGCACCAATTCTTCGGTCAAGACCATTATAGTATTGGCCAAAAGTATTCGCCGACGCCAATAAAAACAATATAATCAGTGTTTTAAGGTATTTCATGATTTTTATTTTAAAGTGTAAAAGTAACAAAAACTAAGTCGTCCTGCATCACAATAAATTACTAAGGTTTTATAAAAATTTTTATTTTAGCCAAAAACTTATCCGGAACATGAACAAATATGAAGAAAAATTAGCCCTATTAGCCGAAATGATTTCTTTTTCCGTGGTGGACGGTCGTTTGCATGAAAGAGAGTATTTATTCTTATCAATGATAGCGGAAGAGTTGCAAATCAGCCAAGATGACTTTAAAGGTTTATTTCACGAGGAAAATTATCCCAAAGTAATCAAATCGGAGTTTGAACGGATTCAGCAATTTTATCGTTTGGCTTTATTGATGCACTGCGACGGCGTTTTGCACGAAAGAGAGCAAATCAAGATTCATGAAATCGGTATCAATATGGGCTTGAATCCGCATGCCATAAAGCGGGTGTTGAAAGCGATGGAAGTTTCACCGACCAAAATGATATCGGCTGAATTTTTATTGGAAATTTTTCAAGAGCAGCTTAATTAGTTGGTTTTTTTAATTTTCTGAAAAAAATGTGACTTTTATGCCTTCGTTTTAGTATTGCGACAGATTTTTATCTACTTCAGGCAACAGCGCTATGCCAAATATGGTTCTGTTTGTACGGTTTTTAAATTCTCGCAGTAAAGCTACCAGGGTTTCTTTATCCCAATCAGAATAGTTGTTGATGTAATAATATTTGTCATTGGAATATATCTCAAGGTATATTTTATCGCTTTTCTCTTTTTGTTTCAGCTCTATAGAGGTCTCTTTTATTAGCAAAACATCTTTGAACTTCTTATTGAAATCCTGTCCTAATACTTGAAATTTGTCATCAAAAATACGGACTTCAGTTACCACCGTTCTGATGTCTCGAACATGATAGTAAAGGCCTACTAAAAAACAAACTGCTATAAAAATGTAGCAATAGAATTTATTGTTTTCCGAATAACGTTCGTTTGAATAAATTCGGAAGGCCAAAAAAGCCAATAGTAGTACAATCGGGGTGATTTTTTTTAAAAATCGTGACCAAAATGAAATTTGTTTCCCTATAAAAGTAATGGTTTCGGGCTGTTGTTTTTCGGAAGTTTTCATGGCTGTTAGTGTATTGTTTTATTTTGACGAATTTTATTTTTTTCGTTGTAACAGCATCGTTCCGAACTCGAGTTTGAAAGTCAGATTTTCCGCGTCGAGTACAACAATTTCAGCATCTTCATCAATGCCATCGGTCGCAATATCTCTTTTTTGAGAAAGTGTTTTTCCGTCTTCAGAAAGGCTGTAAACGCCGGTAATAGTAAAGGCATTTGCACCGGATTTAGTTGAGGTAAATTTGCCGTTAGTGTCAAAACAAACTTCGGTATTTTGCGCTTCTTTGATAATCTCTTTCGAAAATTCATCCGGGTTGACAAATTCAAATGTTTTAAAGGTCCAACAACCGATTATTTTTTCAGCGTTGCTTTTTTGTGCGTTTGCGTTGTGAAAGCAGCATAAAATCAGGAATACAATTATCCAGCTTCTTTTCATAAATAATAACATTTTTTAGAGGTTAGCGCTATTGAATTCTATCATCCATTCTATGCCGTATTTGTCGCGGAACATGCCGAAGTACGTTCCCCATGGGCTATCAGCGATAGGCATCTCAACTTGACCTCCTTCGGAAAGACCATAAAATAGTTTTTCGGCTTCTGTTTTGCTTTGGGTGCTGACTGAAATTTTGCTTCTGTTTTCATTTTCGTTTGTTTTGCCTAAAATCTCAGGAACATCATTGGCCAATAATTCGTTAGGTCCAATAGGTAAGGCGATGAGCATTATTTTCTCTGCTTCGTGTTCCGGTACGGGAAATTCCGGACTCGACAAGTCTTTAAAGCGCATAAGTTTCGTAAAATTCCCTCCAAATACAGATTGGTAAAAAAGAAAGGCTTCTTCTGCGTTTCCGTTAAAGTTGATGTGTGGATTGATGAGTGCCATAATTTGATTTTTTAGTAATCCTGCTGTTATTGTACAATAGGTTGTAAGAGATTTAGATTTTTGATTCTTGTATCATTTTATTAATTAGAGAAACTTGTCCCAAATGATAATAGCTGTGTTCTATTACGCCTTCAATATTTCGGAGTAAAGTGCCGTATTTTTCATCAATAAACGGTTCGTCGAAATGCGCATCATTCATTTGTGCTACTGTTGCAACAAATTTTTCAGCATTGGTTAAAAATTCGGTTACCATTTGGTCCCATTCTGAGGCTGATTGTATGGGTGGTAAGTCGAAGCTGTACTTGTCGCTGATTTCCAATTTTCCTTTTTCGAATGCACTTAGAAGTCCGGCCAAATAATAATTAATATGAAAGGTGAGTGCTGCTATAGTATTCAGAGTTCCGATTTTCTGAGTAGCTTCTTCCCAAGTAATACTTTGGATTTGTTTTTTGTAATTGGTATTGGCAATCCAATAGCCATCCAGTAAAACTTCTCTGAGTCGGTCGGCAAGGGTTTCGTTCCGTTTCATTTTCTATGTATTTAGACTGTAAAAACTTGTTTTAGACTTTTTCGATTTTCTTTGATGATTGCTACTGCTAGCCTGATTAATCGCTTTTTTTTGTTTTGTTACTACAACAAACATATTGCTAAGGTAGTATTTTTTGAGAAAAGTGATTAGAAGGTTAGAAGAGAATCAATGGAACAATTCCGGGTAATGACTTTTTACCGTTGGTACTTTGTTGTTCGTTGATTTTATCAGCTAGTGGCCATCATCAACAGTTTTTTTGTTTGAATAAATGAATTCTTGTTTGGGTTTTCCGTTTTTCAATAATTCATTTTTGTTTTCCATAGCCATAAAAAGAATTTTTTTATCAATGGTTGTGTAACTTTTGAAATTCAATTCATTGTTAAAATTTACCTCTTTCCCTGCTTTTTTAAGTGTTTTAAGTTGTTTTTGAATGTTGTCAATATTTGTATTTTCACTGGATGAGAATTTAACTTCAATGATTTTTCCGTTTTCAGTGGTTATGCTTAAGTTGGAAACCTCTCCGATAGCCTCTGAGAGTTTTATGGAGTTGCAATAGTATTCATCCGGCATGGTGTTTCTCAAGGCAGCGAATTTTTCATGTGATGATAAATCAGATCCGATGTCAAATCCACCAAAACCATTTATTTCTTTTTGAGATTCTTGACATGAGATTAAGGCCAACAGAACCATTAGCAGATAGCATTTTTTCATCATTGATGTCTTATTAAAAATGAGTTTTTGATTAAAATTTCTAGCGTGTTATTCCATACCTACTGTTTGCGTATTGGTAGTTTAAAATTGCTTTTCAAAAGTATTTCCGTTAAACCTATAGACACTTCCATCTGCCATGCCGAACCATAATTCACTGTTTTTATCTTCATAAATTGATAGGACGAAATCATTAGTCAATCCGTCTTTTATAGTGTAATTTTCTAAATTATGACCATCATATTTCCAAATTCCGGCATCCCTGTCTCCAAACCAAATGTTTCCTTTGTTATCTTCAGCAATGGTAAAAACATGTTCTAATGTACCTTTAGGAGATTTTTCTCCATTTCGTTTACTGTTGGGATGAATCAAACGTTGCTTGCTTGAGAAGTTTATAATTGAATCACCTTCCTTAAGCAATACGCCAATTCCGTTATTTCCAATCCAAAGTCTGCCTTTAGAATCTTCTAAAATACTTCGTATGTGTAAAGGTTCAATTTTTCTGTCATAACCCAATGTTTCATCATTCATAATCGTAAAATTACTCCCGTTATAGCCGAAGACACCTGCGTAGGTGCCAAACCATATCCTGTTATTTTTGCCTATTGAAATATCAGTTACAGCAAATAAATTATCATAGGGGTTGAGCAGTTTTTGGGGCGGAAAATCTAAATAATGTAATCGTTGTCCATCGTATCTGTACACTCCGGCTTTATTTCCGGCTTCAAACCACAAGTCTGTGTCAGATTTCATCCATTTATTTGTCATAGACTCATTGTCTTGATTTGGTAAAACATTTGGATAATTCTCTTTGCTTGATTTGGTGTGGTTTGTAATTCTTGAACCATCGTAACTGCTAACCCCGGTTTGTGTGTTGAACCAAATATGGCCTTCTTTATCCTCTTGAATAGAATGGATTTGGTTGTCAGTTAGCCCATCATTGACAGTGAAGTATTTGAATGATTTGCCATTGTAAACAGCTACTCCCTCTTGAAGACTTCCAAACCAATAATTGCCTTTGCTGTCCTGAAAGACAGCACGAATTCCTGAAGTAAATTTTAAGGTATCTGTTTCTGAAGTCTTTTTTGATTCAGACTTATATACTTCTTTTTCGGTTGATTTCTTTTCAACGCAAGAAAAGTTAAAAGTCAATATAAATAGTAAGTAAATCAATTTTATTTTTTTGTTCATTACGAGGTTTTCTAATATGACGCCTAACGTTTCGCGGCTAGTGGCATTTGCGAAGCCAACGAACTTAGTACTGTTTGCTGGGATAAAGTTTTACGTGAAAAAAGAAGTACAACTCAAGAAAACCAACCATAGCGACGAACAGCTGTTGTATGCTGTAGATTGATTTTACTTAAGACTAAATCATATAAAAAATGCAAAATAGCACAAGCCCCAAATTAAAATGAAAAGTGTTCCGGGCAAAACTTCAGTCTTCAACTTACTTTTAAATTCTTTTTTTATTAGAGCTAAGTAAAATACATAAAACACGAAAATCAGTGTCATTATAATTGGTATAAAAATTCTCATAATCAATGTATTAAAAGTTAACTCTGTAAAGGTCGAAAAAAAATATTATGAAAGAAAGAATAAACCATTTATAAATCATCACATTAATTATGAAAAGAATTGTGAGTCAAAAAGGGTTAAAGGTTTTATCAACGTTAACTAAGCCTATAGCATTTAACTTTTCGCGGCTAGTGGCATTTGCGAAGCCAACGAACTGCGTACTGTTGGTTAAGATAAAATTTTTACCTGAAAAAAGAAGTACAACTCATGAAAAACCAGCCATAGCGTATGACCACTGTTATTTGTTCGGTGTTTTAACAAGGAAACCACCAATGTATAAAATATAGTTTCCCACTTCTCATAAACATATTTATATGCCCATCAGAAACATTGTTTTCATCTTCTCTCAACTGAATGACTTGGAGATTTCCTTCTCCATGAACATCAATAGTTTTGATGTTCTTAATTGCGTTTGGGAAGAGTTTTTTTAGATCATTTATGGTTGTAGATGAATTTAGCTTCTTTCCTCTGTAAGTAATGAAATTATTTTTGGTGAATCTGAATTCATCAACAGCAACTTTTTCTTTGTTGTTTTCATATCGCGAACCATCTTTGTAAAGATACTTATCGTCTATATCTTTACTTCCATCTTCATTTTCAAAAATATATGAACATGGTTCTAATTCCGACATTAATTTAATACTGTCAGCTTTCCCAAGTACGTTTACAAATTCGGTTAAAGAGAAATATCTTTTAAACTTACCATTAAAAAGAATGTCTTCTTCTTTCATTACTTCATTTTGATCAATTTTTATTTCCGGACTATCATCTTTAATTTTATTGTTATTACCTGTTTTGTCAATCTTTTCAGAACCATTCAATTTTTCAACTGTTTTCGAATCATTCTTATTACAAGATATGCAAAAGCAAAAGATTAATATAATTGATAATGTTCTCATTTGGATAGGTTTTTTACACTGAGGCATAACGTTTCGCTGCTATCTGACTGTGGCGTTTCCGGCGAATTGCGTACTGTTTGCTAAGATAATGGTTTTGCGTGAAAAACTGAGTAGAAGCCAAGAAAATCCAGCAAGTGACACTAACCACTTTCAGCTGATGTTTTTATTATCAATTTGTAATTCCATTATTGGTAAATATCTATCTTTTATTGAACTTTCAAGTTTCCCAATTGTTTCAAAACCAAAAGTTTTATAAAAAATTTCGGCATTTGGTTCTGCGTCAAGAGTTATTTTGTCAATATCCAATTGTTTGGTTTTTTTTAGAAAGTCGTTCATTAATATCTTACCAAATCCTTTTCCGATAAATTCTGGAAGAATGAAAATATTATCAAGTTTTATAGTTTTTTCGTCAGTAAAGAAGTATGAATAATATCCGATAATTTCATTGTTTTGGACAAGTTTATATACTTTATTTTTTGCAATATAGTCTTTTGTAACAGTCAATAGATGTTCCCATTCTTTCAAAATATCTTCCGAAAATCCCCAATAGGCTTTTGATTTTTTTGTAATAGATGTCAGTGTCTCATGGTCTTCAATGTCTGCCTTTAGTATTTCCATTTTTTAGAGTCAGTTAAATCTATTTTTAAGTTTCACTTGATTTTCGATGTCGCTCGGATAAAATAATAGCTAACGTTTCGCGGCTAGTAGCTTTTGAGAATCTAACGATCAGCTTACTGTGTACTAAGTTATAATATTTTCGTGAAAAATGAAGTAGAGGCTAATAAATTCCGGACATTGCGACGAGACCGCGGTTAACGGCTGGCATTCTTTATGTTTTTAATTTCTCTTTCCAACCTATCGAAATTTTCTTCGTTTTTAGGCTCTACAAACTTTCGCATTTTCTCACATTCTTCAACGGTTTCAAAAATCATTTTAAATGATATTTGTGTCTTATTTTCATCCAATTTTTCAAATGCTATTTCCATATCAAATAACGGTTGGGATTTTCGCGTCCAGCTTACGATTTTATTTGGTATAACAGTTTGGAATACAGATGAATTTTCATAGTTTCCTTTTTCTGGTCCATGCATGGTAAGCTTCCAATTTCCGCCAGATTTGAGATCAAACTCGTGAATTGTGTTTGTAAAACCTTCTGGTCCCCACCAATTTTTTAAATGCTTTGGATTTTCAAAAGCTTGATATACGATTTCTACCGGTGAATTTAGAATTCTAGAGCTTAAGATTTCATGACTATTCATTGAAGCAATTTTTGGTTTAAGTGGTTTCGTTTATGTTTGCCGTTAACGTTTCCTTGCTAAAGCTTGTGGTGGCTTATGGAAAGCTTTTTTCCATAACCGCCCGAGCGAAATTATGAAAAGTAATCGAAAAAATCTACCGAAAAACTAGCCATGAGTTTTAGCAAGTGTTGTGTGTCGTTCTTCTTTTTCTTTTATTTAGAATTTACTGTTAGGCATTTCTATTTTACATCACCAATTAATATAACGTCTGAATTACTTGGTGAAATTACAGCTTGAAGATTACTTCCATCTAAATTACATGAAAATACTTTATTTGTAGGAGTTGAACCAGAGCTGTCATTTGCAACAAACAAAACTTTTTGTCCATCTGGAGAAAATTTTACATATGCATTTGAATTGGCATTTTGATACATTACGCCAGTTGGTAATGTCAATGGGATTTGAGTAGGGTTAGTTCCATCAAGGTTGCAATACCAAATTGTATATCCATTGACTGAGTCGTATTGACTGTATAATATTTTACTCTGTACTATTGTAGCTGTCGATTCATTGTCACTGTTTGAGCAACTTATTTGAAATAAAATTCCAGCTAATGCAAATACGCATACATAAAAAGTGGTTTTGAATAAATTTCTCATAATATGTAAAATTTTGTTTAGTTACAGGTTTTCTATAATGACACACAACGTTTCGCCGCTAACCGACTGTTGCTAAGCCAGCGAACTGCGTACTGTCTGCTAAGATAAAAGTTATTGCGTGAAAATATAAGTACAGCTCAAGAAAAACCAGCTATAGCTTACAACCGCTGTTAGCAACAGGCTTTTTATTTAATAGATTTTTCAAAACTTTTAGAGCTATTGCTTATCCACAAATCATTTTCATTATATGAGTAATCTGCACCTTCAACAAAGCATACATCAAAAACATTGATAAAGTCCTGATAGTTTGTGGTTTTATTAAATTTAAACCGGATAACTTTTGTTGTGTCATTCAATTTCATCATTAGATGAACATTATTCTTGTATTTTTCGAAAGTTATTTTGTCTATTTTGTCATTTCCGGTAAACTCAAAATTATGAAGTTTTTTTCTCTTTAAAATGTCTGCAATAGTCGAATTAAAATGTCCATTTTTCTGTTGTGCTTCCATGTAAACTGAACACTCTTGACAAAAGGCAAACTTTGGTGCAGAATAGAAAATTACCAATGTAAGCACAATAATCAATATTGTTGAAAAGATGCTTATTTGTAGAACTAGTTGTTTCATTTTGCAGAGTTTCTCAAAGCTTGTTGCTAACGTTTCGCGGCTAGTGGCTTTTGCGAATCCAACGAACTGCGTACTGTCTGCTAAGGTAAAACTTTTCACGTGAAAATAGAAGTACAGCTCAAGAAAAACCAGCCATAGCTACTAAATCGCAGTTAGTGGCAGTTTTTATTGTATTGCTTTAATAAATTTTTCCATTTCGCTCAATTTACCTATTGTAATCCTTGTCCACTTACCTTGTTCTTCATATATTCTTCCTCCTTGAATTTTATTGTCTTCTAATTGCTTGAAATAGTCTTTGTTGTATTTTGCAAGTGAAAAATAGATAAAATTTGTATTAGAAGAAACGCACTCACAATTTAATTTTTTGAGTTCGCTGATAGTATATTGTTTTACGTTTTCATTTAGTAAGTAGCAATTTGAAACAAATTTATCATCTTTCAACGAAGCTATAGCAGCAAGTTTTGATAATACACTGACACTATTATTTGTATTGGATTGCAAATTTGCCAAATTATCAATTATTGTTTTGTTCGCAATTGCATATCCAATGCGTGCTCCTGCCAAACCATATATTTTGGAAAATGTTTTGACGATAATAATATTTTTGTGGTCATTTACGAGATTACTCAGAGATTGCTGTTTAGTAAACTCTAAATAGGCTTCATCGATTAATATAATTGTATTTTGTTGAATGGTGGTTACAAATTCAATCAATGCTTCTCTTTCACAAATTGTTCCTGTTGGATTGTTTGGATTACAGATATAAACAAGCTTTGTATTTTGATTTACAGCTTCTAACATAGCTTGCAAATTAATTTTTTTGTCGGTTGTAAGCGGTACTCTATTTTTCGTTAAACCTAAATTATCTAATGTAACTGTCCAATAATCATAGCTTGGGTCTGCAATTACATAATTTCCTTTTTCTAGTGATACAAATTTTGCAACCAAATCTAAAATTTCAGTTGAACCAGCACCCAATAATATGTTTTCGTCTTTAACACTGTTTTTCAAAGCAATAGCAGAAATTATTTTTGCTTCGATATCCCAGTTGTATCTGTTGCTAATATTCACATTTTCAGTAAATGCTTTTCTTGCTAATGGAGATGGACCATAAGGATTTTCATTTGAGCGTAAAAAAATTAAGTTAGTATCATTCTCAAAACTATTAATTGATTTATCTGATACAAGAGGAGAAGCAAATGAATTGAAGTTTGTAAGTCCAATACCAGCTACTCCGATTCCAATTTTTTTCAGCCAATGTCTTCTGTTCGTCTCCATATTTTCCTTTTCTTTAAATAGTCTTTTGAAAAAATAGTTTGTTACAACTGCAGAGTTTTAAAATTGCCACTAACGTTTCGTGGCTAGTGGCTTTTTGCGAAGCCAGCGAACTGCGCACTGTCTGCTAAGATAATAGTTTTACGTGAAAAATAGGAGTGGAGCCAAGAAAATCCAGCAAGAGTTACTAACCGCTGTTGGCGGTAGTTTTGTATTCTTTCGGCAAATTTATTCCATATACTTTATTCATATACCAAAGCGGTGGCAAACCAACACTTTCTCTTCTTTTGTCAACGTTTTCAATATCTATTATAGGCCATTCTTTATATTGACTCCAATACATTCCATAGAGTTGTTTTCCGTACTTTTGTATGGATTTTTCGTCTTCAAATCTTGCCCAAAAATCTTTGCGTATTTTTCCTTCTCTTATTTGTTGGTCAATGTATGGTTTAAAAAATGACCACACATTATTGTTTTCGCCATAGGTACCTCTTTGATGCCATAATATTATCCATCCTTTTTCCTGCCAGCCGTATTCTTTAGTTATTTCGATTAAACGGTTTATATTCTTCTCATCTGTCTCTAACATACTATTGCCATTATTCCTAACTTCTTGGTCTTTTCTGAACAAGGTTTCAATTTCCTCATAAATTTCAGGATGAGACAAATTCTTAAAGAATGTTTTCTGATATTCTTCGTAATTATTTGAGATTGTTTCAAACAGTTTTCTTGAACGAAATGAATTAAACTCTTCGAAATTCAAGAAGTAATTTTTAGATGCATTTATTAGTTCAATTGACTCAATTATTAATTTCTCTGCTTCACTATCATTATTTAAGTTAAGAGCCGCGGCTGCTGCATAAAAATGATCATCTTCAGAATCGTTTGGTAAAATTTTAAAAGCCTGTTTGAAATTATTAAGAGAACTTTTATAATCTTTAGTTTTATATTGAATCATAGCTTTCCATACCAGTTCGTCATACTTTTCAAAGTTTGATTGATTTTGGCTATGCATTGTTAGGAATGCGAACAGAAATAAAATATGATGTTTAAGATTCATGTCCTGAAAAATTACTGGTAACGTTTCGCGGCTTCGCGACTGTTGCGATTCCAGCGAATTGCGTACTGTCTGCTAAGATAGAGTTTTTTCGTGAAGAAAAAACGCCAAGTTAACTAAGCAACCAGCAATAGCGGTTAACGGCTGTTGGCAGAAGCCTTTTTCTTTTGAGTTTTACTCCTTAATAAACTTTTTATAAACTGTTCCGTTTCCTGAATGAATTTCTACGATGTAAATTCCTTTAGAAAGATTTTCTACATTAATTTCATTATTGATAATAGTTTGTTTTAAAACTTCTTTACCCAAATAATCAAATATTTTTATTTCTTCAATTTCGGATATGTTTTTAAAATGTACAATATTTTTTGTTGGGTTTGGATAGATATAAAATTCGTTTTTATCCGAATTAGGCTCAAAACTGTCATTTGACAAAGTTAAAAACCAATTATATGCTTGTATTGAACACCCTAAAGTACTTGCTCCAGTCCAACTACTTACACCTGTTGAAGAACAAACTGATCGAACAAAGAAAGCATAGCAATCAAATGAAGGTGGAATTCCAGTAATTGTACAAGGGTTACTAGCTACAGCTATCCCAGCTGAAGTTGGTATTGTTGAACCTACATTAAAATCAGGAACCACTACAATTTCCCAAATTGTTGCAGTACCATTTTCAGACCAGCTAATTTCTACAGAATTTGAAAAAAGAATATTATTAACTAAACTAACATTTGAAGGAGCTGGACATTGGGAGTTGCTGACAAAGTTGATTAATAGAATAACGAATGTTAATATTTTTTTCATAGGTTGTATTTTTAACTCAATATGCTGTCTTATGCAGTTTTTTCTAAGGTTTCTGCCAACGTTTCGCGGCTAGTGGCTTTTTGCGAAACCAGCGAACTGCGTACTGTCCGCTAAGATAATAGTTTTACGTGAAAAATAGGAGTAAAGCCAAGAAAAACCAGCAATGGCTACTAGCCGCTGTTATGTGACGTAGCGCTTTTTAAATTTCATCGATACTTTCTACTCCAAGTAACTCTTCCAATGAATCTTTCAAAAATCTTGGTTCTAATTTATCGTATCTAAAAAGATATATTTTGCCATAATCATTTCCGAGTTCCAAATTCAACGTAATAGTATTTCCGGTTCCAGTATATGCAAACGGCAAGTAATTACTCGGGATATTTTCTTCAACTATTTGTAGTGAATGAATTGAATCTTCTAAAGTACATTCTCCATACTTAATGCTAAACAAGCAATCCAGAATCATATTGTCATTTTCATTTTGTCCACCATTATGAATTAATATTAGCTTCTTATAATTTTCAGGCAAAATGATATTAAATTTTTGTTCAAATTCAAGAATATCATCTCTTGAAATATTCTTTTCGGATTGGCAAAATTTTGCTTTATTTTCCATTAGTAATTTTTTGAGCAATATTTAGAAAGCTATGTCACATAACGTTTCGCGGCTATCAGTCTGTAGCGAAGCTAACGAACTGCGTACTGTCTGCTAAGATAATAGTTTTGCGTGAAAAAAATGGTACAACTCAAGAAAAACCAGCTATAGCTGATAACCGCTGTTAGGTGTGGTTTTTTCTCTTATCACTGCCGTTGAGATTTTGCGATTATTTTTCCGGCAACATAAACTCCAGCTGAAATTATTAAAGCAAAAACAAACCCTGTGATAAATGAAAAATTTCTTCCAGTATCATTTGTTAGTTTTCTCATTGCTTCTTTCTGTTCTTCGGTTATTTCTCTTCCACCAAACATTCCGTCTTTGTCAAGATCGTAACGATTTAAATTCCATTGATAGTAAACAGTTTCATAAGTTGCGCTACCAACAAAATATAAATATATAATTAAAAATACCGTTATGCTTATCCATAATAATTTGTTTTTTGCAAACAGATTTTTACGATAAAATAGAATTGCAATTAGCCCAATTAAAGAAATAATTGTTGGAATTGCTAAATGATATGGTAATGTTACTTCGTCCAAATTCTGTTGCTGTTTTTATTTTTCCGTTGAGGTTCGAGCTGCGATTATTCTTAAAAATCACACCTAACGTTTCGCGGCTAGTGGCTTTTTGCGAAGCCAGCGAACTGCGTACTTTCAGCTAAGATAAAATTTTTACGTGAAAAACCAACGTGAAACCACGAAAATCCAGCAATAGCTACTAACCGCTGTTATATGCAGTGCCTATTATTATTGATTTCCAGTCCACTTTTCCCAATTCTCGTTTTTATTCTGTAGCCATTCATAATAAAATTCAAGTATGATAGCCGACATTTCTTCTGGTTCTGAAACATTTCTTTCATGAAAATAATTGCTGAGGCGAGAACCGCCCCACAATCTCCAATTATTTCTTATCCATCTACCTAATGAATCGTCAGTAATTAATAATACTTCTGATTTGTTTTTTGCATTACGAATAGTTGATTTATCTTGCTCTGATAAAGTCTTGTCTAATGTTAGAAAGCAATCTTTCAAATCTTTAGGAATATAGGTTCCGCTTATTGAATCCTTTTTTATTTGGGAAATATAAAACTCTTTGTCTTTCTGTTGTTGTGCCTGATATTTCAGAATTAAATTCTCTAAATCAATATTTTTACCCGTTAAATGCCGATGATATGTTATTAAAATTGTCTCATAAATGGGCCAAAACCCATAAAGTCCTTTTTTATTAAAATACTTTGTCAAAACAGAACCATCATATATTTTCCATGCGTGAAAAAAGTCCGCTTTTTCTTTGAAATCTTCAGTAAAGGAAATACTATCTTCAGCTGTATTTTTTACAACTTCAATTTCTTTTTCAGTAAGAGTTTTGTCCAGAGCTTGATGACAGCCTTTAATGTTTTTTGGAATAGGTAAATCGTAAACATCCTTTTTACTTTGGCTAAAGCAAAATGTCTGAAAAATTAATATGTAAAAGATAAATTTCATAGTGTCGTTCTGGGGGCGGTTTCAAGTTTCCAGCGCAACGCTAGTTGATTCAAATATAGTTATAATTTTTCTAAAATAATTTTATCAAAAACTTCTTTAGGAGTTTGATAGTCGAGTACCTTTCTGGGTCTTTCATTGAGCTCATTTTGGACGCTTTTAAGGCGTTTTTTGGTTACAGATGATAAATCGGTTCCTTTAGGGAAATAATCTCTTAAAAGTCCATTTGTATTTTCGTTAGTTGGTCTTTCCCAAGGTGAATAAGGATGAGTAAAATAGACTTGGACTTTGGTGTTTTTAGTGAATAATTTATGTTGGGCCATTTCAGTTCCGTTGTCATAAGTTAGCGACTTTTTCATCAGTTTCGGAAGTTGTTTAAATTCCTTTTCAAATGCTTTACGAACAGACTTAGCATCTCTATTTTTAAGATGTACTAAGATGACAGCTCTGGTAGATCTTTCTACTAAAGTACCTATGGCTGATTCGCGGTTTTTACCTAGAATTAAATCACCTTCCCAGTGTCCCGGAATCTCTCTTCCGAGTACATTTTCTGGGCGTTCATCGATTCTGACAGGGTCTTTGATAGTTGTTCTTTTGTCGGTTCCACGACGTGTATTTCCTCTTTGTTTTCTTTTCTGTCTGAGTTCAGAAATGAGCATCTCTTTGAGCTCTTTTTTGGAGTGCAGATAGATGTAAAGATAGATTGTTTCGTGAGAAGCTTGCATAGTTTTATCGTTAGGGAATAGCCGTTTTAAACTTACTGATATTTGGTCAGGTGACCAAAACATTGCGAGTTTTTGATGAACGAATTTTTGCAGTTTTGGATTGAAAAGAATCTTGCTTTTACCAAGTCTTCGGTCTATAGACCTAGCGTAAGATTTTAAGTTAGCATAATAAGCTTGGTATTGTTTTTTCGGATACTTTTTGACTTCTCTGACAATAGAACTTTTATGTCTTCCAAGTTTAAGAGCAATGGCAGAATAGGATAAATTAAGTGCTAATAATTTTTCAATCTCAATACGTTCTTGGAGTGTAATTCGGTTGTAGTTTTTCATAATAACGAACTTATAAATTTCTTTAAAAGTTGCGTTAGATTATTGAACCGGCTGTCATGTCCTAAAATACGTTGACCGTTTTAGGTTATTAATTGAATCAAATTTACATAAATAATTGATAGGTTTTAAGCTGCTTTTTTAGCATAGGATTTATAAGGTTGTTTATCATATTGTTTGTGCACTATTTGGGGTGTTTTTAAATCTAAACTCCAATGTAAACGTTCGTTGTTGTATATGTTTACAGCTTCGGCTATCATTTTTTGAGCGATTTCAATATTTCTAATAGTGTTTTTTAGCCCGAACTCATACTTCAAAATTCCGTTAATTCTTTCAGCTACTGCGTTTTCATACGGATCGTATTGTTGGGTTGTGCTGAGTATAAACCCTTTTTTTTGAGCAAATTCTGAGAAGTCCGGGCAGCAATACTGAATTCCTCTGTCAGAGTGATGAATGATATTTTTATGGTTATGAATACAGTTTTTATAAGCCATATCCAGGGCATCTTTGACAAGAGTCACTCTCATATTGTCATCTAATTTCCAACCCATTATTTTCTTTGAGTAAGCATCTGTCACCAGTGCTAAATAAGCGTGGCCACCATCGACTTTGATATAGGTTATGTCGCTTACAAAGACTTGCTCTGCGTGAGATAAAGATAAATCTTTGAGTAGGTTAGGTGATTTAAAAAAGAAGTGCTTAGAATCGGTTGTAATGTGAAAACGTTTTGTTTTCTTGACTAATAACCCATAGCTTCTAAGTAAATCGAAAAGCGCATCTCTTCCCATTTTGATATTGTTTGTAATGAGTTCATTTTGTATGTGTTCCATGAGTTTTCTGGTTCCAGTTTTAGGCATTTTGATCCTGATTTTGCGCACTAAATCGAGAACAACTTTGTGTTGTTGTTCTTTGGTAAAATCGTGTTTAATTCTTTGGTAATAAGCTTGTTTGCTTATTCCGAAGCATTGATAGAGCCACTTTCTTTTGAAAGGTTTAGTCGCTTTTTCTCTATCTCTTTTGCTAATGCTTCGGGCAAATACTTTTTTGAAAGATGTTCACCGGTAATATGTTCGAAATCAGCAATAATATCTTGTTGGAAGTCTTTGACGAACTCTAGTTCTTCGATGCGTTCACGTAATTTTTTAATCTCGTCGTTTTTGCTCATAGCTTTGGATTTTCCCTCAAAGTTAGACAATTTCTTGGTCCAATAGGCAAGCGTTGCTCTGGATATACCGTACTTTTTAGAAGCATAATTGGCAGAGATTTGTCCGTTATTGATTTCGGCAATGATAGAAAGTTTGAGATCAAAGCTAACTTTTTGATACTCCTTTTTTCGACATGTTGTTTTTTTTGTTGTTTCCATAGGATACTAAAAGTGTTTAATTTTTAGTCAACCTATTTTAGGACGAGAGGGGCGTAAAAATTGGCTATAACGTTTCGCGGCTAGTGGCTTTTTGCGATACCAGCGAACTGCGTACTGTCCGCTAAGATAATAGTTTTGCGTGAAAAATTGGAGTGAAGCCAAGAAAAACCAGCAATGGCTACTAGCCGCTGTTATATGCAGTGCTAATCTAACAGAAATGTTGAATTATCCTGATTGTATTTTAAATCAATTATACTTCCGACCCATTCTCTTTCAGCGTCAACCTTGTTTTCGTCTGGCTTAACAATCTTAATCGCAATAACCTTTCTTCCTAAGCTGTCTATATAGCAAACAAATTGTTTATCTAAGAATTTCATTTGATTTTGAATTTTTCTTGCATGTTTTAAAGTTTCTTTGTCTAAATCCACGTAATATTTTTTATTAGGAAGAGAACTGTAGTCAAAAGTATATCTCTGTTTTATATAACGATAATATTTAGTTTCCAATTTTCTATTTAGGAAGATTATATCCTCTGTTGTAGGGGAAAATGGAACTTCTACGTTGTTTCTAGTAAACAGAGATTTAGTGATGCTGTCATTAAACACGATTATTCTCGAATTCGGGAAGCTATATATTTTAGAATATTTTGTCTTTGTTGTGCTTTCGACTTTACTCGAAGTTTTGCAACTAAGCAATAGAAAGAGGAAAATAAAAGCAAGGTTTTTCATGGGTGGTGGCATTGCATATAACGTTTCGCGGCTAGTGGCTTTTTGCGAAGCCAGCGAACTGCGTACTTTCAGCTAAGATAGAATTTTTACGTGAAAAACAAGCGTGAAACCACGAAAATCCAGCAATAGCTACTAACCGCTGTTAGCCGTTCGGTTTTTTATTTATGATAATTGTCGAATTCTTTTCTGTCATTTTCATTAAATGGATATTCAACACCAGTTCTTTTAATTTCAATGTCATAATCTCTTTTGAGTGAAAATTTATTCTCAGGCATAGAAGCAATAAATAATTCTATGGAAATTAAAAAAGCCGCAACTAAAAATAGAATAATTGAGACTATTCTTCTGATTTTAATTGTAATTAAAAATTTATTTGTCAAGTAAACTATAACTAATATAAGAGCAAAATAAATTGATAAGTCAGCAATCAGTTCAAGCGAGAAATATTCATACGCACATGAAGTGTAGAATGCTGGTGCTTTGTATATAAAAGGAAAACCGTACATTATTCCGTCAGTTCCATCAACTACATCAACAATCCACCACTTTGAAAAAAATATAAAGATTATTACAGTTAAAGGCAAAACTAAATTTAATATCAATCGTCTGCTCATTTTCTGTTTTTTTAAGTTCTGCCAAACTGACGGCTAACGTTTCGCGGCTAGTTGCATTTGCGAATCCAACGAACTGCGTACTGTCTGCTAAGGTAAAAGTTTTTACGTGAAAATAGAAGTAAAGCTCAAGAAAAACCAGCAATGGCTACTAGCCGCTGTTAGCGGTAGTGCTTACTGTTCAAAGCAATCTATACATAAAGTTATTCCATTTTCTGCCAAACGCTTCATTTCTGTTGGTGAAAATTCCATTGAACATTGTTGATTGTAACCGTAAATTCTCCAAACGCTAATATCGTCTCTCTTTATACCAACACTTTCCAATTCTTCAAATTTTGGTTCAAGTATATTCAAATAAACATTTATAAAATCAATATAACTATCTTCCTTATCGTCTTCAAAACCATGAATCCATAATCTTTTCAGTTCTTTTTCATCATAGGGAAATGTTGGCTCTAAATTCAAGATTTTGCTAACTTGATTGTAAACTACGTCACTTCTGGTCTGAATATGTAATCTGTAAAAATTCATTTGTTACAATAGGTTATTGAATTCTCCGCAATCTTGGCCGCATTACCGCTAACGTTTCGCGGCTAGTTGCATTTGCGAAGCCAACGAACTGCGTACTGTCTGCTAAGGTAAAAGTTTTTACGTGAAAATAGAAGTAGAGCTAAAGAAAAACCAGCAAGTGCTACTAACCGCTGTTATGGGCTGCCACTATTGTTTTTAAATATCTAAATTCTATTAAGTTGATACACTTTTCGTTTTTTACATTATATAAATGTGAAGCAAAATATTGTGTCCTATTTTAAGGTTTAAGCAAATTTTAGTTTTGTTTCATATTACAAGTTAAAATATAAAACATTGCTTAATTACTTTAAAAAAAATAATATGTCAAGTCTTCTATCAAATGTCTTTGAAATTCCTATTTTCATTTTATTGGTTTTATGGTTTCCTTCAGTACTTATAATATTTTGGATTATGCCTGATAAGAAAAGAAAGGTAATTGTTAATGATATATGTAAGTTATTAAGAATCATATTTTCAAATAAACCTCCATCTCTTAAATGATTCTCTTTACATTCTTGGCCCGGTAGCCCATAACGTTTCGCTGCTATCCGTCTGTAGCGATTCCAGCGAACTGCGTACTGTCTGCTAAGATAAAGTTTTTACGTGAAAAAAGAAGTACAACTCAAGAAAAACCAGCTATAGCGGATAACAGCTGTTACCTGCTGGCGTATTTTCCGTATTGCACTTTCCGTTAAAATTTATAACTATATCCAAGCCTTATTACTTGTGTTTCGTAATAGTCATTACTGTTATAATTAAAGCCTTGTCCGTTGATTTCTTTTTTGATTATCATTGTGTTTAGCAAATCTGATGCGTTAAAAAAGAGCTCGCCTTTCCCTTTTTGAATTGCTTTTTTTAGTCCAAGGTCTAATGAAAATCTCGATTTAATTTTTCCTTGTGGAATAATGTCGGGCGCTAAATAAATACCTGTTAATTGCGCATCTATGTTTTTAGGAAAATGAAACGTATTGTTCAATTTAATATTTCCAGAATATATTTCTTGTTTGTCTGCTGAAAATGTATGTGTAGTAGGATATTTGTTTTCAACAGTAAATGCATCTATTTGATTTCTGTATGCGTTTAGATTAATATTGAATGCGTACAATTTAGAAATTTCTTGTGCTAAAACCATTTCAATTCCTGTGTTGTAACTTTTATTTACGTTTTGAAATGTTGCATAAATTAAATTACTTGGTGGAACAGTACTAGAAATTCTTGTAATCGTTCCGTCAGCAAATCTGTGATAAATAGCATTATATAAACTTCCTTTTTCCCAACTTTTTTTATAGCCCAATTCTATCGAATTTGTAAATTGTGGTCGCAATGCAGGATTCCCAACTTTAATTATTTCTGCATCGTCATATTTTGGAAAAATACGAATATCAACTTCGTTAGGTCGGTCAACTCTTCGGTTGTAGAAAATAGAAACTTTGTTATTGTCGTTAATTTTGTATGCCAAACGTAAATTTGGAAACGGTTGGGTATAATTATATCCATCACTTTGATAAACAATATGATTAGGATTAACGTCATATTGAATTTTCACATACTCAATTCTTAAACCTAGTTCGGCTTCCCATTTTTTATTTTCAAAAATATAGTTTCCATAAACGGCAGGAATTAGTTCTTTATAAGTTGCCCAACCGCCTGCATTGGTGTCTAAAACTGAATTTACACCTGGTATAAATTGCATATTTGTCGGTATATTTCTGTTACGAAGTTTAATTCCTGTTTCAATTCGTCCGTATTTAAGTGGTTTTATGTAGTCAAAATTAAAATCATAAACTTGCTCGTCAGATAATAATTTAAACGCATCTGTTCCTGTGGAAGTTGGCAAATAATTGTCGTAAAAATATTTTTCGTCTTCTCTGTGAAAAGTGTAATTGAAACCAATATTTAGCAAATGTCCTGCTTCTTTAAATTTGTGTTGATAAATGGCAGTTGCCATAATAGTTGTTTTTAATTCATCTTCTAAAAACTGCCAAAGTCTATTTCGTTGTGAAAAGTCTCCATTAAAAAATGGTTGGTCGCCTTTGTCAATTATTTTTTCACTTCCAAAAAGTCCTGAAACAGTCAAAGAATTTTGGTCGTTAATTGCATAATCAAAACCACTTTTCAATGTCGTAAAATGTGTGTTTCTGTTGCGTTTTAATTGTGAATTAATTACATCGCCATTGTCGTAATTTCTTGTTACAAATTCATTTTTGTTAAGCGTTTCAGTATATAAGTAATCGCCTTGAAAAAAGACATTGACTTTGTTTTTTCTATAATTGAGTGAAACGCTTGGGTTGATTTTTGGTGTAAAAGTATATTGTGGTCTTATGGTTGGTAAATTTTCTTTTCGCACCCAAAGAGAACCTACACCTGTTGTAAAACCAAACTTTCCATTAAAACCATCTTTTTTGTTTTTCTTGTAAATAATATTGATAATCCCTGCGTTTCCATTTGCATCATATTTGGCAGAAGGATTGTTGATGATTTCAATTTTTTCAATCGCAGAAGCAGGAATATTATCTAATCCTGTTTGGTTGCCAAAACCTGTTAATGCTGTTTGTTTTCCGTCAATGAGTACAGTCACTTTATCGTTTCCACGAAGTTGTACTTTTCCGTCTTGTACTGTAACACTTGGTAAATTTTGCATAGCTTGTAAAACCGAACCACCACTTTGACTAATATTGTCTTTTAGAGAAAAAGTTTTTTTGTCCATTGCAGCACTTAATTCGGAAGTTTTTCCTGTTACAACAACTTCTTGTAATGTGGTAGTTTCTTCTTCCAATTCAATAGTGTTGATGTCTAAAAATTCCGTTAGATTTCCAACATAAAGCGATTGTTTTGATGTTTTGTAGCCGATAAAAGAAACCTCTAAATAGTAGTTTCCAGATTTTATTTTTGATAAAGAAAAACGTCCTTCTTCGTTGGTTACTGTCCCACTAATAAATGAATTGTCTTTTTCTGTTTTTAACAACACGTTTACAAAAGGCAAAACAGCTTTGCTATTTTTGTCTTTTATAATTCCCGAAACGGTTACACTTGTTTGTGCGTTTGTGATTGAGAAGAATGAAAGTTGTAAAATCAAAAAGTATAGTACTTTTTTTGATGCATTTTGTGGAAACATTTTTGATCAATTTTAAATTATACTGCAAATAACGTTAGTAACTACGAGTAAATAAAAAAAGACAAGTGCAGAATAATTTTTTTGTACAAATTAGTTGTTTTGCACAAGATTTTTTTTGAATTCAGTTGGTGTTAAACCTTTGAATTTCTTGAATATAGCATTAAAAGAAGATTTAGAATTAAAACCCACATCTATGGCAATTCCTAAAAGTGTAAATTGATTATTTTGGTCATTTTTTAGGCGTTTTATAAATTCTTCTACTCTGTATTCATTGATGAAATCTTGGAAATTTGTTTTCATGTGTTCGTTTAAAACTTCCGAAATATAATGTTTTGGAATATTGAGTTTTTCTGAAACATCTTGAATGGATAATTTTCCATTCAAGTACAATTTATCTATTTTCATTGCATTAATTAAATCCGACTTATATTGTTCAATCAGTTTTGTGTTCAGATTAGAATTTTTGTATTTGCTTATTTCGTTTTTTGGCAAAATATATTTGTTATTAGTCAATAATTTAAAAGAAATAAAGTAAAATAGAAAGGCGACAATTAATAAAAGATAGGAGTTAAAGTTTTGATTGCTGAAAAAAGATAATTCTTTTAATCCAATTATTTTAAGAGTATCATTTATACAAGAAAACACAAGTAAAATAACAATTGGAATAACAAAATAAGTAGTCCAAATTCTTCTTTTATTCGTAAAAACAGAATGTAAAATTAAGACTAGATAAATCACAAAAGTTAATTCCAAAATCACTTCTAGAATTTCAATATTAAAGTTTTCTTTGGGTAATTTTATTTCGAGTACTTCAAGAATTAAATAAAAAATGTTGGGAAGAAAAAATAGATAATTGGATTTTATAAATTTTTCTCTTTCATTTTTGTAATACTTGAAAAACAAAAACAGAAAGGTTACAAATAAGGTGTTATCAAAAAGAAACCAATCTGTATTTTCAACAAACAGATTGTTTTTGTCATCACCCAAGATGTAAAGTAAAACAGAGATTAAACTTCCAAAGAGCAACCAAAAAGTAGTTTTTTTGTAATCTTTCCGATTTGTAAACAAGACAAAAAGGACAAAAATCCCTTGTATTAAAGCAATGATTTGAATTGTTTGGAGCATTGTTTTACTTAAGTTTTTTTGGGCAAAAGTAGTGAAAATTTCGTTATTTTTTCAGATGTTCGTGTCGCTCGGAAGGCGGTTTCAAGTTTCTAGCGCAACGCTAGTTGATTCAAATATAGTTATAATTTTTCTAAAATGATTTTATCAAAAACTTCTTTAGGAGTTTGATAGTCGAGTACCTTTCTTGGCCTTTCATTAAGTTCATTTTGGACGCTTTTAAGGCGTTTTTTAGTCACAATTGACAAATCGGTTCCTTTTGGGAAATAATCTCTTAAAAGTCCGTTTGTGTTTTCGTTTGTTGGTCTTTCCCAAGGCGAATATGGATGAGTGAAATAAACTTGTACTTTGGTGTTTTTGGTGAATAATTTATGCTGCGCCATTTCGGTTCCGTTATCGTAGGTCAAAGATTTTTTCATCAGCTTTGGAAGTTGTTTAAATTCTTTTTCGAATGCTTTACGAACAGATTTGGAATCCCTGTTTTTGAGATGAACCAGTATGACAGCTCTGGTAGATCTTTCCACTAAAGTTCCAATAGCTGATTCTCGGTTTTTACCCAGTATTAAATCGCCTTCCCAATGTCCCGGGATTTCACGTCCGATTACTTCTTCCGGGCGTTCATCAATTCTGACAGGATCTTTAATGGTTGTTCTTTTGTCGGTTCCTCGACGTGTATTTCCTCTTTGTTTTCTTTTTTGTCTGAGCTCTGAAATGAGCATTTCTTTGAGCTCTTTTTTAGAGTGAAGATAGATGTAAAGATAAATGGTTTCGTGCGAAGCTTGCATAGTTTTATCATTAGGGAATAGCCGTTTTAAACTTACAGCTATTTGGTCAGGTGACCAAAACATTGCTAGCTTTTGATGAATGAATTTTTGCAGTTTTGGATTGAAAAGAATCTTGCTTTTACCAAATCTTCTGTCTATAGCTCTAGAGTAAGATTTTAAGTTAGCATAATAAGCTTGGTATTGCTTTTTAGGGTACTTTTTGACTTCTCTGATAATAGAACTTTTATGTCTACCAAGTTTAAAAGCAATGGCAGAATAGGAGAGATTAAGTGCTAATAATTTTTCAATTTCAATACGTTCTTGTAGTGTAATTCGGTTGTAGTTTTTCATAATAACGAACTTATAAATTTCTTTAAAAGTTGCGTTAGATTATTGAACCGGCGGAACGCTTGCAGGTAACGTTTCGCGGCTAGTGGCTTTTTGCGAA